>CAZBFP010000006.1:0-89268 GCA_964491265.1 uncultured Leptospirales bacterium | reverse complement strand
CGGCTCCGCTCAACAGGCTTGTTTCGGCTACGCTCAACAAGCGATCATCTTCGCTTAACTTAACAAATGATCGGCTACGCTCAACAAGCGATCGGCTTCGCTCAGCTTAACAGGCTTGTTTCGGCTACGCTCAACAAGCGATCGGCTCAGCTTAACTTAACAAGCGATCGGCTCCGCTCCGCTTAATAAGCTATCAGCTCAGTTTAACAGACAATCTGCATAGCTTGACAGGTGTGTACAGCGCTTGGATTTCATCTTGACAGGAGAGTATACAGAGGTGTATCTTCAGGGGGACAATATAAAATATATTTAAAAAAAAGAGAGATGATTGATATGCCAGATTCAAAGTTTGTACAGGAGTCCCGGAAACAGTGGAGTTCTGAACCTGCCTTTATTTTTTCTATGACAGCCGCTGCTGTAGACCTGGGAAACTTGTGGCGTTTCCCCTATATTCTGGGTGCTGCTCTGCTGTGCTGGTTTATTCCCGTAGAAAATTTGAGGGGGCCCTGGGGGTAAAAAACCGCTGGTGGGAATGGCGTATTTACCTTATTGGCCGGTATCTCCCTTTTGTGATTATCTTCATTATGAAGAAAATCACGATAAAAAAAATATTGACACCGTATCAATATTTAGATACATTGAATTATGAATAATAAAGATCATATAGCATACATTGGTAAGTTTTTACTATTGAATGGTATTTTGATGAAAATGGGGAAAGCCAGTCATTTGAATACTATGAAGGATTATCAGATCTCCAAAAACGAAAATTATTAGTCTTATTCAAACGTATTGGTGATTTTTGAAAAATCCATGATAAAACAAAATTTAATTTTGAAGGTGATAGTATCTTCGCATTTAAACCTCAACCGGATAGATTTTTATCTTTTTTTGTTAAAGATAAAAAAATCATAATAGCAAACGGTTTTCATAAAAAATCACAAAAGTTACCGGCCGATGAAAAAAACAGGGCTATCAAATACAAAAAAGATTATTTTAATAGAATATAAAAAGGTACATACTATGGAAAATAAAAAAGAAAAGAATTTAAGCACATTCGATAAACTGATTCAAAATCCAAAACAGAAGGAAAAATTCGATAAAGAATATAGCAAATTTTTAGTCAAAGAATTTCTACTTGAAGCAATGAATGAAAATCATATTTCAGTACGCAAACTTGCTGAAGAATCCGGAATATCAACAAGCATTATACAGAATATAAAATCTGATAAAGCAACAAATGTTACATTTAGTACTTTGAATTCTCTTATGTCTGCATTGGGATATAGAGTAGTAATTGAAAAAATTGCCAAACCAAAAGTGAAGGCAAAAGGAAAAAGATAATATATTTTCATGTCAAGGGGCGAAAAAACTTCCGATAACTTATAGAAGTCTTAACGTAGCTGCCGCAAAAAAACCGCTAAGTTTCATTAGCGGTTTAACAGAATAAAAGATAATGTTTTAATTATCCGAAGCAGCTATGTTAAGACTCTGTTGAACGAAACCACTGATGTCGGACAGAACCAATAGGAATTTCAATACCATTTTCATCCCGTCTTTTAAAATAACCTTCAAGAATCATTCGAAAATCTCTCCAGAAAATAAATTTTTATTAGAAAAACCATAGCCCTAATCAGGTGATCAGGGGAAATTGTGATGAATATACCGTATTTCCGAACCTCCGGACATGGTTTATGTATGTATAAACTTATACCAGCTTTTCATCCCTCTTTGGACTCAAAGCGATGAAGCTTACTGTTAAGTGCGGTCACATCGGACAACTACCCTGACACAGGGGGCTGCAACGAAGTAGAAGCTTTTTCAAATTGTAGCTGCAGAACTTTGTAGGTGTTATCATTCCGCTCATAGACGACGAGCTCAGTACAGGTGCTGAAATCTCATTACTCATGATTTTTTCAGGAGATCCTGGCTCTACGTTCTTACTTCGGCTGGAATGAGAGACTTTTTCTCTGAAATTTTGTTACTAACTTTAAAATAATTGCAGAAATTGATGAAAAAGTGTTTATTTTTTTTTACTGTACTATATTGTATATTAAGTATAATATAAAAATAGATAACCGGGAAATTGCATATTCCATAAGGGGTGTCAGATTTACCGGTTTTCCATTTTTTAAAATACAGTTAAAAAAAGGGGGTTTTTCATGGAGAATTTTGATTTTAAGGAATTCGCTTCATTTAAACAGTTTGTTACACCCGTTCTTATTCAAGTTATTTTTTGGATAGGTGTTGTTTCTTGCGTTGTTAGTGGTATTGGCCTTATGTTTAGTACAAGTTTTTGGGCGGGACTTGTAACTCTGGTTATAGGCCCATTATTCGTAAGGATTTGGTGTGAATTGTTTCTTGTTATGTTTCAGGTGGAAAAGAATACTAGGAAATAATTTAACATATTATCTCAATTATTTATTCTTTTCAAGTATTTTGAGTAAATTTGACTGTAATAAAGAATTTTACTTATCTTATAAAGACAGTAAGTAAAATTCTGCAGCAAAACAGCAATTATAACAAAAGAGAGGGGATTTACCCTCTCTTTTGTTATTGAACCGGCATATTTCTTTTAAGCAGGTAGCACATTATATATTCCTCAATGGTTTTTTTTGGTCCCGGGATCTGACTTTTTTCTCTAAAATCTGAATTTTCTTTCCTCCTTATATAGAAGTGGTATATCTCCCTGGGGTCATTATAATTTTTCATAAAATATGTTCCTGCTGATTCGAGTATTTTTGATATCCCTGTCTGATCAAGGACATTGATTTTATTCGATTCCATGAAGGATTGAATCTTTAAAATCTCCTCATAGGCAAGACCCATAAGGTACTCTTTAAGAGACTCCAGCCTGTCTTCATTGAATTCATCATCTTCAAGAAATGAAATCCAGAGACTGTTGTTCTTCTGGCAGAAGCTGGTTGTTTCTGTAACTCCTGCCATTGTTCCGAAGGATGGCAGAAAATTTTTTCTCTTTTCCCATAGCTCATTTAAAATCGGGGCAAAATCATTTACTCCCAGAAATATTCTATATTCCCAGATCTTTGTCAGGAGAATGCCTGCAGACTCCCTCACAGTAGCCAGAATATCCATGTCTGAAACTATAGAAATGAATACATCTTCAGCCATAATTGCGAATATATTCATAGAAATTATTTCATGAATGGAAGTTTCTTCATCCCGTAATTCCTTCATATCTCTGCACAGGTATGAAAGGAGGAGGAAGAAATTAATTTTGGCGATTGTGAAGCTTCTTCCAAGCACAGCTTTTGTGGGGGTGTGGAGGATCAGGTCCAGATTGCGGCTTGAGCATAGTGTCTGCACAAGTGTTTCAACTGACCGGGACTTCCCCCCCAGGCTCTGGCTGTCCAGAAGTGAAGGGTATATGGAGATCAGGTCAGCCATGGATATTAAAGAATAGCAGGTGCTGTCGATCCCTGCATAATCATCCGGATACCCCGCCCCTTTAATGAGAGTCCTGATCCGGTCAACAACCTCTTTTTCCGATTCATTAAAAGCTTCTATTTCTCTTTTCATTAAATTTTCCTTAACAATTGCCCGCAGCCCCTATTCTTACACAGTCTGGGGGACAGGGGGCTGACTTGTAGATGCGATGAACAAAAATAATATTACTTTTGTTTTAAAATCAGGAATGATCCTGATTTGTAAATTATCTCCGGTTATTTTTAGATGTATAGTAAAAATTTTGTTTGATACAATAAGTATAATAGAAATAATCGAAGATGAAAAATTATTTATGCGGGGGTTTTTATAAATTGCGGTTAAAGAAAGAGTTATTTATAGTTCAGCTGATTGTTATATTTATGCTGGCAGGATGTTCGAGTGCAGGTAATGGAGCAGGTAAAGAGTCTGGTGAACAAGTTAAAGTAAAGAATCTTACAGAACTGAAGATTCCTGAAGAGTTTGAATTTATCCCTCCTCAGGAACTTGTTTTTTCCAGCCACGAAGCTGAAGTGAAGCTCTTTGCCAGGGCCTTTGCACAGGGCGAAGCTGTATATATTGAAGTGGAACCTCTGGCCGGTTCTTTCAGCGGAGCAAAGCTTGAGATAAACGGGGAGAATATTCCTCTTACTTCTTTCCATTGGGGCCTGCGCGGTTTTTACGGAATAAGCCCGTCATCAAAAACCGGGAATTTTAAAGTTGAATTTGCATATACCAGGGATGAGTCGGGGGATACAGGGAAGGTGGCCGGTTCTTTTGAAGTAAAAAATACAGTTTTCCCCTCTGCGCAGATAAGAATAGACCTGGGTAAATTTTCCGATAAAGATCATTATGGTGATCCGGAAAACAGAAAGCATATTGAAGAATCGAGGAAGTTTAGAGCAGAGGCATTTAAAAGTATTACCCCCGACTCTATTTCAAATGTTCTGTCTCATCCGAGGGATTTCCACAAGGTTACAAGTGAGTTCTGGAAGGGGAGAGAGTATCTATCCTACAGAATTAAGAACCGCAAGAGGCAGCAGGTTTCTACAAGAAAGAGTATTCATCGCGGTGTGGACCTTCGAGGCAGAGAGGGGGAGCCGGTCTTTGCCATTGCTGACGGGCTTGTTGTCCTTTCTCACGATATGTTTTATGAAGGGAAGATGGTTCTTATAGATCATGGCAACAGAATTTTTTCCTATTATATGCATATGCATGATAGAAATGTTCAGGCAGGTGACAGGGTCAAGGCAGGTGATATTATAGGTGCCGTAGGGTCTACCGGCATGTCAACTGCTCCTCATCTTCATGTTTCATTTCTTATAAGGGGTACACAGGTCGATCCATTAAGTGTTTTTTCATTGCCTGTGAGTAATTAAAAAAGAAAATTCTGATTTTGTAACTTTTTAACAGATGCTGTTCCAAAGAAATTTATATATAAGGCTCATTCCGTATCTTTTGGAAAAGTAATAATATTATTTGTTCCAACATCTGCCGGAGTCAGCCCCCCTGTCCCCCAAAGGGGGCACGTAAAATTAGAACTTGAGTAATTTGATGAATTACAGTATCAAGCACCTTTTTTATTTTGTTGAGCTTATTAAAGATTTGCAGAATAATATGACTGAACCAAAAAAATAAACAGAATGCCAAGGATGAATTTCTGCATAATAGTGTGATTCAGGAATTGCAGACTAACGATGAAGATGTATTAAATAATATTGAAATAGTTATAAAAATTAAATTATCAAATTGATAATTGATAATTCGTGCCCCCTTTGGGGGACAGGGGGAAAAGAAGTTCTTTGCCGGTTCACTGTGAAGCCGGCATTATTCAGAATATTGTACTGGAGTAATTTATGGATTTTGCGGAAATTGAAAATCTCACCCGTAGAGTAAAAGAGGAAAATCATTTTGTAGCTGCAATTAAAAAAGAGATTGCCGGTACAATAGTAGGGCAGGAAAAACTGATTGATCGTATGCTTATCTCATTTATTACAGGGGGGCATATTCTTCTTGAGGGGCTCCCCGGCCTTGCCAAGACCCTGGCTGTAAAATCATTTGCAAGGGCTGTTGATGTGGATTTTATGAGGGTGCAGTTTACCCCCGATCTTCTCCCTGCTGATTTAACAGGAACACAGATATATAACCCCGGGGACATGTCTTTCTTTACAAGGAAGGGCCCCCTTTTTACCAACTTTTTACTTGCTGATGAAATAAACAGAGCCCCTGCCAAGGTTCAGTCTGCTCTTCTTCAGGCAATGGAGGAGAAGGAGGTTACCATAGGGGATAATACCTATCCTCTCCCCTCACCATTTATGGTTCTTGCAACAGAGAATCCTATTGAACAGGAGGGTACATATCCGCTACCTGAAGCGCAGCTGGACAGATTCTTTATGAAGGTAATTGTTGAATACCCTTCATTTGAAGAGGAGAAGAATATACTGTTAAATCATAAGAGGCTTAAACCGGAGCTGATAAATAAAGTTGTAACCCCTGAAGAGATCGCTGCAAAGGGGGAGCTTATTGAATCTATCTATATAAATGAAAAGCTTATGGAGTATATTGTTTCTGTTGTTGCTGAAACAAGGAAAGCCCCTGCTCCCGGGAGTGAAAGGCTTATTGAGTTTGGTGCAAGCCCCAGGGCTTCAATTGCTTTAATGAAAGCTTCAAGGTGTGTAGCCTTTATGAAGGGGAGGGGGTTTGTTACACCAGATGATATAAAGGAGATAGCGCCCGACATTTTAAGACACAGGATAATACTCTCCTACCAGGCTGAGGCTGAGGGGAAAAGCCCTGATGACATAGTTAAGATGGTGCTCGATTCTGTGGAGGTCCCCTGATTGGAACAGAGTGGAATCGCAATACTGAAAAAGATAAGGCTTGAAACCGGGAAAAAAATTAATACAATGTTTTCCGGCAGCTACAGGTCTGCTTTTAAAGGTTATGGTCTTCTTTTTGACAGTGTGCGGGAGTATATTTCCGGCGATGATGTAAGGAATATTGACTGGAATGTTTCTGCAAGGATGAATCATCTCTATGTACGGGAGTACATAGAGGAACGGGAACTGTCAGTTGTGCTTATGGTCGATATTTCCGCTTCCACTCAATTTGGAGTAAGCCGCACAAAGGGTGATGTGATGCTGGAATTTGTTACCCTTATCCTCTATCTTGCACAGATGAATAATGACCGGATTTCCCTTCTTCTTTTTACCGACAGGGTGGAGAAATTTATAAAGCCCAGGAAGGGAAGAAAATTTATACTTAAAGTACTTGATGAGATTATTAATACAATCCCTTCCGGGAAGGGTACTGACATTTCCGCGGCGGTAGATTATTTAAACAGGGTTATGAAAAAAAGAAGCATTATTTTTGTAGTGTCCGACTTTATGGACAGGGGGAGCGATTTTTTAACCAGGCTCAAAATTCTCTCCAGAAAGCATGATGTTATACCTGTTCAGGTTTTTGATCCCCTTGAAAAGGGGATGTCACTCCCTGGTCTTACAGAATTTTTTGATCTTGAAAGCGGTAAAACTTTTTACTCCGATTACAGTGAACATAGCTGCAATCTCCCTGACACCGGATTTGCCGGGTCAATGAGGCTTTCTACTGAAGAACCTATTGAGTCATCTGTTTTAAATTTTTTTGAAAAAAGAAGAAAGGGGAGATCCCTGAAATAGACAGGCTGTTTCTGATTATGAAAAAAATATTACTCCTTATTATCGTAATAGTACTTTTCCCATGCTATTCTTTTTCCCAAACGGGTGAAGCTGATGCTTCCCATGTAACTGTTCATGCTTCGATTACTCCGGAGAAATCAACAGTGGGGACTATGCTCGAATATGTTATTATACTTTCCGGTCCCTCATCCGGTACCTTTGATGTCCATCTCCCCGGTGATAAGGTTTATTTCCCTTCAGGCAAGGGGGGTGATAAAAACACACCATCGGAAGCAGCTGCATCTGTACCCCTCTATGTTGTGGGGAATGCTTCAAGAAAAGAAACCGCACATGGTGACAGCTCTGCAGCAGAAATTAAAGTAGAGATAACCTATTACAGAACCGGAATATATAATCTTCCTGAGCTTAAAATCACCGGCCCCTCCGGTGCGGACCTGCTATATGAAGTACCGCAGGTGGAGATAGTAAGTCTTAATCAGGAGGGGAGCCTGGCTGAGATTGAATCCCCCCTTGACCTGTCAGGAAATTATACCAGGGTACTTCTTCTTTTATTGGCTTCAATATTCTTGGCAGCTCTAATATTTTTTCTTTATAAATATATTAAAAGCCGCATCAGAACTCCTGAAGAATTTATACCTGCTATCTCACCCATTGAAGCCTTTTTAACCGGGGTAGATGAAATAGATGCCCCGGCCCTGATAGCAAAAGGGGAGATAAAGAAATATGTTTTTGCGCTCTCAATTCTTTTCAGGAGATATATTTCTGCACTATACGGTTTTGACGCAGTTGAAATGACTACTGAAGAAATTTCCGGTAAGCTCGGATATGTTATGTCTGGACAGGATTATAAAATTATCAGGGGGGAGATTACAGGTATAATGAATTTCTGGGACCTTTCCAAGTTTGCTGAATTTGCCCCCTCTGAGGAATTACTCATGAATAATTTCGATTCCACTCTTGCTCTTGCCCGGAAGCTGAGCCCGGAGAGGGGTGCTTAAAATGGCTGATCTAAGCTTTAACACCCCATACTTTCTTCTCCTTTTTATTCCATATTTTTACCTGGTTTATTTATACTTTTTTAAAGGGAAATTCAAAGAAGGTGCATCTATTGCTCTTTCTTCACAGCATATTGTACCTGAAAAAAGAAACATTAAAATTATAACATATCCATATCTGCCGCTGCTCCGTTTTTTTACTATTTTTTTATTAATCATTGCTCTTGCAGGTCCGGGGCGGAGTGTTTCTTTCACAAGCATAAAGTCACAGGGAATTGATATTATGATAGCCCTGGACCTTTCCCTTTCAATGAGTGCGGAGGATCTTGAGCCCAACAGGCTCTCAGCAGCAAAAAAGGTCCTTAAAGAATTTATTGATAAGAGGGGGGATGACAGAATCGGTCTGGTTGTATTTGCAGGGGATGCCTATCTTCAGTGCCCGCCTACTCTTGAGCATGATTTTTTACATGATATCGTTGATGAACTTGACTTTGATACCGTCAGTGAAGACGGTACTGCTGTGGGTAACGCAGTTGCTGTATCTGTTGCCAGGCTCATGGACAGCAGCGCTAAAAGCAGGGTTCTTCTTCTAATAACCGATGGTGTGAACAACAGGGGATTTATTGATACAGAAACAGCTGCTAAAGCCGCTGCAGAGATGGATGTGAAGATATACGCAATCGGTGTGGGGAAAGATGGGGAGGTCTCCTTTACAAGTCCTGACGGGAGAAGGGGGAGGCTCATGAATCATTTTGATGAAAAATCATTGAGGGACGCGGCTGCTCTTACAAATGGGAAGTTTTACAGGGCCGATGATTCCGGCGCCCTTGCTGAAAGTATAAGTGATATTGACAGGCTTGAGAAGAGCGAAATTGAAACAAGGAAATATTATGAGTTTAATGATAAATCCTTCCCCCTTATCCTCTTTGCTGTGTCTATATTTTTTATTGATATTATTTTAAGATCTCTCTTTTACAGGAAAATTCCATGATAGAATTCGGGAATTATGAATACAGGTTTTATATCCTTGCTGCTGTTTTGATGACGGTTATAGTTTTTATTATTTATGCACTATGGCGCAGAAAAGGGACTGCGGTAATTATCGGTAATGGTTTTAAAAAAAGCGGACTTTTGAGGGGGAATTACCGCCGTATTTTTGCTAAAGAG
Organism: uncultured Leptospirales bacterium; assembly: GCA_964491265.1. Taxonomy (GTDB): domain Bacteria; phylum Spirochaetota; class UBA4802; order UBA4802; family UBA5550; genus JBBAGC01. The sequence continues at coordinate 79,985 of CAZBFP010000006.1, read as the reverse complement.
GTACTGGTTCTGTTGGCAATTTTTCTTTCTGCTGCAGCCCTTATCCGCCCCATGTGGGGTGAGATTGTGAGGGATGTTACATACGAGGGTACAGATGTTATTATCGCACTTGATGTGAGCAGCAGTATGAAGGCCAGAGATGTTTCACCTGACAGGCTTACCAGAGGGAAGGATACAGTGCGCAGGATAGCAGAATCTCTCAAAGGGGATAGAATAGGGCTTATTGTATTTGCCGGTGAGGCCTTCCTCCTCTGCCCTCTTACTTCTGATATTGGATCATTTATGATGTTCCTTGATGCAGCTGATACTGATTCAATAAGGGTTCAGGGCACTAATTTCCCTGCACTCCTTAAGGAGGGGGAAAAGGTATTTTCCAGAAAAAGGCTTACATCTAAAATGCTGGTTATTATTACTGACGGGGAGAACCATGAGCCTGGTATTGAGAGTGCCCTCGACTTTTACATTAAAAATGAGATTTCAATTTATACTATCGCTGCAGCAGGAGGGGGGGATTATATACCTGTTAAGTCCGGGGCTTCATCAGAAACAATAATGAAAGACCGGGAGGGGAACCTTGTGAAGAGTATTCCTGATAAGGCTTTTCTGGAAAAGATCTCCTCCCTTACAGGGGGGAGTTTTACTGATATAAGCAGCAGCACTGCAGGTTTAAGGTCTGTTTATAATGGAATTGCAGGACAGCAGAAACAGGTTTTCGGCGGCGGGATAGTAAAGGAGAAGAGGGACAGGACATCGATTTTTCTCTTTCTTCTCATTTTAGTTCTCACTGCAGAACTGATGATTAAAGAAAATATAAGGGGGAGGGAATTATGATTTTTAACTCCAGAATTACGGGTATGCTTATTATTCTGGTTTTCTCTTTTATCCAGACCGCATGGATTGACCCTTTCAAAGATGAGGTGACCAGGGGGAACCGGAGTTATGAGGCTGAGGATTTTGACAGCGCTATTGAGCATTATGATAATTCTGAGAGGTTTGTTCCTGACGAAAAGAGGCGCGCCATGCTTTCATTTAACAGAGGCGCAGCTGAGTACAGGAGAGGGAACTATGAGAAGGGGATTGAATATTTTAATGAATCCCTTAAGTCCGGAGACAGAGATGTGCAGAAAAAAGCCTGGTATAATATGGGGAATTCACATCTGCAGCTTAAGGATTATGATAAGGCATTTGATTCATACGTAAAAGCTCTTAAAATCGATCCTGCCTATGAAAAGGCTAAAAAGAATATTGAGTATCTGCTGCATAACAGGGAGAAAGAGAGCAGCAGCGGTGATGGTAAAGACAATAAAGATGACAATAAACCTGATCCTGGAAATGATAAGTCCTCTGGTGATGGTGATGACATGAAAGGATCACCAGATATTAAAAAGAGTGATATCTCCAGAGAACAGGTAAAAAATATGCTGGAATCACTAAAGAATAAACCTGTGAGGAGACAGAAAGGTGGCGAAGTTGAGGAGAGAAGCCGTGAAAAGCAATGGTAGAATTCTTTTATGTCTGATAACAGTTTTTCTGTTTATTATATCTCTTCCGGTTTTTTCTGCGGAGATATCATCAGAATTAAGCCGCACATCTCTATCCCCTGGGGAGAGTGCTGTATTGAAAATAATGATTTCAGGAGAAACTTCCGATATTACTCCGGTAAAAGTTCCGGCTGTAGAGGGGCTTAAGATATCATATACCGGTTCTTCAAAAAGCTTTCAGTTTGTAAATGGAAATGTATGGAGCGGGATTATTCTAAATTTTTCGGTCTTTGCAGAAAAGAGCGGTTCATATAAAATCCCCCCATTTGTAATTAAAGCAGGGGGTGTGGAGCTACAGTCAGAGGCTCTGACCCTCCTGGTGAGGGAAGGGGCCTCCCCTGAGCGGAGGGTTTCATCGGTTTACATGAGAGGGGGGATAGAGCTTTCATCGGCACAAGTTTATGCTGGAGAACCTCTGGTTATGAGATATTTTGTCTATTTGTCGGGCAACAGGGCTCTTAGAATTGAAGGGTTCAGGGAGCAGCCTCATGTAAAAGGGTTTATTCTTACAGGTATTGATGAAAAAATACCCCCTTCAATTGAAATTTCAGAGGGGCTTGAATACGAAAAAATCCATGCTGCAACATTTCTTCTTACCCCTGCAGGTGAGGGTGAGTACAGTGTCGGGGGGGGAAGCATAGTAGTTACAGTTGAGGGGGGGAGGGGATTCTTTTCTTTCCCTGATCAGAAGCTCCTGTCAATGCCGCAAAGTAATATTAAGGTACTCCCCATACCTCTTAAAGGGGCCCCTCCCGGTTTCAGGGGTGCACTTGGCGATTTTGGTATGGAGATTGATTTTAATACTGAAGAAGCCTCGCTTTTTGAAGAAGTTAAACTTGGAGTAATTATCCGGGGGCGCGGCAATCTGCAGTCGCTTCATCACCCCATTGTAGATGGGATGGATGGGGTCAGGGTGCTCATAGAGGATGAGCCCCCCGATTTTAATCTTAATGAGGATATACCTGAAGGGTCAAAGAGGTATTCTCTCACCCTTGTGCCTGAGAAGCAGGGGTATGTAAATGGGTCTTTATCCCTCCCTGTATATAATCCCTATTCAGGTGAGTATAATATATTAAAAAGTGATCCTATCAGCTTTGATGTGAAAGAGGGGAATAGTGTCAGTATAGGGGAATCAAAGATTGTACCGGTTGATAAAGAGGGTTCATCAGCTTTGAATTACATTTTAATTATTTCTTTTATTATTATATCTTCAGCGGCAGGTCTATATCTTTTTATGCGGGATAGAAAGATCTTCCGTCATATAAAAAGAGGGGGAGATACAAATGCTGCTGATATAATTCCCGATTCTAAACCTGTTTCTGATGATAGGGGAATTCTATTAAATGAACTGGGGATTTCTTTTAATAAAAGAGACAGGGAAGGATTTCTCCGGAATGCTTTAAAGCTTATAGAAACAGCGGATTCAGTGCGGGATGATCCGGATTTTATTACGGCAAGGGATCAGGTTTATCTATGCAGATATGCGGGATCACCCCTTTCAGATGATGATATGAGAAAAATATTCAATCTGCTGAAGGGGATTTTTTAATCGCGGGCTAAAGCCGCTTTAGCCTGCTGCCAGAGCTCTTCCATTTCATCTATATTCATTTTCTTTATACTGCGGCCGTTTTTTTCAGATTGCTTTTCCAGGTATTTGAAGCGGTTAATAAATTTATCAATTGTTTTCCGCAGGGCATCTTCAGAGTCAATACCTGCAAGACGCATAACATTGACAATGCTGAAGAGCACATCCCCGGCCTCCTCGGTTATTTTCTCTTTGACCCCGGATGCCATGGCTTCCCTGAATTCAGCCAGTTCCTCGTCAATTTTTGCTGCAGCATCCTCCGGCTTTTCCCAGTCAAATCCCACATGGGAAACCTTCTCCTGGACTCTGTGCGCCTTTACCAGGGCTGGAAGGTGAGAGGGGATTCCGTCAAGTATCGATTCTCTTCCCGACTTTTCTGTTTTTTTTATGACCTCCCATCGCTCTTTAACTTTTTCAGGGTCGGTTATATTTTCATCACCAAAAACGTGTGGGTGACGCCTTATGAGCTTGGAAACTATTCCATCTGCCACATCATCAATATCAAAAAGGTCCATCTCTGAAGCGATCTGGGAGTGGGCATAAATCTGGTAAAGCAGATCACCCAGTTCCTCTTTCAGGTGTTCCGGATCATTATTGTCAATGGCATCATATACTTCATATGCCTCCTCAATAAGGTAGGGCTTAAGGGAGGAAAAGGTCTGTTTCCTGTCCCAGGCGCATCCGTTTTCCGCGCGCAGATCTGAGGCAATATCCTTCAGCTTGTAGAGGATTTTTTTCTCCATTTCTGTCATCCTATTTTACCCCGAATATGCGCTTCTGTTCTTTAACAGTTGATGAGGGTTTGCGGCCATAGTGATGTCCCGGCCATATTACCGTGCTGTCAGGATAGGAGAGTATCCTTTCAATAATTGATTTTACAAGCACCTGCTGAGATCCTCCAGGGAGGTCTGTGCGTCCCACACCTTCAGTAAAAAGTGTATCTCCTGTGAAGATATTCCCCTCTATATACAGGGCTATCCCTCCGGGTGAATGCCCCGGGGTGTGTATAACTTTTACGCTGCTCTCCCCCAGTTTAATCGTGTCATTGTGCTTAAGAAGGAGGATCCTTTTATCACCTGCGCTGCTGAATGGCGCTGTATCGTTTTGTGAAATGGACCTGAGCATGGGGAGGTCCTTTTCGTGTATCAGGAGTTTCCCTTCAGTTTTATTAAGCATATGGTCGTTCCCGGAGGTGTGGTCATAATGGCCATGGGTATTTACTATATATTTAATCTCAGCAGAATGCTTTTTTATTTTTTCAGATATTCTGTCAAAGTCCCCTGCAGGATCAATGAGAAGAGCCTCCCCTGTTTTTTTATCAACAAGAAGATAGCAGAAAACGGCCATACCTGTTACAAGAATCTGTTCTATTATCATGGTATCCCTCATTAAATTAATTGCAAATATGTGCTTATTGCACTTATATAATTGATCAGCATTCTGTCATCCCGGCTGTAGCGATAGCGAAATGCCGGGATCTGATAGCTGGTATTATGAGATTCCCGCATTCGCGGGAATGACGGAAAATGCAGTAATTCAATCGTTAAATACTATAGTCCAAAAAAATAATATTTTTGTGTTATCCTTTCTCTACAATAATGTTCATTCCCGGATTTGATGTGCCGTATTCACCTTGAAGTGAAGGTACTACACAGGTCTCCAGAAATTTGTAACGTTTGAAGGGATCTGATGTGCCGATGTTTTTGTACATTGTAATCTGCTGAAGATGCATGGGACCCATGGGGAATATGGCTATACCCCCCGGTTTCAGCAGATTAAGAACCGCATAGGGGCTGTGCATGCATCCGCCAAATATAATTACACCGTCAAAGATCCCTGTTGTATCGTCAAGCTCTGTGCAGTCACCCGCATAAAACTTTGCGTTAAAATATCCGTTATCAAGGAGCCGTTTTTTCGCCTCCTTTGCAAGGTTCTCATTAACATCAATTGAAATTACCTTTGCGCACATTGAGGCAAGTAGCGCTGTCGAGTATCCTGATCCTGTCCCGATTTCAAGTATTTCCCAGTTTTTTCCCGGATTGAGATAATTAAGCATTCTGGCAAGTACTTCTACATTGTCGCTCTTTTCGCCAAAACCTACAGGGAGGGGATCAAAATCCCATAGCTGTTTTTTAAAGAATGGATCGAAAAAGAGTGCCCGGTCCGTGTTTTCAAAGGCGGATTGAACTTTTTTAGAAAGTTTAAGCGCTTTAATTTTTTTCAAAAAGTCAGATTTATCAATGCTCATTATAGAATCCTTATTCAATAAGCTGTATCAGGTATGTGAGAAAGAAGTCGGAAATAAGAATTACCATGGATGATCTTACAACAGCCTGAATTGTTGATTTACCAACTCCCTCAGCCCCTCCTCTGGTATTAAATCCGCTGTAGCATGAAATAACAGCTATTTCAATACCAAAAAAAACCGATTTGCCCAGGCCGGAAAGGAAGTCAGCCATGCGTATATTTTCAAGAATATTTGATATATATAGTTCCGGTGTAATACCAAGGGAGAAGTATGCTACAAGTGACCCTCCCATTACTCCAACTATGTCTGCAATTACTGTCAGCAGCGGGGTCATTAAAAGGCATGCCAGAAATCTTGGTACAGAGAGGTACTGGACAGGGTTTGCAGAAAGGGTCCAGAGCGCATCTATCTGCTCTGTTACCTTCATTGTGCCTATCTCTGCAGCCATTGATGATCCCACTCTTCCGGCAAGGAGGAGTGCTGTTAATACCGGGCATAACTCTCTGAACATAGCGATTGTTACAGCGCTTCCGATAAAAACCGAAGAGCCGGCCATTAGAGCATCCATAGCTTTACCAATCTGCAGCGCCATTACCATACCTGTAAAAAAGAGCGTAATAGAGGTAACGGGCAGTGAGCGGTATCCGATCTCCAGCATCTGGTTGATAATGTTTTTGCCGTCAAAGGGGGGGCGGAAGACCCATACTATTGTTTCTTTAAAAAAAAGAGAGTGCGCCCCAAGTGATTCAAGAAATCCTATAACGGGATTAGCTGTTTTAAGCGAGCTCATTAGCCGGGCTTGCCTCCTCGTATGAGTGAGCTACATCAAGGTTTGCGAACTTGGTGTATTTATCCCAGAAACGGAGTTCAACATCCCCTATGGGGCCGTTTCTCTGCTTTGCCACAATTACAGCGGCTATACCTTTTTTTTCACTATCTTTTTTTACCCTTTCTTCTCTGTAGAGGAACATTACAACATCAGCATCCTGTTCGATAGATCCCGATTCCCGCAGGTCGGAGAGGGTCGGTATCTGGTCCGCTCTTGATTCAACAGCCCTTGAGAGCTGGGACATTGCCATTACAGGAACATTAAGCTCCCTTGCCAGCTGTTTGAGCATTCTGGATATTTCTGCTATCTGCAGATGCCGGTCTACTCTTGAAAGGCTTGATACAAGCTGAAGGTAGTCAACAATCACCATCCCCAGAGGTGCTTTCTGAGCCAGTCTTCTTGCTTTGGCCCTCAGTTCGAGAATGTTCACCGATGGGCTGTCATCGATATAAATGGGGGATTTGCTCAGCTTTGCCGAGATGTTTACAATTTTTTTAAGTTCCTCCGAGCTGATATGCCCTGTACGGACCTTTTGTGAATCTATCATCCCTTCAATGCAGATCATCCTCAGGGCAAGCTGGGTAGCGGGCATTTCAAGTGAAAAATAAAGCACCGCTTTATTCTGCCTGATGGCAATATTGTTCATTATGTTTAGAGCAAAAGCTGTTTTCCCCATGCCCGGACGGGCAGCTACAATAAGAAGTTCCGATCCGTGAAATCCGGTGAGCATTTCATCGAGAAGAGTAAAGCCGCTGGCAAGACCTGTAACCACCTGTTTTGTCCTGTGCCAGGTTTCTATCTCGTTAAGTGTCAGGTTCATTACACTGTTAATATCAGTGTAGTCGGAGGTAATACGCTGTTCGGTTACAGTAAAGATATCTCTTTCAATTTCATCCATAACCTCGTCAGTATCAACCGCCCGGTTAAAGCATTTTTCAATTGAATTAGCTGCAACCTCAATCAGTTTTCTGCGGAGGCTGAATTCCTTTACTCTTTTTGCGTACACTTCCGCATTTGCAGATGTTGAAGATGCCTGGTATAGCTCGGCAAGATAGGGGTTACCCCCTACGCGCTCAAGCATGCTTTTGTCAATGAGTCTCTGCCTGAGCGTTGTAAGGTCAACCGGGAGCGATTTACGTTCAAGATCTATTATTGAATCGTAAATAATTTTATGTTTTTCCAGATAAAAATCCTCCGGCTGGAGGATTTCTGTAACTCTGAGAAGAGCTTCCCTGTTAAGGAGAGCCGAGGCTATACAGGCAACTTCAGTATCTATGTCCTGTGGTGGAAGCCTGTCTATAGTCATAACTACCCCTTAACAACAGATACCTTAATTTGAGCGTTAAGACCCTCTTCCAGTTTTATTGTTATATCAAATTCACCTTCCTGCTTGATAGGAGCATCAAGGAGAATTTTTCTTTTGTCCACTTCAATCCCTTTCTCAAGAAGTTTGGCTGCAATGTCCATTGATGTTACAGATCCGAATAGTTTACCTTCTTCACCAACCTGTGCTTCAATCTGAATTTCAACACCATTAAGGGCTTCAGCAGCTTTTTCGCTTTCCTTCTTTCTTTTATCTTTCTTCAGCTTTATGAGCTTTCTCTGGTGCTCAATTGCTTTTCTGCTCGATTCATTTGCTAAAAGAACAAGCTTTTTAGGCAGAAGATAGTTTCTTGCATATCCATCTGCTACATCTTTAATATCTCCAGCATCGCCAAGGTTTGGTATGTCTTTCTGAAGTATAACTTTCATTGTTTACTCCTTAATTATTTCGTTCTTTTCAGGGTTTAGTTTTCTGAAATCCGCCCAGAGGTCCAGAGTCCCTATACCTGTTAATAGTATTGCTGTGAACATGAATGCTGATGCTCCCAGCAGAATTATTGAAATAATCAGAATAGGGAGAATGTAAACGGGCAGCCCTTTTCTGATTAAAAAAAATTTTGCTATTCCTATGGCCTGAACTGCATACAAGACCGACAGCATAAGCGCAATATTTAGTGAAACTATACTTGTAAGCGGATAATCAGGCCTGTCAAGAATTAAAAATAATGCCCAGGATCCGATTAAACCGAATATAGCATAGTCATTCATTTTGAAAAATTCCAGAGCCTTCATCCGGTCCCCGTCTTTCTTAAGAAAAAACTTTTTCAGAAAAAAGAAGCTTAAGGCTCCAATAAGAAGTGAATAAAGAAATGTGATAAAAGGGAGCATATCCCTTACAAACTGTATCCACTTTCTGTCCTGTAAAAGTGTCAGGGTTGTTTTAAAGTCCTCTTTCAGTTTCTCCCTGTTCTGTTCCGGTGTATTATACTGCTGAAATATTTTTTCAAGCTCCGGTTCTGTTCTTTCCATCTGTTCTACTATGTTCTGTCCTGCAGCTTTTATCATATCATAATTATGAATATTCTTAATCAGGTAGTAATCCCCTGTAAAAAGAAACGCAAAAGCTATGGCGGAAACACTCAGGTAAATATCGAGTCCTTTACCCTTCTTTAAACAGTATCCCCCGGCTGTACCAAAAATAAGTGGTACAAGAAAGAGTGACAGACTTGCAGAGTAGGAGCTGAAAAAAACCGGCATAAAGGCAACCGGGACAAAAACTATTAAACTAACAGCCCCTAGCCTGAAAAAAATCAGTACTGAACTAATTGCCAGCAGAATTCCGCTTATTAATAATATTAAGCTCAAAGCCTATTGTTCAACAAAAGGGATCAGTGCTATTATTCTTGCCCTTTTAATGGAAAGTGCAACCCCTCTCTGGTGTTTCGCGCATGTTCCTGTTACTCTTCTTGGAAGGATTTTACCCCTGTCTGTAATAAACTGCTCAAGAAGTTTTGAGTTCTTATAATCCATTGCAAGATTTTTATCGTAACAGAATTTGCATACCTTTCTTTTAAAACGGGTATTTCTCTGAAACTGAGGTCTCTCATATCCTTCGCCCTGCGGTCTTCTCTGATATGGAGCAGGTTGTACTGTCCCTTCAGACCTGGCTTCAGGAGCTTTCTCTTCTGCTGGTGCTGCAGTTTCTACAGGTGCAGCGTCTACAGGTGTAGCGTCTACAGGTGTAGTTTCTGCATTTGCAGTTTCCACCGGCGCAGTTTCTTCAGCCTTAACTTCTTCGTTTATATCTTCATTTGTTTTTACTTCTTCTGACATCATGATCTCCTGTAATTATTAGGTAAAATTGATCGACTAAAATGGTATTTCATCATCTGAAAAAGGGTTGTCATCAAAATTTGAACTGCCGTAATCTGATGAAGATTCCGCTGGAGCCGAAGTTTTAGGCTGGGAGGTTTCATCGCCGGAGCTTTTCCCTGATAAAAACTGGAAGTTTTCAATTACAAGTTCAATTTTTGATTTCTTATTCTTGTCCTGGTCTTCCCATCTTCTCTGCTGAAGTCTCCCTTCAACAGCGATTTTCTGCCCTTTTTTGCAGTATTCGGTGATGATTTCACCCAGTTTTGACCATGCTATACAGTCAAAATAGGAAACCTCTTCTTTACGTTCACCTGAAACAGCATATGTTCTATTGTTGGCAATGGAAAAACTGGCCACAGCTGTACCGGATGGAGTATACCTTAATTCCGGATCGCGTGTGAGTCTCCCTATGAGTACTACTCTGTTAAGATCTCCAGCCATAGTCCCTCCTGGGTTTACGCAGTTTTTTCGTCAGGTAATCTTACAAAAAGATTCCTTAGTATGTCAGCATTAAGACCTAATTCCTTTTTAATTTTCGAAATTGTCAAGGGATCAGCTTCAATGTTCATGAACATATAAAATGCTTCACGCTCTCTATCTATTTCATAGGCGAGCCTTTTTACCCCCCAGTGGTCTTCAAGGGTGATATTTGCATTGTGCTTCTGCAGAATTTCTTTAACTTTTTCCTTGTGAGTTTCTGCTTCGCGGTTTCTTACAATAACTGTAAGTTCGTATTTGTTCATTAGTTCCTCCTTCCTTTGGTATTTGCTGCTGAAATACTGAAGATGTTTTCAGCAGAAAGGTAGAACAATACTTTAAAATTGCGCTAATATTTCAATAATAATTTATTTTTTCCGGTAATAATCGGGCTTTTAAATTTTAAAAAAATAATTTTAGGAATAAATACTGCAAAAATTTAATTATTGCTTGAATTTTATAGATTTCCAGTGAAATTTTCTATATATTCTCCGGGTTTGGAGAAAGGGGGTATAAATAAATGGAAGAAAATGCTGGAAAAATGGAGATTCACGATGCCCTTAATGAAATAGGGGATGTGCTTCTCTCCTGTTTGAAATATGAACCGTGTCCTATTGAGAGGCTTGATAATGCTTTAGCACTGGTAGATGGGATTATTAATGATCCTGATAATATTAAGGAGTGTGAGTATTATTTCAAGTCTTCAGGGGGGAGTTATATACTATTTTTCTTTTCTAATATTATCTATAACCTTAAAACTAAAAATGACCTTTATCTTACCCCTGATGTGTTGAAGTGGCTTGCAGGGGTATGGAAAAATTTCATAAAAAGGAATAAGACATACCAGGCATTTTTTAAGCTTCATAATAGTTATTCTGTTATGCTGAAAAGTTTTTTTGATGAGGACTCCGCATTTATTAACAGGTTAACCAATATTAATAATATCAGTGAGCAGTTTTTAAAGGGGGAACAGGGTGATGACTCGGAACTGGCAAGATTTGAAAAATTTTATCAGATTACAGAAGAGACTATTAATGTAATGAAGCCTACCTATTATTTTCTTCTCGATTTTATTAAGGAGATGAAAATCGCAACAGGAAAAATCCCTGACGGTTCTGAAGGGATCGAAAAGGCGGGTCTGGCCGGATTCGGTTTTGATATTTATACCTATAAGAGAATGCTTGCAACTGCCTGTAAGACTCTTGCTATTCTGGAGGGGATATATCTCCTCCTTAAAAAGAAAAAAAGCACCCGCCAGTTCAGAATTTTTGACGGGAAGAAAAAGTTTGTCACAACAGGCGAAATCTATGACATATATTCGGAAAAGTTTGATTTAATGAAAAAGGAATATATGGACTTAAAGCAGTAGTCCTTTTATTTCATCCTTTTCTGAGATTCCTCCATCCATTTTTTTGCTTCGCTGTTTTCCGGGTTTATTTTCAGCACCCTTTTGTAATTGTCCCGTGCTGATTTAAAATCCTCAAGAAACCAGTAGCAGTTGGCTATGCTGAACCAGGCGTTTTCATAGTCAGGGTTCCGGGAAACAGCATTGCGGAAAGCGGTAATTGCCTCCTGCCATCTGCTCTGCTGGTAAATGGCAAGACCCAGGGTATAATGGTGCTGTGCGGTTTCGCTGTCCGCATCAACGGTTCTTCTGGCGTAAATTTCTGAATTAACATAATCCTGCATCCCGTAATATACCAGTGCTGTACCGTGCAGTGCCGGAGCGTGGCGCGGATTTATTTTAAGTATTTCAAGGTATTCCTTTAATGCCGAGTTGTTGTCATTATTTGTTGAGTAGGAGTGGGCCAGGGACCATTTGGCTATAATAAGCTCCGGGTTAATAGACAGAGATTTTCGTATAAGCCGGTTTGACTCAGTTCCATCCTTTGACATATCTTTATACCCGTAATTTTTCAGCTGGGCAAGAATCTGCAGTGTTTCCGCATCCTGACTATTAAGGCGGTTTGCCTCATCAGCGTATTTTTGAGCCATGGAGAAATTTGAGTTATTCAAATAAGCCATGCTCAGGGCCCTCTGTGTCTGGAAAAGATTCCCTCCATACTCTACAGCTTTTTCTCCCTGTTCTACGGCAATTTTGAGAAATGGTTCCCATTTACCGCCGGCATATTTTATCTGGTACCCCCAGAGCGCATTAACCTCTGAAAGGCCTGCCCATGCAAGTGCGTATTTGGGGTCGTGCTTCAGGGCTCTTTTGTAGTATTCAACTGCTACAGCATAGTTCTTTACATCGTACTGTATCTGCTCCATACGCCCTTTTATATATTCCTGGTAGGCTGTATAGTTACCTGTAGAGTTGGTATAATCTGCAATGCTGTTCTGTTTGTCAATAACAGCTATACCTGTAATTTTCCCGGTCAGCTCTTTTGCAAGTTTTTCCTGGAGGGCAAAAATTTCATCAGGATATTGTCCGTATACATTTGCTCCCTGGAGAACCTTGCCTGAGTGTACGTTCATGAATTTTGCATTAAGCTGTATCTGTTTCCCTATTCTGTTGAAGCTGCCATATATTATATAATCGCCATCCAGTTTGTCCTTGGTGAGGTCCCTTAATTTTTCTATATCCTTCTCTTCATTTGCTCCTATTGCCTGTTTAAATTCAGCGCTTTCAAGGAGATGCCGCTTTACCCTCCCTGAATCAATAATAATAAAGGTTTCAACAGTTGAAAGGGCTCCCGATAATGTTTCGCTTATCCCTACTGTAAGTGTTTCCAGCTCCAGGTTTTTCTCTTTATTGAGTTTGTCAAAGGGCATTACCACTATTTTGTAGCTCTGGGCTGATGCTGCGGTTTGAAGAACAATAAAACATATAATTGCTGTAATAAACGTATAGATGGATTTCATCTTTTTCTCCGCTTTTATAAAGATGATAATAATTTAACAGGTATTATAAATATTTCTACTATAATTTTTTATATGACTGCTAATAATTGAAAAAATCAGCTGCTGCCACTTCCCGGGTTACTTTATTGACAGATGGCCTTTGCAATGATATTGCAGTATATTATAAGGTCAATTAGCGGGAATACTGGTGAGGGTATTATGAAAGCAATACAGGATTATTATTTAAAAGAAAATGCCCACTGCTTCGGATGCGGCTATGAAAACCATGAGGGGTACCAGATTAAAAGCTACCCTGAGGGGGATGAGGCAGTATGCCATTTTAAAGCGGATTCAAAATATTCGGGCGGATTCCCGGGGAATATTTACGGCGGGCTTATTGCATCACTTATGGATTGTCACGCTGCTGCAGCTGCTGCCTGGGCAAAGCATAAAGAGCAGGGACTCAATATGGAGATAGCACCGCTTAAGCGCTTTGTTACAGCATCTCTTAAAGTCGATTATTTAAAACCGGCTCCATCAGAGGTTCCCCTGGAATTAAGAGCCCGTGTAAAAGAGATAGTCAACCGCAAGGTTTTTGTTGAAGTAACCCTTGCCGTAGATGGTGATATCAAAGCAAAAGGGGAGGCTTTAATGATTCAGCTCCCTGAATAGATCGGGTAATAAGTTTCCAGAAAATCAGGAATTCCGGTCAATTATCTCCTTCAGCTCCATTGCGATTTTTCTCATATTATCGCTGCTTTAATCCGTGAACTTTTTACAATGATGAATTCAATTTAGGAGCAGATAAGCGGTCTTGAAACAGATTTTAATAAGTGATAGAGCAGGTTTTTTTGATAAGTTTGTTTTGATTTTCCCGTCTGTATATTATACTTTATTATAAAGCTGAAACTGCTTTAAATATAAGGGCGGGTGCATTTGCTGAATGATTAATATGGGGAAAAATGCTGCAAATATAAGATTACATGAAATTACATCAAAGCTATTAATCCCCGTTACTGAAAATACTCCAGGAACCCGGCATTATACTTTTTTTTTATGTCTTATCTTCTTTTTTTTCTTTTTACCCTTCAAACATGAATTAAATTCTGCAAATAACAGTATCAGTCATATCCTCATTCTCCATTCCTACAATCAGGGTCTGCGCTGGACAGACAATGAAGACCGGGGTATACGTTCCGTATTCAGCAACAGGCTTTTTGAAATTGAACTTCATACTGAATATATGAATACAAAGCTTATTGCGGATGAAAAATATTTTTCGTCTCTCTATAACATCCTTAAAATGAAATATTCCTCCTTAAACCTTTCTGCGGTGATAGTTACTGATGATGACGCATTCAACTTTTACATAAAATATCATAAAACCCTTTTTCCCGGAATACCTATGTTCTTCTGCGGTGTAAACTATCTGATCGATCTGGAAAAGTATGGGTACCACTCCTATGTAACAGGTGTAGTTGAAGCATTTGATATTAAAAATACCCTGAGTGCTGCACTTAAACTTCATCCGGGAACAGAAAGAGTGGTGGTTATAAATGACAGAACTACAACAGGTATTGCCAACAGAAAGGTTATTGAAGAGCTTATACCTGAATTTTCTGATAGAGTGAGTTTTACATTCTTTGAAGACTTTACTATGGAGGAACTTCTCCCTGAAGTAAAAAATCTCTCAAAAGGTGACATAGTTCTTCTCATGACATTTAACCGCGATAAGTCCGGGGAAGTTTTCAGCTATGACCGGAGTATAACATTGATATCGGGAGCTGCGTCAATTCCTGTATACGGAGTCTGGGATTTTTATCTCGGCATGGGAATTACCGGCGGTATGCTGACAAGCGGTTATGATCAGGGGAGAATTGCCGGTGAAATGGCTCTCCGTTACATTGATGGTGAAAAAATTGCAGATATACCTGTTATAAGGGAAAGCCCCAACAGATATATGTTCGATTATAACTATCTTTCACGTTTTGATATTAACATGGGGGATCTCCCTGAAAACAGCCTTATAATAAATGAACCTCTGTCATTTTATGAGCTTAATAAAAACCTGGTATGGGTAATGGTTGCCGGATTATTCATGCTCTCAACAATCATAATTCTTATGATGAGAAATATGCAGCAGCAGAGAATCAGCGCGGAGAATCTGAGAATCAGTGAAGAAAGATTCCGTACTCTTCTGGATAACCTTAATGTGGGGGTCTACCGCTGCACCAGCGGGCCGCAGGGGAGGTTTCTCCAGGCAAATCCGGCAATGCTTAAATTTTTTGATTATGATTCAATGGATGATTTTATGAAACTCCCTGTTTCAGAATTGTATTATTATCCTGAATCGCGCCAGATTTTTGTGGATGAAGTAACCTGTAAAAGATCAATCAATGATAAAGAATTACTGATGCGGAAGAAGGACGGCTCTCCTGTATGGGTTTCAATAAATGCCAAAGGGCAGTTTGACAGCACCGGTGAGCTGAAATGGCTCGATTGTGTACTGGAGGATATAACTGAACGGAAAAAACTTGAAGAGCAGCTCCGGCAGTCTCAGAAAATGGAGGCCCTGGGAACACTTGCCGGGGGTGTGGCACACGATTTCAACAATATTCTTACTGCAATAGTCGGTTTTGGAGGGATGCTCAGAATGCGTATTGCTGATGATGCTGTTTTGTGCAGTTATGCTGATGAAATTCTTTCAGCAGCGAATCAGGCCACAGGATTAACAAAAAGCCTCCTGGCGTTCAGCAGAAAACAGCTTTTGAGCTCGCGTGTTATTGATGCCAATGAAATAATAAGGAGCATTGAAAAGCTGCTTGGGAGAATTATCGGAGAAGATATTATCTTTACTATAAATTTATGCCGGGAACAGATGACCATTTTAGCTGATAACAGTCAGCTGGAGCAGGTTATCCTTAATCTCGCCACTAACGCCCGTGATGCCATGCCTGATGGGGGAACTCTCAGCATTAAAACAGAAAAAATTGAACTTCATGAAAGTATTACTAATCAGATTTCTCTTGATCCTGGAAATTATATACAGATTTCTGTTACTGATACAGGGAAGGGGATGAGCAGGGAAGTTAAAGAACGTATCTTTGAGCCTTTTTTTACTACCAAGGATATGGGTAAAGGTACCGGTCTTGGGCTTTCAATTGTTTACGGAATTGTTAAACAGCACAATGGTGAAATAACTCTATACAGCGAGGAAAATGAGGGAACAACAGTTAAAATTTTTCTTCCCCTGGTTGATCTCCCTGCAGAAACAGTAAAACCTGAGACAATGCCGGAGTCTGCCGGAGGTTCTGAAACAATCCTTATTGCAGAAGACGATGCATCTGTGAGACTTTTTCTTAAAAGCTTTCTTGAGGAGTATGGGTATACCATAATCGAAGCCTGCGATGGTGCAGAAGCAGTTGAAGAATTTTTACATAATATTGACCGAATAGATCTGATCATTCTTGATGTGGTTATGCCAAAATTAAACGGAAAAGAAGCCTATGACGTCATGAGTGAAATGAAAGCCGGGATTCCTGTTCTCTTTTCCAGCGGTTATACAGCTGAAATAATTCACAGTAAGGGGGTTGTGGAAAAAGAACTTAATTTTATTTCAAAACCTTTTTCATCGCAGGCACTTCTTTCAAAAGTACGTCAGATACTTTCACCTGAAAATAGATAATAATTAAACTAATCGAGGCAGCCCGTCTTTCTATGGAGGGTGTACTGGAATGGCTTCCCTGAAGGCAGAGAATTTTTGTTGACTTGCAGGTTCTGTCTTGAAAAATTAAATACATGAGAATAAGAACCTTTGTTATTTCAGTTAAATACCTCCTGTATTTTATAGGGCTCCTGTGGCTTGTTTTTTTTATAGGCCTTTTTATCCCTATTGATTCATTGGGGATTCTTCCGAGAAAGATTTCAGGACTCAGGGGAATTATTTTCTCCCCATTTATTCATGGCAATATCCCTCACCTGGCTGCAAATACAGCAGCACTTTTAGCAATTACAGGTTTTCTTATTTTTCTTGAGGGGAGAAAAACATTTTTTATTATGGCCGGAACTGCTTTACTTGGCGGAGCCGGCACCTGGATTATCGGGAGAGCCGGTTCATATCATATAGGGGCAAGCGGTATTATTTACGGCATACTGGGGTATCTCCTTTCTGCAGGAATTTTCAGACGTGATTTTAAATCGATTGCAGTATCAATTGCTGTTTTTTTTGTTTACGGCGGACTTGTTTTCGGTGTGCTCCCTGCAGACTCATTTGTTTCGTGGGAGAGTCATCTCTGCGGTTTTATGGCGGGTATTCTGGGAGCATCTTTTAACAGGAGAAAGGAATAGTGAAAAAAAGTAATGGACTTGAACAGGATAAAAGTAAGCAGGATGGTGCTGAAAGTATTTCGCCATATCCGGTGGTGAAGCTTCATCTCTGGCTCGAAAGGGATAATGGTGTTTTTTTCGGATGCGGCCGTTTCGAGCTGTTAAAAAAAATTGATGAGCTTGGTTCATTAAAACTGGCCAGCGAGAGTCTTGGGCTTTCATACAGGGGAGCCTGGGGTAAGGTCAAACGCACTGAAGAGATTATTGGACAGAAGCTGATCTATAAGCTTAATAATAAAGAAGGGTATATGCTTACTGAATTCGGCAGGGAATTGATGAATGAGTTTGGAGCTTATTATGATGATGTGGCGGAATATGCTTCGAAAAAGGGGCTGGAGCTGCTGGGCAGAGTTTCAACGTAAAATTTATTGTCATTTATTGCTTATTACATTTAATATTTTTTCATTGATCTGCGTTATATCCACAGGTTTTGTAATATAGTCATTCATCCCCGCATCAAGACCCTTCTGCTTAACATCCGAAACCGCATGTGCTGTCATGGCAATTATAGGTATATCGGCCTTTTCCTTACCGCAGTACCCCTCTCTTATTTTTAGAGTAGCTTCAATTCCGTCCATCTCCGGCATTTCAATATCCATGAGAATCAGGTCAAAGGTGCTGCTTCTTAACGCTTCCAGGGTTTCGATCCCGTTACGGGCAATTGTAACTTCATCTCCAAGTTTTTTGAGCAGTGTTACTGCAAGCTTTATGTTGATTTCGTCATCCTCTGCAAGAAGGATTTTTAATTTTCTGCCGCCAGGAGGTTCAGCCTCAGATACGGCTGTGATAAGCGCACTCCCTTTGCAGGAAGCCGGATCTTCGACAAAGATAGAAAGAGTGAACCTGCTCCCTCTCCCCGGTTCGCTCTCTACTGCAATATTCCCTCCCATTAAAGATGCAAGTTCTTTCACAATAGAGAGGCCAAGGCCGGAGCCGCCGAATCTTCTTGTTGTGCTCATTTCAGCCTGCTGGAACTTGGAAAAAATCATCTCATGTTTTCCCGGGTCTATACCGCAACCAGTATCAGTAACAGATATTTCCAGAGGGATAAAACCTGGCACTATTATATTCTCTTTTCTGCATGCACTTAAAGTAATGGTTCCTGATTCGGTAAATTTTACAGCATTGCTCATGAGGTTCATAATCATCTGGCGTATGCGGACTTCATCACCGGCAATGTGACCGGGAAGATTTTCGGATGTTTCAATAATAAAGGTAATCCCTTTTTTTTCTATCTCTATGCGGTAGAACTTGTCTATAAAAGAAAATATCTGTCTTAACGGGAATTCTCTTTTTTCCAGAAGGAGATTCCCTGCTTCAATTTTCGAGAAATCGAGAATATCATTTAATATTTCAAGAAGGTGATTCCCCGATCTTTTCACAATTGATAGATATTCTCTGATTAAATCATCATTATCTGTCATCAGTGACAGGTCGGTCATCCCCAGTATAGCATTCAGAGGGGTGCGTATTTCATGACTCATCCCTGCAAGAAACTGCGATTTTGCAATATTTGCATCCTCTGCCTGGCGCTTAGCCTCTCTTAATCTGTCCTCAGCGTCTTTTCTGGCTGTTACATCTCTTGATATGACAAGGATAGATGTGGCCCTGCCCGATTCATCTCTTATAAAGGAGACCCGGTTTTCCACCCAAATAATTGAACCGTCTTTTTTGTATTCCTCAAAGTCAAGTATAATTGATCTCCCCGGGTCCGCTGTTCCCGTGTTTTCAAGCTGAAGCTCTTTTGCAAGCGCCTCACCTGCAAGTTTAAGCGAATCAGGTGTCAGTATATCCTGAATTTTTTGTGTCATTACCTCTTCAGCAGAAAATTCTCTTAGCTTTTCAATTGAAGGGGTAACGAAAACTATATTCATCTGGAAATCGAGAATGGTTACAGTATCTGCTATATTATTCACTATAAGTGCGTACTTTTCCTCGCTTTTTCGCAGGGCATCATCAGCCAGCTTTTCTATATTTGCGGCAATTGTTGCTGTTTCGTGATTGGAATATTGATATGGGTTTGCTTCTGCAGTTCTGCCTGAAGTTATGTCCTGAACCCTTCTGTTAAGTTCAATTAGAGGATCAGCAAAGCGTCTGGAAAATATTCTGTTTGAAATAATTCCCAGAAGGAGAGATAGCATTATTACTATCAGGATAAAAGTAATAAGGTGTCTGATAATAGGGTATTTGATCTCCCATGGATCTACAGCAGTAATAATTCTCAACCCCGCTGACGGGATGGTGCTGTAGAATGCTTTTGTATTACCGTGAAAAAAGCAGTATTCCAGCTCCCCCTTTTCACCTTTTATGTATTTATCAGTATCAGGTAATATTTTTCCTATGATTTTTTCATCAGGGTGAACAATGATACGGCCTATTCGGTCAATTATGTAGTTGTGTTCAGTATTAAAATATTTTTTTTCTGATAAGAGTTTTTCCAGGTCTTTAATGTCAATGTCAATTGATACAACACCTTCTATATCTCCACGCGGTGATAAAAGTTTTCTGCTGAATGCAATTTCCCATTCATCGCTTGCAGCTTCTCTGTATAATATCCATTCAGGATCTGTGGTTTCACTGTGGACCGCATTTATATACCAGGGCCTTTTAGTTGAGTCAAAACCGGGGGGTGGAGTGTAATCATTTATTAATAGAGATCCATCGGGAAATCCTGCGTAAATATACCCGATATTTTTGTTTGTATCGGAAAAGGATTTCAGAACAGCAAGAGCTCTCTCCTGTGCCTGAAGGTTTTTACTCCCCGATTTTATTATGTCAGGATTTTGTGAAAGAACATTGACGGTATTTATAACCTCCCGGATATGGCCGTTTACATGGGTATTGATGGCGGAATTAGTATGTCTAATGGAATCCCGGGCTTTCTCCAGGCTTGTGGATACAAAGCTGTAGGAAATAATGGAGCCGAAAATTATCAATACAGTTATTGAAAAAAACAGGATAGTGTAAAAAATTTCCTCTTTAATCGACAGGTCTTTTCTGAAACTGAACTTCATTTACTATCCCTTTTTTTTCAGTTTTTTTGCCGGAATTCAGTAAGGATATAAATATTCACGCTGCTATATAATCCAACCGGAACTTATGTTAATAATAGTAACAATTATTTAGCAGGTCAACCGGATTGGCAATATTATTTTTTTATTATTAAACGGGTTAATTTTTTGATTATTTCTTGACTGAAAGTTTTTGTTATGTCAGTTTTGACAATATAAAGTTAAAATTTTTTGCCCGGTTTAGTTTTAAGTATTATTATTTTATCAGGGTACCTTCACGAAAGATTGAGGGAGGGTATTTTACGCTGTTCTATTTATTAAAAGAAGGAGATTCTATGTGAGATTTTTAAAATTATTTATAGGTCTATCTCTCATTTCCGTTTCCATGATATTTACCATGGTTTCCTGTGAGCTGGATCCCTGGATTACAAGAGGGAATCCTGTGGATACTGATCATGTGGTGATTACAAAAATTACTAAATATGGAACTCAGGAAGACGGGGTGTCACCTTACAGGTCAAAAGTGGGGTCTGTAATAATGTCACATAAAACACATGAGGATATCGGTCTTGCCTGCGTTGACTGTCATCATAAGGAAAATAATGACGAAAGGATTAAAACCTGTGCAAAATGTCATTATGGAGATGACGGCTATGAAAAGCTTCATGGTAAATGTGTTGATTGTCATATTGAGGTTAGAAAAGGACCGCAGAAATGCATGCAGTGCCATTAGAAAAGAGAATAAATGTTTCCCCGGGTAGAAAAAATAAAAAATACAAAGAGATCCTTATTCTCGGAGTAGGGAATATTCTGCACAGGGATGACGGAGTGGGGGTGCATGTTGTACATACACTCAGGAAAAGATCTTCTATTGTGCCGATTGTGGATATTATAGATGGGGGTACTGCCGGTTTTGATCTTCTTTCTATAATGACCGGGAGAAAGAGAATCATTATTATTGATGCCCTTAAGGCAGATGATGTTCCCGGGAGTATCTACAGGCTGCCGGCTTATTCTATTAAAGATTCCGGCAGCATGATGTCATTGCATGAGGCGGGAGTAAAAAACATTATTGATATGCTTCATTTCATAGGTGAATATCCTGAAATTGAGATAGTGGGCATAGTGGCAGAGGATATATCATCTGTTGAAATCGGCATGAGTGAACGGGTTGAAAAAGCTGTTCCCCGGGTGATTGAAGAGATAATTAAAATAATAAGTGAATAATCTTTTGGAGGAGTTTATGGCATTGAATAGAAGAGAATTTTTGAAAATAATGGGCGGTACAACAGCAGCTTTTGCTTTTCCCGGAGTTCTGCTTCAGGGATGTAAAAAAGCCCTTCAGGAGGCTTCAGCAAGAACCCCTGTTATCTGGCTGCAGGCACAATCCTGTTCCGGATGTTCAGTATCTTTACTGAACAAAATTAACCCTGACATAGTATCTGTAATAACAGAGGTTATAAGCCTTAATTATCATCAGACACTTATGGCCGGAACAGGGAGCACTGCGATTGATGTGCTTGAGGAAGCTGTAAAAAAGCAGAGAAAGGATTTTATACTCATAGTTGAGGGGTCCATTCCCACAAAGGATGATTATTATTGTACCATAGGCGAGGTAGACGGTAAACATGTCTCTGCAAAGGAGTGGGTTGAAGAGCTAGGTAAAAATGCTGTTGCTGTTGTTTCTGCCGGAACATGTGCTGCATATGGAGGAATTCCCGGCGGTAAAAGTATGACTACAGGGGTGAATCCAACAGGAGCAGTTCCGGTTTCTGAAATTATTAAAGACAGACTTATAGTGAATATACCGGGATGCCCTCCACATCCTGACTGGATGGTGGGCACTCTTGTTCATATGCTGCTTAAGGGAATGCCTGAGCTTGATGAATATAACAGGCCGAAAATGTATTTCGGGCAGACAGTTCATGACAGGTGTGAACTTCTGAATTATTATAAAAGGGGAGTCTTTGCAAAAGAGTGGGGAGATAAGGGGTGTCTTTATAACCTTGGATGCCTCGGCATGGACACAGGCTGTGATATTCCTGTACGCAAATGGAATAATGGGGCCAGTTCCTGTACGGAGAGCGGAGCAGGCTGTATCGGCTGTACAGAGAAGGTTTTCCCTGATTATGGTAAGCGTGGTATTTTTTATCATCTGCACGGCAGCAGTCAGGAAAAGGGGGGAACAGCAATAAGCGGGATTGTTAAACAGAAAGGGAATTTGGAGGCATAAATTATGGCAAAAGTACTGATAGATCCCATAACAAGAATAGAGGGGCATCTTTCAATTGAAATGGATGTCCAGAACGGTAAGGTTGTTGATGCTAAATGCAGAGGGGACATGTTCCGGGGGTATGAAACAATTCTGCAGGGAAGAAACCCTGTTGATGCAAATCAGATAGTGCAGAGGATATGCGGTGTGTGCCCTGTTTCCCACGGTATTGCGTCAAGTAAATGCCTTGATGATTCTTTCGGAATAGAAGCAAATACTAATGGAAGACTTTTGAGAAATCTTGTGCTTGGAGCAAATTATCTTCAGTCTCATATTCTTCATTTTTATCATCTATGCGCTCTTGACTTTGCAGATATAACAGCAGTACTAAAGTATGAAGGATCTAACAGCGGAATGCAGAGACTTAAGGCCTGGGCAAAAAATGATATAGAAACGAAAAAAGGGAAAGCTGATGAAATAACATCTGTAGGCCCATTTCTGCCGAGATATGAAGGTGAAGGATTTTACATCAGTGATCTGGCGACCAATCTTGACGCAATTGCCGGTTATGTTGAAGCACTTGATATAAGGCAGAAAACTCATCAGATGGTTGCACTTTTCGGCGGGCGTGCTCCGCACCTTATAGGATTGGTCCCTGGCGGAGTTACTACTGTTCCAACACGCGACAGGATAAGCAGTTTCAAAAAACTTCTTAAGGAAGTTTCAAAGTTTATTGATAGCACCTACTCGGCCCATGTTATGGCTGTGGCAAAAGCGTTTCCGGAATACTTCAGACTTGGGAAATATGATAATTTTCTTTCATATGGAGTTTTTGAGAATGATGAAAGCGGATCTAATTTTATGTTTGAAAGAGGTGTTTATTCAGGTACAAAGCTTTCTGAATTTGATTCAAAACTTATCCGGGAGCAGGTGAAGTACGCAAGATACGGGTCTAAATCTAATCTTCATCCTCTTAAAGGTGAAACAGAGCCCGATCCTCAAAAAAAAGGGGCATATACATGGCTTAAGGCTCCAAGGTACAATAATAAGCCTATGGAAGTGGGGCCTTTGGCGAGAATTGCCGTGGCTTATATGGCGGGCAATGAAAAGGTTAAATCTGAACTGGATAAGCTTATGCAGTCAGTAAACCTTGAAGCTCCGGCTGCTTTCTCGGTTACCGGGAGGCACGCTTCAAGGGTGATTGAATCAAAACTTCTTGTGGGAGAAATGTATAAGTGGCTTGATGAACTTGAAAAGGGCGGAAAACCGAGAAGCAGTTATACAATTCCTGATGAAGGTGAAGGTGAAGGGCTTGTTGAGGCTCCACGCGGGGCATTGGGGCACTGGATCAATATTAAGAACAGGGTTATAGAGAATTATCAGTGTGTTGTTCCCACTACATGGTATTGCAGCCCTAAAGATGACAGGGGGGTGCGCGGGCCTGTTGAAGAGGCGTTAATAGGAACACCTATAAGTGATAATATGAATCCAATTGAAGCTGCCAGGGTAGTGCGTTCCTTTGACCCGTGTCTGGCTTGTGCTGTTCATGTTGTTGAAGGGGATAAAAATATCGGGAAGTTCAGGGTCTGCTGATTTTATTCAATTATCATTTATCAATTATCTGGTCATTGTTTCCCGGGGCTTGCAAGGGAGCTGATTTACGAAAAACCGCCATTTTTATGGCGGTTTTTCGTTTTTTGAATTTCTGTTTTATGTTTTGGTTCACCTTTATTGAATTTTTTCAGTTGACTTATCAGTTTAATATGCCATAAATGACATCTCAAATAAAATTAAATAAAAAAAATTATATGTTTATTTTAGCATAAAACCAGCATAAACTAATTAAAATAAAAATGTTCGTTTTTTTATCCCCGCTTGGGGGTATCAGTTAATATAAAATTATCTGAAAGGTGAGTTATGGATACAAGTTTAGAAAAAATTATTTCCAGATATCCTGATAAAAAATCAGCGATAATGCCTGTGATGCAGCATCTCCAGAGAGTAAACAGTAATTTTCTCAGTGAAGATGCAATGAAGAAAACGGCAGGGGCAATAGGATGCAGCATAAGCAAAGTATACGGTGCGGCAACTTATTACACCATGTTTAATGTTCATCCGGTTGGGAAATTTCATCTCCAGGTAGATACCTGTGTTCCGGGATTTCTCCACGGAGCAGATGCAGTGGTTGAACACCTGGAGAAGAAACTTGGAATTAAGGCCGGGGAGACAACAAAAGACGGAATGTTTACCCTTACAAAGGTTCAGGATCTCGGTTCCTGCGCTACAGGACCTGTCATTCAGGTCAATGACCGTTATTTTGAGAACATGACTATCGAAAAGGCGGATCTTCTTATTGAGGCGCTTAAAAATGGCAAAGAACCTGTAAATGATGTTTCCATGAAAATTGATTCAAAATGCGGAATACTGCTAAATGACAGGTCACAGAAAGATTGCCGTACACTGGTTTTTTACAAAAAAAACGGCGGTTATGAAACTCTGCAAAAAGCGCTTTTAATGAAGCCGGAAGAAATTATCGAAGAGGTGAAGGAATCACAGGTGAGGGGGCGCGGAGGCGCCGGTTTCCCGGCTGGTATGAAATGGTCCTTTTTGCCGAAAAATGACAGCAGGCCGGTATATCTTATCTGTAATGCTGATGAGGGGGAGCCCGGTACATTCAAGGACAGGCAGATTATGGAGTTTAATCCGCACCTTTTAGTTGAGGGTATAGCAATAAGCGCTTTTGCTATTAAGTCTGCCAAAGCTTTCATCTACATAAGAGGGGAATTCGGATGGATTGCTGATATTCTTGAGACTGCCATTGATGAAGCGAGGAAAGATGGCCAGCTGAATCATGTTGATATCGTTGTTCACAGAGGCGGCGGATCCTATGTATGCGGAGATGAGACCGCACAGATTCAGTCCCTTGAAGGCAACAGGGGAAACCCCAGGGTGAAACCCCCTTTCCCTGCAAACTACGGACTCTACGGCTGCCCAACAATTGTTAATAATGTTGAAACACTTTCCTGTGTCCCCTTCATTATTAAAAATGGAGCGAAAGAATTTAATAAAATCGGCGTTTTCAATAATCATGGGCCTAAAATTTTCGGTGTTTCAGGTCATGTGAATAATCCGGGTGTATTTGAATATCCCATGGGTACTAAATTGAGTGAAATACTTAAGGCTGCCGGTGGTGTTAAAGGGAAGCTGAAAGCTGTTATTCCCGGAGGGTTATCAGTGCCTATTGTAACTGCTGAAGAAGCGGCTGATCTTCTGCTCGATTTTGATTCATGTCAGAAAGCGGGTACAGCACTCGGTTCCGGCGGTATTATGGTAATCAATGATACTGTATCAATACCTGAACTTGCACTGAAAACAATCGAGTTTTATCATCACGAATCATGCGGACAATGTGTCCCCTGCAGGGAAGGTTCACATATAATTTATTCAAAATTAAAAGCAATGATTAAAGGGCAGGGTAAAAAGGAGGATATTGACCTTATTCTTCATCTTTGCGCCAATATTAAAGGGCTAACCATATGTCCCATGGGTGAGGCATTCGCTGTACCTGTTGAGGCTATGATAAAGAAATTCAGGCATGAATTTGAGGCCCTGATTAAATAAAGAGTGAATAATTTTACGAGGTAAATTAATGGACATAAAATTTGAAATTAATGGCAGAGAGATTCTCTGTAAAAAAGGGGATACGGTTTTAAAGGCTGCAGGAGATAATGGCATATATATTCCTTCATTGTGCCATCATCCTAAAGTGGGGACAGCAGGGATGTGCAGGATTTGTGTTGTTGAGGTTGACGGCATAAGAGGACTTCAGACTGCCTGCTCTCTTCCGGTAACTGACGGTATGAAAGTGGAAACCGAAACAGCCAGAGTAATTGAAGCAAGAAAAATGGTAGTTAATATGCTTCTTTCCAATGGAAATCATAACTGTCTTTCCTGTGAGGTAAATGGAAACTGTGAGCTGCAGGACGTTGCTTACAGACTGGGGATAGAAGTGCCGGCATTTCTTGTTGAAAAACCGGAGCCCAGAGATGAGTCAGGTGCCTTTATTCTTCGTGATCCGGGTAAATGTATTCAGTGCGGCAGATGTATTGCGGGGTGTAACAATCTTGTTGTAAATGAAGTTCTTGATTTCGGTCACAGGGGTTCCCATGTTGCAGTTGTATGTGATGAGGATAAGCTGATGGGTGAATCCACCTGTGTGCAGTGCGGCGAGTGCGTCCAGCTCTGCCCGGTTGGAGCCCTTATAGAGAAGAAGTCTATAGGAAAGGCCAGGGCCTGGGAAACCAGAAAGGTAAGAACCACATGCCCTTATTGTGGAGTGGGATGCCAGCTTGAACTTCATGTCAAGGGGGATCAGATTGTCCGTGTTACAGGAGTGGAGGGAGCAAAGCCCAATGATGGGCATCTTTGTGTTAAAGGGCGTTACGGTTATGATTTCATTTATTCAAAGGAAAGATTAACTTCTCCGCTGATCAAAGGAGCAGACGGAGAATTTAAAGAAGCTACATGGGACGAGGCGCTTGACCTTGTTGCAAATAAATTTAAACAGATTATTAAAGAATCAGGACCTGATGCGCTGGCGGGTGTAAGCTGCGCCAGAAGTATCAATGAAGACTCATATAATATGCAGAAATTATTCAGGGCTGTTATAGGTACTAACAATATTGATCATTGCGCCCGGACCTGACACGCTCCTACTGTTGCCGGTCTGGCCACAACTTTCGGTTCTGGAGCAATGACTAACTCTTTTGGAGAATTTGAAAACACCAAGCTCTTTTTTCTCATCGGGACAAATATGACAGAGGCCCATCCGGTGGCAGCATACTTTGTTAAACGAGCGAAACTTAAGGGAGCTACAATCATTGTGGCAGACCCCAGGTATCACGCGCTTGCTAAAAAAGCGGATATTTATGCGCAGATCAAAGTTGGTACTGATGTGGCTTTTCTTAACGGTATAATGAATGTACTGATAACTGAAAACCTCTATGACAAAAAGTTTGTTGAAGAGAACACTGAACAGTTTGAAGAGCTCAAATCAACTGTAATGCAGTATACTCCTGAAAGGGCTTCAGAAATTTCTGGTGTTTCTGTTGAAACAATTAAAGAGATTGCCCGTACAATGTCTTCAATAAAACCCGGGATGCTATGTTATACCCTTGGTGTTACTGAACATACCTGCGGCAAAAATAATGTAATGTCAACATCAAACCTGCAGATGCTTCTCGGCAATATGGGGGTAGAGTGTGGAGGGGTTAATCCTTTACGGGGACAGAACAATGTTCAGGGTGCCTGCGACATGGGAGCACTTCCCGGTGTATTCCCCGGGTATCAGGCTGTAACTGATGAGAAAAACAGGGAGAAATTTATGAAGGCCTGGAATGTTCACTCCCTTCCCGATAAACCGGGTTTAATGATACCTGATATGATGGCAGGATTACCCACAAAAAAGATAAAGGCTTTTTATATATTCGGTGAGAATCTTGCCAATACTGAACCGAACATGACTCATGTTGAGCATGAGCTTGCATCTGCCGAGTTCATTGTATGTAATGATATATTCCACACCGAGACAACAAAGTTTGCTCATGTTGTTCTTCCTGCAGCCGCATGGAGTGAGGATGATGGTACTTTTACCTGTAGTGAACGCCGTGTAAGCAGAGTGCGGAAGATCAAGGACGCGCCCGGACAGGCAAAGCCTAACTGGTGGATATTTAAAGAGATAGCCAGGAGAATGGGACATGACTGGCCGTCCAGCAGCGCTCAGGAGATATGGGATAATGAGCTTTCTGTACTGGCTCCACCATACGGAGGCATCAAGTACTACCGGATAGAAAATGATGGTCTTCAGTGGCCATGTCCTAATGAGGAACATGGAGGAACAACATTTCTTCACAGAGATGGGAAATTTTCACGCGGCAAAGGCCTGTTTAAAGGTATTGAATGGACCCCGCCGGCGGAGGTTGAAGATAGTGAATATCCGTTTGTTCTAAGTACGGGACGAAGGCTCTATCATTATCATACAAGGACACAGACCGGGCGTAGCGGTTTCGACCGTGTAATAGACGATAAAACCGGTCTAAACCAGATGATGGGTGAAGAAACAGCCGATATCTCAGCAGCCGACGCTGAAAAACTCGGAGTTAAACATGGGGAGTATGTGAAGGTGAGTTCCCGCCGCGGTTCCGTAAAAGTCAGAGCAAAAGTAACTGATGAAATCCCGGCAGGACTTGTATGGATGTCTTTCCATTTTAGAGAAGGTAACGCCAACTGGCTGACAAATAATGTTTTTGACCCTGAAACAAAAACAGCTGAATATAAGGCATGTGCAGTAAGAATAGAAAAAATTTAGTCCCCTCGATATTATTTAAAAGGGGCTGTCCAAAAAGTATTTTTTTGTCATACCGGCTGTAGCGAAGCAAAATGCCGGTATCTCTTAGGTCTGATTCAATCAGGAGATTCCGGTATTTGCAATAATTGAAGTTGCAAAACCGGAATGACAAATCCCTGAAAATCCGACTTTTGAGACAGCCCCTTTTATCAACCTTCAAAAATTTTTATTTAAAAAATATTGACACTATAGTTTTTTATGTTAAATTTGGCATATTAGTTGTAGTTTTTATGGAGTTGCAAATGTTTCGAATTGTTAAATTTATAATTTTTGTTCTGCTGGTTTCCCCTTTAACCGCCCCCCTTTACGGTGAAACTCTGTTAAGAATTGCTGTTGCAGCTAATTTTATTAATCCTTTCAACGAGATTAAAAATGAATTTGAAAAAAAAGAAGGAATTAAAGTTGAGGGGGTTTTTACCTCCACCGGGAGTCTCTATAATCAGATAATTAATGGCGCTCCATATGATATTTTTCTCTCTGCTGATGAGGAGAGGCCTGAAGCACTCTTTAAGGCCGGCTTGTCAGATAAGCCTTTTGTTTATGCAAAGGGAGCTGTTGTTCTCTGGTCACGAAATAAAAATTTCTGCAGCAGAAAGGAGTGGCGGGAATCTTTAGTCAGCAATGAATTAAAAAAAATAGCTATTGCAAACCCCTTAACAGCCCCCTATGGCACTTCTGCAATGAAGGCTTTGGATAAATCAGGCATAGCTGCTGAAATAAAGGATAAAACAGTTACAGCTCAAACAGTTGCGCAATCTTTCCAGTATGCTTCAACCGGAGCTGTTGATGCTGCTTTCTGCGCCATGTCAGCTGTTGTTTCTAAAGAGGGTAAAAAGGGGTGCTATTATATTATTGAAGATGCTCCCCCTGTTGTCCAGTCAGCATGTGTGCTTAAAAGAAGCGGAAATTACCTTATGGCTGAGAAGTTCGCGGAGTTTCTCCTCTCACCTGAAGCGGGGAAAATAAAATTGAAATACGGTTATAAGTAGGTTGCAGATAAATGGATTTTACCCCTTTTTTTGTCTCCCTTAAACTGGCTCTGACTGTTACCATTATACTGATTATAATTGGAGCTCCAATAGCTTATATTCTGGCTTTTTTCAGATTCAGGGGAAAATCGTTGGTAGAGTCTCTTGTCTATCTCCCCGCAGCACTCCCTCCTACTGTAATCGGTTTTTATCTGATAGTGGTTATGGGACCTGGCGGAGCATTAGGAGAGACCTATGAAACTTTCACCGGAAGCTCTCTTCTTTTCTCCTTTGCCGGGATTACACTTGCAACTGCGGTTTACAGTATCCCCTTTGCAGTTCAGCCGATGAAAGCGGCTTTTCTGAAGCTTGACCGGAGACTTATCGAGAGCGCTTCTGTTCTCGGCTTAGGCGGATGGGAGATATTTTTCCGCGTTGTTCTCCCTAACTGTCTGAGCGGAATACTGGCAGCAGCTGTTCTTGTCTTTCTCCACGCCATGGGGGCTTTTGGAGTAATTGTAATGGTTGGCGGGAGTATCCCCGGTGTAACAAAGGTGGCTTCAATCGCCATATATGAAGCTGTGGAAACTATGAATTACAGGGGAGCAGCATTAATGTCGCTTGCCTTTCTGCCGGTGAGTTTCCTCTTCCTTTTTCTTGTAAATAAACTTAATGAGGAAAGATAATGTCATTGAAGGTTTCTGTAAAAAAAAGACTATCATGTTTTGAAATAGATATCTCTTTTTTCTGTAATCCGGGCAGCATATCAGTAATGATAGGTCCTTCAGGAGGGGGGAAGACCACTCTGGTGAGAATGCTTGCCGGGCTTGACATGCCGGATAAAGGGAGGATTACTCTGGGGGATGAAATCTGGTTTGATTCCGATACTCGAAGATCCATCCCTCCCCGTAAGCGGAAAACAGGATATGTTTTTCAGGATTATACTCTTTTCCCTCATCTGAATCTTTTTGAAAATGCCGCTTTTGCAGCTTCTGACAGAAAAAATGTATTTGAGCTTTTTGAAATATTCAGAATTGATCATTTGATGCAGAGAAAGCCACACATGGTTTCAGGGGGTGAGAGGCAGAGGTGTGCTGTCTGCCAGGCCCTTGCAAGGGAGCCTGAAGTTCTGCTTTTAGATGAGCCTTTTTCAGCGCTCGATTTTGTTTCACGCCGGAGTTTAAGGGAAGAGATGATCAATATTAAGAAGAGATTCGATATCCCGATAATTTACGTAACCCATGATATAAATGAAGCTTTGTATCTTGCAGATGAAATTCTCCCTGTAGTTGACGGGAGATTAAGTAAAACCTGGATTGAGCGTCCCCTTGCACAGAGTGAAGGGAGTGAACAGGTAAACAGGGCTGCCAGAGAGGTAAAGCTGGCTCTTGCATACTGATGAATTATTTATAAAAAATGGAGAAAATTATGTATATTGGTAAGTACTCATATGAAGAATATGTAAGGCTTGTTGAATCATTCCACGGGAACCTGGCGCCAGGCCTTCTTATAGGCGGGTTTATGGTGGATATGGCTTTAAAAAATCTTCCGGAAGGAGAATTTTTTGACGCTATAAGTGAAACAGAGGTCTGTCTGCCTGATTCTATTCAGCTCCTTACTCCCTGTACAATAGGAAACGGCTGGGTGAAAATAATGGATTTTGGTAAATTCGCTATCACCATGTATGATAAGAGGAGCGGAGAAGGGGTTAGGGTTTATCTTGATCCGGAGAAGCTGAAAAACTGGCCGGAGGTTAACAGCTGGTTTCTCAAGCTGAAATCAAAAAAAGAACAGGATGGGGATCTGCTTTTCGGCCAGATAAAAGAAGCGGGCCATGGGCTCTTGAGTATGCAGCGTGTTAAAGTAGACCCCGGGAAACTGGCCAGAGTTAAAGGCGGCCCTTCAGCTATTTGCGTAGATTGCGGCGAGGCTTATCCGGTGAAACATGGTGAAAAATGCAGAAGCTGCGCCGGGCAGTCTCCATATATTGGCGTTTCACCAGTATAGTGCTGTTTATGAGATGATATTTTTTATTTTGAAGGATTATAATGGAAACAGAAAAATTTGAAATTATGACTTTTGATAAGGGTGTTTACGGGAAACTCCATGATACTCTTGCTGTTGAAGCCCCTCTCGAAGTAAGGGTAAATGGCACTGCAAAGTTTTTCTGTATGAGGATGCCCGGTATGGACCGGGAGCTTGCCGCAGGGATATGCTATAATTCCGGGCTGGTAAAATCCCCTGTAGATATTAAATCGGTTTTGCTTATTGATGAAAGCACTGTTGATGTGGAGGCGGAAATTACCGGGGATTCCGGATCAGGGGAGATAAAAATTATACGGAGCTCCGCAGGTGTAATTCCTGAAAGGGGGGCTGTCGGATATAGAGGGGAAACACCTGAAGAAGAAAGAAAGCCTTTATTTTCCGGGGATCTTCTTTTTAAGCTTCAGGAGGACTTTTTCCCAAGGCAGAAGATTTTCAATGAAACAGGAGCCACTCATGCTGCAGCTCTTTATAGCATAGACGGGTCCTGTCTTGTTTTTGCCGAGGATGTGGGGCGCCACAATGCACTGGATAAATGCACAGGATATCTGATTTTAAACGGGAAACATGGTGAGGGGTTTTTCTGCATCCTTTCATCGCGCCTTAGTTATGAAATGGTTATGAAAGGGGTCAGAGCAGGGGTATCTGTTATTGCAGGGGTTTCTGCTCCAACAAGTCTTGCTGTAAGTATGGCCCGTGAAAGCGGTATAACCCTGGCAGGTTTTGTTCGGAAGAACAGGTTTAATATTTATTCCAGTGAGTGGAGAATTTTTATGTAGTATTTTGTAATTATTCCTAAAGATATTTTTTAGTGCAATAATGATGTTTCCCATACCCCCGCCGCCAATGGCGGCGGGGGTATTAGAGCATTTTATTCCAAAAAAAAGTTAAGGAATTAACACTGGTAGTATTTTGTAATTTTTTGTAAAAATTTACCAAAAATTATAATATGTTTAAAATAAGTTTGACAAGCACGGTTTATTATGCCATTATTGACACAATGATCAATTCTTCTGGTAAGAAGTATACGAAATTGTGTTGGGCTGCCTTTTTTAAGGCAGCTTTTTTTTCGAAATTATTTTATCCCCCCTCCCCCTGTTTTCTGCGGCATCATTTTATAGTTGATAATATATCAAATTGAAAGTAAAATTTTAGTAAAAGAATTTGACTTTAATGTATTTAAAATGATATAATGCTGTGACTTAATAAAATTAAAGGTTTCCGGGGGGGGGGGGAATTATGAACAGTATGAATCTTTATTTAAGCAGACCGTGGCTGAAGCATTATGCAGAGGGTGTTCCGGCAAATATCAATTATGAAGAGGTCTGTATTCATCAGTTTCTTGACAGAACTGTTAAGAAATATCCTGAAAATACAGGTTTTATTTTTATGGGGTATAAAATCAAATTCAAGGATTTTGATGCCCTCACAGAGAGAGTTGCAGGTTTTCTCTATGAAAAGGGTGTGAGGCAGGGGGATGTTGTTGCAATTCTCCTCCCTAATATGATCCAGACAGCTGCAGCATACTATGCTGCTCTCAGGCTGGGGGCTATAGTCCAGATGAATAATCCTCTCTATACTGACAGGGAGCTGGCTTATCAGTTTAATGACGCAAAAGCGAAGATTCTGATTACACTCGATCTTCTTGCTGAAAGAATGATTAATCTGAGAAAGGATACTTCTGTTGAAAAGATTATTTATACATCAATAGGGGATTATCTCCCCGGAATCAAAAGTTTTCTCTTTAAACTTGTTGGTAAAAAAAAGGGTATGAAAGCTGATGTGCCTGACGCAGACGGGGTTTACAAATGGCTTGATGCAGTGAAAGAGAAGAGGGATTATAAAAAAGGTGATGTTAAAATTGATGATGTAGCAGTTTATCAGTACACAGGTGGTACTACCGGCCAGTCAAAGGGAGCTGTTCTTACCCACAGGAATTTAAGTTCCATGGTGCAGATGTATCATGCCTGGTTTTTGGGGCTTGAACCGGGTAATGAGGTTGTAATATCCGCTCCTCCGGTGTTCCATATACTGGGCATGTCTGCAGCGCTTAATCTTCCTGTTTCAATGGGGTGGACAGCAGTAATGGTTCCAAAGCCTCAGCCGCAGGAACTTCTCGAAGCAACAAGAAAATACAGGCCCACTATATGTTCCATGGTTCCCACAATGTATGTGGGAATGCTTCAGCATCCTGATTTAAAGAAAACCGACATGTCCTGTTATAAGGTTCTTTCATCAGGGGCATCATCACTCCCTGTGGAGGTAATGAATCAGTTCCACGAGCTTACAGGCGCACATATAAACGAAGGTTTCGGAATGACAGAAACCTCTCCGCAGACTCATCTTAATCCATATAAGGGGAATCATAAACCGGGGAGTATAGGCCTTCCATATCCTGATACTGAAGTGAGAATTGTTGATCTTGAAAACGGCACAGAGGATATGCCTGTTGGTAAAGAAGGTGAGATGATATTCAGGGGGCCCCAGGTGACTTCAGGATATTTAAATAAGTCTGATGAAACCGCAAAAACAATCCGTAACGGCTGGCTATATTCAGGTGACATAGCATATATGGATGAGGATGGCTACTTCTTTATAGTTGACAGAAAGAAAGATATTATTTTAACCTCAGGATATAATGTATACCCGAGGGAAATTGAAGAAGTTCTTTACGAGCACCCTAAAGTGCAGAAGGCTGCAGCAATTGGTATTCCCGATGTTAAAAGGGGAGAAAATATAAAGCTTTTTGTTGTTCCCAATGAGGGGGAGAGTGTAACAGAGAAGGAGATTATGGCTTACTGTGAGGAGAGGCTGGCAAAGTATAAGCTCCCATCTGTAATCGAAATAAGAGACTCTCTTCCTGAGAGCAATGTGGGTAAAATTCTTAAAAAAGAGCTCCGTAAAGAGGAAGAGTCAAAAAAATAAAGGCGGTAACGAGAGATGTATTCGGATAAAATTACAACTGCTGAAAAAGTCCTTAACCTGATAAAGCCCGGGGCTAAAATTTTTCTAAGCAGCGGGCCTGCTGTGCCTGCTATGTTCATTTCTGAAATGTTAAAGTCTACAGGACCGAACCTGCTTGATCTTGAGCTGATTCAGCTTATTACAATGGCTGATTACCTTGATATGGGGCAGGATAACGGATCCAAGTACAGGCTTAAAACCTTCAGTACAGGTGAGAGTATTATTAAAAGGATTGAGTCAGGGGAGGTTGATTTTATCCCTGCAAATCTCATGGAAATACCCTACATCTTTTCAAGGGGGGCGCAGCGTGTTGATGTTGCTGTTGTTACCATGTCCCCCCCTGACGAGAGGGGGTATATGAGTCTTGGTGTTGCCTGTGATGTGGCAAAGATAGTAATAAAACAGGCTAAAATTGTTATAGCAGAAATCAATTATTCCATGCCTGTAACCTTTGGTGATACCTTTGTTCATGTTGATCAGGTCCATCATATAATAGAGAGTATGGAACCGATACCTGTAATGAAAAGAAAGCCCTTTACCCCTGAAATGTCTAAAATAGGGAAATATGTATCGAATCTTATAAATGACGGCACAACGGTTGTTATGCATGTGGGGCGTATTTTTGACGCTATTGCTGAGCATCTTAAAGAGAAAAAGGGGCTTGGCGTTTTTACAAATGTTTTTTCCGACTGGGTTATGGACCTGATTGAGAGCGGTGCTGTGTCTAATGAGAAGAGCAGGTATAAAGGGGGGCAGGTTACTGCCAGTTACTGTTACGGTACAAGAGAGCTCTATGATTATATTTCCAAGAATCATCTTTTCGAATTTTACCCTATTGCAATACTGGCAAACCCGATGAACATACGACGGGTTGATAAGCTTGTCAGCATCATGAATGTCAAGAGGATTGATGTTTCCGGGGAGTCTATTGTTTTTCATTCAGGTGATAATCTTCTTTCCGGATATGAGAGTAAGCTGAATTTTTCCGTGGGTGCGGCATTTGCAAGGCGGGGCAGGTCTATAGTTGTTCTTAACTCTGTTGACCAGGAGGGGAAGAGTAATATTGTCATTAAGCATGATCATGAGGCTGATATGGCAAGAGCCACTCTGGGTGTAACCAGGTATGTTGTTACTGAATATGGAGTGGCAAATCTTTTCGGGAAATCGATAAGGGAAAGAGTTATTTCAATGATCGAAATCGCTCACCCTGATCATAGAGAGGCTCTTCTTGAAGAGGCGAAAAAGCTGGGCTTTGTATATAAGGATCAGATTTACTGTGCGGATCATTCAAGTAATTATCCTGAAGATATCGAAATAATGAAGACTTTTAAAGGGAATGTTGATGTTAAAATCAGGCCGATAAAGCCTTCAGATGAAGATAAAATGAGGGATCTTTTTTACCTTTTTTCCGATGAAGCAAAATATCTGCGCTACTATTCGCGAATCAGCTCCATGCCGCATAAAAATATGCAGCGTTATGTGGCAGTGGATTATGATAAAACCCTCTCAATAGTTGGAGTTGTTGAAAAAGGTAGAATCCATAAAATTATTGCTGAAGCAAGATATGCCTATTATGAAACTGACGGCAGCTATGAAATGGCTTTTATTGTTGATGAGGAATATCAGGGTAGAGGTATTGCCACATTTCTTATGGAATACCTTATTGAAATAGCCGGAAAAAGGGGTATTAAAACCTTGAGTGCCAGCGTACTTTATGAAAACAGCAAGATGATTAAGGTTTTTAAGAATGCCAGTGTAAAGCCGGAAGTTATTGTTGAAGAGGGAGTTCTTGTTTTTAAGTTTAATTTAGAATGAGCAGTGAAAACTGACTTTTTTTAGGTCAATTTATATTAAAAAATCAATTTTTATTGACAGATAAAAAGTCTTTTGGTAGCAATTATTGTTAAATGAGTAGTTTGTGTGTTAAATAAATAAAAAATTTTAGTGTTGTGTCCGGTTTTTATTTTTTCTTTTTCATTCAATTCAATTGATCTGAACATAACTTGTTTTTAAATAAGATGAGCAGCATACAGGCTCCGGAATGTTTTTATTCCGGCCTTTTGTAAGGGGGGATTATCTTATTTTATCAAGAAACATTGTGACAAGATAAAATTAATTTTTAGGAGGCTTTTATGCTTAATCCACTAGTAGATACCAGGGATGTGAAATTTGTATTATTTGAAGTTCTCGAAGTTGACAAACTTGTAAGTTTTCCCGTATTCGCAGATTTCGACAGAGATACATTTGATGCGACAATTGATCTTGCTGAGCAGATTGCTGTTGATGTATTTTATCCAACAGCTGAAGAAGGGGACAAGGTCGGCGCACAATGGGATCCTGCAACTAAAGAAGTTAAAATCCCGGCATGTTTTCATCCTGCTCTTGATACCTATTATGAATCAGGTTTTATGGGTATTGCTGATGAACCTGAGCATGGCGGAATGGGTATGCCGGTTTCTATCAGTACAGCGGTTATGGAATTCGCATGTGCCTCTAATTACAGTTTAGGTATGTATCCCGGCCTTTCTCACGGTGCCATGGAGCTTGTTTTCGAATTTGGTACAGAAGAGCAGAAGCATCTTTTCGGCGATAAGATTATGACAGGGGAGTGGGGCGGAACAATGTGTCTTACAGAGCCTGATGCAGGTTCCGATGTTGGTAACCTT
The DNA here is from genome assembly GCA_964491265.1 of uncultured Leptospirales bacterium. Lineage (GTDB taxonomy): Bacteria > Spirochaetota > UBA4802 > UBA4802 > UBA5550 > JBBAGC01. Next base: position 42,607 of record CAZBFP010000006.1, on the reverse strand, counting down.
AAATCTAAAGCAGTAAAAGTTTCTGATGGTGTTTATAAAATTACAGGCCAGAAAATATTCATCTCTTCAGGTGAGAATGACTACTATTCAAATATGATTCACCCTGTACTTGCAAGGATCGAAGGGGACCCTAAAGGTACAAAGGGTATATCTATTTTTATTGTTCCAAAATACAGACTTAAGGAAGACGGTTCTCCCGGAGAATTTAATGATGTAATCTGTACAGGTATTGAGCACAAAATGGGTCTTCATGGACAGGGTACTTCACAGCTCGCTTTCGGCGACAGCGGCGACTGTTACGGATACCTTCTTGGCGAAGAGCGTCAGGGTATGAAGATTATGTTTAAGATGATGAACTTTGCGCGTAACGGTGTTGCGGTTCAGGGGCATGGAAATGCTTCAGCTGCATACATGAATTCTATAACTTACGCAAAGAACAGATATCAGGGCGTTGATGTAACACAGATGCTTAATCCTGATGCTCCTCTTGTTGCCATCAGCAAACATCCTGACGTAAAAAGAATGCTTCTATGGATGAAGTCTCACCTTGAAGGGCAGAGAATGCTTATATACTATCTCTACTATCAGATGGACCTTAAGAAGATTGCTGAAACAGAGGACAAGGTTAATGAGGCTCAGGCCCTTCTTGAAATTCTTACTCCTATTGCAAAAGCAGGCTGTACAGACAAGGGTGTGGAAATTACATCTATGGCTATGCAGGTATACGGCGGATATGGATACTGTATGGATTACCCTGTTGCAAGAATGATGGCGGATTCTAAAATTCTTGCCATATGGGAAGGGACAAACGGTATTCAGTCTATGGACCTTACAATGAGAAAAATTCTTATGAATAAGGATCAGTATAATTACAAAGTACTTAAGGGAAGAATGGAAGATACCCTTGCAAAAGCTAAAGGTATTGTAGATGATAAATATCTTGATCTTTTCGTAAGAGGGATGAAAGAGCTTGATGAAGTGATCGAAATGCTTAAGCAGCAGATGGCTGGGGGGAAATTCCTCCACCTCTTTATGCATGCCACACCTCTTCAGGAAGCTATGTATATGCTCGCTCTTGCATGGTGTCATATCTGGAATCTTACAATCTGCCAGCCTAAAATGCAGGAGCTTGTTGGAGACCTTAAAGGCGCTGAAAGAGATGCATTCCTTGCTGATAACGGCGAAGCAGCATTCTACACAGGTAAAGTTCTTTCTTCGCAGTTTTATCTCGGTTCTGAATTCCCGAAATATTTCGGAAGAACAGAGGCGATTAAGTTTAATGAATCAGCCACTATTAAGGCTAGTGATCCTGTATTTACAGGTGCTCCATTGGAGTAGGGGGGAAAAGCCTTTACGTATAGAAAAAGCCGGCATTTATGCCGGCTTTTTTTGTGCGCACTTAAAATCTGCACTGGAACAAATCGGCAGACGCTCACAGACTATCATTCAGCGTTTTAGCGGCAGGGCCCCCTGTCCCCCAAAGGGGGCACGAGTTTATATAATATTACTCTGGTAGTTTGAGTTTTATCATTCCTATAACTATTTTAAAATTATTTCAGTAATTATTCCTAAAGATATTTTTTAGTGCAATAATGATGTTTTCCATATCCCCGCCGCCTTCGGCGGCGGGGATATTAGAGCATTTCATTCCAAAAAAAAGTTAAGGAATTAACACTGAAATTATTTAAACATCTTCATTCTTAATCTGCAATGTTTGAATTTCAATACACTGTAGAAATCAATCCATCTATCAGTCAAAGTTTTGTTTTGCTGATCTCGTCGTATTGTTTTTAAATTTTTTACAAACTCAACAATATTAGAGGGTGTTTAAATCCTTTGATTGATTAAACTGCTTCTGAGCTTTTATAAGGTGCCCCCTTTGGGGGATAGGGGGCTGACAATGGGAGATGCGGGGGCTTCAGAATTCGTATCAAGCCTTTATGGATACAAGCACATCTTTTACTTTCTTCAGCATCTCATCTGTAAAGTCCAGGTGTGTGACAAAGCGTATTGTCTGGGGTCCGAATATGAGTGCCTTAATTCCATTTCTATTCAGCTCTTCAATAAAGACTGTGTCTTTAATTTTATCTTTCAGTTTAAAAATAAGAATATTTGTCTGCACCGGATAGACTTCCTCAATATAATCAAGTGATGAAAGGAGTTCCCCCATGTCCCGGGCTTTGGCGTGATCATCTTTAAGCCGTCCAATGTTATTTTCAAGGGCGTAGATCCCTGCTGCTGCCAGGTATCCGGCCTGTCTCATCCCTCCGCCCATTACCTTGCGTACTCTCAGGGCTTTCTTTATAAAATCTGAACTGCCAAGGAGAAGGGAACCGGCAGGAGCGCCAAGACCCTTTGAAAGGCATATTGATATTGAGTCAAAGAGCCTGCCGTAATCTTCAGGTTTTTCCCCTGTTTCTGCAAGAGCATTAAAGAGCCTGGCTCCGTCAAGGTGAAAGCCTATACTTTTCTCCCGGCATATGGAGCTTATTTTTTTAAGCTCATCAATGTCCCAGTATGCTCCGCCCCCTTTATTTACGGTGTTTTCCACAGCAACAAGTTTTGTTACAGGCCTGTGTATATCATCAGGGGAGATGGCAGATGAAACATCCTCTGCTGTAAATCGTCCCCTGTCTCCTGAAAGGAGGGCAACTGAGGCGCCTGAAGTTTTTGCGATCCCTCCCCCTTCGTAATAGTAGATGTGGCAGATCTTATCGCAAATAACCTCATCTCCCGGTTTCACATGTACATTAATTGCAATCTGGTTTGTCATGGTGCCGCTGGGGCAGAAAAGGGATCTCTCCATGCCGAAAAGAGCTGCTGCTTTATCCTCAAGGGCATTTATAGTGGGGTCCTCCTTAAAAACATCATCCCCCACTTCAGCCTTCATCATTGCCTCAAGCATTGACTTTGAGGGTTTTGTAACTGTATCGCTTCTTAAGTCTATCATGGATGGGTTCCCCCTATGTAAAATCTTTATACTCACCCTATTGACGCGGGAAGTTTTGTACATAATTTTTTGTAGAGGAGGTATAATTATTTCCGTGTTGGAAAAAAATCTATGTTTTTGATTTTTTTTCAGTATATTATATACAAAAATCAGTTTAATCCAATTTATAAAAGGAGCGGGTATGCGAATAGATAAGGTTTATTCTTATTTTGCATTTATTGCTGTAATTGTTCTGATTATTGCGTTTTTTTTCGGTTCCACCGGAGTTGTGCGCGATGATCCTGCCAGGAATATTATTATTCCTGATGAGCTTTTAACTGAAATAAAGGTTAAAGTTGCTTATAATGACAAGGATGTTTTCTGGAGGCTTCAGTGGCCTTCTGAGCATGGGTCCATTTATCATGATTATCTGGTATATGAAGATGGGAAGTGGGTCCGTTATGGGCGGTCTGTTCCGGGGCCTGAACCTCAAAAGATCTATGAAGACAGATTTACCATGTTTGTTGATGACGGAGCGGTAGAAAATTTTGCTCAGTATGGCGGATTTATTACTGTTAGTGAAGGGATGAGGTTTATGACAAGTATGGCTGATCCTGAAGAGGCGAAGAAGCATGTTGGAATTGATGAAGTAAGGAAGTTTCTTCCTGAAACACGTTATGTTCCTGGTGACTGGCGAACTAAACGGAGTAAGGATGAGCTGGAAAAACTTGTTGATGCCGGTTATTTCCTCGATTTTTGGCACTGGCGTTCTCACAGGTCAAATCCTATAGGTTATGCTGAAGATACCTTCCTTCTTGATGACAGAAAAGCGGATAAGGGGGCAATGTTTTCAACAAACTGGGATGGCGATGCAAAGGCGCCCAAGTTTATGTTCGATCCGCAGAAAACCGGTATTTACGCTTTGAACTGGGATAAAATCAAAAATCTTGAATACACAATGAATGATATTTACTATCTTTCAAGTGATATGACTGTGAAATTTGACCCTGCGCATAAGTGGAAGAATGGGGATGTTATTCCTCGCCGGCTCCTTGGGCCTCCATCGGGGAGCAGGGCGGACATTGCGTCAAAGGCGATCTGGCTGGAGGGGAACTGGATGCTGGATTTAACCAGGGCCATGGATACGGGGAATTACCGTGACGATAAAATGTTTTCTCATATGGGTAAGTATAATATTGCAATGGCGGTTCATAAAAATTCCACAGGTACAAGATGGCACTATGTATCTTTCCCTCATACCCTCGGATTTGGACGTGACGCGGAAATTCAGGCGAAAAAGTTTGAGGGGGCTGCAGTTCCCTGGGATGAAATTGAATGGGTCACTATCAAGTTGTTCTATCCTGGCCAGATTACCTGGGATCATGCGGTTAATATTAAAGAGCATGCAGGAGCAAAATCTGTTAAAATGGGTATACCGATGAAAAAAGCCCATAGCGAGGAAGAGATAGCTTACTATAGTATTGAATCAGAATTCAGGAGTGAAATACTTTCCAGGTGGATTCTGACGACTCTGGTTTTAATGTTTTTTACAGCTGCTTTAATTTCCGGTATTGTAATGGTATTGACTAAAGACCGGAATACAGCTTTAAAAGGGGGTAACTGATATGATTAATCCTGCATTTCACTCAATGCTTGTGCATCTTCTAATGGGTACTATGTTTATTTTTTCTCTATCTGTTGCAGCTAAAATTTATCTGCGGAAAAGAAATCCGGCTTTAGGTGAGTCGTTAAAAAAAGAGATGGATTTTGTTATGCTTTTATCAGTATCATCCGGTTTTATTTTTCTTGTTTTAACAATCATTTCCGGATTTATAATTATGCCTATGATGGCAATGTTAAATAGCGGCATAATCAAAAATAAAATTACTATTTCACTTGTAATGCTTGTTTTTACTGCTGCTTTTATTGTTATCAGGTATCTTTACCGGGAAAGCATTCTGGAGAATCGGCCCTTGTATATATTTACTGCATTACTGGGTGTTCTTGCTTTTGTCTTTGGAATAGTGGCCAGTTCGATCGGCGGTGAGCTGACAAACCGTTCAAGCGGTTTTGAGAATATAGTAAAACTCCTTCCGGTTAATACAAGATGGACATTTTATCTCCCCCTGTCTGTGCTGTTTGTTATAGTGCTTCTTGGTGCTGTGTCAATATTTATCGGTTACAGGTATAAAAGGGAAAGTTGACTATTATCATTAATTATTTCTAAAGATATTTTTTAGTGCAATAATGATGTTTCCCATATCTCCGCCGCCTATGTCGGCGGGGATATTAAAGCATTATATTTAAAATAAAAGTTAAGGAATTAACACTGGAATATTGTAGAATAATTATTGCTGACTGAAGATCAGGGCCCCTGCAGCAGATGCAGGGGCTTCTGATTTTTAAGGGGATTTTACAGCATTCTACATGATAATAGATAATGATAATGCAATACATTCAGTTGATGCGGGTCATATCTGTTCTTTTCTCATAAGAAGGGAGCGTAAGCGGATTGAACTTCCTAAAAGCGGCGCGGGGGGTATTCCAATAGGGATCTCTAATGATACGGGTATTCAGATCCGCATAAAGGAGATAGGAATGTTTCTGCATAAATTACACCACTTTCACTAAAGTAAATTAAACTCAAAATAATCCGCTATATGTTCACTCATGAGAATAAAAGCGTTAATTTTAAAATTATGCTCTTATTTATAGCAATATGTTCAGATAATAAACAACTTGCATATAAAATCGCATGCCTGTTCTAAAAAAAGAATAAAGATTTGACTTTTTCTATGCATTATGGTAATAATGTTGAGCCTTGTTAAAAAATAATACAAATTAAAAGAGAGGGAGTAATGTATCAGCTTGATAAACCTGACAACACAGTAGATTTTTTAATTAACACAGTTGCCAGATTCCCCGACAGGCATATTTTCGGGGAGAAGAACGGCAATGGTGATTATGAATGGGTCACCTATGCTGATTTCAGCAAAAGGGTTGATAACTGCCGCGCAGGCCTGGCCCTTTTAGGAATTAAGAAAAATGACGCAGTAGGGATTATTTCCAGAAACTCAGTTGACTGGGCAGTGGGATTTTTCGCTACAAGCGGGCTCTCAGCAAGATATGTTCCTATGTATGAAGCTGAGCTTATGCAGACATGGAAATATATCATTAATGATGCTGACATTAAGGTTCTGTTTATATCAAAGAAAGAGATTTATGAAAGTCTGAAAGATATTATTGCCGCATCCCCTAAGGTCGAGAAGGTCATTATAATGGAAGGTGATGGTCCTGACACAATGAAGGATCTGGAGAAGAAGGGTGCAGCTAAGCCTGTCCCTGCAGAGAGTCCTGATCATTCAGTTATTAATGTTCTTATTTATACTTCAGGAACAACAGGTGAACCTAAAGGTGTTCTTCTTTCTCACGGGAATTTATCGAGTAACTCTCATGCACGGGTAAAGGCATACCCGGAATATAATGAGACCACTGTAACTTTAAATATACTCCCATGGGCGCATTCATACGGTCTTGGAGAGGTGCTTACCATGGTTCAGATAGGCGCTGCCATAGGTCTTGCTGAAGGGCCTACAACTATTGTGGATGATATCCAGAAAGTGCGCCCCACTTTTCTTATCTCTGTTCCAAGGGTTTTTAACCGCATATATGACGGGCTCTGGACAAAGATGAATGATGAAGGGGGACTTGCGCGGAAGCTTTTTGTAATGGGAGTTGAATCGGGTAAAAAGAGACGTTTACTGGCTGAACAGGGTAAGTCGAGTTTTATGACTAATCTGAAGTTTAAAATAGCAGATAAGATAGTTTTCAGCAAGGTACGCGAAAAACTTGGGGGCCGCCTCACATCATCAATGACAGGGAGCGCTGCAATGAACCCGGAAATTTCAAAGTTTTTCTGGGACCTGGGAATCCCTCTTTACGATGTTTACGGTTTAACAGAAACTTCTCCCGGTGTAACCCTTAATCGTGCAAACGCTTACCGTATTGGTAGTGTGGGGCCTGTGCAGGATAAAGTAAGAGTTGTTATCGACCGTTCAATTACAGGTGAGAATGCAAAGGATGGCGAGGTTATTGTTTACGGGCCCAATGTTATGCAGGGGTATCACAAAAAGCCTGAAGCAACAGCTGCTGCCATGACTTCTGACGGCGGGTTCCGTACAGGGGACAGGGGATATATTGATGAGGACGGATTTCTCTATATTGTAGGTCGGATCAAGGAGCAGTATAAGCTGCAGAACGGCAAGTATGTTTTCCCGGCTTCACTTGAGGAGGATATTAAGCTGAACCATTATATAGAATACGCAATGATATACGGCGAGGGGAAGGAATACAATGTATGCGTTGTAATACCCGATTTTGTTGTAATGGAAAAATGGGCATTAAAGAATAATCTCCCCACAGATCCTGCTGAGCTTATTAAGCGTAAAGAGTGTACCGATTTTCTGGAGAAGGAGATTGTAGATACGATTAAGGCAAATTATCATAACTACGAGATTCCTAAAAAATTTATCTTCGATTCTGAGCCCTTTTCGCTTGATAACAAGATGCTCACTCAGACTATGAAGCTGAAAAGAAGCGCGGTACTTGAAAAGTTTAAAGATCAGATTGAAGCCTGCTACAAAAAGTGATTTAATTTTTTTTCGATAGATAAAAAGGGCCGGCATAATATGCGGCCCTTTTTTTATTTGATGATGGATCTTTCGCAGGGAAGCCCCTGTCCCAGGGGCTATTAATTACCCACATCTTAATTGATACATATAAATGCCCTCACCCGCACTTCGCTATCGCTTGTGCACCCTCTCCCATCAAGCTCACTACTACCCACTTCTTTCAACGAACAATTAATTCGGCTAAGCCCCCGGCGGAATGAATTCTTTTCCCCCAGGAAATCATTTTCCGCCACCCCCGGAGGGGGCTGATTAACTTTTTTCATAGTTCTTTTATTTAATATATACTGCATTAGTATTAAGAATGTATCAATATGAATAATAATTTACTAATCCCCCTCTGGGGGAAGCCGGTATAAGTTCATTCAGCATTCCAGGTTAATCGGCTGGGGGCCGGGAGAATAAATGTGGGTAGAAGTGAGCTTTGGGGGACAGGGGGGAAGGGATTTGCAGGGATCTGATTTTTCCCTGATAATCAAAGGGAAAAGATAAAAAATTTTAAACAGATAGAGTTTATGATTGTCATAATTATTGTTGTGTGTAATTTAAAATGATAATAGCGGAGATACTTTTATGAATATAAAAACCATAATTTTTATTGTAATTGCAGCCTCAGCTGCAGCTTATTTTTTTTATCTGAGGGGTGGTGTTGCCTCTTCAGGAAAGGTACAGGAGTGGATTGACAGGGGTGCTCTGATAGCAGATGTGCGCACACCTGAAGAGTTTGCAGCACTTCATTTTAAAGGAGCTGTAAATATCCCTCTGGGGGAGATTGAAATGAAGCTTGATGAATTCGGCGACAGGGATGGTCTGATTATTCTTTATTGTCGAACAGGTAACAGGAGCGGCCAGGCAAAAGCGATACTTGAAAGAAACGGATTTAAAAATGTAATCAATGCAGGCGGGCTTAAGCATATGGGTTTGTGATTTACCACTGCGCTTGTAAGTAACCGGGATCAGTTAATCCGCTCAGGGGATTAACTGATCCCGTAATGATTTAGTTTAAGTAATCCGGCTTTTATATGAATAATATCTCTTACGCCGAATTCCTTGCAGCATTAATTATTCCGTAAGACGATCTGATAACCATTTTATTATATCTTTCTATGAGATCGCTCTCCGGGTCCTCCTCTTTCAGTCTGTTTAATCTGAAAAGGGCGAATTGATGAATTACACAAAGTGGAAGAACTATCTTTTCCCGCAATTCCACAGAAAGAAGATCCTTGGGGTTCCCCGCCATGAGGGTTCCCATTTGTGAAACTATAAGGAGGTTATTTCGGGTTCTATCAAGTTCTTCAAAAAGCATGCTCCAGAGACTTCCATATTCATGATCCTTTCCGTGAAATGCCGTAATTCTGAAATCTGTTTTTTTTAAAACCATCATACTGTTCTGTATCAGTGTACGGAAGAAGAGTGACCTGCTGTAGAGATCGTGGAGCTGCGCAAGTTTACCCTTTCCAATTGCCTTTTCAAGTGATGAACCGAATCCGAAGAATCCGGGTATATTCTGTTTGTTAAGTGTCCATGCTGCCACAAAGGGTATTGCCCTCAGGTCTTTCAGGGAAAATTTTTCAGGGCTGATTCTTCTGTCAGGTCTGCTCCCGATGTTGGTTTTCCCGTAAAGTGTCATGGCGCTGCGGTTAACAAGGTAGGGGATGAACTTTTCATCACTTCTCAGTTTAAGGTATGCTTCAAAACTTTCTTTCGAAAGCTCCTCCATGAGATGGCGGTCTTCGGGGAGGAAATCCGCATTGTATCTGCTGTATAAGCGGTTTTTAAGGCCGGCGCTTATAAGCTGTTCCATGTTATATTTTGCTGACATTACTGTACCGAAGTTTGAACTTACAGTCTGTCCCTGTACTGTCAGGTGTAAGCGTGTATTCTCTATGCTTTTGCCATGGGAGGTGTAGAAGTTGTGGGTTTTCCCTCCGCCGCGCGCTGCAGGTCCGCCACGTCCGTCAAAGAATGTGAGCTTTATATTAAATTCTTCAGATACTGCTGTTAATGCCTCTTTGGCCTTGTATATCCCCCAGTTTGCTGTAAAGTATCCTCCATCTTTTGTTCCGTCTGAAAAACCGAGCATAACAGTCTGTCTGTTATTTCTGCGGGCTATATGTGCCCTGTAAAAACTGCTGCTGTAGAGACGGCGCATTACTGAATCGGACTTTTCAAGGTCGCTGATAGTTTCAAAAAGAGGAATAAAATCAACAGTTATATTATCCTTTTCCCATCCGGCAAAAAGGAAAAGTGATATGAGCTCAAAAACATCTCTTTCACTGCCGCAGTTGCTTATGATATATCTGCAGCACCCTTTTTCACCATTCAGTTCCTGAATCGTTTTTATGTTTTTTATATATTCCAGAGTATTGCGGGAAATTTCCGAGTTAACAGTGAAATCATCGCTTAGGCTGTCATTCCCCAGGAGAAAAGTCCCAGCCTCTTCTCCGGCGAGGTTTTCGTAATCATGAGCTTTACCCAGGCTCTCAAGTATCTCCATCAGAACTTCGCGATGTGTTTTGTTGTCCTGTCTTATATCAAGGGAAGCGAAATGATACTGGAAAATTTTTATTGTATTTATTAGCCTTAAGGTCTCCTCCAGATAGATCTCATCAAAGCTGTTCTTAAGAGTATCGGCAGTTTCTCTTAATACTCGAAGAAGATCATCCAGGGTTATTTCCGGCTTATTTTCTGAGTACAGGCTTCTAAAAAGTGCTATTTCAATGATCTTAAGTTTTTCATGTACATCTCTGAAGGTGAGTTTTCTCCTTAATTTTTTTATCTCCTCATGATACTTCCCCAGTATGGCGGAGCGGAGTCTTTTGGCAACCCTGAGGGTTATTTCCGGTGTTACAAAAGGGTTGCCGTCCCTGTCACCTCCGGGCCAGAATCCCATTTCAATAAGTTCCGGGTTAATTATCTCGCCGCTGTATCCAGGTACATTGTTCTGAACAGTCTCCTGTATATCGAGTATAGCTTTGTAAAAGACATTTTCCAGATACCATATAAGGCTGAGAGCCTCATCAAAGGGTGTGGGCTTCTCCTTGCTGAAAAATGGAGTAAATGAAAGCTGCTTTAGAATAGTGCTTATTTCTGTGAGATTGTTTTCCCGTATTGCAATGTTAAGATCATTTATTATCCCGAGAATTGTTCCCGGATAGAACTGCGTAGGGTGTGCTGTAAGAACAAGCCTTATGTTGATTTCTGAAAGAAGTTCTGATAATCTTTCTGATTTTTCATCCGTGACAGCATTCCCTATTACATTGGCCAGGGAATTGGGACCATTGAGATTATTGATTTTTTCAAATGCCGCATCTTCAACCGAGTCGTATAGAACAACTTCACGTTCAATATATTTTATAATCTGGAAAAGATCATCAATTATTTCTCTATCCTCACATCTGTTCGGAAAGCAGGATAAAACTACTTTTTCCGGATCATTATTTTCATCAAATGATTTATAAACATGTTCCTTGAAATCAGTTAGGATTTTACCATCCTCCAGGTTGTTGAGCGGGAGGCTCAAAAAAACGCTGTCAAGGAACTGGAATTTTCTTTTTATATATTCTGCAAAGTTGAGTTTAATAATATTACTGTTCATTTTATTTATCTCTTAAAAATTGATTGTACTTTTAAAAAATCAGACACAGTAAAAGCACTGCAGGGTCAATCTTTTTTGAGCAGACTTATTAAATAATTACCTTAAACCTCTTTTGTTGAGATAATCTCCCATATTTTTGTCAGTTACAAGTATGTGGTCAAAGAGCCATTTTTTCAGAAATTCAAAAACCTCTTCATCCAGGCTGCTTTTACCGGTTGAGTATTGTTCAAGAAAATTCTCAACCTGTTCTGTAAGTTTTTCATGCTCAAGCTTGTGGTCTTTAAAATAGGGATAGTTATGTTTCTCCATCATCCTCTCTTCAGCTGTGAAGTGATACTTTGTGTAGCTGATAAGTTCAAATAAGAGACTTTTCAGGTATATTTTACTCTCTCCGCTGTTTTTAGAGCTTCTGAGTTCCGATATGATTCTAATCAGTTCTTTGTGCTGGTCATCAAACTGTTTAATCCCCACTAAAAGCTTTTTTTCCCACTCCATGTTTGAATTACCCCTGTTTATTAGTATGAGAGACGCTGCTCCTGATTTTTTATCGAAAAAGCTGTATACTTTGATATTATAATTATTATATTGTTCATAATCAATAATAACTGATAATAGGTAATGAGATAAGACTGATGAATAATAATATTACTGAAACATGAATCAAGAGGAAATATGATAGATGATAAAGCGTACCGTGATTTTTTCTCAGCTCTTCTTGAGAGTGACAGAAGAGCCTGTATTTCGATTACAGAAAAAATTATATCAGAAAATGTTCTGGTAAAGGAAATTTATTTAAATTTATTCCAGAAAGCGCTTTATCAGGTTGGTGAACTCTGGGAAAGAAATAAAATTTCAGTGTCAGTAGAGCATATGGCCACTGCCATAGTTGAGGGACTCTTTGTTCTTGTTTATCCCATGATATTCAGTGCTTTTAAAAGATGTCAGAAAAAGAGTGCAGGACAGGTTATTGAAAAAGGATAAAAACATAACTATTCTTCTTGTTGAAGATGAAGCCATATCGGTAATCGCCGGCAGGAATATTCTTGAGAAAAACGGCTATTCTGTAATTACAGCTTCAACCGGTGAAGAGGCTGTGGAAATTGTCTCCGGAAATGATGTAATAGATATTGTGCTCATGGATATTGATCTGGGAGACGGTATTGACGGTATAAAGGCTGCGGAACTGATCCTTGCTAAAAGGGATCTGCCCATATTATTCCTTTCATCCCACACGGAACCTGATATTTTAAATGAAACCGGGGTGGTGATTTCATACGGGTATGTGGTTAAGAAAACAGGGGAGGCAGTTCTTCTGGCTTCTATTGAAACAGCTATCCGCCTGTTTGAGGCAAACAGGTATATTGAGACGCAGAAGATAGAGCTGGCATCAAGAAACAAGAAGCTTATGGCGCTTGTTGAGGAACTGGAAGCCATGAACGATGAGTTTGAGGCGATGAATGAAGAGCTTATTGGCTCAAACAGACTTCTGGCCGAGAAAGAGGAGGAGTACAGGCTTCTTTTTGAGAATGCCTCTTCAGGTATTGTAATTGCCCAGGATGGTATTGTGCGTATGGTTAATCCTGCACTGGGGAATATTCTCGTTTATCCTGTTGAAGAGATAGTGTCCAGGCCTTTTACTGACTTTATTCATCCGGAAGATTCTGAAATGGTTAAACAGAGGCATATGGCACGGCTAAAGGGGGAGGATGTCGAAACAGAGTATTCATTTAGAATTATTAGTTCAGACGGCATGGTTAAATGGGTAAATCTGCGCTCAGCATTAATTAACTGGAACGGTAAACCCGCGTCCCTTAATTATGTTATTGATATTACCGAGTCGAAGATAGCTGAAAAACAGCAGCGTAAACTTCAGGAACAGCTGGCACAGTCGCAGAAAATGGAGTCTGTAGGGCGCCTGGCCGGCGGGGTTGCCCATGACTTTAATAATATGCTCGGTGTAATCCTGGGAAATGCAGAGCTTGCGCTCCAGAGTATTGAGAGTGATAATCCGGCTTATGCTGATCTTATGGAAATTAAAAAAGCTGCAGAAAGATCCGCAGAATTGACGCGGCAGCTTCTTGCCTTTGCCAGGAGACAGGTTGTAACTCCACGGGTTCTTGATCTTAATGAAATTGTTTCAGGTATGCTTAATATGCTCGGAAGGCTTATAGGTGAGAATATTGAATTGCAATGGGAGCCGGGTGAAAATCTGGCTCCTGTGAAACTCGACCCTGCCCAGATCGATCAGGTTCTGGCTAATCTCTCTGTTAATGCCCGTGATGCCATATCCGGTATCGGTAAAATTATAATAAGGACAAAGGGCATTGTTTTTTCCGGTATCACAGATGGGGGGGACTCCGACTCTCCAGAGGGTGAATATATACTGCTGGAAGTGGAGGATAACGGGTCCGGTATGGATAAAAATACCCTGGATAATCTTTTTGAGCCTTTCTTTACAACAAAAGGGGCCGGGCAGGGGACAGGGCTTGGTCTTGCCACAGTATACGGAATAGTTAAGCAGAATGATGGATTTATTAATGTTGATAGTGAACCGGGGGAAGGAACAGTTATTAAACTTTTTCTCCCTGCCTGTTCAGGGGAGTCGGCCAGGCCTGCTTCAGCGGTTCTGGAGGATCTGCAGGATGGAGCTGATGAAACCATTCTACTGGTGGAGGATGAATTATCTATACTAAATGTTGCAGTTAAAATGCTTCAATCGCTGGGTTATAAAGTTATTGCAGCTTCCACACCGGGGGAGGCTCTGCGTCTTGCAGATGAGCATTCTGGAGAGATAAGTCTCCTTATGACAGATGTAATTATGCCTGAAATGAACGGCCGTGAGCTTTCAAGGAGTATACTTTCTAAATATCCGGAAATGAAAATTCTTTACATGTCCGGCTACACTGCGGATGTTATGGCAAAGCAGGGCGTGCTTGGTGAGGGGGTCCATTTTATCCAGAAGCCCTTTAGCATGCAGGAGCTGGCTCTTAAGGTGAGGGAGGTCCTTTCCTGAGGGTTAAAGCTTAATAATTTCTCTTGACTTTATCTGCCCTCTGGTATACTGGTTTTACCAGTTACTGTAAGGGGGAAAATATGCTTGAGAATCTTAAGCCGATTATAACAGATTCAGTATCGGATGTTTTTATACAGCGTTTTGAAGAGCTTATAATATCGGGTAAATTATCCATAGGACAGAAGCTCCCTTCAGAACGTGATCTGGCTCTTCAGCTGGGAATAAGCAGGCCAATGGTTCATGCCGGGCTTGTGGAACTTGAGGCTAAGGGCCTTGTGAAGATTAAACCCAGGTCAGGGGCAGTGGTTAGTGATTACAGGCGCGAAGGCTCTCTCCCTCTTCTGGAGTCGCTTCTGAGATATTCATCAGGAACTTTCGGGCCGGAAATTCTTGAAAGCCTGCTCAGTATGAGAAGACTCTTCGAAGCAGAAACAGCCTCCCTTGCCGCTATTAATCGTACAGATAAAAATCTGGAAGAGCTGGAATCTCTGATTGATGAAGAATCGGGGATCTCTGTTTCAGATATAGATAATATTGTCAGACTCGATTTTTCATTTCATCTGCTAATTGCTATTTCTTCAGGTAATTTAATCTACCCTCTTTTAATGAACTCATTTAAAGATTTATATACTAACCTGACCAGGGAATTTTTCCGTGACAAAGCTGTCGCCGGATTTGTATTTACCATGCATAGGGAATTATTTGAAGCAGTCAAAAAGTGTGACAGGGAAGTGGCCGTAAATGTAATGGCCAGGATTATTAATCATGGTGAGGAGCATTTAAAAAATAATCCGGTCCGGGAAATTAAGAAAAAGAAAAAAAAGAAGGGGGAATCATGACATCATCAGCGCTTAATGAAAAATTTAAAATACATGAACCTCAGGGGCTTACCCCGAGAATTAAATGGTTGCGGGATTATTACTTCGAGGGGGCCCGCCGTAAATGGAATAATGAGACCACTTCCTGGACCACGGGAACACCCTGGGATGTGCAGTATAATGAACTGACCTTTTACATCGTACCGGAAACATATTCACTTATGCAGACTATATATTCATCCTACCGTATGTCTGCCCGGAAAGTGCCTCTTCACCCCGATTTCTGGACCTGGAGTATCCCTGAGAGGAGGGCCTGGTTTAACAGGGAGGTTATGGTTAGGCATCTTCCAAAGGAGATTCTGCCGGGTGATCTGATCGCAGGTGCCCGCTTTAACATAATGACTTCCCACTGCCTCAATGAAAAAGAGGCCCGGGAGCGGGAGAAAATGATATCCGGGAAAAATGGTGCAAGGGCAAAAATGAAATGGTTCCATGACCACGGCTATGGCAACTCGGGCGCAACAAGCGGGCACCTTATCCCCGGTTATGACAGGGTTTTAGCTATGGGCTGGAAGGGGATAAACAGGGAGCTGAAGGAATTTTACAATAATCTGTCTGATGCAGATAAAAAAAATGAGGCAGGAGCTCAGCTTCGTGCAATGATAAGAGCTTCTGAGATGCCCCGCGATGTTGCATCAGGCTATGCGGAGTTGTGTGCCGAACTTGCGCAGAAGGAGAGGGATAGTGCGAGGGCTTCTGAGCTCAGGGGTATGGCTTATAATCTCAGCCGGGTCCCATGGGAAGCCCCTTCAAATTTCTGGGAGGCTCTTCAGGCGCTATGGATTACGCATATGCTTGTTATGAGTGATGAAAATTATCCGGGTCCCGGGGTCTCTTTCGGGAGGATGGACCAGTATCTTTATCCATTCTGGCAGGCTTCCATTGACGCAGGGATGGACCGTGAATTCGGTAAGGAGATTCTCCGCTGTTTCTGGATACACGCAAATACCGCATACGATTCAATGATACGTACCGGGAACCAGGGGATTACAGCCGGTTTCGGCCAGCTCCTTACACTTGCGGGCCTTGGCCCTGAGGGTGAGGATTTATCCAATGATCTTACATATGCCATACTTGAAGTGATTGATGATATGTCTCCGATTCTTGAGCCTAAACCGAATGTGCGGCTTCACAGGAAAAGCCCGGAGCCTTTGCTTGACCGGATTGTGGATATGATCAGCAGAAGCCAGGGCGCTCCATTTCTCCTTAATTTTGATGAAAGGTCAATGGCGGGTATGATTCTTGAAGGTAAACGGGCAGGTATAGGTGATCTTATAAATGAAAAAAATGTATGGGATTACGCCCCTGTGGGGTGCCTGGAAAATACCATGGCAGGGAATGACCGATCCGGCACTGTGGATAATAATCTTAATCTTTTAAAGGCTGTAGAGCTTGTTCTTAATTCCGGGAGAGATATGCACCCCTTTATTGACCCCATAACCGGTAAAACAGAAAAGATAAAACAGGACGGCCCTGATACAGGTGATCCGCGGCGTTTTAAAAGCTTTGAAGAATTCTGGAATGCCTATGAAATTCAGACCCGTTATATTGTAAATAAGATTGTCCATCTCTATGAAGAGTCTGAAAGGGTCAGAGCCTGTTTCCATCCCACACCCTACCTGTCGTGCCTTGTAAAAGGGTGCGCTGAAAAGAAGCTTGATATAACCAGGGGTGGCGCGGAGATTAGCTTTACCACAATTGAGGCTGTCACTTATGCCACTACAGTGGATTCACTCCTTGCTGTAAAATATCTTGTTTATGATAAAAAAATATGCTCTATGGATGAACTTATAGCAGCTTTGAGGAATAACTGGCAGGGTTATGATATACTCAGGGCACAGGCCAAAAACCGGGCGCCTAAATACGGCAGGGATGATGACCAGGCTGATTTAATGGCGCTGAAGGTGATGGAGCTTTGGACAGAGGAGACATGGAAATATAAGACGAAGTCAACAGAGCGGAGATTCCGTCCCGGAATGCTTTCATGGAATTACTGGGCAGGGGACGGCTATATAATGGCTGCCAGTCCGGACGGCAGGGGCAGGGGTGAGTTTTTGTCCAATGCAATCTGCCCGTCAAACGGTGCAGACATTAATGGGCCCACTTCTAATTCCAATTCAGTAGGTAAGGCGCTGGGGGGGAAGTGTGATGATAGTGATGAAGCTTTTGACAGCTACCTTAACCTTCTTCCAAACGGCGCAAGCCATACAATTACATTTAACCCGGCTATAATGCGGAGTGACGAACACCGGGATAAATTTAAGGCTTTCCTGAAAGGGTATGCTGAAAACGGCGGAACCGCTCTTCAGATAAATATTCTTGATCCTGAAATGCTTCGGGAGGCGCAGAAGCATCCCCGTGATTACAGGCATTTACTTGTGCGTATAACCGGATATAATGCCTATTTTACCGGAATCGGCAGGGAACTGCAGGATGAGGTTATAGCACGTTTATCACATCAGAGGTTTTAGTTTATGATAAACAGTAATGTGAAATCATCCGTGACAGGAAGAGTGCTGGAAATTCAGAGAATGTCTACAGAGGATGGCCCCGGGATACGCACCACTGTTTTTTTAAAGGGGTGTCCTCTGTCATGTGCCTGGTGTCATAACCCTGAGAGCATTTCACGCCTCCCGCAGATTCACTGGCTTGGCGCCGGATGCCTGGGGTGCGGCCTCTGCGTTGAGGTGTGTCCTGCTTCTGCTCTGACCCTCACGGATAAAGGTGTTACTGTTAACCGTAAAATATGCACGGGATGTGGTCTGTGTGCAGATACCTGCCCATCTGTCTCAATTGAACTTCTGGGAAGAATGTGGAGCATTGAAGACCTTGTTAATGAACTGGTTAAGGATAAAGCCTATTTTGAAAATTCCGGGGGAGGTGTTACCCTGTCCGGGGGTGAGAGTACCATGCAGAGGGAATTTACAGCCGGGGTTCTTAAAGAGCTGAGAAGCAGAGGGATAAGCACAGCTATTGATACATGCGGATTATTCCCGGAACAGGTTTTTGATGAAATTTTTCCCTATGCTGATATTATACTTTTTGACCTGAAAGAGGCAGACCCTGACCTGCATAAAAAATTTACCGGTGTGTCAAATGAGCCTATTATTGAAAACCTGCATAAAGTGGCTGCTTATGTTAAAGAACATTTATATCCTGAAAGGATATGGGTACGCACCCCTGTAATACCCGGCGCCACTGCGCGGATAGATAATATAAAAGCAATAGGGGGAATTATTTCCCGGCTTCCATCGGGCGTTGTGGAGAGATGGGAGCTTTGCGCCTTTAATAATCTCTGTGCTGATAAGTATAAAAGGCTTGGAATTGAATGGGAATTTTCAGGTACAGGGCTTGTTGAAAAATCAGAAATGGAGAAGCTCTTTGAAACAGCAAAATCCTCCGGAGTGAGAGAGGATATAGTTTCATGGAGCGGAAGTGTAAGGTAATATGTGATGAGGAGATGATTATGAATACAGAAAAGAGATTCAGCACAGATGATATGAAAGCACTTGAGCCATGCGAAAAGATAGGGCTGCTTGCCACGGTTGATCCTGAAGGGAAGCCTCATATTACACTGATAACTTCCCTTCAGCCTATTGGTGAAGATAAACTTGCTTTCGGGGAGTTCAGCTGGGGCCTGAGCAAATATTATGTTAGAAAAAATCATAAATGCGGATTTCTAATGATGACCCTGGATAAAAACCTCTGGCGGGGCAGGGCTTTTTGGACAGGTGCAGCAGGGGAGGGGCCTGAGTATATAATGTTTAACGAAAAGCCCATGTTCAGGTATAATACATATTTTGGAATTAACACTGTTCATTACCTTGACCTGAAAGATGGAGGCGCCAGAGAGAAGCTTCCAATGTTTAATATTATCAGGTCTGTTATTCTTACTGCTCTTTCAGGGAAAAGCAGTGTGAATAAAAATGATGATGAGCCTTTGAATCTGCCGGGCCGGTCGTTTTTTAACAGTCTATCCTCTTTGAAGTTTATTGCATATGTTGACAGTGAGGGATTCCCCGATATTATTCCCGTGATTCAGTGCAGGGCTGCTGATTCAGGTCTTGTTAAGTTTTCTACAGCCGCTTATAATGATGAGCTCAGGAGGATTCCGGAGGGGGCTGAATGCGCGGTTTTTGCCATGACCCTTGATATGGAGAGTGTGCTTGTACGCGGCAGGTTCACCGGAATTAAGAGGCGCGGCTTTGCTGAAACAGGTGAGGTGGAGATTTCATGGGTATACAACAGCATGCCTCCTGTACACGGGCAGGTTTATCCGGCTGTGCCGCTTGAGGCTGTGGAATTTTAATTTTTTTACGGATGTTATATCAGCCCTTTTTCTGTACAATATTGCTTTATTCTGGTAAAAGTCTTCCCCAGATATTCATAAGAACTCATACTCATTTTTATATTATCGATTCGTTCATCTATATTTAACGGATACTCATGAGCAAGTGCATTTCTTATCTCTCTCAACCTATCCCAATTTTCAGTGCTGTCGATTATTTCAAGTTTTTCAAGGATATTCAATACATCAAGCATTGGTACAGAAAAATCATCAATCTCCTTAAGCTGGAAAAGAATATTTTTAAATAGCTTCGCTCCTATTTTGTCCTGAATTTTTATGTAGTTAAATAGAAAGCTGTTAACTACTCTTTGTTTATCGTAATCATTAAAAAGTTCTTCATCTAATTTATACCCTTTCAGAAGTGTATAATCTATATCGCAACTCTGAAAGAGCATATCTACGGTTTTAAAAATATCTTTTATATCCTGCATAAAAGAACCCCCGTAGATTTTGCCTTTTTGTCTATAGGTCTGTTTTCGCCCCGGTCTATTACTACATCGATTCTTTGTTCGCCTATAGATCTTTTTAGTTTCACAAGAAAATCAATTTTTTTTTCAGACAGATCATTACTGGTTTCAGGTACTATAAATAAATCAATATCGCCCCCTTTTAGGGTATCGTTAGTTCTGCTTCCGAATAAATATATTTCACCACTACCGAAAGTGGTAGTAAATGCATTTTGTATAGATTTTATCTCGCTGTTGTTTAGGCGCATATGTAATCCTACTTTTATAAGAGAGACCTTCTGCAAATTTGTTTCCGAAGTCTTATTCTAAAAAATAAATTATAGATAAGTTTTTAAAAGTCAAGCTTTAATGGCCGCTGTTTAGATTTAAAGATTTTATATCAGAGACAATAATATCATCAGCTTGTAAGGTAAATAAAACTGGAGGCTGTGGAATTTTAATTTTTATTATATATCCGGAAATTCAGGTTCTTTTTTTGAAAGAAAGGCGCTTATTCCATGAAAGCATTCACCTCCGGTTATAAGCTTTGCAGCTTCATCTGATTCCAGATCCAGTGCTTCGATTAAGGGTTTCCCTGTACTTTCACGGATTACCCTGAGGCATGCCCTGACAGCAGCGGGCCCGTTTTTTGCGATTGTTTCCGCCATTGAAAGCGCTTCTTCCAGTGATTTCCCGGATTCACTTATGCGGTTTATAAAACCGATACGTAGCGCCTCTTCTGAGTCAAAAGTACGCGCTGTGAGTATAAGCTCAGCAGCGACCCCTGTTCCTGTGAGCCTGGTTAGTGCAACACCGCCGCCCCAGTCGGGCATGAGCCCCAGTTTTGTTTCTGAAAAACAGAACTGTGCAGCTGGATCAGCTATTCTTATATCGCATCTGGCAGCAAGTTCAGCTCCGCCACCGTAGGCCTTCCCCGCTATTGACGCAATTACTGGAACAGGTAATCCTGTAAAATCATCTGTAGTTTTACGGATAAGTGCAATAAGCTCATCAACAGGTTCCCGCTTATGATTTTTCACAGCTTCAATCAAGTCCCCCACAAGCGGGTTGTCAGGATTCACATCAAAACCTGCACTGAAGTCCTCCCCTCCGCCTGTAATAACTATTGCTCTGGGAATATTTTCTTTCAATTGTTCTGTTATTTCTGCAAGGGCAGAGAACATATCCCTGTTAAAGGCGTTCAGCCTTTCCGGGCGATTCAGTGTTACTACTGCCACCTTCTCTTTTCTTTCCATTGATATTATTTTCATAGAATATATCCTCCGGCTGTGAAATATAAATTTCTCCCCATTCAGGAAAGATAAGGTGTACCCTGTTAAAAACAGAAAGAATGCTGCATACAATTAGGACTAAGTATGAGCTTGACTGAGAATGTAGAAAAGTCAAGTTCAAAAGAAGAGTGCAATAAGCTCTTGTTGACTGTATAGCCGGAATAATATTTTTTTAAGTTGACTTGATATATTCGGTAGCAGTTTAATTTTGTGGGTAATGTCATTCCTGCGCATGCAGGAATCTCATAACCTTGATTCTTTCAGGAGATTCCGGCACTACGTTATCACTTCGGCCGGAATGACAAATTTTTCCCCCTAAAATTATACTACTACCATATAATCTGTATAAACTTTAAGTATTATATATTGACAATTATTGGAAAATTAATTTTAATGTGTTATTCGTTTTAATTCCCATTAATAATAGAGAGAAGATTTATGACTCAGATAAAGGATAATTCAGGTAATGATCAGTCTAAAGAGGGGATTATAGAAGTTAATTTTCTCAAGGCGGGTTACCGCTTTGAATTCGATCTTTTTGATGAGGACAAAAATCTTATTTTTAAAGCCCATACCCCCATTTCCGGAGGGGTGCTTAATCATTTAAAAATATCAGGTGTTGCCCGTTTGTATTTTGATCCTTCAAAAGAGCAAGAGGCCAGGGAGACTGCAAAAAAATCTGTAATTTCTAATGAGCTTAAAGATGAAACCTATAATCATACCAGAAATATTCTTGAGGAGATAAGGAATACCTTTAATCACTCACCCGGCGAGAGTATCGGTAAGAGTACTATTGATAAATCGAGAGATCTTGTTGGCAGAATAATATCTGAAACTGACAGTAATGATGATGGTGTTTTTGAAGTTACTGAGAAGCTGAAGGATATGGATGAATTTTATTATCATCACTCCATGAATGTGGCTATTATGGCTTCTATACTCGGGTCAAGACTCGACTTTAAGCCTGAAATGAAATCAGCAATGGGTGTTGGCGGGCTTTTCCATGACATAGGGTTTTCATCTGTTTCAAAGGATATTCTTCATAAAGCTATGCTCAGTGATGATGAATTTGACATTATTAAAAATCACACGCATGTGGGATATAAGTTTGTTGAAAAGAACAAAAATCTTCATGATATAGAAAAAAAAATGCTCCTTCTGCATCATGAGCGTGCTGACGGGGAAGGGTATCCCTACGGTTTTGAGATGGATCATTATCAGAACAATGTGCCAAGAGAGGTGCGCCTCCTTGGACTTGTGGACTTTTTTGTATCTCTCACTGTGCCTAAGCCTGAAGAGACCGGCATGACACCCCGTGAGGCGATCAGGTTTATGGTTAACAAAATTTACGCTCAATATAAAACCATATACAGTTTTCTCCAGCCCGATTTGCGGGATTTTATAAGGGCTCTTGGCTTTATTATTAATAGAGGGGAGCATTTTATGATGCGTGGTGATCTTGTACGTATAAGCACCGGGGAAATAGGCTTAATTGAGGAAATGAACCGGCTTTATCCTCTTAATCCTAAGGTGAGGATAATTAAAAACAGTAAAATGGAAACATTAAAACGTCCGATTAGTGTTGATCTTATTAAAACCTATAAAGATTATGTTTCAAATGTTTATGACCGTAATGCCGCAGGGGGCTTCTCTATCAGTAAAAACAGTTCTGCAGGGAGAGTATGAGCATTCAGAGCCCTGAAGAAATAAGATCTCTTGTTGCGGCAAATAAAAAAAGTTTTTCCGCATATAACAGCGCCAAGATAAATTCTCTGCGTGCTGCCCTGGCAGACTCTGAGACGATTAATATTTTCGATTTTATCCCTTTTCTTTTTACTGTAAATCTTCCGGAATTTCCCGGCTATATTAAAGAACTTACTGCTCCTCACGGTATTTATAATTACAGTATGCCGGCAAAACTTTCATCGCACCTGAGGATGACCAACCCGTCATTTTCTATGAAAAATATTTCTGAATCTGAGCCTGTAATAAAGCTCTTTGCCCTTATCGGGAGTGCAGGTACTATTGCTTTTACCCCCGATTCCGATCTGGATTTCTGGGTCTGCGGAAATTTCAGTACCATGGAGAGTGATTCAATGTCACTTCTCCGGAGAAAGTGCAGTATTATTGAAAAATGGGCAATGGAAACCAGGGGGCAGGAGATCCATTTTTTCCTGAATGATATAGATCAGGTGAAGATGAATGTCTTTGATGAGGATCAGGAGTATGGACTTTCCGGAACATCACTGGGACAGATGCTGAAGGAGGAGTTTTACAGAAGTTCAATTATTATAAATGATGTTGTCCCCTTCTGGTGGGTTGTCCCTGCAGACTGCAGTGATATGCTCTACAGCGAATGGCTTAAGGTTGCAGAGGGTTCCGGTGATTCAGGAAGTTTTGTTGACCTTGGTAACCTTGCAGGGATTAACAGGGGTGATTTTTTAATAGCTGCTCTATTCCAGATTATTAAATCATTGGGTAATCCCTTTAAATCTTTAATTAAGCTGGGGCTTCTGGAACGTTATATTAATGATGAAAAGGTAAATCCATTTGTAAGTAATTTTATTAAAAAGAATGTGCAGGCAGGGAAGAGAGATAGATTCAGCACTGATGCTTACTGTATTATGTTTGACCAGGTTTACGATTATTACAGGCTCCACAGCAATGATATGACATCCATTAATATTATTAAAACATGCTTTTATCTTAAAGTAAATCCCCGCCTCTCCGCTCCGGCAGGTAAAAAAACGGGTGAAGAAGAGCTCCGCAGCATAATGGAGCTCTACACGAAAAAGTGGAGCTGGGATGATGGAGTTATAAGGCATGTTGATAATTTTGAAACATGGGATATTGAATCAACTAACAAGATGATGAATAATACAAAAAAAATTATTCTTAAGGGATATAAAAATATTCTTAACGCTCTTGGTTCGGAAATTAATGCCGGATCAATTAACAGGGATTCACTCATAGGGATAAACCGAAAGATATTTTCCCATTTCAGCAGTGAAGATAAAAAAATTGATAATACCCTGAATTTTAAAAAATATCCTCCGGAGAAGCTGCTCTCTCTTGATTATGTCCGCGATGTAAAGGGGAACGAGACATGGTTTCTGAATAAGCGTGTTATATACGGCAACAGGCTGCAGAAGGTGCTTATACGCAAAAGTCCCCATCTTCTTTCTCTGATTGTATGGATTAGTCTTAACGGTCTGTACCTGAAGGATTTCACCAGACTTGAGATAGAGCAGGGATTTTATAATATGGATCCTAATTATATCAGGGATTTAATATCGGAGCTGACAGCTAACTTTTCGATTAAAAGCCTCGATCTTCATAACAGCTATTTTCTTCGCGATCCCTTCCCGCTTATGAGCTATATTATAATTAATCCTTTCCATAAATATTCAAATAAAATTGATGAGATATATTATCTTTACCATAACAGCTGGGGTGAAACCCGTTTTGAATTACATAGCGGCGCAGGTGAACTCCCCGGCATAGCTGCAAGAATTGCAACAGGTGTAATGATTTCCGGTGTGGATGAAATTAACTCACTTCAGATTACCGCATCAGAGCCGTTCAGCAGTTCAAAGGATTTTTCAACATTAAAAGCAACTTTAAAGAATATGCTCCGGTTTTTTTCGGTTTCCAGGCCATCGGTGAAACTCCGTTTTTTTACAATTTTAGCAAATAAATTTACCCTTTTTTCCAATAAAGTGAAGAAAGGAGACAGTGCCCTTGTCTCATGCAGCCACTTTAGCGGTGAGCCGCAGATGCTCTATGCTGTGTCCTACAGTAAAGGTATTGTAAATATGAGTTGTGTTGACGACCGGGTGCCGGAGCTGGAATATCTTGAGCAGATTCTTTCTTATGATTCTGATGATTCGATAAAAATATTTTTCAACAGGGGTAAAAAGTTTTCACGTTTTTATGTTCTCAATGAAAGGGGTTCTCTTTTTTATTTCCGCAAGAGGAGCGAGTTTTTTGATGATTATCTTTACAGGCTGATTCTTTTTGCTCAGAGCGCTGTTGCCGGAGCTGTTGAATCGAATCCGGAAAGTAATCTGGCTTTAAGCGGCGGATTGATAAAATCTTATAAGATTGATATTGATTCCGCAGGGAAGGGTGCAGTGAGTGATTACGATTTTACAAAAGATGTTGTTTTTGCAGACTATAGGGATAAGCACATGCCTGTTGCACTCTCTTTGCATATTCTTGATAATGGTGATGTGGGTTACCGCTTTACCCTTCCTGACGGCATGAATTCGGAAGTTTTTACAAGGGGTGAAGTTGAGAGCGTAAGTCATGAAATAGCCGCGCTTATGGAAAGTATTCCTGAATTCAGTTTTTTCCCATCTGCTGTAAATCTTGAATATGCTGAAATAGTAATGTATACCAGCAGTACCTCTTTTGCATTTTCAGAGAAGAACCGTTTTGAACTTCTTATAGAAAAGAATCTGGGAATGATATGATTTTAAAGTAGAGGTATTCCTTTGGTGGTTATTTCATGCAGGATCGGAGAAATAGATTCGCCGGAAAGGTAATCCTTAAGGCTTACAGGTATTGCCTCAAATCTATGGTCTACTGAGGAAGCATGGTAGTTGAGCATACTCCCCTCTTTAAATCTGTCTCGACCAAAATCTCTTGAAATGACTGCTATGTCTATATCGCTGTTTTCGTCAGCCTCTCCTGAAGCATAAGAGCCGAAGAGTATAAACAGATCAGCCCGTATGTTGTTCTGTTTGAGAATATGCCGGAGATTTACTGCGTTTTCTTTAATTTTTCTGATATCCATTCTCTTAATCTCTTCAGCAGTTTGGAAATCCATTAAAGAGGATTCCTGCCAATATTTAATAAGCTGATCTATTTTCCCCTTTTCCATAGAATAAGTTATGTGTATAATATCGGGATTGTCAAGTCCTATTAATGTTTGATTTTACATATATTTTGTTAAGATAAGGTTATAGTTGACATTTACCGGAAGAATAATTATTATTAAAATTTAAAAGCATATTTCTGAATTTAATATTAAAAGGGAGAATTAATTATATGAAGGGTAATGACAAACTTATAGCTGTATTGAATGAACTGCTGGCGGATGAGCTTACTGCGATTAATCAGTACATGGTTCATTCAGAAATGTGTGCTGACTGGGGTTATGAAAAGCTTCATAAGGATTTTGAGAAAAGGGCTATTGATGAGATGAAGCATGCTGAAAAGCTGATAGGGAGAATTCTTTTTCTCGAAGGAACTCCTGTTGTAAGCAAGCTTAAGGATATTCATATCGGCGCTGATGTTCCGAAGCAGGTTAATAACGACTGGCTCGCAGAAGCTGGTGCTATTAAGGACTATAATGCTGCGATTAAGCTTGCAGCTGAAGTTGGTGATAACGCCACTCGTGATATGCTTGTTGAGATTTTAAATGATGAAGATGCCCATATCGATAAAATCGAAGAGATAAAAGATCAGATTGAGCAGATGGGTATTGGAATTTTTCTCAGTACACAGACTGCCTAGGCTTAATATACAGTGCCCTCCCCCGCACTTCGTTGACACCCGTGCGACCTCTCCCCGCCTTTGGCCGGGAGAGGATGAAATAAAAACCTTCCTGATATAATTGATCTGGTAGTGGTTTAATTTTAGGGGTAATGTCTATCCCCTGTCATTCCGGCTGAAGCGAAAGCGGAATGCCGGAATCTCATAAATTATATTTTGTATTAAGAAATGACTATTATTTGCATATAATCACGGTATGAGATTCCGGTATTTGCAAAAACTGAAGCTGCAAAACCGGAATGACAAACTTCCCCCCTAAAATTAAACTGCTACCATTGATCTTTGGTTTTTCCCTTAAAAAATTGCTTGTGCAATATACTGCTCTGTATAATTATGTCGCTTCCGGAATATCCCCTGTTTAAACACCAGGTTTATGTATATGATGCAATTCCTATTATAATAAAAATGGCAGAGTCAGATTATTAAATGAATATATTTTATCATTTCAGGTTTATTTTGTTTGTATATCTATTTTTTACAGGATTGCCGGTTAATTGAAAATGAAGGCAGATACTTTTATTGCTGAAGATCTTTTCTCCTTTCATTCTGAATCAGAAACAGTTGAAAGTGAACTAATAATTGGGAATGAGGAAAGGATAAGGGGGCTTCTTCGCTCTGATAATATTGACTGCGGTGAAAAATTTCTTCTTAAAACCGAAGCATGTATTCTTAAGCTGGCTTATGCTTATAACAAAATCCTCTCCCTTTCCAATTCCAGGACAAGAATTCTGGCTCACCAGGTGGAGAGTACTCACCGTATAGTGAATGCTTTTAAACAGCGGTTTCTCATTGCTGATGAGGTGGGGCTTGGTAAAACCATTGAGGCCGGGCTTGTTATTAAGGAGTGTATCTACAGATATAATTATAAAAGAATCCTTATTGTATGTCCCGCGTCTCTGCTGTTTCAGTGGCAGAATGAAATGGAGAGCAAGTTTAATGAAAAGTTCCAGATTATGGACAGGAAGCTTTTAAAGAAGAGTCCGGGGAACGGGGACTCCAACCCCTGGAAGGCTCATGACAGACTTATCTGCTCCATGGATTTTATAAAGAATAAGGATTTTGAAAATGATCTTCTTTCATGTTCATGGGACGCGGTAATTTTTGACGAGGCTCACAGGCTGAGGCGCGATTCTTCAAGCTCCACACTGGCCTATAATATGGCGGAGATAATAGCTCACAAGACAAAATCACTCCTTCTCCTCTCTGCTACCCCATTCAGGGGGAAACTGGAGGAGCTTTACTTCCTCATAGGACTTATTGATAAAAATCTCCTGGGCCCTTATCAGTCATTTTATAATGAGTACTGCAGTGAGGGGGCTGATCTTTCATCACTTAAACGTAAGCTTGACCAGGTTGTAATCAGGCGTACCAAGCGTGATGTCGGCGGGTTTACCGGAAGGCATGCACGTACAATAAGATTTGATCTTTATGATGATGAACGTTTTCTTTATGATGAAACTACAAAATATGTTGCAGAAGAATTCAACAGGGCGCTTCAGTCGGAAAACAGGGCTGTGGGATTTGTAATGACTGTTTTTCAGAAACTTCTCGATTCATCGTCACATGCTCTTTTGTGCGCGCTCAAAAACAGACTTGCCAAACTGCGGGAAATTCTTGGCAGGGCAGAAAGGAATAACCAGGTTGTTATTGAATTCAACAACGGAATTTTTGACAGGGATTCTTTTGCTGATGATGAAGAACTTTCCGAAGCTGACGCACTTTGTGTAAAGAAGACTATTGAGGAGCTGAAATTTGAAATCACCACCATTGACAGGCTTGTCAAAATTGCCTCGGAGATTACTGTCAATAAAAAAGGGGAGAAGCTGATAAAGCTTATCCGGGACTTAAAGCGGATGGGGCATAAAAAATTTCTGATTTTTACCCAGTTTCGAACCACCCAGGATTATCTCAATTCAATTCTTGCTGACTTTGACGTTGTTGTCTTTAACGGGTCCATGAACCGGGATCAGAAGGAGGAGGCTATTCTCCAGTTTAAAGAGGAGAAAGAGATCCTTATTGCAACTGAAGCCGGGGGGGAGGGGCGCAATATGCAGTTCTGCGATATCCTTGTAAATTATGATCTCCCCTGGTCTCCCCTGAAAATTGAACAGCGTATAGGGAGGATTCACCGGTTTGGACAGCCTAATGATGTGCATGTATATAATTTCTCCACCAGAGGAACTGTTGCAGAGAGGGTGCTGGAGGTTTTAACCGCCAAGCTTAAACTTTTTGAAGAGTCTATAGGAACTCCCGATATTATGCTCGGGCAGGTGGAGGATGAGATCAATCTTAATACCCTTTTTATGGAGATGGCAACAGGCCGGAAAAAGAAGAAAGAGGTCGATGAAGAGCTGACCAGGCGTATCGAAAATGCCAGGCAGAGTTTTGAAAAACTTACTGAACTTACTGTTACAGACAGAATGGATTTTAATTATGATGAATATTACAAGGTCACATTAAAGGATCGTGTTTTTACCAACCGGAGAATCGAAGGTTTTGTGAGCAGGTTTATTGAGCAGTCCAGGTTTGCTGATGATCTTTTAGGGCCGCAGAACAAAAGAACCGGCCTATACAGGGTTTCCCCGGGGAGTGCTGATGCCAGGTATGGAACTTTTGACAGTGAAAAGGCACTTGAGAATGAACGCCTCGATTTTCTTGCATTTGGTCACCCTGCTGTTGATGCAATTATTGATCACTGTTATTCAGGTGATTTCGGCGGGGAGACAGGGGTTGTTTTTCTTAAAAGTGAAAAACCTTTTTCAGGGATGTTTTTTAATTACCTTGTTACTTTTACAGGGCTTTCGGAAACCAGGGAGGTTTTTCCCCTTATTGTATCATCGGACAGAAGTGTACCTGAATATTTTTTGAGGGAGATTGGTGAAAATTTTACTGACCAGGAGTTTTCTGCTCACGGGCATTCGATGCAGAGAGAGTCGATAGATGCTCTTATTCAGAATAGCGGTGTTTTTTTTGATGAAGCCAGAGAGATGCTGATGAAGCGTGTTAATGAAAGGGTTTTTGATCTGAATGAAAATATGGAAATAAATATTGACCCGGAACTGGAGAAAATACGGGAATCATATACTAAACAGATAAATGAGCTTGAAGAGAAGCTTGATCTTCAGGAGGGGCAGATGAAATGGTATGGCCGTGACATGAAGAGCGCTATCACCAGAACAAAAAACAGTATAAGGAAGGCGAGAGTTGAAATGGATTCTCTCATTAAAGAGTATAGCGGTTACTCCGGAATCAGGTTCAGCATAAGGCTTATTAATGCGGGGGTAATTATTGCAAAGGCAGATTCCCCTGATTGATCTCATTTTTTATTCTTTCCTTCTTAAATATTTATTGACTTCTCTCTATTTTAAATGTGCAACTGTGTACTGTGAAGACGGATTGTTATAAGTTTAAATCCAGCAGAATGACGATTGAGATTCCGCAAATAATAATTTTGAGAGTGCCCGTATCTGATGTGTTGGCCCCCTGAAGGGGGGACGTAAAAGGAGCACTTGAGTGATTTTATGAATCAGAGTATTAAAATACTTGCTAATGTTGTTGAGATTGCATATGACACATTGCGAATTAAAGATGAAGATGTATTAAATAATATTGAAATAATTATAGAAATGATAAAAATTAAATTATCAGAGTTCTAATAGATAATTCGTGCCCCCTTTGGGGGACAGGGGGAAAATGATTTGTTGAGATTTTCTTTTCTCCCCATCACTCCGGAAAGAGTTTAAAATCTATATGAAAAAAAGATTATTCCTGCTCATATTCTCTACTATATTTGTTACTGCAATTACCATATCTTTTGTTATAGGATCCTTTTCGCGCAACTTTGTAAGGGATGTTTTCAGGGAAAACAAAGAAGAGAAAATTTCCCGTATTGAGAGTCAGCTTAAGCATTATCAGAGTATTCTCCATTCAGTTGAGAAAGAGATGAATGGAATTGGAGAAGCTGCACTTTTTAAGCTTTATAAAAAATATCCCGGTACCGCATCCATTAATAGAGCTTCAGTTCCTGAGCTTAAAAGGTTCGCCACTCAGATTGGTGTGGGGGAGGTCTATTTTATTGATAAAGATGGCTCGATTTTTAATTCCTCTCTTCAGAGTGATGTGGGCCTGGATCTGACAGGGGTAAGCCCTTCATTTTCTAAATATATCGATGAAATTTACGGAAAGGGTGAGGTTGTTTCCCAGGGGGTCAATGTATCAATCAATGAAGGTAAAATTAACCACTACATGTATTACTCCCCGCCGGGGAGCAGTATAATCTATGAAATTTCCATTGATGCATCGGCATATATTAAGAATAGATATAACTTCGAGCTTTATGAATTTCTTTTCCGTGATATGTTTAAGAGTTTTTATGGAAACTACCTTCACTCAGTAGATCTATACTCATTCGCAGGGGGGAAGGGGCGTTCCTTAATTAATGAGGGGAAAATTTTTTATGGCCCCAAAGAGCTGATAAGTGAAATTATCAATAGAGGAGAATCTGTTGTTGAGGAGGGGGATATTCTCAGGGTTTATAAACGGCTCAGTTTTAATGAATTTTTTTTCAACAGCTCCTCACGTATTTATATTGAGCTTGTTTACGATATCAGTTCACTCAGGACTTATTCGTTTTCTGTTTTCAGGCTTTCGCTGATTTCAATTATTCTGATTACTGTAATAATGTTTTTTCTATCCTCCAGAAGATTAAACGTACTGTTTGTCGAAAGGATTAACAATATTCTTGATGGGGTGAGACGGATTAAAAATGGTACCTTTACAACTCCAATTGATGACAGCGGAAAGGATGAATTAAATAATATTGCTTCAGCAATAAATGACATGGCTGCTACTATTACAAAGAGAACTGATGATCTGGGTAGAACCAATGAACAGCTCCATGAAGTGACCCTTTATATGAACAGTATTATTGAATCAATGCCTTCAGCCTTGATTACACTTGATAATGATGACAGGATTCTTCACTGGAACAGGGGAGCTGTAAATTTTACAGGCATTTCCACGGAGAAAGCCAGGGGGAATATTCTGTGGGAACTGATCCCCTTTATTGGAAGATTTAAACAGGCCTGCCAGGATGTGCGTGTGAGCCGGAATTTAGCAGCTTTTTCCGGTGAGAGTGTAACTGTTGATAAACCGAGAGTTGTAAACCTGGTTATTCTCCCCTTTAGAGAGAGTGAGGTATCGGGTATTATTATAAGGATTGATGATATTACTGAGATTGAGAAAAAAGAGGCTCAGCTGAAAAGGGCCCGTAAAGCGGAGATGCTTGGAACAATGGCAGGGGGGCTTGCTCACGATTTTAATAATATTATTTCAGGTATTGTGAGTACCGCTTCTTTTATGAATTATTCTCTTGATAACAGTAATGGCGTAAATCCCGGAGAAATTTCAGAAGGCCTTGATATGATTAAGAAATCGGGGCTTAAGGCATCGGGTCTTGTGAAAAAGCTTCTCTCTTTTTCAAACAGGGATTTAGCAGTTTTTGAGCAGACCGATATTTCCGCACTCATAAGGGATGCGGTTGAACTTTCCGGTCATATGCTTGCAGATATTGAAGTTAATTTGAAACTCCCGGAGGGTGAAGCTCTTGCTATGGCAGACAGGTCTCAGCTGGAGCAGGTATTCCTTAATCTTATTGTAAATGCAGCTGAGGCTATCAGTTCCTCACAGGTTGAGTGTAAAGGACTTATTGAGATTCTTCTTGAAAAGGGGGGCCGGGATCTGCCGAAGGGGGATCTCCAGGGTGAGTGGCATGTTGTTATCAGCGATAATGGTCCGGGGATAAGCCAGGATATTTTAGGTTCGGTTTTTGATCCTTTTGTAAGCACAAAAGAGTCGGGGAGCGGACTGGGCCTGGCTATTGTGAATACAATTATTACTGAACATGAAGGTTTTATTGAAGTCAGTTCCGGACGTAACGGCACCAGGTTTGATATATACATTCCTTCTGCGGATTTTTAGTCCTGTCACATCTGTCGGAATGAGTGCCCTCACCCGCGCATCGCTATCGCTTGCGCACCCTCTCCCATCAAGTCGGGAGAGGGTTTTGTTTGAAATTGATTGAATTTCTCTCCAGAAAATCCGGAATGAGTGAATTATAAAAAAAGTATTGTCAATTGTATGTGAGTCTGCAGTGTTCGTATTATTGAGGATAAATTTTAGCAGTGGAAATATTTAAATGAAAAGATTATATATAGTATTGGGGTTTCTTTCTCTTGGTGTGGGATGTGCGGGTATTGTTGTGCGCGGGCTCCCCACAGCCCCTTTTGTGCTTCTTTCCGCATCTTTATTTGCAAAGAGTTCAGAGAGATGGTACAACTGGCTTATATCCAGCAGAATATTCGGGAAATTTATTAAGCAGTTTGCTGAAGAGAGAGGGATGAGCCTTAAAATGAAAATTATCTCCATCTCACTCATGTGGATTATGATATCAATCTCCGCCTTAACTTTCGAGTCTCTTCATATGAAAATTTTTCTTCTTATCATGGGTTTAGTCGGCACAGTTGTAATGGGATTTGCTGTTAAAACAATCACTGTAAAAAGTTAAAAATTCATCCATCTGTTTTTCATATTCTTCTTTATGCTCAATGTATGACATGGTGTGTTCTGCATCCGGAGCGATCCATATTTTTTTATTATTCTTTTTTATGTCATAGAGCCGCTGCGACATGTTTGGCGGAACATAGGTGTCGGAACTGCCATGTATAAAAAGAACCGGCACATTTAAAGAGGGCATAATTTTTTCAGGGGAGATGTCTTTGAAGTACATGGCTCCATGGAGTCTGCTTATTATTGAGGCAGCCGGTATAAATGGGAAGGGGGGGAGATGGTAATCTGATTTGAGTCGATATGCCAGGGCATCTTCCATATCTGAAAATATGCTGTCTGTTATGTAAAAGGAGACTCTCTTGTCTATTGAAGCATGCTGTATTGCAATTGAAGCTCCCATCGATTCAGCATGTATACCTATGCATTCAGGTGTGCCGGTTTTTTCTATAACCAGATCAACCCATTTTTTTACATCGTATTTTTCATAATATCCGAAAGTTATATGGCTGCCGCCGCTTTTACCATGGTAGCGGCTGTCGGGCATGAGCAGATTGAATCCCCTTTTTCTGAAAAATTCAACATACTTGACAGATCCGAATAGGGTGTAAGTGAAACCGTGCAGCAGTATTACTGTTTTTTTTGAACCGGCAAGAGGAACCCATATGCTGTGTATTTTATAGCCATTTGGAGATTCGATAAATATTTCCTCTTTCGGCAGGGAGTTATAGTAGTCAATGGTGAATCTGTTTAATTCCAGTTCCAGTTTAAATGTTTCATCATAGTCAGTTACTACCGGTTTTATTACCTTTCTGCATAGATAAAAGGAGAGTGTGAATATTATAGTTATTGTAATTATCAATAATGCTGCTGCTGTGAAAATCATGGCGGTTCCTTTTTTTAGATTATAGTGCTCCCTTCGGCTGCGCTCAGGGAGCGTGCGGGAATAGAGAACTACACGCTCGTTGAGCGTAGCCCAAGGGAGCGTGCGGGTATCGATACTTATTGATTACCTTTTTACGCGCTCGTTTCGGCTTCGCTCAACGAGCGTGCGGGTATCGATACTTATTGATTACTTTTTTACACGCTCGTTTCGGCTTCGCTCAACGAGCGTGCGGGTATCGATACTTATTGATTACTTTTTTACCCGCTCCCTGAGCGTAGCCGAAGGGAGCGGGTGGTTATGCTCAACAAGTATTATAATCTAAAAGATATTTTTTTGAATAATTACTGATTGGAAGTATATTGTTTATGAAATAAGATTGTATAGTAAAAATTTATTTCCTCCCGTATTTTTGGTAAAAGAAAATATTTTATAGTAAAGAGGGGCTTATGCCTATTGAGAAAACAGTTATCCTGAATGATATGAACTTTCCTGTTTATCTTTATGAGCTGAACAATAATTCTGGAACAACTGTAAAAATAACCAATGTGGGCTCTACTATTACCAGCATTACTACGCCTGATAAACATGGTAAAATTGAAGAGATTGCTCCGGGCTTTGATGACCCCATGACTTATTTGTCAGAGGAGTATAAAAATAAACGCCCATATCTGGGAGCTGCAGTGGGCCGCTTTGCCAACCATTTATTATTTAGACGGCACTTATGGCCGCGGATCTGTAATGTTTAACAGGTTTGCAGGTTTCTGCATGGAAACTCAGTACTTCCCCGATTCTCCCAACAAGCCGTCTTTTCCTGATGCAATAACAACTCCTGAAAATCCTTTTAAGCATACCACCATTTACAAGTTCAGTTAAGGGCTCCCTTCGGCTGTTTCGGCTTCGCTCATCACGAGTACGCTCAGGGAGCGGGCTTGTTTCAGCTGATTCAGCTTCGCTCATCATGATTACACTCAGGGAGCGAGTTTGTTCTGCTTCTCATGAGTACGCTTGTTTCGGCTACGCTCAACAAGCGTGTGGTTCTCTATAATTATTGATTCCTTTCTCACGCGCTCCCTGAGCGTAGTCGAAGGGAGCGCGTTTAACCGTAAGTTAAATATTTTAACTTACGGTTAAATTAATAATTGACCTTTTTTGCAGCGGTTATTAGAAAAAGACCAAATATCCGGTTTTTTACTGTCCATGGACTTTTTTATGAAAGGGACGTTTTTCCTGCGAATTATCCTGTATGGGGTGCAATCTGCAGGGAGCTGATTTATCCGGATTAGTGAAAATTATTACATTCAGGGGGGATTTTAATTTTATGAACTACACTACAGGTATAAAGTTCAATTGCGGAAAAATTGATAATGACGTAAAAAAAGCTGTTGATGACACTATCAATTATGTGGGGAAAGATATTGTTTTAGGAGTGACTCTGGCGCTGGGGAAGCCTGTAAAAATACTTAATGAATTCTACCGCAGGGCTAAGGAGGATCCTGAGTTGAGCCTCCGGATAATAACCGCCCTTTCTCTGGAAAAACCGCAGGGTAATTCGGAGCTGGAGGTCCGCTTTCTTAAAGATTTAAAGGAGCGAATTTTTGCAGGCGTTCCCGATATTGACTACATGAAAGATTTCCGCAATGGGACTCTTCCGCCTAACGTGGAGCTGTACGAGTTCTACTGCAAACCGGGGAGTAATTTAAAGAACAGCCATTATCAGCTGAACCATCTGGCTAATCATTATACTCATGTCCCCCGCTGTGCGCATTCAATGAAAAGCAATGTGGGAGCTATGCTGCTGGCATATAGAGAGGTGGATGGGAAGCGGATATATTCTGCAGCCTGTAATACTGATATTACACTTGAGAGTCAGGCCTTACTTATGCAGGACAGGTCTAATGGCGTAAAGAATGTAATGTTAGCTGAAGCCAATGAGAATATGCCCTTTATGTACGGAGACGCGGTGATGTCAGCTGAGGATTTTGATGTTGTACTGCATGGTGAGGAATTTAATTACAGCCTCTTTGCTCCACCTAAGGATCCGGTTGCATTATCTGACCATATGATAGGCCTCAATGTAAGTCCACTTATAAAAGACGGCGGGACTCTGCAGGTCGGGATTGGCGCCCTGGGTGATGCCATTGTGGCGGGGCTTATTATGCGTAATGAGCATAATCTTGAATTTAATGAAATAATTGAGAAATCGGGTCTTCTTGAAAATAGCAGATATCTGATAGAAAACTGGGGCGGACTTGGGACTTTTGAGCAGGGGTTATATGGCGAATCGGAGATGTTTGTTGATCCCTTTATGCAGATGTACAAAAAAAATATTCTTAAAAGAAAGGTTTACGACAGTACGCCTCTCATGAAACTCCTTAACAGCGGGAGAATATCAGAAAATTATATACCTGATGATATTATTGAAACACTTATTAAAATGAAAGCCATTCACTCAACACTTGATCAGGAGGATTTTGATCACCTGTGCAGTTTTGGTATACTTAAGTCAGGCCTTATATTTAAAGATGGTAAAATCCATGACGGAGATACCGTTTACTCTGTGGAGCTTCATGATGAGGCAAATCTTAAAGCTATAAAAAAGATTCTTGGGAAAAAACTGCTGAAGGGGCAGGTTCTTCTGGCTGCTTTTTTTATAGGGCCTAAATCTTTTTATCAGGCACTTAATGATATGAGTGAAGAGGAGAGGAGTAAATTCGGCATGTCGGGAGTGGGGAAGGTTAACCAGCTCTACGGTGATGAGGAACTCCGCTCACTGCAGAGAAAAGATGGCCGTTTTGTCAATGCAGGGATGAAGGCTACTCTTTTTGGCGCTGCAGCTGCGGACTCCCTTGATGATGGTACTGTTGTAAGCGGTATAGGGGGGCAGTATAATTTCAATGCCATGGCTCATGCCCTGCCTGACGGTAGATTTATTCTTATGATTAAGAGCACAAAGGGATCGGGTAAAACACTCCGATCCAATATAGTCTTCAGTTACGGAAGCTGCACAATTACAAAGCACAGCCGTGATATTATTGTCACTGAATATGGTATTGCTGATATCCGTGATCTTCCTGAAAGTGAAGTGATAAAAAGAATGCTAAATATTGCAGATTCCAGATTCCAGAAACAGCTTCTGGATGAGGTTAAAAAGGCAGGGAAAATTCAGGCCGATTATGAAATTCCGGCTGAATACAGAAATAATTATCCGGAAAGAATTTCGGAACTGTTAAAGCCTTATCAGGAGAAGGGGTATTTCCAGCCCTTCCCATTTGGAACTGATTTATCTGATGATGATATTGTATTAGGCGGCTCTTTGAAGGTGATGAAAGCCTTTGGTGATAATTCAAAAGTTAAAATGTTTTCCGGTTTGATAAGGGAATTTTTCAGGTCTGTGCCGGCATCAGCTGAACATCATCTGGTAAGGATGAATCTGGATAATCCGGCTTCATTGAAGGAGCATTTATACAGAAAAATGGTGGCTTTTGCTTTGAGGATTAACGGGAGGCTTTAGCTCCCTTCGGCTCGTTTCGGCTTCGCTCAACGAGCGGGTGGTTTTCTATACTTATTGATTCATTTTTCTCGCGCTCCCTGAGCGTAGTCGAAGGGAGCGGGTTTATTCGGTGGGTGTGGAGTTTTTGTAATGGGTTTTATTTTTGCATTCGGCCTGGTGGTGGAGTTCTTTTTCGTTTCCTTCAATTAAGGCCTGTTTTTTTGCCCGGCTCCATCCCTGTATTTGTTTTTCCCGATCAAATGCTGCTTTTATTGAATCGTGGTATTCGTTATACACCAGTTTAACCGGTAATCGTTTGGATGTATAATTCGCTCCTTCTCCGGAATTATGCTGTTTTAATCTCCGGGTCAGGTCCCATGTGCTTCCGGTGTAATATGTGTCGTCTATGCATTGTAATATGTATGTGTAGGGCATTGGTTGTACTCCTTCGGCTCCCTTCGGCTGATTCGGCTTCGCTCATCACGAGTACGCTCAGGGAGCGGACTTGTTTTGTTCATCACTAGTATGCTTGTTTCGGCTGATTCGGCTTCGCTCATCACGAGTACGCTCAGGGAGCGGGCTTGTTTTGCTCGTTTCGAGTACGCTTGTTTCGGCTGATTCGGCTACGCTCATCACAAGTGCGCTCAGGGAGCGTGTAAGAAAGTAATCAATAATTATTGAAAACCACACGCTTGTTGAGCGTAGCCGAAACAAGCGTGTGGTTTTGCTCATCGCGAGCGTGTGCTCGGGTTATTTCCTGTTGCTATGGTGATTTTTTATTTCTATGCTGCACAATGAATCCGGGAAAGCTGATATTGACCGATTAGATAGTTAAGTATATATCCAGGGTGGAATATTTCAAACATTAATTTTTTTTAACAGCTTGACTCTTAAATTAATTATAGTAATTTATTTATATCAACCCATGTTAATCGGAGTTTTTTATGACAAAAGAGATTACTGAATTAATAAAGCTTCTGCAAAATGAAAAACACATTTACATTCAGACACATAATTATCCTGACCACGATGCTGTGGCCTCCGCATTTGCTCTTCAGGGATTCTTTAAAAATTTCGGGATAAAATCTTTCCTCACATTCGATGGTGATATACAGAGAGATTCACTGATGGATATGATCAGTTTTCTCTCAATAGATATTAAACATATCAGCGAATATGATATGAAAGCTGAAGATAAAATTGTAATTGTTGACGGGTGCAAAGGGAATAAAAATGTAACAGACCTAATTGGTGATGAGATTGGAGTTATAGACCACCACCAGGTTGAGAAAGCTGAAGATGTTCCCTTCAATGATATCCGCCCTGACTTCGGCGCCTGCTCTTCAATAATATATGAATATTACAGTGAACATAATATTGCGATCCCTCAGAATATGGCCAGCGCCCTTCTTATCGGTATCAATATGGATACATCTTTGCTCACCAGGGGTGTAAGTGTAAATGATATTCAGGCCTATTCTTCTCTTTACACTGTTTCGGACGTGAGGCTTGTCAATTCAATTCTGCGGAACTATATACAGCAGAAGGATCTGAAATTTTACAAAGAAGCCATAGACAGGGTTGAGATAATACAAAATGTGGCATACTGTTATTTCCCTGAAGGGTGCAACCAGAATATGCTGGGAATTCTGGGTGATTTTTTTCTTGCTCTCAGTGAGGTTGATTTTGTGATTCTGCTGGCTGACAATGGCGGGAAAATAAATTTTTCCCTGCGGAATGAAAATATTGACTGGAACTGCAGCTTCATTATCCAGGCTGCCCTGAAAGGTATCGGTTTCGGCGGCGGCCACGCTGACATGGCTGGCGGAATAATAAATGATATTTCTCTATTCAATGAGCGCAATGTGCGGGGCAGATTTATTGAGCTGCTGCTTGGATAAAGTTTCTACTCATATATTCTGGATTGACATTTACCCTTCCCGCAGGTAATATTTACGGGTAGAGGAAAGTATCATAAGATACAAGAGGTGATTATGCAGAATGAAATAAAAAAATCTATAGATCTTCTTGGAAGGGACGGACGTATCATCGAGGAGGGATGGGCCCGCTCCCCCTTGTGGCGTTACGATCGAAAAGCTGTAAAAGCTGGGTGGCATCGCATAAAAGAGTGGGATTATTATTCTCTGATCTCGGAAAAGCAGAGGTTTGGAATAACCATGACAATGAGCGATCTGGGATACGCCGGTCTATTTGCGATCTGTTTTTTTGATTTAAACCGGGGATACTGTAATCAGGTTGATACTATCCGGGCCTTCCCTATGGGGAGAACCGGTTTTTCACCTGACAGCGACAGCGGAACCGTTTCATTTAAAGATAAAAAACTTTTTCTTGAGTTTGAATACTTTCCTGGCAGACGCTTATTAAGATTCAGCTCACCTGATATTATTGACGCGGAAGGGCGAAGAGGTTTGGAGGGTCAAATTGAATTAAGACAGCCGGAAAGCCTTGAGAGCATGAATATAGCCACATCATGGGCTGAGAACAGAAAGGCCTTTTATTACAACAGGAAGATAAACTGCATGCCGGCGTCAGGGACTTTCACTATCGGAGAAAAAACCTATGAGTTTAATGAAGAGTCCGACTTTGGAGCCCTTGACTGGGGAAGAGGAAACTGGACCTACCGGAACCGCT
The DNA here is from genome assembly GCA_964491265.1 of uncultured Leptospirales bacterium. Taxonomy (GTDB): domain Bacteria; phylum Spirochaetota; class UBA4802; order UBA4802; family UBA5550; genus JBBAGC01. The sequence goes on along the minus strand of CAZBFP010000006.1, from coordinate 2,264 downwards.
GGTTCTGGGGTTCGGCATCAGGAAGAGCCGCGGGTGTGCCATTTGGATGGAATATAGGCTACGGCTTTTCAGACAGAACTCCTGCTTCAGAAAATATGCTCTTTTATGACGGGAAGGCTCACAAGCTTGAAGAGGTGGAATTTCATTTTGACGAAAAGGATTACATGAGGCCCTGGCGTTTCACCAGTTCTGACGGAAGGTTTGAAATGGAATTTATGCCGCAGGTTGACCGTCAGGCTTTTACAAATCTGGGGATCATAAAATCTGTTCAGCATCAGGTTTTTGGAGAATTTACAGGCACCGCGATTCTTGACAATGGGAAAAAAGTTAATGTTAATGGGTTTCCGGGGTTTGCTGAAGATGTTTATAACCGCTGGTAGTTCCGGCATTGATTATACTCCTTGCTCCCTTCGGCTCGTTTCGGCTGCGCTCAACGAGCGTGTTATTACCAATATTTATTGATTACCTTTTCACGCGCTCGTTTCGGCTACGCTCAACGAGCGTGTTATTACCGATACTTATTGATTACCTTCTCACGCGCTCGTTTCGGCTGCGCTCAACGAGCGTGTTATTACCAATATTTATTGATTTCATTCTCGCGCGCTCGTTTCGGCTGCGCTCAACGAGCGTGTTATTACCAATATTTATTGATTTCATTCTCGCCCGCTCCCTGAGCGTAGCCGAAGGGAGCGGGGTCAGAGCCTGTGGAGAGCCTGCGGAAATTCAGGACAGACACGTGGGTCTGGCCATACTTGCGGCATTTCCCGCGCCAGGGCTGCCTTCTTGTCATCAGCGGCACTGGGGAAATATTCCCGGCATCAAAAACCTATCCAGGCTTAATTCAAGTTTGAAGATTTGAATATATTTATTGACAATAATTATTTTTAATATTAACTTAAAAATAATTAATATAATTGTTTGAGTACGGATTCAATTTTTGCATTCTTTACATTATTGATAAAGAAGCTTTCTTTAAAAACTTAGAATTAAAGATTAAATTTCATGGAGAATAATTATGGAAATTATTTATTTACTGATTATACTACTGGTTACTTCCGTAGTATTTTTTCTGTTTCCCCAAAGAGCAAGCGCACATTGTGATTCCTATGATGGCCCTACTGCAATTGATGGGAAGAAGGCACTCGAAACAGGTAACATAAATTACGCCCTAAAGTGGATTTTGCCTGTGTATGAGCATGAGGTTAATGAAATTTTTGATCTGAGTTGTAAAGTCAGAGCTCTCAATCCAAATGCGCAAGAACTTGCAGACCGGTATTTCCTTGAAAATCTGATTAGGCTGCACCGGGCTGGAGAAGGGGAGCCGTTTGAAGGGATTAAACCATCCGGAACGCCAATTGATGAAAAAGTGGCAGCAGCGGATAAAAGCATTGAAATCGGGAACCTTTCCCCGCTTGCGGGGCTGGTTTCCCGGGAAGAGCTTCACGCACTGGAAGAAAAATTTCAGAAAGTTATTGCACTAAAGAATTATGACATAAATGACCTTGCCGCAGCGCGTAAATATGTTGAAGCTTATGTGAATTTTTTTCATCTTGCTGAAGGTGAAGAGCATGATCATGGTCATGGCCACTCCCATTAGGAGATCGGGTATGACTTCATATATATTTTCACATCTTCCCCATCGTATCGGGGAAGATGTTTAAACTCAGAAATAAATATATCCTTATAGTTGGTTTATAATAATATGTATGGCTTGGTTCATGACTATTAAATTGATAGTTGCCATAGCTTTTTCCATTATTATGGCATTATTAATTCGAAGATATTTTCTTTATGTGACGGTTGTTTCCTCATACTCGATGTATCCACTACTCAAGCCGGGAGACCGGGTGTTTACTTTACGCATTTATCGTTTTAACAGAATTTACAGAGGTAATATTCTAATTTTTTATTCTAATGAGATGCAGGAAATGATGATCAAAAGAATAATTGGATTGCCTGGAGATCATGTGAATATCTGTCGGAATGGTGATGTTTATATCAATCGGGAAAAACTTGAGGAACCTTATGTTCAATACAGAGGTGGCTCTGTTGGTATTTTTGAGATTCCAGAGCGGAAGTACTTTCTACTGGGGGACAATAGGGTCAAGTCCAGAGACTGTCGTCACTTCAGAGAGGCATATATCTCTCAAAATGAAATACGAGGGAAAGCGATACTTTGCCTCTATCCCATGCGCAGGGTTTGATTTTTTTAATTAATGGCGCCACTGCAAAAATTATCATTATAAAGCGCAATAATTCAGAAT
>CAZBFP010000005.1:0-155279 GCA_964491265.1 uncultured Leptospirales bacterium | reverse complement strand
TATTTATAATAAATAGAGGCATGGGAAAGGTCAATAAAATTTTTGACCCCACCCCCGGCTGACCCCACCCCGCGCTATCGCGCCGCCCCTCCCCACAGTGAGGCCAGCCGTTTTGTACATCCTGTACCGGACTGGCACGCTGTCATCGTGACAGCAGACGGGCTCCGAGGCATGAAATTCAGGTTTCGCATGAAATTTTAGTTTCATGAAACTGTTTAATCCCTCCGGCCTCCGGCCACCTCCCTTAACAAGGGAGGGTTGTGAAGCAGGAAATTCAGGTTTCGCATAAATACTGTAGTTTGAAAAACTCTTATTTGACTACCTGCAAGAAAATTTTTGATGCTATTCCCCCTCTCCGCTGCGGGGAGGGGGCCAGGGGGTGGGGTCTGAACAGATTCATGAAACTGCAAATTCCCTGCCGGACTAAAAAATCAAAAAAAAATTCAAAAAAATCTGCAATAAAAACGTATATACTTACAGGTACCTGTAAATAAGGGAACCTCTTTTATTATATATTTCCTGGAGAGTATTATGCCGCTTACACCGGATCAGATAATTAAAAATCTTTTAAGGGATTACCCTACAGAGGCGCTGGAATTTTGACCCCACCCCGCGCTACCGGCGCGCATTTACCTTTTTAATCCCTCCGGCCTCCGGCCACCTCCCTTAACAAGGGAGGGCTCCGTAACATAAATTGCAGGTTTCACATAAAACTTATATTTCATGATTCTTTTCATCCAGTAATTACAGAAAATATCTGCTGAAATTACCCCCCTTTCTCAAGGGGGGCGGTCACTGCCTGCACTGCTTGTGCTGCTTGTGCTGCTTGTGCTGAGCCTGCCGAAGTAAGCCTGCCGAAGTAAGCTTTGCCGAAGTGTGGTAAGCATAGCGAACCGGGGGGATTGAACAGATTCATGAATCAATAAATTCCCTGCCTGCAGAAAATATTTGCTGCTATTCCCCCTTCTCCGCCGGGGGGAAGGGGGTTAGGGGGATGGGGTCTAAACAGATTCATGATACTGTAAATTCCCTCCTCCGGAAGATTTACCCGCAAGCGGCAGAGGGGACAATATACAGATTCACATAATCAGAACAAAGGGCTGCAACCCCTTGTTCCGGCCGCTTCCCGGGCCGGGAACGGAAAAGCCTCACTTCTTCAAATAATTTTATTGACTTTTAACATTACATATAGTATTATAATTATACAAATTTTTTTTGAAAAAAATTTGATGGTACTGCTGGGATTTGAGTATTTTTATGCCAGATGGTAATATTTTTCTTATTTTCTGGCATAAATTGTGCGTGCTGATTATATTTTTTATAAAAGTGTGCCCGGAAATGTTGTGCAGTATATAAGAGAAACTCCGGCGGGTTAAATAGCCGGTTTAAAAATTTTCAAAACATTTTCTTTATATTCTTGACATTCCCTCTGCGGGGATTATAATTCGGCAATAAATGTTTTATTTTAAATAAAACTTTTATAAAAATTTTTTTAAAAAAAGGAGAGCATAAATGAAAAGACTTCTATTAATTTTAGTGCTTCTCATGACTGCGGGTTCACTTTTCGCAGCTGAGCTCAAAATCACCGGTGATGCAACTGTTCGCGGTTCATCATGGAGTGAAGATGGAGACACAACAGATTACCAGGCAAGCTGGTTTGACCTTGACTTCGACCTCAATGCAGCACTGCTTGTTAATGAAAAAGCAACAGTAAACATGAGACTTACCTATGACAAAAATTATGATGAAACAGTTCCTGAAGGCTCAGGAAGCGCTGATGATGTTGGTCTTGCTATTGAAAGAGCATTCATCAACTACAAGTTTGCTCCATTTCTCCAGCTGAACACCGGTCTTATGGGCGGCGGACAGTGGGCATCTGAATTTGGAAACACAGAAACCAATCAAATGAGGGTTCAGTTTATTGGAGCGCTTTCAGCTGACATGATTTTTATTGCTACTTATGAAAAGCAGCAGGAAGAAGGCTATTTTGGTGGAAAAGATTCTGAAGACAATGACTTCACAGTTTATTATCTTTCATCAATTATGAAGTTTAACCAGATTAAAGTTCTTCCACTTGTTTATTATGGAACAAAGGGATTAAACAATGATGGTACTACATCTGATGCTGTTTATGATGGTGTTTATGCTGCAATGATAGAAGGAGGAGCTCCTGAACCTGTAGCTACTGGAACAGCTACAGCAGCAGCCGGAAGTTTAGGCAAATATGATGTAACACTTATTGGATTCCAGCTTGGTCTTGAAGGCGATTTCGGCATGTTTGGATTTGTATTTGATTCCAAATATGAAAAATATGATGCTGATGGTTTTGATAAAGACTGGATTGCTCTTGGTATTGGTGCTCCAGCAATTGCTGACAAAACCGTTTATGGTTTCATGATTGATGTCTATGCAAAAGTTGACGCCCTTAAAGCTGGTTTAGTATTTGCTTATGGTTCAACTGATGAAGAAGATGGATCATTTAACTTCGGTGACGATTTTGATATGTTCTATGTAATGGACGATTATGTAAGCAACTCAGCTACAGGCCTTGAAGGCTTCTCTGCTTTCAAACTTTATGCAGACTACACAATGGATAAACTCACTGTAATGGCCGCTCTTGGTTATGGCTACTCAAATGGCGATGGCGAAAACGGTGTTTACGAAGATGCAACTTTCATGGAAGCAGATCTTGGTGCAAGCTATGCATTTGACGCAAATACAACTTACACAGTTGGTTTCGGTTATGCACAAACAACTGACTGGGATGCAAAAGGTGTAGACGATGACTATTGGAGACTTTTCCACAAGGTTTCTGTTAAGTTCTAAAACTAAAAAATAGTAAGTTTTAACCAATAAAAAGGGGCGCCCGCAAGGGGGCCCTTTTTTATTGACCCCACCCCGGCTCCGCCGCGCCCTCCCCCCGGCGGAGAGGGCTTCGTGTTATGGAAATTCAGGTTTCGCATATAAAACATTAAGATTCATTGACTGTTCAAGACCCCATCCCCCTAACCCCCTTCCCCCCGGTGGGAAGGGGGAATAGTGACCAGTATTTTTCTGCAGGTATATAGTTCCTGGTTATATTAATCTTAAAGTATTATGTGAAACCTGAACTTTTATGTTACGAAGCCCTCGACCTGCGGGGAGGGCGCGCCGGAGCGATGCGGTGAGCCTGCCGAACTGGCGGGGTGGGGTCAGCGCAGTTTCATAAATCCTTAAAGTTCCATGCGAAACCTGAATTTCATGTTACGAAGCCCCTCTCACTGGAGCTGACTTCAACCCACTTCTCAAACAGCTCCCGGCTGATCCACTGTGCCCTCACCCCGTCCCCTCTCCCATGAATGAACTTCAATGTAAATCCATGTATTAATACCGGGGAGAGGGGCTCTGTGTTATGGAAATTCAGGTTTCACATAAGACTTTGAGATTCATTGACTGTTCAAGACCTCTCCCTCCTAACCTCCCTCTCCCCACTGAGAGGGAGGAATTGTGACATGTATTTTCAGCAGGTATTGAATGTGTAGTTATAATAATCTTAAAGTTTTATGTGAAACCTGCAATTTCATGCTTCAGAGGCCCTCTCACTGGGGGGAGGGGCGGCGCAGTAGCGATGCTGCCTGTGCTGCTTGTGCTGAGCCTGCCGAAGTAAGCCTGCCGAAGTAAGCCTGCCGAACTGGCGGGGTGGGGTCAGAGCAGTTTCATGAATCCTTAAAGTTTTATATGTGAACCGTAACTTTTCTCTTGTGAACAAGGGGTTGCAACCCCTTGTTCTGATATTTTACTTAAAAAATCTCTTTTATAAAACTTGACATTAAGTTACTCTGAAAGTAAAATATAAGTATGAAACTACCGGAAAAATATAAAAGTAAAATAATTGAAGCTCTGAAACCGCTTAATCCTTACAAAGTTATACTTTTCGGAAGCTATGCAACAGGTAACCCTGCTCCGGATAGCGACATCGATTTATATGTAGTTACTGATGATGACTTTGTCCCCAAAAACTGGAATGAAAAAAATGAAATCTATCTTAAAGTTTCCAGGCAGGTAAGAATGCTAAGAAATGAAGTTCCCATTGATTTAATAGTCCATACCAGAGAGATGAACCGGAAATTTATAGAAATGGACAGTCAGTTTTCCAGAGATATAATTGAAAATGGTATTACCCTTTTATGAATAAAAAAATGGCTGCTGAATGGCTTAAATCGGCTAATGATGATCTTGCATTAATAAAGGAAATTATTGATAAGGATAATTTCACAAACATAGCGGCATTTCATTCACAGCAGGCTGTTGAAAAAACACTTAAAGCACTCCTTGAATATCACAATAGCAGTATCCCCCGAAAACATGATCTACTATTTTTAAAAGAAAGTGTTAGAGACTTCATTGAAATTACAAATGATGACATTCTTGATACTCTGAACAAACTGTATATTGATTCAAGATACCCGGGTGATTTGGGACTTATGCCTGAGGGGAAACCTCGCATCGAAGATATCGAAAAGTTTTATAATTATGCCGCTGAATTATACCAGCAGATACAAAAAATGATTATATAATCTGACATTGATTCAATAGATAACCATCTTCATATAGCTCTCCTATTAAAGGAGGAGCTGATTTTTTTATTTCTGTTGATAAAGGGATTTTAAAGAAGAAAAACTTTATTAAAGAGATTGTAATTTTAAGTCCCATTGATTTTATCAGTTTAATTGAAGAGAATAACGATGAGATCTGATACGATTATAAAACTAGAAGGCTTTAATGCGCTAAAAGAAAAAACCTGGTGTTATTGAAATGGAAAGATTTATAGTTTTAATAAACCGGGAAAAATTCGATTATACCCGTTGGCGTAAAAATTTATTTGAAGATATGACAGTTGAAAAATTAGCTGATGCAGCTGACGAGTATTCCAGAAAAATGGATATTTAACTTTTGGATTACCTGCTGTCTCTATGACAGCGCACCGGTATATCTTCTGGAATAATGTAATTCATTGTTACATGAATCTATTGTGCCCTCACCCCGTCCCCTCTCCCATGAATGAACTTCAATGTAAATCCATGTATTAATACCGGGGAGAGGGGCTCTGTGTTATGGAAATTCAGGTTTCACATAAGACTTTGAGATTCATTGACTGTTCAAGACCTCTCCCTCCTAACCTCCCTCTCCCCACTGAGAGGGAGGAATTGTGACATATATTTTCAGCAGGTATTGAATGTGTAGTTATATTAATATTAAAGTTTTGTGTGAAACCTGCAATTTCATGCTTCAGAGCCCTCTCACTGGGGAGAGAACGCGGCGGAGCCGGGGTGAGGTCTCAGGAAATCAATCCACTCTGTTCTTATGTTGTCACCAAATTGAATTGCAATTTGTGAAATTCTTAATGATAAAATTAGTTTGACATTACCTGTAAAGATCATTTATTTATAAATCATCATTAACATTTTTTTTATAAAAACAGAGGTAATCAGATATGGGTAAAATAGATAAGGATGCATATAAATTATCACAAGATATGCTTAATGGAGCATCAGATTATGTTAAAAGAAAAATGTTCAGGAAAAATTCTCCAATTGTAGTAGTTGAAAATGATAAATTATATCTCCTTGACAAGGATAAGAACAAGAAAGAGATTAAAGCAGTTAAGAAAAAAGTGAGATAATGAAATCCCGTTTTCGAATATTCGCCGGGCCAAATGGATCCGGTAAAAGTACCCTTTTTGATTATTTGCGTAAAACAAAAAATATACACACCGAAATATATGTCAGTGCTGACCGTATAGAATCAGAACTTCTTGAAAAAAGTACCTTTACTTTTAATGCTTACAGGATCAGCACTTCTGAAGAAGAGTTTTTCGAATATGTCAAAAGTCATGGATTATGGAAAAATTCTGAACAATCCGACCCTGGGAACTGGTTCTCTTTAAAAGGCGGAATTTTGAAAGTGAATAAGAAATATATTAATTCTTATTCTGCATCATTTATAGCTGGATATCTGATTGATAAACTGATTATAACCGGGCAATCTTTTTGTTTTGAAACTGTGATGAGTCATGAATCTAAACTTGATCTGATTAAAAAGGCAAAACAGCACGGGTATAAAACGTATCTATACTATGTTTTCACCAGAATTGTTGATCTTAATATTGAGAGGATTAAACTACGCGTGAAAACAGGCGGGCATGATGTACCGGAAGAGAAAGTGAAAGAAAGGTACAAGCGCAGTATGGGGTTACTTCTGGGTGCAATTACTTTATTTGATGCTGCTTTTGTAATTGATAATACATATAATGATTTTACTATTTCTGGTGGTAAGAAAGATGAGAATATTTTTTGGACAGATTCTGAGCTGCCTTCTTTTTTTAGTGAATTTTCAAAAGGTTGAATGACTTAAATCGTTTTAACCGGATATTTAACAATCTCTGAATCATTGGTAATAAATACAATATCATTGTTGATTTCCTGACAAATCAAAAGTCGATCAAAAGGATCGCCCCCGGTTTTTTAAAATATCATCGCTTAATTGTGCATTGAAATCATCTGATATTTCAAATTCACCTCTGCATAAAGCATATGGTCTATGTTTTTTTATCTTTTTAGCAGCTCTGTCTTTAGAAAGAAGATATTCTATATAGTTTTCAGCTTCCTTTTGCATTTCAAGCGGCAATGTCTTAATAATGTTCTTTTTATTTTTAATCTGCATATTAACCTCTATCTAAAGAGAATTTATATTTTTAATGCTACTATAAAACTAGTGACTTCACAGTTTAAATCAAACAAAAATTTTCTTTCAGTAGCATATATCTTCTGCACTAACTTATTGATGAGTGTCGCCACAGGTGGAGAGGGGGCAAAACGACTGGCCTCCAGCGGGGCAAGGTCTCACGGGTTCAATCTTTCACATATCCCATAATAAGCTCCACAACCTTATCTTTATTATACAAAACATCATCATTACTGATATGAAGAATTTTCAGTCCGCGAAGGGCTATTGCTTCATCTTTTAATTTATCATATATTCTCTGTTCCTCAGTTTCATGCACAGAACCGTCTATTTCAACACATAACCCCATGCTGTCGCAGTAAAAATCGACAATGAAACCGTCAATTATCTGCTGTCTCCTGAACTTAAGCCCATGCATTTTTTTATTACGCACCATAAGCCAGAATTCTTTTTCAGCAGCAGTCTGTTCCGCACGCAGATACCTGGATTGCTCAACTTTTACAGGAGAGACTCTCTGGTTCCGGGCGATTGAATTATCACAATTTGTTTTACATTTATTATCCTGCATAATCTGTTTATATAAATTGAAAAAATAGAATGCAAGAAATTTTTTGACCTCACGACGCGCTGCTCAGCTATCACTATGACAGCGTGCCGGGATATCTACTGGAGTAATGTAATTCATTGTTATATGAATCTATTGTGCCCTCACCCCGTCCCCTCTCCCATGAATGAACTTCAATGCAAATCCATGTATTAATACCGGGGAGAGGGGCTCTGTGTTATGGGAATTCAGATTTCGCATATAAAACATTAAGATTCATTGACTGTTCAGACCTCTCCCTCCTAACCTCCCTCTCCCCACTGAGAGGGAGGAATTGTGACATGTATTTTCAGCAGGTATTGAATGTGCAGTTTTATTAATCCTTAAAGTCTCATGTGAAACCTGCAATTCATTCCTCAGAGCCCTCGACCTGCGGGGAGGGGCGGCGCGATAGCGATGTGGTGAGCCTGCCGAACTGCGCGGGGTGGGGTCAGAGCAGTTTTATTAATCCTTAAAGTCTCATGTGGAACCTGCAATTCATGCTTCAGAGCCCTCTCACTGGGGGGAGGGCGCGCCGGTAGGCGGGGTGGGGTCAGAGCAGTTTCATGAACTATTTAGTCTCATGTGAAACCTGCAATTTTTATTACTTCAAAGCCCTCCCCCACTGTGGCTTACTTCTACCCGCTTCTCAAACAGTTCCCGGCTGATCCGCTGTGCCCTCACCCCCGTCCCCTCTCCCATGAATAAACTTCAATGTAAATCCATGTATTAATACCGGGGAGAGGGGCTCTGTGTTACAGGAATTCAGGTTTCACATATAAAACATTAAGATTCATTGACTGTTCAGACCTCTCCCTCCTAACCTCCCTCTCCCCACTGAGAGGGAGGAATTGTGACATATATTTTCAGCAGGTATTGAATGTGTAGTTATATTAATATTAAAGTTTTGTGTGAAACCTGCAATTTCATGCTTCAGAGCCCCTCTCACTGGGGGGAGGGCGCGCCGGTAGGCGGGGTGGGGTCAGAGCAGTTTCGATTACAGGATTTTAAATGAAACTTGACTTAATTAAGCCATGGAATTATTCTATAATAGAACAGGTAATCCGGGGAGGTAAAGAATGTACGCTATAGAGTTTAAAACTGTTGTTAAAGATAAATACATTGAGCTTGAGAATATTGATAATCTCATCAATAAGCAGGTAAGAGTTATTGTTCTGGTTGAAGAGGAAGTTCAGGATATAAAAAAAAATCAAAATAATGAAATTCTGCTTAAAAAACTGTTCCATGATGCAGAGAATATAAAAATAGACCCGGATATTGATATTAACAAAATATCCAACGAGGTTAACCTTTGATATATTTCGATACAAATATTTTAATATATGCCTCTGTTAATCAGGACCCCGGCAAGATGAAAAAATCTCAAATGCTATTTGAAGAATCAATAAAAAATAATCAGCTTATGATCTCTCCACTGGTAATCCAGGAATATGTATATACTCTAAGTAGACTCAAGCTGGATTGTGAATCTATCTATAATAAAGCCCGTTTTTTCATTGAATATTGTAAATGCTATATTGATAGTTCTATTGTAACCGAAGCCAGCCTGCTTGCCTGCAAGGTGGATTTTTTCAGCAATATCAATGATATTGTTCATCTTAAAACTGCGGAAAATTACTGCACCAGGCTTATTACCTTTGATTCCGATTTTAATAAACTTATACCACATTCTAAAATAGAAATAGAAATAATCAAATAGCATGAATCTTAAAATATTACGTGAAACCTGAATTTTATGCCTCGGAGCCCCTCTCACTGGGGGGAGGGGCGGCGCAGTAGCGATGCTGCCTGTGCTGAGCCTGCCGAAGTAAGCCTGCCGAACTGCGCGGGGTGGGGTCTGTCACGATAACATCATGCCATTCTTTTATTTAACAATTGTTGACAAGGATGATTCTTTTTGCTAATATTGATTTAAATATATAAGACAAACAGGTACTTTATGAAGGCATATAGATTTGAAACAAAAGTATCAAAAAATGGGGAAGTTAATCTGCCATTTATACCCGATTTTCATAATATGGATGTGGAAGTAATAATACTTCCCAAAAAAGAAAGTTGTGAAATAAAAACTTCCGGAAAAGAGTTTATATCAAAATGGGCCGGGTTTCTTGAAAATGATAATAGAGAAGATTCAAAATATAATTATCTTATTGAAAAGTATAAATGAAGCGTGTACTCATCGACACAAATATTATCCTTGATATTGCCTTAAAAAGGGAACCATTTTTCAAATCCTCAGCAGAACTATTTGATTTAATTGATCAAAAAACTATCTCCGCATATCTGACAGCGTCTACAATAACTGATATTTACTATATATCCAAAAGATAGAAGAATCATGAAACAGCAATTCAGTTCATTTCTGATATACTGAATATTATTGATGTAATCGGAATTGATAAAAAAGTTATCTTCGATGCATTGCAAAGAGGGATGAAAGATTTTGAAGATGCTGTTCAGATATCTGCAGCGGCTTTTAATGATATAGGTATTATTATTACCCGGAATAAAGCTGATTTTGAAAATTCAGGATTGGAAATATACACTCCCATTGAATTTATCAGCTTAATTGAGGAGAATAATGATGAGATCTGATACGATTATAAAATATGGCTATTGAGAAATTAACTGATGCAGCTGACGAGTATTCCAGAAAAATGGATACTTAATTTTTGGATTATCTGTTGTCTCTATGACAGCGTGCCGGGATATCTTCCGGAATTATGTAATTCATTGTTACATGAATCTACTGTGCCCTCACCCCGTCCCCTCTCCCATGAATAAACTTTAATGTTAATTCATGTACTGATACCAGGGAGAGGGGCTCTGTGTTATGGGAATTCAGGTTTCACATAAAAAACATTAAGATTCATTGACTGTTCAATCCCCTTCCCCCCGGTGGGAAGGGGGGTAATTGAATCATGAATCTTTTATGGGCATAGAATTTAAAGTATCAGGAACTATTTAGTATTATATGAAGCCTGAGTTAAATATTTCATAGCCCTCCCTTATTAAGGGAGGTGGCCGAAGCGATGCTGCCTGTGCTGCTTGTGCTGAGCCTGCCGAAGTAAGCCTGTCGAACCGGCCGGAGGGATTAAACAGTTCCATGAAACTACAGTATTTATGCGAAACCAGAAATTCATGCATCAAAGCCCTCTCCACTATGGGGAGGGCGCGCCGGTAGGCGGGGTGGGGTCTTAACAGTTTCATGAATCTAAAAATCTTATGTGAAACCTGAATTTCATGCCTCAAAGCCCCTCTGCTGTCACGATGACAGCGTGCCAGTCCAATTATTCCCCCTTCTCTGCTGCGGGGAAGGGGGTTAGGGGGATGGGGTCAAAACCGGCTGGGCGACCTGCGGCGGGGCGCGATAGCACGGTCACACCATTGCTGTCTCAAAAATCACATTACGGTCTTTGACGGACTGCGACATATAATTCAGCTTTTCAAATCCCAGAACATTCCCCGATTTATCTTTCATCAGAATAATTTCATCGCCGGTTTCTTCGCAAATATATTCCTCTGAAGAATCACCAAACCATACAGTTAGAGTATTCCCTTCTTTATCATAATATACTTTTACTTTTTCCATATCATTTTACCTTCCTTGATTTTATCCGCAGGATAAGCTGTGATCAGAAAACCGTACTCCGGATTATCTTTAACAACCGCACAAACCCATCTTTTCTTATCCTTCTGCTTATAAAACAGATAAACATTTTCATCCTTGAGGCTTTGTCTTAATTCATCAGGATCAAGCAATGCGGATTTAACTTCATCCTCTTTACCTCTCATAACAGGATGTTTAATGGATATAATAATATCCCAGTAAGCATCAGTTACCCGCACAGAGAAATTCAAAGGGGTCATTACTTCAAAAAATATTTTATTCATATATCCCATATGCCAATAATATAAAATTAGTGACTTTAAAATTTAAGTCAAACAATATATTCCCTAACTGCAGCATATATCTTCTGCAGTTAGGGAATATATTGTTACATGATTCTGTTAAGACCTCACCCCCTAACCCCCTCTCCACGTGGCTCATTACTACCCACAAGTCAGTTTAAATAAATAATCTTTTTTGAATAAACCGATATTATGAGCTTTTTTATGCCCTCATCCCCCCGGCCCCCTTCTCCCATAATAAAAAATAATACCTTGTACTTAATTCCCCGAGGGAGAAGGGGGAGAATTAGGATAAAAACAAACATGTGTTCATTTTTTTATGCGGTCACCCCTCTCCCCGGTATCAATATATGAATTAACATTAAAGTTTATTCATGGGAGAGGGGCCGGGGGTGAGGGCACAGTGGATCCGCCAGGTACTGTTTAAGAAGTGAGTAGTAGTGAGCTCCCCACTGAGAGGGGGAATTGCTGTCAAACGTTTTCTGTTGGTATTGGATGTATAGTTATAATAATCTTAAAGTTTTATATGTGAAACCTGAAATTCATGCATCAGAGCCCTCTCCGCCGGGGGGAGGGCGCGGCGAAGCCGGGGTGGGGTCTCGGGGTGGGGTCTCGGGGTGGGGTCAGAGCAGCTTCTCTTTTCTCAAAAATTTATCATCAATACAACTTGACATTTTACTGAGTTTAATAATAAAATTATTCGGAAGTTAACAGTAAAGGGATAAAAGCCCCCCGCAAAACATAAGCAGATCAGCTATATACTCAAAGAAAAGGAACAATAAATGCCCGGAAAAATACAAGATAATATATTTATTATTACACAGGATCAATCCCTGGCTGAATCATTTAAAGCAACTGTTTTAATGAATAACCTGACCCCTATTGATGATGATGCACCACTTGGTTCATTAAAAAAAATCAGGGAAGACTCAGCTGCTTCAGGGAGCCTCTCTTTTATAAAAAAAGATATTCTTGATTATATTAAAAACAGAAATTTCCCCTTTCTCTATGTTCTGGATCTGAGGATTAAAACCGGTATTGATAATGACACAGACACTCTTCGTATTCTTAAAACTTTACTCTTAACCTATATTATTTTAACCAGAAGCGAATACTCTAAGGATATAATACTGAATCTGGCACTAATAGCAGCACCTGAGGATTTCCCCAGGATCCATTCAATGATAAACAATTCTGAACTGATACTCAATATTCTTAAAACCGGTGATACAAATATCAACAGCGTAATAGATGAATTAAAAAACAACGCAGAGAAATTCAACAACCATTTTACAGTTTCATTTATAGAGAAATCTCAGGACCATTTCAAAGTCCAGGCAGAACTGAATCTCTTTATTACTAAAATAAAATTCAAAGAGAAACTTAGAGAAAAGATTAGAAATCAGCAGAGAAAGCTTGAGAGAGGGATTGACAACAAAAAAACCGTGCCGGCTCAGATATTATACAGTGACGGGTCAACGCTATTTATAAACGGAGAAAATGCAGGGGAAGAAGAGAACGGTTTATACCAGAATCTTAAACCGGGTGAATTTTACATACATGGTCCATTTACCGGATATAACAGGCTTGAAATAGTAAACAGGATTATTAAGCTGATAAAGAAAGGGCTTAATCATGATATAAAGTTTGCTAAAGACGAAAACATTTTTATTAACCTCGATTCCCGCTGCAGGGTGGACACTACAATACCTGTTACACTTGCCCAGCTCCTGGTTAAAGATCTTACCGATTATAAAAAAATCCGGATTAAAATCGGCAAAAAAAATAACGAAATAATGAAGGGAGGCCAGGGCTACAGCATGCTGAGCAGGTACCTCATATTAACCGATGAGTAGCTACTGAATACCGTTAAAAGAATACCTCACTGCATCGTGCCCTACAAATGCTGTAATATCATTTATAAACATCTCCGATGGCTTAATATTAAAGCTTGAATGAGCCCTTATTATTTTCACTTCCTTCAGATCCTTAATGTGGAAAAAGAGGGGACAATTGCCTTTATGCCTGTCAACAATACCCTTAATTCCGCCGATTACATCATCATCAACACCGAGGGAGTCGAGCTTAATATGTATTGCGGCAACAGCATCCCTTCGCACCTCCTTAAGGGGCTTAAGGCTTGATGCTATAAGTTTCCTGGGGCGCTCCCCCTCAAACTCGATCTTACCTGTAACCATTACAGGTTCACTGCTGTTTATTAGATCTCCATATTTTTCAAGAACCCTGTTAAAGAACAGCGCCTCAACCGTACCTTCAAGATCCTCAAATATTGCTGCTGCGTAGTTTTTCCCGCTCTTCTGAGCTCTCCTTATGGTAACATTACTTATCATACCCACTATCGAAATATCACGATCCTGATGATCCTCTGTAAGTTCAGCCAGGGTATAGGAGGGGAATGAGCTTATCTCTTTTTTAAACCTCCCCAGAGGGTGTCCGGAAAAATACAAACCAAGCACATCTTTTTCAAATGCCAGTTTTATATTATCCTTCCACTCATTAACAGATGGAAGGTCCCCGGCAATCCTGGTATTGTCCTTATTACTGTCCATGCTGAAAAGATCCCCCTGCCCTGATGCAATATCCTGCTGGTACTTTCGTGCAAGATCGAGGATAAGGTCGATAGACTCAAAGAGCTGAGCCCTGTTTTTATGGATTTCATCAAATGCCCCAGATTTTATAAGCGCTTCAAGCACACCCTTATTAACAACAGAGAGGCCCACATTCTCAAGAAATTTCTTCAGGGTTTTAAGCTCCCCTGCTTTCTCTCTTGTTTCAATAATATTTTCAATCGCCTTTGAACCGAGCCCCTTGATAGCGCCGAATCCATAACGGATAGCATCACCCTCAATACTGAAATCGTAAAAGCTTTTATTGATTGAAGGCGGCAGTACCTTTATTCCATTCTCCCTGCAGTCACTGATGTATTGAATAACATCATCCTGTTTATCAGGCTGGGCCGAAAGGAGTGAAGCCATATACTGGACACGATAATGCGCCTTCAGGTATGCGGTCTGGTATGTTACAAGAGCATATGCTGCAGAATGAGATTTATTAAATCCGTACTCGCCGAATTTCTTTATCATATCATAAAGTTCTTCTGCAATTTTAACATCTATTTTATTCTTCTCCGCGCCGGATAAGAATTTCGTTTCAAGCTCATCAATAATATAGCTTATTTTTTTACCCATGGCTTTACGGAGCTTATCCGCTTCAGGGAGGGTAAACCCTGCAATAACCTGTGAAATAAGCATAACCTGTTCCTGATATACTACAACACCGAGAGTATCGCGCAAAATCGGTTCAAGTGTGGGATGGAGATAGCGTACCTGATCCGGCTTCTTTTTTCGTGTAATAAAATCATCAACCATGCCCGACCCCAGAGGGCCCGGCCTGTAAAGGGCAACAATTGCAATAATATCCTCAAAAGCAGTGGGGCCAAGCCTCCGAAGAATATTCTGCATCCCCGAACTCTCCAGCTGAAAAACACCCCGTGTATCAGCGTTCTGAAGGAGTTTATAGGTCTCCTTGTCATCAAGGGGAATATCTTCAATCCTGATATCCTCATTAGTAGTCTTCTTTATCAAATCGAGACATTTTCTGATAATAGTTAAATTTTTAAGGCCAAGAAAATCCATTTTTACAAGACCAGCCTGCTCCAGGGCATTCTTCTCATATTGTGAAGAGATACTCCCGTCCTTATCCCTGTAGAGCGGTACAAAGTCTGTAAGATTCCCTTTTGAAATAACAACTCCGGCAGCATGTTTACCCGCAGAACGGGTAAGCCCTTCAAGCTTCAGGGATATCTCTATAAGCTGCTTCCCCTTTTCATCAAGGGCGAATTTTTTGAGTTCAGGAGATCTATCAAGGGATTTTTTAAGTGTATCTTCTGTAATCAGTTTGCTTATTAAATTAGCTTCGGCAAATGGAACATCAAGGGCCCGGGCAACATCCTTCACAACAGCTTTGGCCTTCATTTTGTTAAAGGTAATAATCTGGCTCACCTGGTCTTCGCCGTATTTACTCTTTACATAATCAATAACCTCTTCCCGCCTTTCAGCGCAAAAGTCTATATCCATATCAGGCATTTCATTTCTGTCAGGGTTAAGGAAACGTTCAAAGAGAAGATCATATTTCAGCGGGTCAAGGGCTGTTATACCAAGACAGTAGGATACAATCGACCCTGCAGCAGACCCCCTCCCCGGGCCTACAGGTATCTCCTTTGTGCGAGCGTAATTGATAAAATCCCAGACAATAAGAAAATATCCGGAAAATTTCATTTTAGTAATTAAACTCAGCTCATAATCGATTCTTTTCCGCACCTCTTCAGTCAAAACAGCACCGTAAAGCTTAGCCGCACCTTCATTAACAAGATGTCTCAGATATGAATCCAGATTGAACTCAGGGGGAACATCAAAATTCGGCAGAATCGCATTCCCCAGGTCAATCTCCACATCGATCATATCAGCAATTTTACATGTGTTAAAAAGAGCATCGGGATAATCAGCAAAGATTGACCTCATCTCCTCAAGAGTCTTTAAATAGAAGGAGTCAGATGCAAACCTCATTCTGTTCGGATCGGTCATGGTCTTCCCGGTCTGCACACACAAAAGGAGTTCATGGGAATAGGCATCATCTTTATTTATATAATGAGCGTCATTTGATGCTATGACCGGAATACCAAGTTCAGCAGACATTTTAACAAGTTCCTTATTAACTATCTCCTGCTCCCGTATTCCATGGTACTGCATTTCAAGATAAAAATTTTCCTTCCCGAAAAGCTCCTGATACCTCCCTGCAAGTTCATATGCCTCTTTATACCGCCCTTTCAGTATATTTACAGGTATCTGCCCTGCGATACAGGCAGATGATGCAATAAGCCCGCCGGCATGCTTTTCCAGCACCTCCATGTCAATTCTCGGCTTATAATAAAAACCCTCAGTGTACCCGATTGATGAAAGTTTCATAAGATTGCTGTACCCTTCATTATTCCGTGCAAGAAGGATAAGGTGGTAGGCAACCTCTTCACCGCTGTCCCGTGAAACCTCCTTTTTAAACCTGGACCCGGGAGCAACATAAAACTCCTGCCCTATAATCGGTTTAATACCCGCTTTTTTTGCATGCTGGTAAAATTCTATGGCGCCGAACATATTCCCGTGATCAGTTAATGCAACAGCAGGCATGCCAAGCTCAGCAATACGGTTTACAAGCTTAGGTACTGTAATTGCACCGTCTAAAATTGAATAATCTGAATGGGTATGTAGATGAACAAAATCCATTATATCACTGCCGTTTTTAATTTTTTAATATTAATCCCGAAATGTCGGGGGGGAAAGGATCACTTCTTTGCTTTTCCCCCTGTCTACCCCTGGAGTACTTTGTCGCTTCGCTCGGGCGCCCCAAAGGGGGCACGTGTTATTAAGTTAAGCCCCCTAAAGCACCCGAAGGGGTACTTTTAACAAATTAAAAGTTAAATGACAAAGTCTTTAAGCCCCCCTCCGGGGGTTTTGGGGGGCAGTTGCGAAACCGTGAAGCTCTTAACTTAATGACATTGCCCCAAAGGGGGCAGACCTCGAAAATACTCTAATCAAATTATTACTAAAACAGGAGACATAATTCAAGCAATTAATCGGAGGAAAATCAAAAAAAAGCTCATCCCCTATTTCGGGGATAAAGAACAAGGGGTTGTCCAAAAAGTAATTTTTTGTCATACCGGCTGTAGCGAAGCGAAATGCCGGTATCTCTCAGGTCTGATTCAATCAGGAGATTCCGGTATTTGCAATAATTGAAGTTGCAAAACCGGAATGACAAATCCCTGAAAATCCGACTTTTGAGACAGTCCCTTTTGAGGGGTATACATAATAATTCATATCCGACACTTACCGTATTGTCTGAACCAGATTATTCCTTACAGATACAATCTCCCCGTTTGAAAGCCCCATAACTACTGCATCACCGGCAAATACAGGTGAGGTTCTAATTGAGCTCTGGAAAGATGCGGACCATCTTACTGAGCCGTTCGCTGGATTTATAGAATAAACCGTATTTTCATCAGCTACAAAAACATTGCTGAAAGCAAAAACCGGGCTCCCTTTTATGCTTCTCCTGGTTTTATATATCCACTTAACCTCCCCGGTTTCTACGGATAATGAATATAGGGAACCGTTTTCAGATCCGAATAAAACATTTTCTTCAATAAGTACCGGAGTTGAATATATTGGTCCTTCAGCAGTATACTTCCAGAGTGTTTTACCCTTATCCGCGCTCATGGCATAAAATGTACCTGCCTGTGTGCCGAAGTAGAGATTATCCTTGTATATAAGTGGAAGGCCTGAGATAACCCGGCCGTCAATCCTCTCATCCCAGACCCTTTTCCCGTCCCGGTTACGGAGCGCGTAAATCTTCCATGCGTCTGTTGCAACAATTATCATATTTTTATAAACCTGAACCGAGCTGAAAACAGCCTCATCCAGCATATTTTCCCATATTTTTTCACCATTAATATTAAAAGCCTCAACAACTCCAAGGCCTGTGGCAAAATAAATACGGTCCTCTGCAACAACAGGCTCTGACCCGAAAAGCAGCGGCCCCTGAGCCTGAGATTTCCAGTTCAGCTTAACATTAACAAGATCAAAAGAGTAGAGCATACCATCAACATCAACAATATATGCAGTATCTCCGCTTATAACAGGCCTTGACTCAAAACGGCTTCCCACTTTTGCAGATGATATAAGCCCCCCATTGCTGCTCAATAGAGCAATTGTACCATTTTCATAAGCAGCTACAATCCTGCTGCCGAAGAGAACCGGGTCAGCACCCAGAGGAGAAGCCCCTCTGAAGGACCATTTCACCCTTTCCAGGAGCTCGCTTTTATCCATGGATGGACTTATTGCAACAGTCTCACCTTCAGGTACCTTTACTCTCTGATTATGCTCCTTAAATCCGGCAGCCCTGATTGTAACCAGTACCTCCTTATCTGGGGCGACCTCATAGGTAATGCTATTCCGCCCCCGAAGCCTTGAATCTATATAGATTCTCCCGCCAGGCACAGGGGATGTAACAGTAATAAATGATTTAGGTTTCTCCCTGACCGGCTCCTTTACTACAAAACGAGCTGTTCTGCTGACAGAAGCTTCCCTCTTCTCACTATCGAGAAGCTGGACCCTCCAGAAATATATCCCCGGCTCCTTAAGCTTAACAGAAGCGCTAACCGAATCGAGGCTGTCAAGATTAACCGGATTTGTAAAATTTTCATTACGGGCAACCTGAACCCTGTAGGAGCCTTCAAAATCGACTTTTCTCCAGGAAAATTTCAAGTCCACTTCCTCAGATGCTGCGGGAAAAGGAATCTCTGCACCCTGGACAGGGGAAACTGTATTCAAAGCAATATCTGATACAATTTCAAAGGAGGCAGGCGCGGAATAGGGGATATCACCACCTGCAGCAGGTACACCCTTTACACGCCAGAAATATTTACCGGGAGCAAGATCACCTGAAATTTCCGCGAAATTAACAGATCTCTCCCCGGCATATACTATTTCCTTAAAATCTCTATCAGATGCCACTTCATACCTGAATAAAGCAAATCCCGGGTCACTAGTCCAGCTGAACAGGGCACCCTTCCCTCTCAGAACCAGCTTGTCAATTTTATCACCACCGGCAGGATTTAAACGTCCCGGAGGGGAAAGGGCATCACCCCTTAACACATTAAAACTACCGGGGGATGTTGTCTTGACTTCTTCACTCCCCCCGGCATTAATAAAACTGCTCACTCTCCAGAAGTATCTCCCGGGCATAATATTTTCAAGAGCGATCCTCTGGAGAGATGTTTCTGCAGAATGGGTAATTTTTTCAAATTCCCGGCTGTCGGAAATCTCAAGCTTATAATTAACCGCCATTTCATTTTCGCTCCAGCTGAAAAGCACGCTGTTACCTGTGAGGGAATGAGTAACACCCTCCCCCTGTGCAGGTGAAATGAGCCTTACCGGGGCATTATATACAATATTAATTTTCCTTACTTCGCTTGAATCCACTCTCTTTGAAGTTTCATAAAGCGGCAAAACCCTCCAGTAATAAACACCTGGAGAAAGCTGCTCTGTGATAAGAGTTTCACTCCTATAACTCCTATTTATTACAATATTTCGAAAAGCCCTGTCAGATGCTACTTGAAAACTCACTGCAGCTGCATCACCTGAAAAACTCCAGCCGAACTGTACAGGGACCCGGCTCAATTCTGTAATGATGAAACTATTATGAACAGGCTGCTTCAGATCGAATTTGAGAGGTATAATACGAACATCTCTCTTTTCAGTTAATATAATAGCTTTTTCGTTTGAATTAACCGTACGCGAATCTTCTAACAGAGTAGTTTTAACACGGGCAGATCCTTCAGATACAGTTAAATCGAGTTCACTCCCTTGAAGCTGTGAAAGCTGAATATTACTCTTGTCAATCGATACAATTGTATCACTGGAGCGGATTGTTATTGCGGCAATTCCAGCACCTGCAACCCTTTCACGATTAGCGGAAATAGATCCATGGGCAAAATTGATATTAATAGAATTTTCCAGAGTGGAGAGCATAATCATGCTGTTTTCATCAACATTTATATCAGTTCCATCCAGAAGATGAACAACAGCTTCAGAGTTGTCAGATGTTCTTATGGAATCATTATTATAAACAGGGAAACTCTGCTTCACATCTTCCCAGACAACCTGTGTCTGGTATCTTCTCTGGGCAACTTCCCGCTTAAAAGTAATTGTCCCTATCTGCTCCACACCTTCAACTTCAATCTTTTTTGTAAAATCGGCGTAGAGAAGTACTGAAAAGGTAGTTATTATTACAGCGCTTATACCGAGAGCCCAAAAATCACTACTCAATAATTTCATATTTCACTTCACCTTCCTCACCAGCTCCCTCTGCGGGCTTCCCCTTCATTTCAATCCCCACAAGTGCTCTTAACTCCTCAAGGGTCTTTGGTGCTTTCGGATCATCGAATCTGCCGAGAACAGCATATATCTGCTGCGGCTCCGATTTACCCTTAACCATAATCTTCTGCATAGGCTCAACACGGAAAATATCCTTCACCTCTTTGTATGTATCTGTAGAAATAAGGATGTCAGTGCCAAAGGGCTTATTCAGCGCTTCAATCCGCGCTGCAAGGTTTACAGCATCACCAATAACCGTATACTCCATTCTTTCATCTGAACCAATTTGTCCGGCAAGAAGATAACCGGTGTTAATACCGCTTCCGATTTTGATAATAGGTTTTTTATCTCCGCCCCTTCCAACATTAAACTCAAGGAGGGATTCCCTCATCATAAGTGCTCCTTTTATTGCATTTTCAGTATCATTCCCTTTGGAAACAGGTGCCCCCCATACAGCCATTACAGCATCACCAATAAACTTATCAACAACACCGTGAGTCTTATTTACGCAGTCAACCATACGTGTCATATACTGATTTAAAAATTCAACAACCTCTTCCGGTTCAAGCTTTTCAGATATTGCAGTAAAGGCCCGTATATCGGAGAAAAATACAGTGGCTTTTTTCCTCTCACCGCCAAGCTTGATTTCCCCCTTAAGCACCTGTTCTGCAATCTCCTTATTAACAAACTTGCCGAAGGCATCCTTCATCTTCTCCCTTTCTTCAAGTCCCCGGCCCATCTCAACAAATGACTCTGTGAGCACGCCGATTTCGTCACCTGTTACAGGTTTAACATCAACATGAAAATTCCCCTTTTCTATCTCCTTTGTTGCATTAACCAGAGTTGTAATTGGAGTTGTAAGTGACCTTCCGAAAAAATAAACAATAAGAATTGCCAGGTTAAGAACTATAACTGTTATATAAATATTTCTTCTCTGAATATTATATACTTCCTGCATTGCCAGCTCTTCAGGAACTGAACTGACTATACCTATTCCGCTGAAGCCGATTTTCTTGAATGAGCCTAAATGAAATTCACCCTCCTCATTCTGATACCTGGTTTGTCCATTATCGATTTTACTCTTTTTCATCATATCAACAATTGGGAGAGTGGTAAAATTCACATGGGATAAAACCAGCTTGGAATCGGGATGAGCAATCACATCCCCCTCTCCATTGATCATAAATGTATCTGTTATACCAGTCTTGCTGAATGAAGAAAGAATTTTTTCAAGACCAATGTAACCGATCGCTATTGTGTTCACCCTGCCATCAGCAAAACGCTGAAATGGAATTATTACAGCAATAACAGGCACACCAAAATCTCCCGAAACATTATAAACCAGGGCTTCATCATTAAATGACCTGGAATACAGGGAAGAATTTCTGTTGTTAATATTGTCAATTATTCCCCGGTCTATTCTGTTATCCTTAAAAAATGGATTATTAAAAAGGGTTCTTGTTACACCAATACTCCCGGCACCTCTCCGTTCAGCAATCCCCACATAAAGAAAGTCACGGTCATTCAAAAAGAAAAGATCAGTAAAAAGTTTTTTCTGACTTTCGGTCTTAAACTCCTGAAGCATTGTCGTGGCCATAATATTCAGCTTCTCAATTATGGCGGTAAAATCTGATTCAGCTTTTGAGGCTATTACCTGGGATATTGTAAAGTTGCTCTCTTTAACTCTTATTTCATTATCCTGCTTAAAAAAGTAGGTTGCAAGAAAAATCATCCCCGCAAGGGATACTATAATAATTATTGAGATTATAGAAATAAGTTTGTAGCTTATTTTTAAACGGGAAAAAAGACCGAACTGCTTTTTAAAATCCTTTTCATCGACTGCCATAATCTATTCCACTTTAGTTATTTTATTGATAGCGGTATAATTTCAAGGGTGATGTCATTCCCGCGCAGGCGGGAATCTCATAACTCCTGATTTTTTCAGGAGATTCCGGCACTACGTTATCACTTCGGCCGGAATGACAAATTTATCCCACAAAATTCTACTGCTAACTTTTTTATAATAATATGCAGGTATCATTCCTGATTATAAATTTTAGTACAAAAAAATCAGAAAACTAAGACCGGTTAATATAATTACATAAATAATACAAATGTCAAGCAGAAAGCTCAAGGAAAAAAACTGTCAATACCCTATAATTTATAAAAAATGTGATTGAATCATGACACGCCGATTAATAAAATACCCTATGGCAATAGAAACAGATTACATTATTTACAAAGATAAAAGAATCTTCTACAGATCAGGGGGGCGGGATAAAACCAATCCACTCATACTTATTCATGGACTTGCCGGTGACTCCAGGCTTTTTCACAATCAGCTGAAATTCTTTGCTTCATACTGCAGGGTAATAGCACCTGACCTTCCCGGTCACGGGAAATCGGAGGCTTTTGACAATAATACAGTATCATTATACAGCGAAGCAGTAAACGGCATCATTGAATATGAAGGTCTGGAAAATATTATTCTCCTGGGCCACTCAATGGGCGGGGCTATGGCAATTCAGTATTATCTGGCAAACAGAGCCAGGGTAAAAGCTCTAATACTGGTTTCCACCTCACATAAATTCAATATCGATGCAGCAGATCCGGCTAAGGCTGAAGAGAATTTTGAAAGTTTTTATAAATCGCTCATAACCGGATCTTTCTCCAAAAAAGCCGGGATCTTTCTCATGGCATCACAAAATTCAATATCTGAAACGCTTAAAAATGCTCTCGTGACAGACCTTAAAATATGCGCCGGAATAGACTTTGGAGATAATCTCAGTGAAATAAAAATACCGGCGCTTATTATTGCAAACAGAGATGATGCTGTACTGGACTCCGGACTGACTGAGGAGATGTCAAAGAAGATTGAAGGCTCCAGACTTGTAATCTTTAACAATAGCGGCCATGTGCCGTTTTTTGAGGAGAGTACCTCTTTCAATCTTGAGGTTAAGAAATTTATGGAAACAATCTGATCCCGGTGATACACCCTTCAACAGGGGCAGTAACTTCCGGTACAGTTGATGCGTCACCCGAATTTACCACGGGAACTCTCCGGGAATAATCATAAAAGTAACTGTAAAACACCTCGACCCTGCTGTTCCGTTCCAGCCTGAGAATATTGAAAAATGGGATATTTCCCCCCACCTCAATACTTTCACCGCTGCGGAGGTTGACGACATATTTTTCCGGATAAAATATTAAAGCATCTTTTTTATCCGGTTTCCCCTTCCACTGGAGAATTGAAATATCACGGAGATCTGCAATTTTTATACTTCTCCCCGGCGGATTAACGCCGTCGATTTCGACGGTAAATGATTCAAAGGGGAAAAGAACCCTCCCCCTTTGAGTATCCATGCCGTAAACATATAGAAGAGCCTCAAGAGTTTTTCCTTTTTGACTCTCAACAGTTTCAAAAGATTTTAACGAAGGTGTCTCAACACCGGGTACAAGGGGTTTAGCCGGCTCCTTAACATCAACCGCAAATAAACTCTGCCACGATACGGGAAAGAGGAAAATATAAATAAAAAGTGCGGGAGCTAACCATTTAAACAGGGAGGGGACTTCTCCCCTCCTGTAATTATATTTAAAAAAGGCTGGAAGCACTTCTAATCGAACTCATTGTAAAACACATTGAGTACAAGTTTAATTTCTTTGTCCGATGCTTCAATTTTTTCTACAGCCAGTTTCTCCTTAATAGAATCTGCTTTAATAGATGGATCAGCTGTCTTTATCTCTATAATTTTTCTTATTACAGAATTTTTAACAGGAGTATTTCCGAAACCAAGAAAACCGGTATTCTGAAAGTAGAGAATAGAGCGGGCAAGCCTCTCCTGGCTCTCCCTCAGAAGCCTCTGCTCATCTTCAAGCTCATTCAGCTTCTGCAGAAAATACTCAGGATCACGTTTTGTAAGGTAAGCCACAGGATCATCAATCGCCTCCTTTATCCGCATAGAAAGGATCTCCTCATTGATAAACCTGTCATTAATTCTCAAAAAGAAGTTATCTTTATTTACCCTGAAATTATACCGCAGATAATAATCATATATAAAAACCATACCTCCAGGTATGTGCGGTGTGAAATCGATGTTTTTATAAGAATATTGAGATGGAACAACAATTATTTCCATGGTATTGCTGGTAACGAAAAATTCTATTCTGCTCATCTTCATATAATTCCAGGACTTAAAATTCCGGAAAAGATCAGCTGCAGCAGCTGCCCATTTTTCATCAAGCTCGTTGAGGAACCTTATTCTCATCTGAATAGATGAACTATCCTCAAGAAGAATAAAATTCTCATCATCGCTGCTCCCTGATTCAAGAACCCTGATCCCTCGTGATTCCCAGTCAAATGCCGAAGCACCGGAAATACTGAAGAATAATAAAATTATTACCGAAAATATTATTTTTTTCATCTCTAACCTACTTCACATTAATCAATATTCTATCAAACGGCCTCATAGATTTACCAGCCTCAAGACTTACAACCTTAGCCTTAAATCCGTCCGCAGCCCTGTAAAAGTCAACTCTACCGATAAAATCGTCATCGGTTCTAAAAACAAGACCGCTATCCCCATCTTTAATCGGGATCAGTCTGTTAATATGAATCGATACAGCTGCAGGATTTTTAGCGGAAATGATATATCCGCTCTCAGGCCTCTCCTTTAAAACCGCGTCAAGGGCGACCCTGTAATCTTCAATCTGACTGTTCTTATTTTTGACCGTGTTCACAAGGCCAAACCATAGATTTTCATACTCATTCACTATAGACCGGTAAAGATTATCAATACCTTTAATAGCCGGAGGAACTGAGTTGGTATAATCAATCCCCCTGAGTCTCCCTACAAGCCCGTCAAGGTCGTTTATTTTTCCGCGAAGCTCATCAAAGCGCTTCCTGCTCCAGACATTTTCATTTGCAAAGACCTCGTCATAAGCCCTGAGCCCCCCTTTATCCGCAGGGAGAGCAGCGCTTCTTTCCAGAAGTTCTTTTGAACCTCTTGAGGAAAAAACGGGGTTATATTTTAATATCAGGTATTTTATATATCTTTCGTAATAATTTTTTTGCGCCTCAAAACCGCTCTTCTGTGTACTTGAAAGACTCTTCATCTTCATTTCATAGACTTTGTTCTCATCACCTATTTTTGAAAGATTCTCCGCTTCAAGCTTAAGCCTTCTTTCAGCTTCCCGGCGTTCCTTTTCAATCTCACCGATAATCCCTCTCTGGGTGCGGATCTTCTTCTCATATTCAGCCCGTACAGAAGCAAGCTCAGCCTCTTCCCCTCTTTTCAGGTCATTAAGCTCCTGCCTTGTAACATCAGGAGGGAGACCCTTATCAAGAACAGCTGTATACTGTGCCAGATACCTGGTGTTAACATTGAGCAGAGCGTTTCTCATTCCAATTATAAGAGTATCCAGTTCATTTTTCCTGATCAGGATAACATTATCAGCCATCCTGGCAGTACCAAGAACCTCTTTCAGCCGCACATCATCAAACTCGGTAATATTTACATCAATACTGCTGTTTTTAAGCTCAGTATAATAAGTAAAAAGAGCCGTTATTGAAGCAATTATTGAAAAGAAAATTAGAACAATAATTAATACTGCCCAGCTTTTATTCTTCCTGGTTTTTTCAAATTCATTTTCCAGTGAATAAACATCGGATCTGCCGTCAACATTGGTTATCTCCTCAGGGAGAAACCTGGCCCCGGCTTTAGTTAAGTCTTTTTTTATTTGCTTGTCATTTCCCATACGCCTTTCCAGTTGCTTGGACATTTTTCTTTGG
Source organism: uncultured Leptospirales bacterium (assembly GCA_964491265.1). GTDB lineage: Bacteria > Spirochaetota > UBA4802 > UBA4802 > UBA5550 > JBBAGC01. Next base: position 129,307 of record CAZBFP010000005.1, on the reverse strand, counting down.
TCCTTTCTTTGAATACATCTGCAGCTTTAAGACTGCACTTTAAAAATCTCTTACGCGCTTCACTCCACTTACCCTGGTAATACAGCTCAAGACCAAGCTCAAATGCTGTAATATCCTTCTGCAGCTTTGCATTCAGACTCTCCCCCGGTATTGGCCAGTAAATTCTCTGTGTTGTGGTTTTACCCTTTACTGTAACCTGATCAAGTTCGAGAAAATAAATATCATGATTAGTCACATTGCTCTCTATATCATTCTTTACATACTCCGAACAGATAACCGGTGTCTTATAGATTCTTGTAAGCCCTTCCATCCGTGAAGCAGCATTAACATTATCACCAATAACAGTATTGGTCATCCTCACGTATGATCCAAGAGTTCCATAAAAAACGCTCCCCCCGTCAAGACCCACACCAATTTCAAGAAGCACAGCTTTATAAACACGCAGCTCCTCAGCGGAAAGCTTCCCATGCTCAGATTCTATTTCAGATTTAATCTTATCCATTCTTGTGCGGAGAAGTTCTGCCACATCATGAATTCTATAAGCTGCCCTTACAGCCTGGAAGGATTTGTTCTCCTCCCTGTCGTCAAAAGCACCAAAAACAGCAAGAAGAGCATCGCCGATTATAGAACCGATAACACCGTCATATTTGGTAATTTCACGTATTGCCCTGTCGTAATGCATGTTAAGAAGTTTAATTATATCATTACCAAGGACTTCAGTGATAAAGGTAAAACTTTTTATATCAGTAAAAAGGATAGTCAGTTCCTTTCTTGATCCTTCAAGCTTAACCTCTCTCTCCCTGTAAGCCTTTGCCACAAGGTCCTGATTGGCAAATTTCTGGAAGATATTTACCAGATTACCCACTGTATTGGAAAGGGAGTTGAAGGCAACACCGAGATATGTAATATCATCATTTGTGGCCCCTTTAAGATCTATAAGTTCAAGATTCTGATTTCTAATCATCTCCATAATAGAACCGGTGATGATATCAATAAATCTTAAAATTCTTCTAAGAATTACAATGCCCAGAAATGCGGAAAATATTGTCAGTACAATAATAAGTGCACTGATCTGGATAAAAATCATCCTTGAGTCTTTGTAAAACTCATTCTCCTCCTCACCCCTTACAATAAAGTAGTCCCAGCTGGGATTATATTTATACATGCCGAAATAATTTTCATTATTAAACCGGAACCTTATATGACCCTCAGCCTTTCCCGCTTCTACATTTTCAATCATGTAGCGTAGAGAGTCACTATCATTAAACAGCTCAGCTCTTTCTATTTTAGAAGCCTGAAACTGAATAACACCATCTTTCTTAACACCAAGGACAAGGGCCTTTTCATTTTTTATCTCATTTAAACTCATGTTCTCAATACTGGTGAGTGAGCCTTCCAGATTTCTGTCAAACCTGTATATTTCGTACTGATTGTTGCAGTAGGAGTAGATTGTTTTAAGATCCTTAATCAGAAGCTGGTTCATCAGCTGAAGCATTTCACTGCGGTTAAATATGAGGTTTAGATAGTTGGAAGCAAAATTCGATACAAGAATGAAAAGAGTAAAAGTTAGAACGATTTTCGTGGTAACACGGAAAACCCTTGTATTATTTACCTTTCTGCCGAACATTACACATTAACTCCTGTTTTTTAATCTTTTACTCTTAATAAATATTTATATTTTAATATCTGAGTTATCTTAAGTTAATGTTGCATATTATTTCTCTTTACATTTATATACTCAAATGGGCAAAGTCAAGTATTAAAGAGCAAAAATAATACTGAGCAGATAAAAAAGTCAATTGATTATGAATGTTTTCGATCCATCTTCATTTCATCCATATTTTTGGTCAGTAATTATTCCTAAAAATATCTTTTAGAGTAATTATGCTGTTTTCAATATCCCCGCCGCCTTTGGCGGCGGGGATATTAGAGAATTTTATTCCAGATAAAAGTTAAGGAATTAACATTGATTTTTAGTACAAAATTGTTTTTTCTTATCCCATTTTTAAAATAAAATTATTCCACATTAACAAAATAATAAATAATAGCATAATAAAGGTTTTTAATTGAAATAATTCCCTTTATTTCCGATAATTTCAGTATAATAGCTGAAAATCCACAAGTATACTTAAGAGGTTTTAAAATGAACAGTCACTCAGTACCGGCAGAGGCAATAACAATATACAATAAAGCCCTGGAAAGGACAAACCGGGGGGATTTTTCAAACGCTATTTCAGAATACCAGCGTGCAATAAAAATGTATCCCTATTTTATCGAAGCATATAACAACATGGGTGAAATCTACTCGATTATCGGGGAGAGGGATCTGGCTATCTCCGCCTACAACAGGGCCCTGAATATCGAAAAGAATTATCGGGTTCTCCTTAACCTGGGAGTTGAATATTACAATGCTGCAGATTACAATACAGCTCTTACATATTTTATAGATTCATTAAGTCAGAACTCCGACTTCCATGAAGGGAACTATTATACTGGCCTCACCTATTATAATCTGCAGAACTTTGCTGAAGCGGAAAAATATCTGAAAAAGGTTGTTGAAGGAGACCAGAAGCATTTAAAAGCAAACTATATGCTTTCATACATCTATTATGAATGGAAAAAATATGACCTGGCTATCAAGTGTCTTGAAGCTATAAAAGATACGGCTGATGACCCTGCCTTTATCAACAAGTACTACGGATTCTGCTGCTACTATCTGGGCAGATATAAAGAGGCTGTCACTTACCTTAAAGAAGCCCTTAAGCTGCAGCCTGAATATGCGAAGTTCCGGTCATACCTTGAAAGCCTTACCTATGAGAACAAGGTTAAGGAGATAGGTGATGTGGACAAGGCGATTAAAGAACTTGAATCACTCCTGATGAAAGGCTCACCACGACTCAGTGAAGTGACCAGGCTGAGTATGCTCTATGTTTTTAAAGGGGATAACAAAAAAGCTGAAGAACTTGTTGTGTCCTATAAGGAGAAACTCACAGCTAAAACTAATTAGAATCTGTAACTATTTCAGAAGATATCTTTTAGTTCAATAATGCTTTTGTTAATATCCCCTCAGCCTCCGGCGGCGGGGATATTAGAGCATCTTAATTAAAATAAAGGTTAAGGGATTAACACTGAATTAAAATATAGATAATAATTTATTGACCGGCAGAATGGCCTCCCATACAGTATGGAGGTCATTCTTATTTTACGGAGACTGTAATGAACGAAGTGTCAGGCATAAATGAAATAGCGGCTCTATTTGCAGTTTATTCTTTTACCGGCTGGATTATTGAAGTAATCTACCGGTCATACAAAAGCAGAAAATTTATTAATGCGGGATTTCTGCACGGCCCTTTTCTCCCAATTTACGGAATCGGTGCTCTTATTCTCATATACCTTGATTACCTCTCAGGTGATTCTAACCTCCTGGTAAAATTTATAATTTTTACTGCAGCATTAACAGCAATCGAATATATTACAGGCGCCCTCTTTGAGAAAATTTTTAATCTTGTATTATGGGATTACTCGAAAAACCGCTTTAACCTTAAAGGGAGGGTATGCCTTTCTTTCTCTGCTGCATGGGGTCTTATGGCTATTCTCTTCACAGTATTTCTGCATCCCTATGTAAAACACACCCTACAGCTGGTTCTGCAACGGATTGACGCTCCCCTTGTTCTGTTTTTTTCAGCATATTTTTTATCAGACCTGGTATTATCTGTTGCAAAACTGAATATGTTCAGAAAGAAAATCGCCTACCTCTACGAGGAATATCTCTCCCTCAGCAGTCAGGAGATCGATTCAATCCTCAACTCATTCAAGCGGATACTCGGAGCATTCCCTGATCTTAACAGCTACCTGGATTTAAATATAAAAGAGGGGATAAAAAAACGTGTTGATGATCTCATAAAAGAGATCAAGACAAAGCCTGTTTCAATACTAAATGAAAGAAAACCTGACGAAGAGGAGTATAATTCTATAGTAAAGGATATTCTGGAAAATGAAAAGTTTAAAAAACTGGATAATTTTTACCACCACAACTCTTCTATCTATGAACATGCCCGCGTGGTGTCATGGATATCCTACTCAATATGCAAATATCTTAACCTGGATTACCGCTCTGCTGCAAGGGGTGCCCTGCTCCACGATTTTTTTCTTTATGACTGGAGAAACCATGATAAGCCTGACCTTGCAAAAGAGAAGTTTCATGGTATTGAACATCCCAAAATTGCTCTTGGGAACTCTCTAAAACACTTTACCCTTAATAAAGTTGAAAAAGATATAATCATTAAGCATATGTGGCCCCTGACCCTCATCCCCCCCCTTTACAGGGAATCCTTTATTGTTACATTTGTTGACAAATATACAGCCTCAATGGAATTTGTAGAGAGCTTTGACGTTAAAGGTATTATAAAAAAGTTAAACAAGAGCATGAGATAAAATTATGAAAAAAATATGTGTCTTCTGCGGTTCAAGCAGCGGCAGCAACCCCATTTACAGCCAGATGGCTGAAGAACTGGGAAAGATCCTGGCCGGCAACTCTCTGGAGCTTGTCTACGGCGGCGGGGATGTGGGGCTTATGGGTATTATTTCCCGTACTGTTATCAGCAGCGGCGGCCATGTTACAGGGATTATTCCGGAACTGCTTCATGGTAAGGTACCGCACAAGGAACTGAGTGAATTAAGAATAGTAAAAGATATGCACGAAAGAAAGGCACTCATGTACAATCTTTCTGACGGATTCATATGCCTCCCGGGCGGGATCGGTTCCCTGGAAGAGGTACTCGAAGCATTTACCTGGCTTCAGCTTGGATATCACCGGAAGCCTGTATGTATTATAAATTCAGGGGGATACTATAACCATCTTATAAAGCAGCTTGAATATATGGTTTCTGAAGGATTTTTAAAGCAGTTCCATTTTGATACCCTTATCATAAAAGATGATTTTACCGGAATTATAGAAGAGATGAGATCTATTGACCTGCAGTATAAAAGGAAATGGAATCATGAATAAGGATAGAATGACCCGGACACTGAAAAATGAATATAAAGATTTTACATTTAAGCCTCTTGAAGGGCACGGCGCATTCGGCACTGAACAGAGTTATTAAATGAAAATTATGGAGTCCCCTAATGGATAAGATTTCACGAATATACTGTAAAGACCTTGGTCTTAGAGCCTACACTGTCACTTCCAGAAGTACAGCGCAGCAGATCGTCAATATGCATAAAACAACACCCAATGCAACAATGGCTCTGGGTAGAGCAGTCAATGCAGCAGCGCTCCTGGGGGCCACACTCAAACCCATGTCAAATCAGAGCATACTGCTGAAATTTTCCGGAAGCGGACCTTTAAAGGAAATACATGTCCAGTCTGATGCAAGAGGGAATATCCGGGGTTATGCGGCTAATCCCGCGCCTGACCTGAAGGAGGATATGGGGACTCTGAGTTTTTCTAAATCAATAGGCGCGGGATTTCTCACTGTAATAAAAGATATGGGAATGAAAGAACCTTATACAAGCACCACACCCCTCATGTATGGAGAGATTGCTGCTGACCTTGCGCACTACCTGGCAGCATCGGAACAGATACCCTCAGCGGTTATTCTCGGTGTAAACCTGAACAATGAAGGGGGAATCGCCTCATCAGGGGGGATTTTAATACAGACATTCCCTGACACCCCGACAGAGTCAATAGAGCGTGTAGAGGAGAACATTAAGGCTATGACCACCCCCATGGGTACACTCCTTGAGAATGGTGTCGATATATATTCAATATTATCTGAGATTTTCGACAACAATGCAATAGAGATCCTCAGCACAACCCCGCTGATTCACTCCTGCAGCTGCAACCGGGAAACCCTTCATTCGATTTTAAAAGGTATTGCAAAGGATGAGCTTCGTGATATGATAGAGAAGGATGATGGAGCTGAAATAACCTGTACTTTCTGTCTAAAAAAATACAGATTTTCCAGCAGGGAACTGGGGAGCTTATTATAGGGTCTACTCTCTGACCCTGATTACCTCTTCAGTTTTACCGCTGGTACCGTTTATTTTGAATATTACTCCGTTTAATCCGGGATTATCCGTTGCAGGCTCAAACTTCATCTTTGTCTGGTATAAAAAGAAATCGATAGACTTCTCTTTAATCATCCCGATCACTGAATCGAATGGGCCTGTCATTCCAATATCTGTTATATAGCCTGTACCCTTTGTGAGAATCCTTTCATCTGCAGTCTGCACATGGGTGTGGGTCCCGAAAAGAGCTGAAGCCCTGCCATCAACATACCATCCCATTGCCTGTTTCTCCGAGGTTGCTTCTGCATGGAAATCTACAATAATAATTCTGCATTTATCCTTTACCTCATTATAGATTTCATCAAATTTACGGAAGGGGCAGTCAAGTGTACTCATAAGCACCCTCCCCATAAGATTTATTACACAAATAGAGATACCTCTTACAGTTACAATGCAGTAACCCTTACCAGATACACCTGAGGGGTAATTGGCAGGCCTTATAAACGCAGGCTCAGAGTCGATTATTTCAAGGATCTCTTTTTTGTTCCAAACATGATTCCCTGAGGTTATAACATTTATACCGTAGGAGAATAGTTCCCTTGTTGAGTCTGGGGTCATCCCCATACCACCTGCCGAATTTTCACCATTAGCAATAACCAGGTCTATCCTGTGCCTGTCAATAAGTCCCTGGAGCCTGTTTCCCACAACATTTCTTCCAACCCTGCCAATAATATCTCCAATGGCCAGAATTTTTAAATCTTTCATATCAATATTCCTGAAATATAATCAGTGATAATTCCGAAACTTTTATAATTCATAATTCTCTATGCTCCCCCCTGTCCCCCACAGGGGGCACGAGTTATCTATTATTACTCTGAAAATATAATTGTTATTAATTTGATAACTATTCCCTTTATATTGTTCCGCATATCTTTTGCAAGCTCAACAATAGAAAGGATTTTTTAATACTTTGATTCATCAACTTGCTCAAGTTTTTATTTTACGTGCCCCCTTTAGGGCGCCCGAGCGAAGCGACAAAGTACTCCCGGGGTAGACAGGGGGCTGATTCCAGAATATGTGGAAACAAACAATAATATTACTTTCCCCGAAATTCCGAAATAAACCCTAATATTATGTGCATACTCTAGTTAATATGCACAGTCAGATGGAGAAAATCAAAAGGGGATCTTTAAAATCCCCTTTTGTATATAAAACTTAAATCAAGCCGGCTTTAATTTTATCTGGCGTAATCTATTATCCTGGTTTCCCTGATAACTGTTACACGCACAATACCCGGATACTTCAGATCAGATTCAATGCGGTGTGCAATATCCCTTGCCATACCTTCAGCACGTTCATCACTCACCACAGAATTATCAACCATAACCCTCAGCTCTCTTCCAGCCTGAATAGCAAAAACCTTTTCCACACCTTTAAACTCAGTGGCAATCTTTTCAAGATTATCAAGCCGTTTTATATAGGTATCCAGTGATTCCCTTCTTGCCCCGGGACGTGAAGCTGAAATAGCATCTGCCACCTGAACCAGAACCGCTTCAAAGGATTCCTGTTCTCTGTCATGATGGTGAGAAGCTATTGCGTTCACCACCTTTTCTGATTCGCCGAATTTTTTAGCCATTTCTGCACCGACTATAGCGTGAGCTCCTTCACCCTCAACAAGGCTCCCCTTCCCGATATCATGAAGAAGTCCCGCCCTTTTAGCCATCTGCACATCAAGCCCGAGTTCACCTGCCATAATACCGGCAAGATTAGCCACTTCAATACTATGAGCAAGCACATCCTGACCGTAACTGGTTCTGAACTTAAGCTTTCCCAGACTGTATAGAGCATCTTTATGAACACCCGGAATACCGAGAGAGTAAGCCGCCTTCTCCCCCTCTTCCAGCATTGTTTCCTCTACTTCCTTTGTAATCTTCTCAACAACCTCTTCAATCCTTGCAGGGTGAATACGTCCGTTCTGAATAAGTCTCTCCAGAGACTGCCTTGCGATTTCTCTCCTGACCGGATCAAAACCGGAAATAACAACCACTTCAGGAGTGTCGTCAATAATCATGTCCACACCGGTAAGATTCTCCAGGGTACGTATATTTCTCCCCTCACGCCCTATTATTCTCCCTTTCATCTCATCAGATGGGAGGGAAACAGTAGTTACAGTATTTTCTGAAGTATACTCCGAAGCATTTCTCTGAATAGCTGATACAATTACATCCTTCGCTTTCTTGTCAGCAGTTCTTTTTGCTTCTTCCTCTATTTTGTTTATCAGCCTTGAAATGTCAAATCTTGTTTCATTTTCAACATTTTTAAGAAGAACCTCTTTGGCTTCTTCAGACGACATGCCGGCAATCCTCTCCAGCTCTTTTCTGTGTCTGTCAAATTCCCTTCCAAGCTCATCCTCTTTCTCTTTAACTTCCCGCTCTCTGGCAAGAAATCCTCTTTCCTGTTTCTGAATCTCTTCTGTCCTGCTATCCAGGGCTTCCTCTTTCTGAATAAGCCTCTTTTCCGATACCTGAAGTTCCTGCCTTCTTTCTCTCATTTCTTTTTCAAGAAGGTTTTTTTCCTTCAGGAGCTGGTCCTTTGCTTCTATGAGCAGCTCCTTTCTTTTGGTTTCAGCCTCTTTTAAAGCATCCTGTATAATTCGATGAGATTTAGCCTCTGCTGAATTCAGTTTTATCTTTCCAAAATATGCCCTTAAAGCATATCCTAAGATTCCAGCAACAGGGAGAGCTATTATCAATACAATTGTTAACATTTTGAACCTCCCTAACGCATCTTTTTTAAGGTTACCAATAACCTTTAATCCTGTTTCAATATTTAAAACACGGCAGAATAAGCCGTTACAGTTACAGATTAAACCTGAAACGGTTAATGCTGCAAAGGGATTTTAAGATGGAAATTTCTGCTGGATTCTGGAAGCTACATATGGGGGAACTAGTGATGTTACGTCTCCGCGATACCTGGCCACTTCCTTGACAAGACTGGATGAAACAAAAAGGTTTTCGTCCCTTCCCATCAGAAAGATTGTCTCAACATCCGGTGCAAGTCTTCTATTGATTGAAGCAAGGGTAATTTCATATTCAAAATCACTCACTGCCCGAAGGCCCCTTATAATGGAATTAACGCCATTCTCCTTACAAAAATCAACCAATAAACCACCAAATGCTATTACTTCTATTGTATTAAAATCCTTACAACTCTCTTTTAAAATCTCTACCCGCTCTTCAACATCGAATAAAGAATTTTTTGAACTATTGACAAGGATACCAACAACCAGTTTATCACATATTTTAGTTGCCCTCTCGATTATATCGAGATGCCCATATGTTAAAGGATCAAAAGACCCGGGATAAATTCCAATCCGCATAATTCTCCAGATTCTTAATATCAATAATATATTAACACCCATATACAAATCTGTCAACTAATAATATTTTTTTATCAACATTATCGAAAATATGTGACAGTTCCGGCATATCTTTTTCTCCAGTAATCCTTACGGATATCTTCATATGCAACTCTTTTCCCCGGCCTGGGCGCATGTATAAATCTGAAATCCCCAAGATACATCCCCACATGTGAAATATTCGAACCGGAAATGCGGAAGAATACCAGATCCCCGGGCTGCGCCCTCTTAATAGATATCCTTCTCCCCTGCTTAAACTGCTCCCCTGCTGTCCTGGGGATAGTAAACCCATGCTGCCTGAAAGCATAGGAGGTAAGCCCTGAACAGTCAAAACCTTTAGGATCACTCCCGCCATACCTGTATCTGGTTCCAAGCATTTTTTCAGCGCTTTTAACTACAGCCCCTCTTTTGCTACCAGGTAAAAATTCAACAGTTGTTATTTTATGATGAGGGGTGCACGATACAAACAGAATGGAAAACAGAAGAATAACTGTAGTGAAATGATTATGGAATATATTTCTTTGTTTTAAAATCAATTTTATCGGGGAATTACTATTTGCCAAGAAATTTTTCTTCAAATTCTTCCCTTGACACTACAGCCATAACCCTGTCGATTTTTGTAGTTTCAAATATCTTAACAAGATCACCTTTAAGACCGAAAATATACATTTTTATATCTTTTTTTACAGAATTGTTAAAAAATTTCACAAGTGTCCCAATTGCAGAGGAATCAATAAACTCAAGGATTTCACAATCAAAGCCTACAATCTCGGGCATACCTACAACAAGTTTATCCCATGCATCTTCAATATCAATAATATTCCCTATATAAAAATTTCGGGGTAATTTAACAACAGTAACTTTACCATGCTGTATTATATCAATTTTCACTTTAAACCTTTTCTTTTTCACTTGCATATTTTCTAGTACATTTAATCCTGAGTGTCAAATAAAAAACTGGAATAAAAGAGTGATAGACACATTTAAAGTAACTAATCCAATTGCAGCTTGTCAATTTAAATAATCATCAAATACAAAAAAAGCAGCTTAAAGCAATACCTTAAGATTAATATAATGTGCGGATAAATAAACTTATCTACAATATAATAGAATTATTCCGATATTACAATTATTATAAAAAAAATTTATTGCATATAAAATGAAGCATTAAAATCAGTAATTATTCCTGAAGATATATTTTAGTCTAATTATGCTGTTTTCAATATCCCCGCCGCCTTCGGTGGTGGGGATATTAGAGCATTTTATCTCTAATAAAAGTTAAGGAATTAACATTGCATTAAAATATAAAAAATCGGGTTAAATATATTATTCCGGTTATCAAACTTAAGGTGAACCAGATATGAATAAAATTGAAGGCGGCCTTGAAACTGTACGCGGTTTCAGATTTTCTTCTATAAGCTGCGGCATAAGATATGAAAATAGACTCGATTATACGATTATTGCTTCAGATGCGCCATGTAATGCTTCCGCGGTTTTTACTAAAAATAAAATATATGCCGCACCTGTAAAAATATGCAGGGAACGGATCAGCAGGCCTGTTAATGCAATACTGATCAATGCCACCAATGCCAATGCCTGTACCGGTGATGAAGGCTACTCAAATGCCGCTATTCTTACAGCAGATATTGCGGCAAAACTTGGCACAGATAAAGAAAGCATACTAATGGCATCAACAGGGATTATCGGGAGGCAGCTCCCCCTTGAAAAGATGCTGAAATCTCACGACCTTCTACTTAAAGGGCTTGCCCGGGAGAAGGGTTCCTCTGTAGCGGAAGCGATTATGACTACAGATACGGTGCCGAAAGCCCGGGCTGCTAAATTCACCTGCGCCAATAGAGAATATACAATTGCAGGTGTGGCAAAAGGATCAGGTATGATTGCACCGGATATGGCCACACTCCTTTCGTTTATTATCACTGATGCATCTGTAGGCAAAAATGACCTTGATAAAATATTTAAAGGAGCAGTTGATAAAACATTCAACTCAATTACAATTGACGGCGACACGTCAACTAATGATACTGCCATTATACTATCCCCTGTTTCAGATGCCCCTATTACCGGGGGAAAAGACCTTCAGGAATTTACAGAAGCCCTTGAATATATTCTTTCAGAACTTGCAGAAATGCTCATGTTTGACGGTGAAGGTGTAACAAAAGTTGTACGCGTAAATGTTACCGGAGCAGCTGATAACAGGGAGGCTGTACTGATAGCAAAATCTGTTTCTAATTCTCTCCTCGTTAAAACAGCAATTTTCGGGAATGACCCCAACTGGGGGCGCATAGCATGTGCTGCAGGTTATTCCGGCGCTGAAGTAGAAGAGAGTCTACTGTCCATATTCATTGAAGATATTGCGCTTTTCCTGAAGGGTAAAACAGAAGATGTGGACTACAGCATTCTTTCTGAAATTCTCAACAGAAAGAGTTATAATATTAACATCCATATAGGAATCGGTAAGGGGGAGGCATCAATATTAACATCTGACCTATCCTATGATTATGTGCGGATTAATGCTGAATACTCCACATAAAAAATACATTGACATTTCTTAAAAAAAATAAACAGTATTTAATCAGTAATTATTCCTTAAGATATTTTTTAGTGCAATAATGATGTTTTTAATATCCCCGCCGCCTACGGCGGCGGGGATATTAGAGAATTTTATTCCAGATAAAAGTTAAGGAATTAACACTGTTATTTAATAAAAAAAATAAGAACCGGAAAATGAAAAATAAAAATAATAAATTATTTCTCTTAATACTTCTGCTGATTTTACCTATTTCAGCTTTCCCCGAAGCAGATAATACCGGGAAAAGCTCAATGCTTATATTGAATTTTAATTACCTTGCACCTGAACCTGATGAAACTGTCATTAACAAAGATGATAGCATTAAAAAATTTCAGTATTACTCATTTATCATCCCTCAAACCCTTTCAAAAAACATCAATTCTCAAGGGGTCTATCTTTCCTCAAGAAAATATGATACACTTAAGATCAAAGATACTTTTGAGAACGAAGATGAACGTATAAACCATATCAAAGAACTCGTAAGGATTTCGGGTGAAAATGCAGCAGATTATCTTGTTTCAGGTGAATGCTCAATAACAGATGGGACACTGATTGTTTCTGTTACTGTTTTTAATGCAAAAGGCTATGACATTTCGACTTTTGAGCACAGGAGCAGTGAACTGGGGGTGCTGTTCAAAGAGACCACAGATGCTATTTCTAATGAAATTATCAGCAAAATTACAATCATGGCTGAACTTGATAAGGAGCGTTTCAGGCCCTCCCCTTTTATTCCTTTTCATAATTTTTTAAGAAATTTCTCTATCGGGGTAGATGCAGGTTATCTTTTTATACAGAAACCATGGAGTGATTTCTACAATGACGCATACTTTGCCAGCCCATATTTAATGCTCGATCTTTCCAGGATGCTTGCTTTTTCAGTAAAATACGACTACATTCAGAGCGACTCCTCAGATAAAAATTTTACTGAACACTATGAGGTTGATTTCCAGGGCGGATCTTTTAATGCCCACCTGAAATACAATCTTACAGAAAAATCTTCTTTTATATTCTCAGGAGGAGGCGGGATAATGGAAACAACAATAATAATGGATCCCGATGCCCCTCTGATGTTACCAGGGGTGAAAATATCATCCAAAGATCCTTACCTGGATACTTCCCTATATGCATCTCACAGGTTCAGTGCATTGGAAATAAAAGCAGGAATTATATATAAAAGAATCTTTTCAAAAGGCGAACATGTAGAGATGTCAGGTATTTACGCCGGATTAGGCATTCTTTTCTGATAATTGTAAATTAAAATAACATATAATGCCATTATTGATTATTTGATTAAAGATTTGACAAAAAAAACCGATATATATAATAGAAAATAGAAGGGTTATTAACTATGGTAATCGATAAAATAGGAAACATAAACAACATTCCGGAAACAAAGAAGAGCAAACCGGTTTCTGGGAAAAAAGATGACTCCAGGGGAGATACTATTCAGATTTCCACTGAAGGGAAACAGGCAGCTGATACAGCAAAAAATGTACAGCTGATAAAAGATACCCCGGATATAAGAGCCGAACGCGTAAAAGAGATTAAAGCAAAAATCGATAACGGTACATACGATTTTGACAACAATAAAATGCTGGAGATGGTAGCAGATAAAATTGCTAATTTTCTCCTGAGATAACGAAGAAAAGAATAATTTTCTTTATTCTTATTACCGAAAGGCGGGGATAATATTATGTCCGCCTTTTTTGTTGTAAAACTGAAAATTTATCCTTAAATATTTATATTTTACGCGCCCTATACGGAGCATCAGGACCGTAGAAACAGGACATTAAATGATCAGGGATGGAGAGATTTGGACGGCTATATTTTACCAGAATTTCATCTGCCAACAGAAATCTATATAAAGCAGTCTATCAGCAGAAAGACCTCCGAAATTGTTTCCAGGTATGGTTCAAGAGTTGTATTTATCGTTACTTCTTCCGATTTTGAAATTTACCATGAATCCCTTTCCGAATTATACAGATCCTTTAAAAGAGATGGCCTGGGGTGCATAATCTACGACCAGATACCCCCCTCCCCGACTACAGAGGACATTGACCTGGCTGTTTCATTCATTAAAAAAACACGCTGTGATATTATAATCGGTTTTGGTGGAGTTGAGTCCCTCAACTGCTCAAGAGCGATTTCTCTTCTTATAACAAATTTCATTTTCTGCTACGATCTTTTTACAACAAGGGACAGACTTAATCCGCCGGTGAACCTCATAACAATGCCGGCCTACCCATGTTTCGGATTTGAAATAGCACCCCTTTTCTTTCTCAGGGAGATACACCAGTCCACACTAAAGACTTACCACAATAACCTGCTCTATCCCAAAGTAACAATTGTTGACCCTGAACTGACATTAAAGGTGTCTGAAAGCAGAATGCTGCGCACATCAACCAGTTCCCTGGCAATGGCCACTGAATCAGTAATCTCCACAATGAATAATGATATTATCAATATTTACGCGCTTAAATCAATAGACCTGATATTCAGAAATCTGCCTCTGGCATACAGGGAGCCTCAAAATCCTGTGCCCCGGCTCTTCCTTTCAACATCATCAGTAATGTCGGGAATCGCTTTTTCAATATCATTCCTCTCTGTATCACTTGCAATAGCCCTTGCAATTTCTTCTTATTCCAATGTTGAGGTTGATACTGCTGTTTCTCTGATGATTCCGCATATAATGGAATTCAATCTTACAACTTCGCCCGGAAAATATGTTCAGATGTCAAAGGTAATGGGGGAGGAAATTAAAGATATTACAGTTATTGAAGCAGCAATTAAAGCTGTTGAAGCAGTAAGAAAACTGGAATTTGATGTAGATATTCCTCAGAGATTATCATCTTTTAATATATCTCAAAGTCAGTTTAAAAACATTGCAAGCCTGGCATGCACCTACCCTTTTATAACAAACACTCCAAGACCGCTTTCTGCAAATGAAATAGAAACCATATTAATTGCAGCTTATTGATTCAAAGCTACATTGTCATTATTTCTTCAGTGGAAAAAATCTGATTTATATCAAGAATAACAATAAAACCTGTTTTCAGCTTGGCAATCCCGACAATATATTTTCCTGAAATCCCCTTAACTACAGGTGGGGGGGGCTCCACATCGGATGAATCCACTTTTGTAACGTGACTAACTGAGTCGATTGCCAATCCAACCTGCTTCCCGTCAATGTCCACCACAATTGCTCTGCTCGATTTACTGAGATCTGCAATAATACCGAATTTTTTTCCAAGGTCGATAATTGGAATAACCTTTCCCCTTAAGTCAATAACGCCAAGAACATGGACTTTAGACTTTGGAAGCCGGGTTATTTTAGGGACTTTCAGGATTTCCTGAACCTGCAGAATATCGATACCATATTCTTCAGTACCGATTTTAAAACATACTATCTGTTGTGAAGTAGAGACTGCTGCAGTTTTCTGGTGCATATAATTTCCCTGACCCTTAAGAATTTTTCCGGAAAAGATGTAACAGCATTAAGTATTCTCAGTAACTATTCCTGAACTTTTTTATAATTCAAAATGCTCTTTTTTCTCCGCAACCGAAGGCTGCAGGGAAATACAGTCTTTTTTTACACTAAAACCCATATAAAAGTTTATATTGATGTATAATATAAAATCAATAAGGAAAAGAATTCAAGAAAAAAACTAACTAATTTCCAATAAAAGAATTAAACATAAAAATATCCGTAAATATACAAAACAGTCCCTGCTCCAAGAAAAAGTATAATTTTTGAAAATACGGGCTCCCTGTTTCTTAACACAATATCGAAAAGTCCAATCAATATTCCCCAGAATGCAAATGAAGCTCCCATAGCAATAAAACTGAACTGGTTAAGAAGGAAAAAAATGCCGCCGATAATGATCCCTGTCGCAAGATCAAAAAAATCTATAAAGGCAATTCTGCTCTGCGCCGCGTCTGCATAATCATCAGGTGAATAGGGGTTTTCTTCATTATGTTTGAAATATTTCTTACGGGTTTCAGCAATTTCGTTTTGTCTCTGTTTCTCTTTTTCAGAAACAATCTTTCCGCTGCCGCTTCGCACACCGTACTGATTATTTATCAGTTTAAGAACATCTTCATTAGGAATAGTTGAAAACTCAGCAGCCCTCTCCTTCAGCACTTCTGCTACCCTGGTAGATCGGCCGGAACTGTTCCTTTCAAGAGTTATTTTGCCGTGACTTATAATCGAATAATATGACGCACTGTTTTCATCCTGAACTTCCACATAAAGCCTGGCTCGCTGATCCCCGTTATTATAATCTACACGTATATAATCGCCATTATCAAGAGTTGTATACAGAGCTCTTTCATACCCCCTTATTTCAGAGGGGCGCCTTTTCCATGCAAACTGTATTTTCCTTGCTTCAGGCATTCAGAAATCTCCCTTCCATAGTAAAAGAGATTGGCACTCTGAGCCAATCTCTTTGTTTCTTTCAGATCAGATTACTTCTTTTTATGACGATTCTGTCTTCTTCTCTTCTTTCTTTTATGATTTGCAATCTTTTTTCTTTTTTTCTTTTTACCGCATGGCATAAAATAACTCCTTATTATTAATTACTGAAAAATTTCTTCAATTCGCTTCACCTGAGGTTATCAATCTCTTTTTTCAAATCAGGTTCATTAATAGCCTGATCCTGTCCGAAGATTACCGGGATACCCGATTTTTCCGATGAAACTATAACTTTTATATTACCCGCTATTTTGTCAATATAAATATACTTCAAAATTTCAGGATTATCTTTGATAATACCGGCCATTCTGGCGAGATTATCATAATAAGCATCAGTAGATAAACGTTCCTTGTCCATTTTATTCTTAAGTTGAATTTCCTGCTTCTTGTTTTCAAAAGCAATTGCCCGCATTTCAGCATCTCTCTGAAGCCTTTCACGGTAAAGATTTATGGAAGGGAGGAATATAGAGCCGGCACCCTTCACTGATTCAGCAATCAGCCCTGATACGGCAAGATTCTTCTCAAGTTCGGAAGAAATGGCATCAATAATAGAATTCTCATCTCTGGAGATTCCGCTTCTGTTATAAACAGGCTCAAGATATCTCTTCAATACACCACGGCCTGTAAGAGAAGCACGCTTCAAAAGAAACTGATCCCGGGCATCATCACCATTAAAAAAATCTGGTTCAGGGGGGCTTTCTCTGTCAATCTTATAGACAACCTCAAGGGGTATTTTCAAAAGCATAATCGACCCGGGATCTACATTCCCCTGAGCTACCGGTATTTCAACCTCTATTAAAGCTGTACCTGAAACAGGGATAGTTTCAACCCTGTAAATCCAGGGGAGAAGTCCATGCCTGATGAAATTAACATCATTACTGAAAGAATAAATAGTTCGTCCACTATTAACCTCTTTT
Organism: uncultured Leptospirales bacterium; assembly: GCA_964491265.1. GTDB lineage: Bacteria > Spirochaetota > UBA4802 > UBA4802 > UBA5550 > JBBAGC01. The sequence continues at coordinate 111,899 of CAZBFP010000005.1, read as the reverse complement.
ACAATACCAAGCTGATTTTCCTCAACTTTATAAATTGAAAAGAGTGCCGCATAAATTAATGCAGATATAAAAATTATCCTCAAGACTGTTTTAATCAGACTTATCATAATGCACCCGATCCTGTTTAAGCTTCCTCTTCATCCCTGAAAGCGATTAGTTTACTCGGCACCATTGTTGATATTGCATGCTTATAAATCAGATTCTGCTTTTTATCAACCTCGATCAATATTGTAAAGTTGTCAAAACTCAATACTCTTCCCTTAATTGGAACACCATTCATAAGGAAAAGAGTAATCTCAATTTTGTTTTTTCTTGTAGCATTTAAAAAAATATCCTGTAAATTCCCTACCTGCTTACCCATAACACAAACCCCTCATTATTAATTTAACCAGTTTTCTATCTCTTTTGTAATTTTTTTTTCATCTTCCGGATTAAACCATACTATTTTTTTATTTCGCTTAAACCAGGTTATCTGCCTTTTTGCAAATTTTTTTGTCATACTTTTTATTTTTTCAACAGACTCATTATAAGTGATTATTTTATCCAGATATTCACCAACTTCCGCATATCCGATTGATTTCATTGAAGGGAGATCCGGGGTATATCCCATACCACGTAACTTCACAACCTCATCAACAAAACCTTTTTCCATCATGCTGTCGACCCTTAATTCGATTCTCCTGTGAAGTTCACTTTTTTCAGGTGATATCCCGATATAAAGAGTCTGCTCACTTTCAGCCCCTTCCCTGCTTTTATAAAAACAGGATAAACTTCGGCCGGTTTCTCTATAGACCTCAAGACCGCGTATTATCCGCTGAGGGTCATTAGGGTGAACTTTTTCTGCAAACTCAGGATCTACCTCCATAAGTTCCCTATGAAGTGCGATTAAACCCCTCTCCTCCATCTCTTCATACAGCTTCAGCCTGACAGAATTTTCAACAGGGGGAATATGAGACAATCCCTTAAAAAATGAATCAAGATATAGTCCCGTCCCCCCTACAAAAAGAGGGATTTTCCCCTTACTGCTGATTTCCACAGCAGCTTCCCGGGCCATTCGTACAAAATCACCCGCGGTAAATCGATAATCAGGGTCAACTATATCAATCAAATAATGCCTTATCCTCTGCAACTGCTCCTGATCAGGTTTTCCGCTCCCGATATCAAGCAGTCTATATACCTGCACTGAATCGACAGAAATAATTTCAAATCCTTCACCAGCAACATTCAAAGATATTTCTGTTTTACCTGCTGCTGTGGGACCAAGTATGACTGCTGCCTTAATCTGCTAACTCCGGTTATTCACTCTGTTCATGATTAATAAAAGTAATTTCTTCATTGAGAAGTATTTTCAATATATTTGGAACTACTTTCCAGTTTGTGTCTCTTTCCGGGTAATTTCTAATATTTGCTACTTTATCTACTGAATTCATAGCTGCTTTTGTAAAAACATATTTATTTGCATTATAAAAAAGCAGTTTATCGAGTGGTATAATCATTAAATTCCTCCAGAATTTCCTCTATTTCATTTTCAACATTTTTCATTTTACACTGTTCAGCTGCTGCAATTGCCTCAAGCCTTGCAAAGGCTTTATCCAGATTCTTATTTATTATCACATAATCAAAATACCTGTATTCAGAAATCTCCTCTTCAGCGGTTTTTAACCGGAGTTCTATCTGTTCCCTGGTGTCTGTCTGCCTCCCTTCAAGCCTGCTCCTAAGAACTTCCGGGGAGGGGGGTATGATAAAAACAAAAACTGCTTCAGGAAGCTTCCCTCTTAATGATCTGCTCCCCTGAATATCAACATCAAAAAGTGGAAATCTACCCGATTTTTTGATCCTGTCAATCTCTTTTATCGTTGTTCCATAATAATTTCCGTAAACCTCTGCCCACTCAAGAAATTCATCATTCCTGAGCATTTCAAGAAACTTCTCTCTACTTACGAAATTATAGTCAACACCGTCTATCTCCCCCCCCCTCATACCCCGTGTGGTTGTAGAGACAGAAAACATAAACCGTTTTTCGCTCTTAAGCAGCCGGTTAATAAGGGTAGTTTTGCCTGCTCCGGACGGCGCTGAAATAACAAATACCATTTTTCAACTTTCCGTATTAGTGGACAATCGGTTCCCCAATGTTTCAGGCTGCATAGCAGAAAGAATAATGTGACTGCTGTCCATTATAATTATGGAACGGGTTTTTCTGCCATGAGTTGCATCAATGAGACGATTATTCTCTTTCGCCTCCTCGCGAAGACGTTTCCCTGAAGCAGATGAGGGGGTAATTACTGCAATAACCCTTTCGGCAACAACAGCATTGCCGAATCCTATGTTTAATAAAGAAGTTTTCATAATATTTTCAATAAGCTTCCATTAATGTATATTGTCAAGTTGATTTTCGATAGTCTTCAGACAATATTTCTGCACTGTTCTCTTACTCTATCAATATGGTTTTTCACATTAACAACCAGGTGGGATATCTCCGAACTATTGGACTTTGACGCAATAGTATTAATCTCCCTGAAAAGTTCCTGAGAGATAAAGTCGAGTTTTCTCCCCATCTGGTCCTTTTCATTCATGGTTGATTTAAATTTTTTCAGATGATCACCAAGGCGGACAAGCTCTTCATTGATATCAAGTTTATCTGCTAATATTGCTATTTCCGAATATATTCTTGTATTATCAATAGCCCCGTCAGTAATAGTGAGGAGCTTTTTTTTAAGACTATCTTTCTTATCTTTAATGATATTACCGGATAATGATTTTATTACAGAAGTATCCTTTGTAATCTGTTCCAGAGACTGGAGAATATCCTTTTTTGTTACAGCCCCTTCTTTTTTTCTCATATCCCCGGTTTTTTTAATCACAACCCCTATATTTTTCAGAATATCTTTGGACGATTTTGCAGATAAATTTGAGCGCTCCCTCTGTGTAATACCTTCAAGGGATAATATCGATTCAAACCTCAGTGGATCCTGAATTTTAAGTTTTTTATGCAGGTCTTTCAGCTCATTATAATATTTTGTAATCAGCTCTTTATTAAGGGCAACAGGCTTTACATTACTCCAGTCGAAAATATCAATATTAAGCTCAATTTTACCACGGTTAAAATTCTTTTTTAATATAGTTATATATTCATTCTCATAATTCCGGAGAATTTTCGGCAGATTTACATAAACCTCAAGATATTTTGAATTTAATGATTTAATCTCCACTGAATAAGAGAACTGATCTGTACTTGCTTCGATAAATGCATAGCCTGTCATACTTTCCATAAAATATTCCTATAATATTATTATTTCCTTACCAATTGTTTTAATTCTCAGCTCACCGGTTTCCAGATAAAAATCAATAGTCCTGCCGTAATCTGCACCAACATCTTCAGCAATTATTTCGATATTATTTTTCGAAAGAATTTCTTTTACGCTTTTAATATTATTTACCCCTATTTCACCCATCATGCTGGTTTCAAGATGTTTAAACATGGTTGCTCCGCCGGCAATTTTTGCAATCATATTGTGCTTTGATGCACCAGCTTCTATCAACTCGTCTATCATCAAAGGGATCGCTGATTCTGAATATTTTTTCATATTCCCTGTAGGCTTCTTTGATGATGGGAGCATAATATGAGACATGCCCCCTATTTTTTTACTCTTATCGTAGATGCATATACCAACACATGAACCAAGTATTGTGCGAAGAATATTGGGGGACACGGATATTTTCATATCTGCTATCCCCACATTAATTAGTTCAAAAGACATTTTCAGCTCCTGGGCCTGGGAATATATATAGGGGATTCCAGAATTTTTTTATAGAGAAAATCCTCGGAAATAGAATGAAGTGTTTCGGAATGACCGATAAAGAGATAGCCGTCATCAACTATAGAATCGTAGAATCCGGATACCAGTTTTTTCTGGTGAATTTTATCAAAATATATCATTACATTTCTGCAGAATATAATATCAATATCCTTAGGGAAAGGATTTTTAAAAAAATTGAGGTAATAAAAGTTTACCATTTTCTTAAGATCATCATTAACCCTGTAAACACCCTTTTCCTTATCTTCAATTGTGAAATATTTTTTCAGCAGCTCAGGAGGGACCTTTTCAATTCTTCTCCCTGAATAAAAACCGTCTTTAGCAAACTCAAGTACTGACGGTGCAATATCAGTTGCAATAATTTCGATATTCCATCCTGCAAGATGCTTCATATTCTCCATTACACATACTGCAATAGTATAAGGTTCCTCACCAGTGGAGCAGGCTGCACTCCATATTCTCAGCTTTTTATTCTTCTTTGTTTTTGCTATTTCAGGGAGGCAGAAATCTGAAAGTGCTTCGAATTGTCTTTCATTTCTGAAAAAATATGTTTCATTAGTTGATACAACATCGAGGAGTTCCTCATATTCCTTTTTTTTTGCTTCACCAGTAAGCTTGTGCAGATAATTATAATAATCAATAAACTCCGACATTGAAAGGGCATTCAATCTTTTCCTGAGCCTGTTGGAGAGTAAAGTAATTTTACTGTCCTTCATATAAATTCCACTTTCTTCATAAATAAGTAATGCAAATTTTTTAAATTCATCTTCAGTTAAACGTTTAATGTTTAGTTCCATATTCAGCTTACCCTTTCCATCTGCCCCCTGAAGAGAGCACGAGTTAATCTAATATCACTCTGATAATTTTAATTTCATAACTATTCCCGTTACATTGTTTCGCAAATCTTTTACAAACTCAACAATATAAACGGATGTTTCAATACTTTGATTTCGCAACCTACTCAAGTCTTCCTTATTACGTGCCCCCTTTAGGGCGCCCTCTGCCTGTACTGAGCTCGTCGAAGTAAGCACAGCGAAGAAGTACTCCCGGGGTAGACAGGGGACTGAATCCGGTAGATGCAGAAACAGATAACATTACACTCTTACCGGAATGAGCCGTAAATCTATGGAAATCAACTGTTAAGACTGATTATCAGTTTCACTTCACCAGCTGGAATCCCCGAATACCTGGAAAGATCTTCAATGCTGTGCCCTTTAACATGAAGACTATTGATGAGACTATACTTGTCATCAGAATACAGGAAAAGCTCTTCAATATTTTCCGCCTCCTCAGCCATTATGTGAGGCATAATATCATCATCAATTTTCAGATCTAAAACTCCGCCTCTAACCAGTTCTTTTTCAATACTGAAATTATCTGATGATTCTTCCTGCAACGATTTATATACCTGCCCCCCTGCGATTTCAAGACCTTTTTTAGCAAAAGGTATTTTATCAATCAGGTTCATGAAAAAGCTGCTGTCGCCGGAACCCGGGGATGGGCTCTTTTTTTCGACAGAAACTTCCTCTTTATTCTCAACCTTCGCCTTTTCTTCATTTATGGAAGAATCACCCGGTCCGGGAGAACCATCGTTTTTAAATATATCATCACTCACAGTATAATCAAGTTTTTTAATTATCCCCTTTTCACCAGCCAGCTTTTTTATTACAGCAATTCTATTTTCAAGAATAGTGATATTCCTTTCAGCTGCAGCATTAAACTCAGTCATAATTTCGTTCATCTCACGCTTAAGCCGTTTCTCCTGAAAGGTTGAGGAAGTCCTCTCAATTTTGAGACTTAGAATCAGGTATATTACCGAGCCGGTAAAAAGATTAAACAGAATCATAAAAAAAATGTCCATAATCAGTGTTAATTCCTTAACTTTTATTTGAAATAAAATGCTCTAATATTCCCGCACCCTGGGCGGCGGGAATATGGAAAACATCATTATTACACTAAAAAACATCTTTTGGAATAATTACTAATCCATATTATTCCCTTTTATTATGTCTCATCAATTATTAGATCTACAATTATTACTATAAAATGATGCTTATTCTATTTAAAAACATCAATTATTCGCCCCATTTTATCATCTTTCATCTTCTCTGAAGGTGTTCTCTCCTCTTCACCATTCTCTTTCCCCCCGTGAGCACTGCGATGGTCTTTTTTTTTATCTTCATCTCTTATTGCGGTTTTTTCGCCCTCTTCTAGTTCTTCCAGTCTGGCATCTGCAAGATTTGACTTGTCTTTTGCCTCTTTCCCCAGTACATGCTGCTGCTCCGCCAGGGCTCCAAGTTTTGCCTGCTCACCTTTCCCGACCTCCAGCATTTGCGCCATATTTGTCTGAATGTCTATCGGTTTTATTGTCATCGGGGATACCCCTCTATCTTCTCCTCACCAGAGTTGAAATGCGCTGACTCCCTTCAACAAACTGAGGAGGCTCATAATCTGATATATGAATGTCATCACCTTCAAGCGTAAACTTGACGTGATTGTAATTATCCCTTATTTTAAAATCCTTATCTTTAATATATATTTCAACACCGGGATATGCCACCTTTTCCGCACATATTTTCCCTTTATGCTCAAGCATATCCATGTATGAATTCAGCTCTTCAAGCTCTGTATTAACCTCATTAAACCTCTCTGTAAGTTTTTCCTCCCTGGCTGTAATATCTGACAGCATCTTTTCCCTTTCAGGGGGGAGCTTACCTGCATTCCGCTTTTGAGTAGTAAGAGTTTTAATATCGAGCCTTATGGTTGTAAGCTCAGATTCAACCTCTTCTTTAATTTTAGTAAGCTCATCCATCTGCTGCAGAATCTTGGGATTTACCCCTACCCTTATTACTGTACGTGTTGAACCCTCTGCACCGAGAAATCTGGTATTAACCTCATCACCTGCCCTGATAACTCCGCCGGCAATCCTTGCCCGTCTACCTATGGAGTATAATTTTTCACCTGCATCAACATGGGAATGGAGAATACCTTCAGGAATGACTACATTCTTTTCAGCAACTACATTACAATTCTGGCAGAATTTTGCAAAGACAGACCCGCCTGTTGACTCCACTCTGGCTTCATCTTTCCCGGAAATACCCTGATGTATTATTATATCCCCTTCTGCTTCGATAAATGCCTTCTGTACGGTTCCCTTTACCTCTACATTTCCTGCAGCCTTAACTTCAAAATTATCCTGCACGCTCCCCTGAATAATTACAGACCCTAAAAATACTATATTACCGGTTTCAAGTGAAACATCCCCGTTTACAATAAATACAGGTTCAACTGTAAGCCGCCCGAGCTTGTATACCACCTGCCCGTTTATTTCAGCTGTAAGTTCAATCCCGTCCTCTGAAAGGATTGTACCTTTACCATGTTTAATTGCCACATCTCTGCCCGACTTGGCAGGGAGGACCCTGTTTGTAATGGTTCTTCCTGGAATACCCTCTTCTGCCGGCACCTTTACCGCAAGGAGCTGCCCTGCAACAACATTCTCAAGAAGCTCAAGATTTTTAAAATCTACTTTACCCGAATCATCCTCTTCAAAGTGAATTTCCGATTTATCAATCCGCACTTTATAATCTATATATGCATCATTACCATTTCTCGGGTATTGCCCCAATGCTCCAAGAAGCGGTTTTTTATAATCCATTTCTTCGAGATAAGCTTTAATCTCTTCCTCTTTAATACCTACTACAACACCTGAATTTCTAAGGCCTTCAAGAACATCCTCATAATCCATATGTCTCCCGCAATACTTGGGAGTACTAAAATGGACAAAAGCCTTCATCTCATCTTCTGTAACTTCAACCCTCATGGTGCCGTCGTAATTCATGTTCGGCACCCAATCCCCTATTTTAATCTTTTCACCATCGGCTTTTTTAACACCCTTTTCAATCGCCTTCATATCAAACTGAGTCATCCTCATTTCACGGCATCTCATTTCAACAACAGAAGCCTGAACCCTGGATCCGGCCCCTTTGGAAGGATTAACAGTAAGCCATACCCCCGATTTAGTGACACGAATCTTAAATGAGCCGTCCACATCGCGGCCTTCATCTAAATAGACACCTGGAGAGGCAATGCCTCCCAGCTTCATTTCAAATTCATCAAGGTTCATTGAATCACTGGAGAGTTTGAGCGGTGTAACTATGACCCTATAGGGCTGCCTGCCGATTCCGAAAAAACCGCTGGTGCCTTTTTCAACTATTTCATAATCCAGAGAGGACACATCTATATTAAGTTCTGCAGCGGCCAGATCAAGGGCCTGTTTTACAGAATCAGCATAAACTTCAACAGAATTATCATCGGAGTCTGAGCTCCCCTGTTCCAGTTCCGCAAAAAGATCTTTTAAAGTAGTCATATTAACCAACGATATTGGATTTAATCCTTCCAAGACGTCCCCTGAGCCTCATTATAGCCTTTGTGTGAAGCTGGGATACCCTGCTTTCTGTAACTTCCAGAACCTCTCCGATCTCTTTGAGGGTAAGATCTTCATAATAATATAATACAATAACTTTCTTCTCCTTATCAGGAAGCTTTTTTATTGCATCAATAATGTAGTCCTTAATCTCCTCTTTTTCTATTAAAACATCGGGATTCATACTTTCCGGTGCTTCTAATGTTTCAAGAATAGACATCTCGTCGCTTTCATCACCAAGATACCATATATCATTAAGGGAAAGCATTGAAGTTCCGCTAAGTTTATTAAGGAGCGACTGAAACTCTTCACCTGAAACCCCGAGCTCCTTTGCGATCTCCTCATCCTCAACTGTCCGCCCCAGCTTGTTTTCCAGTTCAGATATTACCTGCTCTATCTGTTTTGCCTTCTGTCTTATTGACCTGGGGATCCAGTCAATCGACCGCAATTCATCAAAAATTGCACCTCTGATCCGTGTCATTGCATAGGTTTTAAACTTTATCCCTCTATTAGGATCAAATTTGCCTATGGCATCAAGAAGCCCGAAAATCCCGTATGATACCAGGTCTTCAAATTCAATATTCTGGGGCATACCCATAGATACTTTTCCGGCAACATATTTAACAAGCGGAGCGTATTTTATGACAAAATAGTCACGTATACCCTGGTCATTCTCTTTATTGAACTTATCCCAGAGCTTTTCTTCTTCGATAGACTCATACTCTTTAAATTTTTTATTATCCATAAACACATTCCCGGAAAATTATTCTTTATCTTTACTCATCATGGTTCTTACCGCATCAGCAATAATTTTAGGTTCATATCCATTAAACTGATCGGACATTATTATATGTTTACCCATCTTACCCTCTGAGACATTAAGCTCGCTGTTCAAACCATGATCAGCTACTGAGCTTAATTTTTCGTAAGAGCTTTCATCAAAACCGGTAAAACCTGAGTCATCTGTTTCCGGAACTGATCCGGAACCTTCCATATCTGAAAATTCTGTACTGCCGTTAACAACATCCGAAACATCCTCAAATTCTGCTGAACCGGAACCCCCGGAGAGAATTTCATACAATTCAGGGACATAATTTTTAATAACCATAATTACCCCGAAACCTATGCCGCAAAAAACAACAGCGGTAATCAAAGATCTGGTTATCACTACAGAAAAATCTATCCCTGCGGCAAACCCGGTTATAAAAGAGAGAAAAAACCCGGCAAACCCGAAAATAATCACGGTTTTTGTTTCTACACCAACCCCTTCGAGCTTAACCATCTTCTTTTACCGGAACCCCCATTTTTTAATCTATAAACAACAGGTAAAAATAAAACAAATCAAGCTTTTTTCTTTCATGTATTATCCGCATTAAAATGTCCAATAAGATTTCTTACGAAAGATGATACTCCGCCGTTTTTATCGTTATCTATCTCTTTATTGTTGATTCTGTCAGCTATTACTTTAACGCAGCCTGAAGCCCTGCATTTAGGATATCCCACAATAAAAGGCTTTTGATTCCTCACCGATTTTGGAACATATGGATCTTCATAAACAAATCCCAGATTCTCCACCTTTATATTAAGAAACTGCCCCGCTATATTTATTACCCGCTGTGCCACCCTCTTCCCCTCCGTTACTGACTGTGCCCTGTTAACAATAAGCCTTATCTGCTTTTCACTGCTGTGAGAAGCGATAGTTTTAATAATGCCGTATGCATCTGTTATAGCAGTCGGCTCAGGGGTTGTAACCACAATAATTTCGTCAGAAGCGAGTATAAAACTCATAACATTCTGGGAAATTCCTGCTCCAGTATCAATTATCAGGTAATCATCATTGGCCAGTTCAGATATAGAGCTGATAAAGTCCTCTCTCTGTTTAGGTTCAAGATTTGCAAGCTGATGAAAACCTGATGCGCCGGCAATTATCTTTATACCTTCCGGTACTTCAATAATAATATCTCTCAGTTTCTTTTTCCCTTTTATTACATGATAAAGGTTATATTTTGGAATAATTCCAAGAATTACATTTATATTAGCAAGCCCAAGGTCTGCATCAATCATAGTCACAGATTTTCCGTCCTGGGCAAGTGCTATTGATAGACTTACAGAGAGGCTTGTTTTGCCCACGCCCCCTTTCCCGCTTGTTATTACAATAATTCTGGTTCTGGAAGAATCATTAGTATTCTGCTGCAGAACCAGTCTTCGAAGATTAGCTGCCTGATCCACTGAGGACCTCCTGATAATTAATCAGCTGAAGTGCCTATCATCATTTCTGCTATCCCTTCAGGATCAGCCACATGAATGTCGTTCGGCACTTCCTGCCCGTCTGTAAAATACGAAATGGGCTTATTATACTTATCGGCAATATTTATTACATTCCCGATAAAAGAAGTTTCATCAACTTTGGTAATTATAACACTATCGAACTGCATAACACCAAAAGCTTTAAAAATCTCATTTAAATCATTCTTTTTGGTATTAGCACTTACGCAGAGTATCTTTTCAAAATCGTATTCAACAGTCTCTGCAAAACTTTTAATCTCAGCGATTTTCAGCTCATTGTTATGGCTTCTCCCTGAAGTATCAACCAGAATTATGTCAGATTTCTCCCTGGAAATAATTTCCCTGAAATTTTTCTGATCACTTATAACATGAACAGGGATTTTCATAATTTCCGCATATTTTTTCAGCTGTTCAGTTGCCGCTATTCTGTAATTATCGATTGTAATAAATGAAACTTTATTCCCCTCTCTCAGGGAGTGTATAGCGCCAAGTTTTGCTATAGTTGTAGTTTTACCCACACCTGTAGGCCCCACAAACATTACAATTTTCTTCCTGTTCCCTTTTTTTATAGGGCCCGATGTTAATATTTTATTTTTCAGAAGATCCTTGAAACTCTTTTCAATTTTATATTTATCCTTAAGATCCTCCCTGCTCACACTGTTACGCACCTCTCTAATCATTATTTCACACTCTTCAGGATCAAAATCGTTATCCTTAAGTTTTTCACGATAGGGATTCATCACAGTATCATCTGCACATGGTTGAGCAGAATTATGGCCTGTCTGTTTCTGTGCATCCAGGAGCCTGTTGAGAGCATTTTTAATATCATTTACTTCACGCTCAATATTTTTAACAAGATCCGACTCACCCCCTGAAGAGCTGCTCAAAGAAGTCCGGGTTAAGGGTGATGAAGTTTTTTCAATTACTTCAGTTTTAGATGATGCAGAGACCGGTTCAGGTTTTTTAAAACTGCTGAGACTGCTGTTCAGTGAATCAATTGATTTGTTTATAGAGTCCATATTAAAATCGTCCTTCACTCCGGAGGCCCGGTCAAGTATCTCCTGAACCTTACCCAGCCTTGAGGTTTCTCTGCTGTCATCTACTGTAAAATCTATGCTGCTCTTTTTAGCCTGTGCTAAACCGGCTAACCCTTTTTTTTCTTTAACTGCCGCGGTCAGTTCCACAACCTCTTTGGCAAAAAATTTAGATTTAAGAAAGCCTCCCTGCTTTACATATTTATGACTGATAGGGATCGCTTCATCACCATGCTCCATTCTAAGCTTTTTCATTGCTTCATTATAGTTATCAGCTGTGATTTTGAGATATTTCATTTCCAATCTCCTGAGATTTATTTGTTAAATAATAATATCCGATACATCAGTTTATGCAGCACTTGGAACAAGGGCTGACACAATTACGTTTACTTTTACATTTTTACTTATTTCATTATATGCAAGCACCACCGGCCCCTGCACCTCCCTTTCAAGAAGAGTAAAGGTTACACTCCTGATCTGTGGAGAGACAAGAAATACGGGGGTAAACCCCATCTTGCTTGCTCTCTGGTAAGCATCAAGGAGTGACCCGATAACCGCACTATGTGTATCAGGATCCATGCCTGCAACACGCCCTTCAACCGGATCTTCATGAATTGATTCGCGTATAACAGCTTCTATTTCCGGGTCAACTGTAATAACAGAAAGCACATTATCCTCTGCCAGATAACCCCCGGTAATCTGCCTGGATAGAGCTGAACGTACATATTCAGTTAAAATCCCTGCATCCCGGGTATACTCTGAATATGTGGCAAGAGTTTCAAGAATAGTGACCATATTTCTGATGGAAACACGCTCCCGGAGAAGATTCTGGAGAACTTTCTGCATCTCGCCAAGTTTCATCTTCTCATCAATCTCTTTCACTACTGCGGGATAATCATTTTTAATATTATTTATCAGTTTCTGGACCTCTTCTCTGCCCAGAATTTCATCTGCATGTCTCTTTATTATTTCTGTAAGATGGGTTGCCACAATTGTGGGACAATCCACAACTGTATATCCCCTGCTTTCTGCAAGATCCCTGTTATCCGGTTCTATCCAGATGGCGCTTAAATTAAAAACCGGCTCAATAAACTCCAGTCCTTCAATTTTCTCTCTTATATCACCGGAATCCATAGCCATAAGCTTGCCCACCTGAAGCACCCCCATGGCAACCTCCACCCCTTTTATAAGAATGGAATACATTTCAGGTTCAAGCTCCATATTATCCCTGATCCTGATTGGTGGAACAATAAGTCCCATATCCAGGGCGCTTCTCCGCCTTATATTTGTAATCCTGTCCAGAAGTGTCCCCCCCTGCTCCGGATCAACAAGGGGGATAAGATTATACCCGATTTCAACTTCCAGGGGATCCACCTGTATAAGGGGTAAAACCGATTCAGGTTTTGTATCTTTAACAGAAGCCTCCCTGGCCTCTAATGCCATATGCTCTTTCTCCTCCTCCTGAGCCTGAGTGAGAAAATAAGCCATTGATGCCATCCCGGCAGAAAGAAAAATAAGAGGGATTTTCGGGAAACCGGGAATAAGTATAGATGCACCAAGGGCTCCCGCTGTAATATAAAGGGCCCGGGGCTGGGAACTGAGCTGTTTAGAAAGCTGATCCCCCAGATTCTCGTTCGATACTGCCCTGGTTACAATAATACCAGTTGCTGTAGTTATAAGGAGAGATGGTATCTGACTTACAAGGCCGTCACCTATACTTAAAAGTGTATATGTACGAAGAGCCACTTCAAAAGGCTCACCCCTCTGGACCATCCCTACAATAAATCCGCCAATAATATTTATAAAAGTAATTACAATGCTGACTTTTACATCACCCTGAACAAATTTTGATGCACCATCCATGGCTCCGTAAAAATCGGCTTCTTTCCTGATCTCTTCACGTCTTGTTTTAGCCTCAACCTCTGTGATGAGGCCATTGGATAGATCGGAATCTATACTCATCTGCTTGCCAGGCATTGCATCAAGAGTAAATCTTGCTGCAACTTCCGCTGTTCTTGTTGCACCTTTTGTTATAACTATAAACTGAACTGCCACCAGAATTATAAATATAATAAAACCGACTACATAATTCCCCCCCACAACAAAATTACCGAAGGTCTTGACTATTTTACCGTCAAAAGCAGCCCCTTCAAGGAGGATAAGACGTGTTGATGATACATTCAGCGCAAGTCGGAATACTGTTGAAACCAGAAGCAGGGAGGGAAAAACAGAAAAATCGAATGAACGGTGAACAAACATAACAATCATAAGAATCAGCAGACCGATCATTATACTCACTGCCATAAGTAGATCGAGAAGAAAAGTGGGCAGAGGAATGATAAGCATCATTACAACAGAAATAACACCGATCCCCATGAGAAAATCGGTTTTCTGCATCCACGCCCTCTGACCCGGTGTCAGGGAAAGTCCAGTCGCCATCAATATACTCCTTTCCTACACTACCTTTTTCAGTTTTTTATCCCTTTTATAAAGCTCGGCGTAAACAAAAGAAACCGCTTTAAAGAGCTCTTCAGGAATCATCTCCCCCACGTCGAGACGGTAATACAATTCTCTCGCCAGAGGCTTATTTTCAATCATTTCTATAGAATGCTGCCTGGCCACTTCTCTTATCTTCAATGCCATACTGTCAACACCCTTTGCCACAACTACCGGTGCATCCATTACATCATTATCATATTTCAGGGCAATGGCAAAGTGAGTCGGATTTGTGACAATTACATCAGCTTTCGGGACCTCACTAATCATATTCCTCATTGCGATTTCCCGCTGCATCTCCCTCATTCTTGCCCTTATATAAGGGTCACCCATTGTTTCCTTTAATTCCTCTTTCACTTCCTGTTTCTTCATCTTTAATGATTCTATAAATTCATGCTTCTGAAAAAAATAATCCGGTATGGAAAGAACCAGGAGAAGCACAGAGCTCCATACCACAATCTTCAGGGCTGAAAACATGACAATTTTAACTGCCATCTGAATTGAAATATCGGGTGTTCTCATCATATCTTCAAAGTCAGCAGAGATTATAAGATATGAAACAAAACCGATTGCAATTACCTTAAAAAGAGATTTGAAAAGATTCATTGCAACCTGCTTAGAGAAAAATATCTTTTTCATCATCTCTGCAGGTCCCAGCTTTATTTTATTCCAGTCAAACTTCAATGGCGACATCTGAAATCCCACCTGTGAAGCCTCCGCTGCAATTGCGCTGAAAAAAACCGCAGCAAATACAGGGAGTAATATTTTAGCGCTTTCAAAAATGAGCATAAAAAATTCAAAGCGAATATTACGCATTGTTATCTCTTTCCCGGCAAAACCGGTAAGATAATGCCTGGTTATTCCTGCTAAAGAATCATATATCCATGAACTGAAAATAAAGATAACCAGGCATCCCACAATTACAACCACTGCCTGGGGCAGTTCCTGGGTTTTAGCCACCTGCCCCTTTTCACGGGCCTCCCTCAGTTTCTTTTCAGTCGGCTCTTCTGTTCTGCCGTCATCTTCTGCAGCAAAAAGCTGAAGATCTAACCTGAAAATTTCAGGATCTTCATAGAAGCAGGGGAAAAATATGTTATCCCGCTCTTTCATGTGGGCCAGTTCCGCAACATCCCGGTTAATAATTCAAAGCCCCTTTCGAGAGCCACGCGCATAATTCTGACAATTAGAGGTGACGCAAGAACAAGGATCATAAAGGCCACAATAATTTTAAATGGGAATCCAAGCATCATTATATTCATCTGCGGCGCCACCTTTGCAAGTACCCCCATACTTACAGTAACTAAAAAAATTGTAGCAACAACAGGCATTGCAATCTTGAGAGCTATTATAAACATTCCGGAAAAGGAATGGATTAATATCTGCATTATCCCCCCTGTTGCCGCTTTACTTATCCCGAAAAGCGGTGCCAGCTCAAATGACCTGAAAACAGCTTCAATCATAAAGTGATGTCCGCTTATTGCGAGAAAAATAAGTATCCCTATCATATTCTTCAATTGCCCTATTAGCGGAACCGAAACCTGCGCCATGGGATCAAGAACTTCATTTATACCAAACCCTATCTGCACAGCAAAATACTGTCCTGATAACTGGAAAGCTGTAAAGATTATTGATATCAGAAACCCTATAAGAACCCCTATTATTACCTGCTGAATCACAAGGAGGTAATAATACCCCATTGAATCGGGTATCTTCAAAACAGCAGCAGGGACAACAGGGAAAATGACTATACTTATGAGAAAAGACAAAAGCGCTTTCATTCGAAACGGAATAACCCCACTTGAAAAAAATGGGGCTATCATTATCATGGCATTTACCCTTATAAATATAAGGAGAAAAGCCTGAAAATTATTAACAAAATACTGCATATACCTTTTACCCTACTCCGATTTTTTCAATGAGCATAAAAAGGTTAACCGTATAATTTACCAGCATATGAATCATCCATGGCCCGAAAAAGATAATGGCCATAAATATCGCTATTATCTTCGGGACAAATGTCAGGGTCTGCTCCTGAATAGATGTTGTAGTCTGAATAATTGAAACTATCAGGCCCACAAACATGCCGATACCGAGAACCGGAGCTGCAACAACAAGTGTAATAAGCAGCGCCTCCCTTAAAAGCTTAATTACCATTATATCTGTCATATCACTTCTCCGTCACATCCTGAAAGACTTGACCAGCTCGTAAACCAGCAGATTCCACCCGTCAACAAGTACAAAGAGAATAAGCTTAAAGGGGAGTGAAATCATTACAGGGGGAAGCATAATCATACCCATGGCCATAAGGGCACTTGCAATAACCATATCAATAACAATGAAAGGAAGAAATAAAAATATACCTATTTCAAAAGCTATCCTCAGCTCACTTATCATAAAGGCCGGAATAAGACAGTATGTTGGAACATCGTTTTTATTGTTGGGCTTATCAATATTTGAAAGTTTGATAAACAGGGCTATATCTTTCTCTCGGGTCTGCTTAAACATAAATTCCCTCAGAGGCTCAATCCCCCGGTCATAAAACTGCTGATTGGAAATTTTACCCTCAAGATAAGGCTGCAGCGCTTTATCATTCATCTCTGTCAGGGTGGGGGCCATGATGAAAAAGGTTAAAAACAGTGAAAGGCCCACTATCACCTGTGTTGGGGGCATCTGCTGCAGCGACAGGGCCCTTTTAACAAAATCAAGAACAATTACCACCCTGGTAAAGGCGGTTGTCATAAGTATAATTGAAGGAGCCAGTGTGAGAATCGACAGAAGAAATAGCATCTGCAGACTTAAAGCCACATCTTTAGGGCTTGTGGCCTCAGAAATATCAAATGCAATTTTGGGGATAGGCATCCTAACCCCGCCCGCATCCTGAGCCAGAAGCATAGCCGGAACAGCTAAAAAAATCGCTGTCAGGGCATATATTGTATATTTAATCTTCATGATTCCCGTTCATTTTCTTAAGTCTGTTTTTCTGATTATTAAGATAAGTTACATCCATTTCATCCTCAGACATCTCCTCCATCGAATAGATCTTACCTTTTTTATCTCTCTTCCGGTTAATAAAGGTGACAGCTTTCCCTATCTGATCCATAACAATATCCTGGAACCCCTTCCCCTGAAGCGGTGAGGATGTTGAGCTTAAAAGACGTATCCGGTCAATCTCATCCCTCTCTTTTATTTCAGTAAGAAGATTGATATTATTATCAGAGACTCCAAGCAAAAAAACCTTACCTGCCATATCCACAACATGAAGCGTTTTCCCCGGGCCGAGAGGCACAACAGATAAAACCTGAACAACACTCTGTCCTGTAAGCTGAATCCCCGATTTCTGCTGAATAAAACGTAAAAACATGTAAAATCCCATTGCAAGAAGACCCAGTACAAAAATTGTCTTCATCATAAGCCAGCCGTAAGATTCCTCTTCAACCCTGGGCCTGAAATCCTCTTCTTCAAAACCCTGCCCCGGAACCTTTTCAGCTTCTTCAGGCTTCCCCTGCGTTATGTCTCCTTTCGAATCACTGCTTTTTTCTGTCTGCTGCTGTTCATTGTCACCATAAAGATAAAAAGAATCCGCATAAGGAGCCGAACAATAAAAGAGCGCCACAAAAAATATAAAAATAATTCTCATGGTAAAAGGGTATTTCTTCCGAAAAGATAATGTGTTATTATGTCTCATAATTTTTTATGTTAAAAAAAAATCCTCAACCTTTTATTTACCTGAATTCCCCTATCCGTATCAGGACCGGATAAGGCTTCTCAATTATACTTCCGGCTTTTAATAATTCAACCTTAAAAGCCGAAACCTGCACATTTAGCAGTCACACTGCATTTAAAACCATACCTGCTACTTATGGACTGTCCTGAACCTTTCATCCTGACTTACAATATCAGTTACACGAACACCGAAATTTTCATCAATTACAACAACTTCCCCTTTAGCAATAAGCTTCCCGTTTACAAGAAGATCAACAGGCTCACCTGCCAGCTTGTCAAGTTCGATTATAGATCCCTCTCCAAGGCCTAATATATCCTTAACAAGCTTTGAAGTCCTTCCCAGCTCAACAGTCATGGTCATCTCTACGTCAAGAAGAAGACTTATATCACCATAGCCGCCGGTTGTTATACTTTCACCCATCTGGGGAAATCTTACTGAACTTATCTGCGCCTGAGGTCCCCCCTGGTGCTGCTGCTGAGATGAAGACTGCCCCCCTGCACCGCGACCCAGTGTTGACGCTATGCTGCTGTCCATAATATGAAAGAGTTTTGAATTCATTACTCCGTCAATTATGATGTCATAGGTAACTTTTACAATCTCCCCGAAAGGAAGCTGAAGTTCGCCGCCGCTCCCTGCCACAGATACTACAGCAGGGGTTGTATTAACGGTTCCCCCTATTTTATTACCAAACTGGGTAGCCATGGAGGAAATAAACTGATTTGTGAATTCCTGAATTGTACTCTGATGTGCATCTGAAATATCCGCAGGCACAGAACCGCTTTCATCGCCCATCATAAGTGAGGATATGGCGCCCGCGTCATTATAATTAAAGACTACAAGATTTTTTCCATTAATGCTGCCGGTATAGTCCATTGAAACCTGAACATACTTCCCGCGAAAATCATTCCTCATCATTTCCTGAGGTTTTACTTCAACCACAGGATTTGAAAGAACAAGATTTTTACCCCCCAGGTATCCGCTGAGAGATGGAGCAACAAGTGCAATAGCAGAATTTATCAGATTCCGCAGATTACCCTGCTCCGATGGTGTAAATGAGGATGATCCGCCCCCTGAAGAAGGGAAATCCATTCCCCCAAGGGGATCGGGGCCTGAGGTTATATCATCAGCTCCCTGTAACAGAGCATCAATTTCGTCTTGTGATAAGGAGCCGTCTCCCATAGTTCCCTCCAGTTCAGTCTGTTGTTACTTCTCTTATTTCCGGCTTTAATTGACTACAAACTCTTTAAAATAAATCTCTTTTATCTTTCCGGAAATAAGCCTTATATTAATATGGGCCTTTATCTCTTCTCCAAGAATCAAAGCTCCGCTTACAGAGTTCAGATCCTCAAAGGTTTTCCCCTGAAGAAGAATATTTACAATATGCTGTATCTCGTCACGTCGCCTTATAAGCTCATTATTAAGCTCCGGGCTCGGCTCATATGCCAGAGAAATCTGAAGCTTAATAAAACGGGGCTCAGCATCAGATGTTGTCTTTGAAAAAGCAGGAAGTTCATACGTTGCCAGTGGCGGAGGCGGAGGCGCCGCTATTATATCCTGGCTCTTCTCATACCTGCTCTCCTGTACATTTTTGGCAACAAGAAATGAAATACCAATCATAAGCACAACCAGTATAATACCGCCTGCCACATACAAAAGTATTTTTACAATTTTCGATGTATCAGCACTCTCCTCACTACCCCTGGATTGCGCATCATCTTCCATTACATCTCTTTCTTCATCACCCATAGATTCCGCCGTTAATATAGTTTATCAGATTCAATCCGCTTAAACCAGACACTTATGTGACATAATAACAAACATTTATATAACATGTCAATTAATTTATTCATTCATGCACAAATGTTAGTATTATTTACTATCGCCACTCCTCATCAGGCAAAGGCCTCTCTATCCGCGGATCACTCCCCTGAGTATAGACCCTGTCCCTGAGAATCACAATATCGACCCTCCTGTTATAGGCTCTCCCCTCCGGGGTATTATTAGTATCCAGCGGCCTCTGTTCAGCAAATGCCACTGCTGAAAGCTGCTTCGGATTTATCTTCTCCTCCTCCTGGAGGTATCTCAATACATTTATCCCTCTTGCACCTGAAAGTTCCCAGTTTGTGGAAAATCCCCTTGTTGCACCAGGTGCACTTATAGGATTACTGTCTGTATGCCCTTCAATGCGTGTAAAATTAGGAATTTCCCGCAACACGTTCCCCACCTTTGCAAGCACCGGCTTCATCTCATTTTTAAGAGCCGCGCTCCCGGGGTCAAAAAATGAATCACTGGCAAGGGTTATTACAAGACCCCGCTCATCCTCTGTAACCCTCACCTTTTTGGTCTCGATTTCAGGCTTAAATACAGAAACCGCCCTTTGCAGTTTCAGGGAAAGGGCCCGCCCCTGGGTTGTAGAGGGGAGATTCTTCATATTCTGCCCCATTTCAACGAGTTTCCCCGAAGAAAGAGAATATCCCCCTTCCATCATGCCCAGAGAGCCTCTGAAAGAGCTGAGGACAAGATAAAAGTCCTCACCATCGATTTCAGCGAAGCTCATCATTACTATAAAGAATGTAAGAAGAAGGGTTGTCATATCACTCCATGACACCATCCACAAGGGAGCACCCTTCTTCTGCTTCTGTTTCTTTTTAAGAGCCACTAATCACCAACCTCCTGAGTGATTTCCACTCTCTGGGAAGGCTCAAGGAAAGCGATGAGCTTATCCCTTACTATCCTGGGGTTATCCCCGGCCTGTATTGACAGGGTACCCTCTATCATTATCAGCTTCATGAGAACCTCCTCCTGCGCCCTTACTTCCAGCTTGTTAGCTATAGGTATAAGAACCGCATTTGCAAGAATCGCCCCATAAAGTGTTGTAATAAGCGCTGTTGACATACCCGGGCCAATAGAAGCTTTATCCTCCAGGTTAACCATCATAAGAATAAGACCCATCAGTGTACCGATCATACCAAAAGCAGGGGCGAGAAAACCCCAGTCCTCAAATACCTTTTTACCCTTGTCATGCCTTTCGATAACATAGGTCAATTCTGTTTCCATGACCCGCCGCACAAGCTCCGGATCTGTTCCGTCAACAACCAGGCGTATACCGCTTTTCATAAAATCATCATCAAGCTCATCTACATTATCCTCAAGAGCAAGGAGTCCCTCTCTCCTCGCCTTTTCAGAAAAGGATACCAGGGTAATAATAAGATCTTTAGGATTAACTTCAGGCGCAAAAAAAGCGAATCTTACTATCTTACCCATTCCAAGAATATAGCTCAATGGATTTGAAGCAAGCAGACCTGAAAATGATCCACCCACAGTAATCATAATAGAAGCAGGGTCAAAAAAAAGGGAAAGATCTCCACTGGCAAAAAGAACACCGAGCAGCAGAAAGACAAAAGCCATGGAAATGCCCAGAACGCTCGCTAAATCCATATTTTACTCCGTATAATTTAAAAAATAAATATTATTCATATTTTCATCACTCTTGCACTTAAAACATTATATCTGCCGGAAATAAAAGCAATTATTACCGCAAACAGATCTAATAATTCTATTTTTAATTTCGGCAGATAAAGGCCATAACAAAATCCAATTTTTTATACTAAAGAGATTAAAGATCAATAATAACAGTTTTTATGGCCCCACATCAGAAGAATGTCCCCTTAATATTGCTCAAGACCTCTTCTGTAATTCTTTACCAGCTCGATTATTTCCCCGGCACTCTCCTTAACAAGGTATTTTCTGTCATTTGTAAGGGTTATTACTGTGTCTGGCTTTGTTTCAATTATTTCAATATGGAACGAATTTAATATAAACTCATCCCCATTAAGCTTATGAAGTTTTATCATACTATTTTCTCCTTTTCCGGGTTCCATAATTTTTTTTAAAAAAATCAGCCAGTTCCATTTTTACAATGCCTGCCCCGGAACACCCCGGATAGCTGCTGTCAATAACAGGGTATTGCCCCCTTTTAAACAGGTCCTCAAGCCACATTTTTGCAGCCAGGAACTGGTTATTCGTATATGTTACTTTTCCATCCCTTACTATTTCATAATCTCTTGATACCCTGACAGCACTCATGTCAATAGAAGGATACGTATTGAGCCTCCCGGAAGCAGCATACCTTCTCTCCCCTGAAACTGTGCCTGAAACATAATACCTGTCACTGAATCCCAGGTCATTCCCCACAAGTACCAGGTTTCCGATCCCGCACCCCAGAGCAATAGATACAGCCTGGGTAACTATTATGCTCCCTGTTGCAACAAATCCCAGGTCTCTCCCTGCTGTATCCCAAAGTTCATCAAAGTAATCACCATCCATCATCCAGTTGTAAAAACTCATGGCGCCACTCCAGCTCCTAAGGTTGCTGTTTGAAGTACAGCTGAAAGCAAGAAGATGCATATCTGATGTATCTATTCCGGAAAAGAATCCGGCAGGTGTTGTTTCACAGGTAATTACATAGTGGGGTCTGATACCATGCAGCAGAAGGGGCTTTAGTGCCATATCTGAAGCTATATAGACCAGATCGATCCGGTCTCGATATTTTTTCAGCAGTTGAACATTCTTTTCAAGTCCCGGCCCGGCGCCTATCACTATTACATTGCGGTTTTTCAGTTTTCCTGTCATGTTTGCCAGTCCGCCATACCTGCGTATGAAAGAAAGATTTTTGGTAAGATTAATTTTAAAGACACGCGACCTTTCATAGAGCATGCCCGCGTTAAGATTCCGGAAGATTTCCTCTTTATTTACCATTCAGCACCGGTGTTAATTCCTTAACTAGTATCTGGGATAAAATGATCTTACATCCTCTATTTAACATCAATGTTAATCGAGACACACCGGTATTTTCAAGCATTTTATTGAGAGGAGAAGGAAAGGGGGAATATTTATTCAAATAATCGGGGAAGGGTGATCCGCTTACCCCTTTATCAATATTGTAAAATAACGGACAAGCTTGGCGTAATCGAGATCAATGGGATCGAGCTCTTCGATAATACCTACAAAAAATATTACAGCCTGAAGCACACGCGCAGCTGTAGCCTCATCAAGATCAAAAGGCCCTTTTCCCCCTACGGCATTTTCACGGATAATTATCTCATAAAAAGACCTGTGATTGCTGAAAAATCTCTGGAGCATTGCCTTTATAACATCATTCTCAAAAGAATATAAAATTATATTTATAATTATTCTTATATTGCTTCGATCAAGCACAAAGTTTTCCACACCAAGGAGAGAGGATATGGGAGCCATTTCTTCGGAATTAAGTTCGCTATTGAGCATTTTCCTGTGGGTTCTGGCAAGTTCGTCATACATATCATTGATAAGTTCTATATATATATCTTCTTTTGCAGCAAAATAGTGAAGTACTCCACCTTTTGAATAACCTGCCTCATCGGCAATTTCCTGAACCGAAATATTTGAATATACACTCTTCTGCAGAAGCCTTTTTAAAGCCTCTGTTATCAGCTTCTTTTTTACCTTAACTTTATCATCCTTAACGCTGCTCAATACAATGAACCCCTACACTCTTATTCAGGACAGTTGAAAACAGAGACAGTAATCATGCAAGAAAAAAAAGAGTATTTCTCTACGGAAAAAGTGAAGGTACAAAACCGGAATGACAAATCCGTTAAAATCCGACTTTTCAGACAGCCCGATATAATATTATCCATTTTTACACTGAAATATATTTTCTGGAATTAACATTGTTAAAAATAACAGATAAAGATCTGATTTTTATAATGAATCCCTTGACAAAAGAATCCTCCCTGATGAATAAAAAGTTAAGGAATATATCCCGGAATTCAAAATAAATGAAAAGAAATATTATATCAGAATCTGAGAGTGAAACACTGAACATTGCAATTGAACTTGGCAGGAATGCCCGGCCCGGGTTAATTATTACCCTGAGCGGCGAGCTGGGCACAGGTAAAACAGTAATGGCAAAGGGGATAGCAAAGGGTCTTGGCATTGAAGATGATATAACAAGCCCCACATTCAGCCTCTTTGAAATGTACGAGGGAACACTCCCCCTTTACCATTTTGACCTTTATCGTATTGAAAATGCAAAGGAGCTGGAAAACCTTCACTTCGAAGAATACTGGTACGGTTCCGGGGTTTCTGTTGTGGAATGGCCGGAAAGAGCAGCCGGAATTCTCAATGGCCATCTCGTTTCAGTACTTATTGAGCGTATTGATGATGAAACACGGAGAATAACAATTGAATACCCTGATTATTGACACATCCACCAGCATGAGTATTCTGACCCTCACGGTAAAAGATAAAACCAGCAGCATAATAGAAAATGCCGGGACAAGTCATTCCACAACAATGTTCGATTCACTTACAAAGCTGTTCAGCATCAGCGGGATTACCGTTAAAGAGGTTGAACTTGTAGGCACAGGCATAGGTCCCGGATCATTTACCGGGGTACGCATTGCTGTTTCAACTGCACGGATGTTTGCACAGCTCCTGGGAGCGCCCCTTGTGGGGGTACAGAGTCATGAAATATTCGCATCATCCCCGCTACAGCCCGGCTTTACACATACGCTTGTGGCCTTTGATGCAAAAAAAAACAGGGTATTTGGCGCCCTCTACAGGGGAAATAAATCGACCCCGGAGGCAGTAACCCTTCCTGCTGACTACACAATAGATGAGGCGATAAAAGATATTGGAGAAAAATCGTCTGTCAGGCTAATCGGTGACGGATGCGGCAAATATCTGCATGAAATTGAAACTGCGCTGAATAAAAATGGAAGCACCTGCTGTTATGATGAAGCTTTTACACCCTGCGGTGAAGATATATACAGGCTGTTTATTGAAAAATACCGCAGAAATCCGCAACTTTACTCTGACTACAACTCAATTGTACCAGATTACGGCAGAAAATCTGATGCAGAGACAGATCTGGAAAAAAGAAAAGGTATGCCTATTTGCGGCCTTTAATACTCTTAATAAGCCTCGATTTATACTCTGCTTCCATAGGTTTAAGCACGCTGTAGAATCTTTTCATCTCATCCTTTCTTGAAGAATTCCCTTCAAAATCTACTCCAAGTATAAGATTCCCTTCAGAATCTGTAGTGGTCGATTTTATTTCACCATATATAGTAAGAGGCGCCTGAAGCTTGAATACTATGTCAAAAACAAAGCCCCGTGATTTCTGAATATATTTTTTTAAATCAGGATTGGAGATTTTCATCTTTGCCCCGCCCCTGCTTAGATCCATAATCTGCTGATGAACAGGAACCAGCAGTGTATTGGCATCCCTTATACGGTCCACCAGCTTAAAAGACATATCTTTAAGCTCAATTACCTTATCTATACCCATCTCCTCTTTTTTGGAAATAGCCTGAATATAGGCAAAAGTCACCGACTTTTCATCTTCTGTAATATAGATTACTGGTACAATAATAACCGATTTTATCCCTTTTTCAATATTACGCTTTATCAGTTTTTCAAGATCTGTTCCATAGGTTCCTGCAACATCGATAAAATCATCTGTAAGGGCCTTATACGATTCCGGGTCACTTACATTCTGAATAAACAGGGTTTTCCCTGTATTTTTTATTATTTTAAGCACAGCATCTTTTGTATCAATACTTAAAACATCTATCCTGAACTGATCGGCAAATCTGCTGTTTGCGGTCTGGAACTGGTCAAGAACAACTTTAATGCTCGTGGGTATACTGAACTTATTAAGCTCAATAGTACGTTTCGACACCCTGAAATTGGTTGCCACTCCGTCATCAGAGGAAATCTTAAAGCGCAGGTCCCTCCTCCCCTCTGTTGCCCTCCTGGCGCTTACTATTTTACATTTAAAATAACCGGGGCCGAGCTCCTGAAGAATCTGAAGATCAACTTCTATGTATTTATCAGATAAGCCATATATAACAATATTCCCGTCAGCTTTATAATAAGGATCGGTCACTATCATTAAAGTGTTGTCCGGATTATATTCATTTATCAGAACTTCGCGTTTTTCAACGTCATATTTTATGTACAGCTTTCTTGTATTAAACTGTTCACGAAGAATTCCTACAACATCATTTATTGTCTGGAATGAATTAAAGTTTCTATTGGTTCTCTCTTTTGTCTTCAACAACCCGGACCCTCGAACTGTTTATTATTAATTATACCACCAAAAAGCAGTTCACACTTAACATCAATGAACAACCTTACCAGGCTCTTATAATTCACTGTTTAATATATCGGTTAGATTAAAATAATTCAATAACAATTTCAAAAAAGAATTAATAATTGAGAAGGGGTAAGCTTCTATATATTTTTCTGCAGGATTTGCAGAATAAAAAAGAGGGCACTTGCCCTCTTTTTTAAAGAAAAAATAAAATTCAACTTACTTCTTAGCCTTTGGCTTAGCTTTTGCTTTAGCTTTCGGCTTAGCTTTAGCTTTAGCATCAGCTTCTTTCTTCTTTGCAGCTGCCAGCTCTTTGTCGAGCTTCGCAATTGCTGCCTGTTCAGACTTGAGTTCTTTCTCAAGCTTACCAAGCTTTTGCTTCTTTCTTTTGATGGTATTCTCCAGTTGTTTAGCAGTAGCCATGAAACACACCTCAACAGTAAATTTAATTATTACATATCAATTATCTTACTGGATATAAAATTAAAATAATTGCAAGTAAAAAATATAAAAATCGTATAACAGCCTGATTAATATGTAATAATTATCGTCACCGCAGGCTGAAGACATTAAATTATTATTTTTTACGTCATACTCCATTGATCGGAGAGAGGAATTTTCCTGCTATTAATGTCTTGACTAAATGGGGTGCTGATCTTTTCTGATGAAATATAAGACTTTCTACAGTAAATTACGCAGAGAAAAGAGACCTTTACGGTCTGGAGGAATAAAAATGAGTTCTAAACTCCCGATAGTAGCCATAGTTGGCAGACAAAATGTGGGGAAATCAACCCTTTTCAATGCCCTTGTAAGAAACAAGCGGTCAATCGTAGATTCTTTCCCCGGATTAACAAGGGACGTCATCTCAGCTACCATGACGCATAACTCAACGAGCTTTGTTATTTCCGACACCCCGGGGCTCGACCTTCCGGGTACTTCGGAATTATCAGAACAGATAATTGAATCAGCAAAAAAACATCTGGAAAAAGCTTCTGTTATTCTTTTCCTCATGGAAAATCCGGCTCCTGAATCATTTGATCTTGAACTTGCAGATGTTTTAAGGAAACTCAATATCCCGGGGATCATAGCTGTCAACAAAATGGACAGCAATGACAGGCTTGAAAACATGATAAACTTCTACGAAAGGGGCTTTAATGAGGTAATACCGATTGCTGCTATTAACCGTTTTAACATAGAACTGCTCCTTGACACAATTGTGAACCTTCTCCCTGACAAAAAAACAAAGATTGATCAGCCCGATCTTAAAGTAGCAATAGTGGGGAGACCAAACAGCGGGAAATCCACGCTCCTCAATGCATTTATAGGCTATGAACGATCTGTTGTATCTGATATTCCGGGCACAACCAGAGATTCGGTGGATGAAACATTCAGATATCAGGAGAAAACCATTCAGATTATTGACACTGCGGGGATCCGAAAGAAAAGCAAAATTACTGAAAACATTGAATACTATTCATTCACCCGGACTGTAGACTCGATAAACAGGAGCGATGTGACAATACATATGCTCGATGCCACTGTGGGTCTCACTGAAAATGATAAAAAAATATCTGATGAGATCCTTAAATCAAGAAGACCTATAATTATTGCAATCAACAAATGGGATGCCATTGAAAAGGATTACAAGACTTTTGAAGAATATAAAGATAAGATTATCTTCAAATACTACAGGGCAGTTGATTTTCCCATAATCTCAATTTCCGCACTGAACAAGCAGAGAATCAGCAAACTTATTGATACTGCAATAGAACTTGGCGAAAAAGCAAAGAGAAGAATTGACACACCGACCCTGAACAGGGTTATAGGCGAACTGCAGAGAGCGGGTAAAATAGCGAAACTTGGTGAAACAATTAAAATATACTACGCAGCACAGATAAATACAGTACCGCCTCAATTCAAATTTTTTGTAAATAATGCCTCCCTTTTCAAAAAGGATATAATCCGCTATTTCGAAAAATCGCTGCAGCAGAGGTTCGACCTGGAAGGTTTACCTGTAATAATACAGCTTGAAGGGAAGAAACGGGATAAAAAGGGTGCACCCATAAGAAGCAGTAAGCCGCAAACAGATAATACAACTGCTAAAAAACCGTCTGCCCGCAAAAAAACCGCAAAAAAACCGGTAAAACCGGGGGGATCTGTAACAAAGGGGAAAGGCTCAGACAGGAAAGGCCCAGGTAAAAAGAAACGTTAAACCCTGACCCGCCCTTCAATTGATTTAGCTATTGTAGCGCTGTCAACATACTCCATATCCGAGCCCACAGGGAGCCCATGGGCAATCCGGGTAACATTAATATTAAATGGCTCCATAAGTCCTGCCAGGTAAAGAGTTGTTGCCTCACCCTCTATTGTGGGATTAAGGGCTATTATTACCTCATCGAACTTTTCTCTCCCCAGCCTTTCTATAAGTGACTTTAGATTAAGATCAGCAGGGCCTATCCCGTCAAGTGGGGAGATAAGACCGGAAATAACATGGTAGAGCCCCTTAAATTCACCTGTAGCTTCAATTGTAAGGAGATCGCGGGCACCCTCCACAAGACAGAGGATAGATCGATCCCTTACCGGATCGGAGCATATGCTGCATATTTGAGAATCGGATATACCGCTGCAGACAGCGCAGGTAAGGATGTTCTCCTTTAAGTCGATTATTGACTGGACCAGATCCTGTACCTGTGAACCTGACTGCCTGAGAAGATGAAAAGCGATTCTGGCAGCGCTTTTTTTACCCACACCGGGGAGCCTGGAAAGCTCCCTTATTACCCTGTTGAGAAATACTGATGGTTCAGTCAATTCTGATAATCCTTTTCTGCAGTTTATTATTTAAAAAGACTTCCCAGATCCATCCCGCCGGTCAGTTTCTTCATCTCTTCAGCGGAATACTCCCTGGCATTATGGACTGCATCGTTTACTGCTGTAAGTACCATCTTTTCAATCTGTTTTGTATCACCGGTTTTTACAAGTTCATCACTTATAGAAATACTCATAAGGGAAAATTCGCCATTAACAACAGCCTTCACTGCACCTCCGGCACTTTCACCTTCGATTTTAGCCTTCTTTATTGTTTTCTGGATATTTTTCATCTCCTTCTGCATACGGAGGAGATTCCCCATATCACCAAGTCCTTTAAGCATATCATTCTCCTTTTTTTATTATTTCACCATAAAAGGCGTCTTTTATCCGTGCAACTGAGGGGCTCTCCACCTCAAAATCACCCTTCTCAGGCTGAGAAATCATCTCTGCCTCAGGCAATGGCCCCTCATCCTGGGAATAATCATCTGGAGAGTATTCAGGCTCAGGTAGAGGCTCTATTATTTTTTTATCAGGCCTTTTAAGCTGTTCAATCTGACATTTAATTTTTTCTCCGTATTTAACGGAGAGATCTTTTTCTATAAAATCAATAACTTTGGCGTCAACCGTTTTAGTATACTCTGCAATATCTATTCCGTAAGGGTAGCCTAATTTTAAAATCCCCTCACTGAACTCCGGGAGAACAGGCCTGAGAATATAAAAAAGAGGACTTTTCTGTTCACCCAGCTCTTTAATAAAATCGGACCATAAAGCCTCAATACTCTTTCGCTCCCCTCCCCCCTGTTTACTGCGAGGTGAAGGGGTATCAGTTATTTTTTTTTTTACAGATTGATTATCAGCAGGTTTTTCATCAGAAACAGAGCCGGAAGTTTCAAGTTTTCTGATTATTTCTGAAATTGACGGGTTCTTTACCACTGAAATCATATCAAGGAGCGCCATCTCCAGATAGACCCTTTCACCTGTGGCAAAACGAAGCCCGGATGAAAGTTCTGAAACAATGGTAAAAAATCTGCTTAAAACCTCATCATTAAAAACTGAAGCTGCACCCTTAAGGCCTGCAGCCTCATCTTCGGAAAGTGCAAGAATCCCTTTTATATCTATCCCATTATGAATAAGCCGCAATGAACGGACAATATCAATAAGGCCGGAAATATACCTGGAAAGATCAATACCCAGGCTCACTATCCTTTCCACCTCTTCAATAATCCCCTTAACATCCCCATGAGCTATAAATTCCATAACCCGTATATAGCTTTCGAAAGGAACAATCCCCAGGATTGCCAGTGTGTCCTCCTCGGAAATTTCGATGCTGCTCCCCTCATGGGATCCGGAAAAGGATATTACCTGATCAAGAAGCGACTGGGCATCCCTCATGGATCCGTCTGCAACACGGGCCAGGGGATATAATGCTCCGGGGGCAATTTTATACCCCTCTTTTTTCACTATACTCTTAAGATGATCTGCTACTATTTCCACGGGGATTTTTTTAAAAAAATACTTCTGGCATCTTGAAAGAATTGTATCAGGTATTTTATGTATTTCGGTTGTGGCAAAGATAAACACCACGTGCGGGGGAGGCTCCTCAAGTGTTTTAAGAAGGGCGTTAAAAGCCTGCGTGGTGACCATATGTACTTCATCAATAATATAGACTTTATATCTCGATTTAGCAGGAGCAAAATTTACATTTTCCCTTATCTCCCTGATATTCTCCACACCATTATTTGATGCACCGTCAATTTCTATTACATCAAAGGATATACCCTGTTTTATTTCGAGACAATTTTCACATTTTCCGCATGGTTCAGGGGTTGGCCCCTCTTTACAGTTAAGAGCCCTGGCAAGTATACGGGCCATTGTGGTTTTACCCACACCCCTGGGGCCGGAAAAAAGATAGGCATGGGATATTCTGCCGTATTTAATACTATTCTGGATAGTTCTTGAAACATGATCCTGGAAGACAACTTCACTGAATGTCTGAGGGCGCCATTTTCTGGCTATTACCTGGTATGCCATATTATACCGAATTGAAATCTATTTTCGGAAAGGGGGGGATTCGAACCCCCGGTTACTTGCGCAACACACGGTTTCCAACCGTGCTCCTTAGGCCTCTCGGACACCTTTCCCTGATTTAATATACCTGATAAATTAACTGTATATCTTTGTCAATAAACAATTTTTAAATAGAGCCTGTCATTCCGGCCGAAGTGATAAGGTACTGCGAAAATCTCCCGAAAGAATCAGAGGTTAGGAGATACCCGCAAAATTAGACTGCTTCCTACATTATTTCATTTTCTTTGAAAAAATATGCTATTTCAAAAGCTGCAGTGTCTGGAGCATCAGAACCATGGACAACATTATACTGAATACTTTCAGCAAAATCTGCCCTGATTGTTCCCGGATCAGCCTCTTTGAAATTTGTTGCTCCCATAAGCCTTCTGTTAGCGGCGATAGCATCTACCCCTTCAAGAACCATAAGCACAACAGGTCCCTGAGTCATAAACTCACAGAGCTCCCCATAAAAAGGTCTCTCCTTATGAACAGCATAAAACCCCTTTGCCTCATCCAGAGTCATATGATATTTTTTAATTGCAGCAATGCGGAGCCCGGCAGTTTCAAACCTCTTAATAATTTCACCGATTATGTTTTTCTTTACACCATCCGGCTTGATAATCGATAGAGTACGTTCCATAATAATTCTCCTGAAAATCGGAATATTCGCAGAGATAAATAATTAAAAAAGGCTGCCCGATCTTATCAGTCAGCCTCTTTTTGTGCCCAGGGCGGGACTTGAACCCACACAGGAAAATCCCACATGGCCCTCAACCATGCGTGTCTACCAGTTCCACCACCTGGGCATGAACCCTTTCAAGTTACAGAAGTCTAAATATATCAGGGTAAAATTATGTCAACAAAAAAAGATAATAAAAAAATTTTCGACCGTTCATGCTCCCCTTCCCCCCCTTAGTGGAGGAAAGGGGATAAAAAGTTAATATACTATCTTCAAAACTTCATCAAAATAATTAACAAAATAAGCATCCAGACCCTTTTTTATATATCCGGGAAGCTCATCAAAATCTTTTTTATTTTCAAAGGGATAAATTATAGTTTTAACTTTCGCTTTTTTTGCAGCTATTGTTTTTTCCTTAACTCCGCCAATAGGTAGAACCTTCCCTGTAACAGTGAGCTCCCCTGTCATTGCCACATTCTTTTTTACAGGTTTGTTTTTTACAAGAGAGTAAAGACAGGTAGCCATGGTTATGCCCGCTGATGGCCCGTCTTTTGGTGTAGCACCTGCAGGGACATGAAGATGGATTTGATGGCTATCAAAAAAATCAGGATCAATGCCGTAATCCTTAATCCTGGACTGTACATAGGTGTATGCTATTTCTGAAGACTCGCGCATTACATCCTTAAGCTGACCTGTCTGCTTAAATCCCTTTGTTTTAGAAGGTACTGCTGTTGCCTCCACATAAAGCGTAGTACCCCCCATGCTTGTCCAGGCAAGTCCCATTACAACACCCGGTATACTCTTATCATAAAGAGACTCATCTGTAAATCTGGGTTTGCCGAGAAAATCTTCAAGGTTGTCAGCTGTTACACTTATTGTACCCGGATCACCTTCGGCAAATTTCCGGGTGCTCTTCCTCATTATTTTTTTAATATTATTCTCAAGAGAGCGTACACCCGCCTCCCTTGCATAGCCGTCAATTATTTTTTTAAGAGCCCCGTTGTCGATCTTCACCATATTCTTTTTAAGTCCATGAGCATCCTGCTGCTTTCTAATGAGGTATTTTTTTGCTATCTCCAGCTTCTCTTCAAGGATATAACCGGAAAGCTTCATTATCTCCATCCTGTCAAGGAGGGGAGCCGGTATTGTATCGAGCTGATTAGCCGTTGCAATAAACAGGACATTTGATATATCAAAACGGAGATCGATATAATGATCAAGGAAATTTATGTTCTGTTCGGAATCAAGTACCTCAAGAAGTGCGGAAGCGGGATCACCCTGAAAACTGGCGCCGATTTTATCGATTTCATCCAGCATAATAACAGGGTTCGCAACAGATACTGTTTTAAGGCTCTGCATTATTTTACCCGGCATAGCCCCGATATATGTTCTCCTGTGCCCCTTTATCTCAGCCTCATCCCTCATCCCGCCAAGGGAGAACCTGAAGAATTTACGGTTCAATGCCTCTGCCACAGACTTCCCGATTGATGTTTTACCAACACCGGGAGGGCCTATAAAACATATTATTGATCCGGAGATATTCCCCTTCATTTTACCGGTGGATATAAACTCAAGAATCCTGTCTTTAATATCATCAAGGCCGTAGTGATCTCTATCGAGGATTTTTCGCGCCTTTGCAATATCATAGTTATCCTCTGAATAAACCCCCCAGGGGAGCGAGGTAAGCCAGTCAAGGTAGTTTCTGCTTACACCATACTCTGCTGAATGAGGCTCCAGAAGCCGCATCTTATTCATCTCTTCATCAATTTTTTTCTCTGCTTCTTCAGTGAGTTTAAGATTTTCAATACGCTTCTGAAACTTTTCTATTTCCGAGCTCTTTTCATCCTTTTCCAGGCCAAGCTCTTTTTTAATCTCCTTGAGCTGTTCTTTGAGAAAAAATTCCTTCTGCTGTTTTGAGATTCTGTCTTCGATCTGCTGAGTGATTTTTTTCTGCAGCTTGCTTAGCTCAATCTCCTTTTTCAGAAGAAGGAGTACTTTTTTAACCCGCTGACGCACATCAAATGTTTCAAGCACATCCTGAACCTCGCCTGAATCTGCTGAGGTCATTGACGCCACAAAGTCGGAAAGCTTTCCCGGATCCTCCACGCTGAACCTGTTGAGGAAAAGCTTCAGCTCCTCCTGAAAAAGAGAATTTGTTTTTATTAAATCTTTTACAGAGCTTATAATTGCCATTGAATAGGCTTTCATCTCCTCTGTAGGTTTAAAATCTGTTTCATAATAGTGTTCAACGCTCCACTTTAAAACAGGCTCATCCTGAATAACCTCTTTAAGTGTAAAACGCCCCAGTGCATTGAGCATTACCTGCACTGTCTTTTCATCAATAGGGGTAATCTTTATTAACTTTACAGCCACACCCACACTGTAAAGATCCTCTGAGCGGGCTATACCATCGTGCTGGTTTCTAATTAAAACCACACCCCCTATCTTGTTTGGCGAATCGATTATAGCCTGGGCGCTCTCAACCATAAAATCACCTGTAAGGATTAATGGTATCATCATGCCGGGGAATATGGGCCGTTGGGAAATTGGAATAATAGTTAAATTGTCGGGACGGAACTCCTGTGCCAGTATAAGCTGGTTTTCCAGATTAGATGTTTCTACAGACATATCATATCCTCTCAATAGAGAAATTAATTTTACTTAAAAAATTTCCGCAATATTAGACAAAATCTATATACAATTGTAAGATACAATTTTCCAGTATTAATTCCTAAACTTTTAGTTGAAATAAATTATTTTAATATCCCCGCCGCCGAAGGCGGCGGGGATATTGAAAAACAGTATTATTACGCTGAAAAATATTTTCAGCAGCAATTACCGATTTTTTTTGTCATTCTACAAAAATATCGCTGATTCTTTCAATAAAAAATCTTTCAGTAAGCCATTCACTTATAGTAAAAATATAAGGGGATTCTGATGAAGTTGCATAGTATTTCCCCTCCCCGGTTTTACCGAATATATTAAGAACAATATCATCACCCTGTACCCTGAGCCTGACAATACCAAGCACCCTCCCCAGAGACCTTTCATTTATACCTTCAGGATATGTGTCAGCTCTGAGCGGGCTGAACGATGCAAGCATGGAGTTTATCCTTTCCGGAGCCACAAGGCGGTTACCAAAGCCGGTTAAGTACCATTTTCTCGCATTATCTATTGCCACTTCTGAATCATTAGGGGCCTTATCACTTGTCAGTTTCTGGTAAAATGAATAGGTTCGTCCTTTGTATCTCACTGAAATCGATTCAATAGAGTCCCTGTTGATATTTACAATGGTTTTATCTCTCAGCTCATCAATGCTCCGGGTAAAATCCTCTGCCATAATCCCTGAAGCAAGATATATTCCGGGTTCATCATCAACCATTACAAAAACATGATTCAGGGTCGCCCCACCTTTTCCTATATAAAGATCGCGGAGCAGGGTACCGCCTGAACTGACCCGCACATGTACCCTCTTCTCATCAGTAAGATCATACCTGTCAGTATACCCCTTTTCCGAGATAAGATCAAGTAATTTTAAATCCTTAATTTTACCTTCAATGGAGTCAATAAAATCATTATCAGCAGCATAGGCTTCATCATTAATAACCCAGCCGCTCCCCTCTTTATAAATTCTCACGGTGTAATCGGGAGCTGAAACTTTTATTTCATCAGCCGGCACGTCCCAGCCCTTAAGCTCAGGGATATGGCTCTTAAAAGATAAGCGGGGGAGAATTATTGCCAGTCCCAGAAAGGCTATTATACCAAGGCTGACCGCCTTTTTTTTATTCATTATTTATGACCTCCGGAGAAATTAATCTCGATTATTTTTTTTCCAGCCACACGTCTTCTCCAAACCACAAGTCCGGTTAAAATCACAAAGAAGGGGACCATACCCATATTTATCACCTTCAGCAGAAATCTGGTACGCTCCTCTGTTCTATCAAGGGGATTATAGCTGATACTTTTCCCTTTCATCTCCGGCACATAATCATTACCTGAAAGATAATCCACAAAGGAATGAAAAAGAATGTCATTTGAAAAGGCGCCGCTTCCGCTCCCTGCCAATGCCCCGCGGGCATGATCAATAAAACCGGAAGTGACAATCTCTGATGATCCGACCACAATGATTTCCGTTCTGCCGGAGGTCACTGTTTTATCAAGCACCGCCGATGTTCTGATCCGGTTACCGGCTTTACTGTTAAGAACGGCCGGTGCTCCCTTTTCTTTGAAATAGCTCTGAAAAGATCCGGCAGCACCTGCTGCAATTATCCGGCTATCAAGCATTTCATCTGAAGGGGGGGCCATAGTCATGGGATTAAAATTTACACGACCTTCCATTGTCCAGCTTTGAGGGGAAGTGGAGATAAGATCGTAAAAAACTACATCCTTATTATCAGCACTTACTGCTGACTCAAGGGATGATGCCTTAATAAAAAGAGCACTATTAATATATTTTGTAATTATACTTTTTCTGCTGAGCCCCTCCCGCCCTATCATAGGCATAAGAGGATAATCTTTTATCATGCTCCCCATGTTGACCCTGGCGCAGTTCAGGTCCAATACAATATCTTTATTGATCTTTACCCCATAGTGTTCAAGCATCTCTTCAAGACCTGAAGAAACAGGTATCACCATAGGCTGATTCCCCATAAAAGCCTGCTGCTGATTAGGATTTATTTCCATGAATGAATTTGCAAAATAAAGAAGAGATTTACCCTGCATAAGGAACTGGTCAATCTTATATTTCTCCTCTTCAGTGAATTCAGTAACAGGGCCGTTTATTACCATCACATCAATATTCTCAGGAACATCATCAAGCTGCAGGTCCACCTCTACCAGATTATACATCCCGGATAGAATAGAGTTAAAGAGAGCTGCACCATCCGGATCCCTCTCTTCGCGAATCTCAGGTATTCCATGCCCCACTATATATGCCACATCCCTGTTTACACTGAGAATATCACCTACTGCACTATTTATTTTCTCCTCAAGAGAATCTATACCTGATATGGCATTTGTTCCAAACAGTGTGGGTACAACATTAATCTCTATTCTGCGGAATCTGTTATTCCCTGACAATACAAGGCCGAAAGGTGTCTCGCCGGCTTTTACTGTTTCACCTGAAGGCGTGCGGGTGGCACCCCACCTGAGCCGGGGGACTCCATATAGTGCCGCAGGATCATGCTCTTTAGCAAGTATTCGGGGATCTATAATATTAAATTTAATTTTACCATAATTGATTCTGTTGCTCCTGTCAGCCGCCTCCCTTACATAATCGCTGAGCTTGTCTATTCCGTCTATAGGGAGTTTTTCAAGCCTGGGGTCAAGGTAAAGGGTCAGGTTGACAGGTTCCTCCAGCTTAAGAAGCCTGTCGATCTTTGAAGTCATCTTTTCAATTCTTGATGATATTTCATACTCAAGTCCCACAGGTGTTGTAAGGGCCTCTATCTTTTCAACAAGATCCGCATGCTGAATCACCAGGCCCATGTATACACTCCGCACCTTTACCTGGTCACTGACAAACTCACGGCTCTGCACAGGCCTTATACCGTAATCTGCAGCTTCCTTTTCAAGATCTTTCTGAGGGATAATTTCATAAGAAAAATTTCTGTTCCCGTGAAAGCTGTATTCCATAAGCAGATCCTTCAGGTATCTTGACACTGCATCATGCTCCGCAGGAAGTTCCTCAGAAAAGAATACTTTCACCTTAAGCTTTTCCTGGAGGTTTGAAACAAGCTCTCTGCTCTTTGGCGAAAGTGAATATGTGCCTGACTCAGTCAGATCAAGGCGAAAAGGGAAAGAGGCCACGGCAATATTTATCATAATAATTATAATTATATTAAGAAGAAACTGAGTATTTCTTTCTTCAGTTTTTACTATAGAGGATATTTTCGTTTTAAAAAATTCAGTAATTTCCTTTATTGTCATGGAACTATCTCCGCCTCTCCAGTATTTTAACAGTAAACATCATTGCCAGGGCTGATACTGAAATAAAATAGATTATATCCCTTGAATCGATTACACCCCTGGAGATATTCTGAAAATGAAAATCTGTGCCCAGATATGAGAGAAACCCCAGAGATGAGGGGAGGAATATTGTAATCTTATCAATAAGCCACAGGGAAAAAGCAGCGCCCCATGCAAGAATAAATGCCACTATCTGGTTTCTGGTGACAGATGAAAAAAGGAGACCAATAGAGATTAAAGCAGCAGCAAGAAAAAGCGCCCCAATATATCCCCCTGCAACCGGACCGGGATCGGGAGACCCCACAAGCACTACTGTTACAAAATAAAAAAGTGTTGGAGAGAGCATTATCTGGGTAAAAATCAAAGCTGCAGCAAATTTTCCCAGCACTATTTCCCACATCCCGAGAGGGAGAGTGAGCAGAATTTCCAGTGAACCTGAATGCCTCTCCTCTGCAAAGAGTCTCATTGTTACTGCAGGTAATACAAAGCAGAACATAAGAGGGAGGAGCTGGAAAAGCCCCCTCATCTCTGCCTGATTAAAATAGAAAAAATCCTTGAAAAAGAAAAATCCGGTAAAAATAAGAAAAACTGTTATTACAATATATGCAATGGGGCTGCTGAAGTAGCTCCGGAGCTCTTTCCCTGCAACCGTAATTATTCCGTTAAATCTCCCCATTGTTCCCTCCCGATGTGAGCTCTCTGAAGATATTTTCCAGGCTCTCAAACTCCTGCCTCATTTCGTATATTACCCAGCCGTT
The DNA here is from genome assembly GCA_964491265.1 of uncultured Leptospirales bacterium. Classification (GTDB taxonomy): domain Bacteria; phylum Spirochaetota; class UBA4802; order UBA4802; family UBA5550; genus JBBAGC01. The sequence goes on along the minus strand of CAZBFP010000005.1, from coordinate 73,702 downwards.
TTTAACCGCAGCTTCAAATATAACAGGCCTTACATCATCGGAACCTGATGCTGTTACCATCAATGAAGTAAAATTGCTGTCATCAAGAGGATCTACTCTTTCAACCCCCTCTGCTGCTTTCAGTATAGAATATGCCTCATCGAATAAGGCTCCCCTGATTTTTAAACATATATTCCTCTTACCCCTGACTGCACTCTGCAGATTCGCTGTGGTATCATCTGCAGCTATTCTTCCTTTATCGATAATAATTATACGGTCGCATGCAGCCTCAACTTCATGGAGTATATGAGTTGAAAGTATTACAGTTTTACTTTTCCCCAGCTCCTTAATCAGGTTGCGTATCTCAACTATCTCAACAGGATCGAGCCCGGAGGTTGGTTCATCGAGTATTAGCACCTGTGGATCATGTATTATTGCATGGGCAAGCCCTACCCTCTGCCTGTATCCCTTGGAAAGCTCCATAATATTTTTATGCATCACATCCCTGATTCTGCAGATTTCTGCTGCGTTGCGGATAGACTCATCCCCCTCCAGCCCTCTTACCCGGGCCACAAAACTGAGGTAATCGTAAACAATCATATCCCCATATAGAGGGGCAGATTCAGGGAGGTAACCGATTATTTTTTTTATCTCTTTAGCAGAATCCTTCGAATTGAATCCTCCAACTGTAACTGAACCTGAATCAGGTTCTATATAGCAGCTGAGCATGCGGAGGGTGGTGGTTTTACCCGCTCCGTTGGGGCCGAGAAAACCTGTAATCTCCCCCTCTTTCACAACAAAGGAAAGATTATCTACAGCTTTAAATGAGCCGTAAGATTTTGTTAATCCTGAAACTTCTATCATACCCGGGACAACCCCCATCTTTAATTTTCACCAGTCACCATAGTTACGTAATTTCCACAGACTGAAAGGATATACAATATCCCCCCTTTCGGGAAAGTTTTTTTACCAGTGTTTTCTGTAAATAATTATTTATGTGAAATTATATGAATACTTATATTCAGCAATTTTTTATTCAATAAGTTTTTATTGATCATTTATTGTTACATAAAAATTATATTTCAAAAGGTATTTACACTTCAGCATATTTAAAAAAATGTTTTGATCAATAATTAGAACAATTATTAATCAAAACATTTTTTTTACTAATGCTTCAGCTCTATTGTGCCGATAATAGAGTTAGGAATAAATCTCATTGGAGGATACTATGAACGCAATAACAGGCGGATTTGATATAACAAAAAGTTTACTGGCTATGGGAGATCTGTTAAAAAATATCACAGCACAGACAACAGGACTTCAGGATAAACTTTTACGCACTGTAGCAGTAGAAAAAGGTGCAGACCCCAATCTGGGTAATAAACTGGATATTGAGGCGTAATTTTACCTTATGCCTCAATACAACAATGTATCAATACTTTCAATGCAGGCAAAAGATTTAAAACATACCCTGATTGTAATTTCTTCTCAATAAAATCTGGAAATATTCCGGACGATCCTGTATATTATAATTCAGATAATCACTAGAACATGATGAAACATCAACTGATTTTAAAACAGATGTACTAATATGTACATAAACCCGGAATTAACCCTGTTTTATTTAAATTATGTCGCGTCATTAAAATCAGAGCTAATTAAAAGGGAAAAATGAAAAACTCAAAACCATACAAAATCAAAACTGTTTTTACTTTCACTACATTCATTTTTATAATTCTATTCGGAATTACTATTGTATATCTTGTAAATAGCTATATGAAAGAACAGGCACTCATTGAAGCTGAGTCAAAAGCGCGCATAATCACTGATTTAAGTCTTTCCATTCATACATATTTTTCCCATAATCTTAAACCCGCTGTTTTTAAAATCTCTGATAAAACTTCTTCAAATCAATACTTCGATCCTGTGTGGATGTCCTCCACTTATGCGGTACGAGAGATAAAAAAATATTTTTCCGGTATAAATGAAAATGGCTACTATTACAAGGAGTGCGCGATTAATGCGCGAAGCCCGGAAAACGAAGCGGATGAATATGAAAAAGAATTTATTGCAGAATTAAACAGCAGCGGAATTGAAAGCAGAACCGCTGTAAGGGTAATCAATGACTCCACTTATCTCGATATTTTAAGGAGAGGAGAGGTAATGGAGAAGAGCTGTTTAAGATGCCACAGCACCCCGGAAAATGCTCCTCAGGAGATGGTAAACCATTACGGCTCTGAAAAAAGTTTCAACAGAACAGATGGGGAAGTAATATCAGCCATATCAATAAGGATACCACTGGAAGAAGCATACGGTGATGCCAACCGTCTCTCCATGATGCTCTCAGGTATAATAGTTTTTATTGTTTTAATATATGCAGCAGGTACTGTTGAAATTAACAGGCGCCTTATTTTTTCTCCTCTAAAGAAACTTCAACGCAGGGCGACCAATATTTTAAATAACAGAGAAAAACTTTCAGAAATAGTTGAACCTGAAGGGAGCCTGGAGATAAGGAACCTGACCGGCGCCTTCAATGCCATGTCCATTGAACTGTCATCATTCATGTCAGACCTGGAGAAAAAACTGGAAGAAAGAACCTCAGAAATTGTTTCCGCCAACAGAGAACTGGAAAAATCTATTCAGGAAAAGGATCTTCTCCTTAAAGAAGTGCATCACAGGATTAAAAACAATATGTCCATGATTGGGGGACTTTTAATGCTTCAGGCTGAAACCGTTGATAACGAATCAGCTGCAGCATCACTCATTGATGCGCAGGGGCGGATAGCAAACATGATGCTTCTCTATGACAAGCTGTATAAAAACGCAGCCTACGGAGACATTATGACTGCTGACTATATCCCTGACCTTATAGATGATATACGCAGTACATTCTCCGGTACTAACTCAATAACCCTTCACAAGAAAATTGAAAATTTTGAAATACACGCCCGCACACTCTTCCCCATTTCTCTTATAATCAATGAACTTATTACAAATTCATTCAAGTATGCCTTCCCTGATAAGAGAGACGGAATCATAACAGTACAGATTAACCGGGAAGAAGAAAATTCAATTGAAATCCGTGTTGAAGATAACGGCATCGGACTGCCGCCCGATTTCAGCATAACTGATCCGAAAACCTTCGGGCTCTACCTTGTTACTGCCCTTGCAGAGCAGAGCGGGGGTTATGCGGAGTTGAGGATAGGTGATGGAGCCTGTTTCCTGATCAGGCTCCATCTGTAAAATCTTATAATATTGGAATAAATGATAAGAATCCAGGAAGGTTTTGCTTATTTCTTCTTTCCTTTACCTTCCGATTTACCTTTACCATGGTCTTTCTGCTTCATCTTCTCGGCCTTACCTTTCGTTTTATTTTTAAGCGCCTTAAACTCAGGGGACCCCGGTTTTATACCCATCTCTTTTGCTATAAATCCCCAACCCTTCCCCTTGTTATTTTGATACTTATTTATAACATCATCAAGAGGCTTCCTGGCATGTTTTGCGATTTCACATGCCATATAGATATCGCCATCCTTCATGCCGAATTTAAACCTCATTTGATCAATTTTTGATGAAGATATTCCGAATTCTGACGCGATTTCCATATTAAATGCATTTCTGTCTTTTGATGCTTCAAAAGTTATGCTGTTCAGATTAGCAGTGAAATCATCGGCAAAAACCGGCGCAGACAAAATAAAAGCAGCCATTAATGTGAATAATATTGATTTGAATAGAGTGTCCATGTAAATTCTCCTTAGTATTTTTTATAATAATCGCGTTTTGTGAATGAGTGAAAAGAGTCTCTGCAATACCCGTGTAAGCAGAAATGGAAGAACAGATAGCCGGATAATTCAATCCTGAAAATGCAATCATTATATTTATAGTATATATCAGTAATTATTCCTAAAGATATTTTTTAGTGCAATAATGATGTTTTTAATATCCCCGCCGCCGTAGGCGGCGGGGATATTAGAGCATTTTATTCCAAATAAAAGTTAAGGAATTAACACTGAATGTATATATATAAATTGATCAAAAACCAAAGAGAAATGGAAGAATAAGGAAATAACCTGTTAGAACTAAATGAACATGGGATTTAAAATTTCCCCCATATTATTAACCCTTATTACTGTATTAAAACAGATCAGAGTAGAAACTATTCCCACCTATCCCCCTTTTTTGTTAATTCGATATCTCCGGAACTTTGTGTCTTCCCGGGGCGGCCTGCAGGAACGGCTGTCAATAAAAAGATATTAAGTATCCAGCTGACAATACTTATCACCGCAGCTCCGAAAACAGTACTCCAGAAACCGGTAACAGAAAATCCTGAAATAATTCCTGAAGCTATCTTCAGCATAAGTGCGTTTATAAGGAAGGTAAAGAGCCCGAAGCTTAAGACATTAACCGGTAAAGTCAGCAGAATTAAAACCGGACGGAGCAGCATATTAAGGATTCCGATTACAGCAGATGCCAGAAGCGCTGTTAAAAAACCATCTACATGGATGCTGTCAAAAAGATAAGCTGTTATTAAAACTGCTGCAGTAAGAACCAGCCATCTTGTAAATATCCCCCCTGCACCGGCAGAACTATAAAAGCCCCCTCCCCTCCCGGAAGAATTATAAACAGTAAACCTCATACCTCTTCTCATATCTTTTCAGCTCCTTAATGTTGCGATTAATCTTTTTGTCTCCAGAAAAAGGTTCAAAGCATCTAGAATATTTCTGCAGATAATTTCTGATTCAGATATTGCTCCGGTAAATGCACCTTCATCCCCAACCAGACATATCCCCAGGGCCGCCCCCTTAAGCATAAAGCGGTCATTATTGCCGTTGCCGATTGCCGCGCATCTATCCGCACCAAGGCCGGTAATATAGTCAAGCTTTGCCTGATTCTGATTTGTACTCTCAATTATTACAACTGAACAGTTCACACCCTGAAGTTCCTTTTCAGCTGTTCCAAAGGTATCAGCAGTAATCACATGAACCTTATATTGTTCTGCCAGCCTGTTTAACAACCCCTTAACACCCTCCGGCGTAATACCTGCAGCTGCAAGTGTGCCGTTATAGTCACAGACTATATGCTCTATATTCAAATCTCCGAATCCAGGAATTTCAATTATCATAACTCCAGCCTTTTAATTATATTCCGCGGATACTTTAAAGCATATCTGCAGAATATAAAAAAATATCCCTCCATGGAAAAAGCCACCATTTTTTTAAAAAATACTGCTGATCCTTTCGTCCGGTGCTTTTTTTTCCTGAAACAGGCTTGACCGTTATTCAGAAAAATAATTACCCTATAAAAACTAAATAATTATCCAGGTTAATAATCATGCAGATGATATCCCGCTTCTCCCTCTACGGTTTTCTGAAAAATCTCAACTTTGCTGAACCGTTCCTTATACTTTTTTATTTATCAATAGGACTCAACTTTCTTCAGATAGGGATTCTTGTTTCCTTTCTAAACATATGCATTAATGTTATGGAGATACCGAGCGGAGCCATTGCTGATATTTACGGGAGAAAAAACTGCATGCTCCTGTCACTTTCAAGCTATATATTTTCCTTTATAATTTTTGCTTTCTCCAGCTCATATGAGCCCCTCTTTGCAGCCATTTTCTTTTTCTCCATTGGTGAATCATTCCGCACAGGTACTCACAAGGCAATGATATTCGACTGGCTGCGGCAGAATAACAGGTTAAATGAAAAGACCATGGTCTACGGCTATACACGATCATGGTCAAAATACGGTAGCGCTATTGCGGTAATTGCATCAAGCGCTATTGTAATATTAACAAAAGATTACAGGTGGATATTCCTTTTATCAATTTTCCCATATATTGCAGGATTGTGGAATCTCGCATCCTACCCCGAATACCTTAATAACAGGATTGAGGGTAATATAAATATTGGAGCGGTATTTAAACATACATTCAAAAGTGTAAAAAATGCATTCGGGAAAACCGCTTTACGGAGACTTATTGTTAAAAGTATGGGCTTTGAAGGTGTCTTTGATATAACCAAAAATTTTCTCCAGCCCATACTACAGGCACAGGCTATTGTAATTGCTGCACTTCTGGTAGTTTCAGAGAAAGAGAGTACTGCTATTGTTGTTGGTGCAGTATATTTTATTCTTCACATTATTTCCGCTGCAGCTTCAAAAAGGGCGCATATATTTGCAGGGAGATTCAGATCGGATAATTCGGCCATTACAACACTTATCTTCACCGGAGCAGCACTTGCATTTTTATCTGCTGCAGGGATGTATACAGATCTTTTCATTATAGCAATCAGCGCCTATGTTGTCTATTATATCATCCAGAATTTATGGCGCCCTATTCTTGTGGCAATTTATGACAACCATGCTGACAACAGTGAACAGGCCACAATTCTTTCAATTGAATCACAGGCAAAAACCGTGGGCATTACCATATTCGCACCTGTTGCAGGTTTCATTGCGGATAAATGGGGTATTGAAGGGACCCTGCTCCTCTCTGCTGTGATAATGCTTGCGCTGGGAATTTTCTCTATTGCCGGAGACAGGGAAAAAGATGAAAGGAAGCCATCTGCAACCCTATAAAAAGGAAGTCCCCTGTTACGTATTGAGCCTATGCGGCAGAAAAAAATAACGGAAGAGAAAGAGGCTGGAATAGTTTCATTTCAGCAAATACAATCTATTTAATTTAAATACTCCCCTTTACAATGTTAAATATTGACCGTGCAAATTGATAAAACCCTTCAGCTTCATCAATAGATGGTTTCCCATCCGGCAACAGGCCGAAATCCCCGGGATAGCGGGAATCGATGTAAACATCATTGAGTTTCTGCAGAACGACAATATCAATTTCACTATGAAAAAAATCACTGGCAAGACTGAATAATCTGAGCAGATCGTGTGTTTTAGGTATAGCCATTCCCCTTAATTCAAGAACAGCTTTAAAAACTTTTTCAATACATTGCTGAGAATGAAAAATCGAAACTGGTGTTAAAAATTCATTCCCAGTTATAATTCTGATATTCTCAAGATCCATCTCAGCACTTTCAAGCCAGGCTTTAACAACAGCATTCATATAATTCTCACGCCATTAGTTTCTATTTCCCTGGCGAATGAACTGCCAAGCTCAATAAACTTCTTATGCATTGGTCTGGTATGAACAATCAGATCAACAGGGTACTTCATCCGCAAATCAAGAATAGACTGGGAAATTTTGAGTTTAAGCTCCATCTTTTCACTGAAATTCACGGGGAAAAAATTATCACATGTCACTACGTACAGATCAATATCACTGTCATCTTTATGGCTGCCTTTGGCATAACTCCCGAAAAGTATCACTTTTTCCAGATTCAATGGTTTAAGCCTGACAGTAAATTCATCTTTTAATTGATCGAGATTCATCATCTCTTATTATTATCTGAATTCTTCACAAAAGTCAACTACAATTTCCTGTTCCAGATAGTAACTAAGGCTGAATTCAGCTGTGTCATATTTTGTATGTATAGATTAACTGAACACCTGCTGTAGCAGAAAAAATAACCGGATGTCATCTGCCCCTCTATGCACACAAAAACTCTTGACTTAACATAAAAGTAAGATTAAAATTAGAAATGCCTGCATGGAGTCATTTATGCACAGCATGTTGGATAAACCACGGTTAAACAGGACTATACAGATGAGTGAAAACTACAAAAAAGTTCAGAATAGAAATTGTGAATTCTTCCCCTGTCACAAGGGGATACCTGAGGATGAATTCAACTGCCTATTCTGCTTCTGCCCACTTTATACACTTCAAGATAAATGCGGAGGTGACTATAACCGCATTGATAATAAAAAAGACTGTTCACTCTGCAGCAGACCCCATAAGAAAAACGGGTATGAATTTATAATGTCTAAAATTAATGAAACTGTTAAACTGGGATCAGATTTCTGAGCTGAAACGAATGAACAGTGAATTTTAAATCTGCAGAATCAAACGCAATGATTGAGAGGAATTTATCATGTTAAAAAATATTACCGCCTTGCTGCTTACTGCATCTGCTCTTTTTACACCTTTAAGTGCACAGGACTGGCCCATTCATAAAGGGAATATATACTTCACAGGGAATAATGACGAAATCACTGTTAAAAATAATAATCTGAAATGGCTCTTCCAGGCTAGTGAGATGGTGCTTAATCCGATAGCTTCAGATGGAATGATATTTTTTATCGATCTTTCAAAAAACGTTTACTGCCTCGATGAGGAGACAGGGAAGCTGAGATGGAAACTTGATCTTAAAATTGTATCATCACAGTTCAGATCATCCACCATGGCCTTCGGCAAGGCAAAATATCCACTCATCAAAGGGGACCGCTTATTTATTACAGATAATATCGCCCTTTTCTGTATTAACAAGTTTACAGGTCAGATAATCTGGGCACGTACAGGGATGAGAAGTGATGATGCCAACCTGAAAGTACCTGAACAGGAGAAAAGACCCATGAGGGGGAGAAATCCTGTAACAGACAGCAGAAACTGGAACCCGGGGAAATCCACATATGCTGCTGTAGACAGCATATACTCAGACCCGGTAATAGTGGGGGATGTGATTTATTACGGTACCAGAAATGAGTTCATGTCGCGGGACATTGTTAACGGCCACATGCTGTGGAACAATGATGATATAAAGAGCTGGAGCAGGTTCCCCTCATTTTATGACAGGTACATCTTTACCCAGTCCATGGATTACAAGACAAACACTTATACTCTTATTTGCCTTGTAGCAAAAACCGGAGAAATAATATGGAAGCGTGAAATTAAAAATCCCCACAGAATTTTCCCCCCGGTTGTTTACAGACAGAAAGTCTACATGGCCTCAGGCGAGGATATGTATGCCATTGATCTGGAGAAGGGAACACTTATATGGGCAAAGCAGTATGCAGGGCTTATTACCTCCAACCCCGCTTTTACTGAAAGGGCCATTCTTTTTACACTTAACAATGACTCGATCATCATGATAAACCCGGACAATGGAGATGTGACCCACACTCTGAGTTTCGGAGAACAGACAGCTCCATATTTTGTTACAATAAGGGACAGGATATATGCTGCCACAACTTTCAGCAAAAACATCGGCGGCCGGGAGGTCCCCTGGGCCAGGCTCCAGTCCTTTAACATTACAGACGGGAAGGCTCTATGGGAATACAGCCCCCAGTTCCCCGGTGCCCCTTCACAGCCGGTTGCTTCAAAGGGGATAATGTTCCTCCCTGCAGGGAATTACCTCTACGCCATAGGAACAGACTACTATCCGAAACTTGTTGACGGCGGAAGCGGCTACTACGACCCCTATAACAGGGCAGGGGAAAAAGAGGAAGTAAGTAAAACCGATATAGCTGATCTGAAAAGAATTAATGAGGAAGCGCAGAAACAGGAGAAGAAGGGTGATTCTATTCCTATGCGGGATATGAAGATCAGGGTTGATGATAATGCGGGCGGATCAATCCCTGCTGTTGTGGAGATAAAAAAATGGGACAGGGGTAAACTTATTTATTCAAGAAACGTGGCTATTAAGCAGCCTGGTGATATTATTAAAATTCCTGATATGGATGATGTGGAAATCACTGCTTCATCTGAAGGGTACCTCCCTGAAAAGGTTATTATATCGAGAAAGGATGAGGAAAAGATAATTAAACTGACAAAGATGGAGCGCGGCAAAGGGATAATTGTGGAGAATATTCACTTTGAAGTTGATCAGGCCCACCTGCGCAAGGAATCGCTCAATATACTTGATTCAATAATAAACCAGATGAAAAAGAACAGCAGGATTAAACTTGAAGTGCGGGGCCACACCGACTCCACAGGGGGGAGAGCCTATAACCAGAAACTCTCTGAAAGGCGGGCTGATGCAGTTGTGGAATATATGATAAAACAGGGGATAAGCCCTGAGCGCCTGAAGCCTGTGGGCATGGGGCAGGATAAACCTGTTGCTGATAATAAGACAGCCGCAGGGAGGAAGAAAAACAGGAGAACTGAATTTTTTGTGCTGGATAATTGATGTGCAAAGGAGTCAAGCCTGTATTATCAGAAATATAGGCTTGACTTGAAATTGATATTTTATTATTAATGAGTATATATCAACTTCAGAGAATAGATGAGAAATGAAGAAAACATTTACATTACTACTTATATTAATTTTAACACTCCCCTTTGCATCATGTGAATTCGGAGATGATATAGATGTGGGTGATGCATACAGCTTTCAGGTTATTGCAACTGACGGCCCATTTACAGGCTACTATATGGTGAATGGTGGCAGCCCGAAGTACTACAGCAGTACTGATGTAACAGGAACTATTTTCACCAGTTTTGAGCAGAATCTCTCAGCTCCTGAATCGGTTTATGTCTTTGCAACTGGCGCCGATACAGCTGCAACCTCAATTTCAATTTATGTCTATTCTGATTCAAAACTGGTAAAGGATATTACTGCTGTACAAACAACAGACTCAGGCGGGAACCCGTTGAAAGTTACTGTCAGCACCAGCTATAATTTCACCGAATAATTCCATCCTCTAAAAAGGCTCACTCTTTATAATCACTCAATTTTTATCTGCATTTTTAATTGACAGAAACCGGCTATAAATGAGTCAAATATAAACAGAAACGGCTAATTCCGGATTTACGGAAAATGTAAGAATTTTATTTGTTTACCGCATCAACCGGAGTCGGCCCCCTGTCCCCCAAACCCCCCGAAGGGGGGCTTAAAGGCTGTCTTGTTGAACTTTTAATTTGTTAATAGAGTTTAAAAGTCCCCCTCCGGGCGGTGTACTGAGCGTGTCGAAGTAGGATTTAGGGGGCTTATCTTAATGACATTGCCCCCTCTGGGGCGCCCAGAGCAAAGCGAAGAAGTACGCCTGGGGTAGACAGGGGGAAGGATTTGAAGAAATATACTTTTCACCTTATAATTACAAATAATCCACATTGATTAACGGTATTATCAATAATGAACAGACGCGTACTTGACATACTTGAATGGCCCCTGATTGAAGAGAAGCTCCTCTCTCTATGCTACAGTGAGCCTGCGAAAAAAATGGTGCAGAGACTTAAACCGGTTTCTGAAGAAAAAATAAAAATTCAGATGAGCAAAATTACTGCTCTGAAAGATCTGCGTCAGAGGGGGGAGGCTGCTGATCTTTCAGGGCTTAACGATATTTCTGAATACACTGCCATTGCTTCACGAGGCGGTATTCTTGACACAGAGGATCTGCTCCAGGTTAGAAAATTTGTAACTGCATCTGAAAGGATAAAAATATTTCTTAAAGAGAGAGTGGAGGAATTCCCTACATTAAATGATGAGCTTTCACGGATCAGTCCGCTCCCTGAGTTAAAGAAAATCCTTCTTGAATCGATCACTGACGAGGGAGAGCTTAATCCTGATAAATTCCCTCAGCTGAGAAAGATCCGGAGAGACATTGCATCAGCGAGGCAGGATATCGAAAAAAAGATCAACAGAATAATCCACTCCCCTGACAATGAAAAAATGCTTCAGGAAAAGACATTCACCACAGTAAACGGAAGATATGTTCTTTTAATAAAAACAGGGATGAAGGGGAAAGTAAACGGCAATGTCCACGATATTTCCGCAAGCGGAGCCACTGTGTTCATTGAACCATCAGAGATCACCCCGCTTAACAATAATATAATTATACTTGAAAAAGAACTCCAGATGGAGATTCAGAAAATACTGGCGGAATTGAGCGGTAAAGTTTCCGATTACTCATCGGATCTCACATCAAACCAGCGGGTTTTGACATACTTCGATTTTATAAATGCCGCTGCCAGATTCAGCATTATGACAGGGAGCAGTGAGCCTCAACTCTCTGAAAAAGCTGAGATGAAGCTTGTAAGCGCTAAACACCCCCTCCTCTATATAATGTCCCCTGAAACTGTTGTAGCAAACAATGTTGAACTTGGAAGCAATTTCAACTGCCTTATAATTTCCGGTGCAAACACGGGCGGTAAAACCGTAATGCTTAAAACAATTGGGCTTTGCGCCATCTTCGCTATGCTGGGGCTCCACATCCCCGCATCACCCGATTCAATAATCGGAATATTCAGCAATGTTATGGCAGACATCGGGGATGACCAGAACCTGTCAAGTTCCCTGTCAACATTTTCCGGACAGCTTACAATTATAAATGAAATACTCCGCAAAGCGGACAGCAGAAGCCTTGTAATTATAGATGAAATAATCGTCGGCACTAACCCTGCACAGGGAGCGGCCCTGTCTCAGGCGATTCTTGAGGAGATGATTAATACAGGGAGCCGCATTGTTGTTACTACACACTATACTGAGCTGAAAGAGCTTGCTGTAAAGGACCCCAGGTTCAGCAATGCATCGGTTACATTTAACCTGGAAACTTTAAGGCCTGCATACAGGCTGAAAATCGGTATCCCCGGCATAAGCTATGCTGTGGAAATTGCAAGGAACTATGGTATTGCGGAAAATATACTCTCGCGCACAAAGGAGCTTATAGGCTCAAGAGAGGCAAGCGTTGAATCGCTCCTTGAAAAGGTTCAGCTCTATGAAGAGGAGATACATGATGAGCGGGAAAAGGTAAAGCTCCTCACTGAAGAGATTGTAGCTGAAAAAAGAAGGATTGAGGAGCAGCAGCAGAAGCTCAACAGACTTATTGAAGAGGCGAGGAAGAAAGAGGGTATCGAATTTATAGATGAATTAAAACGGCACAGGGAAAAAATCGCTGAGCGGATTACCCTGCTTCAGGAGCTTGACCAGAAGGAAGCCGGAAAGCTGAACCAGGAGATTACAGATCTGCAGAACAAAATTTCCGGAAGACTGAAAGATGAAAGCAGGGAAAAATACTCGGAGAAGTACAGAGAATTAATTCCCTCAGAGGCATCTGCAGGGGACAGGGTTTTTATTTCCACAATTGAGGCAGAAGGGACTCTGGAGGAGATCGACTCATCAGGGGAGACAGCACAGGTTCTCCTTGGGGGGACTATAAGGTCCAGGTTCCCGGTGAAAAATCTTTTTCTTATCGCTCCTGGCGCAAAAGGGAAGCATGAAAAATCGAAGTCAAGGCCGCAGGTAAAGATTTCCGGTGGAGGCCCCATAGTTTCAACTATGCAGACATCCTACAATACAATTGATCTGCGGGGGAAACGGGTTGATGAGGCATTAAGCTTTATGTCCATGGAGCTGGACAGGATGGACAGAGGAAACATTAAAACAGTGATAATAATTCATGGTCACGGCACAGGGGCCATGAAACAGGCCGTAAGGGAAGCGCTTAAAATGAATATCTATGTACGGGATTTCCGTCCCGGCGAATACGGCGAAGGGGGGGATGGTGTAACAGTGGCTGCACTGAGGGATTAAAGTCCCGGCTTACCTGTTATATTTTATCACCTTCCCCCTCACATGTATTATATCCACAGTTCCAAGAATGTAGACCTTCCTCTCCTTCCACCATTTCACATCAATTATATCATCGCCGCCCAGGAGAGCTGAGGCTTCTGTTACAGCCCTGTTAATGTCAGCCGCAGGGGTTACAGGGAATACCCAGAAGAGCCTGAAAGAGCTGGCCATCCCCTCACCTGTTCCCAGAACCTCATATTCAGCATCCGGATTTAATGAAAGTGCCGGCTCCATCCCTCCCGGATATATCCGTGATGAAATGCATGAAACTGAAAAAGCAAGGGATAGAATAAGAATAAGGACAGAGAGTCTCCTTAAAGACATGGCTACCTCCCCTTCCCTTTTGGCGGAACTGCTACAGCTGAAAAGCGGATAACATCACCCTTAACAATTACCTTTGTGTAACTGAAAAGAACAAAGTATGAAGTACTCTCGTAAAGACGCACATTGATGAGTGCGTCACCACCCTTTTTCTTTACAGCATTCTCAATGGCAATGTCAATATCGGGCCTCCCTATGCTGTAAAGGCCAAGTACTGCAACAGAGCCGTGGCTCCCTTCAGATGCGCCCAGATTCTCTTCGATGATTTTCCCCTGAAGCGGTGTGCTTGATGAGGTGAGCCCTATGGGTGACACACATCCGCTCAGCAGCGCTGCAAGTGATAATGTTGAGATAAATATAATTATTTTTTTCATATATTGCTCCATGCTAAAATTTAACTTCAACACCAAAATTCGGTATAATTGTAAGACCTTCCTCTGCTGCCAGCTTCGGGTTATCATCACCATAGGGTTTGTCATATCTCCAGCGCTGCTCCACAATGGCATCACGGAATGGACCGTAGGCATTAATCACTTCCACATACCAGCTCACATGCCCCCACTCATATCCGGTTCTGTAGCTGTAGCGGAGATCGAGCCTATGATTAATTGGAAAGTGTTTTGCGTTTTCATTTGCAATGTCGTACTCAGGAGCGTATCTCCCCATCCCTGTAGGACTTTCATATGAACCTATTATCTCTGTATATGGGAAAGATGAATAGAGCTGGAACCTGGCACTGTATGTATGCCTTTTATGCTGGTACCCTGCAACAAGCTTAAGGGCATGCTGCTGCTCATACACAAAGTTAATCCACTTGTCACCTGATAAATCAAAATCTGTGGGTAGCCCGCTTTTACTTTTTGACCTGTTGTAAGTATAGCTTACCCAGCCGAAAAAATCGGATATCCCCTGGCGATGGTCTTTTTTTATCATAATTTCAAATCCCCTGGATACCCTTTTACCGGAGTTGATACCCCGGACATCTTTCCCGTCAAGCTCATAGGAGTAATATGAATGTACCTGATCATAGAAGTAATTATAAAATCCCTCAACACTTACAGTATAAAGCCCTACAATCTGTTCAATACCGAGGGCATTGTGCCAGGACTTTTCCGGTTTTATATGGTCTGCCTGCGACACAAACTGGGGATCGAATTGAAAGGCGAATGGATTTGTCTGATAAAATCCGCTGTATTTCCCGCCAGCGTAGGATATTGTTGTTTCAGCGGGGAATTCATAGCTGATAAGAATCCTCGGGTCCAGGGTGTAAAAATCGGTCCCCTCCAGATATTCGGACCTGACAGATGGAACAGCCTTAAATCCGCCTGCCTTAAAATGCTGTTCAATATAACCGCCTATAATAGTATTGAGAAAATTTACATCATAGGGAATAGCGACAGCTGCAAGCGGGTCGCCCGGATCAATAACAACATCATCAACAACAAGATATTTCCCCTTAGCTTTAAAATTATACCATGTTGCCTCAAGTGCTCCCTTCAGTTCACCGAAACCTCCAGGCCAGAGGAAGGTAAAGCTGTCCTTTAATCCGAAAATATGGGGAACCACATCAATTGTATAATCCTTAAGCCAGTCAGCTGCAAGTTCGCTACGGGCATCCACATAGGCATAATAATCACTCCATGAGCTGTATGCCATTACCCGGTTTCTGAACTTCCCTGTATCAAAGGTATAATAAATTCCCTGATTGTGAAATGACTGACTATACTTGAATTCCAGATCCGCAAAAAGGGGATCAGCTCCATCCTCAGGCTTTAAGTCATCCTCATCCACCAGCACCCTGAAATAATCAGCGCTCCCTATTGCAAGTATAGTAAATGAGTTTCTGCTGTTTAAAAAATATTTCCCCTTAAACTGATAGTCCCAGTATTCAGGAACACTCTCAAGGGTTTCATCCATAACCAGCTTGTAAAAAATCGGGACAAAAAGGGAAAGGTATCCGATCCTGCCTGAAGCAATAAAATACCCGGCATTCTCCTTTTCAATTCCATCTTCAGTAACCCGTTCCCTGGTGATGGGCGTAGAAATCAGGGTAGTAGCGGAAATCATTCCGATATCTGTGCTGCCGCCGAATTTTTCTACAGTATCTATAGTGTTTATGCTTATTACAGCAGCAGTAGCTCCGCTGAACATGGCTGGGAAACTTGATGAAAAAAGATCTATTTCACTCATAAGATCATTGGAAATAACAGAGTGAAATCCGGCAAAGTGGAGCGGGTTATTGATAGGCATTTCATCAACAAAATACCTGTTGCTCCCCGGATCTGATCCTCTGATAACCAGGGGGCCGAAAAAATCTCCGAAACTCCGCACAACCCCGGGGAGACTGGTAAGGGCATTGACCGAATCGCCAAAAGATGCAGGTACCTCCTTTATCTCATCAACTGTCATGGTGCGGCGCGACAGTTTCTGAACCGGTCTGTCCCCTGTTATGGTTATTGTACCGCCCTTTACTGTGATAGGCCTTAGAAGAACAGTCCTTTCATTTCTCCCGGTAATTACCACCTGCTCCCGCACTATCTGAAATCCGTCAACCCTTATCAGAAGAGTATAAGTACCTGCAGATGGAACTGTAATTTCATAAAATCCCTTCTCATCTGTATAGGTTTTACCCATACTCTCCACTATCATTACAGTGGCAAAATCTACCGGTTTTCTCTCAAGGCTGTCGTATACATTCCCTCTTAATGAGAAGGGAGCTTCCTGACCGGTGAGATCACTATTTAAAAAAAATGTAAAAACTGCAAGAATGCTTATAATTACTGTAATTTTTTTCATCACTAACAATCCCTATTCAATTCTGAAACGGAGGGGCATCTCCATCTTAATGGGAATATTTCTCCCTTCAACTACAGGCGGAGTAAAACGGGCACCCATTAGAATTTTCTTAGCGTCCTCGGAAAAATCGTTCATAAGACGTGAGCTCACCTCAGGCGGTATTGATTTGGAGAGCCTTATGCCGATTATCCGCACATTCTGCACCCGCCCTTCAGAAGAAATAAGAAGCTCCACATTAACAACAGCCTCAACATTCATATCCATGGCACTCCGGGGGTAGCGCTTCTGAAGTCTCCCTATAGGCCTTGGAGGGGCAATATTGGGATAGAAGGAAAGATCTACTGCTGAATCAGCCGAAGTCCCCACAGCCCTTTTCACCTCTGCCTTTTCACTGACGCTCTCGCTTTCGCTGGAGACCTCCTGCTTTGTAACCCTTTTGGCAGATTCCATTGTATCAATATTTATAAATTCTATAACTTCAGGTATGGAAATATCTCTTCCGGAACTATCACCAAAGGGGGCAAAAAATATTATCCAGATCATAAAAAAAGCAGAAAGTGATGACGCAACCCGATAAGGATATTCATCCAGCCACCGGGCAAGAAGCCCTGAAAGGGTGACTCCGCTTGAAACAGCCTCACTCATTGCTACCCCCTTCCCTCTGCTGAGACATAAAAACAACATTGAGGAAATCCTGCTCCTTCAGCACTGCAAGAAGTCGCGAAACAACTGAATAATCAAGGTCTTTATCTGCTGTAATTGAAACAACCCTGTCCTTTTCTGACTGCCGCATGGCCAGGTAGTCACTCACCTCTGACAGAGTTGCTTTTCTCCCGTCAAAATAGTATTCACCCCTGCTGGATACAGTAATATAAACACTATCCTGTTCCGCTCCGCTTGTTGCCGCAACAGGAAGTTCCACATCCACACCCTTTGGCGGTTCCGTGGTGGTTGTTGCCATAAAAAATACAAGGAGGAGCAGAGCCATGTCAGCCATGGCTGATCCTATTGAGGCGGTTTTTATTTTTCTTAAAAATGATTTTTCTTTCATAAAATTAAGTTTTAATTCCTTAATTATTGTTTATGATAAACTGCTCTAATGATGCTGTCCAAAAAGTATTTTTCTTGTCATACCGGCTGCAGCGTGCGCGCCCTGAGTGCAACGAAGAAGTACCCTTGGGGTAGAATGCCGGTATCTCATACACCTGATTTTATCATGAGATTCCGGTACTTACAAAAACTGAAGCTGCACGCCCTGAACGCAGTGAGGAAGCACTCCTGGGGTGAAACCGGAATGACAAATTCATTAAAATTCAACTTTTGTGACAGCCCCATTAAGAAATATTATATTGCACTATAATATTTCTTCAGGAATGATTACTCTTTCAGGTTTTCCCTTATTGAAACTCTCCCTATCCCTGTCTCTTTTGCAAGGCTTAAGGTGTCAATAAAACGGTCGTAGATGATGCCATCTTTCATGTGTATAATGACCACCGCATCATCTACATTTTTCTTATGGGCCGAAAATGCCTCCAATGCTTCATCCCTGGCCATGAGCTTATCATCAATACGGAATCCGCTATTCTCCGGATACACATCCAGTATCTGCTTTGAATCAACCCTTACTGCGCTTCCGCTGTTTGATGGGAGTGAAAAGAATATCCCCTCCCTTAATATAAAGGAGCTTGTAACAATAAAAAATATAAGAAGAAGAAAGGCCAGGTCGCCGATTGAAAATGATTCAAACAGCGTAAACTCCATGCGCCCCTTGCGCACTTTTCTTCTATTAGAAAGATATTTAAGGATTACACTTTTATCTTTCATTACCCGGCATCTCAACAGTATCTGAAAGTCTGGGATAAACTGAAGCTATTTCCGGAATAACCTCCTCCGCTTTTGCATATCTGTTCTGTATCAGATGGGAAAGGAGATAAAATACAATAAGCGTGGGAGCTGCTACAATGAGCCCCCCTGCTGTAGTAGTCAGGGCAATCTGAATTCCTACAGCAACAACCTTTGCATTAACTGTTGAAGCAGCAGCAATTGCTGCAAAGGCCTGAATCATCCCCAGAACTGTTCCGAGAAATCCCACAATCGGAGCAATATTACCAACGCCTGATAATAGCGCCAGCCCCCTTTCAAGTTTACCGGCATAAACAACAAAGGCGCTGCGGAGTTCATCCTCAAGATCCTCTCTGTATCTGGCTTTTGAAGAAGCAGGTATTCCACGAAGCATCTCAACCATGCTCTTTCTGTCCCATACCTTATTTCTTGTATAATAAGTTAAGCGCTCAATTATTATTGTAAGAGAGATAAATGCCAGTATTACAAGGAGAATCATAATCGGCCCCCCCTGCTTCATTGTAGCATAAAGGCCGTTACCCTGTTCAGTCTGAAATTCATTATTATCATTATTCTGGAGGGCCACCATTTCGGAAGGATTATTCTGCACAGTTTCATCCGGGCCTGTGCCGGGGCTCTGCGCAGCAAGTTGAGCTGTAAAGATTGCACATACCATAAAAAACAGAGCAAGGAGCATCAACCCTTTCGTTTTACTGATTGAGTTAAAATACATATAGATACCTCATATACTTATTATCAATAATTATTCCGATTCTAATAAAAGTTTCCATAAAACCGGAACCAGTCTATAAAAGAGCACCCTCTTTTCAACCAAAAAATCGGGTAGTGCAATTACAGCCTGAATAGAAGTTTCAAATTAAATTTGACAATTATTATTGCTCAATAAGCCTGACATCGCCTGAATTAAGAACAGTTTTTACCGGAGAAGCCTGATGGACAGAGGATATAAAATTATTGGAGTATTGGCAATGGCAGGCACAGGCTTTTTCTGGAGTCTGGCCGGGCTTCTCATAAAAATGATAGAGTGGCACCCCTTTGCCATTGCAGGGGGGAGAAGTTTCCTTGCCTCCCTTGTTATTCTTGCCTTTATCAGAAAACCGGTATTCCATTTTTCATTTGCACAGGTTGCGGCAGCACTTTCCTATGCTGCTACAATGATACTCTTTGTAATTGCAAACAAAACCACTACAGCTGCAAATGCCATACTTCTTCAATATATTGCGCCAGTAGTAACCGCATTCATTGGTGCAGCTCTCCTTAAAGAGAAGACACGTCCGGAGCACTGGGTATCCATTTTTTTTGTCGGTACAGGAATGATTATAATGTTCATGGATGAAATCGGCACAGGGCAGATGGCAGGAAATATTATGGCACTCTGTTCCGGAATTACATTCAGCCTCTATTTTGTTTTTCTCAGGATGCAGAAGGAAAGCTCACCCTTTGAGTCAATTCTTCTTGCCCACTGGATTACTGCCGGAATCTGCCTTATTGTTTCATTCTTTCTCCCTGCAATAGAAATTACAGGTAAGGCAATGACAGCAATGCTTGCACTGGGGATTGTACAGATGGGGATGGCTTCTATTCTTATCGGAATCGGGATTAAACGGATATCCGCACTGTCGGCAAATCTTATAGCAGTAATTGAGCCTGTATTCAACCCTGTATGGGTTTTCCTGTTTTTAGGTGAATTCCCGGGGTTCAACACAATTATCGGCGGATCATTAATTATTGTGTCAGTAACAGCAGCATCCCTTGTAACTGCATGGAGCAGGCCTGCACCTGTAATAGAATAACGCAGATCATCCCGGATTTTAGGGATACACAATATGAATCCTGTCCCCCTGTCTACCAAAGGGGGCAATGTCATTATGTTAAGCCCCCTAAATCCTACTTCGTCTAGCTCAGTACACCGCCCGGAGGGGGACTTTTAAAATCTTTGAACAAATGGAAATTTCAATAAAACAGCCTTTAAGCCCCCCTCCGGGGGGTTTGGGGGGCAGTTGCGAAACTGTGAAGCTCTTAACTTAATGACATTGCCCCAAAGGGGGCTAACTCCGGAATATGTGAAAAAAAATAATATTATGACTGTTACAAAAAATCCGGGAAAAGCCAAAATATTAAACCGCAAAAAAGAGAATACTCATTGCAATGAGATACTGAGCTCCATAGTAGAGAATATGGTTTACCGCAATAAAGGGTTTTGAATCCCTGTTGTCATAATAGGTTAAAACCAGCACCAGATCTGAAAGAAGAAATACAACTGCCAGGCACCTATGCGGC
The DNA here is from genome assembly GCA_964491265.1 of uncultured Leptospirales bacterium. Classification (GTDB taxonomy): domain Bacteria; phylum Spirochaetota; class UBA4802; order UBA4802; family UBA5550; genus JBBAGC01. Next base: position 53,054 of record CAZBFP010000005.1, on the reverse strand, counting down.
TGAAATAATGAACGCTGTTCCCGGAATAGAATAACATATACTATATTAAGAACAAATCAATAAAACTCTTGACATTTCACCTAAGAAATGTTTAATAAAATCACATAAAGAGTAAGTTTTATGTACAAATACTTATCAAATAGTCATAAAAATATAAAAAAGAGGGGAACATTTATGCCGAATATTGATTATTTCAACCTTCCGTGGAAAGATAAGTGGGAGTGGGAATCCCTGAATCTTGACACAGTCACAAAAAGATACGTTGAAAATTCCAAAATCTATGCTTCAAAACCTCTGCAGCACTTCAATGCGGCTCTTTACAATGGAGACAGCAATGGTACAATGACCTATGGCGAAGTGTATGACAGGGTGGAAAACTATGCCTGCGGATTAATGAGTCTGGGATTCAACAAGCAGGATATGGCCGGTCTTATGGCTGCAAGCGGACCATACTGGACTCATGCTGACATGGCTCTGGCATGTGTTAACGGAGTGAGTGTTGCAATATACCCAACACTCTCATTCAAGGAAGCATCCTACAATATTAACGACTCTGGAAGTAAATTCCTTTTCCTTAGAGGGGACAATGTTCTGGAAATGATGCTTGGCGGATTTGACAAAATGCCTAAACTCAAAAAAATTATTGTCATGGACCGTGAATACAAAAGCAGCGACCCCAGGGTAATAAGCATGGGTGATCTGGAAAAAATGGGAATCGAATGGAAAAAGGATAAGAAAAACTACGATGCCTATATTGCCAGAAGAGACAGCGTTACTCTTGACGACATTTATACAATACTATATACTTCAGGTACAACCGGACAGGGGAAAGGTGTTGTTCTTACACATCACAATGCCTCTTCAAGAATGGCCGGTGTAAATGAATTCTTTAACTACTGTGGTATGGGATTTAAAACAGAATACACCACACTCTGTTTTCTCCCCCTTGCTCACATATTTGACAGGGGCTCCTGCCAGTGCGCGGCAATATTTAACGGCTGTACAATTGCCTATGCTGACTCAGCAGGAACACTACTTGATGATTTACAGAAATATAATCCCCACTGGATTAACTGTGTACCGAGACTTTATGAGAAAATCTACATTCAGCTTCAGCAGAAATTCGGAGATAAAGGTCCTAAAAGGAAAATTTTCGACTGGGCCATGAAAGTTGGTGAAGAAGTTTTTATGCAGAGATACGATGCAGAAACAGATTCCTACAATATGGGACATGATTTTGACATAACAGGGAACCTTCCTCTGGGACTGAAAATCAAATACAAAATAGCAGACAAATTGTTCGCAAAGGTAAGAGGCGTTTTCGGAAAAAACTTCAAACACTCATTTTCGGCAAGTGCTTCTATTTCGCCTGACCTTCTGAAGTTTTTCTACATTATTGGAATCAGGGTAAGTGAAGGATACGGTTCAACAGAAAGCTTTAACGCATGCTGTAATATGCCTCTAAAAGCATGTAAGCCCGGATCGATCGGCCTTGAGTCAAACGGAAGCAGACTCCGTATATCTGAGATTGGCGAGCTTGAAATTAAAGGTGCGGGAATTTTCAAGCAGTACTGGAACAAACCTCAGGAAACTGCGGAATCTTTCACACCTGACGGATGGTTTAAAACAGGTGACAAGGTTGAGGCTGATAAGTTCGGCTACTATAAAATTGTAGACCGTATTAAAAATATTATATGCCTTGCTACAGGTAAAAATGTTGCTCCTGCTAAAATTGAAGCACAATTCGCTACAAGCCCCTATATTGAGCAGGTTTTTGCAATAGGTGATGAGCGTTCAGTTATCTCCACACTACTTGTACCAAGCCTTACCTTTTTCAAAGATAAGTTCGATAATGAAGGGATTGAATACGACAAAAGCCAGATAGTTATAGACAATTCCACCGGTGTGCCGATCGTTGCCAAGGTTGGCCCTGATTTTATTGAAAAAGGTAATATCAGAGGGCTTATCGCTGAAGAAGTAGCGAAAGCAAACAAAGAGCTTGAAGAGTTCGAACAGATTAAGCAGTATACAATCCTTACTGAAAGATTCACAGAGCAGAATGGAATGCTCACACCAACACAAAAGGCGAAGAAAAGAGTAATTCTTGAAACTTATTCCGCGGAAATCGAAAAGATGTACGCGCGATAAAAAATTTTTTTTAACACGGCTGCTCAAAGCGGCTTTTAAGATTGCTCAAAGAAATCCCCTCTCCACTGCAGAGGGGATTTTTTTATCCTGTTCTGCGAAAAAAGAGGTAACCGGCTCAAACCCTCAATAACAATGTATAGAAAAACTTTATATGCTTGATTTCAATTCTCATATATGATATAATATACGCAATTACAACTCCCGGAGTAATATATAATGACAATTCATACTGAAAACAGCACATCCACAAGCTTAAGCCGCTTTAAAATTTCAGATGAACACCTGATAAACAATTCTGCAGTAAAAGAATCAATAGCAAAAGCCTATTCCGAAGGAAGATGCTTCGAATTTTATCCCAACAGATCAATTATTGAAGGGATAAGAAAAGGTGACCCTGTTGAAATGTTCCGGGAGGAATTTTTCGAAATGGCAGGGGCTATACTTGACAGTTATACGGATAAAAGCGGTTCCTTCAGGGAAAAACTGACCAGCGACACCCATCTTTTCTCAAGGGTATTGACTGCACTGGCAATTTTCCACTCTTCTGCTGCTGAGAGCAGCAATCGTCTCATAGAATCAAGAAGGATTACCCTTATTAAGGAACTTCCTGGACATCCCACAATACACCATATATCAGGTGAAACAACTGTTATAGCCCACGTGGGGCAGGGGCCTGCCTGGGAGGAGGTAGCAACAATATATTTAGGGTTGAAGACCTTTGACACTCTCAGTACAAAACGTGCGGACAAAGAACTTCATAAAGCCTTCAAATTTCTCCTTGAGGTGGAAGAGAGAGCAATTGAAACAGGTTTTTCCCATACAACAGTATATCCGCCGGAATCCTTCAGTCTCCTTAATTATCTTGTTGATAGTGTAATCGACTACTCCATGAGAATGGAGGAGGAATACCGGAGCAAACCGGGGATTATAACAATTGAAAAATTCAGCTCTGAAAGACGCAGGGAAATTATTAAAAAGCTTAATTCCAGAGTTCCCGGGGATGAACTGAATTTCGATTATGATGAAAACATGAAAGCTCTTAACGAGCTTGAAGATTTTGCCCGCCAATACAAAAGGGTAAATGACTCCGACTCACTTCGTGAAGTTGTAAGGATACTTGTTGCAGCCTCCGGTCATGATATCCACGAAGTACGGAACAGGGCGAATATACTCCTTGAACGTATATTCTCTCCAAAAGAGTTTGACGCGCCCCTGGCAGCAAAGTTTATCAATATTAAATCAGGGGATAAATACAATTTTGAATTCAATCTCCCTGAAGCACAGGAGCAGGGGATATACTTCCTTAGAATATACAGAAATAATATTTCAAAGTTATTTTATTCTGAGAAAGACCTTATATATGACGAGATTGAGCTAAAGAAAAGAAAGCCGGGAATTTATACTGCCGAATATCTTTTCAACAGTTACGGGCATTACGACTTTACAGTGGTGATCCACAACAACGGAACTCCGGGCTGGCTCCCCTTCAAAGAAACATCAGGGAGAGTTAATGTTCTCCCCGATATCCGGGGGGAGATAATACTTGAAGTATTTGTTGATATTCATGGACACACCAGAACCTACTGGCGTAATAATGACGGCCATCCCGGTCTTGTTTACAACGAATTCGGACAGGTCATCCGGCTGGGGAATTTTCCAGACATTGAAGCTCATCTTGAAGATATAAAATCCAGGTATCAGGTTACAGCTATTTACCTTCTCGGTGTACAGGAGAGAGGAAGCAACAGGGAAAACTGGGCTCCTGAAGCAACATCCCCCTCACCTTTTTCACCAATGAGCCTTACAAAAATAGAACCTGGTCTTGGCGGAGCAGAAGCGCTTAAATCGCTGATTAAAAAGGCCCACACACTTGATATTAAAATTATTGTTGATATAATCCCTCACCTTAACAGAAAAAGCAGAGATCTCCCCTCTGAATATGCAGTCCTGACCTATGACCAGGCAGGGAGACTTGTTGAAAGATCATCCACTGACGGCAGGTACGGTTCATGGGATGACGGCAAGCTTTTCAACTACAGAATGTTTGAAGTATGGGAATGGCTTTCCGATTCAATAACAAAACTAATAGAGGAATTCAACATTGACGGTATAAGGTTCGATTCTGCTCATGCGGTTCCGATTATGATGAAAAGAAACAACTACCTCTATACATACGGAAAACCGAGAACAGATGAGGAGATGCTTAAGGGGAACATTATAGTAAACGACAGAGAGTATGGCCATTTTATAACTACAGGCTATTATGACTGTGCCTGCCGCGACACAATAGCTGTACCGATCCACTACTATCTAATGCTCAATATCGAAAAAACTCTGAAAAAACTTGGCCGCGACTTTTTCATAAACATTGCAGAATGTTTCTGGGGCCATGAAAAATATCTGACTCGAACCGGGCTTATCCCCTATAACTCCTCACTTTTTAAAATATGTGAGAACATAACCCACGGACAGACAGATGTAAGGGAAATATATCATATTTATGACAACTACTTCCCTGCTGTTCTTCCCGAAGGAACAGAACTCCTGGGGATTCTGGGCAACCACGACGAACGGAGAGCTCTAAATACCTTCGGCCACAGGGGACTGCGTGCTGCTGTTGCCCTCACCTCTTTTATGAGCAGCATTATAATGGACTTTGAAGGGAGTGCAGAAGGGGAAGGGTGGAAGGTCTACCTTGACAACATATATGTAAACTGGAACGATTTTGAAAATGCCTCACACCGCAGCCTTGAATCATTTTACAGGGATCTCTACAGATTCCACCGGAGCAATAAAGGGGACAGTTTCCTTATCTGGAGCAACAACAATATGGTTGCTGCAGCAGTAAAATTTACCGGCGATAATCTCTGGATAGGGGCATTTAACTTCAGCGATTCCAACCAGGGGATATCGCTGCAGTTTGACAACCCCCGTCTCCCCATAAGCGATGAGGATTCATTTATTTTATCTGATCCACTCTACTCTGAAATAACCGGAAACTATTCCCGTTACACAGGGAAGGAACTGAAAATATCAAAAATCAATACAATTGTTCCGTCTACAGAAAGGATCAAGATTTTAAAACTTACAAAAACCAGTGTAAAGAAAAAGTACATAGACTTTTTCACTGACTCTTTTTTGCGGCTTAAAGAATTCAGCAAAGTAGATAATATTTTCTCCAATTTTGCTTTTACTGAACTTGCAGCAAACAGCAGATCCTACAGCGCGCTTAAAAAATTTATTACCGCAAACATATCAGGGAACAGCCGCATTAGCAGCGAAGAGGCTGAACTGGGCCTGAAACGTTCCCTCTATCACATGTACAGAACAGAACTGCTGGACAAAAAGAAAATCCTCACCTACAGGGACCGCATGCTTGGCGAGGACACCTTCCTCAGCACCCTTTCGAAAAAAATTACCGAGCATTACAGGAGCGGCCCCCTTGTTTTTCTATCAGCCGAAGCTGAGCCTTTTTCAAAGAGCGGCGGTCTTGCAAATGTGGTATATGAGCTCCCAAGGGAGCTGGCAAAACTTGGAGAGAAGGTATTCGTAATAACTCCAAAATACAGAAACGGCAACTTTAAAGAAAAACAGAAAATGGAAGAGGCTATTGAGAATTACGGAGCAGAGTACACAGGGATAAATGTGAAGATTAAAATCATGGATGCTGATTATGAAATCGGCGTACACAAGGCTGAGGTGGAAGGGGTAACATACTATCTTCTTGACCATGCAGATTTTTTCAATGGCCTCTACTGGGGTATAACAGCAGAGGAGAAGCTCCGCAAAAGGATAGCCTTTGCCAGGGCCGCGGCTGAAGTTATACTCACCTTCTCAATAAATCCCAAGTACACCTTCACTAATGATGCCTTCCCGGGAGTATTTAATGGCATTGTAAGATGTGATCCCTATTACGACAGCACACCTGTTTTCAGAAACTGCACATTTATCCATATAATTCATAATGGCGGATGGCAATACTTTGACGCCTATGCCAGAATTGAAAACGGTTTTGATCTTTTTAATCTATTCAACCTCCCTTCATGGCAGGCGGGAAATTTTACCGATCCTGTTGAAGGGGACAAACTCAACTGCATGGCAGCAGGGATAAGGTTTGCGAGAAAATCGATTACTGTCAGCCCATCCTACGCAAAGCAGATTGAAATTGCCTGCGACAATCTGGAGCATATTCTCTATAATGTTTCAGGAATAAGTAATGCCATCGGCTCCGACTTCAGGGAAAAAATTGAAAAGCGGATGGAGAAAAGCGGCTTTGCGGCTTCCATGTATCCTGAGCTGATCGATTATATTAAACATAATCCCGGTCTTAAAGAAAAAATTTCATCCAGGTATCCGGAGATCCTTACAGGTGATAAGGGGATTAACTCAATTAAAGAGACTACCAGGAAAAGCATTATTATTCGGATGCGAAATAAACTGATGCTTCAGCTGGAGCGGCATCTTAATGTGGATCCTGACGCTATACTTGTAACAATGATCCACCGGATCTCGGAACAAAAAGGGTTCCAGCTCCTCCTTGAAGCATCAGAGGGTATTTTCAAAAATCTGGGATACCAGGCTATTATCGGAGGGGGTATTTCCGCTGGAGACAGCAGGGGGGAGGCCATTGCCAATGGACTCCATCTGCTCAGCAATTATTACCCGGGGCAGGTAAATGTTTCTTTCGGATTTCAGGATATAAGCACCCCCCTTCTCTGCTCCGATTACTTTTTAATGCCATCCATGCACGAACCTGGCGGCATTTCCCAGATTGAGGCAATGGCTGCAGGATGCCCGGTAATAGCACGGGCCACAGGAGGCTTAAGAGATACAATAAAGCCGGTGATGCACAATGGAGATTATATTGAAGGTAACGGATTTCTCTTTTCCGACTTTTCTCCATGGGCATTTTATGACGCAATGGAGCGGGCAGCCTCTTTTTTCCGAAAAACAAATGATGAAACTTTTTACAGAGTACGTATTGCAGCGGAGAATTCAGCTTACTTCTGGGACAAACCTGCAAGGGAATATATAAAGCTGATCTATGATTTAACTGAAACAATAAGGATCACAGAGTAAAAAAAAACGGGATAGATTCTATCCCGCTTGTTGCAAAAGGCACTTCCCTTGACTGCCTTAATTTTCAAGGAAGACCGTTGGAGTGTAAAATAAATTTTTACTTAATAAATTTATCGGCTATAATTCCGATTTCTTAACCAAATTTTTTAAAAAATAGAATTTTTTTCAGGTGCAGGATGAAAACAGGAACGGGTATCATCTTAGTACTCCTCTCATGTATCCTTTGCTGCAGCAGAATAATTCCCGGGGAGACTGATAAGACACTGGGAAGCCTCCTGCGGGGTGGAGACATTGTTCCTGCTGATGCAGCAAAAATATTCCTCCATAATTTTACTTCAACTGAAACATTGAGGTTCGATATCAGCGAACTGATGATCCGTTTAAAGAAACAGTTAAATCGTGACAGCAGACTCACTGTTACAGAGAAAATAGATGAGGCGGAAATAATACTCTCAGGAGAGATTACCGGATTCACAATTCAGCCTCTCCTATTTAATCAGCAGGGGAAGGCTGAACTGAAAAGAATGCGCATAACCCTGTCGCTCAGCCTTTACAACACTATTAGAGATGAAATGATATTCCATAGAAGAGTTGTGGAAGCGCTCCACGAATATTCCGACATAACCCCCCCTATCGAAACAGAACTGAGAGCAGGCCTTAATCTGATTGACAAAATTACTCCCAGAATAGCTGCTCAGTTATTCACAGGATGGTATACAGAAGAACTTACACCTCATGAGCGCGGGAAAAAACAATGACCTATAAAAAATATCCTAATTCAAAGCAGTTTATAAAGGAGCTGAACAAAGGGCTATCCGGATCGATTTATCTTTTTTTAGGTGAAGAGGAGGGTGAAAAAGATAAAGTCATAAACACCATACTGGGGATAGTTCTGGGCAACAGTCCGGACAGGTCCAATAATACGGGTAGATTCCATATCACTGATGAAAAAAATTCCTACGAACAATTTATGGAGGCTGCTGACTTTGCAATGACAGGCTCCATGTTTTCCGATAAAAGGGTCTGCATAATAAGAAATATTGATATGCTTAAACAGAATGAAGCTTCAAAAAATACAATCGATGACATGATAAGAGGTATTGCAGAAGGGACACTTCTGGTACTTACATCATCAAAGAATCAGCCCCCTGCTTTTCTTACAAAAAAATATGAAGATAATATTTCCATAATTCAATTCTGGAAATATTTTGACAGTGACCTTTACACTTACATAAGCAAGGCCCTTAAAGATAAAAAAATTACATTCGAAGAGAATATCATCCCGCTCCTCATCGAATATACCGGCAATGATATAAAAAAAATTGATGAAGCCCTGGATGCATTGGAATATACATCGGGGGACATGCATGTTACACCTGAAATAATTAAAGAGCTGGTGGGATACACAAGGGAGATTACTGTTTTTGATTTCATAGATTCCCTGTTCCAGCGGGAAAAAAGATCTCTTGAGTTCCTTAAAATGCTTATTGAACAGGGTACTGCCGAGCTCCTCATACTCAATCTTATAGCAAAGCACACCGAAACAATGGAGAAATACTATCAATGCATAGCTGAACAGGATACACCTGATGAAGCGATGAAAAAAATAGGTATGGCAGCACCGCAGAAGAGGAGAGATAAATTCTACTCATCTGCGGCAAAATTCAACAGGGATAAAACAAAAAAAATATTTACACTTATAGCTGAAAGCGAATACTCAATTAAAAGCCGGACACCGGGTAATTCAATTGTTAGCAGGCCGGTATTTGTTCTTGCATCCTCAATCCTGAGCCTGAAGTAATCAGGCTGTAAAACTCACACCATCGAGACAGATATAGGGGAGCAATGATGAGCCTTTGCGCTCCATCTCTCTGCTTAAAATAATATTCCCCTTCATGAGATCATATACATTCCCGCTTATCATGCAGTCTTTAAGTCTCCCCTTTATTTCACCATTCTCCACGAGAAAGGCCAGGTCAAGATTTGCTGAAAAATCGCCATTAAGAGTATTAGACTGGCCAAGGCCGATAAACTGCTCTGCCACAATCCCCAGTTCAATCCCCTTTACAATTTCATTAAAGCTCATACTGCCGGGGTCCATGGTAATGCCGTTAAAAGAGGGTGAAGGTAGAGATGAATAGCCCCTGGCCGCATTTCCTGTGGGGTCAATGCCGAGCCTTTCAGCATATTTCAGATCAGCAATAAAACCTTCAACCACACCCTTATTGATAAGGGCTCTTCTGGAAGGGTTAATCCCCTCACCATCAAATGGTGCTGTATATGGTGATCCCTCTATACGCGGGTCATCAATAAGACTTAAGGAATCACTGAAAACCTTTTCCCCCATTTTCCCGGCCAATGGGGAAATCCCCTTCCACAGGGCCTGCCCGTTAAGTCCTGAAGCAATAATCCCCAGAAAACGCGCAGCTGCTGAAGGGGGCAATATTACCGGATAAGTCCCGGAAGCCAGTTTTTCCCGATTGATTCCCCTGGCGATTCTATTGATCAAAATGTCACTTAGATAATTATAATCAATCGGCTTTAAAGCTGAGACGCTTTCCCATGTATCAATTTTATCCCCGTCCTTCACAACATAAGAACAGGAAACTGAAACCGAATAGAGCGAATCAATATATTCAAGGTCAACCCCTTGGGAATTAATAAGCCTGAAAGACCCTGCTGAAGCGCTCACTGACATATCCACGTTTATAGAAGGGAAAGCAGACTCAATTTTACGGATAAAAAGCTCTGCCGCTGCAATCTCTTCTTTTGGGTCAAAAAGATCTATACTGCTGTCATGGGGATCAAAACCCTTTACAGTACCCCCCGGGATTTTGAACTTCTCCACCTCGCCGTATGGAGCTGTTGCTGCAGCACGTCTGACAGTATCCGCAACACCTGAAGGATCATTAGTGGATGAAAATCCGGTTTTACCATCCATATTTACCCTTACTCCAAAACCGCTGTTTTCACTTTCATTAACCGAGTAGATCCTGTTATTTTTAAAGCTTATGGGGGTGCTTCTCCCGGTTATATATACCGCGTCAAACCAGGCCGCGTCTTTTGGTACAGCGCTGAAAAGAATATTTTTCATTATTTCCCCCCTATGAGGACATCACTGACAAGCATATGCGGGCCCCCGAATGAAACAGGGAGAGGGGACTGCCCTCCTTTACCGCACCCGCCAAGTCCGCCGAACATCTTCTTATCATTACCAATCATTTTTATATTCTTCAGGGTATTAAAAACGTTACCTGACAATATTATATCCTTAAACATTCTGCCTGTTTTACCATTTTTCACCATATACCCATAACCTGCAGTAAAGGTGAACATTTCCAGATTAGTCTGCCCGCCGATTACATCAACCGCGTAAATTCCATCATCAACAGCATCGAAAATTTCATCTTTACTGCTTTTCCCGTTTTCTATATATGTATTTGTCATTCGAACTATAGGCTGTCTCATTACGCCAATTGCCCTTGCATTGCCGGTGGGCTCCTCATTCATTTTATAGGCTGTTTCCCTTGAGTGGAGCCTCCCTGAAAGTATACCGTTTTTTATAAGCGCTGTTGATGAAGGTTCCATACCCTCATCATCAAATGGTATATAACCTGAAAGCTCCGGCCTGTCACCTTCATCATAAACATTCAGTATTTCCGGCCCGAAGTCACGCCCTATTTTCATAATGTCCCTCATGCGCGGATTTTCATGAACAAAATCCGCCTCGGAAAGATGACCAAAAGCCTCGTGGATAAAAACCCCGCATAGCTTGGGATCGAGAATTACATCATACTTCCCGCCAGGAAGAGATTCAGCATCAAGAAGATCGAGTGATGTTTTCAGCACATTTTCTGCCGCATTTTCTTTCCCCTCAACAAGTTCAAAGCCTCCGTAACCGGAAAGTGATTCATGAAAAGGCTGCACAAGACTCCCCGACTTTGCAACAGATGCCAGGGAAATTCCGCAATAGCTTTTATCAAATGAAAGATCCGATCCTTCACTGTTCAGATAAACATAGTAAGTCTTCACATCCCTGTAAATTGCACGTGTTGTCTGAATCTTTTCAGATCCCATAAGTATTTTATTATAACTATTAATAAGTTCAAATTTTTCATCAAGTGTAACCGATTCAGCCGGTCTAATGGACGCTGTTTTAAATGAAGCCCTTCTCCCCTGCCCTGCTGCAGCAAGTGACTTTTCTGCCGGATTCACCATCATAGCAGACCGGAGTGCAGCTTTAAAATACTTTTCCAGGTTACCGATATCATTGAAAGTGGAAAATCCCCATGCCCCGTTTTTGAGAATTCTCACAGATCCCCCCACAGAATCGCTGGAGCTTACTGATTCAATATTATCCTTTGAAAGGGATATACCTGTACCCTCTGACAGGGAAAGCCTTATATCTGCATATTCGCAGGGAGCAGATGAAATTAATTTTCTCCCCTCTTCAAGGGTTTGAAAAAATTTATCATTCATAAATTCCTCGTTAATATTTCTTTTATCACTGAAAATTAAATCCGCTAATCTGCCGGTTACCGGCAATAAACAAAAACAATATATTAGAGAGGATTCCAGAGAAAAAAGTTAAGTTTAAAAAAGACAAATATTAAAATTATATTCCCACGATTTTTGCAGATCCTGTCAACCTTTTATCGAAGCATGGTGCAATCATAAAAAAAGATAGCAGTATAATTTCAGACGGGGCGGTAAAGTCTGTCATTCCGGCCGAAGTGATAAAGTAGTGCCGGAATCTCCAGGAGTAATCAGGAGTTATGAGATTCCCGCCTGCGCGGGAATGACACCACCGCTATAATTATACTGGTACAAAAAAAACCGCCTCAAGAAGAGACGGTTTTATAAATAACTCAATTATGCTTAATAACTACTCAAGCCATTTATCAACTTTATCTTTATTATCTTTTACCCATTTCAAAGCTGTCTTGTTAAAATCAGCCCTTTTCTCCTGATTAGCCACCATTACTGAAGCTATATCTTCGCTCTCCCATGCAAACTTATCAAGAAAAGCATATACTTCAGGCATTTCCTCTTTAAGACCCTTGCGGACAACAGTATTAATTGTTTCTTCAGCGCCGAAGTCATTTTTAGGATCTTTAAGAATTTTCAGGTCCCATCTTCCGAATTTCCAGTGCGGAGCCCATCCTGTAACAACAACCCATTCCTTTTTATCTATGGCTTCCTTAAGTGCTGCTGCCATAGTAGCGCCGCTCCCCTCAATAAGCTTAGCATCAACTTTATACTTTTTAATAAAGTCTTCAGTTATCTTCATTAATCCTGCACCCGGATCTATACCAATAATCTGGTTATCAAACTTATCCATATTGCTTCTCAAATCAGCAAGGGAATCGATTTCCACATAAGAAGGTACAACAAGACCAAGTTTTGCACCTTTAAAATTCGGGCCCAGATCGACTACATCCTTTTTCACCTTTCCAAAGTAATCAGCATGAGTTACAGGGAGCCATGCAGTTGTCATTGCATCAGCCTCACCCGATGCAACTGACTGCCACATTGCCGCAGCTGCAACAGGTATAACTTCCACTGTATAACCAAGCCTCTCCTCAATAACAGCTTTTGCTACATGAGTACTGGCTATTGCGCAATCCCATTCAACATAAACAAGCTTAACAGTACCTTTTGTCTCTTTTTTTGTACACCCTGTATAAACAGCCGCTATCAAAGAAAGAGAAATCAGAGCTAAAATAATTCTTTTAAACATATTATCCTCCAGATAAATTTTTACAGTCCCGATAGGGAACTGTTCTATATAAATAACAATCACAGCATCCGGGTAATTATTCTACCCCGGATAAACCGTAATTCATAATAAGCCTATTCACTTCTTTTACGTATATTCTGTGTAATACGGTCAAGAATTATGGCCATAATAACAACTGCAATACCCGCCTCAAAACCCATACCAGGCTGCAGTCTCTGTATAGCTCTCCATACTTCACCACCCAGACCTCCAGCTCCAATCATCGCAGCAATAACCACCATTGACAGTGCAAGCATAATTGTCTGATTTATCCCTGCCATTATTGTCGGCATGGCCAGGGGAAGCTGGATCTGAAAGAGCTTCTGCTTCTCGGTTGCTCCAAAAGAATCCGCTGCCTCAATATACTCAGAGGGTATCTGCTGAATACCAAGGCATGTAAGCCTTATAGCAGGGGGCATTGAAAAAATAACTGTTGTAAACACAGCAGAAACCACACCAAGTCCAAAAAATGGAATTGCCGGTATAAGATACACAAATGCGGGCATAGTCTGCATAAAATCGAGAATCGGCATAGTGACCCTCCTGGCCCCCGGACGAAGTGCAGCAAGAATACCGAGAGGCATGCCAATCAGTACAGAGATGAATGTGGCAATTATAACAAGCGTAAGTGTAATAATCGATGCCGGCCACAAACCCAGATTCCATATAAAGAGAAGGCCAAGTGCTGTAAAAACTGCAATCCCCCTTGTACTGAAATACCAGGCCAGAGCCACAAAAATTAATATCAATACCGGAGGCGGGATGAACATGAGAAAATCATTTACAGAATCGATTCCGATTTTCATGAATCTTGAAATTGCTTTTGTTATAAATGCAAAATGTGTTGTTGTATAATCAATAAAATTATCTACAGCAACGTCTAATGGTAACTTTGGTATTATCATTGTGATACCCCTCTTTCTGCAAGCCCTGCAATTAATGAACCCCTTACAACCATTCCCAATAATTTATTATTCTCATCAACTACAGCCAGAGGATACTTCGACTCTGCTATAATAGGCATAATTTCCTGAAGCGGAGCATCCGGGGGTACCCTGAACTCATTTATCTCTTCAAGAATACTTTCAAGATTCGATTCGCCACTTTCTACAGACTGCTTTGCCTTTTCAGCTGAAACAATCCCTTTAAATATTTTTGACTTATCAACTACAAAGATACTTGAAATACCCTTTTCCTTCATGGTATGAAGCGCTGTTTTAGGGCCATCCTTGCCGAATGTTATTGAGCTGCTCTTCACCATAACATCCCCAGCGGTAAGAACCCTTGTAAGATCAACATTTTCTACAAACTTTTCCACATACTTTGTAGCAGGATTAGTGAGAATCTCCTCCGGTGTTCCTATCTGAACTATTGCTCCATCCTTCATTAAAATAATTCTATCGCCGATTTTGAGGGCTTCACTTAAATCATGAGTAATAAAAATTATTGTTTTCTTTACCTTATCTTCAAGACTGAGAAGTTCCTCCTGCATCTCTGTCCGGATCAGCGGATCAAGTGCGCTGAATGCTTCATCCATTAAAAGAATATCAGGGTTGATTGCAAGAGCCCGGGCCAGACCTACACGCTGCTGCATACCGCCGCTCATCTGAGAGGGATAATAATCCCCCCACCCTTTAAGGCCAACCATATCCAGGGCCTCCATACCCTTTTCAATACACTCTTCCTTTTCTTTTTTCTGAACCTCAAGCCCGAAATAGGCATTCTCAAGTACAGTTTTATTGGGGAAAAGGGCAAAATTCTGAAAAACCATGCCGAATTTCTTCTGCCTTAGACTTCTAAGCTCCTCATCAGAAAGGGCAGTTACATCAATACCATCTATAAACACTTTCCCGGCAGAAGGTTCCACAAGCCGGTTAATACATCTGAGGAGCGTTGATTTCCCGCTTCCGGAAAGTCCCATTATCACCAGGGTCTCGCCATCGAATACTTCAAATGAGGCATCTACAACTGCCACTGCGCACCCTGTTTTTTCCAGGATTGCATCTTTTTTCATGCCATCCTTTAACATTTTCATTGCAGATTTTGTATTCGCTCCAAAAATCTTATAAATACCTTCTACTTTCATCTTTACCATAATCAATCCTGACCATTCTCTTTTGTCTTTATTCAGATATCCGGAATTAATCCGGAATATACTTAATTACCCGCAAACTTACAACTCATCCGGAGGCTCTAATATAAGATTAAATATAATTCAAGGGGAAAGCAAAAAAAAAATACTTCACCCCGACTTTGATAAAGAATAACCGGTAAAACGGTCACGTCAATAGGCCAAAAGTATTATATTAAAACACAAAAAAGACTAATGTAGCTGAATTAAAGGGCAAAACCGGGAAGATGAACAATAGAAGGAAAATAGATGAGCATCTGCTTAAAATTAATAATTAAATCTCTATCATATTGTTTCTTACAGCATAAATTACAAGTTCAGAACTTTTGTGAACACCAAGTTTTTTCATTACATTGGCTCTATGGACCTTGACAGTGCGGGGAGAAATCCTGAGGCATTCTGCAATATCCATCCCGCTTTTACCTTCAGCAATCAGTTTCAGAACCTCTCTCTCCCTCCCTGTAAGAAGCTCAAACTGTGAACCAGACCCCTCTTCAGATCCCCCCTGCTCCATGGAAACATAATCGGAAACTACTTTTGCAGCAACCCCCGGACTCAGGTAAACATTATCTTTCAGTACTGCGTCAATGGCCCTTAAAAGATCATCCCCTGCATCATCTTTTAAAACATAACCATTAACACCTGTTTTAAGAAGCTCCTTGACATACTCCTCATTATCATGCCTGGAGAGAATAATAATTTTTGATTCAGGAACATATTTCTTCATATATCTTGCAACATCAATTCCGCTCATTGTGGGCATTGATATATCAAGTATGGCGATATGGGGATTCAGCTTTTCAATCATGTCAAGAGCCTCTTTACCATCTCCCGCTTCCCCCACAACGGTATAATGCGGTACATCTTCAATAATCAGCTTAAGCCCCTCGCGCAGAATTGTGTGATCATCAGCAAGAAAAAGCCTTACCTCATTATTCATTTCTCTTCCCCCTTAATGGCAATTTCAACAGACGTCCCCTCACCAGGCAGGGCCTGTAAAGTTAATACCCCTCCATGACTGTTAACCCTCTGCTTAATATTGGAGATACCAAAACCGCGCCTGTCATTAAGTCTGGTCATTTCAAAACCTGATCCATTATCTGAAACACGAAGATTAATCATTCCTGAACTGCTGTGAAGCATAAAATCAACAGCATCCGCTCCCGAATGCTTTGCTATATTGGAAAAAAGCTCTTTGGTTATCCGGTAAATATCCACCTCCAGAGAGTGCTGAATCTTTTCCTCAATATTAATATCAAATATAACCTTTACCCTGTTCATTTCAAGTGAATTCTTGGCATACCACCTTATCGTAGACTCAAGTCCCATGTCAGAAAGAATTGAAGGGTAAAGATCATTATAAATCTCCCTTAACTCCCGGCTGGCACTGTCTATAAACTGAAGCCCCGCTTTAAATCTCTCCTTATGTTTTACTGTATCTTTCTGATATGCAACGAAATTCAGTTTTGCAGCTGATATTGTCTGCCCCACCCCGTCATGCAGATCCTTGGCAACGCGCTGCCGCTCCATCTCCTGGGACTTCATAATCATGGTTGAAAGAATCCGGTTTTCCAGCTCCACATTTTTCCGCTCAGTTATATCGTTAAATGAGAGAATAATCCCCAGATACCCATCCCGCCCCTTTACCGAAGATGAAGAAATCTCGACCTGGAATATTGATCCGTCTTTGCTGTATACATCAAATTCAAGTTTCTTATCCCCCTCCCTTTCCAGAATACGGTCAATGTCAGCGATATTACTTATTTTGGATGCTACAAATATATCAGCAGCATATTTACCCGTCACATCATCTTTTGAAGTGTATTCAAACATCCGGAGAAAGGATGGATTAACATAACGTATAATTCCATCAAGATCAGTAATTGCTACACCATTAAGTGTTGAATCAAGTGCATCGTAAATAAAAGAGAGATGCTGCTCCTCGTACCACTTCCTGTCCAGTTCCTCCTCAAGCCCCTTTATCCGGCTGATGAGCTGATCCCTGTTGCTGCTGCTGTAATCCATAATTATTATTCCGCCGTTTAATTGATGTAGCACATTCCGGATTCCCGGAATACAAAATAAATTCAGCCCCCCGGTTGACCACGGCAGTACTTCTCCGTTTATCCCCCTGTCCCCCAAAGGGGGCACGTGTTCATATATTTTCAAACTGAAAATATTATTTTTATCATTCCTATAACTATACCAATATTATTTAATACATCTTTATCTTTAATCCACAATTTTTAAATTCCAATTCAATCGCCAACCGCTTTTCATGACAAAAAAATCAAGTATATATCAATAAATTGAAATCTTTTGCAAACTCAACAATATGAACAGGTTTTTTTATACTCTGATTCATCAAATTACTCAAGTTTTAATTTAACGTGCCCCCTCCGGGGGACCTCACTACTACCCACATTTATGCTCCCGGCCCCCAGCCGATTAACCTGACGTGCTGAATGAACTTATTCCGGCTTCCCCCGGAGGGGGATGAAAAAATTCTGCTCATATTTTTATTTAATTAATGATAGAGTAAAACAAACAAGTCAAAAATAGCACAAAAAAAAGTTAATTAACCCCCTTCGGGGGTGGCGGGAAATGATTTCCCGGGGGAAAAGAATTCATTCCGCCGGGGGCTTAGCCGAATTAATTGTTCGTTGAAAGAAGTGGGTAGTAGTGAGCCGGGGGACAGGGGGCTACCAGGGTAGATAGGGTCCCCAAATACTATTATTCCAAATCCGCCTGTATTAATAGCTGACTATTGTTAAACAAAATCTTTGATTCAATAAAAAAATATTAATTCCCGGGGAAAAGACCTCTTGATTAAGATTAAAACAGAAAAAAATAAAAAAACTATAATAGAAAACCTCTTTTATACCGATATTGAAGATAACTGAAGAACAAGGAGGTTCCGGTTATGAATTACACAATTGACAGCAGTTACGCAGCATTTCAGAAAGTACCTTCCTATCCGGTCTCACTTGACCAGAAAGAATCAGCTAAACAATTACCGGAAAACCAGTTTTTCTCAGAAAATCTGAATCCTCAGATCATAAATAAACAGGAAATCAAAGAACAGGTTCATGAAGCAGTTATGATGGATTTTTCCGAAGTGAAGAATTTTCTTTTTATGCTCATCGGGGCTGAAGTTCAGGTAAAACCGGAAAATGAGACCAAATCGGGGATGCTGCTTGACAGGCTTGCCTGATTTTCTGATTATATACCGGGATGAGTAAAACAATACAATTGGATTTTATTATTCATTTTTTCGAAATTCCCCATAAAAATTTATTGACCTTTATTTAATAATTATTAAAATTATACAAATTCCAGAACCTATATTCATTTTAAATTAAATATATAATTATTTTTTCTTGTATAAAGTTATTGCGATTATTACGATAATATAATATATAATAACGAAATCATGAAGAGAAAACCTATGAGTAAAGAATTGCAGGAAAAAGCAGACAAGGTAATGCAGGAATTAAAAGAGGCACTTATTCCTATCAAGAGTGAAATAGAAAATATCAATAGAAGTAATATTAATGGCCGCCGCATATAACAGGGAACCTTTAATATTTTAAAACCGGTTTACAGTTTTAATATTTTCCAGAAATGAAATTTTTTGTCAAAAAAATGAGGTAATTACCATGCCGCCTAAAGGTGAAAGACGTAAGCAGCAGATAATAGATACTGCCAAAGAGATGTTTCTTGAAAAAGGATTTCAGAGTACCCACATCGGGCAGGTCTGTGAAGAGCTTGATATTGCCCGCGGCACAGTATACCAGTATTTCAGCAATAAGAAAGAAATACTCTATGCTATCCTTGACACTGTTGCTGAATCGATTGAAGATAACCTTGATCCGGATGATCTAAAAGATTTCCTCCATAATAAACCTGATAATGATGTAATAATGGATTTTATCGACAACAGGATTGCCTCATGCCTCTCTGTTCTTTCACAGGAGCCTATTGTAATAAAGCTTATATTCCGGGAAATACCTGGTACTGATGAAGAAGTTGTAGAAAAGGTTTCAGATTTTCTTGGGAGGATAATCTCAATCCTCTCCAAAGAGATTACAGCGCTGAGGGACGCAGGGATATTCAAAAAAGATATCTCCGCAGGGATAACAGCATCAATGCTTATAGGTTCAATAATGATGATTGTTTACCAGTACACGGTTACAAATAAAAATTTTCTCGATAAAAACGTTACCAATAAAATCGCCAAACATTATCTTCACGGGGTCTATTTAAACGATCATCATTAAATTCCGTTTTCCGGGAAGTCATTTAAAAAAATATCACAAATAACCCCGCCGCTTCATCTCCAGAGCCTGTCCCTGAGGCCTGTAGACCTGTTAATGGGGCTCTCAGTAATTCTCTTTATAATATCTTCAGATGCTGAAATGATCACCTTCCCCCTGGCCCTTGTTACTGCAGTGTAAAGGAGTTCCCTTGTCATTACCCTGTTCCACTTTAACGGGAGCAGTACAAATACAGTATCAAACTCCGATCCCTGGCTTTTATGGATTGTCATGGAAAAAGCGGTTTCATGTTCAGGAATCCGCATAATGGGAACCTGACGGAATTTATTACCTTCGCTGCTGAAAGATACACTCCTGCCATCCTCTGCAACAATCCCTATATCACCGTTAAAAAGTCCGGCCCCATAACTGTTTCTGGTAATCATCAAAGGGCGACCTGCATAATAATCACCTGTTTTTTTTATTATTCCCAGCCGGTTAAGTACCCCCTCAACAAGGGTATTCATTTTTTCCATCCCCTGCTCACCACGGCGCAGCGCTGTTAAAATTGAAAAGGAGCTTATAAACCCCCTGATGGTCTCACTCAGATCTACAGCATTGCCGCAGCGTGACAGATAACTGTTCCACTCATCATATATTATCTTCTCTATATAATTATCCTTTCCCGGTTCACAGAAAATTATGTCCTTAAAGGGATTTTCTCTCCTTACTGAAAGCAGAGCGCTTGAGTCGCCCCTCTTTATCATATCCGCAAGAAGACCGATACCGCTCCCGGAACCGAACCTGTAGCTTTTATCAAGAACAACAAGGGAATCCCTCATACTACCCCCATTCTTTTCAACAGACACAGAACCGGAAAGATTGAAATAATTATTAATCTCAAGGGCAAGTTCCGGGGAGTATCCATGCTCCACCCCTCTGTCGCAGATATCTCCAAATACAGCCCCCCCCTCAACTGAAGCAAGCTGATCCCTGTCCCCCAGAAGAATAAGACGGCACCCCGGCTTCAGCGCCTTCATGAGCCTGTACATAAGGGGGAGATCAACCATTGAGGACTCATCCACAACAACAACATCATAGGGGAGAGGATTTTCCTCATTATGTCTGAAGCTGGGGCTGCCGCTGACATAGCCAAGGAGCCGGTGAATTGTCCCGGCTGATTCAGGAATAAATCCCCTTATAGACTCATGAGGGGGATTCTGACTGATTGCTGAATCAACAGACTCCATTAACCTTGCTGCAGCCTTCCCTGTTGGAGCTGTAAGGGCAATTGAAACAGCCTCCCCTTTTTTCAGGGAAGCGCCTATAAGAATAGAAATAATTTTTATTACAACCGATGTTTTACCTGTTCCAGGTCCCCCTGATACAACAAGAAACCGGTTCCGCAGGGCCAGGTATGCAGCTACACCCTGCATATCTGTTTCCCGGGGAGTATGCTCAAAGTAAGTGAAAAAAATATCCTTAATACCGGCCAGCTCATCCTGTCCTGCCCACCCTGCAGTCCGTGAAAGAATATCACGGGCAAGCCCCTGCTCAAAGCCAGCATACTTATTAAAATAAAAGAGCCCCGACTCATCAATAACAAGGGGTAGGCCTGCCGAATAGTCCCCTGCAGCAGGATGATTTTTAAAAGTTTCTTTCAACATATCAGCATCAGGGAATTTCACTTCAAGACATTTGTCGTAATCGGGATCATCTTCAAAGAAAAAATCGGAAAGAGAAGAACCTGCTATGTTATTAAGGTTAAGACAGATATCCCCCTTAAAAAGACGGCTGCTTAATAGCATTACAGCTGCAGCAAAGATAGGGGAATCATTACTCCCCTTCCCCTGCAGATATGAAGCAACATGCCTGTCAATGTCGCTGAAACATCGAAGCTGAAGCATCTCTTCTGCTGTTAAATTCATATTCTACTCCACACCTGATTTAAAGAAATCATCCAGACCGGTTACCAGAGCTTCATCAGGCTTATGATAAAAAATTCCGCTCCCCGGCTCTTTTGGACTCATCCCGCGGACAAAGAGATAATAAACACCGCCGAAATGCCTGTCATAACTGTAACTCTCCCCCATACGAAGCCTCAGATACCTGTGGAGGGCAAGAGTATAGATATGATACTGAAGGAAATAGTTGTGTCTGGCCATCTCCTCCTCTAATCTCCCGGCAGAATAGAGATCGATGCTGTTTCCCAGGTTATTCGACTTCCAGTCAACAATATAGTATTTCCCTTTACAACAGAAAACCATATCAATATACCCTTTAAGAAATCCCCTGATTGAGGAGGCATCCCTGATCCCTTCAGAAGCAGCCTCACTAAAGCCGCCATATGAAGAGAGAAGTTTTTTCAGTTCATCAGCAGATGGCGCGGATACGGGGATATAAAACTCCAGTTCATTGAGTCTTTCCCCATTCCCCAGGGATGAAAGTGTAAGCCCTTTACTGTCAAGTTCCGAGCTGATAACACCGTTTACCATATCTGCAAGATGGGGATGCCATTTATCCTCAAAACCGTATTTAAGAGATCTCTCCCTTATAACAGGAGAAATGCTCTCAACTCCCCATGTAAAATCGATATTTTCAAATATTTCATGCATAAAAAGACCGGCCTTTGCTCCTGAGGGGAAAGAAAAAATTGAATCTGAAGCTGTTAAAAGAGGAGTGCTGAAGGAAAGCCCTGTAGATGCATCCCGGTCTTTTCCATCATATGACGCATCATGCTTAACCAGTGAGCTGTAGCTCCAGACACGCCAGTCCCTCCTGATCTCTCCGGAAAAGACCCTGGCTGCCAGATTATTACCTTCACCAGTCACTGCAGAATAAGGCGCTCCTTCCGCCCTCTGAATAATATTGAAATCAATGCTCCCCTCTGATCTGACTGCGATACTTTTGAATGCATCCATATATTGGCCGTAATCCGGGGCCGGTGCTTTATTTTCCAGATCATTTCTGTTTTTATAAAAAAGGCGGAATGGTGTGCCTGATTCAAAATTCTTCTTTGTTTTTGCAGTATAAACAAAACATTTCGATTTTGCCCTTGTTAGGGCCACATAGGTGAGCCTCACATTCTCAGCACTCTCCTCCCCCAGAAAAAGCTCCTTTACCCTTTCGGGAACAGAACTGCTCCCCAGATACATGACAGGCCTGTACCCCTCATCCGGGTCGTGATATGTAATAGCCCCCCCCGACTTACTGCTGCTCTCCGGGAGTAATGGACAGAAAACAACAGGGAACTCAAGCCCCTTACTTGAATGAATTGTCTGTATCTTTACTGCAAAATCATCTTTCTCCAGACGGGTAAGATATTCATCATCAGATGGGCCATCCATAATCCCGTTTTTAAACCATATGACCAGTTCATTTGCTGAAAGATTACCCCTCTTCTCCATGCGGTGAAGCATTTCAATAAGATGATGAATATTGGTGATCCTCCGCTCTCCATCAGGATAGGAGAAGAGCCGCTCCTCAACCTGCTCAATATAAAGGAGGGAATTGAACATGGACATTACCCCGCGGGAATGCCACATATCCCTGTATGAATAAAAACGGTCCGCTATAGCTGAAAGGCCCTCCCCCGGTCCGGTTTCATCAGCTTCAGAAAAACGGGCAATGTCATCCGCTCTCATCCCCATAATGTCAGTAGACAAAGCCCCCTTTACCGATCTTTCGATCCCCGGCTCAGCAGCAGCGTGAAGAATATAATAAAGCTCCAGTGCCTCATGTGTTGAAAAAACAGTTTCATCACTCTGAATCACAGATGGGATACCGAGTTTGCGAAGTCTGGCCCGCAGATCCCGTGCATAGGCATGTTTCTTTACAAGAACAGCAATATCACCCGGGTTAAGGGCTTTCTCCCCCAGCCTGTAACGCGCAGAAGCAGGATCAATTATTTCCGAAATCTTTGCAGTAATATTTGAAAGAATAATATCCAGTGCTTCAGCCGCATTTACTGCACCCGAATCTCCGCCGGCAGCAAGCATAATCTCCATCCCGGAAGAATTAATGGAACCATCATAAAAAATCTCCGCCTGATCCGCCTTCCCCGGCCTTACACTGGAAAATTCAATCCGATCAAAATTAAAGGGGTTTTCACACCCGCTGAATAAAAGATTAACCGCTTTTATAAGTTCATCCCTGGAGCGCCAGTTATTAAGGAGTGTATATTTATTATCCATACCTGCTGAAGCCTGAAGGTATGAAAAAATATCAGCGCCTCTGAACCTGTAAATTGCCTGCTTCGGGTCACCAATAAGAAAGAGTACAGATTCTTTATTATTAAAAAGCCTGCTGAAAATTTCAAACTGAAGCTGGTCAGTATCCTGGAATTCATCAATAAGTGCAGCCCTGTAGCGCCCGGAAACATTAGAGGCCAGAATCCCCCCCCTTTCTCCAGTAACAGCATGGTGCACATCCCTGATGAGATCGTCAAAACTCCGCCCGGGCATCTCACCCTTAATCCGCTCCAGTTTATCTTCGATATATTTAAAAAGTTCATGCTCTGTAAAGATAAGGAGATCATTGAGCAGTTCCTGAAGCTCCTGAAAAATATTATAATACCTGTCGCAGAAATCAAAAAACGGCGATTCAGGAGGAGAGGACTTCCCCTTTAAAGAGAGGCCTATGCGGGTACCTGTAAATTTTCCGAAATTTTCAGGGAGAAGCATAGGATCATTTCCTGAAAGGTATGAGTTCAGATCATTTACCATTTTATCTACAATGCTTTCACTATAGATATTAGCTTTAAGAGAACCGGAATTTAACAGAATATCCCTTATCTCCATGGAAATATCAGGCCATAATTTCTGCAGTTCACCAAACCGTGAAGAAAGATCGTTAAACATGAGTTTCATTTTCTCAATATCCGGTTCCCGCGGCTCAGGCTCGACCCGCGCAGAAGGATCCAGCGGCTTCCCTTTATAAAGTCTTAATAAAACCAGAGGCTCGATCTTACCGAGAAAATATCGTACAATGAGCTCATCAGCATTATAAAGTTTTATTCTCCAGAAATCTTTAACAAGCCCCCATATGAGCGGGGTCTTATCAGGCGCGATCTCTATATTATACAGCGATCCGCTCTCAAAGGCATTGTCAACCAGCACCTGCTGACAGAAAGAGTGTATTGTGTAAACTGATGCTTCATCAAAACTCTTTAGTGCATTAACAATTCTCTGCCTGGCAACGGAACTATTTTCAAGAACAGAGATGTAACTCTTTATAAATTCATCATCTACCTCTACACCATCAATCGCTTCACGGGCGAGTTTAAGTTTATCCCTTATTCGCCGGCGCAGCTCCTCTGTTGCAGCAATAGTAAAAGTAACTACAAGAATCTCCTCTACCTTGAAAGCAGACTCAACAATGAGGCGCAGATAAATACCGGCAATTGTAAATGTTTTCCCTGTACCCGCACTCGCCTCAATAAGGTTTGAGCCCTCAAGGGGAGCAGCTATAAGATCAAATTCCCTGATCATCAATTTCCCCCTGGCGCATATTCTCAAAAACCGGAGCATAAACCTTCAAGGCATATTTTTCAAAATCCCTGTCCAGTCTGTAACTGCTGAAAAGTTTATTAACATATATATTATCAATATCCTTGCCTGAGCCGTAGTCGCCGGAAAATGCTTTAAGGGCGCTGATTAATGCTTTTTTCCCCGGTTCAGATGCTGCAGAGTAAAAATCGCCTGCATATGCAAAGGAACTCCTCTCAAAGAGAGGGATTCTTTCTCTCATACCGGTCTTATATATCTCAGTAAGTTGTGAAAGAAATTCAAGGGCTGCTGAAGAAGAAAGGGGAGAAAAGAGTATACGTTTATCCCTGCTGAAAAGAATAGTCTCGCCATTATTCCATCCCTGCGCGGAGAGGAGAATGTGGGTGATCCACCCCCTGAGAAGATCCCTTGATTTTACTGTGGAATATCTGTAAAAAATATTATTCCCCCTGTATAAGCTTGAAATTTTACCCGAAATAGTGATCCCACCTGCCTCAGCAGAAATATTGATATTTTCATCTTTCACTGAAATATATGGGGCCACAATGCTGAAAAATTTTCTCTGCTGTTCAAGACTGTTTTTATAAAAAACTTTTCCAGGAACGCCGTGAGGCAGGAGACCCCGGGCACGGAGGATATTATAAAAGTCATCCATATCCCTCCCCTGTTCCAGTGCATTAAGAATTTCCATGTTAACAGAGTACCTGTCAAGCCCGTCAGGGACAAAAGGCTCCTCTTCACGGAACGATGATTCCCCCGGATCGAGTGCAATACCGAGCCTCCGGGAAAGAAGCGCCTTTGAAGGATTAACAAAAAAACTGATAAATTCATCAATACCGGGTGATTTCATTTCCAGGCTAAGTTCAGGGAGCCTGGTGTCTAAAAAAGGGTATTCACCCCCTTCTGCAGAGATGCTCAACAGGGCATTTTTAAGCGCATTCTCATTATAGCTGTAAAGTTTACTCCCGTTAAAATAAACCGGGTTAAAAGGCTGGAGCTTATGATTTTTAATAATCAGATCTTTCACTTTAACATCACTATCTTTAATGATAAATCCCTGGTCAATATAATCAATAACTTCACTCACAACAATGGAGGGGTTCATCTCCTCATTACTTCTCATACTCCTGCCTGTGTAGCTGATATAAAGTTTTTCCCTGGCAGAAATTATGGTCTCAAGAAAAAGATACCGGTCCTCATCACGCACAGACCTGTCACCCCTTTTCGGATTTGCAGCAATAAGATCAAAACCTGGAGCCCTCGATTTCCTCGGGAAAAGCCTGCTGTTCATCCCCACAAGACATACGACCTTGAAGGGGATGCTTCTCATGGGGAGCATTTCACAGAAGGTAACATTCCCGTTGATAAAGTTCTGTGTTGATGATATCCCTGCAAGAGACCTGTCCAGATAGGATCGGATCACTGCGATGTCTGTTTCACCATAAAATCTGGACTCTTCATATATATCGCGGAGAGACGAAACAGCGTCCATAACAGGCTGAAGCTCAACAGGGATCTCCCCCTTTTCACCAAACATCATCTCTGCAATATTCACAATTGAATCTGCCCATGAAACAAGATCCTTTCTGCTTTTTATTATATCCGCAATTAAAGAAAGATTTTTAAAAAATGAAATAAACCTGCCGAGGATGAGGGCATCCCCCCCTTCTATTATATCATAGGGGAGAACATCCATGCAGAGCTCCCCCCTGTTGGGGACTAAAAAACCTGTAATCATCCGGTCAATCCCGGCCTGCCAGGTATTTTCAGGACACTCGGGAAGCCCGAGCCCCCCCTTATATTCACCATCAATCCCCCAGTAAATACCTGTATCAGAAACCCAGGAATTTATTTTCTCCACCTCACCGTGGGTAAGCTCATACCTGGCGCGGATATGCTCATTATCAAGGAATGAAAGCACCTCCGCGGATGTAAACCGGCTCTGCTGAAGTTCAAGAATTTTAAAAAATATTTCAACCGATGGTGAAGTTGCCCGTATTTTCCGGTCTGCTATTGAATATGGTATCCACTTTGCAGTGGAAGCTGTTCTTTCAAAAACCGCCTGTATATAATCGGAATAATTTTCCATGTCAGGGGTCATTACAAGTATATCACCCGGCTCCAGTGAATGGTCTTCGTTAAAAAGATCAAGAAGGTAGTCATGGAGAACTTCAATCTCTCTCATGCCGCTATGACAGGAGTTGATAAGAATGGAATTATCACCGGATATTCTCTCCATGGAAAACTGATAAACGCTGTTCCTGGTTTCCCCCCCCCTGTCTGTAAGTGAATAAATATCCTGCTGGATCAGGCTGAGAAGTGAATCCCCTTCAGGAGGTATAAAAACACCTTCAGAATCGATGTCCGATGAAAAAAGATAGTGTGAAAAATCGCGCCCCACCCGTCCCATAGAAGCCAGGAGGGTGTTTCCGCTTTCAAGATGAAAATCGGCAAGGGGGTCAGCTGCAGCAAGACGGGTCCTTGCCATTATCCCGGTCTTCTCCTTCTCTTTGAGTATATCACCCCAGTAGGTATTGGAAGGATTAAGAATATAAAGGTAGACATCTGTAAAAAGGGCTGCAGCGCGGAGCAGGTTAATGTGGAAAAGAGGGAGATAGGAGATTCCGAAAACCGATATCCTTGAAGGGAGCGAAGCTGCAGGGGCAAACCCCGGATCTTTTAATGATCTGAAAAGCTCTTCCATTAATGCGGGAGGATGCTTTTTTTCAGAATCACCTGTAAGCTCACGCCAGAGCATGGGCTGCCAGTCGTTACTTGCGGGATCTCCCCTGTCCCAGTCCAGTATCATATCAGGCCTGAAGGTTATATACTGATCAAAGGTATCTGCTATTTTTGCCGAGATCTGATAAAGCTTAATCCCTGTAGGATCATTTGCAATATAGCCGGCAATATCCTGCGAAAGCTGTTCCCGCTCCCGATTCCCGAGAATCCCCATAATTTTAAAAGTCATCAGATCCTTATCGAAAAATCTCCCTTCACCCATTCCGGGGAAAAAAGAATCCATAATTTGCGATACAGAAGGATTGGGAAACATGTATCTGCAGTTTGACCAGATATCAAGTTCTTCAGCAAGCTTCATGGAGAGCCACTTCATCATCCCCGTACTTTGAATAACAACAAACTCCTCTACAAGAGGGTCCGGAGGGGATGACCTGACTATTGCGGCAAATTTTTCAGCAAGGAGTTCAAGTCTGTTGCCTGAGAAAAGAGTAAAGCCCGGCATGGAATCACCTTCCAGGAATTATTTAATTAACAGGAGCAAACTATATCAGCGGAGTTTACTCCTGTCAACCAGTTCCTGAACAGCATTAATCAGAACAAAATACTTAAAAGGTTTCTGGATATAGGTAATGCTGGCTGAATCATTAAAATGTGACGAAAGAATATTTTCATCATAGCCGCTGAAAAAAACCACCGGAATATTTTCCCTTATCATCGAAATCTCGCTATAGGCATCCCAGCCGTTTTTCTGCGGCATCATGACATCAAAAACAAGAATATCGATATTATCTTTCATCTTCGCAAAAAGCTCCAGAGCCTCATCACCGTTGCTGCAGTCAATAACAGTGTAGCCGGCATCGGACAATATTTTCTTTGTATAGCTTCGTATCTTTTCATCATCCTCGGCAAGAAGAATAGTGGCATCCCCTATTATACCCCTGGTATAACTTTCATCTTCATAAACTTCCGAAGGATCCTCAGGCTTATCCAGGACTGGAAGATAAATTTTAAAAGTCGTCCCCTTACCCTCAACACTGATTACATCAATAAATCCGCCATGCTCCTTTATAATGGAGTAAGCCATAGCAAGGCCAAGTCCCGCTCCTCTGTGACTATCCGATGTTGTAAAAAACGGCTCAAATATTTTACCAATAGTATCAGCAGGAATACCGGGACCTGTATCCGATATTGTTACAGCAACATAATTACCCATGGGGATAAGGCCGTCAATGGTTGTCCATGACTCCTGAAGTTCAATATTTTCAGTTCTGATAATAATCGAGCCCGGGCCGGACATGGCATCCTTAGCATTGATGCATAAATTCATGATCACCTGCTCAAGCTGCCCCGAATCGGCATAAATATTGTGCAGGTCACGGTCGGGAATAAAGTCAATTTTTATATGCTCACCGATTATCCTTTCAAAGAGGCGTATTAAATCAGCCAGCAGATCATTGGGCGCTACCAGTCCGGGCCTGAATTTCTCCTTCCTGGCAAAAAGGAGAAGCTGCTTAACAAGAACTTTAGCTTTCTCACCTGAATCAACTATATTGCTGATATATTCAAAAATTTCACTCTCTGAATCTATCTCCATTAAAGCAAGACTGCTGTAACCCATTATCACCTGGAGAATATTATTAAAATCGTGAGCCACACCCCCTGCCAGTCTTCCAATAGCCTCCATTTTCTGGGACTGGTAAAGTCTCCCTTCGATTTCCTTCTTCTCTGTCACATCCTGGTAAAACCCTTCAATAGAACCGGCGCCCCCTTCCAGTGGAGATTTTACAACTCCATAAATATATATCCATCTGTACTCCCCCCTCCGTAAAAAACGGACTTCCATTTCGATCTTATTGTCAGCTCCGGAAATAAGATTATTAAACCTGCTCTCAAAAAATAAAAAATCTTCCGGATGTATATACTCTTTTAAAGAATCAAAATGAAATGTATCATATTCACTATCAGAAGTAACAGGATCGTAATGACGGTTTATCATAGACATCATCATGGTTCCAATATTCAGCTGCCAGAGTCCAAGCCTGGCCTGATTGGCAATGAACCTGAAACCTTCATAATGATGGAGAAGATTCTCCTCCATTTTCTTAATTCCGGTAATATCCTGAGCAAGACCCAGATACTTCAAAGGCTCGCCATTATCACCAGAAACAACTTCGCAGTAAAAATGGATATATTTCATCAGATCCCCGGAAAGAATCCTGAACTGTACATCAAAACCTGCTCCATCTTTTACAGATCTGTTGAATAGATCTAATACAAATCCCCTGTCATCAGGGTGTATCCTCACTTCAAAAACAGCAGGGTCAACAGGATCCCCTTTTTCATAATATTCCAGCATATCCAGTATCTCTGCCATCTGTCTGTCTGTGACCATCTTACCTGTAGAAAAATCGTACTCCCATGGAGACATTTTCCCCATTATCATGGCATTTTTTAGTCTGCTTTCACTCTCTTTAAGGCTTTCGCTCTGCCTTATTTTTTCCAGTTCATTTATTTTAGTTTCATGAATATCCTGATTGATCCCTGCGATAATAAGGGGCTTACCCCTTTCATCCTTCTTTGTAGTCTTCGCTATAAGCTTGAGCCACCTGCAGGATTCTTCACCCGTCATAATTCTATAGTCATAATTCAGGTTATCAATTTCCCCGGAGATCATATCGTTTAAAAGGGGTTCAAGTGAGATACGGTCCTCGGGGGAAATAAGTTCAATCCATCTGCTGTAATCAAGGGTATCGACCTTCTCTTTAAAAATCATGGTTAAACCGAAAATATTTTTAATCTTCATAGCTGAGAGGTCGAGCTCCCAGGGAAGAATTTTACCCGCTTCCAGGGCAAGAAGATAGTAGGTCTGAAATGCTTCAATGGCTTCTTCAGTTAATTTCTGCTTTTTTTTCTTCATAATTGATGAAGTTATAAATGGTTGAGAAAAAAGTAAAGTCCTTTTCCCCCTGTCCCCCAGAGCTCACTACTACCCACATTTATGCTCCCGGCCCCCAGCCGATTAACCTGACGTGCTGAATGAACTTATTCCGGCTTCCCCCGGAGGGGGATGAAAAAATTCTACTCATATTTTTATTTAATTAATACTAGAGTAAAACAAACAAGTCAAAAAAAGCACAAAAAAAAGTTAATTAACCCCCTTCGGGGGTGGCGGGAAATGATTTCCCGGGGGAAAAGAATTCATTCCGCCGGGGGCTTAGCCGAATTAATTGTTTGTCGAAAGAAACGAGTAGTAGTGAGCTGATCGACAGGGGGAGCCTGATTATTAAATTCTTTGGAAATTATTGCAGAAAACTTATTGAAATAAAAAACAGATAAATCCATTCTGCCGATATATTACTCATATCCACATAATAACCGGGCAAGGTAAAAATGTCATATATAAAAACAGAATTCGGCAAAATGTACTTTGATTCAGCAGGATCAGAGAGCAGCGGCGGCGCCATTGTAATGATACACGACAATGGCCATTCCTCAAAATTTTTCGACAGTGAGCTTAAGTTCTATTCCAGTTACTTTAAAGTTATAACAATTGATTTACTCAATCACGGGAAATCGGACCCCTACAAGGGGAACAATTTCTGGGCTGATAATGCTTCAGGTATAACAGCAGTTTGTGAAAAATTAAAGATAAAAAAAACCTCTCTGCTTGGTGTGGGATGCGGATCCTATGTAGCGCTGAACAGCATGCTTAAAAATCCTGCGCTCATTCACAAGGCAATAATTGACAGTTTCCCCGGGGAAGGCCCCTATGCTGAATATATTGGAAACCTTAAACAGCAGCGGGAGAATATAAAAAACACCCCTCAGAAGCATCATTATGCAGCAATGAACGGATCGAAATGGGAAAAGATCCTTGAATGGAATACGGAGATGCAGTCATCATTTGTTGAACGGGGGCTCCCTGTACTTGCAGGTAATATAGATGATATTAAAACCTCTGTATTAATGACAGCATCAGTTAAAGATGAAATAATAAGTAATTCTGAAACAAGGCTCAAAGAATTTTCAACAAAGCTGAAAAAATCGTACTTTCACATCTTCAATAATGGCGGGCACCCGGCATTTATTAACAAAAGTGACGAGTTCCGTTCACTCTCTTTACGGTTTCTTCTTGCATAATATTTCTTCACCAGTGTCACAGGCGGGGAGTATTATTCTTCCCGCCCTTTCAAAAAATATGTAATCAGTGAACCAGTTAACAAGCACAAACAGTTTATTCCGGAACCCTATAAGATAGGCTATGTGAATAAAGAGCCAGAGTATCCATGCGAAAAAGCCTTTAATCTCCATGTTCCCGATTTTTGTAACAGCAGTATTCCTCCCTACAACTATCATAGATCCCCGATAGGTATAGCGAAAAGGCTTCGGCTTTTCACCGGAAATCATTTTAAGAATATTATCCGCGGCATGTTTCCCCTGCTGGGTAGCCACAGGTGCAAGCATGGGGAGACTTTCATTATTCTGAACAAAATGAGCAATATCACCGCAGACAAAAACATTATCATACCCTTCAACCTGTAGAGCAGGATTAACCTTAATCCGCTTATCATGGGTTACAGGGAGCTTTATATCTGCAGGGAGATCAAAACCGCTTACCCCCGCAGTCCAGAGAACAGTTGCAGACCTGATCAGATCCCCGTCCCCTAAAGTAATTCCGGACCTGTCAATTTTCGCCACAGGGGATTTAAGCATAACCTTAACACCCTTTCTCTTAAGCCTTGAAATTACATAATCGCTTGTGGACCTGCTGTATCCTGAAAGAAGTTTATCCCCTGCTTCAACAAGGATTATCTTTACATCCTGAAATTTAATATCAGGGAAATCCCTGTCAATCGGCCCCTTAACAAGCTCTGCAAAAGCTCCGGCAAATTCAACCCCTGTCGCACCTCCCCCTGCAATAACAAAAGTGAGGAGATCCTCCTTCTCCTCAATACTTTCACTTGTGCTGGCTCTCTCAAAACAGGTAAGTATATGATTTCTCAGTTTAAGGGCATCCTCAAGGGTTTTAAGGATAAAAGAACAGGTTTCCGCCCCCTTTATCCCGAAAAAGTCAGCCCTGCTCCCTGAGGCTAAAACCAGGTAATCATACTCTATTTCCTCTATGTCTGTAATTACTCTGTTCTTTTTAAAATTAATTTTTTTCACATCAGCCATGATAAACTTTATGTTCCCCCCCCTTCTCACAGCAGCACGGACAGGATAGGCAATCTGGCCGGGGTCGATCTCTGCGGCTCCAACCTGGTAAAGGAGTGGATTAAAGGTATGATAATTATTCCTGTCAATTATAGTGACCCTTACCCTTTTATTTATAAACTTTTTAGCGGCAAAAAGACCGGCAAAGCCTGCTCCTACTATTACCACATGTTTTAAATTATTCATAAAAATCTCTCCTCTGTAATGCACCAGAATTCAAACATTAATTTCAGTATTTATTCCTGAAATTATTGTGATTAAAAAATTCTCTATTATCCCTCGCCGGTGGCGGCAGAGATAAAAAATTGTCCTTTTTTACACTAAAATATATTTTCAAAAATTAACAACGCATTAATTTACTTTCACCTTTTCTATAACAGACATGGCATAATCCACATTAAGTTTTATTTCATTTTTATCCCACTGAACAAAATCATTAATCTTAAGTCTCCCCAGTACCCTGGACATTGTTTCCGGGATTGTACCGATAGCCTCAGCCATTTCCGCTTTTGACAGATCAATAGTGATAACCGGCTCAAGTCCGAAATGATCATTAAGAAATATAAAAAAACGCTCCTCCACGTCATAGGCGTTTAAGAAAGCAACCCTGTCCGCAAGGTAGCGCATCTTTTTAAAGAGATTGCTCACAAAGAGTCTCATAAATTCCTTCTCTTTAAGAAGGTCGAGAAAAAAGTCCCTTTCAATATAGTAAATTTTCGACTCCCTCATGGCCATGGAACTGACAGGGTAAATGTCAGATTCAAAAAGAACAACCTCTGCAAACATCTCACCGGGACGCACATAACGCACAACAATCTCCCTGTCGCTTTCAGTTGTTTTAAAAAGCTTGACCAGCCCCTCTGTAAGGAAATAGATTTTGTCCCCCCTGTCCCCTTCAAAAAAAATCATCTCATCCTTTGCAAGGGGCTGCACCCGCCCGGCAGACTCAAGGACTTCGATCATCTTTTCAGGCATGCCGCCGAAAATAAGATTTCCGGAAAGAAGTTCTTTTAAATTAATTTTTTTATTATTCTGCATTAATGTTAATACCTTAATATGAATTTAAGTCTGAAATAAAAGATTATATCTTGGGGCTGTCTCAAAAGTCGGATTTTCAGAGATTTGTCATTCCGGTTTTGCAACTTCAATTATTGCAAATACCGGAATCTCCTGATTAAATCAGGCCTAAGAGATACCGGCATTCCGCTACGCTACAGCCGGTATGACAAGGAAATTACTTTTTGGACAGCCCCGAGAATAGAACATTTTTAATCACAAAAAATTAATAAATTATCACTGATTTTCCATTAGAATTGATCCAGGTCAATGTATTTATTTTCGCTTATGTTATATATAATACTATAAAGAGTTATGAAACTCAATAAGTAAACCCGATTTTTAATTAATAGAAAAAGAATATACTCAGAAATTATTCAGTATTAATTCCTTAACTTTTTTTTGGAATAAAATGCTCTAATATCCCCGCCGCCGGAGGCGGCGGGGATATGGGAAACATCATTATTGCACAAAAAAAATTCTTCAGGAATAATTACTGAAAAATACTACAAATCAAGGGATAATAAAATGAAAAGACAGATAATTACAATTGATGAAAACAAGTGCAATGGATGCGGCAACTGCGTAACAGGCTGTCCTGAAGGGGCTATACAGATGATAAACGGAAAAGCCCGGCTTATAAACGATCTCTTCTGTGACGGCCTTGGAGCATGTATTGGGGAATGCCCTGTGGATGCTATAACAATTGAGGTAAGGGAAGCAGCACCCTACAATGAACGCCTTGTTATGGATAATATTATTCCTCATGGAACAGATACAATTAAGGCACACCTTAAACACCTTCACGAGCATAATGAAAAGGGCTTTCTTGCAGAGGCGATTGCATACCTGGAAGAGAAAGGGATTGCGGTACCTGAATATATAGAAGAAAAACAGAGCAGCGGATGCGGCGGAGGATGCCCGGGGAGCGCCAGTTTCAGTTTTAAAAATACCCCTGCAGCGCCTGTAAATCAAGGAAGCGGCTTTTCCAGAGTATCGCAGCTGCAGCAATGGCCTGTGCAGCTTAAACTCCTTAATCCTGAGGCACCGTTTTTTAAAGAGAAAGATCTGGATCTGCTCATAGCAGCTGATTGCGCTCCATTTGCCCACGGCAATTTTCATGAGGAGTTTATGAAAGGGAAAAAAGTGGCCATGTTCTGCCCCAAGCTCGATCCATACACAGATGAATACAGGGACAAGCTTGCACAAATATTCAGAGATGGTGATATAAAATCTATAACTATAGCAAGGATGGAGGTGCCATGCTGCGGAGGTATAGGGATGATAGTAAAACAGGCAATGGAACTGAGCGGCAAAAAAATACCGATTGAAGAGAAAATCATTAAAATAAAATAATCGACATATCGCCTCAGACAGATAACCGGCATCTGTCTGAGGTGCCTTCCTGTTATTCCAGAAATAATATTAAAACTTTTACCCCTGTCTACCCCATATTCCCTGATGATCAGAGTTTAAAAATTTTTCCTGATTATAGATATTTATTTGCCATTTATCCATCCATAAATAATATTAACTAATCAATCACCTGCATATGCAATAAAGAGGTTCAGTCATGGAAATAGAATTGATCATTGCGCTGCTCACACTGACTTTTCTTGAAATAATACTTGGCATAGACAATATAATATTTCTTTCAATAATAACAAACAGGCTCCCTGAACACCAGCAGCAGAAAGGAAGGATTCTGGGCCTGTCCCTTGCACTTTTTTTCAGGATAATTCTTCTCATTTCACTTACATGGATGATAAAACATCTTACTACGCCGCTTTTTTCACTTTTTACAACAGATTTCAGCGTGAGGGAAATAATCCTTATATCGGGAGGGATGTTTCTCCTAGCCAAAAGCACAGTTGAAATACACCATAAGCTCGATATTGCCCATGGTAAAAACACAGAAGTTAAAGCCGTGACAAGCTTTATGAGTGCGATTGTACAGATATGCCTTATAGATATTGTTTTCTCCTTTGACTCAATACTCACAGCCATAGGTTTAACAGAGCAGGTCCCTGTAATGATTGCTGCAGTAGTTACTGCAATGATAATTATGATGGTATTTGCAGGTAAAGTTTCAGAGTTTATTCACAACAACCCAACCCTTGAAATGCTTGCATTATCATTTCTCCTTTTAATAGGTTTTATGCTGGTTATTGAAGGATTCCATTATGAAATACCAAAGGGTTATATTTATTTCGCTGTTTTCTTCTCTCTCTTTGTTGAGGTTTTAAACCTTAAGCTGTGGAAGAAAAAAGAATTCACAAAAGGATAAAATATCTTCAGTAATTCGTGCTGATACTAAATCATACAATCCGGGGGGATAGTAATGAATAACAGAAATATTAATGACGCATATAATCCGTACGGGAAGTTGAGTATTGAACTCCCGCCTCCGCCGCCATGTTTCACAAGCATGAAAGCAAGGCTTATTTCCCACAAAGATGACACTGAGCTTACAGTACTTTTCCCCGTTCTTGGATCACACCTCAATCCTGCAGGTTCTATGCAGGGGGGGATTATCAGTGCCGCATTTGACAATGTTTTCGGGCCGCTCTGCTACCGGGCATCAAAAACACCCATGTCAGCAATGGTACACATGAACACCAGCTACCACCGCCCTGTATTTGAAGGTGATGAGCTTACAATTACAGCCAGAGTAAAGACAAAGGGGCGCCGCATAGTGCACATGGAGGGGGAAGCCTACAACAGGGAGAAAAAACTGGTTGCATCAGCTCACTGTGATTACATGATCACAGTGTAAAGTGCCGGGATTACAGCTCCGCCTCAATCTTCGCCAGCAGGCCGGCAAGCTTTTCCTTAACTATCTCATGAGAGTATTCATCATCAGAGTGAGGGGGTTCCCCCGGTTTCTGGAAGCAGGGCTTTTCATCATTCATCTTACCACAGGTAAAAGCAACCTCCCTTTTAAGCTCATAAAGCAAATGTGGATTATTGACATAAGACTGAATAAGTGAGTGAAGATACTTAAGCGGGGCTTCAATACTTTCGGCAATTTTTATACGGTCATTTTTTACATTTACCTGAAGCACTGTCATTAAAACCCTTGAAGAGTCATCAATATTATTTGCAATAAAAACAGTAAGGAGTGAGATTACCTGGTCAAGCCGGGGGATTGGACTGTGCCCCTTAATAAAATTTCCCCCTTCCCTGCCGATTGCCTCAGCTATGGAGAACTTTCTTTCCCGGAGAATCTCCCTCCGGATAAGCTCATCCTGTTCATCCTGTTCCTTCTGCTTCTCATCTTTTTCAGGATCTGATGTCATAATTCACCTGCAGGCACTGTTTATTCACTTAAGCATAATACTATAAGTTTTCGGATTCCATCATAAGAGAAGAAAAAATCTTCATTACTATCCCCGCAGATATTTCACTGCAGGGATAATTTTAATAAAACTATTATTTCATTCTCACTGAGGCTCAAGCATAAGAACCCGGGAGATTTTTTCTCCGGAATTAAACCTCAAAGGCACCTGACCGCCATCAGCCCATAGCTGTGCCAGATCATTATAATGAGGACTTTTGTAATGACCTGACTGACCGGGCGGGCTGATGATAGTGGCGCTTTCAGGATCAGCAAAATCCACCATGATTCTAATTACACCGCCTGAGTCCATTTTAAATGGATTTGCCAGCTCCCAGAATCCGGAATTTATAGTAAAATGATCTCCATTTGTCGGGACAGGATCAGGGTTGAAAAACGGGAGTTTCCCCCCCATGGGGTGTTCAAAATACATTTTATGCCCCCTGCCCCAGCTCCATTTCCCGGGATTACTCCCCTGCTTTTCCTTAACCAGGGCAACAGCTTCCCTCATACTCTTTCTTATTATATCATCCCTTGTCTCTTTCTCCGCTGTTGTTACATTATTATATAGAAGATGATCCGGTTCACCGGCTATACTGGTTAAAACAAGATCCGGAATATAAAGGAGATAGGACTGACTTAATCCTTCCTCCCAGAGTTTATCACCCGCCTCATCAGCAAGGGTGTTTTTCATCATCATGGAGTAGAAGGCATTAAAAAGGACAGCTGCAGAACTGCCGGTGGTAATATCATTCCCCCACCCTTTCAGTATTTTCACATACTCTGCAAGCTCATCATTACGGCAGGCCTCTATTACAAGAGGCGCCCAGAGCTGAGCCACTACGGACACTGTATCAAGCTGCATCTCTCTAATATCCTTTAAAGTGACTTTTTTATCTCCTCTCTCCTTCATGATATTATCAAAGCGGATAGATCTCTGAAAAAGGTAATAATGTGTAAGATGATAACCGGCATTCCCCGGGTCATTATTAAAAGAGGC
Organism: uncultured Leptospirales bacterium; assembly: GCA_964491265.1. GTDB lineage: Bacteria > Spirochaetota > UBA4802 > UBA4802 > UBA5550 > JBBAGC01. Next base: position 14,805 of record CAZBFP010000005.1, on the reverse strand, counting down.
AACAAAGCCTGCAGCCGGATTATAATCATATGGGAGCCTTTCATATGGGATATAGCCTTTCCAGGCATACTCACCTGTCCAGCCTGGAACCGGGAAAGAGCCGTCACCTTTTTTGCGTATCGGGGCTGAAGCTGTAAACTGCCATCCGATATTCCCGTTTTTATCAGCATATCCGAATCCCAGGTTAATGGTTTTTACTCTGCTCAGGGCATTGCGGAATTCATTAAAATTACGGGCACGGTTCATGAGGAGGAGCCCTTCAAGGTCGATACAGGGATTATCAAAAGCGGCCCACTTCATAGCAGCATTATCCGGAGCCATGGGCATTACATCAGAAATTACCGGACCGTGACGCGACACCTTTATTCTCAGCTTTTCCTCTCTGAATCCTTTCTTATCTTTGACCTTTATTACTTCATTAATTATTTCAAAATCTCTGTACCCCTTTTCAGTAAGATACTGATCCGGGTTTGCCGGATTAAGCTTTTCAACAAAATAGTCCAGCTCATCACCTCTCCCATTTACCGCACTCCAGGCTATGTGCCCGTTAAACCCCAGAGGGCCTATGCCGGGAACACCGGGAAGCGCACCGCCGGCAACATCGTACCTCCCGCCCTTAATATGCATCATATAAAAAAGAGCTGGCAGAGTAGGCTTAAGATCGGGACTCCCGGCAAAGAGGGCTTTCCCCGACTCTGTCATTTTACCGGAAAAAAGCATCCAGTTGCTGGCAGGGATTTCACCCTGCAGAAAATCTGAAAGTCCGGTTTTATCCAGCTCTTTAGAAGGAAATTTTATAAACTCCCTGTCAGGTCCGGGGCTCATCCTTTTCCCTGTGAGTGTGGGTGCAAATGAGGGATACGATGGAGCCAGCAATTCAGCTGTTTCCTTTCCGGCATACTCACCTATACGGTAAAGCAGAAGGTCAACATAGAGTGAACGTGTAAGACTGAAAGCCATAAGGAGACCCGCTGCTACAGAATCACTCCCCTCCCATTCACCCGGTTTTGCGCCAAGTATAGTAAACTCGGCAGGGAGAGGCTCGCCGCTTTTTATAAATGCATTAATCCCGGAAACGTAGGCATCAATTATGTTCCTCTTCTCACCTGTCATTGCCTCATATCCCTGCAGAGCCAGTCTGCGGAAACCTGCTGTTCTCAGAAACCTGTCCTTTGAAAGAACAGCATCCCCGAATAGTGTTGAGAGCTCACCCCGCCCTGCAAGCCTGGTCAGCTCCATCTGGAAAAGACGCTCCCTTGCGGTAATATACCCCTGTGCAAAAAAAAGATCCTTTTCATTATCTGCAAAAATATGAGGTATCCCGTTCTCATCAGTGCGCACCTCCACCATGGAACTGAGCCCTTCGATTTTGAGAAGACCTGTATAGGATGGAACAGCTTTACGGAAAAAAACTTCAAAGGCAATATAAAGAGATACAGCAATAATTACCAGAACCAGCAGGAGTATTTTAAATTTTTTCATAATTGCTCCTTTAATATAGAATTACGGGCAAAACAGGTATGAAGAACCGGGTATACCTTTTTTTAAACAATACAGGAAACAGGAAGATTAATACAGCACATTTTCACCTGAACTTCAATTTATTAAAAAAATTCAGTGTTAATTCCTTAACTTTTACTTGAAATATAATGCTCTAATATCGGGGCTGCCTCAAAAGTCAGATTTTCGGGGATTTGTCATTCCGGTTTTGCAACTTCAATTATTGCAAATACCGGAATCTCCTGATTAAATCAGGCCTAAGAGATACCGGCATTACGCTACGCTACAGCCGGTATGACAAGGAAATTACTTTTTGGACAGCCCCGGATATGGAAATCATAATTATTGCACTAAAAAATATCTTTAGGAATAATTACTGAAAAAAATTTATCTTCAAATAAACAAAAACAGCATTTAAACTACTTTCACATCAATATCATTTGACTTTTATAAGTTAAAGTATAATTATAATATCAGTCTTTGATATTATTAATAATCTGCAGGGAGATAAATTATGGCAAAACTGGAAGAAGTGGAAGGCATAGGCCCTAAATATGCTGAAAAGCTTAGAAATGCAGGTGTCAAGTCAACATCTGACCTTCTTAAAAAAGGGGGGGCTCCTGCTGGAAGAAAGCAAATTGAGAAAGATTCAGGCATATCAGGTAAACTTATTCTTGAGTGGGTTAATCACGTTGACCTCTTCAGGGTTAAGGGAGTTGGAGAGGAGTATGCGGACCTTCTTGAAGCAGCAGGGGTTGATACTGTTGTTGAACTTTCAAAAAGAAAGCCTGAAAACCTTTACAAGACCCTTGCAGAAACCAATGAGAAGAAAAAGCTAGTGCGCCAGCTCCCGGGTGAAGCGAAAGTTAAAGAATGGATTGAGGAAGCAAAGAAGCTGCCAAGAGGAATTACATATTAAATCATAATCATTTATTCAGGCAGGAGAATAGGGGGTTCCATTTCCGGAACCCCCTTTTCTTTTACATCAACTATTGTCAGGCCATAATTTTACTGCTACCTTTTAATAAGACTGATAACAAAAAGAAGTGCAACAGCGCCTACAAGGGCGGTAATTATTGAACCAATGATCCCGGCAATATGAATAGCAAGAAACTGGAATATAAATCCGCCAATAAAGGCCCCTACAATACCTACAACAATGTTTCCGATAAGACCAAAACCGGAACCTTTCATAATCAGGCCTGCCAGCCATCCGGCAACAGCTCCAACCAGAATAAAAATAAGTAATGATGTAACGCTCATAAATCCCTCCATTTTCGGGAAAGGTTCCTTGGAACCTTTTATATAAATATATCATATGTACCACCCTTTTGTCAATATTTCCGTCAAATCAGGCATGGTGCATTGAAGGGAGTGTTAAAAAAATCTTGCAATAATATAGACAAAACGGAAAAATATAAGTAATTATTCCTGTAGATCTCTTTTAGTGTAATTATGCTGTTTTCAATATCGGAGCTGTCTCAAAAGTCAGATTTTCGGGGATTTGTCATTCCGGTTTTGCAACTTCAATTATTGCAAATACCGGAATCTCCTGATTAAATCAGGCCTAAGAGATACCGGCATTACGCTACGCTACAGCCGGTATGACAAGGAAATTACTTTTTGGACAGCCCCGATATCAGATAATTATATTTCAAATAAAAGTTAAGGAATTAACATTGTAAAAATATGATAAATTTGATTCTCCGGGGATTTTAATGAATAAAAACAAAGTTATTATCGCTGCTGCAGCATCAGCCCTTATTATAGCTGCCTCAATTGTTATTATTAACAAAAAAGAAGCCTCCCTGGTCAACTATGTAAAGTCATACCAGGATATGGTTTATACTATCGAAAGAAACTTTATCGAAAATATACCTGTTTACCGCGATTTTGCAAAACCCCGCATGGAGCAGGAACTGATGGAATTCAGCCTCAAAGAACAAGCCGCTGAAGCTGTGAAGCATGGGATAAAACCGCTGAAAAACTTTGATGATATAAACAGCGCGATTAAAGAGGGAAAACTTGTATCAATTGATACAGGCCCGGAGAAACTCTACTACTTCCACAATGTAAGACGTGAATACAGGTATCTCACACCGGTTGCAAAAGACGCACTTGAGCTGGTGGTGCAGAGATTTCAGGATAAACTCCAGGCCCGCAAAGAGGGGCTCCCCACTGTAAAACTTGCTGTTTCATCTGTCATCCGGACTGTTGACCATCAGGAGAAGATCTTCGGCAGAAAATTTGTCTCAATCCACAGCTTTGGAGCCTGTTTCGATATCTTCTTTGAGGATTACTATGTGCAGCTCCCTCTCCCTGAAACAGAAAAAGGGGCGCAGGAGGAGATCCGGAAAAGTCTCCACAGCAGAACAGGCTTTCTCCTGGGTGATGCATTGCGTGAGCAATTCAAAACAGTGTTAATGGAAGCGCTCCTTGAACTGCAGAGAGAGGGGAAAATCTATGTCTTTTTTGAATATGACAACAGATGCTATCATATTACAGTACTGAAGAAATAACTATAAAAAATCGTGAACTTCCCCGGGGAGGATGGGCAGATTTAATCTCCCGCCCACTTACTGGAATAGAAGGGAAAAGGTTGGATAAAATGAAATTCTTCTCTGAGATAAAAAATATTGATGAAGTGATATTCCGCTGAAAAAGAACTATTTATTTAACAAGTGTAGGGGTAAAATTTTAGGTTTTGTCATTCCCGCGCATGCGGGAATCTCATATCATAAATTCTTTCAGGAGATTCCGGCACTACGTTATCACTTCGGCCGGAATGACAGACTTGCCCCCTAAAATTCTACTACTATTTGAAAAAATATTTCCAAAAAAAATAAAAAATTCTATTGACACTTTTTGTTTCTATAAATAGAAACGTTTCTATAAGAAGAAACAAAGGAGGTATTATAATGCTTGAAAGAAAAATTATACTTGAAGACAGGGAGATGCCTAAAAAGTGGTTTAACCCTAATCCTTATCTTGTTCAGCTGAAAACACCGTTCCTTCCCCCCATGAACCCGGCAGACAACAGGCCTCTCCCCCCTGAGGCGCTTGAGCAGATCTTTGCAAAGGAGCTTGTGGCCCAGGATGGGAATGTAACTGATAAATTTATTAATATACCTGAAGAAGTATTAAGCATCTATTCACTATGGAGACCCACACCCATGTTCAGGGCCGGCGCACTTGAAAAGAAAATCGGCACCCGTTCAAAAATCTACTACAAGTATGAAGGTGTATCAGCAGCAGGGTCGCACAAACCGAACACAGCTGTACCCCAGGCATATTATAATGCAAAGCAGGGGATCAAATACCTTTCAACAGAAACAGGCGCAGGCCAGTGGGGGAGCTCACTTGCATTTGCATGCCAGTTCTTTGATCTTACTTGCAAAGTGTTTATGGTAAGATGCTCCTATGATATGAAGCCCTACAGAAGGCTTATGATGCAGACTTGGGGAGCGGAGTGTATAGCAAGCCCCTCCCCTGAAACACGTTACGGCCGCGAACTCTACAGTGCTGACAATAACCACCCCGGCTCCCTGGGTATAGCAATAAGCGAGGCTGTAGAAATCGCTGCTGAAAGGGCGGACACAAACTATACCCTGGGCTCTGTACTGAACCATGTACTCCTTCACCAGACAGTAATAGGGGAAGAGGTTAAGCTTCAGCTTAAGAAAGAAGGAATAGAGCCTGATGTGCTAATAGGATGCTGCGGCGGCGGGTCAAATCTTGGCGGGCTAATACTCCCCTTCCTGCCGGAAAAGATGGATGGGAAAAAAATTAAAATGCTGGCAGTGGAACCTTCCGCCTGCCCTACACTTACAAAGGGTGAGTACACCTGGGACTTCGGAGATGGAGCCCACTATACACCCCTGGTTAAGATGTATACACTGGGGAATCAGTTTCTTCCTGCGCCTGTACACGCAGGGGGGCTCCGTTATCATGGAGAATCGCCCATCATTTCCCAGCTCCATAAAGAAGGGATTATTGATGCTGTGGCATACAATCAAAAGGAGGTTTTCGAATCTGCCATACTCTTTGCCCGCACAGAAGGGATAATACCTGCTCCGGAAAGCGCCCATGCCATAAAGGGTGCAATTGATGAGGCTAAAAAAGCAGATGAAGAGGGAGTAGAAAGAACCATAGTATTTAACCTTTCCGGTCACGGTCATTTTGACATGGCTTCCTACCAGATATATTTTGAAGGGAGCATGATCGACTATGAAATGCCGGATCAGATTATAAAAGAGAACCTGGCCACGATTCCCAAAAGGGAACTTGTACTGGATTGAAATAGTGACAGATAATAAAAAAAGATAGTAGTTGAATTTCAGGAGATAAGTCTGTCATTCCGGCCGAAGTGATAACGTAGTGCCGGAATCTCCTGATAAAACCAATAATTATGAGATTCCCGCCTGCGCGGGAATGACAACACCTACAAAATTCTACCGCTACCCAAAAAAAGGGGCCCCGGGGCTCCTTTTTTTGTTTGTAACAAAGGAAGATCTAATCCTTACTAATACAGATAATAATTAGACAATTATTACCTGTATATCGTTTAAATAAGGCTTATTCCGGATTTTTGGAGAAAATAATTATATTACTTGTTTCAACATCTACAGAGTAAGCCCCCTGTCCCCCAAAGGGGGCACGTAGTAAGGAACACTTTCACAAGTTGAAAACTCTAAGTAGTGAAAAACTGTTGATGTTACTGAATCTTCAAAATAATTAAAGGAATGAAAAAAATATAATTATCAGAGAAATTAAATTATCTCGTGCCCCCTTTGGGGGACAAGGGGAAGACACTTTTATGCCCCCCTTGAAAAATCAGGAGGAAAAAAGTGAAGAACAATATTTTTTATATATTTCTATCAATTGTATTAACCATTTATGTGAGCGGAAACGCCTATATCTTTATAAGGGGGTGGCAGGCCCTCCCCCAGGGAGCGCTAATAAAGGGAATCTATTCATTTCTTATACTACTCCCTGCTTCAGCATTTATATTAGGTGAATTTTCTGAAAAGACAGGACTCATGGAGGATAACAGGTTTCTTATTATTGTAGGATCAGTGTGGCTGGCATTTCTACTCTATGCAGTTCTTTTAACCTTTGCCATAGATATAGTCAGAATATTCAATTATTTTATCGGATTCCTCCCTGACAAAGAATGGATGATAAAAAACAATATCCCTCTTAAGCTCATGGGTGCTGTAACAGTAATTACATCAATCATCGTTTTCACAGGATTGGTCACTGCATCAAGCCCGATTGTTAAAACTATCCATATAGAAATGGATAAAAAAGCGGGGAGCCTGAAAGAGCTGAATATTGTAATGGCATCTGACATACACCTGGGGAACATTATAGGGACTAATAAACTCTCCATTCTTGCTGAAAAAATCAACAGCCTGGACCCGGATATTGTGCTTTTCCCCGGAGACATCTTTGATGAAACCCTGGGGCCTGTGGTAAAAAATAATCACGGCGGCATAATGGAATCGATCAAAGCAGGGTATGGCATTTACGCTGTTACAGGGAATCACGAATATATCGGCGGGGTCAATGATGCTGTAAACTATCTTCTTAAACACGGGGTCAAGCTGCTGCGCGATGAAGCTGTTGTAATTGATAATTCATTTATACTTGCGGGAAGAGAGGATTTAAGCATGGGGAGATTCACCGGTGAAACGCGGGAGGATCTGCCTCAGATACTCAATGGAGTGAATAATAATCTTCCTCTCATTTTAATGGACCACCAGCCCTACAGTATAGGGGAATCTGTAAAAAACGGAGTTGACCTGCACCTGTCCGGGCATACCCACAACGGACAGCTCTGGCCATTTAATTATATCACCCGCAAGCTCTACGAAATAAGCCATGGCTACAAAAAAATCAACAGCACCCATGTATATGTATCAAACGGCTACGGCACCTGGGGTCCCCCTGTTCGCACAACCGGCAGGCCGGAGATTGTTAATATTAAAGTGAAATTCAAAGAGTGAGATTCCCCGGAAATCTTAATTATATTTGACATAATAACAGCTCATATGCATGCTATTGCATATTTAAAAATTAAAACTCAAAACTGATCCTGATGTTAAGGTTCAGGCCTATATCCGGGGGGATAGATTAATGAACATGAAAAACAGTGAAACAGGCATTTCCCTTGTGTCAAGGGAATTTAAAGTTCAGGTATATGAACTGGACATGAATTCTAAAGCAACCATGGCTGCAATCTGCAACTACCTGCAGGAAACAGGGATCAGCCACGGCATGATGCTCATGGATAAAGCGGGGATAAACCTCGATGACCTGGTCTTTGTACTCACCAGGCTCCATGTACGGATGTTCCGCTACCCCTCATGGAAAGAAACAGTAAAAGTCCGCACATGGCTCTCCCCTATTACAAGCAGGTATGCTATCAGAAATTTCGAAATAGAGTCAGATGATGGCGAGCTTCTTGGAGCTGCCATAAATTCCGCTGTTCCCTTTAACCTGAAGGAGAGAAACAGAAGCAATATTGAAATTGATATTTCCGGTGTGGAGACACTCCAGAGGGGGGAACCGCTCCCCCATCTCTTTGACAGGCTTGAGCAGCCTGGAGATCCTGCTTATGAAAAACAGATTGTTGCCTCCTATTCCGACTGCGATCTTTACAGACACATAAACAATGTAAAATATATTCAGTGGTGTCTTGACACGCTCCCTCAAAGCATTAATGATTCAGGAACACTCTACGAAATCGATATAAATTTCAGGTCAGAGGGGAACTGCGGAGATATGCTCATCTCCAGAGCAGCACCGATTGACAGGGGTGAATCATTTATTCACGGCATAACAGAATTATCATCAGCCCGTGAGCTTGTGAGGATGAAGAGTGTGTGGAGATAAGAAAGACAATTATTATTTCGCGAACAATCATTTAGTGAGAGCCTTTACCCGATGTATTTGCCCCCTGTCCCCGGCTTACTTCTACCCACTTCTTAAACAGTACCCGGCTGATCCACTGTGCCCTCACCCCCGGCCCCTCTCCCATGAATAAACTTTAATGTTAATTCATGTATTGATACCGGGGAGAGGGGTGACCGCATAAAAAAATGAAGCTTTAACAAAAAACCCTCTCCCGACTTGACGGGAGAGGGTGCACGAGCGATAGCGATGTGCGGGTGAGGGGATCAATCCTTATACATTGACTCAATCACGTCGCTGTATTTCTGGTTAACCACTTTACGCTTAATCTTTGATGTTGGAGTAAGCTCACCGGTTTCCTGGGTAAACTCATTTGTAAGAAGGGTAAACTTTTTAACCTTCTCAACCTGACCAAGAACCTTTGTTCTATCCTCGATTATATCCTCATATAGTTTTACTATCTTAGGATTCTTAACCAGCTCCTCTCTTGAGCTATAAGTAATACCGTTCTTTTCACAGTAAACAGTAAGATTCTCAAATGAAGGGACAATGAGGGCTGAAACAAATTTTTTGTTGTCCCCTACAGCTGCAACCTGATCGAAATAGATATCATCTTTAAGAAGCGACTCTATCTGCTGAGGGGCAACATATTTCCCCCCTGAGGTTTTAAACATATCCTTAAGACGGTCGGTTATTGTAACATAACCTTCGCTGTCAATTTCTCCGATGTCCCCTGTTCTGATCCATCCGTCAGCTGTAAAAAGCTCCTTATTAAGATCAGGCTTGTTCCAGTATCCCTGTGTCATGCTGGGGCCTTTAGCCTGTATTTCACCTTCATCAGTAATTCTAATATTCATGAGAGGAACAACCGGACCGCATGTGCCGAACTTGTTATGCTCCGGATTGGCAACAGTTATTACAAAACACTCTGTCATGCCGTAGCCCTGAAGCAGAAGAACTCCGCACTTGAAAAAGAATTCAGAAATCTCAGCCGAGAATGCTGAACCGCCGCAGTTGTAAACCTTGTTTCTTCCGCCGAAGATCTTTCTTATCTTCTTTAGAACAAGTGTATCAGCTACTTTAAACTTAAGCTTAAGACCAAAAGGGATCGGCTCCATATCTCTCTTTTTATAAGCAACCTGTCCCCCCACTTCAAGGGCCCAGTTAAAGAGCTTTCTCTTTGCCGGTTTCGCCTCAGCAAGACTCTGCTGAACCATTGAATAAACCTTTTCCCATACCCTGGGCACACTGCACATATAGTGAGGCCTGGACTCTGCAAGAAAATCGAGAATAGCTGTAGTATCGTGACAGTAGTCAACCCTGGCATTGCTGGTAAGTATATAATAACTCCAGGCCCGCTCAAAAACATGGGCAAGGGGTAAAAAGGCCAGGTTAACATCTGACTCAATAATAGGGATATGATACCCTGTTGCAAAGAACATGGCAAACCAGTTATAGTGTGTAAGAATTACACCCTTGGGCATCCCTGTTGTACCGGAAGTATAAATCAGAGTGGCTATATCCTGCGTGTCAGCTGCAGCAAGGAGTTTATCAAGTTCAGCTTTTTTCGAAGACTTTGCACCCTTAGCAAGAAAATCCTTATGAAGCATAACCTTTGGATGATTTTTGTCATAATTAATTCTGTGGTCAAAAATTATAATCTTTTCAATTTTAGGGCACTCTTTTAATACAGCCATTGCCTTGTCATATTGATCCTGCTTTTCTACAAAGAGAATTCTTATGGAGCAGTCATTGACAATATACTTGAGCTCCTCCTGTGAGTTGCTGTGATAAATCGGAACAGAGCATGCTCTGATGGAAAAACAGGCGTAATCTACTATTGCCCACTCTACCCTGTTATTGGAAAACATACCAACAAATTCACCCTTCTTTACACCGGCATCAAGAAGACCCATTGCGCAGGAATCGATAAGCTCCCCGAACTTCCCCCAGGTAAACTCCTCCCACTGGCCGAATGCCTTGTGCCTTACAGCAACCTTTTTACTGCCGTATTTCTCAGCCCTGGATCTTACCATCCTTCCAAGGTGATCATCCTTTTTTAAATAATCCTGAAATTCCTTTTCATAATCAACATTACCATGCATTGCGAAAACCCCCATAAAATTTTTAGTTATCGGGCACTATATTATATCTGCCCTTACACAATTACTTTAAAACCGTCTGTATGGTTTATAGCATAGTAATAGAAGAATGTCTCTCCGATTTATAACTTATAAAACAGGGGGACTTTCAGGATTATAAATCTGAAAGTATATAAAAACGAATCTGATATTTAAAATGAACACTACATTTCCTTTACCACCATAACTCTATTAAGAACTTGACATTATAGCTCCATGGATTTTTTTATATACAGCAAGTCAGGGCATGAGCCCTTTATTCAAAAATTATTAAAAGCCCAGGATGTAAAAAATGTTTGCTGTTATTGAAAATTCCCCTCAGGCTGGACTTGAAATCTGGGGCATGACCCTGCTTGAGCTTAACCTTCGCGTATTTTCACAGAATGAAAATATTTCTGAAATATATATTTTAACAGATAAACCTCTATCCCTGAGAAAAGATTTCTCCATATGGAACAGAAAAAAATTTACTGAAATATCAGACCCTGCAGAAATAAAAGCCGCGGGTAAATTCATTTTCTGCCAGGGTAATCTGGTATTTGATGAAAGGCTCATTGATAATGCCATGAAAGCGGAGAATTCCTTTGTTGATTTTGCCGGGAACAGAGAAGGGAAATTCATCATTGCTGATTTTTCAGTTAAAACCTTAAAAACCATATTAAACTCAGACCTGGATAAGCTTAAAACAGTATTTGCACCTTTTAAAACATCTGAAATGGAATCATACATCCTCAAGCTGAGAAGAATACAGGAACCATTTCTCCTTTTTATCAAAAATAAAAATGATATCAAAGGGGCTGAAGACCTTTCCTTTAAACGATCCTATAAGGGGGTAACAGACTTTGTAACTCAATACATCTACCCCCCTTTGATAAAAAAACTGGTAAAAATTACTGCGCCAACATACATAACACCAAACCAGCTCACTTATATTTCCATGATACTTTCATTCGGGAGTATCCCCCTCTTTTACTACGGCTGGTTTACCCTTGCAATCCTCTGCGGAATAATAATGTCAATACTCGACAGCCTTGACGGGAAACTGGCCAGGCTTACATACAGAACCTCCGATAGCGGCGACAAACTGGATCATTACTCTGATGTAATATACCTCTCTTTCTGGTATATATGCATCGGATTATTCCTGGCAGATGCCTTCCCTGAAAAAGCGGCTCAAATACATTTGTGGAATTTTATTATAAACTTCTTCTACATTGCTGACAGAATAACAACCGGGCTTTTCAAGAGGATATATAAACTGGAGCTCCACGATTTCAATCCTGTGGACAGATTTTTCAGAAGGATACAGATGAGGAGAAACATAACCCTTGTAATCCTTTTAACAGGTTATGTTCTCCCCGGGGGCTTTGTAGCAGCCTTTCTGCTCAATACTGCCTGGATGACAATATCCTTCGGATTTCACCTTTTCAGATTCATCTTTCTTGCATTGAGCTTTAAAAGAGCCGGTGAAATCAGGAGAAAATAGGGTGATACCGGAGAAGATAAATATGAGCTATTTATCTTCTCCATTATAAATTTTATCAAGTATTGCCCTCAGTTTGGTACTGGATGTCTGCTGTGTATATGGGAAATAGCTTATCGTAACACCCTTTTCAGCAAACTTACCTTCAAGGTCCTTCCATTTTTCGGAACCCTTCCAGTCATCACCTACAAACATAATATTAAACTTTAAATTATTCCATGCCTCAAATTTATCATAGGAAGTCTGGGGCACAACCATATCCACATATTTAATACCCCCCACAATTGCCATTCTCTCTGCAAAAGGGATTACCGGCTTTTTACCTTTTTCATTTATCGACAGCTCATCAGTGGTGACCCCTACAATAAGGTAATCGCATTCAAGCCTAGCATTGCGCAGAATATTAAGGTGACCAATGTGGAAAAGATCAAAAACCCCTGTTGTGTAACCGATTCTAACCATAAGTGAAAACCTCAAACTTATAAAAATTTATTATTGTTAAGAAATGCTCTTATATCCCCGCCGCCGAATGGGGCGGGGATATAAAATTATCCATTTTTACACTAAAATATATTTTTAAGAATTAATATTAATCAGATATTACAATTTTCTCCACCTGTTAGGCATAAGTCAAGATTTTATTTGCACATATCTTTTTTACTAAAATTCACCGCAAAAAGCTTGACGGAATGAGCATAATTGAAGGTTTTAATATATATATGTGTGGGGCTCATTCTGTAATGGCCCCCTGTCCCCCGGAGGGGGCACGAATTAATTTATTATCATTTAGATAATTGTATTTCTCAGATCCCGTCATATTGTTCCTCAAATCTTTTGCAGGCTCAACAATGAACGGGTGTTGTAATACTTTAATTTATCAACTTAATCAAGTGTTCTTTTTACGTGCCCCCTTCAGGGCGCCCTGAGCAAAGCGAAGAAGTACCCTTGGGGTAGACAGGGGGAACAGGATTCAAAGAATACTATAACACTGAAATCCTGGACGAGTCGTTATTTTTAATATACCGATTTTAATACGGGAGAAAAATAGGAGCTGCAAATGAAAACAGCACAACTGAACTGCAACACGGGAATAGACATAAACGAAAAAATATGCGGCCTCACCATACTGGAAAGAACAATCCTCTCCTGCTATTATGTGGGGTTTAAGAAAATAGAAATTATCCGCAAAGATGATGATGATATAGTTATAACAGATAGAATCAATGATCTCCCTGATCTGAATTATGCATTAAAAGTTTCAAAGGATAAACCCTTTAAGGAAAATTCTTTCAGCAAGGGGACAGTTAAAATCAATGTTTCCTCAATAATAAACAAAGAGTATGTGGCATTCCTTGCAGGTGAACCTGCAGCGGCCAACAGCGTGTACCAGGAACTCACAGATAAGAAATCGTACAAAACCGCGGAAAAGGCCATATTAAACAGCTGCCGCAAACCTGGCGAGGCATTCAGCAGCCACTACTACCGCTACCTGTCTCTCTTTTTTACAAAATATGTATGCAGAACATCCATTACTCCCAATATGGTAACAGCCTTTTTTGTGTTCATTGCAGCACTTGGAAGTGTAATGATTATAAGCGACCTCTGGTATATCTATTTCCTCGGCCTTATTCTCCAGCCCATGGCTATAGTTTTCGACTGTGTTGACGGTGAGCTTGCCCGTGTTACATACCAGTACAGCAAATCAGGGGAATGGCTCGACACAGTTGGCGACAACCTCTGTACACTCTTCTTTGTAATCGCCATTGCCTATAAACACTACGAGCTGAATCCGTCAGATGCAGCCCTGGTACTTGGTGTGACATCAATAATCATCTACATATTAAACGTGCTTTTCCTCTTCCTGACCCTTTCAAAAACTACCGATTCAGGGAGCCTCCAGGCAATAAGCAAGGAGCTCAAGAAGAAAGGTTTTCTTGCAGGATTCGCCACTGTTGCGCTTAAACGAAACCTGGTTACCCTTTATTTTATGGTACTCGGTTTTTTCTACTTAACAGGGACAATACTTGTGCTTAATATTGCAGGCGGTTTGGGGATGCTGGCATTTTCATTTATCACGCTTGCGAAGCTGAAAAAGGGGTGAGGGATATTTTATTGATCAGTTCCGCGAAAAAGAGAATTAAATGATTCATCATTAATATCTGTGCAGATCTGATCAATTTCCTCAATCGTAATATTAATTTTTTCTATGGCTTTTATATTTGACAGCCACTCCAGAGGGAATGATTTTATTCGCTCAATTAAAAAACTCCGGTCAACAGGTGACTTTTTATTAGCTATATCCAGCATTGCTTTCCAGCTGAATTCTTCATTGAAAGAAATGGCAAATAGATCGAAAATATCCTTCTCCTCATCTCTGTCTAAAATCGCAACGACCTTATTAGTAAAAATATTAACTATATTATCGATTCTTATCCCTTTAATAATATTACTTTTCCCCTCTCTGTATACCCGATCATTCACGAAATCGAGTTGAAGGAAATCATTAATTACTATTCTCTGGAAATCTTTTGCCTGCACAACTCTCTTGTATGCAATACTGCTATTCTCACAGGCCGTTAATATTTCAGTTATATTTTCACTGAATAAGAGATCATTGCTGGAAAAAAAATCAAGGTCATCGGAATATCGCAGGTTATAATAAAACCTGTGGAGTGCTGTTCCACCGGTAAGATAAAAGTTATTCTCTAAAGAGGGCTTCCTGAAAAAGTCAAAAGCCTATAAAATACTGGACAAAACAGTATTTTA
>CAZBFP010000004.1:102749-166847 GCA_964491265.1 uncultured Leptospirales bacterium | reverse complement strand
GGCACAACTTTATTGATTCAATGAAATATTTTTTCCCGTATTTGCTTCTAAGCAGATCCCGTTTGCCGCGGCATCGTGTAAAACAATGGTAGGTTACACCCTGTGCGATAGTTCTTAATGGTCTTGGCATTTTTCTCCTCCCGGATAATATCAGAATTTGTTAAGCGCTTAATATTAATACGTTTTTAGAGGGATTTTTTTTGAAAAAAATTCGGGGTCAGAGCATTTTTTTTATTTTTTTATTCTTTTTGTCTTTTCGGTAACTTTTGTGAAAATGAATGATAGGATGATGGGACATTAGGGTCAGAGCCCATATAAACCAGGCAACCAGGCAAGGGGTCAGAGCCTTCTCAACCTCCTGATAACTCATAATCCTATTGACAGGATCCGCCATTATAATAATTCTTGTTTTATGAAATTTCAGATATTAAAAAAAGATCAAGCTTCATCGGCGCGCTGCTGCGAGCTCACAACAACCCATAGTGTTATCAAAACACCTGTGTTTATGCCTGTTGCCACCAGAGGCTCTATCCGCGCCATGACTATGGCTGATATAAAAGATATCGGATTTGATATTATACTATCTAATACCTACCACCTTTATATGCGTCCCGGTACAGATGTTATAGGGGAATCGGGCGGGCTCCATAAATTTATGAATTATGATAAATCAATTCTTACTGACTCAGGGGGCTTTCAGGTTTTTTCTTTAAGCAATCTTTGCAAGGTGGGGGAGGATGGGGTTGAGTTTAATTCCCATATTGACGGCTCAAGACATTTCTTTACCCCTGAAAAGGTTCTTGATATTCAGAGAGTTATAGGCTCTGATATTATGATGGTTCTTGATCAGTGCACTGAGTACCCTATTGGGAAAGAGCTGGCCAGAGGCGCAATGGAGAGGACTATCAGATGGGCCCGTCAGTCTGCTGATTATTACAGAAGCACATTCGATACAGAGAAGCAGGCCTGTTTTGCCATAGTGCAGGGGAGCGTTTATAATGATTTAAGGAGAGAGTGCGCCCAAAGACTGGCAGAGATGGATTTCCCCGGTTACGCAATAGGGGGGCTATCTGTTGGCGAGCCTAAGGAGCTTTACCGTGATGTAACAGCTGCCCTTACTCAATATATGGCTGAGGATAAGCCGAGATATATGATGGGTGTGGGGAGTCCCCCTGAGATACTTTTCGGTATAAGGCATGGTGTTGATATGTTTGACTGTGTTATGCCTACCCGCATCGCCCGTAACGGCACACTCTATACCTCATCCGGTAGAGTAAATATTAAATCGGCAGTATATGAAAAGGATTTCTCTCCTCTTGATGCAGATTGCTCATGTTATGTATGCAGAACCTTTACCAGGGCTTATCTGAGACATATTTTTAAAGCTGGAGAAATATCATCTCTTATTTATAATACATATCATAACCTGTTTTTCATGAAAAAGTTTATGGATGAAATCAGGTCCTCGATCAATGACGGCTCCTTTGATGAAGTTGAAAAAAAGTGGCTCCGTATTTTTTCCTGATTAGCCCCCCTTTCTGTTTATTCTGACTTAATAGAGCAATATTCGGGATAATCCTCACTAATTGCTGATTATTCATTGCAGCATAACTCCATTGATCTTATCCGCTTATTGATCGAACGATTAAATCGCAATTTTTGCGGAAAAAGTCTGGAAAATGAGGCAATAGAGGGTTATATATAAAATATAACCATCTTTGATCTGTTTTTAATAAAGCTTGACAAGCATTTATTATGAGATTATAGTGTGAATTAGGTAAGAATTGTTTTGTTTGATAAGGAGGAAGGAACTATTATGGACATAAGTTCCAGAACAAGGGGAGAGATCGTTATTCTTGATATATCAGGGGAGATAGATCTTTATAATGCACCGGAAATAAAAGATATTGTAGGGAAACTTATTGAACAGAAAAAATATAATGTAATAATTAATCTTAAAGATGTCACATACATAGATTCCTCCGGAATTGGAGCTTTGATATCGAGCCTTTCCAATCTTAAAAAGTATCAGGGGGGGCTTAAAATTATAAATGTTTTTGCCTCAGTTAAGAAAGTCTTCGAATTAACAAAGCTTACATCATTTTTTGAAATATATGAGTCTGAAGATGAAGCCCTCAATTCCTATAGAGGATAAGAGGATTGGTAATAATATTAAGTTAAATATAGGGGTTTTAACATGAGATTTAAAAATTTTGTTCCTGTTCTGATTATTTCAATTTTTCTTACAATGATTGCCTGTGACACTGAGGTTCCGGTAAGGGAACTTACAGATGCCAGATCAGCAATCGATAAGGCTCAATCTGTAAATGCAGAAGAGTATAGCGCAAAAGAGCTGGATGAGGCGACAGCAAATCTTATAAAGGCTCATGAGCAGCTTCTGAAGGATGAAAAGCCGAAGGAATCTGTGAAAAGTGCCGGAGTGTCATACGATAAGGCTATGGAGGCTTATAATAATTCTCTCCCCCCTTACTCTGCAAATGCACTTAAGAGGGCTGATGAGGCTATATATGAGGCAGATGTTGTAAATGCAGAAAAGCTTTCTCCCGATTTTTTTGCTGAAGCAAAGGAGCTTTTTGTACAGGCCGGGGAAAAGTTTGAAAGTAAAGAGTATATAGAGGCTCATGGACTGGCTTCCGGGTCTTATGAGGCAGCTGTAAAGGCAAAAAATGACTCTATTGACAACAGGTATAAGCTCGGTTTTCGTATTGGTGAGGTTTCTTCTGTTATGAGGAAAGTTGAGAAATATGATTATGACACATATGCTCCTGAACAGTATGCAGTTGCCAAAGAGAATCTGGAAAAAGCTGACAGTGAATACAGAGAAAATCTGCTTAAAGACGGCTTTGAATCGATTGAAATAGCCGGAATAAATGCAGACCAGGCATATATTTTAACCATGGAAGGGGTTACAGAGGAGAGGATAGAGGAAGCTGAATATCTTCTTGCTGAAGCTGAAGATTCAAGGAGCGGGGTGATTGCTGATGAAGATTTTGCTGCTGCCCGGGAAGCCCTTGATATTTCTAAAAGATTAAGAAGTGAAAAAGAATATGAGGAGTCCCTTACTTATTCAAATGAGGCAATAAGACTGGGGAACATGGTAATTGAAGAGAGCAGAAGAATCGCCTCAGTTAAATCAGTTAAAGAGAGCTCTGTAAAAGACACCGATGGGGATGCTGTAACTGCATCGGGTCGTGATGATGATAATTACCATTATTACACAGTAAGGACCTGGGAGAAATATAATGATTGTCTCTGGAGAATCGCAGGGGAGTATTATAAAAACCCCAGGCTCTGGAAAAAAATCTATAATGCTAACCGTGACAGGATAAAAAATCCCGATTTAATCAGGCCGGGCTGGGTAATTAGAATACCAAAGCTGTAATGCCCTGAATTATAATACTGACAGGCGGGTCAGATTATTAAAGAAATTTTTTTTAAAGGGCTGTATCAAAAGTAATTTCCTTGTCATACCGGCTGTAGCGAAGCGGAATGCCGGTATCTCTTACGCCTGATTATACCAGGAGATTCCGGTATTTGCACAAACTGAAGTTGCAAAACCGGAATGACAAATTCTTCAAAAATCGACTTTTTAGACAGTCCCTTAGTTAATAGTACTTTTGAGTGTGTTGAAAAAAACAGTATCCAGGAATATTGCCCGATTATATGAATAATAATAAAGCAAAGTTTAAGGGGGATGAGGAAGATCTGAATACAGATGATGAATACACCCCCTTGCCGGATAAAGAATCTGCTGATCTCCAGGATGATTCTGAATTTAAAAATGGTGCATTGTCAAAAGGTTCAGGTAAAGATTTTACCGATTCCTCAATTTCCTGGTATCTTGATCAGATTAACAGAATCCCCCTCTTGTCGAGAGAGCTTGAGGATACCCTTGCCCGTGCGGCCAGGGACGGGGATGAAAAATCAAAGAATGAGCTTATTAAGGCCAACCTCCGTTTTGTAGTATCAATAGCGAAAAAGTACCAGACCAGCGGTATTTCACTCCTTGATCTGATTAATGAAGGGAACCTGGGGCTTATAAAGGCTGCAGAAAAATTTGACCCTGACAGGGGTTTCCATTTTATTTCCTATGCTGTATGGTGGATACGACAGTCCATTATGCTTGCAATTTCCCAGAAATCATCTTTGATAAGGCTTCCCCTTAACAGAACTGCCGATCTTCAGAAGATTGAAAGGGTGCATAAAAAGCTGGAGAATAAACTTGGCCGGGAGCCTTCAGCCGGAGAAATAGCGGAAGAGCTTGAAATGGATAATGAGGAGATAAATCATCTTCGGAATATCACCCAGGATTTTATCTCACTTGATACAACACTGGGTGATTCAGATGATACCACTATACTCGATATGGTGGTGGATCATAAGGCCGATTCCCCGGATTACCATCTTTTCGAAGAGTCCCTTGCAGGTTCCCTCAATGAGGTTCTTGATACACTTACTGACTCTGAAAAAGAGATTCTCTGTATGAGATATGGTCTAAATGGATATGAACCCATGTCGCTGCAGCAGATAGGGGACAGGTTTAATCTCTCAAAAGAAAGGATAAGGCAAATTGAGAAGAAGGCTATCAGGAGATTGAGGCATCCTTCCAGAAGTTATAAATTGAAGAGTTATATTCAGGAATAGATAATGCGTTATTTGATAACAGGTCTGTTAACCGGGGCTCTGCTGAGCCTCA
Organism: uncultured Leptospirales bacterium; assembly: GCA_964491265.1. Taxonomy (GTDB): domain Bacteria; phylum Spirochaetota; class UBA4802; order UBA4802; family UBA5550; genus JBBAGC01. Next base: position 162,130 of record CAZBFP010000004.1, on the reverse strand, counting down.
TTTTTTTGCAGGGTAAAAGCGGGTCAGAGCTTCTCCCTATTTTTCATGGGGAAATAGCGTCCATGGTTCAATCTCAGGGAGCAATAAAGGATGAGCCGGCTGCTGAGTTTGTTTTATCATCCTCCGGTTTCACTGCAGTTGTAGATGAAAAGGGGAGGGTCCGTAAAAGCATCCCTGCAGATAATGGATTTTTTGAATTCAGTAGAAGCGGTAATTTTTTTGCCAGATACAGCAGTACAGGAAATGATATTGAACTTTTCGGTATTGAAGGTGAGCGATACTGGAAAATAGAATCAAGAGGCAAACCATTCCTTTCGACTAATGGGCGTTTGATTTTGCTTCTCACAAGCGACCATAGCTCCATCAGGATAATTGATAAGAATGGCAAAGAGACAGGGGCCGGGGAAATACACGGCAGGTTATGTACTGTAGTTGAGTTCTCCCATGAGAACGATTATGGCGCCTGCGGATTTGCAGATGGCAGTTTTTATTTTATTAATGGGGATGGAGTAATTCTTCATTCCGGCATTACCCCTGATGGCAGTCTTGTCAAAGGTATTGCTGTGAGCAGTAACGGCCTTTTCGGATCTATCCATTATGGTGATACAGATAAGGATTATCTGATGGTTGTCAATCTTGCCAAGGGAAAGGGGAGCGGTTTCCCCCTTGACTATGTCCATGTGGTAAAAACTTCTCTTTTTGTTTCTGATGAAGGTGATTCAGTTTTTTTTGATATGAACAGGGTGGTTTCCCTTAACAGCTCAGGGAGGCTGAAGTATAAAATTGATGTTCCGGAAAAGAGGGCCGGGTTCTCCGCAATTTCTTCACATAACGGCTTATGGAGTTTGAGCTATACAGGTATAAATGGGTTAAGCCGTTTTATTCTTTTCAGAGATGGGGGGGATGTTTTTTATTCTGCAGATTTTGCTGATGAATCTTTTCTCGATTCAAAAGTTGTTAATGACTTCATATTTTTAAGAGGGTCAAAGAGTCTATCTGCTTATAGTTTTCTTCGTGCAGATAATTAATTATCATATCCATATAATCAGCTAATGAGTCAATACTTCTTTTTACAGCACCGTTTCTTATAATCTCAGCTTTTTCTATAGCCTTGACCAGCGCTCCCTCTTTGTATTTATTTTCCAGTACCCCCTTTTTAAGCAGATTGATAATGGAGTATAGCCTGAACCTGTCCATAACCGGGAAAAGGGATGAAAGCTGGTCCCCATGCCCTGCATAGCGGGTAATAAGCTTTTCGCCTATAAGTCCCACCTCTTCAAATGGTGTAATTCTGAGCCAGAGATCGTAATCCTCGCAGGCTCTGAGGTTTTCGTCAAAGAGGCCATATTTCTCAAAGATTTCAGCTGATATCACCGCAGATGATGGACTTATCATGCAGAGATCGAGTGATTCAGGGAAAATCCATCCCCCCTTTTTTAGGTGCTTCTTCTGCGGATTGACCCTTTTCCCCTCTCTTATCCAGATATCCTCACTTTGATGGATTTTAATTCCGGGATTTTCATTTATAAATTCGGCGTCCATGTGAAGTTTTTGCGGATGCCATGTATCATCCGAATCGAGTAGAGCGATGTATGGAGAACTGGAATTTCTTATCCCCAGATTGCGGGCTGCGCTTACACCGGAGTTATCCTGCTTCAGATAAACTATGCTGCGGGGAGAATTTCTAAATATTTCCTCGGTCCCGTCATCTGATCCGTCATCAGCAATAATAATTTCGTAGTCCCTGAATGTCTGTGCGTAAACAGATTCAAGGGCTCTTTTGAGCATCTCTTTCCTGTTGTAAACAGGAATTATGACAGAAAAAAGAGGCATTTACTGAACCGGTTTAAAGAAGGTAAAGTTCATTGTCCGACAATATATCAAAACCGGCAGCCTGGAGAATTTTCTCTGTGGCAGGAACATTTTCGACCTGGAAAACAAAAATAGCCATACTTTTTTCCCTGATTGTAAAACCGTAAGCATCTTCAACATTGATCTGTTCACGGGATAGTACTGATGCTGCTCTGTGCAGTCCCCCCGGTGCGTCATCAATTTTAATCGCAACAATATCTTTTAAGGTTGAAGCAATCCCTTCACCCTGAAGGGCTTCATTCCCTGCCTGAGGCTTGTCAAGAAGAAGTTTGATAATACCGTAATCACCTGAATCAGAGATTGTGATAGCCCTGATGTTTATACCGTTTCTACTTAAAACATCTGTTATGCGGCTTATTTTGCCCGGTTTATTTTCTGCGAAAACTGAAACCTGATGCGGCATATAATCCCCCTATATTTCCCTGTTGTCTATTACGCGTTTTGCTTTACCCTGACTTGGCGGCAGTGAGCCTGGCTCCATAAATTCTATTCTAGGGTTAATGATAATAATAGAACGGAGTTTTTCAACTATACTTTTATTGAGGTTTTGTAAAACTTTTAAATCACCCTGAAACATTTTTGAGTAAAGTTCCACCTTGATATGCATCCGGTCAAGGCCTTCCTCTCTGCTCAGGACTATTACATAGTTATTTCCCACTTCCGGAATGTTCATTAAAACAGATTCAATCTGGGACGGGAATACATTTACCCCCCCTATGATCATCATATCGTCTGTTCTCCCTTTTATCCTTTCAATTCTTCTATGAGTACGGCCGCATTCACAGATTTCAGGGATAATTCTTGTCAGATCTCTTGTTCTGTATCTGATTATGGGCATTGCCTCTCTATTAATATGGGTAAGCACCAGCTCCCCCTCTTCACCGTCTTCAAGCTGTTCGCCGGTTTCCGGGTCGATAATTTCGGCTATATAGTAGTCTTCCGCAAGATGCATACCTGCTTTTTTGATGCAGTCAGAAGCAACTCCGGGACCATTCATCTCTGATAGTCCGTACATGTTGTATGCGTCAACACCCCAGAGCTGTTCCAGTTTAATTTTTGTAGCATCAGAATAGGGTTCAGCACCGAGAAATGCTTTTTTTACAGAAAGATCATGGGGGTTTATCCCCTGTTCATGTATAACCTCAACAAGATGGAGGGCGTAGCTCGGGGTGATATGTATTGCTGTAGTATTGAAATCCTGCATCATCTGTATCTGTTTCAGGCTGTTGCCTGTTGATGTGGGAATGACTATGCATCCAACACGCTCAGCTCCATAGTGAAGACCCAGTCCGCCGGTAAAAAGACCGTAGCCCATCATATTCTGGAAAACATCATTCCTGGTTACACCTGTGCTGTAGACTGCCCTTGCCACCTGTTCGGTCCAGCTGTTCAGGTCCTTTGAGGTATAAAAAATAACTGTTGATTTACCGGTTGTTCCTGAAGACGCATGCATTCTTACAATTTCTGATTTGTCTACAGCTACCATGCCGTCAGGGTAGCTTAGTCTTAAATCGTTTTTGGTTGTAAAGGGTAAATCCTTTATATGTTCAATTGTTTTTATCGCTGAAATATCAACTTTATTTTCGCGGAATAATCTGCTGTAATAGGGGGTGGATGAGGCTGCCTCAAGGGCTTTTTTGAGTCGGCTCATCTGAAGGTTTCGAAGCTCGCTCTGCTTTATAGTTTCAATTTCACTGTTCAGGTACATTACTGTAATAACTCCCTTTTTTTTTGTTGTCAGAAATTAATGAAAGTCTGCTGGAACTTTATATTATCCGGTTTATACTTTCTAATTGATTATATACTCTATTTATGTCCGGAGTAGATTCTCAGATTTTATGCTTTACAAATGTATCAGGACACTAATGATTATTTTTCCATAAAAATATATGTCAATATAGTATTTATTTCTAAACTTATTATTGTTAAAAGATGCTCTATTATCCCCGACGCCGAAGGTGACGGGGATATAAAATTGTCAGTTTTTATACTGAATTATATTTTTAGGGATTAACATTGATGTCAATAATATCTGATAATTAATTTATTTTTTTCAATTTTCTTTTGAATAATAAATAATCTCCTTTTTTCTCATTTAAAGAGCTAAAAGAAGAAAGCAGCATCTGAACTTTGATTGCTGGACATTTTTGCAAATGTGCCGGATATTGATGAAGCCCGTTTCTTGAGGATGAGAAAACTTTCTTTACATATTTTTGCAGATTCTAATAATGTAAAAAATAATAATTCCGGAGGAGTATAATGAATATATTAATTTTTGGCCCGAACGGAAGCGGAAAAGGTACTCAGGGGTCAGTGATTCAGAAGATGTATAACATTACTCACATTGAATCCGGATTATTATTCAGAGATAATATCAAAAATGGTACAGAGCTGGGTAAGCAGGCTAAAAGCTATATTGACAGAGGCGACCTGGTTCCTGATGATATAACAATTCCCATGATACTTGACAGGCTTAAGCAGAGCGATTGTGAAAACGGCTGGCTCCTTGACGGATTTCCCCGGAACCCGGGACAGGCAAAAGCCCTTGAGCTTGCTCTTTATGAAGAGGATCTTATAATTGATTTTATTATTGAAATTATTCTTGATCGTAAAATTGCCCGAAACAGAATAATGGGGCGAAGAGTATGTGCTAATGACAGTAATCATCCCAATAATATTTATATTGATGCAATTAAGCCTGCTGAAAAGGGTGATGGATTTGTATGCAGGGTATGCGGCGGGGAATTGACATTCCGGGATGATGATCAGGATGCGAATGCAATTGACAAGCGTCATGAAATATATTATGATGAGGTAAATGGTACTAAGGCAGCGGTTGAGTATTTTAAGGAGCTTGCCCGGAAAGGGAGGGGTAAGGTATATGAAGTTGATGGATCACTGGAAGTAAAAGAGGTAACTACAAATCTGCAGTATCTGCTGCAGAATCACCGTCTTTATAATATTCAGTCAAAAAGGGGGAGATGATGAATAAAAAAATACAGGTAGCTATTTTAATAATATTTTTACTATTATCCGCCGTTGTTCTTCTTTATGCCACTCCCAAAGTTCTGATGCAGCATAGAAATATGGAGAAGGGGGGGAAGAAGATCGATTGTAATTACTGTCATGCCAACCCTGCCTTCACTATCGAGCAGAAAAAGGGGCAGTTGGGGAAAGATACTCTCAATGGTGTCCCATTTTCGAAAATAAAAACATGTGTCGGTTCCGGCTGTCATTAAGGCAGTATCCCCCGCTTCGGAGGATTCCTGACGAATCCTCCACGGTTTAAAATAAAACAATATTTTTTATCTCCCCGATAATATATCCTCATTTTACGGCCCCCGCCCCCCTGGATAAAATGGGGCAGCACTGTTCACTCCCGACTCTTTAAATTATTGCTCTTAAAAAGATCCCGGGTCTAATAATTATTGACACTTCTATAAAAGATGTTAATGTGACACAATAATAAAAATCAGTGTTTATTCCTTAACTTTTTTTTGAAATAAAATGCTCTAATATCCTCGACTCCATAGGCGGCGGGGATATGTGAAACATCATTATTGTACTAAAAAATATCTTTAGGAATAATTACTGAATAAAAATACTAATGAGTGTGTGTGTATGGACAGTATTTATAAAAAGGTAGCAGGATTACAGGTTATCCCTGCAGTAATAAATATTGCAGGAATGATATTTGTTTTTTTAAATTATGAGACTCATCAGTTTACAGGATTTTTTCTGGGAGCCATACTTGGTATTATTCTTTCAGTAATCTGGGTTTTGCAGATAAAAGAAGCCTTATATTCTCATGCCATCAGATTGATGAAGATAACTTTTAAGGGTCTTCTGAAAAAGGTTGTTGTATTCTTAATTTTTATGACCCTTGCATATGCTGCTCTCGATTTTGATATTGTCTTCTTTGCTGGTTCATTTTTCATTGCTCTGTTTTTGTCAGCAATTATCGAAATCTGGTTTTACACAACCCTTATTAAAAAGTTTAAAGAAGTGAAATAGGTAAGGGATTATATTTCTATAACAGGAATTGCCAATGGACTTGACTATACTTGAGAATCTTTCCCGTGAAGAACTAGTAGGTATTATTGAACGATTAGGGAGTCAGTATGATTTTGATCTTACAGGGAAGGACGAAAGAACCCTGGACTTCCGCACAATTGTTGAAGCAGTCTATGATGTAATATTCGTAATTGACCGGGAAAAACGAATTGTTTTTATGAACAAGGCCTGGGGGAAAGCCTTCCCTACAAGAGAATCAATGCCGGGAAAACCTTATCGGGACTATCTTCATGAAATTGAAAAGGAGCGCGGTGATCTGGTTGTTGATTCTGTTTTAAATAATGGCCATGTCTTTGAAAATGAACTCCTTAAAACCTATGAAAATGGAACCCCCTATTATTTTGTTACAACCTTTTCCCCGATTAAATCCAGAAAAGGGAAAATTTACGGCCTTATTGGTGTAATGCGGAATTATACTGAACAGCGGGTAATACAGAAAAAGCTGCGGGATAATACAAAGATTCTTGAAGAGAAGGTGAAAGAGCAGATAAAGCAGGCTGAAGAGCTCAAAAATCTGCGGGATCTGAATGAGGAAATTATAAATAATGCTCCGGTTGGTATTCTTCTTGTTGATCCATCAGGAATTGTAATAAGTGAAAATCCTAATCTCAGTAAAATTATGTTCAGGGATTCAAATACCCTTGCCGGGTTCAACTTGATCAAGTATGAAGGTTTTGAGGAGTCGGGGCTGAGGGAATCCTTTGAGACTGCAGTAAATTTCAAAAAGAGAGTGCGGGTTACAGAAGCAAAGTATATGCCTGTGTCTGGAGAAAAACTGCTGGCAATAAATGTTACATTTGACCCGATCTTTAACAGGGCTGGTGATGTTGAGAAGATTCTTATTATGATAGAAGATGTTACAGAGCAGGAGGAGATCCGTAAAAAAATAAGCCGGAATGATAAAATGAGTTCCCTTGGCCTCCTTGCCTCCGGGGTTGCCTCTGAGCTGAAGAATCATATCAATAAGATGTTTATGGATCTGAATTTTGTTGAAACAAATGTTGATGATTACAACCCCGCTTCGGAATATATAGATTCACTTAAAATTGAACTGCAGAGAATAAAGATTATTTCGGAGCAGCTTCTATCTCTGTCAATTATTGATGAAAGAGATAAAGAGCTTTGTGATATTAATAAGATAATTACCGGTCATCCTCTGGATGTTCTGGTTAACAAAATAAAGAGTGAAGGTGTTGATGTTGACCTCGTGCTCCCGGAAGAGGGGCCGCTTGTGCATGCCACTTCTAATCAGCTTAGCCAGATATTTATTCAGCTGCTGGAAAATGCTGAAGATGCAGTGAGCGGCTTTGGTAAAATTACTATACAGGTTGAGCCTGTTGCTGCAAAATCAGATAATTATGTTTCTATTACTGTGAGCGACACAGGTATGGGAATTCCAGAGGAACATTTGAAAAAAATATTTCAGCCTTTTTATACAACAAAGGGGAAGAAGGGGACCGGTCTGGGCCTGATGATTATTATGAACATACTTGATAACCTTGGCGGGAATATCGGGGTGAAGACCATGCCCGGGGAAGGGACTTCTTTCAGGATTATGATTCCTGCTGCAAAATAAGAGATGGATGGACTGGTATGAATGCTGTTAAGGAAGATATAAAGATTTTATTTGAAGAAGACGGATATGTAATGATTAATCAGGAGGAATCTTCGAGCTCATCTGCTGTTGTCACTGTTACCGAAGGTCCTTCTGATGTTGAATATAAAACTACTATTTACAGTGATGATTTTCTCGATCAGAAAGATCTGCGTAAGAAAGCGCGTCCCCTTGTTTCTGACCTTATTAAGCAGACTCCGGAGAGTGAATTTGATATACCTGCTGTTATCGAATATCTCAGCTGGCATATGGGGAACATCAATGAAAATATTATCGGCCGGGAGGAGATTATCAGCCAGGCAATATATGCCATACTTACAGGGGAGCATATGCTCCTTTTAAGCCGTACTGGTATGGCGAAATCTTATATGGCTAATTCAATTTTTAATATATTTGAAGGGGCCAGAGTTTTTTCCTCCCAGGCGAGTAAGGACCAGACCCCTGATAACTATTTCGGGCCATACAATATTGACGAGTTCAGAAAAGGGAGGATTAGGCATAATATAAAGGGATCAATTATTGAAGCCAATCTGGTTTTTCTTGATGAATTCTTTGACGCAAGTGATGTTGTGCTTCGTTCACTTCTTTCAGTATTGAATGAACGGAAATTTATAAACGGGTCAGAGCAGATTGATGCTGCTGTGCATACTGCTATAGCTACGGCGAATTATATGCGGATGAATGAGGTGACAGAAGCGGTTCTTGACAGATTTACATATAAATCAATAATACCAGAGGATAATAACCTCTATAACCAGCTCCGGATTGATAAAATTTATACAAACCGGAAAGGGGAGCCCTCTGAGCCTGAGAAGAAAATCTATTTTAATCAGATACTCTTTCTCCATGAGATAATAACGAACAGGCATAAAACAATCAAAGTTGAAGTTCCCGAATTTGTTTATTTCATGAAAAATGTTTTTGTAAATAAGTTTGTTGGTGAAATGCGTAAGAATGACAGCAACTTTTTTATAAGCCCGAGAAAACAGGCCAAGTTGAGCGATTTTCTCAGGGCCACTGCTCTCATTAAAGGGAGATATACAGTTGACATGGAGGATCTTCGGGAACTCTATCTGGCGCTTTGTACTCTGAATAGTTTTGTTTCACTTAAAAATATGGATAAATCTGAAAAGGATCTTTATCTTGATGTCTATCAGAAAACCATGAATAATTTTAAGGCAAACGGCGCCATCGCTCAGGTTGAATTTTTAATTAACATCAGGAATATTTTCCAGGAAATAAAAGATGATCCGGAGAAAAGGGATATTATTCTAAAGAAGAGCAGTTTTCTTGATAGCATAAAAAATCTCATTAAATCAGTCTTTACAGGGAAAAAAGATTCTGAAAATGAGGAGTTTACACTTGATTCTTTAAAGAGAAGCGTTTTTGAGGTGAATTCATCAGTAGAAGAGGTTACTGAGCTTAAAAACGGTATTCTTAAGGAATACAGGGAGTTAGTTTAGTATGGGGAATAGAGAAGATGATTTCTCATCAGCCCGGCAATGATTTTTTTGAATATTGGGAATCCCTGGGCTTTTTTGGAAATATACAGATAATCCTTCCAACTGAGTTTATGCTTCTTTTTGAAGTAGCCCGTTCCTTATTTACTGAAAGAACATCAGCAGATGCGCTGAATGCTATTGAGGAGATTTCAAGCGATAATACTGTCTTTATTCCTGACAGGGAAAAAAGTATTTTTGTCAACCGCATGGAGAAGCATGTACCCCTTGGCAATAATATGGAAATTGAGCCCATAAAAAAGATGACTGATATTAAAAGGGCCCTGCCGCGTGAATTAGCCCACGATGATGATGTTTTTAACTCAAAGCTTTTTACCAGGACTTTAATGGTCCAGAAATTTTATGAGTCCGATACTGACAGCTATAAACCGATTTCAACAATAAAAAATGAGTCTGGAAGAGAAGCCAATAAATTTGAGCAGATTTTCTATATCCTTCTTGATACCTCAAGATCAATGGATATGCATATGAGATCATTTTATTCCAAGTGCATTGTAGCTGAATTTCTCCGCAGAAAAAAGGATACAGGGGCAAAACTTTTTTTTAGAACCTTCGACTCAAAGGTGGGGAAATTATACAAGATAGAAAAACGGGAGGATTTCCCTTCACTTATTGAACATGTATTACTGTCAACAACAGGGGGAATAAGCACAAATCTTCAAAAGGCGGTGTTTCAGGCTGTTGATGATATCAGATTCAGTAAGGATATGCTTAATTCGGAAATTCTGGTTGTTACTGATGGTGTAAGTACTATAGATCCGGATGAGATGGCTCATAAGCTGGGGGATATTAAGCTTCATGTGCTGAAAATAGGGGAGGACATGCCTGAACCTGATTTCTATGATATGAAGCAGGCACTTTCAGCTGAAAATATTGATTTCGACTCTTCATCGATAAACTTTAAGGTTATCAAGGAGCATCTGCGTGAAAACGCCGGAGATAACAGCGCCAGGTCAAAGAGTTATCAGCAGGTTCTCATGATAATGATGGATCAGTCTGAGAAGATGGTGCGTGACCTGCGGTGGATTTCCCGCAAGTATATCCAGGTTGGTGATATTAAAAGCGACACCCTTTTTGATATTTCATACGAGAATTTAGAGAATATTTTCCATTTAATTAAGCAGCTTGAATCTGCAAAAATGAAATATATGGATATAGATGATAAGACAAAGCTTTACAGGCAGGTTTTTTTCCTTGGACAATATGTAAAAATGCTTATGCAGAATTCTGAAAAGAACAATGTTGAGCTTAAAAGCTTTCTCCGTAGAATAGAAATGATTAAATCAAAATTTATGGAAGACAGAGAGCTTTTTCTCTTTATTGTGCGGGCAGGAAATTATCATGAAGATAAAAAGAAACTTAAGCTCGACAGAAAAGAAGCCAAAAAAATGATGAAAAATATGAAGCTGGAAAACAAAAAGCTTTCTTTGAAGGAGATGAGGAAAGCCCATCTCACATTTACTTTTGAGAGTGGTGAAGAGGGGAGCGGGGGTAAACTTTTTCTTCTTCTCCTTATCAAACTCTACGAGGCAGCGGGACGGGCTTTGGCCTATCCTTTTAAACGTTTCAGGAAAACAAAAGATGAAGATGATGATGAAAATGAGAAAGAGGATGAATAATCATCCTCTCACCCTGAATTAATCTGCTTAATCTATTTTCCCTCTATACCAGTCTATAGTTTCTGATAAAACCTCGATATTATCCTTTTTTGGTGTCCAGCCTGTGACCTCTTTTAATGTCTGACAGTCCAGATACATGCTGTTGAAAAGATAATATATATGGTCTCTGGTGAAGTAATTAACTTTTGACGGCTTAAAGAGTATTGAGTAGAACAGGGCTTTAGAAGGGGTTATATGCTTTATTGAAAAATCGAGCTGTTTTTTCTCTTTAAGCTTCACTATCTGTTCCATCTGTGTTGGAACATTGTCTGAGCCTGCATTGAATATCAGTCCATCTGCCTGTTCACCTGCCTTGTAGACCTTATAAAAAGCTTCAGCAGTGTCCTCCGGAGAGATGAGCTGAAAGTGAGTATCTCCATCTCCCGATAGATACATTACATTATCATCCCCCATTGCCATGGCCATATACAGGGTAATTAAAATTGCCGGATTATTTGTGGCCGGCCCGGCTATAAGTGCTGGACGGACTATGGAGTACTCTATCTCATTTTTTTTGCAGAATTCTTCGCAAAGAATTTCGGCTTTAAGTTTATCTTTACCGTATGGAGTAAAGGGCTTTTTGATATCATTCTCTTTTATTGGGAAGGATTTTGTTCTTCCGTATACAGCGAAAGTAGACTGGAAGATAAAACGTTTCACCTTTGCACGTCTGGCGCAGAAAAGAAGATTAAGTGTTCCTTTGATATTTATTTTTTTCATCTTACCGCGTCCGGTTCTTTTATGCCTCTGCTTATCAAGAAGATGGATAATGGTTTCAACGCCTTTACATGCTTTTCTCATCTGCTTCAGGTTAAAAAGATTACCCTCTATAAACTCAACCCCATCTGGTAATTCTTCAGGTATATAATAATCGTAGCATCTTACTTTCTCACCCTTTTTAATCAGCTTTTTAACAAGCTCTCTCCCCTGCAGGGTGTTGGAACCGGTAATGAGTATCATAGAATCCTCCATCTTTTATGTGTTAGGCTACATTCCGAACCAGCATGCATATATTAATTTTTTTTAAGCATTAGTCAAGAATAATAAAAATCTTCACTGATGCTGTTTCAGGGTAGCGGTATTAGTTTAGGGGTGCTGTCATTCCCGCGCAGGCGGGAATCTTATAATTCCTGATTTTTCCAGGAGATTCCGGCACTACGTTATCACTTCGGCCGGAATGACAAGTTTAACCCACAAAATTCTACTTCTACCCAGTTTCGGGTATTCTTATCAATAAAAGATATGGTTTTTTATTCACCCTTAATAAAAGGTTTAATCAGTATTTTCTTTCTGTTAAATGCAATTAAGGAACCTTCAACTCTGCCCCATATTTCAGGGGTGCGAATCTGTGTATAAAAATTTTCTATTTCCCTGTCATCAGATGCAGTAAGGTATTCATTCTCATTAAGATTGAACTTTATTACTGATTTCCCTTTTTTCTGCCTTACAGGGTATTTGTATGATCCGTTTAATTCCGAAACAACATCATAGCTTGAAAGAGGCATTTTACGCAGTTCATTTTCCGAAAAAATTGAAAGGGGGAGCTCTGACCCGTCAACTGAAAAGCGGCTGTTTCTGTAGGATGCTTTTTCCCCCGGAACTGCAATTATTCTTTTTATTGAAAAAGCATTACCGGATTTAATCAGCACTGCTTCTCCATGGAAGTACTCTCTTCCCGGAATTCTGCTTATTAAAATGAGGTCATTTGTTTCAAAAAGAGGTTCCGCAGATTCTGCAGTTCTGTGAAAATTAAAAAAGAACATAAAAAAGATGATACTCAAAAGTGTGAGGATTGTGCCTGCAATGGAAAATATTATATAAAAAGCTGCAGTATTGTATCTCTTTGCCTGGATTTGAGGCGCTTTAATAGATTTTACCACTGCGTCAATTGAGCTTAATAATATCAGAGCAGCGAGAATTAATATTGCATAAAAGACTTCATTTAAACGGGAGTAGCCGGGATTATAGAGGAGAAGGAAGGGGGGAATAAGTATTACAATAAGTTTAAGGAGCAGAAATGTTATTCCCCTGTAAAGAGAACCGGTATAAATCTGGCCTAAGCCGGTAAAAAAAAATGACATTAAAAACGCAATGAGGGGGTTGGCTTTTCTGTATGTTCTGGAAATGATAATTTTTCTGGACAAGCTGGTCTCCGCTGATTTATCTGATTATTGCTTTAAAGTTAAGTTTAATAAATATATTATCGCTCCTGCCGGGTCAAACAGAATTTATTATCGGAATATTAGTTGACTTGCTGATATTTTTCTGCAGAATTTGCTTGGACTTTTATGCAGCACAATTCCAGAGGTTGAACTTGAATATCAGGAAAAAAGCATCACTGCTGGGCGCAATATTTCTGGTTTTATTATTTTCTGAAACCCTGATTTTACAGGCTCAGAATGCCATTTCTTTAAATAAAGAGGGTTGGGATTACTATCAGAGAGCTGAGTATCATCAGGCACTCCACAGTTTTACCTCTTCATTACGCTTAAACCCCCGTTTTACTGACTCTCTTATTGGCGCGGGGAAATCCCACTATGCCATGTCTTCTTATGATATGGCTATGGAAATGTTCGGTTCCGCATTAAGGCAGGATGAGAAATCTGCGGATGCTCTCAATGGGATGGGTATGGTCCTCACCGATGTGGGGAGATTCAGTGAGGCTATCAATTATTTCGACCGGGCCTTTGCAATATCGGGGAAATCGCCTGAATCTGAGTACGGCATGGCCTATGCCTATTACAGAATGGGGAGGCTGGTCTGGGCAGCAAGAAAGCTGGAAAACATTTTCAGAACAAACCCCTATCATTTTGATTCGCTTCTTCTGATGGCAGATATAAAAACAGATGGAAAAAGATTCAGAGAGGCCAGATCCTATGTGGAGAAGGCGATTGATACAAACAGGGAATCACCGGCAGGTCATATAAAGTATGGCAACCTCCTCTTTAAAAATTTTATGCTTACAGGTGATATCTCCTCGCTCCCTGAAGCAAAGGAGTCATATCTCCGGGCCCTTTCAATCAGCCCTGAAAGCTTCAGGGCTAATATGGATATGGGCCTTATCTCTCTTGTGGAGCTTGAGCATGAGAGCCACTTAAGGGCTCTGTCTGGAAATAATAATAAGGAGAATTCCACAGAAAATTTTGCAGATGCTGCTGTAAACTATTTTGCAAAGGCGGTATCTGTCGCAAAAAACCGTTCTTCACTCTACAGCCTTGCACTTGCAAACAGCCTGGCAGGTGATATACCCCGATCCCTGGAATATATGCTTGAGGCTTATTCAAAATTCCCTTCCGATTCCATTTTAAAGGCTGCTCTTGAGGATTTTCTGATTTTTAATGATTATAGAACGGGTCACCCTGCCAGGGTTATGCTGAGCCGGGAAAATTCCGATCTTGCACAATACTATATGAAGGAGAGTCTTCACGGAAGTGTTATTTACTACCTGAGGCGTTCCCTTCTACTGAATCCCCTTAACCGTGAAGTAAGGGGGGAGCTTATTAAATATTATTCAATCCTTGATTATAACAGGCTTTATATTGATCAAATAAAGGAGCTCCAGTATCAGTATCCTGATAATAAAGTACAGGATATGCTCAATGTTGCAATTATAAAACGAAGAGAGAGGCTTTATCATAGGGAAGGTTATTCTGCGGAGCCTGTTCCCAGGAATGTCCCTTCGGTTCTTGTGCTGAATTTTAACAGTGCAGGAAAAATTATTGAGCATCCTGATGCTGGTAAAGTAATGGCCCGAAATATCAACTTTGCCCTTCAGCAGTATGGAAGAATGAGGGTGGCAGGATTAAGGGAGAGGGAAAGTATTGCAGGAGACCTTAAAACCGGCGGCAATGATCTCTTTGACACTATTAAAAGCATAAGGGAGAGGGGTGAAAGGGGTGGAGAAAAATATGACTTCCTGGTTTATGGTGAAATTTTTGAAAATGATAATTATATCAGCCTTAACAGCAAGGTGCTTGATCTGGAAAGGGGTTATATAATCAGCGAGTTCTCTGAAACTGCAAGGGGTAAGGGGAGCATTAATCATGCTGCTATGAATGCGGCACAGAAGATTTTCAATACTATACCATTCAGCGGCAGGGTGCTTAAAATAAAAGATGACGGGATAGTTGTTAATCTTGGTCTTATAGACGGGATTGAAAAAGGATCGGAGCTGGTGATTTTCAGAAATGTGAGAACAGAGGGTACTGGTGATATCAGACGTATTAAAGAAATTTTTGAAGTGAAGGAGTCTGACACATTTATCAGCTACTCCGAGCCTGCAGTGAAAGATATTCTCAGAGTAATAGACTCAACAGATACTGTTTATCCTCTTGAGAAAAGACGGGCCAGGCGGCTTGATTGAGTGCTATGACAGAGGGAAAAGAATTTTCGCATATGTTTTCCTGACCCCGTCTGTGTTAACTACAAAGTTACGGTGAGTAATATTAATATTTTTCAGAAGAACTACAACCATTGACAGGCCCAGCCCCATACCTTCAGCCTCGGGGTCCTGGTTTTCCATAAAGAATTCAGCAATATTATCATATTTTGATGATTTCTTTATTTTGGTATTAATTTTTTCTATTTCCCTTTTACTTAGAGGAATATTGTTTATTACTTCAACAAAAAGGTGCTTTTTGTAAACCTTAAGGTATGTCCGTGTTGAAAGGCGGTATTTTTTAGCCTTTATGCCGTATTCGATTAGAGATTTTTCATTGAGAATAGATCTTACTTTTAAAACAACATCTTCAGTATCATTAAGATCTTTGATCTGCCCCTCTTCCTGAAGAATTTTTTTTGCATTAGCCTTTGTTGCATTGGAAATCAGTTCTTTAATGCAGGAATAAACCGGTGTAAACAGGTCAATACGGTTATGTTTTTCCAGTATTTTTGCCAGGGCGAATTTTATCTTTTCCTCGGTTTTTTCCAGTGATGAATATGATACAAAAACAATATCGCTCTCATTTTTTACAGCTGTGATTATTTCATTCTGATATGATTCACTAATTTTATTTTCCATTTACCAATTCCGCGATATCATAATTTATTTGCTATTGGTGTAATAACTGATGCTTTTCTCAGGAGATTCCGGCACTACGTTGTCACTTCGGCCGGAATGACAGGCTTCTCCTGTAAAATTCTACTGCTACCTTTTTTTATTAAAATACTTGATAAAAAAGATACTCCTGTCATATATATCGTACAAAGAGATGATTTAGTTTATTCAATATATGTATCATAATGATTCCGTCATGATATTAATAATTTTACAAGTATTAAATTACAGTGATAACAATAAATTTTAATGAGTTGGTATATGCCTGAGTTAATAGTCTCGATCCTCCCTTCTGTAGCAACACTGACAGCGGCAGGTTTTCTTTTCGGAATACTTCTATCCTATGCTAAGCTGAAGCTGAAGGTTGAGAAAGATCCGCTTATCGAAAAAATAATTGAGGAACTCCCCGGCGCCAATTGCGGCGCCTGCGGTCTCCCCGGCTGCTCAGCCTACGCTACTCGAATTGTTGAGGAGAAGTATGATATCAATCTCTGCCCTGTAGGGGGGCAGGATCTTATTACCCGGGTTGCATCTATCCTTGGTGTAGAGGCTGTAGAGAGCGGAGTGCCATTGAAAGCACGGGTGGCCTGTCAGGGTGGTATAGGGGTTACATCATTGAAATTTATTTATGAAGGGCCTAAAACATGTACAGCTGCTAATGGTCTTATGGGGGGTTTCAAAGTATGTGAATTCGGTTGCCTGGGACTGGGGGATTGTGAAATTTCATGCCCATTTGATGCCATCCATATTCAGGAGAACGGGCTCCCTCAGGTGGATGATGCTAAATGCACTGGATGCGGGAACTGTGTTACAGCCTGTCCCAGAAATATTATCTCTCTTGTAAAAGAAACATTTGATGTTCATGTGCTGTGCAGAAATATGGAAAAGGCTCCTGTAATGAAGCTGGGATGTTCTGTGGGATGTATAGCATGCAGGCTTTGTGTTAAGGCATGTACAGAGATCCATAAGGATAATCCGCATATCGACACAGCAATAACTGTTGAGGATTTTATCGCAACAATTGATTATGATAAATGTATCAATTGCCTTGAATGTGCCCGGGTGTGCCCGGTGTCTGTGATTTCCCCCATTGAGGTTTCAAAAAAAAATAAAAAAGCCGGTAAAACCGGCAATACTGCGGAGACCGGAAATGAAATCAATATTTGATATGAGCGGCACAGAGAGGGCCGCGGCTCTTCTTGTTATGCTTGGTCAGGAAATCGCCTCTCAGGTTATGAAGCATCTTGATGAGGATAGCATTGAAGCCATAACAGCCGGTATGATTAAGGTCCAGACCCTTTCTCAGGAGGACCGGGAGGATCTTATTGGTGAGTTTATGATCGAACTTCGAAGATCCTCCAGAACAGCAAGCGGCGGTATTAATCGCGCCAGAAAGATGATTGTAGATGCCTTTGGTGCTGAAAAGGCTGATGACATGATATCCCGTATTGAAAACAAAGATCCGGAGTCGGGGCTTAAGTTTTTTTCAGACATGGAGGATTCCGATGCTTTTAATCTTTTGAAAGATGAGGATCCCGGAGTGATTGCGCTAGTGCTCAGTTATATAGATCCTGCAAAGGCTGCGAAAATATTGAAGCAGCTCCCTGGTGAGAAATCAAAGGTTGTTGCTGTGAAGCTGGCCAGAATGAGTAATCCCTCCCCTGAGGCAGCAGTAGCTGTTGCAAGGGCATTGAAAAAGCGTTATAAAAAGATTCAGGATTTAAAAGGGGAGAAGGGTGTAGAAGGTGGTGTCGATTCTTTAATGGGGATACTGGCTCATATGACCAGCTCTCAGGAGAAGAACATCCTTAAGGATATTGATATTACTCTTCCTCACCTGTCAAAAGAGATTCTGGAAAAGATTTTTGTTTTTGAAAATGTTGTTAAGCTTTCAAACAGTGAAGTGCGTATACTGATAGATGAGGTAAATGATGATTCGATAATTGCCAGATCCCTGAAGGGGGCTGGAGATGATATACGCTTCAAGTTTCTGCGGAATATGAGTCAGAACAGGGCATCAGATATAATCAGTGAAATGGACTTAATGGGGCCTGTGCGTCTTTCGGAGATTGATGAATGCAGAGATTATATTGTAGATATAATGCGGATCCTTAATGAAAATGGTGTGATTGTGATGAGAAGGGATGGGGAAATTTTTGTGGAGTAATCAGCTCCTGTCGCTTATCCACTCAGAACCGTCAGTGTAGTGCTCTTTTTTCCAGATGGGGACCCTTTTCTTTATTTCATCAATAATATATCGTGACCCTTCATAGGTCTGTCCCCTGTGTGGTGCGGATACAACTATAATAATCGATGTTTCACCAGGGAAAACTCTGCCATAGCGGTGAACAATAATACAGCGGTTTAAACCTGATTTTTCTATGGCTTCATCTGCAATTTTATTCAGTTCGCTTAAAGCCATCTCCGGATAAATTTCGTAGTCAATGAGGGTAACTTCCCTGTCCCGTGAATTATTGCGGACCCTGCCGATGAAAGCTATGTCTGCGCCATCTGATGAAGAGGCCCCTTTGTCAAGGATTGCAGCGATATCTATGGTCTCCTCCTGAATATAGATGTCTTTCATCGTTAACCTCCACTAACCGGAGGGAATAGTGCCACTGTATCCCCTTCCTGGAGAATTTGTTCAAGATCACAATATTCCTGATTAACAGCAACAAGGAGTGTCTCTTTCTTTGAAGCCAGCTCACTGTTGCTTTTAATCAATACATCTACTATTTCTGAAACTTTGATAGAGTCGGAAACAATAAGCTCTTTTTCGTTAAATCCGCAGATGTCACGGAAGGAGGCGAATAGTTTAACTTTAACTCTCATTTTTAACTTCTTTTTTCGCTTTAATATTGCTGTCTCTTTTAACCATAAAGAGATAGTGCTTCACATAAGGCTGCAGCCCTTCAGGGAAAGCGTGTATATCGGCATTTTCATGATCATTCAGCAATGTGTCAATATCAGCTTTAGGGAGGTCTTCTTCACTTGCGTCAATAAGGATTTTAAATCTTTTCATTATTTCATTGTCAACAGCATCAGAAGAGAGCTTTGTCATGTAATTATATAATCTTAAAAGATTTGTTTTTTTAAGATTCTTTCTTGTTTTCTTCCCGGTACTTTTTGCTGCGGCAGGCATAAGAAATCCCCCTGATATTATAGTTCAGTTAAGCCGATGTTAGAGTAACTTGTCATACTGTAAACACAATTTTTTTATTTTTTCCCGCAGGTGCAGTACTGCTGCAGATATATCCGATAAAACTGCAGGTAGTGTAATTTAAAATTTAAGGAAAAAGAAGTTAACAGGTCGCCGGTTAAATGTCGATACAATAAAGTGAAGAGTGTTATTATAATAATTTTTTGAGGTATAGGGATATGAGATGTTTAAAGTGCGGTAAGGAGTTAAACTCTATGAATCATCACTATATTCCTGTGAAAAACAGGAAAGAGGGTTTGAGATATTGTATTTTATGCGCTAAAGAGGAAAAAGTAGTAACACTGGTGTGAATTCCTGAAAAATATATAACAAGCCCGAAGCGGCAGCATCTTTCCGCCCCGGGCCTGGAAATTACTTTCTACCAGTCATCGCTTTGACTGTCTTTGTATTTGTCTCTAACAGTTGCTGTAATATCATCAATATAAAAGTAGTGCCAGATGGGGTGTATAGTTCTGTTCGCCGGCTTATACTGTATATGCAGAATTCTTAATGATTTTTCCTGCTCCAGGTAGGCATCCTGCTGTTTAACACCTTTCGGAAGATTTACAGTGATTTTTTTCCATCCCAGAAAATTAGTTTTTCCCATATTAAGCCTGTGTGTTTTGTCTGCAGCGTCCTGAACAATCAGAGTAAGATCCCCCGCAAAATTTTTACCATAAACCCATACCGAAATAGACTGAGCATATTTTTTTATCTCAATAGGCTTAGCCGGAAATATCTGGAAAGTGTCTCCGCTTTTACCATTTACCTTAATGCCGAGGTATTTTTTTGAATTATTAAAAGGGGCGGGGAACTGGTCTCTTATTTGTGCTCCTCCTGCCTGATCCCGTGTTTTTATAAAGCGTACATTATTGTCAGTATACTCATTTGTTTCAAAATCCTCCAGAGCTATTTCTGTGTAAACATTCTGGTAAGTCTCTTCTGCTTCACTCTCCTGTTCCTGACTCTGCAGTGGGAGAATAAATAAGAGCATTATGAGAAAGGGTATAATTCTTTTCACTTGCGATCCCTCCATTAATTAGTAGCAAAAAAATTCCAGTGTAAATTCCTTAAATTTTAATTGGAATAAAATATTTTACTATCCCCGCCGCCAAAGGCGGCGGGGATAGTAAAAACAGCATTATTGCACTAAAAGATGTCTTTAGGAATAATAACTGATATAATATAATATATCAGTAAACTGTCTTTGTCAATAAAATTGTTTTATCAATCAGTGATAATTTCTGAACTTTTTATATTTCAAAATGCTCTATTCTTCCCGCCGCTTCCGGCGGCGGGGTGATATAATTTTTTATTGCATTAAAATACATGTTAAGGAAATAATATAGATTATCAATTGTTAAAATTATTCTTGCTTTTAGAAATAAAAGCAGGATTACTGGCATGGAATTTTTTGGGCAGGGTGGTTTCAAAATTGGTGCAAAAGAATATTAAGACGTTTGTAAAATTGAAATCGGGTCTCTGGTTTGTCCTGCTCCTTCTCTTGATCTGCACCACCCCCCTTTCAGCATCACAAAAACAGACGGGGACGGATAAAACATATAACTGGTTCTGGCTTTTTTATGAAAACAGTTCTGATGAGACCGGGGAGAGTATTGTTTATCGCCCCCTGTTTATGGATATAAAGTATAAAGAAGGAAGCTTCCAGGCTTCATTGATGCCTCTGATTTACTGGAGATATAAGGATGAAAGGTATGACAGGGTCAGAGCCTTTATCGGCTTTTACGCCTCTGATGACTATACTCATCTTGACGGCTCCAAAGATTATGATTCAGGATTTTTCCCCTTCTATTTTTACGGGAGCGGAGATAAAGAAAAGGATAACTATTTTTTTCTTTATCCTTTTGGAGGGACTTTCAAGGGGAAGCTGGGGCATGATGAAATATCGCCATACATCTTTCCCGGTTTTCTCCTTTTTGTTTTTTACCCCCCTGCAAGTATTTTTTCATGGCAGGCCCTGGCCTGGGGCTTGCTTTCCCTTGTGCCGGTTTATACTGAGTACAATTTTAAAGATTATGAAGCACAAGCCTGGTTCTGGCCCCTTATTCAGCGGGGGAAAAGCGATAATAGAGATGATTTCAGAATTCTCCCTTTTTACGCGCATAATTCCAAGGAGGGGTGGTACGATAATTACTCCTATCTCCTTCTGATTAACTATAATAAAATTTATCTGAAAGATGATGAAAGATATACATTTTTCTTTCTGCCATTTTACGGCAGAAAGTGGAGCAGAAGTGGTGATGTTTCTGCAACCACAATTTTATGGCCATTTTTCTCCTGGGGCTACAATAAGAAAAGGGGGGAGACGCAATATAATCTCCCATGGCCCCTGGTACAGATTATGGATAGTGAAAAGCCGGAGATTAAAAAAAGAATTTTTTTCCCCTTTTACGGCAGGTATAATTATCATAATTACGAATCCTTTTTTGTAACACCTCTCTATTTCCGCATTAAAAGGGAGAGTGGTTATTACAGTTCAGCATATCATTATAATTTTATTATCTGCTGGTATTTTAAAAGGGAATACAGTACAACTCATGAATATTACGGGAATTCCTGGAGATATTTTAAACTCTGGCCTATTCTTCAGGCTGAGTGGAGCGATAATGGCCTTTATTCTATTAATGTGCTCTCCCTTCTGCCATTCAGGGATACCTATGGGTATGAAAAGCTTTATCAGCCATTCTGGACCCTTTTTGAATACAGGAAAACACCATACGGTGACAGGCATCTGGGTATTTTATTCCGCACATATTATCAGGTATGGAATGATGACTATTTCAAGATGAAAATCCCCTTTATTGTGAGCTACGAAAAAAAGGGGGAGACGATCAGGGATTTTACTATACTTATGAACGCTTTCGGTTATGAAAATGAACCTGAAGGGACCTATATACGTTTCCTGTGGCTCCCCATAAAAATCGGAGAAGGTACGGGTAGTGAAGATGAACCTCTAATTAAGCTGTCAGATGGTGATTTTTTTGACAGGACCGGGGGGAATCCTTATTATGGATTTAATCATAGCCATGGATCTTTAATCAATACTGACTTAACATCAAAGGCTTTTGTAAAAAAGAATGTTTTCTAAGGACAGAAATGTTTAATAATTTAAAATCAGCATTATATAAATTTTTTGCAGATACCGGGGCCAGACTTCTGAGGCAGGTTGAGTTTTCCGGTTTTACACTGGTTTTATTATTCCGCACTTTTTTTGAAATGCGATTTGCTTTCAGAAAGAGACGGGAAATTGTGAAGCAGATGTATATATCTGGTGTAAAAAGCATGCTGGTGGTGACTATTGTTGCTCTTTTTGGCGGGATGATTCTTGCTCTTCATACCGGTGTGGAATTTCTTAAATATGGTCAGCAGGAGATGGTTCCGGTTCTTATGATCAATATAATGAACAAGGAGATGGGGTCATTTCTAACTGCAATAATTATTACCGCTTTTTCCGGTGCTGCAATGGCAGCTGAACTCGGCACAATGAAGGTTTCAGAGGAGATTGATGCGCTTGAAATGATGTCAATTAACCCTGTACGGTTCCTTGTAATGCCGAGAATTGTTTCTATGATGATAATGCTCCCCACCCTTTCAATATATACTATTGTGCTTGGTGTCACAGGGGGAGCTATTGTCTCCTCTTTCCATCTGGGGATTGCCCCGGAAACCTATTTCCACAGACTTTATGAATCTATCTGGCTTAAGGATATGTATGTGGGGCTTTTCAAAAGCTTTATCTTTGCTCTGATTATTTCATCAATAAGCTGCGCTAATGGGTTGAAGGCTGAGAATGGCGCTCTAGGTGTAGGGAGGGCTACAAGGGTTTCTGTTGTATCATCATACTTAATGGTTCTTATTTCAGGTTATTTTATTACTGCTTTCTTTTATGGCGGTCTGGTATGATAGAATTTAAAAATGTTTCAAAGAGTTTCGGCATGCTAACTGTTCTTGATAATGTTTCATTTACAATTGAAGAGGGGGAAACCTTTGTAATTATTGGTCAGTCAGGGGCAGGTAAAACTACTATTCTGAGGCATATTGCAGGTTTTTTCGATCCCCGGGAGGGGGATGTAATTATTGACGGTTTTAAGATGAACGGAGCATCATCCGCAGTAAGGGGGAGGCTGCGGGAGAAGATGGGTTTTCTTTTCCAGTCCGGAGCATTGATAAACTGGCTCACTGTAAGGGATAATATTGCTCTCCCTCTTGTAGAGCACAGACTCGGCACACCTGAAGAGATAGATAAAATTGTTGACGACAGGCTGGAAAAGCTCCAGCTTAGTGATGCTGCTGATAAAATGCCTTCAGATATAAGCGGAGGGATGAAAAAGAGAGCGGGTCTGGCAAGGGCTATTGTACGTAATCCCGCTATTATTCTCTATGATGAGCCCACGTCAGGCCTGGATCCGGTTATGTCTGCCAGGATCAATGAGCTTATTATTGAAATGCAGCGTGATCTTGGTGTAACCTCTGTTGTGGTTACGCATGATATGAGCAGTGCTTACAGGATAGCGGACAGGATAGCCATGTTATACAGGGGGAGTATTGTTGAGTGCGGTACCCCTGATGAAATAAGAAAGAGCAGCAATCGAATTGTGCAGCAGTTTATTGAAGGGAAAATTGAGGGGCCTATTGAAACATAATGATTATATAGCAGTAATTTTTACTAAAGATATTTTTAGTGCAATAATGATGTTTCCCATATCTCCGCCGCCTGCGGCGGCGGAGATATTAGAGCATTTTGTTTCAAAAAAAAGTTGAGGAATTAACACTGATTATATATTATATTTAATGCTGACTCCTGAACTTTTTTATAACAGGAACGCTCTATTCTCCCCGTCGCCGAAGATGGAGAGGGGATCTTATTTGTTTTTTGCAATACAATAGATGTTAAGCAATTAATATTGCATTATATTTATAATTATTGGGAGAGAAGAATTAATATTGATGACACGCTTTAATGAATTTTTAGTAGGACTTGTTTTTATGGCAGCAATGGCTGTTCTGGGGTATTTTACCATACTCAGGGGTGAACTTCTGGAGCGTAAGGAATATTTCCCGGTTTCAATAATATTTGAGGATGTTGAGGGGCTTGTTATAGGGGATAAGGTTCTTGTAAGCGGAGTGGTGAGCGGCACTGTTGAGAAGATTGATCTTATGGATGACAGCCGTGTTCTTGTTAAGGCTGCATTATTCAGAAGGCTCAATCTTTATGAAAATTACAGGATAGCTTTGAAAAATCAGTCAGCCCTTGGCGGTAAAATTATTATCATCTTTCCTGGATCACCGGAAGCAGATGGAGTCTACTACAGCAGAGTGGAGGATACCGGGGTTCTTGACGGCTACACAATAGGGGACCCTATAGCGAAAATTTCTGAACTTATTGATGAAAACAGGGAGAATATTGCTTTAACTCTTAAAAATATACGGGAGTTTACTGATAAAATAAATAGCGGCAAGGGGACTTTGGGTAAACTCATAAATGAAGATACTATTCATGCTGATACTGGCCAGCTGATAAAAGAACTCCGTGATGCTGTTGAGGATTCCAGAGAGCAGGCCCCTGTTACAAGCTTTATTAGAGCTGCTTTAACTGCATTTTAAGCATTTTATTCAGGTTCCAATCATAACAATCACTTCTATTTTTATTGACAAAAATATCTCATGGAAAAGTTTAAAAGGAATTTCAATGTTAATTCCTGAAAATATATTTTAGTGTAAAAATTGGCAGTTTTATATCCCCGCCGCCTTCGGCGGCGGGGATAATAGAGCATTTTTAATAATAATTATTTTAGGAATAAATACTGAAGAAAATTAATAATAATGCTGCATCTGTCAGAATTTTTTTCTAAAGCGGGAAAAATGATGTACATTATAGAACATTAACCATTTTTATGTTTATTAATCTGATAATTATTAATGATAATTTATTAACATGTTTTTTGTGCAAAATAAAAGATTGATTTACCCCGCCGCCTTCGGCGGCGGGGTGAATAGAGTATTTGAATTATAAAGAAGTTCAGGAATTACTGCTGAACAATTAAGCACTTATTTTATATTTAAGGATGGTTTTTTAGTGCCCAAAAGAGAAGATCTGAAAAAAATAATGATAATAGGTTCAGGCCCCATTGTTATAGGCCAGGCATGTGAGTTTGACTATTCCGGTTCACAGGCATGTAAAGCTTTAAAAGAGGAGGGGTATGAGGTAATACTGATAAATTCTAATCCTGCCACAATAATGACCGACCCTGAGCTTGCAGATAGAACCTATATTGAACCCATATATCCTGAGGTAATTGAGAAGATTATTGCAAAGGAGAGGCCCCAGGCCATTCTCCCTACAGTGGGGGGACAGACTGCGCTGAATGCGACGATGGAACTGGCAGAGCTTGGTATACTGGAGAAATATAATGTAGAGCTCATCGGGGCGAATATAGATTCAATAAAAAAAGCGGAAGACCGGGATCTTTTCAAAAAGGCCATGATTAAAATAGGTCTTGAAGTGCCTCAGTCAGGCCTTGCTTCAACAATTGAGGAGGCACTGAAGATTCTTGAAGAGATTAAACTCCCTTTAATAATCAGGCCTGCCTTTACCCTTGGCGGCGCTGGCGGGAATGTTGTATATAATAAAGAGGATTTTATCGATCTTGTTAAAAAAGGGATGGATGCCTCACCGATAAACCAGGTCCTTCTTGAAGAGTCTATAATCGGATGGAAAGAGTTTGAGCTCGAAGTAATGAGGGACAGGAATGATAATGTGGTTATAGTCTGCTCCATTGAAAATTTTGACCCTATGGGAATTCATACCGGGGATTCAATTACAGTTGCCCCGCAGCAGACCCTCACAGACAGGGAGTATCAGAATTTAAGAGATATAGGTATCAGAATTATACGAGAGATCGGGGTTGATACAGGCGGCTCCAATATCCAGTTTGCTGTTAATCCTGATGACGGCAGGATAATGATTATTGAGATGAACCCCAGGGTAAGCAGGAGCTCGGCCCTTGCTTCAAAGGCCACAGGTTTCCCTATTGCAAAAATTGCAGCCAAGCTTGCTGTGGGACTCACACTTGATGAAATATCAAATGACATTACAAAAGAGACTCCGGCCGCTTTTGAGCCTACGATCGATTATGTTGTTGTTAAAGCCCCAAGATGGGCCTTTGAAAAATTTGAAGGAGCTGATAAACGGCTCGGCACACAGATGAAGTCTGTTGGCGAGTCCATGGCAATAGGGAGGACATTTAAGGAATCCTTTCAGAAGGCTTTGCGTTCACTTGAAATAGATAGGGCCGGTTTTGGCGCAGACGGAAATCTTAAGCTTAATCAATATCTTGATTCATTATCTGATGAAGAAAGGGATATTGCTTTTGAAAAAGAATTTATCTCTCCCGGATCGGATAGGGTTTTTTACATTTACCAGGCGCTGAAAAGAGGGAAAACCGTTGAGTGGATACACCGGCTCAGCAGAATCGATCCATGGTTTTTAAATCAGCTCCGTGAGCTTGTGGAAGCGGAAAATAGTTTTGAGGAAAATTATAAAACCCTGGGTCTCACTGCTGATAGAGTGAGAGCTATGAAGGAGCTGGGATATTCTGACAGACAGCTTGCCTATATTTCAAACAGGGATATGCTTCTTGAGCTGCATAAAAAAGGGCCTCTATTTCAGAAAAAATATTCCATGACTTTGAGGCAGAGCGAAAATGAAATCCGCAGCTTTAGAAAGAGCAATGGAATTATTCCGGGATTCAGGGTTGTTGATACCTGCGCCGGTGAATTTGAAGCATATACACCTTACTACTATTCCGCCTATGATTCAGAAAATGAATCTTTCCCTACAGATAAAAAGAAGATAATGATACTGGGTGGCGGGCCAAACAGGATAGGGCAGGGGATAGAATTTGACTACTGCTGCTGCCATGCCTCCTATGCGTTGAAAGAGGAGGGGATTGAGTCGATTATGGTTAACTCAAATCCTGAAACTGTTTCCACTGATTATGATACCTCAGACAGGCTCTATTTTGAACCATTAACACTTGAAGATATTCTGCATATATACGAAATGGAGAAACCGGATGGGGTAATAGTCCAGTTTGGCGGCCAGACCCCATTGAGGCTTGCAAAGTCTCTTGAGGAGAATGGAGTGAAAATAATAGGCACATCTCCGGATTCAATAGATCGGGCTGAGGATCGGGAACGCTTTTCTGATGTTGTTGAAAAGCTAAATCTAAGGCAGCCGGAAAACGGTATTGCCTATATGGAAGAGGATGCTGTTAAGGTAGCGGAGCATATCGGCTACCCTGTTCTTGTGCGTCCATCATATGTTCTCGGGGGGAGATCAATGGCTATTATTTTTGATCAGCCCAGTCTTTTGAATTACATAAATACTGCTGTAGAGCTTTCACCTGAGCATCCTATTCTTGTAGATAAATTTATTGAGGATGCTGTAGAGGTGGATGTTGATGCAATATGTGATGGAGATGATGTCTATATAGGTGCAATAATGGAACACGTTGAAGAGGCGGGTATACACTCCGGTGACTCAGCATGTATGATCCCGCCTATGACAATTTCAAAGGAGCTGCAGGCTCAGATCAGCGAAACTACCAGGCTTCTCGCCTTTGAACTTAATGTTATTGGCCTTCTCAATATTCAGTTTGCAATAAAGGATAATGAGCTTTTTGTAATAGAGGTGAATCCCCGCGCTTCCAGGACTGTCCCTTTTGTATCTAAAACTACAGGAGACTCCCTGGCCAAAATAGCGCTTAAGGTAATGATAGGGAAAAAACTGAAAGATATGGGATTTACTGAAATGAAAAAATTTCCCTATGTGAGTGTTAAAGAAGCTGTCCTTCCATTTAATAAGTTCCCCGGCGTTGATATCCTTCTATCACCTGAGATGAAGTCTACAGGCGAGGTTATGGGTATATCCTATAATTTTGGAGAATCATATTATAAGGCTGAACTGGCAGCAGGTGACAGGCTTCCTCATGAAGGTACTGTTTTTTTCAGTATCAATGACAGATCCAAGGGGGAGCTTCTAAATGAAATGCGGAAGCTCAACAAAGCGGGATTTAAAATAATCGCGACAAAAGGTACTGCTGCATTCTGTAATGAGCATGACATACCATGTGAAATGGTTTTCAAGGTGAATGAAGGGCGCCCCAATGTTGTTGACAGAATTAAAGATATGGATATACAATTGATTGTAAATACTCCTATCGGGAAAATGACCAGAGATGATGCTTTTTTTATCAGGCAGGCAGCTATAAGATATCGTGTACCTGCAGTTACAACCGTTTCCGCAGCTAAGGCGGCAGTTAATGGTCTTTTATATGTTAAGGAGATGGGGGAGTTATCTGTGCGTTCTATACAGGAATACTATAAAGAGGTGAACTGAATGCCCCTTGAAGAAAAAGTTCTCAGCAGTAATGATATAGAGAAGGTGATTAACGATTTAAGCCGGAAGATATTTGATGATATTAAAGACTTGGATGCTTTTGCTATTGTGGGTATTCATACACGCGGAGTTTTTATTGCAGAGAGAATAAGAACCAATCTGGAAAAGATTTCGGGCCAGCCGATAAAGAGCGGTACTCTTGATATTTCCTTTTACCGTGATGATATTACTACAAGAGGGAAGCTTCCTGTGCTTAAGGAGACTCTTATTGAGTTTAATATAAACAGAAAAACAGTTCTGCTTGTTGATGATGTTCTTTTTACCGGTAGAACTACAAAGGCTGCCATTGAGACCTTAATGGCATTCGGCAGACCTGATGCTATCAGGTATCTTGTTCTTGTTGACAGGGGGCACAGGGAACTCCCGATCCAGGCCGATTATTGCGGGATTAAAATCGAAACAGATCAGGATGATGCTGTCAGGGTAAGACTTTCTGAGATTGACGGTGAAGAGGATTCGGTTTTCCTTATTAAGGAGCAGCAGAAATTATAATGAAAGATCTGATTATTATCGGCGGGGGGCCTGCCGGATTAACAGCAGGAATATATGGTAAAAGGGCCGGGCTTGATCTTGTTCTTCTTGAAAAACTGTCACCTGGCGGCCAGGTTATCACCTCCTTTGAAATCGAGAACTATCCCGGTTTTGCTGAGCCTGTTGAAGGGTGGAAGCTCATGTCCGACATGGAGGAGCAGGCCAGGCGGCTTGGTGTTGAGATTGTCAGTGCTGAAGTGAAAGGTATCAGAAAAGAGGGGGGAATCTTTACTGTTGATACAGGGGATTCTATTTTTAATGCGAGATGTGTTATTGCTGCAGCAGGTGCTAACCACAGGAAACTCAATATACCTGGCGAGAAGGAATTCCTTGGCCGGGGGGTATCATTCTGCGCTACCTGTGATGGAGCCTTTTTCAGGGATCGCCAGGTTATAGTAGCGGGCGGGGGTGATGTTGCCCTTGAAGAGGCTTTTTTCCTTACCAGGTTTGCCGGTAAAGTATATATTGCTCACAGGAGGGATCAGTTCCGCGGAGCTAAAATACTTCAGGATCGTGTTTTGAGCAGTAAAAAAATTGAAATTCTTTATAATACGGAAATTGAATCGATTAATGGCTCCGGGAATGTGGAGTCTGTCACAATAAAAAACAGTATAAGCGGTGAAAGCTCTAATTTAAAAATAGATGGAGTTTTTATTTTTGTCGGTTATGTTCCAAACACCTCCTTTATGGATAAAAAACTTCTTAATGACTGCGGTGAAATTATTGTTGATATGAGAATGAGGACTGAGATAGAGGGGCTTTTTGCAGCAGGGGATATAAGGAGCGGATCGAGGCGTCAGATTGTAATGGCAGCGTCAGACGGTGCAGTAGCAGCTCTGGAGGTTTATGATTATGTTACTGCTTTAAGTTGCACTTAAAAATGGAGGAATATAGATGAAAAAGTTTTTAGCAGTTTTTACAGCAGTACTTGTTACATCACTTGTCGCTTGCGGCAGCGGCGGTAAATATGGCGATGTAAAGGATTTTATTAAAGAGATGATTGCAGCTCAGGATTCATATATATCATCTGTTGAAAAAGCAAAAAGCCCGGATGATATTGTTAAGGCAATTGAAAATTTCGGGGAGAGATTTATCGCTTTAGCTGATACAAGTATTGAGCTGAAGAAGAAGTATCCTGATATTGACAAGTGGGACAACAATCCTCCCGCTGAATTGAAAGCTGATTTTGAAAAAGTTGAAAAAAGCAGCGAAAAGATGGAAAAGATATTTATGAATGAAAATGTAAGACAGCATATGATGGACCCGAAAGTTCTTCAGGCATTCATGGATCTTGGTAAAAAACTTGAAGCAACAAAATTTTTTGAATAGCATTCTTTTTAAAATATGCTTAATAATAAAACCCTGCATGAAGCAGGGTTTTATTATGCCGTAAAATTATAGTCAGCTCATTCCGGATTTTTGGGATACAAATAGAGTACTTCTTTGCTTTCCCCCCTGTCTACCCCGGGAGTACTTTGTCGCTTCGCTCGGGCGCCCCAAAGGGGGCACGAGTTATCTATTCCCATTCTTAAAATATAATTGTTACCACTTCGATAACTATTCCCATTATATTGTTACGCAATTCTTTTGCAAGCTCAACAGTAAAAAATGATGTTGTAATACTTTGATTCATCTACTTGCTCAAGTTTTAATTTTACGTGCCCCCTTTGGGGGACAGGGGGCTGACTCCATAATATGTGGGAACAAACAATATTATTACTTTTCCCGAAAATCCGGAATGAGTCTTATATCTTTTTAAAAAATTTTTCTATACCTGCAAAAATAATATTTCGAAGTTTCTCAAGACGTCTCATATCCAGCCGTATCCCTTTAATATCAAAGTACCTGTCACTTAAAAAGAGAGACCTGGAAATAGAGAGGTAAAGCATTGGCGTATCCCCTCTGCCGTAAGCATTAAGTATATAACCGCTGTTATTTTTATTATCAAGACTGTAGGATGAAGCAACAGTATCACCCTCTTTTTCAAGGGCTTTTCCCATAACAGCAGCAAGTTCAAGGGCCATGTCCGCTGTTCCAGTCCTGAAAAGTTCAGAGCCGTAACTCCCTGTATATCCTGCAATAACAAGGGGGCGCGGCATCCCTTTATCCGGGGCATTTGCCGGTCCCACAGGCATGTGGGTGTGGCACTCAAGTATAAGGCGCGGCTTGTTCTCTTCTATGGCTGATTTGATATTCTGATGAAAAGGGTTATAATACCTTCTTAAGATATTGGCGATTGCAATTTCGTCAGGGTAATAGTTTTTTTTAAATACAGGGCGGTTCATTGATGTAGATTTTTTTATAACGCCATCTTCAGTAAGAGGGTAGAGACTTTTAAAACTCCGGTCAGTATCAACAAAGAGTCTGGATATTTCTGTATGGATCAGTGCGGATATATTTTCTCCGAAGTTGAAAATTCTGTCAGCTCCCCCGTCAGACTCAAAAAAAAGTTCAAGAGGGGCGGGGGCATCATATCCTGAAAGCTCTTCGGGAATATTTAAGCCGCTGTGAGGAATTATAAGAAGTAATGGTAATTTTTTTGCCATACTTATAATAATCTATTCCCTGATTGATGGGGCGGGTTCGCCAATATAAAAACCCTGCGAATAATCTATCCGGTATTCTTTGATCATATTTAAAATATTTTCATTCGATACAAATTCAGCAACAGTGATAATCCCCAGCTCTCTGCAGAGCATGGCGATATTACGTACAATTATTCTGCTGCTTTTGTCAGAGTCGATCTTTTTTATTAGAGATCCGTCAAATTTGATAAAGTCAAGATGAAGTCTGTTTAAATATGAAAAATTGGAATAACCTGATCCGAAATCATCAATACCGAAATACAGGCCGGCTTTTTTCGCCTGGAGGATAAAGTCTGCCAGAAAATTATAATCATTGAATTTTTCTGACTCAACAATTTCAAGAAAAACTCTTCCTTTTGCTGAGGGGTATCTATCCAGAATATCTTCAAGAAATCTTAAAAAACCGGGATAGTAAATATCGTCTGCTGAAATATTAAGGGCAAAATCAGTAACTTTATTCTGCATGTAGGCAAAAGTTTTTTCAAAAATGATTTTTGTCATTTCCGGGTATAGCTGGGTTTTCTTTGCTATTTCAAGGTAGGGGCCCGGGGATTGAGGATTTCCTTTGTTGTCAATAATTCTCATGAGGGATTCATATCTCGATATTTTACCGCTTTGATTATTCATTATCGGCTGAAAGTAGGGGATCAGCCTGTTCTCAGCAATTGCATCATTCAGCTGGGCAAGTTTTTTCATGTTGTCAAGGTAAATCGACATGTCCATATCCTTCTCATGAAAGATATGGATGGGCATCCTTTTTTTTATTGCATGATGGAGCGCGATATCCGCCTTGGAAATAATATTGTCGCTCCCCTCGGAAGAGGGCGATATCCCTGCGTAAGCTGTGAGCGGTATTTTTATATCATTATGGATAAATTCTTTTTCAGTAATATGTTTCAGCATCTCCCCCGCGATGGTAGTAATTTCACTATTGTCAGGCAAGGTTCTCTCTCCCATTTTGACCAGTACAGCAAACTCCCCGCCTGTAAGGTTGTATATTTTTAATTTATAATCCCCTCTGTATTGTGATATCCGGTCACCAATAAATTTTAAAAGCGAGTCCCCGAGATTATATCCAAAAAAAGTATTTATATCGTGAAAATTATCTACTCTTAAAATTATCATAGAGGGGTAAAGAGTAAGGGGGATATCCTCCATAAGCATCTTCCTGCTTGGCAGTCCTGTTATGCTGTCATAATAAAGCTGATGCATAAGGAGTCTTTCAATATTGCCATGCCTCAATTCTGCGTAATATGAAAGAATGGCGATGTATACAAATAATGAAAATCCTGTCATAAGCGTGACCGGGCTGTAGGATGATTCTATTATTCGCAGGCTCACAAGAGTAATTATTGAAAGTGCATAAATCGAGAAAAAAATTATCCAGATGCTTCCGGTTTTGCGTCCAGCGAGATGGTAAGCCAGAACCGGGAAAAGAAGAATAATTATGAATTCATTGAGTGGATTATTTTTAGATATTACTGTGAGGAGAAAGGTTGCAAAAATGATTAGAAAAATAAACAAACGGAAGAGGCCCTGCATGGGATATTTTTTATAAATAATAGGAAGAATTGAAAAAATAAGTATATAGACGGTAAATGTTACCGGCGGGAATGGTATACCCGCTGCAGTTCTTGAAATGAATATAACAACTGTTAGTGATGCTGCAAGAATGAGCGTGAGGGGTATAAAGCTGTCCCTTACAAGTATTGTATAGAGCTTAATATCATGACGGGGATCAATTACATAATCCCCCATAATTCTTTCTCTAAGTCTGGATAGCAGCATCAGGCTTTTCTCTTAACATCTAAAATAAATAAGTCTTCAGGGAAATACAAGTTTCTATTATAGGGGTCAGTTCTCTCTTCTCTTCGCTTTATCAGGTCGCTGAAGTTTTTATTTATTTCCGGAAAAATATGTGTGAAATATATGCTGCATCGGGGATCTGTATTTTCAAGGAGCATTTCTATTTCGTCACCACCCAGATGTGAATCGGAAGGGGAGTTCTCTGTAAAGCTCCATTCGCATACGGCTAAATCCGCACTATTAACTAAATCTATGAGTTCCGGGCAGTAGCCGGTATCACCGGTAAAGGCTATATTTATTCCGTCAAATGAGAAAAGATAGCTGGTAGAGTTTTCATTGTGCTGCAGTTTAACTGATTTAACCGAAAAGAGAGTATCTTCAAATAAATCATTTTCATCCAGCTCATGCAGGTTCACGGTGTATGGAATTTCTCTGTCAAAAAAGGGGATGAGCCTGTTGCACCAGAATTCCTTCAGCCCCCGGGGTCCGATTATATTTACCGGATTTGTCCGTTGTCCCCTGTTGTTCCATATCTCACCCCATAAAAAATCGGGCAGACCGGATACATGGTCCATGTGGAAATGTGTAAGAAAAATATCACTAATAAGCTCACCCGCAAAAGAGCTGTTATTGAGCCTGGAAAGCTGGTGATATGCCCCCCCTCCGAAATCGATCATCACCAGCCTGGAGCTGCAGGAAATGGCGAATGATGAGGGGTTTTTCTCTGTTGAGCTTGAAGAGCCTGTACCCAGGAAAGCGAGCTGCAGCATCAGAGGGACTCCTTAAAGAATAATTTTAGTGTGCTGTAAATAAACATCATTCCCCTCTCCGTTTTCGGGTATGCCCCTTGAAATTTTCGTGAGTGAGCTGCTCTCCGATTTCAGCTCATCTCTGATGAGGTAGAGAGCGGCCATATAATCGAATTCACCGCAGCTGAAAATATCAACAGCTGCAGCATTATGCTCCGGCCATGTGTGTATGGCGAAGTGGGATTCTGCAACAACAATGATTCCGCTTACGCCGTGAGGAGAAAATTTGTGAAAAAAAGGCTCTACGATTTCAGCACCGGAAATTTTAACAGATTCCACCATAATTTTTTTTACAGATTCTACGCTGTTAATGATGGATGCATCACATTGGAAGAAATCTGCAATTAAATGAATCCCCAGATGAGCCATGGGAAATTTTTTTATTCCTCTGATCTTTTAATAGTATTGAAGAGATCCGCCATTCTTATAACTGCTGAAATATTAACAAGCAGAGACATGAGTATAAGAAAACCGAGAAGAATGGAGTCAGGATTAAACCCGTAGTTATTCAGGATAACTGCGAAAAAGGGGTTAAGTACAGTAAACACGGAAAGAAGCATAATTCTTTCAGGCCTCTGCATAAGGCCCCGTTTTGTGGAAGCGCCCACTGCCTCCCCCCTTGCCTTCACATAGCTCATTGCAGCTGTTCCAAGAAGGATTGTCATAATTGTAATCAGACCAATATAGTCGCTTAATGATATGGTAAATATTCCATCAGCAAATGAACCGTTTTTATGCATAAAAAATATACCCAGGCCTATAAAGACAAAAGAGTCGCTGTACCTGTCGCAGCATGAGTCGAAAAATGCCCCTGCTTTTGTGCTCTGTCCTGTTTCCCTGGCTAGTCTTCCGTCAAGCATGTCAAGAGATCCGCTTAAAACAAGCATCCATCCGCCAAAGCCCAGATTTCCTGTGGCATAAATGTAGCCTGTAAAAAGAGAAAGTAGAACCGATATTGCAGTAATTCTATTTGGCGTAAGCTTGAGAATCTTAAAGAGTGAAAGGAGCGGAGTTGTAATCCAGTACCAGAATTCAACCAGGAATATCCCGATAAAACTTTTATGAATCCTTGATTTTGTTTCTTCGGAATGTTCTCTTGTCGGCCAGGTTATTGCATAGTAGGTGAAGCATATTGCCATTGCCTCAACTGTTATTATAAGGGGAAGAAGGGAATCGTACAGCACTTCATTGTAGTTCATTTTTTTAGCTCCCAGAATTGTTCAGGATATAAAATAAAATTTTTATATATGATCTTATTATATGGTAATCAATCAGTTTGAAAAAAACAACTGTCATTAAATCTTGAAACAGCAATACGTAAAGTCAATAATATTTTAAGTGACTGCAGATATAAAGTTCAAGATTAAATACTATCCACGAGGATTATTACTTGAGTTTAAAACCTTTTATCTGATGATGATAAACTCATACCTGATTTAAGAATAAAGAGGCTGATTGTTTATGATAAAGAAATTGACGCATGAAGAAATAAAATCGAGAAGACCGGGTATCAGTGAAATCTCTTCGATTAAAAGGCTCCCGGTTACTGTTGTTGCCGAGAACATTCGCAGCCTTTATAATGTGGGATCAATTTTCAGAACATCTGACGGGGCATCAGTTGAGAAGCTCTGGCTTTGCGGTTATACCGGTTATCCGCCCCGGAAAGAGATTGATAAAACCGCTCTCGGGAGTGTTGATTCGGTTCCATGGGAGTATACAGAGGATACTCTTTCGCTTGTCAAAAAACTGAAAAGTGAAGGTTATTGCATTGTAGCCCTTGAACACACAGATAGAAGTCACCCCTATGACGCTGTGGATTACCCCTTCCCCTTATGTCTTGTTCTGGGGAATGAGGTTGAAGGGCTTTCAGATGAGATTACCGGGCTCTGCGATATTGCAGTAGAGCTTCCTATGCACGGGATAAAACAGTCCCTCAATGTATCTGTGGCTTATGGTATAATGATATATCATCTTCTTGGAGAGTATAAACAGTCAGGCATATAGGCTGGAATATTTTATTTTTATTTTTCTCAAGCTCTTTTTTCTGTTAAGTTATTAGTGCAGCTATGTCTGATTAGAAAAAATTCTAAACTATATGACATAATATGCCGATAGATTAGACAGGAGAAGGTCTCTCCCGGAGATTAATTATGAAAAGAACAATTATAGCATTCATGTTGCTTCTGTTTTCCGTAAATTCTTTATATGCACTGGTACTGAGATGGGATATTTCAGCAGATGAAAGTTTTGAAATTGTAAAAACCGCAAGAATAAACTATTACGTAAATGCCCGGCTTACCAGGGTTTATGATGAAAGGAATATTATAGATATCACCTCAACCGGAAAGAAGGGGGAAATTAATTCTGTAAACGGTATTTTTACCATGTATGAGAAAGATGAGCGTGAATCTGTTTTTAAACAGAGAGAAAAGTACCCTGTTGATTTTTATATAGAGCCATCCGGTAAATTTATAGTAGAAGGCCGCGACTATATGCCGAATCTCCGTCATATACCTACTTTCCCTGAAAAGAATGTTGAAATTAATGAAAGCTGGAAAGCTGACGGGGAACTGGTAATTAATAACTTTTCCCGTCCATTTAAGCTTACCTTTCCGGTTGAATATACCCTTTCAAAAGTTGTAAATCAGAAGGGCCTTGAAATTGCTGTTATCGATTATATTTATACAATAAACATGGATCTTGGAGGATCCGCCTATCCATCAGATTTCCCTGTGAAAATTGCCGGGCATAATAAGGGGGTCATATACTGGGATACAACAAACAACAGGCCTGCGGATATCCGCGATCTTTACAGGATAGCATTTATTTTCCGGGGACCCAACCGGAGTTTAAGCAGTGTTGAATTTCAGATGGCAATTGAGACTGAGAATAATGTTTTCCCAAATGTTAAGGAAAATGATAAGGCGAAGGATATTGCGGATATGAAAAAATCACTCCCCCAGGGTGTTGATGTGGAATCAGAGGAGAGGGGGGTTGTTGTAACAATGGGTGATCTTCTCTTCGATTTTGACTCCTACAGTATACGAAGTGACACAAGGGAGAAACTTGATAAGATCGCAGAAATAGTGAAGAAAAAATATCCTGACAGAGAGATTATTGTTGAGGGACATACTGACAATGTGGGGAACAGGGGATATAATAAGGGCCTTTCTGAGAAAAGGGCCAGAAGTGTTTCTGAGGTACTGAAATCACATCTGGGCCATGATAAATTTTCATTCAAAGGTTTTGGACAGGATAAGCCGGTAGCTGACAATACAACAAAAGAGGGGCGTCAGAAAAACCGGCGTGTAGAAATTATTATCAAGCTTAATTGATTTATCACGGTTTGATCTCTGCCATATATGAGAGGTCATCCCGTTTGAGAACCATTATGGTTTTATCCGCCCTGTTGATAAAGATTGTATCTTCAAAAAAAGTTATGAATGAATCCTGGTTTACCTCCTGTTTCGATTCAGCTTCAAGCTCAAGGCTGGAGTTGAATCTGCCAAGATAGTACTTCTCCCCTTTTTTAGTGATTGCATAAATATTCTGGCCCCTAATTTCAATAAAACTTCTCCAGAAAATATCTTCATTTCCGGTTTTTGTTACTGTCAGGGTGTTTCTGTCAATAAGTGTAAGATTGTGTCCTCTCTTATGGTCACCCCTGTGGGTAATAACAACTATTCCTCCCGAAAAAATATCATATCTTCTTCCGCATATGTTAGTTACAGGTGATTTGAATTCAATTTTTTGTGTGGCGGGATTGATCATGAACAGTTCGTTATTGTAATGTCCGCCGTCAATGTAATCCTTTATTTTAAGATAAAATAGTTTAAGTGCGTATATATTTTTATCAGCTGTATCTGATTTCAGCTGGTCCTCTCTTTTGTCAAGCTCCTCCTCTTTAAGGCGAAGCTCCTCCTGCTTCTGCTGAATTTCCTTATCGGTTGTTACTGCAGAATCATCTTTTTTCTGAGCTTCCTCCTGAGCGATTTCCTTTTTCTCCTCTTCAAGAAGTTTCTCTTTTTCTGTTAAGGCCTCTTCCTCTTTTTTCAGGATCTCTTCTTTCTCAGTTGTGGAGATTTTATCCGCTGTAATGATAGCCATCTCATCTTCCTGCCTTGCCTCCTGCTTTTTGAGATCCTCAACTTTTTTCTTTAAAGCCTCCTCTTCACGGGCAATCCTCTGCTTCTCTTCTTCGCGTTTAACCGGGTCATCTATTTTTTCAGCCTCAGATTTTTCAGTGATTAGTCGCTGCTCCTCTTTTTGAAGAGTACCTTTTTCCGCTTCTCTACGCTTCTGCTCCTCCTGGAGCTTCTGCTCTCTTATCCGCTCTTCAGTTTTTCTTTTTTCCAGCTCCTTTTTTTCTGCTTCAATTCTTTCTTTTTCATCCTCAAGAGTTTCCTCTTTCATCTGAGTCATCTGCTTTCTTACTTCCAGGCTCCCATCATCTTTTTTAACCTCATCAATTACCCGTCGGTCCGAAATGGTAAAGGGGTCAATACTTCTCAGCTTTTCCCTTTTGGAATCGGATGTTAAGGGTATTAGCATTGCTGTTCTCCCCGGCCATTGACGGTAGTCGGTAGCTATCCCTGCATTTGCGGCTGTTATATGCCGCATAACTGCACTCTTATAGTTCTTTTTCAGGTAATCCATATCCCCTCTGTAAACCGCATTGTAGTAGGTTAGAAAGAGGGCCAGGGTATCTGCGTCCCTTGTAGAATATCTATACATGTTTACCAGGTATGATGATATAATTCTCCGTACATTTCTGATATGGTCAACCCGTGCATCTCTATCTATAAAGAAGATGTCAGCAGAGTATTTCCCCTCATTTTCATCAGATAGGGCGCGCAGTATGGAATATTTCATGTGGTATCTGAAATATTCGTTAAACCCTGCAGATCTGGAGCCCCTGGCCAGATGACTGCCGATACTCCTTATTTCCCGGACAGTGTCTGCTCCTCTCTGGGGGCCGGCATAATTAGTAAAATTTACTCTTCGTGATTTGAGTATCTCATCAACATCAACCTCAAGGGCCCAGGATAGGGAGATTGAAGCGATTATAATTATAATAAGTGCATACAATTTTTTCATAGTTTTCTCCGGGTTAAAGCCTGCAAAGTCAGCTGTATTTATGAACAGTAATTATCCCTTAAGATATTTTTTAGTGCAATAATGATGTTTTTAATATCCCCGCCGCCTACGGCGGCGGGGATATTAAAACATTTTATTTCTAATACAAGTTAAGGAATAAACACTGATTTACGAATAATATTGATAATAATAGACATATAATATCAGGGAAAAAGCAATAATAATTCATATCTTCCTATGTTTTCTGATAATAGTGTTTCTTAACTTTCTACTTGACGTCATTAAAACGAATTTTAATATAGTTATAAATAAGTAGAATTTCCACTTTTTGATAATTCCTGTATTAATTATACTGGTTATAATCCGGATAAATTCAGTGAATATGCTTGCGATGATGTAACCATAGAGGATTTTCAGGACTATTATATAGTAAGAGTTTTACAGTGATTCAAAGGGGGATTCTTTTTATTTTCCGCCAGTTGTGAGGTTTAAGATGTCATATAGACTTGTTTATTATGGAAATGAAACCCTTTCGAGCGTTGCTCAGGAAGTTGAGAATATAGACGGAAATGTAGTTTCCGTTATTGATAATATGTTTGAGGTAATGTACAGGGAGTCAGGTATAGGACTTGCCGCTCCCCAGGTTGATCTTGGTAAAAGAATAATAGTTATAGATACCGGAGAGGGGCTAAACGGCAAACTGGCTCTTGTTAATCCGGTCATTAAGGAACGGTCCTCCCTGAAAGAGCCCTTTGATGAGGGGTGTCTTTCTCTACCCGGGGTATATGAAGAGGTTGTACGGCCTGTAGAGATATTGATTTCCGGGTATACACGGGATGGGAAAGAGATAGAGTTCGAAGCAGAGGGGCTTTTTGCCAGAGTGCTTCAGCACGAACTTGATCATCTTGACGGTATTCTTTTCGTTGATAGAATCGAAAAGTATATTAGAGATGAACTGAGGCCCGCATTAAAAAAAATCAGGAAGATGAATAAATGATAAGAATCGGATTTTTTGGAACCCCTGACATCGCTTCATATGCCCTTGAGAAGCTCTGCGAAAAATTTGAGATTGTTTTTCTTGTTGCACCTGAAGATAAGGAGTGCGGCAGAAACAGGGGGATTCGGTACTGTTCAGCAAAGGAAACAGCCTGCTGTATGGATATACCTGTTCTCCAGCCTGCTTCTTTGAAAGATCCTGAGTTCCAGAGCGCCATAGAAAGTTATAATGCAGATATATTTGTTGTTGTTGCATACGGCAAACTGATTCCGGAAAAGGTCTTTTCTCTTCCCCCTTTAGGCACCATCAATCTTCACCCTTCGCTTCTGCCCAAATATCGGGGAGCTGCGCCTGTTCAATGGGCGCTGATCAATGGTGAAAAGGTCAGCGGTGTTACAGTTCAGATGATAAACAAAGATCTTGACGCAGGTGATATTGTTCTGCAGGAGAAACTGATTATTGATGAGAATATTACAGCAGAGGAACTTTACGAAAAGGTTCTGCCAATGGGTGCTGATCTGCTGATTAAATCTATAGAACTTCTTGCATCAGGCGAAGCAAAGACTAAGCCTCAGAATCATGAAGAGGCCACTTATTGCGGTAAAATCGACAGAGCTGCTGCGCATATAAACTGGGGTGAAAAAGCATCTGCAATACATAATCTGGTTCGGGGCCTTAATCCTAAGCCTGCGGCATGGACTAC
Source organism: uncultured Leptospirales bacterium (assembly GCA_964491265.1). Lineage (GTDB taxonomy): Bacteria > Spirochaetota > UBA4802 > UBA4802 > UBA5550 > JBBAGC01. The sequence goes on along the minus strand of CAZBFP010000004.1, from coordinate 121,127 downwards.
ATTTAAAGGTATGAATATTAAGGTGTGGAGAACATCTCTGTTTAACGAGGATCCGGGATATATCCCAGCCCCTGGTGAAGTTTTCCGGTTCCAGAAAAAGCGCCTTCTTGCCGGTACAGGTGAGGGGATTATTGAGATACTTTTAATACAGCCGGAGAACAGGAAAATTATGGATGGGTCTGCTTTTATTAACGGCTACAGAATTGAGAGCGGTGAAAGATTTGAGTGATGATTATGTCTTATAAAGACCGAAACCTCAACCGGAAAAGGGAGAGAAGAGAGGGGATAAAGCAGCAGCCCTCTTTTTTTGATGCAGAATCTGACCTGGTAAAAGAGAAGCAGAAAGCCAGGGATTTACGTAATACCCCATGGTGGAGAGCCCGGATTGCTGATGGCCTATGCTACTATTGCGGAATGGTCTTTAAGCCGGCAGAACTTACAATGGATCACAAAATACCCCTTGCCAGAGGGGGGAAATCGGAAAAAATTAATCTTGTCCCTGCATGTAAAGAGTGTAATAATAAAAAAAAGTATTTGCTCCCCCTTGAATGGGATGAATACCTTAATAATATCAGAGAAAAAAAAGTATAACCGGTAAATGCGGTATTTAATAATTATTTATTTTTTTATTGTAATACTCCACGGTATCATATATAATCTACACTGTTTAATAAACTTCAATTCGATTCAGGGGGCCTTAATCTAATGCCTGAAAGCAGATCTCTTAAAAGCGGCGATGTCCTTTTTGTTCAGGGTGGTATGCCTGAAAGGATTTATCTTATGGGGGAGGGGGAGATTGAGATACTTTCTTCACCGCGTGAATACCTCGGTCTTGATGATGAAATAATAATTGATAAATCTGTAAGGGTCTGTACCTTAAAAGGGAAGGTCATGCTTATGGGCTTTTCAGATCTTCTCACATCCCCGTACACAAAGTCTATCCGGGCAATAAGCCCCTGCAAAATTGTAGAGTATCCTCTGTCGCCTGAAGGATTTACCGGGATTGCGGAACGGGATGTGCCTGGATCGATCAATATGCTGAGACAGCTTTTTAATCTTTTTATGCAGTCTCAGAATCAGCTAAAAAAGGCTGCTGCTCTTTATACGAGGATGTGCCAGGTTGATGATAATCTTATGATTCTTTATCATCAGCTTTCATCAAATAACGGTACTGAGCGGATGAATACAAATTCAGAAACTCTCTATGAAGCCTTTTCTGCCGGGAAAGGGGTTATGCCTCAGCAGGCAGGGATAGATTTTTTAGTTGAGGATAAGGGGAAAATCTTAAAAAAGAATTACAGCAGTAAACTGATATATGATGTTATAGGGCAGGAGTATCTTGATCTTGTTAAGGGCCTGTTAAAGGCGAATCCCCAGATTCTGGTCCATCTTTTTAAAGGTGATATTAATATGTCTGTTTCTATGTTTTCCGTGATTACAGGGTGCTTTAATGCTGTACTGGAAAATATTCATGATATAATTGATAAGATTAACTTAAAAAATGATGAATTTTTTAATGGTGAAGGGAGCTGGAGCGCTTATCTGGCAGGGAAGGGGGGGCTTCAGGACTGGAGTCTTTCAAATAGAATACAGCCCGATTTTTCACCGAATCTTAAAAAGCTGTTTGAAAAAATTGATGAAATCTATACAGATCTTTGCGGAAAAACCCTTAGAGAAAAAAACGGTTTTTCAGATCTAATAACTGCTGCTGCGGGTGTTTCTGCACCTGTTTCATCTACGGCTGAAGAGACACAACGGGGTGATTATCTTCAGCAGGATTCCGCGCCTGTTACTGCGGCTTCTGTAATAAGCACCGGACTGCAGAAATCGATATACCAGATATTTGAATTTTCCATGATAGAGAAGGAGTTTCAGAATAAGATGCTGAAGCTCCTTAATGATTTTAAAACAATGAAGAGTCCTCTCAACCCGGAGCCTGAAGGGAGGAAGGTGAGACGATTTATTTCCCAGATGTACTGGGATCTTTATAAACAGGTATATGTAAGAACAAAAACAGAATCTTCTGTGCCTAAAGCTGTACGCCTTATGCTTAATTTCGGATTTCTTGATGATGAGATGCTTGAGCCTTTTCAGGTGGTTGAACTTAATGATCTTGCCAGGATACGGGAGAAGAGCAGCGAAATCCCCATACTAACAGAGTATGAGTTTCTATCCAGGATTTATGCTGGTGACGAGGAGCCGAGTATTACTGAGATGGGGCTTTCATATGAGGCATTTCTGAAAGAGCAGGATAAGTATCAGAAAAAAGATAAAAATGCGAATAAAAGGGGGGGGGATTCTGATCCTAATGAGGAGAACCTGAACAAAACCCTCCATGAAATAGAACAGAGGCTTGCAAGCACAGCTGCTGTATGTTCAGGGGGTACAGCTACTGCTTTCCCCATACTCACATCTGAAATAATGAAGGGTAGCTTCAAAGGGATATATCAGTCAAAGAGCAGTATCGCTTCTGTAGTAAAAAATATTAAGGATATTGATTTTTCTCTTTTTTACAGGGAGACAGTATTAAAACTCGATTCCGCCCGTGAAATAATTAAGGAGGAGATTCTTCCTTATATTATTATTCTCCCTATTTACGGCACAAAGACATTGCTGTGGCAGGAGATGACAGGTAATAATAAAAGATCGAGAGGGAGAATAGTTGTACCTGCTTTTTTTATGGGTGATATTGAGAAGAGCCTTATGCATACCTTTGCCTGCTACAGGTGGGAGTTGAGCAGATCAATTAAGGGCGCCATGTGGGCTGATCCCATTGAAGGGGGAATTACAGGGGAGTATTTTGATTATGTGAATACCTATAAAAAGAATACCAAGCTTTCACAGGAGGCAAAGGAAAAAATCGCATTGAGGTTTAAAAGCCTCAGGACAAACAGGGACAGGTTCGCCGATGATTATGTTATGTGGGTGGCATATGAAAAAGAAGGGATAATGAAGCTGAATACTGTTGTAAGGGAGATGTTCTTTAAGCATATACCTTTTAATATGGACATCAGGGAACAGCTCGAAGGGATGCCTGCTTTCAGCAAGTATGCCAACAGGTATAAGAATGTGAGTGTCAGGGATATAGCTGCATACGAAAGAAAGTTTAAAAAATATCAGGATGCTTCAGGGAATTATCCCCCTGAAATAGCGAAGTTTTTTGAATTCATGAAAAAGTAGATATATAGCATGGTGGGTTATGAATAAGAATTATTGCGGGAAAGGATTTATTTTATTACTGGTTTTTATTTTAATGGTTATTTTTACATCCTGCGCTTCAGGGAGCGGGCAGATCTCTGCTTCTGATGATAAACCTTTTGAGAATGTCAGGGTGAATACTGCTGAAGCTAAAAGTAAGTATTCAGAATATCTGGTTAATATCAATACCTATACCACAAACGGGGCTTATTATCAGAATAAATATGAAAATTTTATTCTCTCAGTAATTGCCATGCTTACTGAAAAGCATGAGTTTGATATTTCTAAAAAGAGCACAGGCTTTTATTTTGATAAAAGGTCAAACCGCACTGATCGGCTCTATTTCGGATTTGATGTGGAGATAGTAAAGGATAGTAATCTTGATTATGGAAGGTTTTCCACTCAGTTAATAAAAGAGAATGTTGAAACAGTAATAAGTGAAATATCCCGCTATGAGCGGATGCTGAATGAGCAGGAGATCGCCGGCCTTGTTATAGGCTTCAAATGGAGAGAGGGGAGAATCAATCAGCAGGTGAACATCTGGATTAAGAAAGAGGATATGGTTCTTGCCAGGGAGGCTAAAATTACAGTTAACGAAATGTACCAGAGAAGTACAATTACCAACAGTGAAGGGAAAATTATTCTTCTGCCAATATAGAATCAATGACTGAACATAATTTTTTTATTTCCATCATTGTACCTATTGTTATGCGGATATAATCTGACTGTATGGGGCCGCTGAAGTAGCGCACAAGGATTCTGTTCTCTTTAAGTTTCCCGAAAATTATTTTTGAATCAATGGTACTGTGTTTTACAAAGAGAAAATTCGCCTTTGAAGGGACAATTATGAAACCCATGTCAAGGAGTCTCTCCTCCAGGTATTCCTTATTACTGGTAAGCATTCTTATGCTGTAGTTAAAGTATTTTGTATCAAGTAGAGCTGCTTCAGCCCCTGCAAGGGCTAATGAGTCTATGTTATAGGAATCTTTAATTTTAAACAATCCTCTTATTATATCCTTCCCTGCAATAGCAAGGCCGACCCGCAATCCTGCAAGTGAATAGGATTTTGAAAATGATCTTGTAACAATGACATTATCATACTCATGGATCAGACCAATGGCTGAGCCGCCGTAAAAATCTATATAAGCCTCATCAACAACAAGGAGTCCCTGGTAGGAATTGAGGAAATCCTTTATATGAGATATATCTGTGTATGTACCTGTGGGGTTATTGGGATTTGCTATAATTACAAGGTCATATTTTTTTTCAAGGAATCTGTTCATATCCAGGTTCAGATCACTGTCCAGATTAATTTTTTCGTATTTAATACCATTCCCCTGGGCCAGGGTATCATAAAGAGAATATGATGGGTAGGGGAATGCTGCCAGTCCCTCCTTCTCAATGAATCCTCTGAATATGAGTGTGAAAATTTCATCAGAACCATTCCCGACAAAAACATTATCAGGTGAAAGGCTGTTCTGTGATGCGAAAATCTCTCTTACGCCCGAAGCCTTTGCATCAGGGTATCTTCTCAGATTGCCATTAATGGAGCTGTTTATTGCTTTGAACACCGAGTCTGACGGGGGGAAGGGGTTCTCATTTGTATTCAGCTTGATAAACTCATCAATATTGGCAGGCTGCTCCCCCGGCATATATTCATCCATCTCTTTAAGAGTTTTATTCCAGTATTTCATTTCCGCTCCGGTATTAAAAATAGGCTTACTGCTGAATTATTATAGAACATATACTGCAGCATTAATGGCGCTACTGTAAAAAGTCTGCCACAGAGACACAGAGTCACAGAGGTACGGAATTTTATAGAAATTAGTAATCAATAATACATATTTGCAAAAAATTGTAAATATATTTATGTACGATTTCATATATCTGTATAATTAGTTCATCTTTCTCTGTGTCTCTGAGCCTCTGTGGCAAAATAAGTTACTTTTTGCAGGAACGCCATTAATGGGCTGCTCCAATAATTTCATTTATTGTATTAATCTTGTGCTTAACCATGTATCTGTCTAAATCTGCCGCAAGCTTTGCGGAAACTGCAGGCTCCACCATGTTCATTGTCCCTACTGAAACTGCGCTTGCTCCTGCCATCATAAATTCCAGCATATCATCAATAGATGCAATTCCGCCAAGTCCGATTATGGGAATATTTATTTTTGAGAAAATCTGATAAACGATCCTGATTGCCAGGGGCTTAATCGCAGGACCGCTAAGCCCTGCAACCTTATTGTTAAAATATGGCTTTCTTTTATTTATGTCTATTTTCATTCCCAGAAAAGTATTGATTGCGGATACAGCATCAACTCCAATCTCCTGGGCTCTTACTGCAAATTGAGTAACATCTGTAACATTGGGGGAGAGCTTAACAATAAGTGCGCATTTTGTCGCTCTCCGTGCCTGCTCAAGCAGATCGGTGAAAACTGTAATATCTGTGCCGAAGGCTATCCCTCCATGCTTCACGTTGGGGCATGAAACGTTAAGTTCGATTGCATCGATCCCGTCGGTTTCAGAAAGCACTCTGCATAATTCAATATTTTCTTCAATCGAGTGCCCTGCCACATTTGGGATGGGGGTTGCCCCTTTTTTAAGAATAAAGGGGAGTTTCTTCTCCAGAAATACCTCAAGACCCACATTTTCCAGACCTATTGAGTTCAATACCCCTGAAGCGGTTTCATGAATTCTGTTCCCCGGGTTCCCTTTCCGCGGATTAAGTGAAAGCCCCTTTGTAAAGATGGCCCCGATAGATGAGATATCCATAAATTGAGACAGCTCTTCACCATAACCGGCTGTACCTGATGCCACAGTAACGGGATTTTTTAATGTAAGATTACCTATTTTTACCTGATTTTTCAAGAGGAGCTCCTTGGGAACATTTGATTACTGTTTTAGATAATAATGAGGCTATGGAGTCAAGAAAAAATCGAAAAAGAAAAGGGGTCAGAGCAAGATAGGGGTCAGAGCATTATAGTAAATTTTTTATTTGACATTAAGTGTACAGGGATAGATTTATATTTTTTTGTGGATTATTATAAAAATAATTAATTTTTATAGCAAGAGTCTGCAGCACTGAAAAAAAAAGCAGGTAAATGTGGAAAGAGATAATATATATCTGGCTTTTGATATTGACGGTACTATTTATGATGCCGGAAATATACTGGAAGAAGCCTTTGGTGAAGGGATTGAATCATACATAAAGGAAAAGCCTCATTTAACACTAAAGAAACCTTCAAGGGAGGAGATAACTGTAACCCTTGGGCTCCCCCTTAAGGAGATTTTTTTACTGCTTTTCCCTGATTCAGATGAATTTACCAGGAATGAACTTGCAGCTATATGCACAGAAAATCTGGTTAGGATGATAAGAGATAAGAAGGGGACCCTTATAGATGATGTTTTTGAAACTATTGTGGACCTGAGCTTTGGAAATTATAAAATGCTTGTTGCTTCAAACGGGGTCAGAGCATATGTTGAGGCAATTCTGGAAACCTATGATCTTAAGAAGTATTTTTCCGAACCCTTTATCTATCCTGAAGGGGATATTCTAAATAAATCCGGTGTAATTGAACATTATATTTCAGAGCTGGATGATCTTAAACAGATTATTATGATAGGAGATCGTTACACAGATCTTGAAGCTGCAGTGGAAAACAATATCCCTTTTATTGGGTGTGCATTCGGACACGCAGGGGTTGATGAAATCGCCGGCGAAAAGTATATTGTACATAGTTTTGGTGAAATTCCGGGTATTATCAGGAAAATAACAGAAGTATCAGTGAATTAAAAACAGGCTGTTTCTGAAAAATCAGTGATATATGAGAAGTTTCGGCTTTATGCCTTTGCGATTGATATTTATTTTGCGGAGATGCAGTTATGAGGCTTGAGGATTTCGGCTGGGATGCATGGTTTAAAGAGCAGTATAACAAACTCAATGTAAATCTTAAGCCGGGAAGAGTTGTTTTACAGTCAGAAACGTTGATGGTTTTGTGTGAGGATGGAATAGTTGAGGCGGAAATTTCCGACAGGCTTAATTATTCAGTTGTTGATAATGATGATCTTCCGGTAATCGGTGACTGGGTATTCCTGATCCCCGGCGAGGATGGGGTCAGAGCACACGAGGATGGGGTCAGAGCACAGATTTATGATGTTATACCGAGGAAATCGGTTTTTATACCAAAAGATCCAGATGATGAGTGGAGTGAAATACTTCTTGGTGCGAATATTGATTATATATGTATAGTCGTATCTATGTCAGAAATGCCCGATTTTTCTGTCATTCATAAGCTTGCACAGGGTATTATCGAAAATGGTGCAGCTCCGCTCCTTCTATTCAGCAAAACCGACCTTACAGAAGATGATAAACGTAAAACTCAAATTGAGAAAGAATTTAGCAGCTTTAAGGTCTTTTTTCTCAGCTCAGCTTCCGGGGAAGGGGTGGATGACTTTAAAAATCATATGGAATATGGTAAAACCTATTCATTTACAGGTATTACAGGTGCCGGTAAATCATCGATAATTGCGGCAATTGCAGGTGGAAATTCCGGAAAGGGGATGGATCTTTTTAGGGCTGAAAATGGCGCAATTATTGTTGATACAGAGGAGATTAGCGGAGTTTCGGTTTCCAGTGACGATAGTTTTCAGCAGGATGATTTTGATGATTTTAAGGAACTTGCAGAAAATTGCAGGTATGGTGACTGCAGGCATGATAATGAACCTGGATGTGCAGTATTGAACGCAGTTGAGAATGGAGAAGTAGACCAGATCCGGTATAAAAGCTTTAAACAGATGCTAAAAAAGCAGGTTTTTTCTGTGGAGAGAAAAGGGGTCAAGAAAAGGGGTCAGAGCATTAGATTCTCAGCAGAAAAAAAAGCGTAAAGAGACATTAAAGAAAGGGAGGAGCCCTGAATCGAGTAAATGGACATAAAATTATTCCGGCCTTAGTTCAGGTAATACTGCTATTACTGATACTGACAGGCTGCAGAAGTGATAAAATTTCTGTAAGCAGGCCTCTTCTTGGTACTATAGTAAATATTACTGTAAATTCTGAAAGAAAAACTGCTGTTGAGGCGATTAATTCAGCTTTCACGGAGATTGAGAGGATCCAGGCTTTATTCAGTACCTATAGTTATGAAACGGATATAGCCAGGTTGAACAGAGAAGGGGGTCAGAGCATGGTTGAGCTGACACCGGAGGTTTATGAGTTATTGAAATTATCTGTTGATATTAGCAGTCAAACTTCAGGTTCTTTCGATGTCACCTTTGCTTCTCTCAGTTCATTATGGAATTTCAGGGCTGATAAGTTTGTTCCTCCATCTGGTATTGAAATTCAAAAGAAATTAAAGTATGTGGGCTATGAAAATCTCCTTTTTGAGGATAGGGGGAATACAGCTGGTTTTAAAATGAAAGGGGTCAGAGCAGATATGGGCGGCATAGCAAAGGGTTATGCTATTTCAAAAGCAGTGCAGATGCTGAAAAAACATGGCATAACTACCGGATTTGTTGATGCAGGTGGGGATATCCAGGTTATCGGCAAAAATGCGGGCAAATCCTGGATTGTAGGTGTAAAAGATCCCACTGGTTCTGGAATAATCGGCACACTTGACCTTTCCGGAGAAGATTCAGTAGCTACAAGCGGGGCATATGAGCGATACCGGGAGTATAATGGTAAAAAATATCATCATATAATTAATCCGAAAAGTGGATATCCGGCTGATTCTGGTTTGATTTCTGTCTCAGTAATATGCTCTGACCCTGTTTTAGCTGACGCATATGCCACAGCCTTTTTTGTCATGGGATTTAATAAAACAGCAGAATTCCTTATTGAAAATAAAAGTATTTCTGTGATTCTTGTAGATGATAAAGGGAAAATATTCGTTTCTAAAGTTCTTGAAGGGAAGGTTGAATTTAAAGAGCAATATACTATCCAATACTTTTAGCAAAGTACTCCTTTTTGTCAGATGAGATTATGAAATTTTCTTTTGTTACAGTGACGCCAGATGTCTCCTGTATTGGTCCTCGTAATCAAGAAATCGCTTTACCCTTTCACTAAAGCTGTTTCCCAGATCAACGAAATATTGATGTAGAGTAACTTTAATCCTTGGCTTATATTCCTCTTCCAGATAAACCCTTATGGTCCCGTAGGCAGATTCCCTGGGATCGCGAATTACCCTTTTCCTTACCGGATTATAGGCAATATACCACAAAAGCCAGAGTAGATAATCTACAGGATCCTCGGAATGTTCAACTATTTTACATTTAAAGCGCTCGTTCCATAGAGTTCCGGTACGACCATGCATTCTGTTATATTTTTCTGTTATTCTTGCCTTAATAAACTGCATTATTTTGGATATGCTGTGATCTTTTTTTAATGTCTTTATAACAATATGGAAATGGTTCTCCACAAATTCCATGTGCACAAGCTCAAAAGAATATTTTTCTAAAGCCATATTGATCGACTCAATTGCCATTTCTTTTACAAAGTCGGGGGAGAGTATATTTCTCAGCTCAATGCAGCGGGAATAGCAGTGATAAGTTAATTCAGGCTCGCAGATTCGAAGTGGTCTTGGCATTTTTATGACTCCTCTTTTAATGATTTGATAAGGTGCTCTGACCCCAAACTTGAGGCGGAGTAAAATCGATTATTATTCCTGGAATAAATAAAAATTTAAGCGAATTTTAGTCAGAATAGCGGATCATTATCCGGATTTAATGCTTCTTCAAGTCGAGAAAACAGGTTTAAAAGGCAGACAAGCAGTATCATTTCTTTCTCCAGATAGAATATTTAATTGCGTTACTATATATACGTTTTTGGAGGAATTTTTTTTGATTTTTTTGTAGGATTTTAATTTTTTTTCATAATGCTCTGACCCCGTACTTTTTTGTCGAAAAGTATGCTCTGACCCCCTTTAAAATTTTCTCCTTGACATTTTATCAAAATTAGAAGATATTTATGGTAAGTATGGGTAACAATAAATTATAGTATACTTAACAGAAAAGAGAAGATATGGCAGTTTCCCGGGATATTTTTAACCTTGTATCATCTTTGATTGGTGAGAAAAAATTTAGTGAAGCTGAAGAACTTCTTCTTGAAGAGATAGCAAAAGACCCTACCTCTACAAAACTCCTTAACCGGCTTGCGGATATATATATGCGGATGTCCAGATACCCGGAATCTGAATTATTGATTGAGCGCGCCTTATCAATTGACCCGGGTAATTATTATTCACTTCGGGCAAAAGGTGACCTTTATGCTGCAAAAAAAAACTACTCCCGTGCTGTTGAAATATATTTTGACCTTGAGCGTGAAACAGCCGGGGATCTTTTTCTGCTTAAGCGTATTGCAAAGGTGCTGCGGCTTTCAGGCAAAGGGGAAGAGGCTTTGCAATATGCGAAAAAGGCAATAAATATAAAAGCGGATAGAGCAGATATTTATTATCTTCTTGCTCAGATATGCCGTGACCTGGGGGATTTCCCCGAAGCTCTGGTGAACATTGATAGAGCAATCCATATTGAACCGCATAATAGCCTTTATAGTAAAGAGAAGCTTTCCCTCAGGATTGATCAGAAGGGGCTTGTATCAGAGGATATCCGGGAAACCATTGGTCTGTCTGATAATGAAAATCCTCAGATGCTTAAGCTTCTTGGAGAGCAGCTTAAGAAGGAGGAGAAATTTCCCGAGGTTGTTGAAGTTTATAGTCGTCTTCTGGAACTGGAGCCGGATGGCTTTAATCGCAGGATGCTTGCATTTGCCTATTATAAAATTAAAGAATTTAAACACGCATTCAGGCATTTTATGCTGCTTGATGACACTCAATTCCATGATAATATATTTTTAACATCTGTTATATATTCGGCACAAAGCGAAGAGGAAAAACTTGCGCTTCTTGACCGGATGAATATGCTTGTAAAAAATCCGGCTTATAAAAAGCTTTGGGGGAAAATAAAGAAAATTAAGAACGAATTGGAAGTGGGCTTTGATGAAAAAGATTCGTGATCTAATAGATGTGCCTGCTGTTGATACTGTAATCCAGGTCTCGTCTATTGAGCGTTATGACGAATCAGAAGTAAAATCCAGAATATTCGAATCTTTTGTTGTAACAGACGATATACGTAAAGGGCTTCTGCCTATTCTTGCTGACACAGTAAAAGATACAGGCGCAGGATTTATGCTCAAGGGGGGCTATGGCTCAGGGAAAAGTCATTTTATCGCCTATCTTTGTGCTATATTTAATTACCCCGATATGATGAAAATCACCATCCGTCATATCCCTGAATTGAAGAATTATGAAAATGAAATCATTCAAAAAAAACTTCTCCCTCTGTCATTGAGCCTGACAGACTACTCATCTGTTAATAGTCTGTCAGATATTATTGTTGAAAAGATTTCCAGAAGTTTAATTGAGCGTTCGATTAAACTTGATCTGCCTGATCTCAGCCGGCAGATAGCTGAGTTTAAAGAAAGAGTGCTTCCCGCTTTTAAGAATGAATTTAGTGATCATATCAGCGAATCCGATTTTGATAAAGAGCCTCCGGGGCGGCAGCGGGATATAATTAATTCATTCCTTAGTATGCAGAAAAGTTCACTCCGCCTGTTTTATGATTATAACGAGCTTTTCTCCTCACTGGATATGCTCCTTAAAGAGAGCTATCCAGGCGGACTATTTCTGCTCTTTGATGAGCTATCTGAATTTCTTCGCGCAAGGGGGAGAGGTGAGCTTGTGTCGGAAGATATCCGCTTTATTCAGTTTATGGGGGAGAAAACCAGATCCTCAAATCTGCGGGTACTTTTTTCGATGCAGGAAAATATTGAAGAGGTCGCCTCAATTTCTGCAGACGGGCTAAACAGGATTAAAGACCGGTATCCGGTCCGTATAAATCTTTCAACCCTTCATCTGCGGGAGCTGGTTGAAAAACGTCTTCTGGTAAAAAAAGAGGGGAGCAGTGAGGAGATTAATGGGGTATATCGTAATCTTGCCGATGCCTTCCCCCGCTGGCGGCATGGCGCGGATGATTTTTATCTCATGTATCCGGTTCATCCGGAAACATTCAGGATGCTGGAAGGGGTAGCCGGACTATTTTCCAAAACACGGGGCCTTGTCGATTTTATTGTTACTGAGGTAGGGGGAAACATTAGCAGAGGTATTCCAGGCATTCTTGATGAGGATTGTACAACTTTACTTTTCCCGGACCGTATATTCGATCACTTTAGAAATAATCTTGAGGAATCGATTGAGTATAACTGGCTTATGACAATTGTATTTAACAGTATTGAACGGGATGTTCCCTCGATATTTAAAGACGCAAAAGATGCTTTTCTTGCTTCCAGGATTTTAAAATTGATTATGCTTTACCAGATTCTTCCCGGTGCAAATCCTCCCTCTGCCCAGGATCTTGCAAATCTTGTAATGGATAAGAGGAGTAAACTTGATCCGGATCTGAATTATACTTTTATACGGGAAAAAATTCTCCGCCGTCTTGAACGTGAAACCTCATTTCTCTCTTCAGTGAGAGGAGACACAGATCTGGAAGACACCTTCTTCTTTCAGCGTGAAGAGAATCCCATCGCTCTTTTTGAAAAAAAGATCCAGCAGTTTCTGCAGAAAAATCCTGGAAGAGAGAAACAATCTCTCTGGTATTTTATTTCACGCATGAGAGATGAGAGGCTGCCCCTTGCTGATCTGCGAGGGGGCGGGAGAAGTTTTAAGTTTATTTTTGAGAACACAATCCGCGAATCCCTTGCTGTACAAATGGGATTAAAGTCAATCGATAGTGAAGAGCTGGATATAATACGGAGGAAGCTGTCAGCAGAAGAGACAGATGCTGTAATTATTATCGGGTATCCGGTAGATGATCCCGACGAGGCGTCTCTATACGTTTCGATGATACAGGGCGCTGCTACAAAAGCAGAGGAGGCTCTTGTTTTTATAAAACCGAGGTCTCCGCGGGCAGCTGAATTAGAGTTGCTTCTGAAAGGATATGCAATGTCAAGCGTCTTTGAAGAGAGTTCCGCTACCGTGAGCCAGGGTAGCGCCGCTGTGGATATTCTGGTAAAAGAGGCGGTTGAAAGAGCGGAAAGGGTTATACTTGATCTTTACACCGATTCCAGAATTTTTCATTTTTCTGATAAAGAAATTGAAGAGAGTGATATTGTACTAACAGGTTCTTTTGAAAAGACAGTGGAGATCATTACTAAACCTGTTCTGAAAAGAATTTTTCCATGGCATTCAAAAATTGCTCCGGGTGTTGATATAACATCTCGCGAGACTTTTAACCAGATAATTAAGCTTTTTGCTGTAAAGGATATTATTGATTTTAATTTCGAAGGGAGTAAGGCGCTTAAGAATACCATTGATGCCCTTTTTCCTTATAAAGGTATCATCCTTAAAACTTCAAACCAGTACCAAATAGCCCCCGATCCTTCTGTTAATAGCTTTATCCGTGAAATTATTTCTTATGTGAGAGAAAATGGCGGCTCTTTTGAAAAAATTTATAATTATTTCAGGAAAGGGCCATGGGGGATAAAGCGTGACCTTTTCAGCCTTTATCTTTTCATCCTTCATCAGACAGGCTTTGTAACCCTTGAGAGGGGCGGCAGAGCCTTAAAGGGGCAATCGCTTGATTTGAGGGCTCTGCAGATGTGCGATTCCATAAGAACAGGGGATGAATTGTCGCCTCTATTTCTGGAAAGGTTCGAACTCCTGGGGCCATTTGCTGAAGGGCTTACCGCAAAGAAGATCCATCTTCAGATACAGAATAAAGTATGGGATGATCTTGTTTCATTTAAAAGAGAAAAGGAGCAGGATGCGGCCAGGATACTCGCCGAGTTGAAGAATCTTAAAGGATATCCGGTTTTCAGAAATCATCCCCTTGATAAAATAGAAAAATCTGTTGAGATTATAAATCAGTTCATGGGGCATATATTTGTGAGCAAAAATTCCAGAGACGGGCTTCAGTACCTGCTGGAATTTCTTGTCGATTTTCCCGATATGTCTTTTTATTTTGAGCTTTATGAAAGGTATATGAGTTTTAGAAATCTTAACCTTGACCGGATAATTTTTATTTATGATTATCTTTCTTCTTCAGCCGTGATGCCTTTTGAAGGGCTGAAGGATAAATATCTGAATCTGCTTGATGATATGAAAAATATTGAAGAGCATATAATTAAAAATAATATTGAAGAGTTTATATCCCGATTTGCGGCTTTTCAGGAGGAGTATGCTGACCGGTACGCAGATGAGCATAAAAAAATACAATCAGCATCAAATTTTTTCGAGCTTGAAGCTATTAAACAGACAGTTCCCTACCGTGTACTGTATAATCTATCCCGAATAGAAATTATCTCTGTTGAGTCTGATCTTATAAGGGTTGATGAAATTATTAATTCCGCTGCAGCTTCAGTGTGCAGACGGCAGGTTTTACAGGAGTTGAAAAGGAGGCCCTTTTGTGAGTGCAGGCTTTCTCAGCCCTCTTCAAAATATAATGCTGAATATCTTTCCGCGATGATTAGAGATGGCATAAGGCAATACTTTGCTCTTCTCCAGAATGAGGAGAACAGAAGAAAAATTATTTCATATACAGGATCAATGAGCGGTGATCAGGAGCAGGAGGAGCGGGCGATCCTGAAAGGGATACTCAGTATCGATCCTGACAGAACTGATGACGCCACACTCCTGCGGGCATCGGGACGTGAAGCCGTAGCTCTTATTAATAGCGCCCTTTCAGGAACTCTGCGAGTAGTGAAAAAGGATCTTGAGGATTTTACCGGGGCAGTTTACGGGAGACGTTATAGAAAGCATGAGCTTATGAAGATTTTTGAAAAGTGGCTCCTTGCAGATATGCCCGGCGGCAGCGATGAGGATATAATATTTGAGCTTTCCAATCCATCTGCTGAAGAGACTATTCTGGAAATACCGCCTGTTCTGGCAGATGACCTGAAACCCTGTGTGCGTACAAACCGCGGTGAACTGAGGGTCAGAGCACTGGTTCTTTTTTATCTTTTGCGTAATATCGAAGGAATAAATGCTGCAGACATAATATCAAAATCGCTCTTTGTTGATTTTGATGAACAGGGACTTACCCTTCTTGTTGACCGTTATACCGGTTTTATAGAAGGGGTCAAAAACTGGGAGGTGATTTTTGAACCAGGTTTTCTCAATGAGGTATTAAAGGGGGCGGATATTGATTCTCTTGGGACAGATTCTCTCCTTCTGCTTTTTAGCCGTTCAGGCGGGCTTTCTACTGTAATGACATTGATAATTGAAACTTTTATAATGGATGAAAGGATACTGCTGCCGGAGACCATTTATCCCTTTAGTGGGGGAGAGGCGCATATTGAGCTTTTAAACCGGTATAGAATTTTTCTTGAATGTAAAAAAAAGTATCATCGGGAAAGCGGAAAAAAAAGCGGATTCCCTGCTGCTTATTTTATTGCAGCAGCGCGTGCGCTTATTGCTGGTGAAAAATTAAAAAGCATCGCATTTCACAACAATATACTTGCGGAGCTGGTTTCCGGGGAGTGTGATTCTTTGCGGGAATCTGTTATGACTGAAGCTGAAGGGCATTTTAAAGAAATATTGCCTTTATATGAAAAAAGCATGAGTCCCGGTACAATTATTCCTAAAATTGAAACATTATCACCGCTTCTCATTGTTTTTGACTCTCTCCGTATAGATCTTTTTCTTGAGATGGTATCTTTTCTCAGCAGTGAGGGTATCACATGTTCCGCACCGGAATTATACTGCGTACCCCTGCCATCTGACACTCTTACCTACAGGAGCGAGCTTTTCCCCGGGATTATACCTGAAAATGGGCTTGTTTTTGAATTTAACAGCAGGGAGTGGATCTTTATTAAAGCAGCAGAGCGTGATTATAGAAAAAATGATGTGCGTTCCATAATCAGCAATAATTCCGAATCAGGGGTAATCCTCTGGATCGGTATTCTTGATGAAAAGATACATTCTACAAAGCAGGATTTGGCAACACTTTCCAGGGAAATGGAGATATTCTGCAGGGAGATTTTTATACCCCTCCTCCGCGAGGTGCCAATTCAAAGGACTATCTGTATTACTGCTGACCACGGTTTTGTTGAAAATACTTCATACTCGGCTAAAAATGAACCGCGCTACAGTCATGGGGGGAACAGCTTTCCTGAAAGGCTGGTGCCCTTTGTTAAATGCAGAAGGAAATGACTTTTTGTTTTATATTTTCTTTATGCTCTGACCCCGCAGTTATCCTGAATCAGATATATCTTTAAATCACAGGTAAAATATGCTCTGACCCCGGTTGCAGCAAACAGGCGCTCTATTATGAGAAGTGTGCTCTGACCCTCCCGGATGCTCTAAGGAAATATGCTCTGACCCCTGTCTACACTTGAAAAAACCCGACCTTTTAGCTATATTTATATTATGAAAAAAACGATTTTTATAATAATAATTCTTCAGCTATTTTTTATATCTCAGCTGATAATGGGTCAATCAGGTCAATCTTATGTCTTTATCCCGGATAATTCCAATATTATGATCTACAGCAATCCTTCCGGATCCTACACATTGAGCCATAATTCCAGGATTTACAGCAGTATCTCCGCTAATATTCGAAAACTCAGCAGTGCACAACGTATAAATATGGCTGGAGACGACCCTTCAGGACTTGCAGTTTCTGAAAAAATGCGTTCCCACATTGCAGCTTTAAAGCGGGAAATAATGAATGCCGAGGATTTCCGAAATTATCTTGCCTATAAAGAGTCTGCAATTGCGCAGAATATTGAAATAATCCGTCGAATCAGGGGGCTTGCCCTGCAGGCTTCAAGCGGTATACTCCATCCATCTGACAGGGAGATGCTCCAGGCTGAGGTTGAACAGCTTCTTCGTCAAATTAATATGAATGCTGAATTTTCATCCTTTAACCGGAAACTGGTGATTCCTCATCTTACAACAGAAAACCTGGGGCTTGCCGGTTTTAATATTGTATCATCTCCTCATGAAAAGATAGGGCTTCTTGATGAGATTCATACCAGGCTTATTCGCGAAAGAAGCGTTGCCGGTGTGGACTCAAATATCCTTAAGCTCCGGATAGAGGGGAAAAGCTACTATATGTTCAATCTTCAGCAGAGTGAAAGCAGGGTCAGGGATCTAGATTTTGCTTCGGAGTTTACTGACTTTTCATCAAATATGGTACTTTATAAGGTTAATACCGGGATGATTCTTCAGAAACGGCCATGATTTTTTTTGTTTTTCGGGAGTGCTCTGACCCTATATTTATATATTTATGCTAAATCCAAGAAGATCCTTAAATCACAGGTAAAATATGCTCTGACCCCTTTTATCGCAGCCAGTTGCTCTATAGTCAGAAGTATGCTCTGACCCTCTTATCAGCAATTTTTAAATAATTAAATTGACTTTTATGAAAATTATTCCGTTTATTATACTGGAGAATTCTTTTTTGTATGTAAAATGTGATTTATGGTGGATGCTTTTTTCATCAGGGAATAGAATTGTTTTTTGTAGAAAAGATTGTTTTCTGATTGGATTGGAAGATACTAATTTTGAGTAAAGTACTGTTTTTAAGGAATTATAACTGGAAGAGATTGTGTTGAGTTGATGATAAGAGTGGTTAAAAATATAAGGGTGTTTTTTTGTGTCCTCTTTCTGATGGCGGGGATGTTTTTTGCCGGTGAAGCGAGGGCTACTGTTGATTCAGTGACATTGACTCCAGATGCGGGTACAGAATATCCAGTCGGAAGCGGACATTTTTATTATAAAACCGGTAACACTTATACTTTTACTGTTAATATTACGACAACAGGTGAAAGTGCTGATTGGTCAACAATAGATGACATTACATTGAGAATTTCCAGAAATGGCGGGGATTTGGTATTTTCATTTAATCCTACAGACCCAGTGACAGTCGCGCCAAGTACCGATTCAATAAATGATTCAGGTGGGACTGCAGAAACTATTGACTATAGTTTTGATGCGGATAATGTTGGGAATTTTACAATTACTTTTGAGTATACTCCTACTTCTGCTGTCCCGGAAACAGCATGGGGAGCACAGACTATTTCTGCTGAAGTCACTACAACAACAGATAGCGGAATAGATACAGCTAATCCTGATTATGGTATAGTTCATATAGGCATAAATCCCGGAGGAGTAGTAGTGAATGCCGGTTTAA
>CAZBFP010000004.1:1558-102649 GCA_964491265.1 uncultured Leptospirales bacterium | reverse complement strand
CTTCGGCAGGTTTGGCGCGTGATTACGGTATAGTTCATATAGGCATAAATCCCGGAGGAGTAGTAGTGAATGCCGGTTTAACATCTCCGGGTACAGAGTATCCTGCTGCCAGCGGATTTTTTTATTATAAGACAGGTACAGCATATAATTTTGTAGTTGATGTAACAGCGGATGGTCATGGGGTTGAATGTGTGGAAGAGGTTACATTTGAGATACCGGGAACTGCACCGATAACCTTTTCAGTAGATCCCAGTATCCCTGGAGTAGTTACAGTTGGAGGAGATGCAGCGGGTTCAGCGACATTTGCAGTGTCAAATGTAGTAGGTGCTAATTTCAGGGGTACATTTACATATACTCCGACAGCAGCAGTAACAGAGACAGCTCATACAGCTGCTACTTTCCAATTGTCAGGATCAGCGAAGTCGGTATTTGATGCAGCAGCAGTACCTTCGGCAGGTTTGGCGCGTGATTACGGTATAGTTCATATAGGCATAAATCCCGGCGGAGTAGTAGTAACCGGAGCTGAGAATGGTACGGCGTATGGCAGTCCGGCAGCGAATTATTACATAAATGGAGGAGCAGGGTCTCCATATGATTTTACGGTTACAGTTGCTGCGGATGGTCATAACTGGAGCTGTGTAACGGATGTGACTCTGACATTGACGAGTGCGCCGGATATAATATTGTCAGTGAATCCTGCCCTGGGTACGGGAACAGTGAGCGGGGGTGATAGCGACATTGCCGGAGCTGTTGTGACGTGCAGCACCAGTGCCTGGGCAAATGGAGGAACAGTAACGATAAGCTACACTCCATCGACGAGTGTGAGTGAGATAGCAAGTGGTGCGCATAATATAACAGCGACAGCGACGTCAGTCTTCGGCGGAGCGGCAGTAACTTCTGGGGTCTTTTCTCATACGTATGGTATAGTGGCGACAGGCCTTAACAGTGTAGTTGTTACGACGGTAGCAGCTGGTAATCCGTATGGTACAGTACCTGTGGGATATTATTATATTGACAGTACTACGTATGATTTTGTTGTAACAGTGAATGCAGATGGTCACCATTGGGACTGTGTTTCAGAAGTAACTCTAACAATACCTACAACTACTTCAAATATAGAACTATCAGTGGTGCCTCCTTCAGGGGGTGGTAGCGGTGTCGTTGGTGCAGTAACAGGTGGGAGCGCAACAAGTGCGGGAACAGTAACAGCAGATTTTGGTTTATGGTCATCTGGTACAGATATGACTGTTACATTCCATTATACAACTTCTGCTGCGGTCTATGAAATAGATAGGGCATCCCATAATATTTATTCCACGGCAGAATCCGTCTTTGATACAGGCGGGCCTGTCACATCAGCGAATTATGCATATATATATGGTATAGAGATGAGTGACACGGGCCTTAATACAGTTGAGGTGACCACACCTGCAACAGGAGATTCATACGGCGCCCCCTCTGCCAATTATTATACTGATGGCAATACATATGATTTTGTTGTAACCGTGAATGCGAAGGGGCATAACTGGAGCTGTGTTTCAGGAGTGACTCTAACAATACCTACAACTACTTCAGATATAGTGCTATCAGTGGTGCCTCCTGCCGGGGGTGGGATGGGTGTTGTTGGTACAGTAACAGGTGGGAGCGCAACAAGTGCGGGAACTGTGACAGCAGATTTTGGTGCATGGTCATCTGGAACAGATATGACTGTTACATTCCATTATTCAACGTCAGCGGCAGTTTACGAGATAACCAATGGTTCGCATAATTTGAGTTCAACAGCCAGATCAGTGTTTGATACAGCTGATGGCAGTTCCCTGCCATTGTCTCATACTTACGGTATAGTAGTTGTAGGTGTTAATTCTGTTAATCTCTTCGCTTTGGGGGCAAGAACCAATCTTTCAACATTAGATGACTATTATCTTCCTAATAGACCTTATACGTTTACCGTAGATGTAACTGCCGACGGTCATAACTGGTCTTGTGTTACTAATGTTGCAGTTAATATTCCTACAGGTGCCGGAGATGTCGTTCTTAATATAAATCCAACTGGTTTGATCGCATCTGTTGCGGGGAATGTAAGCGGAGGAGATACTTCGGGTACAGTTGACTGCGAGGTGACAGGTATAAATAACAATAATTTTCGAGTAATTTTCACTTATACTCCTTCTTGGGATATAGACGAAAAAACCGTTGGTCCGGCAGATATTACTGCTTCGGCTCGGACAGTTTTTGATGGAGCATTAATACCAGATGCAACACCCACTAATATACCATATGGAATATCTTCGACAGTCAGGGTTTTGATGTCACAGGGGGGATCAGCCGCGGATGGATATGTAAATTCATGGACAGATCCTTTTAATGTCACAGGGAATATTGTTTATAATATTGCAGGTGCGACCAGCGCTGATGTTGTGCTTAATACAGATGTCACAGCAGACCTTGAACTGATGTTTGATATTGATCGGGATATTTTATTGCCTGGATATGAGGCAACAGATGTTCTCGCTGGTATTGACGATACTAATCAGAACAGTACTTTCTCGTTTGCGGTACCTGCGGGCTGGTTCGCAGTCAATTTGCAACCGAATGACGGAATTGGAAGATATGAATGGAAAGTGCGAACGGAAATTGATGGTAGTACAATAGTGATTCTTTCTCCAGCACCATTGCTTACACTAATCTGTGATAAATTCCAGGTAGTTGATGTGAGATTCCAGAATGGAGGAGGATTAAGTAACCCGCCCGATTATCACAGGAATATCTACACAGCCGGGACACAAATGCAGGTTGAAGTGCAAATGCAGTATCAGGGCGTTGCTGTAAATACGACTCAACCGGTTGATGTTGTTGCTTCGTATAATTATGGTGGTGGGGTCAGAGCAACTAACCTTGTAATTCCTGCAGGGGCTGCACTTTCAAACTGGGTCGAAATTGAAAATCCTTCATCAGTTGCAAGTGAAGTTCCACCCGGTACAACCCTTGAGTATGATGAAACACATGTATCTGGCGGATATCAGGTTAGTTCTATCATTGAACGGGCCGGAGGCCGCTATGAGGGTGGAACCGGTCAGAATGCTGTTGGACGTATTATACAGGATACTACACCACCTTCAATCATCTGGGATCACGCTGATCCTCCAGGAGCTGGTGCGGGGATGTTTACTCCATGGATAAGTACCACATCAACAGTAGATACAATTACTCTAAACTGGACTCCACTGGGAGCGGATCCTGAATTTTCCACTTATCGCATATACTACAAGCCTGCATTAGCAGCAAACTGGAGTATGATTGATGCAAATACCGATCCTCCGGCAACTAGTCCTCTGGCTGTAATCGCAACAGATACTTATACAATAACAGGGCTTCAGTCTATTACCGAATATCAGTACTATTTAACAGCAATTGATATATTCGGGAATGAAACTCTTGCTGCGAACAGAGCTCATGGGGGGCTTGTCGGAGATCCAATTCATGCAGTTACAACTGGTGCTTATGGACTGGAAGTTGCAATAACAGACGGTATAACTGCTTATGATAATACTGCTTTAATTACTGATTCTACAGATCATCTGGCACGGCCTTTATATGATTCCTCTATAAGGTTTGAGGTCGATATTATCGGAGCTTCACAGCCGGATGAAATTAATGTAATTATTGCTAATGTAACTGCAGCGGGATTTGATGCTCTTGCTCCACCCGATGTATTTGATTTACATCCTGATACAGAAAATGAGATTTCTGCTTCTTATGACTTAGCGCCTGCCGCTAATGGTTTTTTTAGAATACCAATTGGAAAGGTTTCACCGAATAAATGGGCAGGGCATATATCATCTGAGAATCCGCTTATAACGCCTGGTCAGGGGTGCAAGTTTATTCTTGAGGTGAAGCAGGGTGATACACCTTCTTATTACGGTTATGATCCTAACTTGAATATGGATACGACCCGTTTTACATTTTCAGTTATCGATCCTCCAAAAGTAACACCCTGGCCGACACGTATTCTGAATAATGTGATTACTAAACAAAATCCCAGGGCATATCCGGCATATTATTTAACTGATGATGCATATGTGACA
This sequence comes from uncultured Leptospirales bacterium, assembly GCA_964491265.1. GTDB lineage: Bacteria > Spirochaetota > UBA4802 > UBA4802 > UBA5550 > JBBAGC01. Next base: position 98,564 of record CAZBFP010000004.1, on the reverse strand, counting down.
ATAACAGTTTATGATATAAAAGGAAGGCCGGTGGCAACATTACTCGATAATGCCCTTAGAAGAAACGGTCAGAATATACGTGAACAGGGGTGGGCCGGTACAAACAAGGCAGGGCGAAAACTTGGTATTGGTCTTTATTATGTTCATATTAAGGCGAAGCGTGTATCTGACGGGAAAACAATAATTAATAAGTTTGAAAAGGTTGTAATGGCGAAATAATGAAGCTTTGTGAGTTTTTTAAAACTGTTAATTATGGGATAGTCCATTGGTTAAATGTATAGGGAAGAATCACAGCACTGTCAGCGTCTGACACAATATTATCAAGAGTTACACTTATAACATAATCCGTTAAAAGTGCCGGAAGATTGATGTTTAAACTACTGGTTGGATCACTAACCGGAGCTAATGAGTGGCCTACAACGGGATTCCCAAGATCATCTTCAACTTCAACAATAATAGTAGTGCCATATGTTACCGACGCTTGTGTTATAGGGATATTAAATGTTATTTTAATTACCGGACTGGCTATTGTGGGCGCACTGATAGATGTTACAGTTAGATTTGTTACCCCCCCCACTGGCGGTGTAGGATTTGTAAAAGCCTCATCCCCAGGATCTACTGTTTCAGCTTCATCTATATAAAAACAGCTCACAGGCGCAAGAGCAATAATCAGCAGGGATAATATGAATAATAACCTTTTCATGTAAATAAAATACATCCAGTCAGTAATTTGTCAAAATTAAAATCTCTTCTTAACAAAAATATCGGTAATATTTAAGCATAAATAGTTAAATTTTATTACTTCCTTATACCTCAGTCGGCTTAACCATTTTCCCCCCTTTATTGTTGACAAAATGCACACATTGTGTTATATTTTAGCTATGAAATACCATACCTGGAATAATGAAAAGAACGAATTTTTAAAAAGAGAGCGTGGAGTTACATTTGAAGATGTAATTTATTATATTGAACATGGTAATCTCCTTGCGATTGCCAGACATCCTAATTGTGACAGGTACCCTGATCAGAAGATATATATAATAAATATTGAGAATTATGCTTATCTGGTTCCATTTGTTGAAACAGATGATACAGTGTTTATGAAAACAATTATTCCAAGCCGTAAGGCAACAAAAAAGTATCTGGAGGTTGAAAATGGGGACTAAGCTGGACAAATATGAAAAAGATATAATTGAATCATATGAAAATGATGAGTGGACTGAAATTCCTGATGTAAAAAATGAAATAAAAAAGCATGTTGCCTATGCAAAAAGTACCACAAGGAAGGATAAAAGGGTAAATATAAGGATGTCTCAGCGTGATCTTGAATCACTGCAGCGGAAGGCCCTTGAAGAGGGTATCCCCTACCAGACACTGATTTCAAGTTTACTTCATAAATTTGTTAATGGCAGGCTGGTAGAGAAAAACTCAGAGAGCAGAGAGTGATACAAAAAATTGTAAAAAAAATCAGTCTCAATGATCCGGACCAGATAAAATCTGATCTGGAATATTGGCTTTCCCGCACACCTGAGGAGAGGATCTCAGCTGTTGAAATTTTGCGGAGGCAGAAATATGGAGATGATCTTCGGGTTGATAAAACCATCTGCATTATCCGGAGAAACCAGGACACAGACTAAAATAAATTCCTTGCAATAAGCGCCTCCATTCATAAACGGTAATTCAAAAACCTGTTAAAAATTAAAATTGTGAATTCTGTGTCATTATGACAAAAACCATTCCGGTAAAAAATTCTTGACTATTGGTAAAATCATAAATATCATAAATATCAGTTGTGAAAGCTTTAAAAAAGCTTATAATTAAAGAGGCTGCCAATGATTTCTGTAAAAGAAAATTACATAGTTGATAGAAAGGGCAACACCACAGATGTAATTATACCGAAAAAAGATTATGACAAAATGCTCGAATATATAGAAGAACTTGAAGATATTGCTGCCTACGACATGGCAAAAGCTGAAAATGGTAAAAATATCCCCTGGCAAAAGGTTAAAAAGTAAAACGTGTATTCAGTAGAATTTTCTCCAGCTGCTGCAAGAGATTATAAAAAAATCCCGACAAATATAAAGATCCACTTCGAAACCGGAGCGGCTTCGTCAATTTTTTTGTAAGCGAGTTATGCAATGGTTCTCACAGACTAAAATAAATTCCTTGCAATAAGCGCCTCCATTCATAAAAATCTCCCTCATAATAAATGCGGGAAATTAAAAGAAATGAAAGATTACTCCAGTTACGAGATAAACAACACAGACCCCTCTGAAAAGAAGCAATATATCCGCGGAATGTTCGATTCTATTGTACCAACCTATGATCTGCTCAACAGGGTACTTTCCGGAGGTATTGATAATTTCTGGCGAAAAGACCTTGTGAGGCTTGCAGGTGAACTTAAGGATAAAAAAGTCCTTGATATATGCTGCGGTACAGGTGATTTAACACGCCAGCTTGTTTCAGCAGGGGGAGCGGTTTTTTCCCTCGATTTTTCCTTTAATATGCTGAAAAAGGGGTCAGAGCAGGGGTGGCTTTCAGGTATCAATATACAGGCAGATGCGGGTAAGCTCCCATTTAAGGGTCAGAGCTTCGATTTTATAACAATCGCATTCGGTATCAGGAATATCCCGGATGTGGATATTTTCTTAGCAGAAACATACAGGGCTCTGATCCCTGGAGGGAAACTCCTTATCCTGGAACTCACAAGGCCAGACAACCGGGTTGTAAGATTTTTCTATAATCTCTATCTTACAAAAATTCTCCCCTTTATTGGAGGGTTGTTTTCCGGGAAAAGGGAGGCTTACAGGTATCTATCCGGAAGTATTTCAACTTTTCTTGACAAAAATGAATTGATAAAGAGAATACAGAGCGCCGGTTTTAAAGAAGTGAATTATAGAAGAAAAACCCTGGGTGCTGCGGCAATATATGTCTGTCATAAATAGGCCCTTATCTTAATCTGAAGAGAAATAACTGAATGAAGCGGAGAAAAATTTTTATACTTGCTCACAGGGGCTACAGCAGCAAATATCCTGAGAATACATTTCTTTCTTTTAAAAAGGCACTTGATGCCGGGGCTGACGGGATTGAATGTGATATTCAGAAAACCGACGAGGGTTTATTCCTTGTTACCCACGACATAAATATGAACAGGCTTGTGGGTCTTGATAAAGATATAAGAAAAATGAGTATTGAAGATATCAGGGGAATTGATTTCGGCTCAGGGGAGAGTGTGCCCGATTTTGATGTTTTTCTTGAGGTTATGCCTCTTGATAAAATTATCAATATTGAGCTGAAGGATGAAACAGTAACTCCTGAAGACGCTCCGGAAATTATTAATAGGCTTAAAAGGATCGGCTCAAAGGAGCATGTGATTATTTCATCTTTCAGGCACGATCTTCTTCCAGCTTATAGAGATGCCGGGTATATGACAGGGATGCTTATAGGAAGAAAAAACTTTGAAAAAGGTGTAATAAGGACATTATTTGATATAAGAAAGTACAGGCCCGATTTTCTTAATATGCCGGTGGCCATGTTTCATCATCTCCCCCGCTTTGTGTCAAAGGGTCTTGTATTTCTCTTCAGGGTGATGAAGGTTCAGATTATATTCTGGACATTAAACAGAGAGGATGAGTATAAACTCTTGAGTCCCTGTGCTGCAGGGATTATTACTGATAATGTTGAGGATATGATAAAAATAAGAAGGAAATACAGGAACTGATATGAGTGAATGGAAAGTAAAATTAGTTCAGAAAGTATATGAAAACAGAAATTTTCAGATAAGAAAAAATATATGCTTCCATCCTGTAAAAAATGTGGAGCATGATTTTTTCGTTATTGATACCTTCAACTGGATGAATGTTGTGGCAATCACTCCTGATGATAAGTTTGTCCTTGTTAAGCAGCACAGGCTCGGTTCCAATGAGGAGATGATAGAAATCCCCGGCGGGGTTATTGATCTTGATGAAAAACCTGCAGACTCTGCTGTGCGGGAACTTGCTGAGGAGACAGGCTACTGCGGAGGGACTATAGTCCCGCTTAAAAAGCTCTGGACTAATCCTGCTATGATGAGCAACAAAATCAGCTTCTTCCTCATTGACGGCTGTACCAGGGAACAGTGCCAGAACCTGGATCCGGCTGAAGATATTGAGGTGATTACTGCCACAAAGGATGAGGTTGTGGAGATGCTGAAAAACGGAGAGATCAATCATGCCCTTTCTGTTACTGCTCTGACCCTCTACTTCCTTTCAGAGCATAACAGGTTCGGCAGGATTATTTTTTAAGGCTTAATCCCGGATTTAAGGTATAGGACTCAAAATTATTTAGTATTTTTATATTTCTTTATAAAAAGCTCACCATCCCTGCGCCCTTCATCGTATGCCTTTTGAAGCAGGTGGGGGGATGTGTAATCCCACTTAGATATTTCAGGTGTCTTCGAAGGCTCCACATATAATCGCCCGGGTATTTCCGGAATCCGCCCTTTTTTATAGGTTTTTGACATTAGAATAAGCGTATTCCCCTTCTCTTCATCCCCCTGTAGAGCTTTAACAGGCACATTGTCGATTATCCCTCCGTCAAGGGCTGTTTTACCCTCAAGCTGCATTATGGGGACAAAGGGTGGAGTGCAGGATGAGCAGAGTATAATATGGGCAATCTCCTCTCTGCTTGAACATTCATTGAGCTTTATAACAGATGATCTGAATCCGAGTTTTGATGCCAGCATGGGGTGTGCAGGCTGTTTAACAGCTTTTTCTATTACATAAGACAATAACCCGATAAATGTGCCGCTTCGCGGTCCCAGATAAATGGGGGGATGGGAAATGAGTACCCTTATTTCAGGGCCCTTTTGGATTTTACTTAATGTTTTTTTGTCTATGATTTCAATAATGGCGTTTTTGTAAATATCGTAGTGAGGGAAAACCGGCTTTGATGAAAATATATTCCCCGGGTAGAAATTTTTCCTGTTAAGAGTTGTGGCCTCTTTAAAGAGCTTAAGCGCAGCTCCGCTCTGCCCGGTTATAGCTGCAAGGGCCATTGCTGCCCCTGCGCTCACACCTGCAACAATCTCCGGCTTAAGCTTCAGCTCTGGTGATGCCGCGTCCCAGAATCCCACCTGCCATATACATCTGCCGCCGCCACCTGCAAAAACCACTGATTTGAATTTTTTCATTTTTTCTCTCCGGTGATATTATAATAAACAAAGTCCGGGATTACTGCCGGTTAATGGTGTATCTGGAGCTTTCTATTGTGTAGCATAAAACAGATCCATCGCTCAGTTCCCTGTAAAAGACAGAGGTATCTGTTCCACCTGTTTCCATGGCAAAACTGCCGTTTTTCTCTTCCAGAATTTTTTTTACAAATGGATACCTGCTGAAATCTTTCCCGATTAGTGATTTTCTCGGGTGATAAATAACCTGGCCCCGATTATCAATAATATAGTAGTAGCCGGGCGCTCCTTCTTTGTCCAGGTGCAGAATCCGGCTCCTGTCGCTATCTATTTTTTCCGCCATCTGCCGCAGGGATTTATTTATACTGTCATATGTAAGCTGCTGAGTTGAGCAGGCCATGAGAAAAAGTAGAGCCAATGATAATATTCTTCCGTTTATTTTCTTCAATATGATTACTCCATTGAGGCAAATATTCCGGTAATATGGAAGTTTGTCAAATTTTTTACAGTGTTAATACATTAACTGTTATTTATAATAAAATGCTTTAATATCCCCGCTGCCGAAGGCGGCGGGGATATTGAGAAAATAATTATTTCAATAAAATAAATCTTCTGGAATAATTGCTGATTTTTTTTCATAAAATAATAAAAATTACTCCTAAGTGCAGTAAAAGGTTTGAATAAACAGGGCCGATATAGTTAAGTAATAGTATATTTAGCGGGGCTTATATTGATGAATTTTTTTTTCTATATATTACCGGTTTTTATTATTCTCTCTGCTCCCCTTTATTCTCAGGAGAGGGTTTCTGCAGGGGTGACTGCCGGTTATCATTATGATGCGGGGAATTTTTCCGGGAAGCAGAATTTTGACGGAACTGTTCAGCAGAATATTTCTGCTGGTGCGGTTTTTAAGCTCGATTTTAACTTTATCTTTCTCAGATCCGGGGCTGAGTTTTCCTACCCCTTTATTAAGGGGAAATATGGCGGTAATATTGACACAACAGAGGTCTATTTTGTCGAGGTTCCCCTTTACGCCGGATTAAATCTCCCAATAAGAAATTTTGGAGCTTTTTATATGGGGGCCGGGGGATCTTATATCTTCGGGTCAGGGGATATTAAAACCTCATCCGGGAAGGTTGATATAAGCGAACAGCTCTTCGGATACGGTTTTATAGCCGGGATTGAATCTGAAATTCATAACAGCCTTTCATTTATCATGGAGTGGGGCTATGTATCTGCAAAGAGTTCTCCTCTAGCAGTTTTCGACCCGACAGATCTTTATGATGATTATTACATCGATTTTACAGGCCATAGGATACGGGCCGGATTTCTATACCATTTCAGCAGTTATTAGGTGTTATGCATAAAATTATCAGAATTACAATTTTTGTTTTTATCCTTATTGGCGCATTGCCCGTTTATTCAGCGGAGTTTGCCTCTTCCATACGGATAGGCTTTGCTCCTGAAACGGGCGGGTCAATGCATTCAGGGTGGCAGCTTGAGAAGCTTGAGGTTGAGCAGGGGATTTATGATATTAACAGGTCTCGTGACGGTTTCCAGCTATCTACAATTGAGGCGCCCCTGGGATTTTCTGCTGCCTTTGATTTAAGGCTTATACTGGATAAGGTATATTTTAAAGCGGGAGCCGGGTATAACCGCGTTATTGCAGGTGGGAAGGGTACTACATTAGATCATTCTGGAACTCGTGAGGTTAAGGTTAAGTATAAGCAGTGGTCTGCGGATTTTCCTGTAACTGCAGGTGTAACCCTGCTGTTCTGGGGTGAATCACGCATCTCCCTTGGCGGCGGTGCTGCATTTGCATACGGGAATTACAGCAACAGCTTTAAGTCGGTTGAGCCGCTTTTTAATCATTCAGCCTCTTTTACATCTTACGCTTTCCCCCTTGTTGCTGAGCTGAGTGGTGAGGTTTTTATTTCATCCGGCACTTCATTGATATGTTCAATAAATCATTATTATGGAAGAAGCAGAATTGTAAAAGACGGCAGTGATTATGCCAGGGTCGATTTTTCCGGCACCCGCTTTACTGCCGGTATGGTAAAGTATTTTAGCAGGTGAGATTTAATTTGAAAAAAGCGTTTATCATTATTTCTATTTTTGCAGTTATATTTTTCAGCCTGCTGAATGGATGGTCTGCCGGTATTTTCAGTACAGGTATCGGTATTGGCGCCTCCGGTGACACAGGGGGACTGGACAGTACAGTATCTTTTATTAATTCTGAAATGCGCAAGTTCCAGATCGCAAATCCGGGCACCAGTATCACAGAAATGGAAGCCCTTTATTCACCTGTAATAGCCCTGAATTTTTCATACATATATAATTATTCAATTTTTAAGGCTGGATGGGAATATTCCGGGAACTATTTTTTCAAGAGAAGCGGATCCCTGGGGGATAATGATATTGAAATATCCTACAGCAGGTTTACCTTCCCTGTTTCCGCAGGGCTTCTTATACCTTATGACAGGAAAAACAGATTCTATTTTGCCGGGGGGATTAATTATACCTATGCTGAAATGGGTATAAAACAGTCCGATCCTGATCCGGCATGGATATTGCCTGATAAAAAATATACCTTTGCCGGTGACATTCTCGGTTTCCATGTGAAGGCGGGGGGAGAGGTTCTTCTTTCCCGGAACTATACTTTCCTATTTGAAGTGACCCGCTTCTTCGGCAAGGAGGACAAAGTGGAGAGTGAAGAGGAGAATGCCCGGTTCCCTCTCCGCCTCAATACTTTCCAGTTTACAGCAGGGATTAATTATACAGTAGACATTTAAATGGTGGGATTGTGCTCAATTATATAATAGTATTTATTGGTGGAACTGCTGCAGGGAGTTTCTTTTATACTCTGGCTTTAAAATACATAAATGGCGAGATAAAAAACAGCCCTCTTAAGGCGCTTTTCAGCAGGTCAATCTGTCCATGCTGCGGGGAAAAAATAGGCACAGTTTCTCTTATCCCTCTATTAGGCTATTTACTTGCAGCAGGGAAGTGCAGCAGCTGCGGAGGGAGGATAAGTCCTCTATATCCGCTCTGGGAGATTATATACGGTTCCCTGGCTCTGGCAGTTTTTTATTTTTTCGGGTCCGGATTTTATCCTCTATCTCTATTTGTTATATGCTCTGTAAGTCTCTGTATTGCTATTGTGGATTATTATACATTTATTATTCCCGATTCTCTTCTGCTTCTTTTTTTTCTTACTTCAATTTATCCTGTCATGCTCCGAGGGGAGTGGCTCAACAATCTTGCGGGATTCGGATTTTTAACCCTCTTTTTTCTTGTTGTAATGCTTATCTTCCCAGGGGCTTTCGGCGGAGGGGATTTGAAGTACTTTGCAGCTGCGGGATTTTTCTTCGGCATTGAGGAGTCGGTGGTGCTCCTTGAGGTAACACTTATTACAGGGGCTGCTGCAGGTGCTGCATGGGCATTAATTAAAAAGAAGGGGCTCAGGGTGAGAATACCCTTCGCACCCTTCATCACATGGGGTGTACTTCTTACTCTCTTTGTCGGGAAAGATATACTGCTATGGTACTATAGCCTTGTATATCAGTAGAGCCCCATTATCCCCTTGCCATCGGGATGTTCAATCACACCCTTCTCTGTGATAATTGCTCTGATATTCTTTGCAGGCGTAACATCAAAGGATGGATTAAGGATTTTGATTCCTTCTGGAGCGATCTGAACATTTTTTATATATGCCACCTCATCAATACTTCTCTGCTCAATTATTATGCTGCTGCCGTTTTCTGTTTCAGGATCAAGGGTTGACATGGGCGCTGCAACAAGAAAGGGGATATTGTGCTCCTTTGCGCATACAGAATGGGTATAGGTTCCGATTTTATTTGCAATGTCGCCGTTTTTTGCTATTCTGTCAGCTCCTACAATTATCTTCTTTATTACTCCGGTTTTCATAAAATGACCGGCCATATTATCAGTAATCAGTGTAACAGGAATATTGTCCTTGTACAGCTCCCACGTTGTAAGCCTTGCACCCTGAAGATATGGCCGTGTTTCGCAGGCAAAAACCTCAATTTTTTTTCCCTCTTCAATTGCTGCCCTTATCACTCCAAGCGCGGTTCCGTAACCCCCTGTTGCCAGCGCTCCGGCATTACAGTGAGTCATTACAACATCCCCGTCATCCAGAAATCTTCTGCCGTTGCGTCCCATCTCTTTATTCGCAGCAATATCATCTTCCATAATCTGCAGCGCTTCTTTCTCAAGGGCACTTTTCAGCTGATCCATGTCATTGATTTCAGCTGTAATTTTTCTCATCCTGTTTATTGCCCAGAAAAGGTTTACAGCAGTGGGGCGTGTGGCTGCAAAAATATCAAAGACTCTCGCCATCTCAACCCTTAACTCTTCAATATTTTTTGACTCCGATTTTTTTGCTGCAAGGGCAATACCCATACCTGCGGTTATCCCTATGGCTGGCGCGCCCCTGGTAACCATGGATGTTATTGCATCAGCAATATCACTGTAGTTTTTGTAGGTGTGATATTCCTCTTTGAGAGGGAGTACCCTCTGGTCAAGAATTGATACAGAATCGCCGTTCCACTTTATAGTATAATACATTATTTCCCCCTAGCTGTTTCTATTGATTTTGCTTTTCTTCATTGTTATAACCCGTCCGGAATCACTCCATGTAACCTCATCCATGTGTATTCGTATAATAAGGAGTCCTCTGCCGCTGTTTTTAAAAAAGTTTTCTGGATCCCTTGGATTAGGGAGAGACTGGTAATCAAATCCCGGGCCCTGATCCTCTATTTCATATAAAACATAATCCGGCGTAAATTCATAGGTAATTTTTACCATCCTCTCATTATATGGAGCAATTACGCGTCTTTTTTCAACCTCATCGTTAAACTCGCGCATACCTCCGCTGTCTCTAAGCGAGGAGTCGATTTCCAGGTTTCCGTGAAACATGGCATTGGTAAGCGCTTCTTTGAGGGAGAGTGCAATATTTTCAGATGTTGTATAGTTGAAAAGGCCGGAAGGGACAAGGTCTTTTGTAAGATTAAAAGATATGGTATTGATAAGACTTCCGTCATTGGGAATAGAGAAAACAGATTTTTCATATTTTTTATATTTGCCCGAACTCTCGGCAAGACTTTTTTCAAGTTTCCGCTTTAAAACAGATCTGACAGAAGAGGTGAGATCATTAATGTCAAAGGGTTTCCGTATATAGTCACTTGCTCCATATCTGAGCGCTCTTATGGCATCCTCAACATTGCCGTGTCCGCTTATAATTAAAACCGGAGGGGGTTCCTCCATGCTGTTGATCCTGCGTAAAAGTTCAATCCCATCCATCTTGCGGAGCTTAATATCAGTAATAATCAGGTCAGCCCTGGGATCTCCATCCTTCAGATAGTACAGCAGATCCTCAGCCTTTTCAAAGGATATTACATTATAGCCCATTCTTGAAAGCTTTTTCTGAAGGGTAATCCGTATTACCTCTTCATCATCAACAACTAAAATTCTGGGCAGCTGGTTATCTATCAAATCATTCCCCTTTTAACAGAAGTGCCGGTTTAAGATTCTTTTTCATTATTGCCGAGAATCAGGTGACCCATGCGGTCCCTTTTGGTTTCAAGGTAGAACCTGTTCCGGTCGTCAGGCTGTACTTCAAGGGGTATTCTGTCTGTTACAGTAAGGCCGTAGCCTTCTATGCCGATAATTTTTTTAGGATTGTTTGTAATAAGCTTTATTTTGCTCAGGCCCAGATCAACCAGTATCTGTGCCCCTATGCCGTAATTTCTAAGGTCAGATGGAAATCCAAGTTTTATGTTTGCCTCAACTGTATCCATGCCGCCATCTTGCAGATGGTATGCCTTTATCTTATTCCCCAGGCCTATTCCTCTCCCCTCCTGGCGGAGATAGAGAATTACCCCGAAGCCGTTTTTATCAATATATTCCATGGCGTTGTGGAGCTGTGATCCGCAGTCGCATCGTCTTGATCCGAAAACATCCCCTGTGAGACACTCGGAGTGAACCCTTACCGGAACCTCTTTGTCCCCTTCAATGTCACCTTTAACCAGTGCAATATGTGTTTCATTCCCCACTTGAGTTTCGTAGGCAAAGATCCGGAACTCGCCAAAGTCTGTGGGCATATCAGCTTCAGAAACCCTTTTAATAAGTCTTTCCTTGTGCTGCCTGTATTTAATAAGATCTGAAATTGTGGCGATTTTTAAACCATGTTTTTCCGCAAACTTATCAAGATCGGGTCTCCGCGCCATAGTACCGTCTTCATTTAGTATTTCGCATATTACACCTGCAGGCTTAAGCCCTGCCATACGTGGAAGATCCACAGCCCCTTCTGTGTGTCCCGCTCTTACAAGTACACCCCCTTTTCTGGCAGCAAGGGGGAAGATATGGCCCGGTTTTCTTAAGTCCTCCGGATTTGTGCTGTCATCAATAAGTACCTGTACTGTTTTTGCCCTGTCATGGGCGGAAATCCCTGTAGTGGTCTCCTCTACCGCGTCCACAGATATGGTAAATGCAGTCTGGTATTTGTCGGTGTTTTCCTGTACCATGAGGTTAAGGTCGAGCCTGGCAGCCCTGTTCTGTGTCATTGGGACACATATAAGGCCTCTTCCATGAGTTGCCATAAAGTTTATTATTTCAGGGGTACAGTGTTCAGCTGCAACTACAATATCCCCCTCATTCTCCCTGTCTTCATTATCAACAAGGATTATCATTTTCCCGTTTCTTATATCTTCAATAACTTCTGGTATAGTACTTGATTTCATATTTATTCTCCGGTAGATTGTATCTTAACTTCTCAATAAAAGGGTATAAAGCCTTTCTCAGAGCGCTGCTGACGAGCTGAGACGAATTTGCCCCTGCTTTTGAGGAGATACATCGTATCATTCTGACACAATTATTTAAAGCGTTATAATTTCAAATGTTTTTTTAAATTTACATTTTTCCAGGGCCGCCATAGTTTTAGAGGGTGAAATCAGGAGTTATGAGATTCCCGCACCTGTACTGAGCTTGTCAAAATATGCGCGGGAATGACCTCAATACTAAAATTATACTATTACCTTTTTGCTGAAACAGGTATAATTTTGTTGAAACGTGCTGATATAAGAGTCCGGAATTATTTAATAAAATAAGAGGGTGCTGCATTATGATAATAGAACAGGTGCTTGTGGGCCAAATGGCTGTTTTCTGTTATATTCTGGGCGAAGAGGATAGCGGGGATGCACTTCTTATTGATCCTGCTTCAAATTTTGATAAAATAGATCTGATTATAAAAAAACTGAATTTAAATATAACAAAGATCATCAATACTCACGGGCATTTTGATCACACAACCGGCAATCGCTATTTTGTAAAAAAATATGGAGCAACTCTTCATATTCATGAAAATGATGCCCCTCTTCTTAAAAGCGGAATAAACAGGTTAATGGATATTATTAAAGGGGGGAGGGGGAAGGCTCTGACCCCTCAACTCCTTAGAGACGGCAATTTAATTACACTTGGGGCTGAAAAGATAAAGGTTATCCATACTCCCGGGCATACACCGGGGAGCATCTGTTTATACTGGAATGGTAATCTTTTTACAGGTGATACCCTTTTTACAGAGGGTTTCGGCCGAACCGATTTCAGAGGGGGGAGCGAAAAAGATATAATGGAATCGATCAGAAATAAAATATTGTCCCTGCTTGATGATACAGTAATCTGGCCGGGCCATCATTACGGCAGGTTCCCCATATCAACAGTACAGGAGCAGAAAAGGTATTATCTGTAAGTGCGGGTAGGGGGTCAGAGCCTCATTCCGGCGGATCTATAGGACTTTTTCTATTATTGTCACAGCTGCGGCATAATCTTTTTCGTGACTTATGGAGAGATGAAAAATCACCCCTATTTCTTTGCCGGAAATAAAATCGGGATTATGATCATAGGGACTCCTCAAGGAGTTCCACTGTTTCCAGGATTTCATCCAGATCCATACTCTGCAGAATCCTGCTCCTTAATGATGAGGCGTTTCTTATACCATGAATATATTTTACAATATGCTTCCGCATAAGCTTAATCCCGAACTCTCCGTATTCTTCAATCATCATAAAGAGGTGTTCCCTTATCTGGTCTTTAATCTCCCGGATAGAAGGTGTATGGCCGCTGAAAATCCAGGGATTCCCTATGGCGCCCCGGCCTATCATCACAGCAGGGCAGCCGGAGGATCGGAGCATGTCAATCCCCTGCTCATGTGACCTGATGTCGCCATTGCCGATTACAGGAACCGAAGCAATTGAATTTATCTCTTTTATTATATCCCAGTCAGCAGTACCGGAATACTGCTGCACCCTTGTGCGTCCATGAACAGAAATAAGTGAAATCCCCCCATCTTCAAGGGCTTTAACTACATCGCGGTAATTTTTATTATCATCATCCCATCCGGTGCGGATTTTAGCGCTTACAGGGATTTTTACTCTCTTTACAACAGCTGAAGTTATCTTATTTATAAGCCCGGGATCACGCAAAAGGAACGCTCCACTTTCAGAGCCGCAGACCTTCCGGGCAGGGCATCCCATATTTATGTCTATCAGGTCAGGATTGAGGGTCTCTACAAAGGATGCAGCCTCAGCCATCACTACAGGATCGTTGCCGAAAATCTGTATCCCCAGGGGGCGCTCGTCTCCGGTGAATTTAAGCATGGCCACGGTTTTTGAATTATTTCTCACAATTCCATTGCAGCTTATGAGCTCGGTAAAAGTGAGGGCGCATCCATGCTTTACACAGATTTTCCGGAAAACAGAATCGGTAAACCCTGCAATGGGTGCCAGTACAAAGGGGCTTGTAAGCTTTATTTTTTCTGAATCAATCATAATTTTTTTTCAGTGTTAATTCCTGAATTACCGGCTGTTTTTCATGTTTTTGAAAGGCTAAGGGAATGTCAAGATATTTGCTTTTTGTCAGATGGGACTATCTTAATTATTTCAGGGCAAAAAAAAAGACTCCCTTTCGGTTGTCTTTTTATTATTTTTAACCCGGCAGCGTCCTACTCTCCCACACAGCTACCCATGCAGTACCATCGGCGATAAGAGGCTTAACTTCTGTGTTCGGAATGGGAACAGGTGTGACCCTCTTTCTATAACCACCAGGAAAAGTTTCTTTTCTTTAGTGTGATATACATATATTTTTCAGCACTGCTTCTGTCAATAAAAAATTATAATAAAATTAAAATTTTTTTATTTTATTATAATTTTGCTGGTACTGTCATTCCCGCGCATACTTCGACAAGCTCAGTACAGGTGCGGGAATCTCATCTCTCCTGATTAAATCAACTGTATGAGATACCGGCCTTCCGCTTCGCTATAGCCGGTATGACAAAAAAAATACATTCTGGTCAGCCCCGGAGGTATAATCTTCAAATTTTACTTCGCGTCGATCCACTTCATCATTTTGCGGAGATCAGCGCCCACCTTTTCAATCTGGTGATTCTTCTGCTCTTCCCTTACCTTGTTAAAGAAGGGGCGGCCATTCTCATTTTCAGCAATCCAGTTTTTAGCGAATGTTCCATCCTGAATCTCTTTTAGAACTTTTTCCATGGTCTTCTTTGTTTCATCAGTAATGATTCTGGGGCCGGTTACATAGTCGCCGTATTCAGCTGTATCAGATACTGAGTATCTCATATAGTTAAGCCCCCCCTGATAGAATAGGTCAACAATGAGCTTAAGTTCATGGAGACATTCAAAATAGGCTATCTCAGGCTGATATCCTGCTTTAACAAGTGTGTCAAAACCCGCTTTTACAAGTTCAGAGGCACCGCCGCAGAGAACACACTGCTCTCCGAAAAGATCGGTTTCTGTTTCCTCTTTAAATGTAGTTTCAATTACTCCGCCTCTGGTTGCTCCGATTCCATCTGCGTATGCAAGAGCGAAATCTTTAGCTTTTCCAGATGCATCATTGTGTATTGCAATAAGTCCCGGTACTCCGCCCCCTTTTACATATTCACTTCTTACCAGATGTCCGGGGCCCTTTGGAGCTATCATAATAACATCTACATCCTGGGGAGGTGCTATTCTGTCATAATGAATGTTAAAGCCGTGAGAGAAAACAAGTATTTTCCCTGCTTTCATTGAAGGTTTTATATCTTCATTATAGATTTTCTCCTGGATGTGGTCAGGGGCAAGGATCTGGATAAGGTCAGCTTTTTCTGCTGCCTCCTTTGCTGTTACTGGTTTAAAATTGTGTGAAACAGCAAGTTTGTAGTTGTCTGTTCCTTCAAGCTCAGCAATAATAACATTAAGTCCGCTGTCGCGAAGGTTCTGCGCCTGGGAATGACCCTGGCTCCCGTAGCCGATAACAGCGATTGTTTTATCCTTCAGTAAGCTTATGTCTGCATCTGCTTCATAGTACATCTTAGCCATTTTATATCTCCTTAAAATCGTAATATACCTGTTTTAAAATTGTGTTACTTCTCTTTGTCTCTCTGAATTGATACAAGTCCTGTTCTCATGGACTCCTTGATCCCATATGGCGCAGATAGTTCAATAAATTTTTCTATCTTCTCAGGATCGCCGTTTATGGAAATGGTTATGCTTTTGCATGCCAGGTCTGCCACTTCAGCCCCGAAAATTTCTGCAAGCTGTATTATTTCGCCTCTCTTGGCAGGGGGGCAGTTAAGCTTTACAAGGGCAAGTTCCCTCTGTACTGATGATTGAGGAGCATGGTCAGATACTTTTATTACGTCAATCAGTTTATTGAGCTGTTTTTTAACCTGTTCCAGAATCCGGTCATCACCATTAACAACAACTGTCATTACCGATATATCATCATGCTCGGTTTTGCTTACTGCAAGTGAGTCAATATTATACCCTCTTGCGGAGAAGAGCCCTGCTACCCTTGCAAGTACGCCGAATCTGTTTTCTACTTTAATTGAAAATATTCGTTTAATCATTATATCCCCTTTAGGCCAGTTCTCTCATTATTGTTTCTTTAATTGTTTTTCCAGCCGGAACCATGGGGTAGACATTCTCCTCCCGGCAGACATTGAAGTCTATTATAATCGGTTTATCATTTATTTTCAGCGCCTTTTTAATTGCATCAGCAACCTCATCTTTCTTTGTTACCCGTATCCCCACGCATCCGTAGGCTTCTGCAAGTTTAACAAAATCGGGGGCGAAGTTTATGCATGTATGGGAATATCGTTTCTCCCAGAAAAGCTGCTGCCACTGCCGCACCATGCCCAGGAATCCGTTATTAAGGATTGCAATAATAATAGGGAGTTTATGCTGAGCTGCCACAATAAGCTCCTGAACATTCATCTGTATCGATCCGTCCCCTGCGATATCTATTACTTTTTTATCAGGTCTTGCGAACTGGGCGCCTATTGCAGCAGGGAGTCCAAAGCCCATTGTGCCAAGACCCCCTGATGAGATAAATGACCTGGGCTGGGTGTATTTGTAAAACTGGGCTGCCCACATCTGGTTCTGTCCAACCTCTGTGGTAATAATTGCATCCCCTTTTGTCAGCTTGTAAAGCTGCTCCACCACATATTGGGGCTTTATATCATTCTCGTCTTTACCTTCGGTGTATGACAGGGGGTTTTCTTTCTTGAGTTTTTTAATTTTCTTTACCCACTCATCAATTTTGACAGGCTTAATCTCTTTATTCATTGCAGCAAGAATTTTTTTGCAGTCCCCTACTATTGGTACATCAACCATTACATTCTTGCTTACTGATGCGGGGTCAATGTCTATGTGTATTACCTTTGCATCGGGGATAAAGTCGTTAATTTTTCCGGTTACCCTGTCATCAAACCTGGCCCCTACTGCTATGAGCAGGTCAGATTCGTGTACTGCAGTATTTGCGTAATAGGTTCCATGCATCCCCAGCATTTCAAGTGAAAGAGGGTCGGTTTCAGGGAATGCTCCCATGCCGAGAAGTGTTGTGGTAATCGGAATTCCGGTTAATTTTACAAACTCCCGTAATTCCTCTGATGCATCGGAGATTATTACACCCCCTCCGGAGTAGATAATAGGCCTTTTAGAGGATTCAATAAGCCTGCATGCTTTTTTGATCTGACCCGGGTGCCCTTCATAGGTGGGCTTGTAGCTTCTTATCGATATTTTTTCAGGATATTCAAATTTGTGCATCGAGTTTGATATGTCAACCGGTACATCAATTACAACCGGCCCCGGTCTCCCTGTAGTGGCAATGTAGAACGCCTCTTTTATAATTGTAGCAAGGTCTTTAATATCCTGGACAAGGTAGTTATGTTTTGATATGGGCCTTGTTATACCTGTAATATCAACTTCCTGGAAGGCATCATTGCCTATCATATCTCTGGATACCTGGCCTGTAAAAACTACAAGTGGCACAGAATCAAGGTGAGCTGTTGCAATACCTGTGATAAGATTTGTGGCCCCGGGTCCTGATGTGGCAAGTACAACACCCGGCCTTCCTGATGCCCTGGCATATCCGTCTGCTGCGTGTATTGCGCCCTGTTCATGCCTGCTTAATATAAATTTTATTGGTGCGTTAAAAATTTCATGGAAAATGGGGATTACCACGCCTCCGGGGTAGCCGAACATATATTCTACATTCTCTTTGATTAAGGACTCAACAATTATCTGTGCGCCTTTTATTTTCAAAATTTATCTCCTGGTTTGAAGTTTTCCGGTATTTTCTTACAGCACAAGTCCGGTAAATGGGATTATTTACGGTTTTAAGCAAAATCCTGAATAAAGATGAAATGATTCACTATTATTTCCGGGATTAGTAATATTAAAAAATCAGACAAGTGATAATAGAGTATAATCATTTCTAATTATAATTGGCTATTGGATTCATCTATATTTGTCAATTTTTTTTCTTGGAATTTATTTTTAAGCTTGATTTGACCCCTGATTGGAGGGTAAATGAAATTGAAATTATAAAAGGTAAACTAACCTGAATATTTTGAATCTGATTGCTTTGTCTATTTTGCAGGGCTGAAGAAAACCAATTAAAAAGGTCAGCTGAAAAGTAATAATTATAATGATACAGGCTATACAGGAAAATATAGAGAAAGTATTCAGAAGAATTGTTTCCAAAAACTCTCTTCTTGATAGTAATGCTATCCCCCATTCTGATGTTTTTTATAATGAAATTGAATCCTCTCTGGGACTTACGAAAGCTGAAATTGAAATAATTATCAGCATACTCAGAGAAGCCCATAAGATATTTGTAATTGAAATTACAAAAGAGGATAAGGGGAAGAAGCTGGATAAAGTTCAGGGCTATATTGATGCTGATTATAATACTGTGCAGAAGCTGAAAACTGTTTTTCATCGCCTCCTTGAAGGTGAATATGAAAATTACGCAGGTAAAAAGAAAACAGCACATCAGATAATTAAGGAGATGATACCCAAGCTTCATTATATTAATAATTCCCCAATGGGGAGAATTCTCAATAAGGCTATTATGCTCGATGAATACGACCGGCTTTTGGACAGGGAATACAAGGAATATACAGAGGAGTGGAAAGAGGAGAATCTTAAAATACAGATTGAAATAAATTCAGCTATTTTAAAAGAGATTATTGATGAAAAAAATTCTCCTCCGCCGAAAATGGAGGTGCCTGTAAAAAAAGTTGTGCGAAGGGCAGTGGATTCACCTCTCCATGATGATTATCTTAAGCAGAGCAGCAGGAGTTCAATAAATAAACTTCTTAAGATTTACGGGATTGAGTTCTTTTTCAGGGTTAATCTGCGGAATTATAAGTTTTCCTATTTAAAAAGTATCCTTGAGTCTGGTGTGATCGAAAGGAAACAGGATCTTCTTGTGATAAAGGAGATGATTGCAAAAGTGAAAAGCAATATTTCTGTTGACAGAGACCTGGAAAATTATGCTGATGATATACAGGCTCTGGATCGTATTATGACCCGTTTAATAAGCTTCAGTAAAAAATAGAGAATGAATCTTCTTCAAATTAGTAATTAATTGAGAAAAATTCCCTGGTTTTTACCGAAAATTAAGTTAATGATTCAGTATTTATTCCTAAACTTATTATTGTTAAAAAATGCTTTATTATCCCCGCTGCTGAAGGCGATGGGGATATGAAATTGTTTATTTTTACGCTAAAATATATTTTTGGGAATTAACATTGTTAATGATTTATTTTATTTTTATATTATATCGTAAGAACTAATTTTAAAAAACAGAATCCGGTGTTATGAAAAAAATTTATATTTTAATAATCTTCCTAAGTTTAACATCAAGCCTTCAGGCAAGAGAGTTTCTTAATACAGTGGTGCACCTTAATTTTGGCGGCATGTATACTTTTGCTTCAGATGGGGATTTTATACGTGAAGAGAAGAGTGAAATTAACAGCCATTTCTCCAGCGGCAGCCCCAAAACAAGTCATTATTCTACAGCTTACAGCCTTACACTCGATATCGCGCCCATGAAACCTATCCTTATCGGACTTGAGGATGCAGCTGTTAAGTTCGGTGTAAGGGGGGCATACAGGCTTAATTTTCTGCAGCAGAGGGTAAAGTTTGAGGGGCAGGAGTATGGTGATAAAGTAATGGACTACAGTTCATGGATGATTGGGCCGGTTATTCATTATGCCCCTTTTATTGAACCTTCATCTTTAGATTATGAATATACAGCCAGCGGCGGATTTACTTTTTATACCCTTTTTGGTAAACTTAACGGTGATCTTACAGCATACCCTGCTGTGAGAGAAGATGGGGAAGCTCCAGGAAACTACAGTACAAAAATAACCGGTTATAAAATGGATATTGGTGTGGGGGCAGAAATTGCTCTATGTGCATTGAATTTCGGAGTAAATATCTATTATTCAAGGACTACTATTGATATGAAAGAGGCTGTTTATTCCGGAATGGGACGACGCGGCAGAATGCATGAAGGGTGCATGGAGATTTATATCGGCATCCCCATTGAGCCCTTCATAAAATCGATTATCCCCAGGTTTTAGGCGCCTTTAGCTTTACCGCATTGGACAGTCCCCTTGATGTAGTCATCAAGCCTTATTTCATCATTATAACATTCATTGAGCATATAGTCTAATATAGGAAGAAATGTGCTTACTTCCATGTATCCGGGAAATGTTGTAACAGGTTTTCCATTTTTATCCCAGAAAACTGTTGCGGGAAAACCTCTCCCCCCCATAAAGGACATGAGTTCCATAGCTGTTATTTTATCACCCATAATGGTCACCTTTCCGGTCTCTTTTTCAGGGTTCACTCTTACATTGATGTAATTATTATTCATGAAATCTGTTATTTCCCTGTCTTTGAAAATTTCTGAATCCATCTGTTTGCAGTAGGTGCACCACTCTGTGTAGAAATAAATAATAAGGGGTTTCTCCTCTTTTTTTGATCGCTCAAGTCCAAGGGATAAGGTTTCCCATTCCACGACTCCTGTCATGTCTCTTGCCGCGGATGATTTATTCTCCCCTGAACAGAAGGTAAGAGTGAGTATTAAAAATGATATAACTGCAAAGGGTGTAATTATTCTTAACATCAGGCTTCTCCATGGTAAATATTAAAAAACTGATTAAGTTACAGGATTATTCAGATCAATGCTTTGGCAACCAAAAATCGGTCAAAAAAAATATTTATCCCTTGACCTGAAAATAATAGTAAATTGGATTATAAATTGATATCTGAGTTAGAAAAATAAGGGTATTTCTATATATAAAAGTTAAACTTTTCCCGGATTTTCGGGGAAAGTGGAATAATGTCAGGGGAAACCCCCTAAATCCCCCTATGAAAGGGGGACTTGAATTATTATTAATTTGTTAATAATCAGAGAATATAAAACAGGGTATAGTTTTTGAAATTAAATGGTGTAAAATCGGGTATTATTATGGCCATGCCTATTGAGGCAGAGCCTTTTATCCAGGGACTTGGCATGGAACCTGTTGAAACATGGCCCTTTCCTCTTTACAGGTTAGATGATATTTTCCTTATGGTTACCGGTATAGGGAGGGTCAGAGCATCTGCAGCATCCGCATACCTGATAAGCAGGTATAATCCTGATATCATGATTAATATGGGTACAGCAGGGAGTAATGTTGAAACAATTGAGGCAGGGAGAATATTTTCGATTAATACTGTTTATGATGGCGATCTGGCTCTTTACAGGGGCCCTGAATATTTTGAGTATGTTCTGGAGACATTTACCGGTCTGGATACTGCAGCGCTTCTTACATCAGACAGGCCCTCAATTACAGCAGAAGAGAGGGTCAGAGCTGCAGAAAAGGCGGAATTATCCGATATGGAGGGTTCCTCCTTTGCCCATGTATGCGGACTTTTCAATAAAGAAGCTTATATTTTTAAAATTGTATCTGACGGGCCCGGTTCGGAAACATTTAAAAGTATAAGGGAAGGGATTGTAAAATACTCCGGGGATATGTTTGGTTTTTTTAAATCAGAGATCTTTGGGAAGAATTAGAATAGGCGGAAAAGTTTTTTTGACTATAACTGTTAATAATATTATCGAAATGATAGGGGGAAATCCTCTTATCCAGTTTATTTGATTAATCAGAGAAGTAAAACATAAAAAATTTCAGGAGAAAGAGATGCCTGTTTCAAAAAATGATCTTCACCTTATAGCTTCAACAGTGAGAACACTTTCAATGGATGCAGTAGAGAAGGCTAATTCAGGCCATCCGGGGATGCCCATGGGGTGCGCGGATATTGCCGCAGTTCTCTGGACAAAGATAATGAAATATAACAGCAGTGATCCTTCATGGATTAATCGCGACAGGTTTATCCTTTCAGCAGGTCATGGGTCAATGCTCCTTTATTCAATGCTCCATCTGGCAGGATACGGGGTAAGTCTTGATGATATTAAAAATTTCAGGCAGATGGGGAGCCTTACTCCGGGACATCCGGAATTCGGGCACACGCCGGGTGTGGAAACTACAACCGGCCCGCTTGGGCAGGGTTTTGCCAATGGTGTAGGTATGGCAATTGCAGCGCGTCTTCTTGGTGAGGAGTTTAATCCATCATCAGGGGATCTGATCGATCACTATATCTACAGTATAGCTGGTGACGGCTGTATTATGGAGGGGCTTTCATCTGAGGCAGCATCCCTTGCAGGGCATCTGGGCCTGGGGAATATTATTTACTTCTACGATTCCAACAGAATTACAATTGAAGGAGCAACAGATCTTGCATTTTCTGAAGATGTGAAGAAGCGCTTTGAATCGTATAACTGGCATGTGCTGGAGATAGATGGACATAATTTTGATGAAATTGAAAGCGCTGTACTTGAAGCTCAGAAGATTAAAGACCGTCCATCACTGATTATTGCTTCAACCTCTATTGCAAAGGGGAGCGTTAATTTAGAGGGGAGCGAGGAATCCCATGGAGCGCCTCTTGGGAAGGATGAAATAAGGCTCACTAAAGAGAAAATGGGCCTTTCACCTGATCAGAATTTTTATGTACCACAGGAGGTATATGAAATATTTAAAACTGTTAATCAGGAAAAGATAAAAGAATATGATGCATGGAATTTACTTTTCAGCAGTTCCCTGAAGGGCGATAAAAAGGAGAAGTGGGACAGGTTTTTCTCTGTTCCATCAATTGAGAAATTGCGGAAGAGTATGCCTGTTTTTGAAACAGGGAAGAGTATTGCCACAAGGTCCGCAGGGGGAACCATTCTTGAAACAGTTTTTAAGGAACTCCCGAATTTTATAGGGGGATCTGCTGACCTGGGTCCAAGCAACAAAACAACTGTTAAGGGTATCCCTGTAAGCGGCAAGGGTAAGGTTGGAAGGAGTATACACTTTGGTGTACGTGAAAATGCCATGGGCTCAATACAGAACGGTATTGCATACTATGGAGGGTTTATTTCATTTTCCGCAACTTTTTTTGTTTTTATGGATTATATGAGGCCTGCAGTGCGGCTTGCTGCTTTAGCGGGTCTTCAGTCTATATATGTATTTACACACGATTCAGTTTTTGTGGGTGAAGACGGCCCCACTCATCAGCCTGTGGAGCATCTTGCATCTGCCAGGGCAATCCCCAACCTTAATGTGATCCGTCCATGTGATGCAGAAGAGACCAGGGAAGCATGGCTTGCAGCTCTTGATAACAGAACAGGCCCTACACTTCTGGCTCTGTCGAGGCAGAACCTCCCTGTGCTGAAGCGGGCTGATGGTAAAAATGCTTCCAGTCTTTTTAAAGGGGCATATATTGTGCATGATCATGATAAGCCGGACTGCGTAATCTTTGCTTCAGGTTCGGAAGTCCATATCTCCATAGAAGCTGCGGAACTTCTCCTTGAAGAGAAGGGGATAAAGGCCCGGGTTGTATCCTTCCCATGCTGGGAGCTTTTTGATAAGCAGGATGAGGATTATCAGAACAGTATAATCGGCGGTGATATCCCCAA
This sequence comes from uncultured Leptospirales bacterium, assembly GCA_964491265.1. Taxonomy (GTDB): domain Bacteria; phylum Spirochaetota; class UBA4802; order UBA4802; family UBA5550; genus JBBAGC01. Next base: position 75,028 of record CAZBFP010000004.1, on the reverse strand, counting down.
GGTAGTAGTTGAAGCAGGACTGAAAATGGGGTGGGAGAAATACGCCTGCAGAGATGGGCTTTATATAACTGTAGAGGGATTCGGACAGTCTGCGCCTCAGAAAGACCTGGCTGAATTCTACGGATTTACTCCACAGAAAATACGGGACAGGATAGTTAAGTATTTATCCTGATAAAAAACTGACGGATCGTTAACTGATCCGGTATTTATGCAAATTATTTATTAACTGAAAGGTTAATGATGGATATATGCAATGCACCGCTGCTGATATGCAGCGGTGCTTTTCGTAGGAGTGACTTTTATATTGATGAGTCTATTCTGCTATAATATCAGGATAAACACTCTGTTTGCTGCGCTAAAAACTAATATTTTTTGATTTATTTAATCCTTCTCCTTTTAATATTATAATTTTTTTATTAACCCTCTGGTTTTATCCGCTAATTGATATTACTATTATTACTACGGTAAAGGAATAAATCAGTCAGGGGTATTATTATGAATTCTATAAAGATAAAACTTATTCTGCTTATAGTTGGAGCGCTTTTCTTTGTTTCTGTAACATTTGGTGTGGTAAGCTATATGCAGGCGAGGAGTCTGCTCCTTCAGCAGACAGAGCAGAATTTCAGTCAGCTTACAACAGAAATAACCAGGGTGGTACAGGCTAATATGGAAGTTAACATGGCAATTGTCGAGACCCTTGCAGAAAGAAGGATCGTTGATGATAATACTCCCTGGGAAGAGAAGGTCGCTTTTTTTCAGAGGGAGGCTAAGCGTACAGGTTTTGAAATATTTGCAATAGCTGATACTAACGGGAATTCTATAAGAACAAACCTGGAAAGGGCATCTGCTAAAATATCTGACAGAGATTATTATATAAGGGCAATGACAGGAATAGCTACCTATTCAGGGGTGTTTATAAGCAGGGTAACAGGCCTGCCCAGTGTAGCAGTTGCAGCCCCGATTAAAAGAAACGGGCGTATTACAGGAATAATTTACGGCATCCGTGACGGGAATGAATTATCTACCTATGTACAGAATGTCAAAATCGGCGAGACCGGTTATTCATATATTATCAATAGAGACGGGACTGTTATGGGGCATGTGAACAACAAGCTTGTCCTTGATCAGTTTAATCCTATAAAAGCGGCTGAAGAGAATAAAGCTTTAGCTCCATTAGCTGAATTTTTAAAGAAGTCAATTGCTGCGGGCGGGGGGATAGGGCAGTATTTTTTCAATGAAAGGGATATTTACGCTTCAGTTGCACCTATAGAAAATACTGACGGCTGGTCTGTTGCTCTTGCTATGGAGCTGCAGGAGATTTTAGGGGGTGTAACCTATCTGAGAAACATTATAGCTGTAATTACAGTGGCTCTTGTTCTGCTGGGCGGTATATTGGCCTATTTTATAGGAGTGAGCATTGCTGCACCTGTTATTCTTGGAGTAAAGCATGCTGAAGGTATGGCAGAGCTTGATCTGAGCAAAGATCTGCCGGATGAGTTTTTAAGCAGAAAAGATGAGCTTGGTACACTGGGGAATGCCCTGCAGACTCTGAGCAATATTTTACGTGAAACTGTTGTTGAGATTATCAAGTCCTCTCAACAGGTTGCAACAGCAACTCAGCAGATAGGGCAGGATAATGAAAACCTGTCACAGCGGACTTCTGAGCAGGCATCATCTCTTCAGGAGATTGCAGCTACCATTGAAGAGGCTAATGCCAATACAAAACAGAATTCCGATAATGCAGGTGCAGCGAGCAAACTTGCAGGGAACACCCTCTCCCTTGCACAGAATGGCGGGGAAATAGTTGAGGAGGCTGTGAAATCGATTGGCGAGATCAATGCCTCAAGCGCAAGAATAGCGGACATTATCTCCATGATAAATGAAATCGCCTTCCAGACAAACCTTCTTGCCCTTAATGCTGCGGTTGAAGCAGCCCGTGCAGGTGACCAGGGGCGCGGTTTTGCTGTTGTTGCAGGTGAGGTACGAAACCTTGCTCAGCGCTCAGGTGAGGCAGCTAAGGAGATCGGAATTTTAATTAAGGATTCAGTGAGCAAAATCGATAACGGTACAGATCTTGTAAATAAGAGCGGTGAGGCATTGCGGGAAATAATTGAAGCAGTTAAGCAGGTGAACAACCTGGTATCTGAAATGGCAGCTGCAAGCGATGAGCAGAGACGTGGAATTGAACAGATAAACACTGCAGTAACAGAGATGGATACAATGACACAGCAGAATGCCGCGCTTGTTGAGGAAACAGCATCTGCAAGTGAAGAGATGTCGAGCCAGGCACAGGAACTCCTTGCAATGGTGCAGAGATTTAATGTGGGCGATGCTGCAAAGAGTATTACTGAATATAAAAGTTCCGGGCCTTTATCAACTGCCAGGAGAAGTATTTCGCCGATAAAAGAGAGTGTAAAGGGTAAGGCTGCAGATAAGGGGAAATCAGCAGATAAAAATATATCTAAAACAGGTCTTCTTGATGACGGCGGTTATGAGGAGTTTTAATCCGGAGTGGATAGTGCGGGGGGAGAATCCTCTCTTCGGACGACTGACTTGTACCCGCATTTTTTATGTGAAGCACATGTCATCCGTAGAAGGCCCCCTGTCCCCCAAAGGGGGCACGTAAAATAAAAACTTGCGCAAGTTGATGAATGAAAGTATTGAAAGATCCTTTATATTGTTGAGCTTGCAAAAGATTTGCGGAACAATATAAAGGGAATAGTTATCAAAGTGGTAACTATTATATTTTCAGAGTGATATTAGATAACTCATGCCCCCTTTGGGGGACAGGGGGCAAAGCGAAAAAGTACTTTCGAGGGGGCTGTCTGAAATGAGGGTGCAAGTCAGCTTGCGTGAGCGGGACTGGTAAAGAATAAGTGAAACTTCAGGAGTATTTGTATGGGTGAAACCGGAATTACAGAAGTATTTTTAAACGAAGCAAAAGAGATCTTAATCAATCTGGAATCGGATATAGTAACCCTTGAAGAGAGGAGCGAAGATGAGGATATAATAAATCAGATCTTCCGCTATTTTCACACACTTAAGGGGAGTTCCGGTATTGCCGGTTTTACAAAAATATATGAGTTCACGCATAACCTTGAGAATCTTTTTGATAAGGTGAGATCAGGGGAGAAGAGTGTTACAGCGGATATTATTGATCTGCTGCTGAAAAGTCTTGACTGGATTCAGGGGGAACTTTTCGGCGATGTAATTGATGAAAATGCAGAGAAAACGAAATCGGATATTATAAGTACAATAAACGATTTCCTGGGGCATGAAACAAAGAAGGGGGCTGATGATTCCGATTTTCTCAGCGCAGTGGGAGCATATAGCGGTGTGGGAGAGGATGAAAGGTACTTTAAAATTCTGATACGATTCAAAGAAGATATCTTCTACAGCGGTATTGATCCTCTCATGATTATTGAAGATCTAAGCAGCCTTGGAGAGTTAATCGATAACAAAGTGAGCAGGAATCTTCTCCCCGATTTTGACGTGATGGATCCTGAAAAATGTTATCTGGCATGGGAGATTGTTCTTAAAACTACGTCGGATGAAAAACATGTGCGTGATGTTTTCCTCTTTGTCTATGAAGATAATGAAATAGATATAGAAAATATTACTGAAAAGTATCACGGTATTCAGGATAAAAAGTTTTCTTCTGAAAAAAGACTTGGTGAACTCCTTGTTGATAAGGGTGTAATTAAAAGTAAAGACCTTGATGAAATTATAAAAATGCAGCTTCAGCACAATTCCAGGATAGGGGATATTATTGTTGAAAAGGGTCTTGCTTCAGAGGAGGAGGTTAGTGAAGCTCTCCAGGAGCAGGATAAGATAAAAAAGAAAATTGAGATAAGCACTGTACGGGTAGATTCAGGGAGGCTTGATAATCTTATGAATCTGTTAGGTGAGATTGTTATAGGACAGGCATCACTTCACAGGCTTGCTGATGACATGGATGAGGATAAGGCATTCAGTCTGAAAAATGCACTTTACGGACTTGACAGGGTTACACGGGAGTTTCAGGAGCAGATAATGTCCATAAGGATGGTCCCAATCGGCGGAACCTTTGACCAGTTCAGGCGTTTTGTAAGGGATACTGCACAGAATCTGGGGAAAGAGATTAAGCTGAAGATTGAAGGTGGTGATACCGAGCTTGATAAAACAGTTATAGAGAAGATCGGTGACCCTCTCAAGCATATGATAAGGAATGCCATTGATCATGGTATAGAACCTGCAGAGGAACGAAGAAAAGGGGGGAAGCCATCCTACGGTACTGTAACTTTGAAGGCATATCATCAGGAGGGGAATGTTTTCCTTGATATTATTGATGACGGCCGCGGCATCTCCCTTGAAAGGGTTAGAAATAAGGCTATGTCACTGGGGCTGATCACAGCAGATGAGGAGGTGACAAAGGAGAGACTTTTATCCTTCCTCTTTAATCCCGGATTCTCTACAGCAGAGCAGGTGGGGGATCTCTCAGGCCGTGGTGTGGGGATGGATGTTGTTAAAACAAATATTGAAGAGCTTAGAGGAGCCATAGAGATAAAAACCAGGGAGGGTGAAGGGACCCTTGTGCGGATTAAACTCCCCCTCACACTTGCTATTATTGAAGGTATGCTGATCCGCATTGGTGAATCTATTCTTATTATTCCTCTCCTCTCTGTGGTGGAAACTATCCAGATAAAAGAGCGGGATTATAAGACAGTTGAAGGTAAGGGTGAGCTTATGCTTGTCAGGGGGGAGTATATTTCTCTTATCCGGCTTAATGAGCTTTTTGGTATTCAGGCAGGGAACACGAATCCATGGGAGGCGCTTTTTGTTATAGTTGAATCTGACAGTGAGAGAATCGGTATTATGATTGATGAACTTATCGGGCAGCAGCAGATTGTAATAAAAAGCATTGATAATTTTATTACTGACAGCAGGGCTATTTCCGGGGCTACAATTCTTGGTGACGGCAGAGTGGCCCTCATTGTTGACATTCATGGTCTTGTTGAAGAGATAAAATATTAAAAGGGGTATTTCATGAAACCTGATAATGAGATAAGTGTTAAAAACATAAAAAAGTTTTATGATCAAATTAATGATGAATTAAAAAACAGCAGTGAACTGGCAATTGATTTATCAGGTGTTAAAAGGGTTGATCTTGCTGCTGTGCAGGTTATAATTGCGGCAGGGAGAAAAGCCCGGGACATGAAAAAGGTGGTTAGGCTGAAAGGGGTTTCACCGGAGCTTAAAAAGCTTCTGGGGCTTTCCGGAATCAAAGCATAGATTTGTAATATTGGAGGGATAGATGAAGAGGTATATATTAATTATTGATGATTCTCCTACTATAAGGGTAAGTGTGGAGCTTGCAATAAAGGAACTGGGATTTCCTGTTAAGCAGGCTGAAAACGGACAGGATGCTCTTGACAAAATTGATGAGATTAAAAAAGCCGGCGGAGAAATCGCTTTATGCATAAGTGATATAAATATGCCTGTAATGAACGGCATAGATTTTATTATAGAGTTCCGGAAGGATGATAAATTTACTCCTATAGTAGTTCTTACCACAGAGGCTGAAAAGGAGATGATCCAGAAAGGTAAGAGTTCCGGCGCTTCCGGCTGGATTATTAAGCCCTTTCAGGCAGATGATCTTATTAATGTAGTTAAAAGGTTTGTTAAATAATTATGAAAACGGATAATGTAAACAGCAGAGAGAGTGATGCTCAGACTGCAGAAGAGCTGGTGCAGTATGTAACATTTCTTGTGGCTGGAGAAACATATGGAGTCTCGGTTCAGAAGGTCCAGTCTATTAATGAGATGGTGGATATTACCTATGTACCTCATAGCCGATCCTATATTGAAGGGGTTATAAATCTGAGAGGATCTGTGGTCCCTGTAATTAGTATGAGGAAGAAATTTGCTCTCCCCGTAAAGGAGTATGACCAGTTTACAGTTATTCTCATTGTTGAGGTTAAGGGGCGGCTTATAGGTATGATCGCAGATTCAGTTTCCGATGTTGTAAGTATCCCTGTGTCAGGGATTCAGAAGGATATTCAGTTTTCCGCCAGGGTTGATACAGCCTCTATTGAGGGGATCGGGCAGATAGATGAACAGCTGATTGTTCTGCTGAATGTAGATTATTTTCTGGATACGGAAAATTCAGGGGAGTAGACTTAACTATATATGCTGAAGAGCAGAAATAACAGAACAGGGAAACCTGTGATGATAATTTATCCGGGTGAGCATTATGCAACCAATGAGGATTTCTACATTGCATCTGTAGTGGGCACCTGTCTTGCAGTATGTATCTACGACACAAGAGTCAATGCGGGGGGAATGGTTAATTTTGTTGTGCCGGGCACTGCAGGGACAAGTAATCTGATCCATGATGATATTTTCAGAATCGGCATACTTAATATGGAATATCTTATGGGGGATCTTGTTAAACTGGGATGCGACAGGCATTTTATGAAGGCTAAAATTTTTGGTGCAGGATATGTGAATGGTTCAACTCACAACAGTGTTGCCCTCACTGAGAGCAACATAAAGTTTGTACGGGATTATTTTGCCTTTGAAAAAATTGATATAGAGAAGTCAGACCTGGGGGGACACTTAAGGAGGAAAATTTATTTTTCTCCGGTAACAGGCGCTGTATTCCGCAGACATCTGCGGAACAATGAGGAATATTCGGAATTTATTGCCCTGGAGCGGGAGTATGTGGAGAGTGAATTTAAGAACAGGGAAAGATCGGGTAAGATTATTCTCTTTGACTAGGTTTTAATATGCTGCGGAGCTATAATCTTACAGATGAAGAGTTTAACAATTTCAGAGACATCGTTTTCAGGGAATCGGGTATTAAGCTTGCGGATGTAAAGAAAATACTTGTCCAGTCCAGGCTCATGAAAAGGCTGCGTGCCCTTAATATGGAAACATTCAGCGATTATTACACCTACCTGATAGAAAACTTTGACGAAGAAAAGATTAACTTTATCAATTCAATTACTACTAATAAAACAGATTTTTTCAGGGAAAATGATCATTTCGAATATTTGAAGTCTTATATTCTTCCGTCCTTTGAAGAGAAGGGTGAGGGGGAGATAAGAATCTGGAGCGCCGGGTGTTCAACTGGTGAGGAACCATACACAATAGGGATTACCCTTCATGAGTATTTTAAGGGTAAAAAAAGCCCCAATTTTAAAATACTGGCTACAGACATTGATACCCAGGTTCTTGAAAAGGGGGTAAATGGTGTTTATACGCAGGAACAGGTTGGAATAATTGATGAGAAAATTCTTAAAAGTTATTTTTTAAAAGGTACAGGGGAAAATTCCGGTTTTTTTAAAGTTAAGGATTTTCTCAAAAAAACAGTTTTTTTCAGAAGGCTTAATCTTCTTGCAGAGGATTACCCTATGAAAAAAAAGTTTGATGTTATCTTCTGCAGAAACGTTATTATATATTTCGATAAAGAGACCCAGAAAAAATTGTTTGATAATTTTTCCCGCTATTTAAAAGATGACGGATATCTCCTTGTGGGTCATTCGGAAAACATCAGCAGTGTAACTGATAAGTTCTATCTGGCCGGGAGAACAATTTACAGAAAGGTGGTTTAAAGGGGTGTATATCAAAAACAGAAGTCAGCTTGGGAAGAAGTTAAGTATAATTCATCCCGGTGAATATTATATAACATCTGAGGATGAGCTTATAGGAACCCTTTTAGGTTCCTGTGTTTCAGTTTGTCTCCACGACAGCGAAAATCATGTGGGGGGGATGAATCATTTTATGCTTCCCGGACGGATAAGGGCGGAGGGTTTTTTAATTGATGATTATGCCAAATACGGCATTGCGGCAATTAATAAAATTATAGACGGCATGCTGGATAAAGGGGCCAGAAAAGAGAATCTTACTGCAAAGGTTTTCGGCGGCGGGAGTATTCTTAATCTTAAGGGGAGTGACGGCAGAAGGAGTATGATTCCTGCAGATAATATAAGGATTGCCAGGATTCTCCTGGAAATAGAAGATATTCCGATTATCAGCACCGATGTGGGTGAAAACTATACAAGAAAAATAATTTTTGATGCCCATAGCGGCAAAGTTTATCTCCGGAGAATACAGAAAGGTGAAGTCTGCACTCTGGTTACACAAAGAGATGAAAAGATAATAAAATTGTGTGAGAGTTGACATGGCCAATGAAAAAGTAAAGGTTCTTATAATTGATGATTCAGCTGTTATGAGAAAGTTTTTAAGTGATGTTCTCTCAAAATCCCATCAGATTGAAGTAATCGGTACAGCCCTGGATGCTGCCTTTGCCGCAAAAAAAATTAATACATTAAATCCCGATGTTATTACACTTGATATTGAAATGCCCGGTGTAGACGGGCTTACCTTTCTGCAGAAACTGATGATTGCCAATCCTGTGCCTGCAATCATGGTCAGCTCACTTACCTCCAGAGGTACAGCGGAAGCGATCAAGGCTCTGGAGATAGGTGCAATTGATGTTATTGCCAAGCCGCAGCTTGACAGCCTTGCAAAAGCTGATGACTTTTCCAGAGAGCTTGTAGAAAAGGTTCTGGCTGCAGGCGGTTCAAAGGTTCAGCTTAAGCGAAGACCCCCTGCAAAGCTTGAAACAGAGGTTAAATATTCAGCTGATGTTATTCTCTCCAAAGCTGAAAGGGTAAATAAAAATAAACCGAGTGATAAGGTTATTGCTATAGGTGCTTCTACCGGCGGAACGGAGGTGATTGACCAGATCCTGGTTAATCTCCCCACAGGAACCCCCGGTATTATTATAACACAGCATATGCCGGAAAAATTTACTGAAGCCTTTGCAAACAGGGTAAACAGCAAGTCCAGACTCCTTGTAAAAGAGGCTAAAAACGGCGACAGGCTTCTTACTGATATGGCCCTTGTGGCGCCGGGCGGTAAGCATATGCTTCTTAAATCGGACAGATCCGGCTACTGGGTGGAGATAAACGATGGTCAGCCGGTTAACAGGCATAAGCCCTCTGTGGATGTGATGTTCAGGTCTGTGAGCCAGTATGCCGGTGATTCTGCTGTAGGGATTATATGCACAGGTATGGGTAATGATGGTGCGGCAGGTCTCCTTGAAATGAAGGAGGCAGGTGCATACACTATCGCCCAGGATGAGGATTCATGTGTTGTATTCGGTATGCCGAAGGAAGCGATAAAGCTCGGCGCTGCAGACAGGATTACCAATATTGAAGGTATTATTGAGTATATTAAGAGGGTGAAGTAGGGGGTACTTACCCTATATGAAGTTATGGAGGAATTGAGATGGCTCATTCCATTCTCACAAGCAAGGGGCAGGTAACAATCCCTAAAAGCGTAAGGAATAAACTTAATCTTAAAACCGGTGATAAAGTGGATTTTAAGGTATCAGGGAAAGAGTTGATTCTGGTTCCTGTTTCGAAATCGGTAGAAGAGGTCTTCGGGATTTTATCATGTAAGAGTAAAAAGAAGATCTCTGTAGATGATATGAGAGATCTTCTGAAAAAAAACTTCTAAATCCTGCCTCTTTGAACTGCTTAATTGATCTATGGGTATTTAACGGCTTTTATATCTGGAACTAAGGGGGTATCTGAAAATGTTAAAGTCCTCCCTCCATTATCTGTAAAATCAATATTGCTTGTAATATTTATATCGTAAGTTTTATTAGTAGAATTATAGTTGATATCCATAGTAATGTCATTACCATTTGTTGTTGAATGTTCTTTTCCGTTTGCCACAAGCCTCACGTTGTATTGTGATGAGGTCAAAGTTATTGGTCCTTCAGGTATTGATGAAGCTTCCCAATATAATTTGAACTTCATTCTGGAAGTTCCTGTCGAATTGTCAAAATTATCAACTGCAATCCCCACATAATCAATGTTGTTAAGCCTGTTTTGATAAATTATGGCACTACATTGATCTCCTGAGCAGTTTTCTCCTACTACGTTATGCGCTTTATTCAAATTTACATCCTTCCCGCTCCAGTCGCCCGGATCAACATATCCTGTTTCTGTATCTCCACCGCTGCTTCCGCTGCACGATATTATTGTAAATATAACTGATATAATTAACATTAAAAATGCGATTTTTTTCATCTGGTTCCTCTGATTTTAATAGCTTTATACTTAATCAACAATACAGACCCTCTTTTTTGTGTAAAGAATTTATTTTCACTAAAAATTCTTTTTCAGTGAATGACTAATATGGCATATGTCGGCTGTGATAGGGATGTGTAAAGGTAGTAGAAAAATTTTAGGAGGAAAAGTTTGTCATTCCGGCCGAAGTGATAACGTAGTGCCGGAATCTCCTGAAAGAATCAGGGTTATGAGATTCCTGCATGCGCAGGAATGACATTATCCGCAAATTTAAACTGCTACCCGTGTAAATGTATAGAAAAATTAAAATATTGCTTGAATGGTCCCACCTGTGCTGTGATTCTGACATAAAATTTTAAAATCAGCATAATATGGTGAAATAAATGAAAAGTGAAATTCAGATAAAAGTGAGAGGGTACCATCTTGACATCTTCTCACATGTAAATAATGCCAGATATGTGGAGTTTCTTGAAGAGGGGAGATGGGCAGCCCTTGAAAATTCAAATATCGCAAGGGATCTGATAAACTCAGGGTATGTTTTTACTGTGGTTAATATTAATATCAGCTACCTGGCCCCTGCACTTGTTGATGAAGTAATTGTGCTGCGCACAGAGCTGAAAAAAATAGGGAATAAGAGTATTACCCTGTCTCAAAAGATTTTTAAAACCATAAAGGGGTCAGAGCAGGAGACCCAGGTAATAGACGCTGAAGTTACTTTTGTTCTGGTTGATGTTAAAACCGGAAAGGCGGTTCAGGTTAATGATGAAATCCGTAAGCTCTTTACTGAGGGTTGAAGGGATCTGATTTTTAGTCCGGGGATAATGGAGCATTTTTTAACAATAATAAGTTTAGGGATAAATGCTGAAAAATAAATATAAAATATCCCTGCTTAATCTTTTTCTTGACTAATGCCAAGTTTAGTGTATAATTTGTTATTAAAATAGAATCAGCAAGGAGAAATACATTGAAACGGTTATTATTTATATTATTAATGGTTGTGGGCTTTTCATCTGCGTCCTTTGCAAATTTTTATGTAGATCTCATGGGTGCCATGGTTAATACTGATGACCTGAAGAATCAGACCGGTTTAGGTCTTGGCCTTGGTTACGGTTTAAATGATGAAATAGATCTATATTTCCGTTCAACATATACTGAAGCAACTGATGATCCCAATACCCCTTTAGAGATTAATTATGAGCATATAACATTCATGGCAGGAATTGCCTATACTCCCATTATCCCTGTGCTGAACAGATTCAGGATCAGCTGGAAAAATACTTTTCTGGCAGGGTATTCCATGTCAGATGTTGACTTGAAAGACTTTGGTGAAAGTGTAAGTGACTCAGGCCTGGCTCTGGCATTCTGGACAGGACTAAAATATGATGCAACACAGATGATTGCTCCTTTTTTTGATATAGGTTATCATAAATCTTTTTATCAGAATAAGATGGAGGATATTTCTGTTCAGGGTTTCCAGTTCGCTTTTGGAATCAGATTTTATTTGACAAATACTAAGAAGTATTCAACAGGATACTGATGACAGAAATTTCCTGAATAAAGGCGCAGGAAAAAAGCTCAGGATAAAATCCTGGGCTTTTCTGTTTCACGATTGACTTTTAATTTTTTAATAGTATTTTATAGTTAGAGTAGTGATAATTTTTGATTTTTTATATAAATAAAATTATCTTTTCTCCCCGCCGCCGAAGGCGGCGGGGAGAATTAAACTTTTATTTTGCATTAAAATATGTGTTAAGGAATTAAAGTAGAGTATGGGGCATTGTTTTTTCCATAATACTTTCTGTTATTTTAAAATGAATGCGGTAATTTTAAGCAGCAATAAATATCTGATTTAAAGCGGTAGGATGAAAACAGGCTTAAATATAGGTTTAAAACAGTCTCAAAAGCTTATTATGACACACTCTTTGAGGCAGTCCATTGAAATTCTTCAGCTGTCGAATATTGAACTGGCTGAAATGATTTCCAGGGAATTCCTCGAAAATCCTGTCCTTGAAGAGGAGTCAGCGGTAAGTAATGAAAATCCCCTGGAGGAGGGGGTAAACAGAACACTGAGCGGTGATGAAGATTATTCACATACTCCCGGGGATAAGCACCTGCTCCACGATTATGACGAAGGGGTGTTGCCCGGCAGCAGAGATGCTGATGACAAGCACAGACATTTTATAGAAAATGCCATCACTGTAAAGGAGAGTTTAGTTGACCATCTTCTGTGGCAGGCAAAAATGACAGCATCTGACCTTATGGAATATGCTGTTTATGAGGAGATTATTACATCACTCTCAGATGAAGGGTTTTTTAATCCGGAATTAATAAAAACAATCAACGTTGATGCGGAAAAGGTGAAGAGCATACTTGCGACAATCCAGCAGTTTGATCCTGTGGGCTGTGCTGCTTCAGGCGTGAGGGATACTCTTCTGATACAGGCGCGTTATTTTTTCCCGGAGGATGCAATACTGCATCAGATGATAGAGTTATATTTTGATGATATTGAAAAACTCGATTATACTGCCATCTCCAGAAAAATGGATATCCCCCAGGCTCAGGCAATTGAAAAAAGCAGACTTTTGCAGAATCTCAACCCCTTCCCGGGCAGCGGTTTCTCCACCAGTGAAGTAAAATATATTGTTCCTGATGTTGAGGTAAGACTGTTTGAGGGGGAGGTGATTGTTGCTCATAATGATGACTGGGTTCCAGGCATCCGTATAAGTGCCTACTATGAGAGGCTTTTGCAGCAGAAAAAATCTGATAGTGAGCAGTATAATTATTTGAGTGAAAAAATCAGTACAGCCAGGTCATTAATTAAAAATATTTCCACAAGACGTGAAACAATATACAGGGTAGTGAAATCTATTATGTTATACCAGAAAGAATTTCTGGAAAAGGGCCCGGGAAACCTGAGGTATCTTACTCATCATGATATTGCCGATGAAGTGGGTGTACATGAATCAACAGTAAGCAGAGTAGCGAGCAATAAGGCAGTGCAGACCCCATGGGGTGTATTTGAGCTTAAATATTTTTTTGTTTCTAAACTAAAAAATCAATCAGAGACAGAGGAGGAGGACCAGTCATCAGACAGGGTAAAAGGGATGATACAGCTTATTATAGGCAGCGAGAATCCTGATAAACCCTATAGCGATGAGGATATTGTTTCTCATCTAAAGAAGAGAGGGGTAAACGCAGCAAGAAGAACAGTTGCAAAGTACAGGGATTTGCTGAATATTCCATCTTCGAGTAAAAGAAAAAAAATTAATATGATGAATCAACAGGAGAGCTTATGAAGATTAAAATAACAGGCCGAAAAATTGAAGTGTCCGACAAATTGAGAGATTATGCTGAAAAGAGAATTTCCAAGCTCGAAAAATATTTTCAGCAGCTTATTGATACCCACCTGATCCTGTCTGTAGAAAAAATCGACCACACTGCTGAGCTGGTAATGAATGGAGACGCTGTTCAGTTCCATGCGCGGGAGAAAGCTGCAGATTTTTATTCTGCCATTGATCTCCTTGTTGATAAAATGGAGACGCAGGTAACAAGATATAAAGATAAAATTCAGTCAAGGAAAGGTTTGGGGACTGACAGTTCATTTTCTTTTGATATAAAAAGCGATCTGGGGAAAGAGGCTTTATTGAATCAGGTGAGTAATAAACCATTTGACAGTATTGAAGCATTCCTGCAGATGAAAGTCGACAGGAAAGAGTTTATTCTCTTCAAAAAAGGGGTTAGTCAGGTTGATTCTAATGTTGATTATGCTAATAAGAATTATGCTGTAATTTACAAGACAGGGGACAGCTTCAGATTGCTGGAAATCCCCTTTGAAAAAATTTCCAGTGATGAACTGGGCTGCGAATCCTTTGTGGAGTACGATCTTAATATACTTAATGATTCAGCTGCAAGCCCGGAAATTGAATTTAAGAAGAGAGATTCCTGCGCCATTGAAAGGCTTACACTGGATGAGGCGATTGAAGTGATTGAGAAAAATGGTGATAAATTTATTCCCTTTTTCAATTCAGAGTCACGATATTTCAATGTTATTTCCCGCAAGGGGAAGGATTTAGAGATTTTTGTGCCGGCTTTTTAAGTAATTTTACTGCTTTGCCCCTGTTTTTCAGGGGCAGAGGGTGAAATTATGATAATTTTAAAATAAATTATTCAGCTCATTCCGGAATTCTGAGATAAGTAATAATGTTAATTATTTACCGCATCTACCGGTGTCAGCCCCCTGTCTCCCAATGGGGGGACGAAAAATGATGACTTGAATAATTTATTGAATCTTATTATTAAAATACCTGTTTATGTTGTTGAGCTTGCAAAAAATTTGCGGTCATTTTTGAGGAAAAATCAGGTTGGCAGGTATTAATTCAGATGCCAACATTCAATTTATCTATATAATATGTTTGAATTTTTTACATGAAAAGCATTTTGTCATTAAAATAGTTATAGAAATGATGACAATTAAATTATCAAAGTGATAATTTATAACTCGTGCCCCCTTTAGGGGACTGGGGGAGAAGGATTTGGAAAATATACTAATGTTCCGGAAAAACTAAAAAGATTATACCACCTCGCCTCCTTCAGCGGGGAGAATAGAGTCTTTTAATTCTCTTCTATTTTTTTAATATAATAAATTTTTTGCTGGAAAGAATATACTGATAACTGAATAATAAACTATGTCAAATGTAAAAGTACGATATTTTATTGAAGGGAGCGGCAGGATAGATCTGCAGCTCCGCCTTATTGCCGGTGAGAATGGTATTGATAAAGAGATCCTCTCTGGTGAAATGAACAGGCCTGGTCTTGCTCTGGCCGGGTTTTTTGATTTTTTTGCCTATAACAGGATCCAGATTTTTGGTCAGGGAGAATGCGCCTTTCTCGACAGAATGCCGGAAAATGAGAAAGAACGTGTTTATTTCGATTTTTTTAAATACGACATACTCTGTTGTATATTTACTCATGATTACAAACCTGATAATCTTTTCCTGAAATTCGCGGAGGAGAAGAGGATTCCGGTTTTTACAACCAGGCGCGGTACAACCCGTTTTATTACACTTCTGGTTCATGTTATTGATGAGGTTTTTTCCGAGACTAAGACACTTCATGCCACGCTTGTTGATGTCTTTGGTATTGGCGTCCTGCTTATGGGCAAAAGCGGTGTGGGGAAGAGTGAAACAGCCCTTGAACTGGTTGAAAGAGGGCACAGGCTTGTGGCTGATGATATGGTGATAGTGCGGAAACTGGATGAATCCCTTTTGATGGGCGCCGGCACAGAGCTCCTGAAACATCATATTGAGATAAGGGGTATCGGCATTATTAATGTGAGGGAGATTTTCGGCATCAGATCTGTGCGGAACAGGAAGAGGATTGAACTTGCCGTAACTCTTGAAGAGTGGAATTCCGGTAAGGAGTATGACCGTCTTGGTCTTGATGAAAATATCTTTTCTGTAATGGATATTGATGTGCCCTTTATTACTATTCCTGTTCGTCCCGGGAGAAATATCCCGGTAATAATTGAAACAGCAGCTTTAAATCAGAGACTAAAGAAAATGGGTATTAATTCAGCACGAGAGCTTGATGAAAAAATCAAAAAATGGATAATTACTGAGGGTAAAAAGTAATGATCGAAAAGGAAATAGTAGTAAACAGTGACGCAGGTGTACATGCCAGACCTGCCATGATGATAGTACGTGAAGCAATGAAATATTCCTGTGAAGTTACCCTTATTAAGGATAATGTGGAAGCTGACGGAAAATCCATTATGTCGGTTTTAGGTCTTGCCATAATATCAGGATCAAAAATCATAGTAAGGGCAAAAGGTGAAGGTGAAGATGAGGTGGTTGACTATATAGTAAACCTGATTGAAAAAGGTTTTAGTGCTTAAAATAATTCTTTTTTGGATATAGCTTTGTCCCCTGCAAAAAAAAAAGGTATTAATGGTAATTCGCTTCAGGATATACTATTCCTCCTGGGAATAATTCTATTCTCCTCAGTTTTAATTATAGGTCTTTTCCCCGGACGCAGTGAAGCGGGTCTGGTGGATGAGGACTTTTTTATTACTGCAGCTATGACAGTACCTGTAATAGCGGGTATTTACTTTATTGTTATCTCTTTCAGACGCAGTATCAATATTAAGTCGATTGATATTCGTGAAAGTATCAGCAAAAAGATAACCCTGGCTTTTGTTTTTATTGCCCTTTTGTCAACTATGCCTATTGTAATTATTTCAAGTACATATTTTAATCAGACAATCTCCAGGCTTTTTCGCGGCAGTACCATTGAGGCTCTTCGAGGTTCAATTGACCATGTCAATGAGAATTATAACTCCTTAAGCAGGGAGATTATTCTTGAACTGGAGAATATGAGGCTGCTTCTTAAAAATAACAGTAAAGCGCAGTACGGCAGAGACGAAATTTTTACCAAAACTGCAGAACTTCTTGAAAGGCGCGGATTACAGCTTTTTGTTTATAATAAACCTTACGGGGGGATGCCGGTATACCGTAATTCGGTTCTTCCTCAGAATAGTGACATTCATAAAGTTCTTTTCGATTTCTATGGAAACACTGAAGTAAGAGATATAAGGCTCGACAGATCCGCTTTTAAGGGGATCGATTTTTTTACAGGGGCTTTTTATCTCCAGTCCAGCCTTGTGGTGATCAGCAGAATTATTCCGGAGAACCTGATTGCCAGGGAGTCTCTGTTCCAGCAGGCTTACAGAGAATATCTGGAAGTTCATAATCTTAAAGAATATTTTGTCAGCGGTTCAGGATCTTTTTTAATGCTTCTTTCGATTTTAATAATGGTAATTGCATATTTAATCAGCCTCTATCTTTCCGGTACAATAACCAGGCCTGTGCTGGAATTGTCGGGTGCTGCAAAGCAGCTGGCAAAGGGGAACTACGGCATATCTATTGACAGAAGAACTAATGATGAGCTTGGCGAGCTTGTTGATGCCTTTAACCGGATGGTGCGGCAGCTTGATGAGAATAACAAGGTTATGCTGCAGAAGCAGCGGCTTGAAGCATGGAATGAAATGGCAAGGAAACTTGTTCATGAAATAAAAAACCCCCTGACCCCTATACGATTATCTGCTGAGAGAATGAGAAAACTGGTTAAAGATAATAATGTAAAAAAAGATGAAGCAGTTATTACAGGGAGTGAAACCATAATTAATGAAGTTAATTCATTATTAAGACTTGTTGGTGAATTTAATGATTTTGCCAGGCTCCCGGAGAAGAGGGCGGACATGGCTTCTCTGAACAGTCTTGTTAAAAAGGCAGTCTCCCTTTTTGCTGTATATGAAAATATTTTCTTTGAAGTAAGTTGTGATCCGAATGTACCGGAAATCATGATAGACAAGGTGCTTATAAGGCAGGCCCTGAACAATCTTCTTGGAAATGCTGTTTTTGCCATGTCTGAATCGGGTATAATCAGGGTTTCTACTGAGTATGATGCAGATGAGTCGAATATTATTTTGCGGATAAGGGATAATGGTCCCGGTATAGAGACAGATCTGCTTGAAAAGATTTTTATTCCCGGATTTTCGCAGAAAAGTTCCGGGTCGGGATTAGGGCTTGCAATAGTTGAAAAAATTGTACTTGAGCACTTCGGGAAGATTACCTGTAACTCCATAAAAGGGGAGGGAGCAGAATTTGTGATAGTTTTCCCAGTAAAAACCGGAGAAGAATAATGGCAAGAATACTTATTGTTGATGATGAAGAAAATATAATTTCAACGATTACTCATGTGCTTCAGGATGAGGGGCATGTTGTTTTTTCTGCAAACAACGGCACAGATGGTTTGAATTTTTTAAGAAAAAATGAAGTCGAACTGGTTATTCTGGACGTGTGGCTTCCTGACATGGACGGGCTTGACCTGCTTGAGAAATTGAAAAGTTCAGGTATTGAAGCATCTGTTATTATGATAAGCGGTCACGGCTCAATCGATATTGCTGTACGGTCAACAAGGATAGGTGCCTTCGATTTTATCGAGAAACCCCCTTCACTTGATAGGCTTATAACATCGGTGAATAACGCCCTTGAACAGGTAAGGCTTAAAAAAGAGAATATTAAACTGAAAAAAATGTCTTTTGTTGATGATGAAATGGTTGGTGATTCTGCGGAAATAAAAGAGATCAAAGATGTAATTAAAAGAGCTGCAAAAACTAATGCCAGGGTTTTTATTACAGGGGAGAATGGGACAGGGAAAGAGCTTGTTGCAAAGGCTATTTATCAGCTTTCCAACAGATCGGATAAACCTTTTGTAAAGGTTAACTGTGCTGCTATCCCGGGGGAACTGATTGAGAGTGAACTTTTCGGCCATGAAAAAGGGGCATTTACAGGCGCTTTAAGCAGACGTATAGGGAAGTTTGAACAGGCTGACACGGGGACTCTCTTCCTTGATGAGATATGCGACATGAGCCTTTCTGCACAGGCTAAGGTGCTCAGGGTGCTGCAGGAGCAGCAGCTTGAGCGTGTGGGGGGGAATGAAACAGTTAATGTAGATGTGCGTGTTATTGCAGCCACCAATGTTGATGTAATGAAGGCTATTGAAGAGGGAAAATTCAGAGAGGACCTTTATTACAGGCTTAATGTTATCCCTGTCCATGTGCCGCGGCTGGCGGAAAGGAGCAGCGATCTTGAATTGCTTATCGGGTATTTTCTGCAGAAATTTGCAGGTGATCATGGAACAGGTGAAAAGATATTAAGTGCGGAGGCTATGGATTTCCTCAAGAAATATCCCTGGCCCGGAAATGTTCGTGAATTGAAAAATATAATGGAACGGGTTGTTATCATGGTTCCTGCGGAAATAATTGATCTTGATGATCTGACTAAAAACATAAGGCCCGATATCCGTACAGAAAATAATTCAGCTGCAAAATCATCTTTAAAAGATGCAAGAGATAATTTTGAAAGAGAGTATATAATCAAGACTCTTAAGAAAAATGAAAAGAATGTGTCCCATACTGCAAAAGATCTGGACATAGAGCGGACCAGTCTTCACAGAAAAATTAACCAGTATAAGATAGATTTAGACAGAATATGAAAAGCCTTATAAATGCAATTACCGGGAGCAGATCCTGGCGAGGCTCCCCCCCTCTTTATAAAACTGCGGAGGAACGGTTGTTTTTATACGGCTGGCTTAATACGGTTAAAATATCTGTACCTGAGATCAGTGATGAGTCTGTCATTACCTCGATAGAGAATTGCAATAAATGTAAAAATGTTAAAGAGAAGAAAAAAGGTTTTGGTACAGGAGCGAACCGTTTAATGGTTATTCTTAATGCTCCTCAGATGATGAATAGAATTGAGATGAATATACACAGGTCCGAATCGGTTGATCTGCTTAAAAAAATGCTGAAAGCAATCGGACTTGAGATTGCTGATAGTTATATCACCAATCTGATAAAATGTGAAAGTACTGACCCCTTTACCAAACCGAGCGATATGCTGAAAAACTGTCTGGAGATATTAAAGAAGGAAGTAAGTTTTTTTAATCCTGAAATAATTCTTGTTATGGGAGATCTCATTCCTCTCCAGAGTGTTGTAAAGGGGAGCAGCGGAATTACCTGGTTTAATACTGATCACCCTGTTTCCCTGATTAAAAATCCTGATCTTAAGAGACCCGCCTGGGAGACATTAAAGCTGGTGAAAAACAGATATGCGGAATTAAAGATATAATGGCGGATTCTGTTTCTTTTAAAGCAGCAGAGGTTTATGTCAATACCCCTGTTGACAGATCTTATACATACAGTATCCCTGCCGGTATGAATATTACTCCAGGTATTAGAGTAAAAATTAATTTTGCCGGGAGAAACAGTACCGGTTTTGTCACCTCGCTCCATAATGACCTCCCTGATAAGATTGAACTGAAAGATATTATTGAAGTTATTGATAAGGAACCTATTTTTGATAATCGTCTTGTTGATCTTGTAAAGTATACAGCCGGATCATACCTCTCTTCTGCAGGGGAGGCTTTCAGCAAAGCACTACCTGCAGGGATAAGCGCTTTAACAAGGAAACCGGTTAAAAGGAACCTGGTTTTCACAGGAGATAAAATAGAGCTTACACCTGAGCAGCAGTCTATTTATGATTCCATAATGAGAAGTGAAAAGAGGGCTCATCTGATTTTCGGTATTACAGGGAGCGGTAAAACAGAAATATACATGAAGCTGGCAGTTGACATGATCTCCAGGGGGAAATCAGTTATCTACATGGTTCCGGAAATTGGTCTGTCATCCCAGATTTTCCAGAGACTTTATGAGGTTTTCGGGGATCAGCTCATTTTGTATCATAGTCATTTAACAGCTAATGAGAGATATAAAAACTGGCTCAGCTTTTACAGGGGTGATGCCAGAATTGTAATAGGTACAAGATCATCGGTTTTTCTCCAATGCCCTGACCCGGGCCTTATTATTGTTGATGAAGAGCAGGATGCTTCCTACAAGGAGCACAGCACACCACGATATAATGCCCGGAGAGTCGCCTTCTACCGTGCAATAAAGGATGAGGCGGTTCTTGTGCTCGGTTCTGCCACGCCGTCAATTGAAACACTCTATGCCGCGGAAAGGGGGGGGATCGTTCTTCACAGGCTGGAGTCCCGTTACGGGAAAAGCTCCCTTCCGGAAATTGAAATTGTAAAAATGAAATCGGGGAAAGATGAAATATCCCCCAGGCTTAAACTGTTTACCCGGCAGGCTGTGCAGAAGGGGATGCAGGCGCTTTATCTTCTTAACAGGAGAGGGTTTTCTCCTGTTGTAATATGTGAGGATTGCGGTGCTGTTGTTGAATGTCCCCACTGCAGCATAGGGATGAATTACCATAAAAGCGGTGATCTGTTATGTCACTACTGCTCATATTCAATTCCTAAACCTGAGAAGTGCAGCAAGTGCTCATCCGGAGCGATTATTACCCTCGGGTCAGGAACTCAAAGGATAGAGGAAAAGATTCAGAAAGAGTTTCCCGATTACAGGATATTCCGTCTTGACCAGGACTCGGCAAAAAAGAAAAATGCAGTAAATGATCTGATAGATATGATGAAAGGGAGCGAGATCGACATCCTCCTGGGCACACAGATGATTTCCAAGGGATTTGATTTTAAGGGTGTTGTAGTATCAGGGATTATTATGGCGGATATCGGTTTGAATATGCCCGATTTCAGGGCTTCGGAAAAGATTTTTTCACTTCTGGTCCAGGTTGCGGGGAGATCGGGGAGAGGTGAGCATGGCGGGAGAGTTGTTATTCAGACACTTAATGAAAACCATTCAATTTTTGAATTTATTAGAAAACAGGATTACTGGAGTTTCTATAAGTCTGAGTTAAAGCTCAGGAAAGCTTTGAACTATCCTCCATTTTCCCGTCTGGCCAGGCTTGTGGCAAGGGGGAGTGACGAGGAGAAGGTAATTGAGACTGCTGAAAAAATAAGTGATGAGCTGGATACTATAATTGAACGTGAGGATCTTTCTGTGGAAAAGCTCGGGCCTGCCCAGGCACCACTTGCTAAAATCGGCGGTAATTACAGGCATCATATTATTCTAAAGGGCTCATCCCTTAAAGATATTACAGGGTTAATTAAAAAAGCGCTGGGCAGCATAAGACCAGGGAAGGTCTATATCGAAGTCGATATAGACCCGGTGGAGATGCTTTAGTTCTCAAGTTCCGAAAGTTCAATCTCCACTACCCGGTCAAGGAATTCTCTGGGGGGTACGCCTGTAATTTTTCTTCCGGAGATAAATATTGTGGGTGTTGCTTCAATCAGATGTTTTTCAGCAAGCTCAATATGGGCGTATATTTCTTTATCAAATTTTTCCGCATTAATTATACTTTTAAAATTTTTCTCATTCTCCCCCGATATTCTGAATTGTTTAACTGCAGATTCAAGAATGGCCAGGGCTTTTTCCTTATTGTAATCTCTGCTTATACTGCTGTAATCGGAAAAGTGTGAATAGAGATACTCCTCGAAAAAATTATTCGCCGCAGCCCCTGTTATTGCCTGTGAAGCGAGGCATGAATTTTCATAAACAGATGAATCCATGTAACTGTTGCATTTAGAATCAAGAGGGTAGTGGTAATAAATAATCTGCACCCTGTTTCTGTATTTTGAAAGGATAAATTTTTCATGCAGGTAGAATTTGTAGCATGCTGAGCATAAAAAATCTGAAAAAACATATATCTTTAATGGAGCACTGTCCGGGCCTATAGCCATGGAACTTGCGGGGAATTCTATTATTTCTGGTTTATCCTTATAAAAGTCATTTACCATCCCTGCAATCCTTGCGTCAAAAGAAGGATCCTGCCCTGATCTGACTTTAATAATATTTGAGCCTGCCAGAACCGAGAAAGAGAGGAAAAAGATAGTAATAAGGGATAGGGCTGTAACAGCTTTTTTATCGCTCTCCTGTGCAGGGAAAAATTCCTTAAGAGCTTTAATAACTTCATCCTTATTCGCGCTGTTTTTAAAATAGAAAAGTAGAAGAATAAAAATTGCCAGGTTTACAAGGTATGTGTAGATGCAGAGTGAGCAGATATTCTCAGTGTAAATCATGATTATTCCAAGGATAATATTTAAAATAAGCGCCATTGAAATAAGGGCTAAAATCAGAGCCGGAACAGATAAGAGATACCTGTCTCCGGCATAATCTGAAACCAGGATCATGAATGTAATGAGAAGATAAAAAAGAATACCAATTGAAGCTATAGGGATTCCTGCAATTTTGGAGTATGGTGAGCTCGACAGTGCCACACAGGTATTTATAATACCTTCGCCGCATTTAATGAGCCCAAGATCAGCTTCGGGATAATAGTGCTGGAAAAGAAGTATTGATGAGAGTATTGTACCAGCTAATGATAGTAAAAGGACTATATTAAGATATCTTCGCGCCATTTTATGCCTCTGTTTTTAGTTCAATTTTTTCGCCGCAGAGGAAGAGGGAGTATCTCCCGGGGGCGTCCTCTACAAGCCTCTCCATAATATGAAATGAAGGTGATCTTCTGAATTTAGCTGTAAGTCTTCCCGATTGTACACGGCAGTAAAGAGAATTATTTTCTTTAATAAAAAGAGTGGAGCAGTCGAGCATTTCACTTCCACCTGTTGACAGGTTTAGCTCGATTTCTTCGAAATCTCCGAAACCGGTAAATATTACCCCTGTGACAAAAACAGGAGCATCCTCCACAACAATAGGGTAGGTGTAATCACCATAGTGGATTACATGCTCACCTGCGGCGGTTATATTTACCGATTTGTTGAAAAAATCGATAATTCTTTCGTTGGTAAATTTTACACCGTTATGATGCCATATCCCCTCTTTATCAAGGAATATCTCATCAGCCAGCTCTCCTGAGTCGATAAGATTTTTTATAAAATCGGGGATTTCAGGATAAGTATTATTATTCATTTTTTCCCCTAAACCCGTACCATGGGATCTGTGAGCTTGCGGTGTTCCTCCAGGGCAAAGCGGTCGGTCATACCTGCGATAAAGTCGGTTACTGTCAGGAGGATATTGCCGTTTTTTTCGATATCATCCTGGTAGCGGTGCGGTAGGGTTTCAGGATGCTCTGTGTAGATTTTAAAAATATCATTGATCACTTTTTCCGATTTTAATGACATTCTTGCTACTTTATAATGCCTGTATAAATTCTGCCGGAGAAATTTTTTAAGCTCCTCATTCGCTTTCATTACTGGAGGGGAAAAAGCAGCGAGCTTCGCGCCGCACTCTTTTACATCCCTGTAGTTTCTAATTTTATTTTCACTTATTGAGTGAAAGGTATTGTTTATCAGATCTGTTACAAGGAGGTTTATTATTGTCCGGATAATCTCCCTTGCAGCCATTTTTTCCGAGGCAGGAAGCTTCCTTCCGTATTGTGCCATGGCCATGCCCCATATTTCAATACTGCAGACCTGGTCATAATCGAGAAGTCCGGAAGCGATTCCGTCATCAAGGTCATGATTATTATATGCGATTTCATCCGCGTAATCTATTATCTGCGCTTCAAGAGTGGGCTCCTCCTGAGGGAGAAAGTCTGATGATTCAGGGCGGTCATAGGTTCCTGAATGTTTAATAATCCCCTCCCTGGTTTCCCATGTGAGGTTAAGGCCGTCAAAGTCACTATATCTTTTTTCCAGAACTTCAACAACACGCAGGCTCTGCCTGTTATGTTCAAAACCGCCATTATCTGCAAGAAGTCTGTTCAGCTCCCTTTCCCCTACATGACCGAAGGGGGTGTGCCCCAGGTCGTGGGCAAGGGCAATACTTTCAGCGAGATCCTCGTTAAGGCCCATTGCCCTTGAGATTGCCCTTGCTATCTGGGCTACCTCCATTGTGTGGGTGAGTCTGGTGCGGAAGTGATCCCCTTCATGATTGATAAAAACCTGGGTTTTGTATTCAAGCCGCCGGAATGCCTTGCAGTGAATAATCCTCTCCCTGTCGCGCTGATATTCTGTTCTGTAGGAGTGGCTATCTTCTTTGAAGCTGCGTCCTCCGGTTTGCGATGACCGCGCCGCGTATGGGGCAAGCCGGTTCTCTTCAATTTCTTTTAATGAGTATATATTTGTTCTCATCTTCCTGTATTTGCCAGTTCGTTTTCGTATGCCTGTGCTGCTGTTTTTCTGTTTATGCGCAGCTCTTCGCTGGCGGGGTTTTCCTCTACCCCCCTTGAGAATGCTTCAATCGCTTTTTTAAACTCTTTCTGCTGATAATAGCTTTTACCAATGTTGTTATATGATTCAGCAATTATTGTCGAATCTCTTGTGGCTCTGATTACCTGGTAAAATGTATCAATAGCCTTATCATGCATCTCTTTTTTTGCGTAAATTATCCCCATGGCCAGAAGAGCGTCAGGGTTTGACGGTTCCATTATCAGGGCTTTCCTCAGTATCTCCATGGAATTGTTAAGACTCGCCTCACTTGTGTCTTCAATCGAGGAGATCATTGCCATGTTTATATAGGCCTTGCGGGCCATGTCATTTGAAGGGTCAATTTCTGTTACCCGTTTATATGCTTTATTGGCGTCACGGTAGTTTTTCTGCCTGTGGTAAATTGCTGCTGTTTTGAATGCAGCTTCCTGGTTGTCGGGCCACCTGTAGAGGATTTCCTGATATTCTTTTTCAGCCAGGTCCGGATAACCCCTTTCATTATAATAATCAGCAATGGCAATGCGAGGCTTTATATTGCCAGGGTTAAGTTCTGCTGATTTATTCCAGG
Organism: uncultured Leptospirales bacterium; assembly: GCA_964491265.1. Taxonomy (GTDB): domain Bacteria; phylum Spirochaetota; class UBA4802; order UBA4802; family UBA5550; genus JBBAGC01. The sequence continues at coordinate 49,735 of CAZBFP010000004.1, read as the reverse complement.
CATTAATTGCCAGTGCCGGTTTATCTCCATGTTTATAGGCAATGCCCATATTATAATAAGCCAGGTCATCATTGCTTTTAATTGCAAGAGCAGATTCATAAGCCTTAACAGCATCATCGTGTTTAAGCGCGTCATCAAGGATATTCCCCATGTTCAGGTAGGCAATCCGCGCGTTTTCAGTTGCAGGTTCCAGGTTTACCACCTTGCTGTAGGCGTCATAGGCTCTGTCAAGATCGCCTTTTTTGTAGTGTATTTCACCTATCCTTGAGAGAATCTTTACATCGCGGTTTCTGCTCTCCAGTACCTTGCTGAAAGAACGGAGGCTGCTGTCATATTCATTAAGCGCAAAGTAGGAATCTCCAATCCTTTCAAGGATATCAGGATCACCCCTGCTCAGTTTTTCCGATTCCATAAGTTCTTTTAAAGCTTCGCTGTTTTTGTTCTGCCTCAGGTAGGCCAGAGCAAGGTTGTAGCGTGCTGATGGTTCGCCGGGCCTTAGAGCAACAGCCTGTTTAAGGTATTTCTCCGCAAGAGGGAAGTTGCTGTTCTCCAGAAACTCAGCTCCAAGGCGCGAGTAGGATTTATATGCCACTTCACCAATACTGTCCGCTTCTGCGGCTTTTTTCAGATATTCAAGGCCTGGGAAGTAGTCCCCTTTTTTAAGGAGAGCTGCAGCCATATTGTAGAGGAGAGCCGGGTTGTTTTTATCAATATTGAGCGCCAGGTCATAGTATTTAACCGCTTCGTTATAATTTCCCTGCTCAAAATGGATGTTACCGAGAAGGAGGAGAGGGTTGATGCTCTCCGGTGCAAGCTCATGGCTCGACTCGGCGTTTTTAATAGCACCAGGGTAATTCTTCATGTTCCTGTAGGTTCTGGCAATGCTGAGGAATATGTCGGGATTTTTTCTGTCGTAGTTTAAAGCCCTTTGAAAATACTCAATTGCACTTTTGTAGTCTCCGGTGCTGTCTGCAATCATGCCAAGGTAAAGAAGTGCAATCCCCTTGTCCCTGTCGGATGCTGCAGATTCAACAACAGAGGTAAAGCCTGTAATGGCTTTTGCCCTGTAGCCCCCTCTGTAGTCCTCAATTGCTTTTTTTAAATCGGCATTTTCTGTTTCAGCAGGCTTTATTACACCGGTGTCAGTTACAATTTCTGTCTCTGATGTTTCGGGCCCGGCTGTTTTTGAAAGAAAAGAACCGGGCTTGTCAAAAATATAATTTGTCAGGACAAGAATTCCCGCTATAGAAAGAGCGGCAAGAGAGAGAGCCAGGATAAGCTTCCCCTGCGATCCGGGGAGAGGCTCTTTTCTGATCATTTCAATTCCGCTGATCCTGTTGTGTTCAATATTTTCATTTATTGAAGCCGGATCCTGGTCTCTTCTTCTCATTTTCACGGATTATATCAATCCTCTCTGAGCTTAAATTTCTTTACAGAATCAAGTATACCGTTAATAAACTGTCCGGAATTCTCCCCTCCAAAGGTTTTACCCAGCTCAATACTTTCATCAATGGTTACCACTGCGGGTATGTCCTTCATGAAAAGCATTTCAAAGATTGCAAGCCTCAGTATGGATCTGTCAATAACAGTAAGTCTTTCCGGGGTCCAGTTTCTGGAATATTCCCTTATAACTTCATCAATCGCATCAAGATTGGAAATAGTGCCTTCAATCAGAGTAAAAGTAAAATCCTTTGCCTCGTCTTCCATGGGGTCGTCAAGCCAGTCGAATTTTTTAATTTCATCTAAAGCAGCTTTCCCCACATCGAACATGTAAAGCCCCTGGAGGGCATATTCCCTTGCCTTATGTCTTTGTCCCATCAGCTGATCTGCTTATAAAGATTGGCCATTTCTATGGCAGCCATTGCAGCATCAAATCCTTTGTTCCCTGCTTTTGTACCGGCCCTTTCCACTGCCTGCTCAATTGTGTCTGTTGTTAATACTCCGAAAATAACCGGCATGCTGCTTTTAAGGCTTAACTGTCCCACCCCTTTTGTCACTTCAGCTGAAACATAATCGAAGTGCGGTGTTGCGCCCCTTATAACAGTTCCGAGGCAGATGATTGCATCATACTTTTTCGATTCAGCCAGCTTCGAAGCTACTGCAGGAATTTCAAAAGCGCCAGGCACCCATGCCACGGTAATATTGTTCTCGTCAGCATCGTTTCTTTTTAAGCAGTCAACAGCTCCGCCGAGAAGCTTGTTTGTGATAAATTCATTGAACCGGGATACAATTATTGCGAACTTTAATCCGTTGGCGTCAAATTTTCCTTCTATTACTTTCATTATTTTTACCTTATTTTAAGTTGCTGATTATCTCATAAAAATACTCATTTAGCTTGAGTATAATATAGAAAATTATAACATAGAATTTGTTGAAAATATGTCTGTAGTCAAGCCTTTTTTATGGAAGATAGAGCTGTATCAGGGGGGTGTCTTACAAGTCGAATTTACCTGTATTTGTCATTCCGGTTTTGCAGCTTCCGTTTATGCAAATACCGGAATCTCCTGATTGGATCGCTGTAGGAGATACCGGCATTTCGCTTTGCTACAGCCGGTATGACAAAACATTACTTTTGGGACAGCCCCGTTTGATGATTATTTTATTATTTGCCGCCCGACATTGCTGCCTGCACCATCTGAAGAACACCCTTTACCTGGGGATTTTCAATACATTCACAGAGCGGGTCCTGCCAGTTTTCATTGTCCAGTCTGTTTCTCAGAGATGTTGCTGCAGGGAGTCTTATCCCTCGTTTCAGGTTGATAAATGCTCTTCCGGGCTGATCGATCCAGAAACATATTTTCTCTTTTGCTTTTTCAATAAGTTTATCCGCATCAGCAAGTTCGTCAATATAGCCTTTAGCAAGGCCATCATGGAAGCTGAACCTTTCACCATTATACATAACATCACGAAGATCTCTATCGCTGTTAAGGCCGAATCTTACAAGCTCCATTTCAGCAATTGTAAGTCCCAGTCCGATTTTAATTTCTGTCATCCCCATTTTAGGTTTCGGGTGATCAACAGCAATACGGTAGTCGCATCCCATTGCCATGATAAAGCCCCCTGCAGTACAGTGGCCGTTTATCGCTGCAATTACAGGTTTTGAACATGTGAAGATTTCGTAAAGCATCTCCTCTTCAACATTAAAGAAATTGAGGATATCCTCGCGACCTTTAAATGCTAGAAAAGTGGGGAGGTCAAATCCTGATGAAAAGAATCTCCCTTCACCTGTAAAAATAAGACCTTTCAGTGAATCATCTTCATTTACTTTTTTTATAGCCTCTCTTACAAGGTTGAGTGTTTCAAATGTAATAGAATTTGTGGGTGGATTATCCATTTTTGCGATAAGTATGTTGTCTTCAATAATCTGTTTAACCATTGCGCTGCTCCTGAATTTATTATTATTTTAAGTTTTTTAAAAGGAATCCGGCTTTTATCATTTTAATGATTAGTCTTTTTTTTAGACAAGAAAAAAACCGCTTTCCCCTGGAAATTGTTATTTTTGAAGGTAAAATTTTCACGGAATATGTTTCAAGGAGCAGATTCTTTTGAAATAAATTTATGAAAGAGCATCCGTCAAAAGATAGAAGCTATTATCTTGCTGGTAAAATCTGCTTTCACTTGACATTTATTACCTGATGATCTAATTTATTTAATTATTATAATTAGGAGGATTATTATGCCGCAGATGATTCTTGACATACCTGAAAAGCTGGATCAGCGTCTTGATCAGATAATAAAAAATGGCTGGGCAGGCAGCAAGCAGGAAATTCTCAATGAAGCTTTAAAACGTTATCTTGATTCTCATAAAGATGAAATAATTGAGGAGCAGATACTCAGCGATGTTGAATGGGGTTTGTCTCATTGAAAATTGGAATTAACGCGATATTTGATTCAGGGCCGATAATTCATTTAGCTGAACTGGGGATTCTCTCCCTTGTTGGTATCTTTAATACGCTTGAAACAACTGATGTAGTAATTGATGAAACATTAAAATACATTAGTGCAGAAGATATGAATTATCTCATGAATTCTGCCAAAATTCATATCCACGAAGAAAAAAACAAATCTGAAAAACTCCGGGCATTGTCAAAAATATACTCCCTTGATTTCGGTGAAATAACCGCTTTGACAGTCTGCTGTATGAAACTGGAAGATAATGAGCTTGTATTTTTTTCAGATGATTCAGCTGCGCGTATGGCTTCAGAAGCTTTAGGGATTACTTCAATAGGAACTATCGGTATAATCATAAAATCCGCATCGATCGGGAAAATCAGTAAGGGAAAAGCTATTGAAATAATAGAATCGATAAATTCAGGTTCAACTCTATATGTCAAAAGTTCTCTGGTCCAGACTATAGTTGAAAGGCTGCGAAATGAATGGGGTATTCCTGAATAATAAGCCGTTGAAGCACATTGCAATGCGTTTTTACATTTTATTCAAGTCCATTCGTGGTTTTAAAAAAATATTCATTGTTCCCGGCATAAACAAATGGCATAAGAAAGTTGAAATAACTGTTTTTCTGAAAGTTTGAAAAAACTGCCGGCATGCCTGGATTTAAAAACTTTTCAGCACTTCTTTAATTCTGCCGCTTTCAACTGCTTCAAAAAATTCCTCCCCGCATTTCCGGCTTTCTTTTATGGCATAATTCCAGTTTTTAAGACGCTCTTTGTCATTTCCGAAAAATGTTTTAAAATCCTTCCTGTCCGGAATCCGGCTGCCCGGGAGTTTCCGGATAAATTCCCGTGAGGGACATACCATGACAGTATTTGTAAAATTTTCCGGGTCGGGCTTTCTCCATTTCATCGCCTTGTCAAACCATCCTGGTGTAATTCTGCTGAAAAAATGGGGGAAGAGTACAAGGCCGTCTTTTACGCCGAAATCGATGTCCATGTGGTAATCGGTTACACCCCCGTCTCTGTATGTACCTGCCGGAGCACCTTTAATATTGCGCACTCCATCCATGGCAAAGGGGATAGCCCCTGATGCAAGAACAGCGCTTCTCAGGTTTTCCGGTGTAAGTGGTATCCTTAACTCCGGCTTTTTGAAATGCCCCAGAAAGGGGGGCTCCTCACGTGTGTCAGTAAAAATAGCACGCTCATATAGTTTCAGCAGGGCGTTTCTGCTTATACAGTTAACTGCCACAGCATTTAAAAGAAAAAGTGGGAGGAGCCAGCTATTATCTGAAGCGCTTATGCCGTCACATTTTGCAGCAATAATATTAAGGTGCATATACGATTTATTGAGAATATAATCCGCCCCCTTTTTATCAAGGTAATCATCGATTATCCGTTCACTGTCTGCTGAAACATCTCTCCGTGACGGTTTTTCCCTATAGCTCTGCTTCAGGTACGATTCGGTGAGCTTTTCCAGTGACTTAAGGGGATTTTCCTGTGCAAGGGCTGTGCCTCTGAAAGCACCGATGGATGAGCCGATATAGAAAAGCTTTTCTTTTCTGTTTTTAAACATTTCTCCGAAAATAACCTGGTCAAGGCCGTTGAGAATAAGAAATTTAGGCCCCCCTGCAGATCCTGCCATTGCTTTTACATCTTCAGCCTTAAATCCTCTGTCGAGTATTATATTCCGGGCATTTTCCCCCGCATAAATTTCAATATTGTTGAACATGACATTCTCCGTTTATGATTTTGATCGATTTAAGTTTAGCAGTGAATCTGATTAAATGAATAAATACAAGCAACTTATTTTAATGAGAAGGGGGCTATGAGTGATCACTTTATAAGGTGAAGAGGATATCTGTTTATTTGAAGAGGATATTAAGCAGTTTTAAATTCTTCATATACCAGTTTCTTCAGGGAACCGCTGCTTTTGGCGTGTTCAATTGTCATGCTTATAAGGTTTCCCTTTGCATCAAGGTCAATATAGATGTTTTCTGATATTACCTTTGTTTCTGAAATTGGATTTTTCAGGAATTCAATTAAGGCTGTGTCTGTATCTTCAAAGTATTTAATGTTCATTTTCCTGTCCTTTAAAACTTCTGTCAAAAAAAGCATTATGTATGGTTTCATTATCTTCAAGAACTATTACTCTGAGAAATTTCTCTTCAGAATCTATCCATGCCCACCTTTTAATTCTGCCATCTGACTGACATTGTTCATATTCTGGTGAATAAAAAACCTTCTCTATCCACTCCATTTTAATTGCTGCACGGTCGGGTCTATTTCTTGTATGCTTAAAATACTCAGTAAATTTCATTTAACCCGGATTTTTAATGCCCTATTTTAAATTTTTTAAGCATACACAACTATTACTTGAGTATATTGAAAAAAATGTTTTATGTCAATGAGTTTTCATTTAAATGCGGGCTATGAATCCCGCAAAAAGCGTTATTTCTAAAAAAATCTTGACATTCACCGGTGTGTAAAAATATTTAGTTTACCCTTATAAGCAGGGGCGATTAGCTCAGATGGTTAGAGTGCCTGCTCGACACGCAGGAGGTCACTGGTTCGATTCCAGTATCGCCCAAAAATTTCTTCGCCTTTTTTCATCGTAAGGCTTTCTTCTTAATAAAAAAGGCAACAATTCAATGCTGGAGAACTGATTTGAGTAATGTAATAACAATAACACTCCCTGACATGAGTACAAAAGAGGCCCCCTCAGGATCAACTGTTTATGATATAACAGGGCTTATCGGTAAAGGGCTTCAGAAATCAGCCCTTGCTGCTGAAGTTGACGGCACAATTGTGGGGCTCGACTTCAAGGTGGAAAATAACTGCAGTTTCAATGTTTTTACCTTCACCTCGGAAAAGGGGAAGAGTGTTTTCTGGCACTCTGCTTCGCATTTAATGGCTCAGGCTGTTAAGAGGCTTTATCCTGATGCTGTTTTTGCAATAGGCCCTTCGATAGAAAACGGATTCTACTACGATATAGATATGTCTAAAACCCTTACTCCTGATGATCTTACTGCAATTGAAGCGGAGATGGAGAAGATAGTTGAAGAGAAGCTCGATATAACCGGAGAGATCCTATCAAAAGAGGATGCCATATCACTCTTTTCCGGCATGGGTGAAAAATATAAGGTGGAGATGCTTCAGGAGCTTGACGCTGAAACTGTTTCGGTATACAGGCAGGGTGAGTTCGTGGACATGTGCCGCGGTCCCCATCTTACAAATACATCTGCTATTAAAGCTTTAAAACTCCTTTCTGTGGCAGGCGCCTACTGGAGAGGGGATGAAAAGAATAAAATGCTTCAGCGTATATACGGCATTGCATTCCCGGACAAAAAGGATCTGAACAAACATCTGGAATTTCTGGAAGAGGTAAAGAAGAGGGACCATCGTAAGCTTGGCAGGGAACTTGATCTTTACAGCACCCATGATGATGCAGGGAGCGGGCTTGTTTACTGGCACCCCAAGGGTGGAAGATTGAGAACCATTCTTGAAGAGTGGTGGAGACAGGAGCATTTTAAATACGGATATGATATACTCTATTCACCCCATATCGGCAGAGCTACTCTCTGGGAAACATCAGGGCATCTCGGCTTTTATGGTGACAACATGTATGCTCCAATGGAAATTGACGGCAATGATTACTATATAAAGCCTATGAATTGCCCCTTTCATATAAAAATGTATCAGGCAAATATGCATTCCTACAGGGATCTCCCTCTCCGCTGGGCTGAGCTGGGTACTGTTTACAGGTATGAAAAATCGGGGGTTCTTCACGGCCTTTTAAGGGTTAGGGGCTTTACCCAGGATGACGCGCATATTTTCTGCACCCCGGCACAGATTGAAGATGAGATAAGGGAAGTTCTGAGATTTTCACTGAGAATGTGGAAGACTTTGGGATTTACAGATATAAAGGCCTATCTGGCCACTAAGCCTGAAAAAAGTGTGGGTGAAACTGAGCGCTGGGAAACAGCCCAGGCTTCACTGAGAAAAGCAATTGAAGCAGAAAACCTTCAGGTTGAGCTTGATGAAGGGGGGGGCGCTTTTTACGGTCCCAAGATAGACTTAAAGATTAAGGATGCACTTGGACGTGAATGGCAGATGACTACCATTCAGTTCGATTTTAATCTCCCTGAGCGCTTTGATATGTATTTTATCGGAGAGGATGGGCAGAGGCACAGGCCTTATATGGTTCACAGAGCCCTTCTCGGTTCAATTGAACGTTTTGTGGGGATACTGATTGAGCATTATGGCGGGAAATTCCCTGCCTGGTTTACTCCGGTTCAGGTTGTTCTGGTAAATGTTTCAGAAGATCAGGTTGATACTGTTAAAAATATTAAATCTGCCATGGTTGCAAAGGGATTCAGGCCTGAAATCGATTTGAGGAATGAATCTATGGGATATAAAATCAGGGAAGCTGTTTCAACAAAAGTTCCGTATATCGGGGTAATAGGGAAAAGCGAAGCTGAAAATGGAACAATATCTGTAAGAAAGAGAGGGGAGAAGGATTCTGTCAGTATGCCCCTTGATGATTTTTACAATATGCTGCAAGGGGATGTTGACAATAAAATTTAATTAGATATGGCAGAGGCTGCTGTTTAATTCCTGAATTACCGGAATAATCCCTCTAAAACGCCTTTTTGTGAAAAATTTTATCACCCGGCTGATAAAAAGCAGTTAAAGAATGAATTTTTGTTGATTAAAATGACTATCCTGATTCATTCTGACTTTATAAATATTATTCGGGGGTAAAATAATTTTGGTGATTAAAGGCAGAAGCTTCGGCAGGGACAAAAATGAGAAACAGGACAAAACCAGAATAAATGAGGATATCACATCTGAAACTGTCAGGCTTGTTGGCGAAAGTGGAGAACCTGTAATAGTTTCTACAACTGAGGCGCTTGGGCTTGCACGTGAAAAAGAACTGGACCTTGTTGAAGTATCGGCAAATCAGGATCCGCCGGTTGTAAAAATTATTGACTATAGTAAGTACAAATTTGACCTGATAAAGAAAGCAAAAGAGGCCAAAAAGAAGCAGAAGGTCATTCATGTAAAAGAGATTAAAATGAGACCGGCCATTGATGATAATGATTTTACTCATAAAGTAAACAGAGCAAAGGAGTTTCTTGACAAAGGTGATAAGGTAAAGTTTACCCTTATGTTTAGAGGCCGTGAAATGGTTCACCCTGAGCTCGGTTTTAAGGTTATGACAAAGATTCAGGAAGTGCTTCAGGAAGTTGCTGTTGTGGAAAAAAAACCTTCTCAGGAGGGGCGAAATATAACAATGTTTATGACTCCGGCTGCTGCACCTGTTAAGAAGAGTTAATATATAGTGGTTTACTCGAAATTTGAAATTGAATAACTGAGGGGTAGGGATATGCCTAAAATGAAATCAAACAGCGGGGCCAAGAAAAGGTTCAGCTTAACAAAAACCGGAAAAATCAAAAGAGCGAAGGCTTACATGAGTCATATGCTTGAGAAAAAATCCTCCAAGCGTAAAAGAAAGCTTAGAATTTCCGGGTTAACATCTATTGCAGAGGCAACAAAAGTAAAAAGAATGATCCCATATCTTTAGTTTTTATCGGGATTATCATAATATTTAAAAAATTGTAATTAAAAGAGAAAGAGGAAAAAAATGGCTAGAGCTACTACTGGTCGTGTTCACCAGAAAAGAAGAAGAAGGGTACTGAAAGATGCTAAAGGCTTTAGAGGAGCCAGAAGTAAACTTTTCAGAACTGCTAAAGATGCCAGAAGAAGGGCTCTTCAGAACTCATATAAGCACAGGAGAATGAAGAAGCGTGATTTCAGGTCACTATGGATAATGAGAATCAATGCGGCATCAAGAGCATGCGGTGTTTCATACAGCAGATTGATAGGTATGCTGAAAATCGGTAAAGTTGATATTAACAGAAAGATGCTTGCTGAAATGGCAGTAACTGATATGAACGCCTTTAGAAAACTTGTTGAAAAGGTTAACGATAAGGCCGCATAAATCCGTAAACCGGAATTTTCAATGTCAGGAATAATTAATAAAAAGATCAGCATCATTTTCATGGTGCTGATCTTTTTTCCGTTTATAGCCCGGGCTCTCCCTCTTACAAAAACTTTTTACGCTGCAGATGAAAATCTTCTCGATATGTCCATATACCAGGAAATAATTCATGGACATGATCTTTTCAGAAAGGATGTTTTTTCTATGGAGATCGGTTTTTATGGAGGGGTGAGCGCTGATGTGAGGTTTGAACTTCTCCATGATCCGGGACTCCCCGGGAGCGGGAACAGGGGGGGGGATACTTTCGTCGGTTTTTCTATCCCGGCGGGGGAATTTTTAAATAAGAGACTGACTTTCTTTTACTATAACAGGTTCCGCATACCTACTGGTGAAGACCCCTATGAGCAGCCTGAGTGGAGAAACATCTCCCTTGGAAGGCATGAGCTTTTAACAGGGCCTGGTGCATCTTTGAAGATGCGCAAAGATATGCTTTTTTCCGCCAACATTTTTTATACCTTTCGGGATGAGCAGAATGAAAGTATGTATAGCAGCCTGAACTTTAAATTAACAGAAAAAGAAGCCTGGAAAACCCTCTTCGGCCTTTGCCCCTTTGCCGGGGATTCATTTTTTGACAAGAGCAGGCTGAGGAATGATTATATATCATCTTCTGTTTCTGTAATATATTCCGGGTATTATCCTGTTATAGTTTTTTCTGAGCTATATTATTCCCGCAGGCCCGGGGGAGGGGGTGAGGGGCTCCCCATTGAGGGTGACGGTGTTAATCCGCTCCTTGTTTCAGCAGGGGTTAAGTATTTCCCCGGCAGCACTGTTTTTATTCAGGGTTCCTGTACTTTGCATCCTCTCCGGACAAGGGGATATATTAAAGAGGTATGGAGTCTTGGAGCGAATATTTTTTTCTGATTTATCATTTTCCCCTTTATGCTTGACGTATCCGAAAGTGTGGGTATATTTAGATTATAATCGGTATAGGCTTTAAATGAAATTATTAGTTTCCATCTACCGGAGTCAGCCCCCTGTCCCCCAGAGGGGGCACGTAGTAAGGAAACTTGAGTAAGTTGATGAATCAAAATATTCAAATACACGTTTATATTGTTGAGCTGTACAAGATTTACGCAACAATTATGAAGGAATCAGGAAAAAAAGGAGGTCATTCTTCCAATTGAAATAGTTTGAGGAATGAAAAAATTAAATTATCAGAGTGATATTGGATAACTCGTGCCCCCTATGGGGGACAGAGAGAAAAGTTTTGTGCTGATTCACTTTTCTTCAATATTACTGAAAGAGATAAAGATACTAATGATATCTTTTCTTTTTGCCGAATTAATAATTGTATTCTTGTTTTTTCTATTCAGTTAATATATCTTAATTGAGGATAACCCGGAGGTAATATATATGATAACAATGCAGCAGCTTGAAGAACTTGAGAGTAGGGTAATAAAAGCACTACATCTTATAGGGGAACTGCGGACAGAAAATTCTCAGCTTGAAGGTGAAAATGAAACTCTGAAAAGTGACGTTGAAGAGGTTAAGCTCTCACTTGAGGAGAAAGAACATGAGATTGAAAAAGTAAAGAAAGAACTTGAAGATACTGCCAAAGAACTTAAGGATCTAAAGGATAAAGAGGATATCCTTGAAAAGAAGATTATTGGTCTTCTTGGCAAACTTGATGTGCTTCAGCCTGGAAGTAATATCCCTATGGGGAGCTATGCTCCTTCTGCTGCAGCATCAGATCCATCTGTTTATAGCGCAAAAGATGAAAAGAAGCCTCTTAGAGCCTCCGACGAGGAGGAGGTTGTCATTGAGTCTGACGATGATGCTATTATAATCGATGATAAAACAGAAGAGGGATTTGAATCTGATGATCTGAATGTAGAGATTGTTGATTCAGATGAGTCGATTTCTGAGTCTGGCGATGATGAAATAATTATCATTGATGATGAATCGGATATTGACAGGAGCGAATCTCTTTCTGATGATTCTGATATTTTTGCTGATGATGATTTCTCCGGAGAGGGTGCTGGAGAATCGGTATCGGGTGATGAAGATATTATACTTCTCGATGATGAAGATGAAATAATAATTGAAGATTTTGACGAAGATGAGATAATTATAGAAGATGAGAGTCCCGATTCCCCTAAACGGGATGATGATGATGAGTTCATAATTATTGAAGAAGACGATAAATAATTTCAGGGTGCGGCCATGGAAAGCGGGAAAGTTAAGGTAAATATTTACGGGCAGACCTATAATATCAGGGGTGATGCTCCTCCTGAATATATACTTGAGCTTGCTGAATATGTTAACGGTAAAATGGAGGAGGTGTCTCGCAATGTCACCATCTCAAATTCCCTTCAGATTGCTATACTGGTGGCGCTTAATATTGCAGATGAGTATTATCAGCTAAAAAAGCTGAATGTGGGGATAGAAGGTGTAATTGAGGAAAAGACAAGGGAGATTATTTCTATGCTTGATGAGGGCCTTATAGGCGATATTTTCCCCGGTGTGGATACTGTTCATTCCTGATTACTTTCTGTGATAACCTGTTTCCCGATCTTTTTTATCCCATAAAGCCGGCTAAATACCGGCTTTCTTATTTCCCGGATTAATTTGCGGCCGCCCTTAAATCAGCTCCGGGGTACTCTGCCGCTGAGTCGGGTCCTTCCAAAGGGGTATTTTTTTAAGGATCAGGTATAATTCAGGAGTAAAATGTCTGGAAACTGGTGAAAGGTTCTGAAATTATATCTTATTTTTGCATAAAAAGTAGTTGCAAGTATTATGTTTTAATTGAATTATTATGTTAGTAAAATATATTTAAACAGATAGAGAGGTCCATCCTCTTTAGTGGCAAATGTAAAAAAACAGGTATGATAAATGGATCTAAATAAACTACTGGTTAATTCAAAGAAAATTCTTGATGCTGATAATAAGCCCGACTCACCTGAAGAGCTCCATGATGGTAAATTTGTACAGCTTGTCAGTTTTATGCTTGATGATGTTGAGTATGGTATTGATATATTGAGTGTTCATGAAATCCTCAGATTTCCGGAAATGACCCGTCTCCCCAATACCCCCCCCTTTATAAAAGGGGTTATTAATCTGAGAGGGAATGTTATCCCTGTTGTGGATATGAGGATCAGGTTCGGATTCCCTGAGGGGGGAATTACTGATCTAACAAGAATTATTGTAGTTGAGACCGGAGGGAAGCAGGTTGGGATTCTTGTTGACAATGTTTACCAGGTGGTTCGGCTCCCTGTAGCCAGCATTGACCCGCCATCGGAACTGATAACCGGAATTTCTGAAGATTTTATTTCCGGGATCGGCCGTTTGAGAGACAGGCTTATTGTATTGTTAAATATGACTCAAATAATCTTTCTTGAAGAGAGCGAAGATAAAGGTTTTTCTGCGTAAGACAATTAATCGATAATGGAGTAAATTATGTCTTTTTCCCTTGGTGAATATCAGGATATATTTTTAGAAGAGGCTGATGAACTGCTTCAGGAGCTAAATCAGAATCTTCTTGAACTGGAAAAAAATCCGGAAAATGATGAAATAATAAATAATATTTTCAGGGCAGCCCATTCTCTGAAAAGTTCAGCTGCTTTTGTGGGGTTGAATGATTTGAGTGATCTTGCTCATAAGATGGAGAACCTGCTTCAGGGGATAAGAGATAAGACAAATAACATAACACCGGAAGTAGTGGATGTTATCTTTAAATGTTTTGATCAGATAAGCGGAATTATTGAGAAAATCTCTTCAGGCCGGGCGCCGGATCAGGATCTGAAGCCTTTAATCGAAAGAATCAATGTGGTTACTGATAATTCTAAAATTTCTAAAATTGGTAAGCCGGCTAAAGCAGCTCAGAGTATTCCTCAAACTGCAGATAAACCGGTTCCTGCCGGGGTTAAACTCAGTTTTACCCGGGAGGAGAGTTCACTTATCCGGGGATCTCTGGCAGAAGGGGCGGATTGTTTTGAGATTACTGTAACCATGGAAGCTGGAGCTTTAATGAAGTGGGTGAAGGCTCAGCTCATTACCACAAATCTTGAAAAAGAGGGGACCCTTGTAAAGGTTATTCCCGGCGTTGATGATATGATTGCAGATGAATCAATATCGAGCTGTAAAATTGTTCTTCTGACCTTTAGTGATGTTTCAGCTGTTGAAAAAGGTTGTAATGTTGACCAGATTGAGAAGATTGAGATAAGGCAGATTTCTGTTGTTCAGCAGAACGGGAAGCATGTCCTTAAAATAGGTAAAGTTATCGGCGGACACAGTACAGGATCACCGGAATTTGCTTCAGTTGCCGGAGGTGATTTAGCTTTTGAGGATCTTCCATCCGACGAGGGGGAGGATGATTCCCCGGATGATGAGGAAGCATTAATGGCTGAGATGACAGATGATGGGCTGCCGCAAATATTTGACAGACGCCAGCAGAATGAGCCTGTTCAGAATGACAGAAGAAGGGGGACTGTTTTAAAGACAGTTAAAGTTTCTATTGATAAGCTCGATCTCCTTCTGAATAATGTTGGTGAGCTGGTAATTGCAAATTCCGGTTTTTACAGGCTTTATGAAGAGATGAGAAAGCATGCTGAACTGAAATCTGTTGCAGCAGAATTTAAAAACCGTATGGAGCAGATGTCCAGGATTGCAAAGGACCTGCAAACCGGGATTATGAAAACCAGGATGGTTCCTGTGGGGCAGGTTTTCAGCCGTTTTAACAGGCTTGTCCGTGATCTTGCTAAAGAGCATAATAAAAGAGTTGAACTTGTTATAAAAGGTGAAGAGACAGAGCTTGATAAAAAGGTCATAGATGTTATAGGGGAGCCTCTGCTCCATCTTATCCGGAACGCCGTTGATCATGGGATTGAAACCCGTGAGGAGAGGGGCAGACTCGGTAAAAGTGAAGTTGCCACAATTACCCTCAATGCCTATCAGGGGGGGAATCAGATATTTGTTGAAATAAGTGATGACGGACGGGGACTTGACCTTGATGCGATAAAGGAAAAGGTTATTGAGAGAAAGATGGGTACAGCTGAGATGCTTGCCAATATGGATGATCAGGATATATATAATTTTATTTTTACACCCGGTTTTTCCACTGCCAGAAAGATTACAGATATTTCAGGCAGGGGAGTGGGGATGAATGTTGTTAAGGAGACTGTTAATGAGCTTAACGGCAATGTTGCTATTGAAACAGAACGGAGTATGGGTACACGATTTGTTCTAACCTTCCCTCTTACACTGGCGATTATTCCGGCAATTATGGTAAAGGTGAGACAGGAGGTTTATGCAATTCCTCTTTCAGATGTTATTGAAACAATTAAAATTTCACTCCCTGATATTGCTACAATAGAAGGGCATGAAGTTATAAATCTTCGAGGTGAAATTCTTTCTCTATTAAGGCTTAATGAGTTTGTTCATTTAAAAAGCTCTATAGGCAAAAACCAGAAAATTCCGGTAGTTGTTGTAGGGTTTGGGAACAGGAAAATAGGTCTCATTGTTGATTCCCTTGAAGGGAAGATGGAGATTGTAATTAAATCCCTTGAACAGAATTATAAAAATGTTGAGGGTCTTGCAGGCGCTTCAATTTTAGGGGATGGAAGTATCTGTCTTATTCTTGATATTCAGACAATGATTAATAAAGTAATTGTTCAGCAGGAGAAGCTTACCCAGGAGGAGAAGCAGCAGATATTCCGTTCAAGAACAGTGGATTATGATGATGAATCTGCTGAAGTAGTTTCATCTCCTGCCCCGGAAATTCCATCACCTGAGGTGATAGAGAAGAATGAATCAGTGCTGGAGCGGGCTGCAGAAGAGGTGAACTCTTCACAGGAGAAGAAGTCAGTTTCAGGTAAGCCTAACTATATTTCAGACGTAATTCTGTTTGATGATGAACCTGCTGTTGAAAAACCGGTTCCTCATGTTTCTGCAGATGCAGAGAAAATAGCTTCCGGGGGTGCCTCTGGTGTATCCAGAGAAGAGATGCCCTCTTCTGAAGATGAAATAGTAAAAATTTCCGGGGATGAGATAAGCCCTACCGGTACTGATGATATTGATATTGATGAGAAGGTTCATGCTGCCCTTGCAGAGTTCAAAGATGAACTGAGGCAGAATATTACATCTGTAGTTCATAGCGGAAGTCCCGACGGCCATATGGAGAGCGAACTGGATATAACCAAAGAAGAGATAAGTGAGTTTAATCTCATTTCAAATATGGGTGCTGCTACTGCTGCTGAGTCTCTTTCCAAAATTCTTGGTAGGCGGATTGATCTTTCAATTCCGGAGGTAAAAATTACCCCTGTAGAAAAAATTCCAGAATTTCTCGGCAATCTTGATGATCCATACATGGGTGTTCTCCTTGGAATCGAGGGTGAAATAAACGGCACACTTCTTCTTATTCTTCAGGAGAATGTGGGTTATGATCTTGTCGATATGCTTTATGGAAAAACTACTGCTCAGGTGAAGGAGCTTAGCGAGGATGGAGTTTCAGCACTTAAAGAGCTTACTAATATAATAGGTTCATCTATACTTAATGTTTATGCGGAGAAATCGAAACTTGTTGTTAAACCTAATGTTCCCACATTTGTACACGATTTTCTTCAGTCTATAATAGATTCTATACTTGTAATGCATAATATTCAGCATGATTATGCAATTGTTATGGAAACCGCTTTTTATTTTGAAGATGACCGTGTTGTGGGTAATCTTATGATTCTCCCTGAGGCAGAATCATTAAAAACACTGGTAAGCGGGATTAAGAAGAATGTCATCTCAGATTAGAGTACTTGTTGTTGATGATTCAACTCTTGTACGGAAAATTGTAACTGACATTCTTGAGGCTGATCCGGAAATTACGGTTGTAGGAACAGCCAATAACGGTAAAACTGCTATATTCCGCAACCAGGAGCTGAACCCTGATGTCATCACGATGGACATTGAAATGCCCATTCTTGACGGCCTCGCTGCTCTTAAGCATATTATGAGCACAAATCCCAAGCCTGTTATTATGATGAGTGTTCTTACGCAGCATGGAGCAGATGCTACGTTTAAAGCACTGGAGCATGGCGCTGTTGATTTTATTCCAAAGCCATCCACTCTCCTTTCCATGACTGTGGAGGAGATAGGGAGTCAGTTAATAACTAAAATAAAAACTGCTTACAAATCGAAGGTTGCGGCTTTAACCACCAGAACAGCAGATTCAGCACAATCTATCCCTCTGAGCGAATCTAAATCAAAATCGGATAAAATTGTAGCTATCGGCACCTCCACCGGGGGGCCTTCAGCATTAATCAATGTTTTTAATAAATTTACACCGAATTTCCCTTCCCCTGTGCTTGTGGTTCAGCATATGCCGGAAGGTTTTACCGCGGCATTTTCTAAAAGGCTCAATGACAGTTCTGAGCTTAAGGTAAAAGAGGGTGAAGATGGTGATGATGTTCTCCCGGGCCATGGATATGTAGCCCCGGGCCATTCTCATATGAGAATTGTTAAAAAGGGGGGCGGATTTAAACTTAAGGTGTATAATGCAGAAAAGGTTTCAGGCCACAGGCCTTCAATTGATGTTCTTTTTAATTCTTTTGCAGAAGAGGTGGGGGATAAGTCAATCGGGGTTATTATGACAGGAATGGGCCGGGATGGTGCGGAAGGTCTGCTTAAAATTAAAAAGAGCGGCGGCTATACCATAGCACAGAATGAGGATACTTCGGTTGTTTTTGGTATGAACAGGGTAGCAGTGGAATACGGCGCAGTAAATGAGGTTGTTCCTCTTGATGATATTACTTTGAAAATACTCAGAAGGATATAAAAAAAATATTTTAATTGATTTATAACAGACCATTAGTGATAATGATAAAAAATAAAGTAAAATCTTTATTAAGAATTGACATATTACTATTCGGTATCTATACTTAAAGAAAATTCATTGGAGTATTGAAATGGCAAGAGTTTTGATCGTTGATGATGCTAAATTTATGAGAACCCTTGTGAAAGATGCTCTTGTTCCAGCCGGGCATGAAATTATAGGTGAAGCTGAAAACGGGAATGAGGCAGTCGAATTATATAAAAAACTGAAGCCGGATCTTGTTACAATGGATATAACCATGAGAGAAAAGGATGGTATTGAGGCTGCAGGTGAGATTTTAGGTTCAGATCCGGCTGCCAGAATTATTATGGTTACAGCTCTTGGCCAGGAGAGCCTTCTTACAAAAGCTATTAAACTTGGTGTTAAGGATTTTGTTGTTAAACCATTTCCTCCGGAGAGACTCCAGAAAGCAGCAGAAAAAGCTTTGTCATAGTTTTTTCTTACTGCGTTAATATGTTGCCCGCAGCCCCTTTATATAAAGGGGATTTCTTTATATCATAAAAATTATATCGGGATATTATGTCGGAGAACCTTACAACAGGCTCGGCTGTTTCAGAAAATGAAAACAGCTATATTGTCAGTATTGAAAAATTCAGCGGACCTCTTGATGTTTTGTGGGAGCTGATTAAAAAATCGAAAATTGACATTATGGAGTTGTCAATTTCTGAGATTACTGAACAATATATTGCCTTTTTAAAAAAAATCGAGGAGATGGATGTTAAACTGGCCTCAGATTTTATCCTCATGGCTTCTGAACTCCTCTACTATAAAAGCAGGGTACTGCTCCCTTCCGGTGCAGTTGAGGATGAATATTTTACCCAGCCTCTCCCTCCTGAGCTTATTCAGAAACTCCTTGAATATAAAAAATATCAGAAAGTTTCTGAAGAATTAAGGAATTGTTTTGAAGTACAGAACAATGCTTTTGCCCGGACTAATATACCTGGTGAACTTGGTGAAGAGGAGTATTATTACGATGTCTCATTATATGAGCTGCTGAAAGCCTTTTCCGCTGTTCTAAACTCAACTCCGGCAGTTGAAAGCAGGGAAATACTGTTTGACGAAATTCTGGTGAGCGACAAAATTGATTATATTTCTCAGCTCCTTAAAGAGAAGGAATCTATTCTATTTGATGAGATTTTTACCGGAATCCCGGGGAGAGCGGAAATAATTGCGTCATTTCTTGCTTTACTTGAAATGACTAAAACAGGGATTGTGAAAATTCAGCAGCATCGGGTCTTTGGAGAGATCCGTATTGTAAGAAATTTTAGCCTTGATCAGATTTAAAATTGGAATATTTAATTCTTTAACTTTTATTTGAAATAAAATAATCTAATATCCCCGCCGCCGAAGGCGGCGGGGATATTAAAAACAGCATTATTGCACTAAAAAATATCTTTAGGAATTATTACTGATATTTTTTAGCTTTTTATTAAGAATGAAATACTCTGTTAGTTTTTTTAATCAGTTTTTTAATAATACTTCATAAATATATTCCGGAATAGAGATGGAAGAATCAGTAAAAAATAATGAAATAGATGAAGAAGCTTCTCAGCAGGGTGAGCCGGAGGATTCATCCGGAGATGAGAGGGACAGAGAGCATGATCTCCAGAGTCTTTTTGAAGCTGTTTTTTTTCTCAGCAATGAGCCGGTTCCTATAGCATTTTTTGTTAAAAGTTTTATGGTTGATCCCACCCATGCTAAAATTATCATTGATTCGCTTGTTGATGAATATGAAGAGAGGGATGGCGGTATAAGGCTGGCTGAGCTTTCCAATGGGTATCAGTTTGTTACAAGTGCCAGGTATGCTGAACAGCTTCGTCATGCTCTGGGCCTTAAAAAGAGGGAAAGCCTTTCCCGGGCCATGCTTGAAACCCTTTCTATTATAGCATATAAACAGCCTCTGGTATTGGCTGACATTGATGAGCTGCGTGGTGCATCTTCAAGAATGATGGTCGCTAACTTAATGAAGAGAAACCTGGTAAAGCCTGTGGGGAGAATGGATCTTCCGGGGAGACCGCTGGCATACGGCACTACTGATGAATTTTTGCGGTATTTCGGCCTTAATAAACTATCCGATCTCCCGAAACTTTCAGAAATAAAAGAATTTAATATGGATAATGAATAAATGTCAGATGCAGGTAAGGTAATTGTAGCTGTTGACGGCCCGGCTGGTACAGGTAAAAGCAGTGTCTGCAGGCAGGTTGCTTCCGACCTGTCCATAAGATACATTGATTCCGGTGCTATTTACAGGGGTATTACATGGTATTTCCTTGATAAATGGGGGGCGGCTCCTCTCGATGTTTCTTCAGTCATTGAAGGTTTAGGGGGTATTGCCATGGATCAGCATCCCGGACCGATGGGGGATGTTTTAACTGTTGTTAACGGGAAAAATGTTTCTTCGCTTATCCGTGAGGAGCATATTGCTGAAAAAATCGGGTTTTTCTCTGATATTAAAGAAGTGAGATTGTTTGTGAACTCTCTTCTCCGGAAATGGGCTTCTGAAGGATCGATAATTATGGACGGCAGGGATATAGGTACAGTGGTTTTTCCTGATGCTGAAATAAAAGTATATCTGGATGCTTCTGTTGAGATAAGAACTGAAAGAAGGGTTAAAGAATATCTTCAAATGGGAAAAAATGTTGACGAAATCATTATCAAAAATCAGATTATACAACGTGACTTAAGTGATATGAACAGAGAATTCGGCGGACTCAAAATGAGCGGGGATGCTCTTTACATAGATACTTCATATATGCAATTCAACGAAGTTGTTCTTAAAATGGAAAGTCTAATAAAAGATTATCAGATGAATATGATCAAATAATAAGGTGTAATACAATGAGTCAAATTACAGACGAAGGCTTCGAAGCTATTGACATGGAAACAGTTGCGGATACTGTCCTTGAAGAAATTGAGGCAGGGATGATTGTAAAGGGTGAGGTGGTTACAGTAGATTCGGAATTTGCCTATGTTAATATTGGAACAAAATCGGACGGAAGAATTGCTCTTGAAGAATTTGATGTTGCTCCTGAAGTAGGTGATGTTTTTAATGTTAAGTTGATGAATAAAAAAATTATAGATGGTGTTTATCACTGTTCCAGGAAAGCAGCTGCTTATGAAAAGGGGTGGCAGGATTTCCTCGATTACTATAATCAGGGTAATCGTACTATAAAGGGTAAGGTTAAGTCCGCCATCAGTAAAGGTAAAATTATTGATTGCGGCTTTATTAATACTTTTCTTCCTTATTCGCTTACAGCTGATCTTAAGGCTTTAAGTGAGTCTGCTGAAGAATACGATTTCACCATTAAAAGCTTCGATCCGAAGAAACGTTCTGTTGTTGTTTCCCGTAAAGACTATCTTGATGAAGAGGCAAAAAAGCACTGGGATGCATTTGTTGTAAAATATAAGGAAGGTGATGTTGTTCAGGGTGAGGTTATTAAGTTTGTAGAGTTTGGCGCTTTTATCCGCATTGAAGGTCTAGACGCGCTTCTTCACCGGAATGATATGTCCTGGAAAAAGGTTTTTAAGCAGAGAAAGCTTCTTAAGGTAGGGGAAATAAGGGATTTTTTAATTTTATCGATAAACAGGGAAGCAGGTAAAATATCACTGGGCCTGAAGCAGCTTAAGGAGGATCCCTGGTCTTTAGTTGAACAGAAGTATACTGTGAATGGAACTGTTCAGGGGAAAGTGGTTACAATAACTCCGGTTGGCGCTTTTGTTGAGATTGAAGAGGATGTTGAAGGGTTTGTAAGTAACTCTGAATTGTCATGGACCAAAAATAACGTTTCAGCCAAAGATTACCTTAATAAAGGTGATATTGTAGATTTTCAGATATTAAGCATAAATGGTGAAGATAAAAGAATTTCACTTGGATATAAACAGCTGCAGTCTAACCCATGGGATACAATTGATCAGAGATTCCCTGTAGGGACTGTTCTTACCAGAGCTATAAAGAAAGTTGTTAAATTCGGATATTTTGTTGAACTTGAAGAGGGTATTGACGGTCTTATACATGTTTCTGACATTACATGGGACGATACCGTGAAAGATGCTGTTTCTCTCTATAAGGCTGGTAATGAAGTAGAATTTATTATCCTTGAAATAAACAAAAAAGAGATGAAGATCTCCTGCGGTATTAAACAGCTTTCAAGGTCCCCCTGGGAGGTTGTAAAAGAAAAATACCCTCCAAGAACAAGGGTGCGGGGTGTTGTGTCCGGTATTACTCAATTCGGTGTTTTTATTAAGCTGGATGACGATGTTGAGGGCCTTGTCCATATTTCTGAAGTCTCAAGAAACAGGGTGGAGAATCTTAGTGATTATTTTAAAGCAGGACAGCCGGTTGAGGCTGTAGTTCTTGATGTTGATGTTCAGAAAAAAAGACTTTCTCTCAGTATAAAACATTTTGAAATTATTTCGGAAAAAGAGGAAGTGAGTAAAATATTAAAAAGGACAAGCCCAAATACAGTTACACTCGGTGATATGATTAATATTGAACTTGGAGAAAAAAAATAAAAGATGGCTGATATGAAAGTAAAACAGGGGATTCATATTGATAGAAATCCAATTGAATCTTTTCTAATGCGGGTTAAAGATTTTGCGAAGAAAAATAAAAGACAGGTTTTAATTTTCTTCGCATTTGTAACATTTGCTTCAGTGCTTATAATTTCTATTTTTCTTTACCTGGAAAATTTTTCTACCAAAAATCTTGTTAAATATGAACTGATTGTAGAAAATTACAGGCAGAATCCTCTTGATGAAACAGTGAAAAAGCAGACTATTGATGATCTTAATCTGATTATTGAGAATACTTCATTTGGCTTTGCACCGAAGGCGGCAAATTATATACTTGGCAATATCTATTTTGAAGATAAAAAATTTGAAGAATCGTATAATCATTTTCAGGCCTATGTTCAGAAAACTTCACTAAATGATGCGCTTCACCCGATTGCACTTAATAAGGCTGCAATTGCACTTGAAGAGCAGGGCCGGATTGATGAGGCATTGTCGATTTTAATCAAATATGAAGAAAAAGCGAAGGACAGTATTGTAATGGATCAGGTATTGTATAATATTGGAAGATTATATGCACTATCCGGGGACAGACTTAAGGCAAGGGATTATTACAACAGGCTTATGCTGGCCTATCCTGATTCATCTTTTGCAGACAGAGCAAAAGAGAGACTTTTTCTTCTGTCAGTACAGCAGGGTTAGTTTTCTAAAATTTGTGTTGACAGATATTGAGGTCTGTCCGATTTATCTTAGTTAGCAGTATAATATACTAGTTGCTACTGATGAAATTCAGGGTTATTAAAATTTTTTAATATATGGAGTAATGAAGTGGCTGTACCAAAAAGGCGAAAATCCAAATCTAAATCAAGAATGAGACGTGCACATGAAGCTATAGGAGTTCCGAATTTAAGACCATGCTCGAAATGTGGTTCCTACACAATGCCTCATAGAGTATGTCCTGAATGCGGCTACTATAAAAATGTTCTGGTAGTTGAGAAAAAAGTAAAAATTGATGCCTGATAATTACTATCAATTTTATAATAAGAAAAGGGACCTGTGAGCGTCCCTTTTCTTATTATGGCTTGACATTTTTTAATCTATAAGACTATATTTAGTGGTATAGGCCCCCTGTCCCCCGAAGGGGGCACGTAAAAGGATCACTTGAGTAAGTTGCAAAATTCAAGTATAAGAAAAACCGTCTATATTGTTGAGTTTTTTAATTGCTTGCGGAACAATATGAAGGGATTAGCAAAAAAGATGAAGAAGCAATAATAAATATGGCTCATTCCGGATTTTTGGGAAAAGTAATAATATTGTTTGTTTCCACATATCCTGGAGTGAGCCCCCTGTCCCCCAAAGGGGGCACGTAAAATAAAAACTTGAGCAAGTTGATGAATCAAAGTATTAAAAAATCCTTTATATTGTTGAGCTAGCAAAAGATATGCGGAACAATCTAAAGGGAATAGTTATTAAAGTAGTAATAATTATATTTTCAGAGTAATAATAGATAACTCGTGCCCCCTTTGGGGGACAGGGGGAAGAGGATTTGTCGGAACTTTCATCATTCCGGAAAGAACTATCTTTTAAAATTAACAGGTTGATATATGAATAATGTAGTAGAAAGAGTGAATAAGATTATATCAAGGCAGCTTGAGATAGATTCAGATAAACTTTCAGGTGACGCTTCTATATTCGAGGATCTGGGTGCAGATTCTATAGACAGCGTAGAACTTATAATTGCATTTGAAGTGGAGTTTGATATCGAAATTCCTGAAAGTGATGCAGAAAAACTCTTTACATTAAAAAATATTTATGATTATATTAAAAGCAGACTGGAAAATGAATAAATCTTGAAGCTTATATTGATATGAATGAAAAAAATAAAGACCCTGATAGTAGGGATAATAAAAAACACCGCACAAGGCAGCTTGCTGCTCTTCAGAATAGAATAAAAGTCAAATTTAAAGAAAAATCGCTCCTTAATAATTCCCTGGTTCACCGTTCATACGTTAATGAGACTGGTAACGGCAAAATCGATGATAATGAGCGTCTTGAATACCTTGGTGATTCTGTGCTGGGATTAATAATCAATGAATATATCTATAACAGGTTCTATGATTATCCTGAAGGTGATCTTGCAAAAATAAAGTCTGCTGTTGTATCTGAAACGACACTGGCTAAAATTGCCAGAGAGTTGAACCTTGGCAGCTTTCTTCTTATGGGTAAGGGTGAGGAGCTTAGCGGCGGGAGGGATCGTACCTCTATCCTTGCCAATTCCTTTGAAGCCCTGATAGGTGCTGTTTATCTTGATGCAGGCCTGAAGATCTGCAGAAAATTTGTAATTTCCCTCCTTAAAAAGGATATTGAACGGATAGACAGCATGACATATCTTCGTGATCCTAAAACTACCCTTCAGGAATATGTTCAGAAGAAGTTCAAGGAGAGGCCTGTTTATGAGGTTGTTGAAGAAACCGGGCCTGATCATAGAAAAGAGTTTATTGTAAAGCTGATTATTGACGGTAAAGAAGCTGCAAGAGGGAAAGGGTCAAGTAAACGGAAAGCGGAAATGTATGCGGCTGAAACTATCCTTAAAAAGATCAATGAGAGGGGAGGCTTGATTTGACAATTCAGGGGAGAGATATAAGGGTCCGGGTAGCCGGTGTTCTTATTAATGAGGGGAAGCTGCTCCTGGTTGCGCATAAAAAAAATGACAGTATTTACTGGCTTCTTCCAGGGGGCGGGGTCGATTTCGGGGAGTCACTGACAGAGGCGCTGGAACGAGAATTTCTTGAAGAACTGAATATTAATGTTAAGGTCAAGGATCTTCTTCTTATTGCTGAAACTATTTATCCCTCCGGTGATCGACAGATTCTGAATATCTGTTTCTGCTGTCAGTATAGTGGAGGGGAGTATCAGCTTGGCAATGAACAGAGGCTTTATGATTTTAATTTTTTTACAATAGATGAAGTTGAGAATATGAAAATCCTTCCTCCATTAAACAGGGAGCTTATTAATATTCTTAATGGCGGGAGAGAAGCAAGGTATGTAGGTAAAATCTGGGGGGACATATAGAGAGGTACTGATGATTCAGAAGCTTGATTATACATTAAGGGAACATAATGGCCTCAATATCCTTGATCTTTCTGGGGATCTAACCTCAGGCACTGCTGATTCATTTAAATCTGTTGTACATAATCTTACAGAACGGGATAATCTATTGATCAATGCTGCTAATATTAATTTTGTTACCTGCGGCGGCCTTAATGCTCTTCTTGATGTATCGTATAACGCAAGAGATAAGGGGAAAAGGATCGTTATAATTTCTGCTGATACAGATCTCATGGAGCAGGTCGATTATATTGAGGCATACAGGCATCTTACATTTGCGGCAACAGTGGAGGAGGGGCACAATAAAATTGAGCTTTATACCTGAAATATTTTATCATTACTCGATTATCTGAAATTCGTTTTTACCTGTAATTATATTTTTTATCATCACAACCTCAGTCTTGAATATTTTTTTCAAGGAGTCTGCAGTAAGCTCGCCGGGCAATTTGTCTTCTATGATTTTACCTTTATCCATAATTACTATTCTGTCACAGATATTAGAGAGGAAATTGATATCGCCCGATGCAATGAGTATCATTTTTTTCCCTGATGAAACATATTTTTTAAGTATGCGGTAAAGATTTTTTTTCTGATTAATGTTCAGGAACTGGTCTGGTGTATCGAGAAGAAGCAGGCTGCTCTGCCGTGCAATTGTGCGGGCGATTTTTCCAGTCTGTATCACTGAGTCTGGAAGATTTTTTAATTTTATATCTTTCCATGGTTGAAGCAGAAATTCATCAATACAGTTTTCCACAATCAGCTTATCTGTATCATTGTATGGATTTAACAGTTTCCTGTAACAGGACCGTCCCTGAAGAATAAAGTTGTATAAGGTCGATTCATAATTGATGTAATCCCATCTGGCATTGCAAAGGGCCGATTCCCTGTTATGCTCATTTTTATTCAGCAGACTAAGCTCTCTCTCCTCTATTTTTGCTGATCCGGTGTAACCCCTGGTGCTGCCGTCAAGGATATTAAGCAGCACCGATTTCCCTGCACCCGGGGGACCGCAGATCCCTGTAATTTCCATATCGTGGAGGGTCATGGAAATTCCGCTTATTATGGGGTCACCTTTGGCAGTATATTCCAGGTTTTCTATTTCTATCATTTTTACAGGTACCTGTTCAATTGATTTACCGGATTAATTATTTTTATAATATTCACTTACTCAGGTTTCTTTTCTGATTGGTTTGTATCTACTGTTTCCGGATCCGGTTCAACTTTGACTGGAGTACGCTGAGCCTCTATCGATTCAACAATCGGTTTAAGGTGCCTGTCCTTCAGAGCCCTTTCCCTGAGAGAGGAGTCATATAAAAGACCTCTGAGTATGGATGCTGCCTTTTCTTTGTCTCCTCTTTTCGCGTATGCACTGCTGAGAAGAAGTTTATCCTCATTGTTGAGAGAAATATTTTCGAAAGTATCTATTGCACTGTCATTATTCCCAAGAAAGTAATCTGATCTTGCCGATATTGCCAGTGCCTGGTAGTCCTTTTTTATACTATTAATTGCCTTTGCAATCTGAAGTGATCTGGAGTAATTTTTTTTCTCATAGTGGGCATTCATGAGAATAGTAAATGCTCTCATGTATGAGGTCATGGTATCGCTGTCATTTTTATCGGAAAGATCGAAAAGGCGGTCAAAGTAGGAAACGTATTTCCAGTCATTATTTTTGTAATGAATGCTGCCGGTCTGGAACAGGATAAATGGATTATCTTTTGATACCGATTCTGCCCGGGCAAGGGTCTTTAGTGCATTATCATAATCATTCTTTTTAATATATATAGCTGAAAGTACAAGTACCGGTTCCAGATTTGTCCTGATATTAATATTCGCTGCTGCGGTTTTCATATCCTCTTCAGCTTTATCAAGTTCTGACAGGTGGAAGTAGCAGGTTCCCCGCTTGATGAGAGTTTTATTGAGTTCGTTTTTGCTGATAAAGCCGTAGTCTATTGCATTAGTAAAATTGACAGCTGCAGTTCTGTAGTTCCGGTTTTTGAAATGAATATCCCCTGTTATAAGCTGTATTTCATGATAGAATGGTATTTTTACAGCGATTTCATTCAGATAGTATAAAGCGTCGCTATCGTTCCTGTTTCTGTATGCTCTCATACCCATTTCGAATCTGGGAGCAAGGAAATTCCTGTCAATACTGATCGCTTCACGGAACGACTTTTCAGCTTCAGCATCATTCTTAGCTTTGAGAAATTCCATCCCTTTGTTGTATTTTGCAATTGCCTCTTCATTATTTGTCCAGAGGAGCCTGTTGATGAGCGAGTTAATTTTATCCTTTGCAGATGAGTCACCGGTTTTTGCCCAGAGTTCCTTGCAGTGGGTTACCATTGACGCGAAGTCCTGCCTGTTTTCTGCAAAAATAATAAGGTTCCAGTATGCGTTAACCATGAATTTTTTTGTCATTTTCCTGGTAACTGCCAGTTCGAAATATTCCGTAGCTTTATCATAATTTGCTTCTATTTTTTCTATCTCTCCGAGAAAATAGTAGGAGTCACCGCGGTCTGTTGCCTCAATATCCTTCAAAAAAAGATCTCTTGCTTTCTCATAGTTTCTGAACACATAGGCATTGCGCCCCTGGCTGTGGTACCCCTGGGCAAATGCTGATGTGGAAAAAAATATTATAAAAATAGTTGAGATAATTTTTTTGTTCATATTACAAACCACTTTTCATTAGCTCTATTTTTAATTCATAATTTCAGTTACCGGTTTAGTAATTATTACCGGAAACCATTTGTCAAGTGTTATGAAGATATTTGAATTCTGAAAAAGGTTTATCAAAGTTCCTTAATCTGTCTTATTATAAATTCATCAATTGCATTCGCAGCCCTTTTTGACCATGCAACTGCCTCAGCCGCATCTGACGGATTTTTTTTCTTATTATTGTCATGTTCGATCCTTCTGTTAATATCAGAAATAAAAATTGAAAAAATATATTTCTTCCCGGAATTGGAGTAGAAAAAACCGGACAGGGCTGATGCATAGAAAATGCTTCCTGTTTTGCCGTAAACACGGAATGCTGCTTCAGAAGTGTCGAGTCTCTGCATCATTGTTCCCTCCCACCCTGACATGGGGAGGTAGTAATCGAGTTCCATACCGTGCAGGTTTTTTCTATCAGCATAAATCAGGAGTGCAGCTGTCTGTTCCGGTGAGATCCTTCCATCAGGGCTAAGGCCCGATCCGTTGCTTATAGAGAGTCCATCCCAGCTTATACCGGTAAATTTTTTTTTGAAAAATAATTCAATCGGTTCCATTGAATCGGAATGTTCACCGGTTTCTTTAATTATTGATGTTATTGCTGCAAGTTCAGCAGTTGTATTGTTGCTTGAGTGGAGCATATTCTTAATTATTACTGGTATATTATTGCTTTTATGGGTATATATTTCCTTCGTTTCTGCAGGTTTTATTCCCGGTTCAGGAGATGGCAGAGTAATCCCATGTATGCTGCAGATGAGTTTTAAAGTCCAGGCTGTGAATGGTGCAGGGTCTTTAACCGGGAGCTGGTATCTTGGTATGGCTCTTCTGTCCGGGAAAGACCAGGTTTCAATACCTGAGCTGCTGTTGTATCTGATAAGAGGTGCAGAGGGTTTCCCGCTGTAGGTTGATGCTCTGTTTACCTCAATAGAAGGGATAAGAGAGTACCCGGTGATAAGGCCTTCACTGTTTTTAATCTGCGCGGAGTAAACACTGTTATTATTAAGGGTCAGAGCACTCAGTCCCGTATTGTACCTTGCCTCTGGTGACATATTTCTGTCTATCATCTCTTTTTTCGGGAATAGGCTTTCATCAAAAATAAAAGAGCCTTCAACAGCGGTAATCCCGACGGCCTTTATCTCTTTTGCAATATCCACCAGATGGGTGATTGATAATTCAGGGTCTCCTGAACCTTTAAGATAAATATTCCCCTTAAGTACTCCTTGGGAAATATTACCGGAGTATGAAATTAATGTTGAGTAGCTGTCACCCGACTTATAATTCTCCAGGGCATAGAGTGCAGTGAAAATTTTTGTAACAGAAGCGGGTATAAAAACCTTTTTGCTGTTATGGGCTTTTACAACTTTATTTTCGGAAATATCGTATATAATATATCCGTAATTCTCTGCAGGAAATGTTCCAACTCGTTCATGCCTGGTATCTTCCGGTATTGTTAAAGATATATCCTCCGGTTTAACCGATCCGCCGCAGCTTAGGAAAAAGAGTATTAAAAAGATGAAAGAGGTTAGTTTAATTTTTTTTATTGAGTTCAAGTTATATATCCCTGATTATAATAAGTTTTTGATAGTGATAATTTTTATTAGTCTTTATAATTCAGAAAGTTTTTATATCTCACGGCACCCTTAGGCGCAATGTCATTAAGTTAAGCCCCCTAAATCTACCCCAGGAGTACTTCTTCGCTTTGCTTACTTCGGCGAGCTCAGTACAAGCAGAGGGCGCCCCGGAGGGGGACTTTTAAACTCTTTTAACAAATTAAAAGTTTAATAACACAGCCTTTAAGCCCCCCTCCGGGGGGTTTGGGGGGCCGTGGCGAAACTGTGAAGCTCTTAACTTAATGACATTGTCCCTTAGGCGGCGGGGAGAATAAAACTTTTATTTAACAATAAAATACATGTAAAGGAATAAACGCTGATATCACGTATCGTTATATTGTTTGACTTATTACAGCCCGGCATTATTGTGCAATCAATATTTTTTTCATCCGGGGGAACGATTCATGGCATCACTTGTAAGGTCAACTGGAATAGTGGCGCTTTCCACTCTTTGCAGCCGTATCCTTGGCCTTATGAGAGATGTACTTATGGCTGCCACCTTTGGTGCTGTAAGAACTGCAGATGTTTTTTATATTGCATTTATGATCCCCAATCTTTTCAGGCGTCTGGTTGCTGAGGGTGCTTTGACAATATCTTTTGTCCCTGTTTACACGGAAACTTTAATCATTGAGGGGGAGGAGGAATCACTCAGACTTGCGCAGAAAGCTATGACGCTTCAGGTTGCGGCAATCCTTTTAATTATAATTCTCGGTGAAATTTTTGCGCCTCAACTGATGAAGTTTTTTTTCGGGCGGGTGGATTCACCTGCAATATTTGATCTATCAGTAGGTTTGACCCGGTTTATGTTCCCCTATCTTTTCTTTGCAGGCTTTGTTGCATTTGCAATGGGTTATCTCAATTCCAGGGGGCATTTTTTCTCTCCGGCATTTTCACCTGTTTTACTCAATGTGGGGATTATTGCAGGTATTTTACTATTCAGCCATTTTTTTGAAGAGCCTGTATATGGTGTAGCAATGGGGGTTATTGCAGGAGGCATTCTTCAGATGCTTCTGCAGATACCTTATATGGTGAAAGAAAATTTTAAGGTGAAGTTCTCTTTTGACCTGGCCCATCCAGGTATACGGAAGATTTTCAGAATGCTCGGCCCTGCCATTTTCGGAATTGCCATTTACCAGATAAATGTGCTTGTAGGTAATCTTCTGGCAACAATGCTTCCTGAGGGGAGTGTGTCATATATTTACTATACCAGCAGGCTCACTGAACTTGTGCTTGGTGTATTTATTGTTTCTATAGGTAATGTAATACTCCCTGAAATGTCCCGTCTTTCAGTGCTCAATGACAGGAGGAGCTTCAGTAAACTCTTTTCCGATTCTGTTTCCTCCGCTCTCTTTCTTGCAGTTCCGGCTTCTGCTGCCCTTATCACTGCAGGGCTCCCTGTTATTTCAGTAATATTTATGCGGGGAAGGTTTACTTTTGCTGATGCTCAATTGACCCACTTTGCCCTGATTTTTGCCAGCCTTGGAATTATATTTGTATCAATTTTAAGAATTATAGTACCAGCTTTTTATTCCATGAAAGATACTAAAACACCGGTTTATACATCTGCTGTTTCATTTATTATCAATGCAGTTCTTGGATATATTTTAATGCATACATCTCTCAGGCATGGGGGGCTTACCCTGGCAGGGAGTATTGCTGCGGCTGTACAGGTAATACTCCTCTCTGCTGTTTTATATAAAAGGACAGGGGGGATCGATATTAAGAGGATAGGCCTCTCTTTTGGTAAATTTGTCTTAGCCTCCGGAGCAATGGTTATTGTTATCCATTACATAACAGCTATGGCTGATTGGGAATTTGACAGTTTCTTCTATAGAGTATCAATTTTGGTGCTTACAGTAGTATGCGGTTCTGCTGTATATTTTATTTCCTGCTACCTGCTTCGTTCCGGCGAAATGATTTATTTCGCCGGAAAAATAAAAAACAGAATCAGGTCAAAGACTCCGAAGCCTTAAGAGCAAGTGCTGCGACTGTGAGGCTCGGATTCACCGATCCTCCTGATGGCATTACGCTTGCATCTATTACGTATAGATTCTTCATCCCCCATACCTTGCAGTTTCCATCAACTACAGATGATGCCGGATCTGTACCCATACGGCACGTGCCCAGGCCATGGGAGAAGGTTTCTATAGGCATGGGGTAGAAGAAGAGAGCTCCGGCTTTTTTAAGTATTTTTTTCGCTTCAGCATAGAGTGATTCCCGTGCTTCAATATCTCTTTTCTCATACCTGTGAAAGACCTGCATATCGGGTACTCCATACTTGTCGGTCTTAGAGGGGTCAATGAATACCCGGTTATTATACTGCGGCATATCCTCTGCAATGCAGAGCAGGTTTATGAGATAATCTGAAACAACAGCTGCTATATTTTTTAGACCAAGCGGCGCATTTGCTTTAATAACCCCTTTGCCGATGCTTGAAACATCCTGTATCAGTCCCCATGTCCCTTCCGGCATTTTCTTCCCTTCCGGGTCGCCGTAATAGAAATCAGGAATCCCGATCTGTTTCTGCAGCATCTTCTCTTTATTCGATTTTGACGGGAAAATTCCTGCAACAACACCGTTTATGTGACGCATAAGGTGTCTTCCAATATTATTGTTGCCGGTTATTTTGTCGATTTCCGACAGAAGCAGGAGGTAAGGTGAAGACAGCGCCCCTGCTGAAACTATGATATTGTCACCTTTAATTGTAAATCTTTCATTAGTGCGCTGCTCAATAATATCTACTGAAACAGCCTTGTTTTTGGAGGTATTTATTTTAACAGCTCTCGATTCCGACAGTATATGTACACCCTTCTTTGCTGCTGCAGGGAGAACTGTTACTGTAAGGTCGTTTTTTGCTTCTATCTTGCAGAGATAATGATCACATGTGGAGCAGAGGATGCATTTCTCCTTCCCATGCTTACCGCTGAAGTTTATTGCCATTGGAAGGAAAAAGGGGTGAAGCCCCAGCTCTACAGATGACTCCCATAATTTTTTAGAGGGGGATGATAATTTTGTGTTAGGGGGCTGGGGGTAATCACCTTTTATTGGGGGTTCTGTGATATCAGCCCCCTTTATCCCTGCAATCCCCAGGATCTTTTCCGCCTTTTTGTAATATGGTTCAAGCTCTTTATATCCGTACGGCCATGCGCATGATCCATCCTTCCCATTGCCCGTCGGCATTGGAGCGCCATGGAAGTCATCCTCTCTCATGCGGAAGGATACAGCACCGTAAAATGTTGACATCCCTCCAACAGTGTCATCAGGCCACATAACATCAATTTTACCTTTTTTCTGATCAACGTAGAAGGGAGTTTCACCCCGGTAAAGAGGATCTTTGAGATGAAGTTTAACTTCATCCCAGCATGAATCGTCCCGTACCGGCCATTTCCCCTTTTCAATTATAAGAACGTCTTTATCTTTAGCAGCAAGGGTCTGTGCTGTAATTGATCCGCCGAATCCGGATCCGATTATTATATAATGATACTTTTTTTTGAGATCCATTTTTTCCTCAATATGAGTCTATTATTATTTCTTACCTGCAGGAGCCGGCTTATATTGCCGGCTCTTCTGCTGATGCTTCAGCTTATCTGAAGGGCCAGATCCCTACCTGATACATTCTTACCAGAAGGACAAGATATGCTCCGCCTTCCAGAATCCATGTCCAGGCCTGCTGGTATGTCCCTTTAAAACTGACCCAGCCGAAATATCCGGTATCTGCCCATAGATTAAATGTATATCTTTTCTGCGAAAAGGGGAGAAATAGGGGGAGTCCCACACTACTGGGCATGTCTGCCAGGTAGTGCAGGAATATGCTGAGCCAGAAAATTATCCCCCACCCCGGATTTATCAGCCAGACTATCAGTCCGGCAAGGAACCCCACAATTAATGAGTGTGACCAGGTGCAGTGAAATTTTTTCGGGGCCAGCCCTGCCATAATTAAAAATCCGTCAAAATTAGGGAATTCATGGGCGATCATTGCTACAACGATACTCTCAATAGAGAAGGCATCTATCTGTCCATTAGTTAGTTCAGGTGCGAATGATGATATCGTTAATGCTACTGCTACATGTCCAAGCTGCATTCAGTCCTCCAGTATATTTATGAATTGATTGATGTCTTTTAAATCTTTGAAAAAATAGTCAGGTTTTTCTTCAAGGAGCTGGTCTGCTGATCCCCAGCCTGTACCAACAGCTATGGAAACCGCGCCTGCATATCTGGCGCAGCGTACATCGTAGATGGTATCACCGATAATATAGGTTCGGGAAAAGTCCACATCCTCACGGTATTTTTCTGCTACCCTTTTTCGTGCCACCTGGGGGAGCAGATTTCTTACAGGTGCATCATCGCCAAATGCTCCGAAATCGAAATAATGATTAAGGTTATGACTATCCAGCTTAATCCTTGCGCTTTTACTGAAATTTCCGGTTAAAAGTCCCAGGAAAATATTCTTTTTTGCTGAGAGTTTTTCCAGTATCTCTTTTATCCCGGGGAAAAGTATTACTTCAAATTTATGAATATTATTTGCAAGATGATGAAAGTAGCGGTCTTTTAAACTTTCGGTTTTTTCCGCAATATCGTTTTGTGAAAAACCCATCATCTCAAGTGATTCCTTCAGTATGAGCGGGTCTGTTTTCCCCTGGAAATCGAGCTTATCCATCTTCCCGATAGTCCCGAAAACCTCCTGCGTAGCTTCTATAAGGGAAGCCCGCCCCGCACTGTTGCAGTTAAGAATTGTACCGTCAATATCAAAGAGAACAGTTTTAATTGTCTTTCCCCTTTTTTTCCTCTTCTATAACTTTGGCAACCTGATCAGCCGGATCCTCCTCCTGAATGTAGAAGTTGATTTTACTGTACATCTTTTTGATATTGTTGGAGTAGGGGTCAAAAAGCATGGCAAAACCCATTGCCGGGAAAAATGAAACAAAGTAGAGGAGAATGGTCTGTGCGATAGTAAATGGCCTGCCAGGCTCCTCAAAAATCAGAATTACAAGAGCAGAAAGAATTCCGGTGAAAATCAGTGCAAGTATTGGAGTTCGTTTTAACATATAATATCCTTTCAGTTTAATTATGGTTAATTTAATCAGGTATGTAAATGATTCAATTATTTTTTCTATTTTTAGTTAAAAAGATTTCCCT
The DNA here is from genome assembly GCA_964491265.1 of uncultured Leptospirales bacterium. Taxonomy (GTDB): domain Bacteria; phylum Spirochaetota; class UBA4802; order UBA4802; family UBA5550; genus JBBAGC01. Next base: position 14,893 of record CAZBFP010000004.1, on the reverse strand, counting down.
ACGGTTCTGTAAATAATAAAAAATCCTCATCTTATAAAATACGTTATTGCTTTACAAAAAAAGTTTACTGAATGAAATAGGTATAAGTAATAATACTTTAGTATGTATTTTTTGTAAAAATAAAGAGCTTCGATCTCCCCGCCGCCGAAGGCGGCGGGGAGATATAGAACATTGGGAACTATAAAAAAGTTCAGAAATTTTCACCGGAACAGGTGTGTAATTTTTGTTGGATGGTAAATCTTATGGTAAAAAGCAGTTCCAGAAAAAGAAAACGTGATCTTAACAGATTTTACATGGAGCTTCTCCCCCTTGAAGTTTTCCCTGAAGAATCTGTTCTTCATGAGTTTAATAAACGTAAAATTTCCCATATACTCATGGAGTTTGCCCTCCCTCTAACATCCGGGGTGCCGGAGGATAATTTTTTTCAGTATAAAACAATGATCTATTTCTCCGCTGTTGCATGGAATTTTTCATTTTTTAATCAGGGCCAGGATAGACGTGCTGCCCTTGACAGGTTTATTCTGGACAATGAAGTATTTAATGGTGAAAATAAAGAGAAGATGTATAATATTGTAGATAATCTTTCTTTAAGGAAAAGAAAAAGCTTCTGGCAGTACGATTTTTTTATTATAGATTTTGAAATTTTAAAAAATGAAAAGAAATCAGCTGTAAATGCAAAAGGGATCCCCTATGCGCTTATCAATGCATTTTCCGCTTTCGGTTCAGGAATAACCCTCCCTGAACCTGAAAAGAGCGGTAATGATGTACTGTAAAAATCTGTACAATATCAATACTGACTTAGCAGAATAATATGCCGGAAATAAAAGATAAAGGTAAAATAATCCTTATAGGTTCATCAACCGGCGGGCCGCAGATTGTTGAATCTATTTTGAAAGGTCTTGATGCGGCCAGGTTTTCAGTACTAATAGCCCAGCATATGCCGGAAGGATTTACAGCAAAATGGGCTGAAAGGCTCGACAGGCTTACCCCTTTCCAGGTTTCTGAAGCTGCAGATGGAGACTGCGCAATTCCGGGGAAAGCTTATGTAGCACCGGGGAACAGGCATCTGCTTTTAAGCAGCCAGGGGGATTATACACTGCAGATCAGTGATGCCCCTCACGTAAACAGGTTCAGGCCTTCAATAGATGTGCTATTTGAATCTGCACTTATCTATCCTTCTGATAAAACTTATGCAGTAATACTTACAGGTATGTGCTACGACGGTGTAATTGGGATTAAGCAGCTGAAAGATAATGGGGCAGTGACAATCGCACAGAATGCGGAAACCTCAGCAGTTTTCGGAATGAACAAAGAAGCCATTGATAAGGGGGGGATATCTTTTGTAATGTCCCCTGAAGAAATGATAAACTATTTTAACAGGATATAGCATGAACCAGGAACAGGTAAAAGATAAACTCCTCATGATCAATTCTGAGGTAAGCGACTTTACGGTTACATTTTCAGGAAAGTCGAGCAAAAAGGTGGACGGCCTCTACTACCCGGACCGGAAAGAGATAGTTATACACAACAAAAATTTTGCAGATGATAATCAGCTCATCTATACTGCAATACATGAATTTGCTCACCACGTTCATTTTATGAAATCATCGGCCCCTGTTTCAAGCCGCTCCCACACTATTGTTTTTTATGATATTTTCCACAAGCTCCTCTACAGGGCTGAGGAGCTTAAGATTTACAGAAATATTTTTGAGACTATTGAAGAGTTCAGAACATTAACTGAAAAGATAAAGAGGGATTATCTCACGAAAAACGGCCAGCTTATGAAGGATTTCGGCAGCCTCCTTATGCAGGCAAGGGAGCTTTGCCGCAAGTATAATGTAAGCTTTGAGGATTATGTGGACCGGGCTTTGAGCCTTCACAGGAATGAAGCAAAGACAATTATGAAAACCTTTGTAATGGATATAAATCCGGAAATCGGCTATGAGAATATGAAAACTGTTGCCAAGATAAGGGACGAGGATCTCCGCAAAGGTGTGGAGGAGGCTTTTTTTGACAACAAAACCGTTGACATGATAAGAGCAGAGATAAGGCCGGAGAAGGAGTTTGACTCCAGACTCCAGTTCCTTGAAGAGGAGAAGCGGAAAATCGAGGATACCCTGAATAAGCTTACAGAGCGGCTTGTGAAAATTGAAAGGGATATGGATAGCTTAAGGAAGAGTGTTTACTGATTAAATTCTGGGCGTCCCCTTCGCTTACTGTTTCTGTTAAAAAACTCAGTGCCTGCAAATAACAATAATTACAGCAAGGGCGCATAGCCATGCGCCCCTCAATATCAAGCATGTCGCTCAGGGCCGGGCTCTCGGCTTAAACTCCTCGCGGGCTCTCCTGTCATTGCGGGGACGCATTGCTATTTTTGAAACGCACTGCCATTGCATGGCGCATTGCCATGCGCCCCTACGGGTCACCCGGCCCGCTGCGGGGTAACGCCTCCATCCCTGACGCGGTTACTTTTACTGTTTCCTTCGCTCGTTTCGGCTGCGCTCAACGAGCGTGTGTTTGCCGATATTCAATAATCACTCTCTCCCACGCTTCCTGAACGTACTTGTGTTGAGCGTAGCCGAATCAGCCGAAACAAGCTCAGTTGAATAAACCTCAAAAAAAAGTAATGCTATGTAATTATTAATACTAAAATTTTAATTAACATAATATACAGATATTTTGAAAACGACAGACTGTCTGTCGTTTTCAAATCCCGAAAAAGAGTTGACGAGCCAGTCAAAACACCTTAGCCTGACTCTGTCAGGCTAAGGTGTAGCATGCACAAATAATTTTTAATACATCCATCAGATCCCGGACAATATAAACTCCTTCGGAAAAATAGAGTTTTTTAATAATTGACATGCGAATTTTGATCATCTTGTATATCTTTTTATGTAAAGATTAATCTTTTAAAGGAAATGATTGTAACTGTTACTATTCAGGCCTTGAATTCTGTCCTGGTTCATAAAATAAAAAATATAAGGAATAAGTGAGCACTATGATTCTTGTTTATATTGATGAATCTGGAGATACTGGCACAAATTTTAATGATCCTCAACAACCTGTATTTGTCTTAGGAGCTATGCTTATTGACCAAAGCAACTGGAAAAAATATGAAGAGCGCTTTTTGACAGTTATCCGTGAATATTTTAATGAGAAAATTCCTGAGAATTTTGAGCTTCACACAATGGATCTTGTTAATCGCAAAAAATGGTTTTCTGAGTCATCTATTGAGGAAGTTAATAGACTGAGAGATAGACTGCTGGACTTAATACTAACAGAAAGAATAACTGTATTGTACCGGAAGATTGTCAAAAAAGATTATCAGAAGTATTGTGAAGATAAATTCGGCAAAGGGATAAAGATAGATCCATATATTATGGCTTTTCCTTTCATCTGTATTGGGATAAGCCCTTATCTTGAAGATAATAATGAACTTGGAATATTTATCATTGATGAACATAGAAGTATTATCGATATTGAACAGTCTTTGAAAACTCTTAGACACGGTCAAGGAAATGAATTAAAACTTGAACGTGTAATAGAAAAAGGTTTTTTTGTTGATTCTTCGAAAAGTTACCCAATCCAGCTGCTTGATCTGGTATTGTATTATATACGGAAATACCATGAATCGTTAATAGGTAAAGCAGTCAGCCCTATTCATAGAGAAGTATTTGATAAAGTTACATCAATCGCAAAGAATCTTGATAATCTTAATCAAGGGCGCGATATTTTAGAATGGGTAGAAGGAAGAATTAATAAATAAAGCGATTGTCCCCTGGGGTGGAACCGTCGAAGTGACGATCCTCTGACAACCGCTGATTACAATATAAGCATATCGCTGTTTAAAGGCAAGTAAAAATTTTTTCTGAGTATAAACTCAGGTCCCATCAGATCCCCCTTTTTCCCATTATCTGAATTTTTTCAACGAAAGTAAACAAACGTGTAGGTCACTATTTGTCACAGGTCTTGTGGTATAATTGTATTTTACGGGCATTGTTAGTTCAATAAGGCTTTTTTAGTAGACTTCTTTAAATTATAATTGTAAGATAGTGTTTAAAAATTATGGTTTTATGATGCCAGCAAACGTGTAGGCCACTGTTTGCCACTGTTAATGTTGTATAATTTCATAAAAGCCGCATGCTGTCTGAGTAATGAAGATTTTGTTTAAATCTCATGGAGGGTGGATGAAGTATTACGTGCACACTGTTGAGGGTAGAGGAACTGATGAATGACTATATCTGATATTCAAAATATAGCTCATGTAAAAGAAGATGAAAATGGCAATTGGCAATTACATGCGCTTAATGAACATCTAACTAAAACAGCAGAAATGGCTGGTGAGTTTGCAGAAATTTTTGGGAGCCGGGATTGGGCTGAACTTTCCGGCTATTGGCATGATCTTGGAAAATATCTTCCCGAATGGCAGAAATATATTCGCAAACAGACCGGATATGATGTTGAAGCACATATTGAAACTACCGGAGGGCGACCGAATCATAGTTCGGCTGGAGCAGTATTGTCATTTGAGCAATTTACAGCAATTATGAAAAATTCGGAATACGGGCAGACTATTGGCAGAATTCTCGCCTATATAATAGCTGGTCATCATGCAGGATTACCTGACTGGTATCCTGATCATGCTGGTGGTGATTTACAGAATCGTGTATATCATAATAACCAGTTAAGAACGGATGAGCTGGAAAGGATTAAAGATGTTCCCGATTCATCCGGTGCTACCTCCAGAATACTTCCGGAAACACCACCGTGCGGCATCAATAAAGGTAAAGATAAAAATGAGACATTTCATTTGTGGATAAGGATGCTGTTTTCATGTCTTGTTGATGCGGATTATATTGATACTGAATTATTTATGATTCCTCAACAATCGGAGTTAAGAGGAAAATATTCTGATATTAAAATATTAAAAAACAGGTTTGATGATTATATAGCTGATAAACAGAGAGAATCAGAAGACACTTCGATAAACGGACTCCGCAATAGTATTCTTCAGTCCTGTCGTGAAAAAGCTCTTCTCGCTCCTGGTTTTTTCTCTCTTAATGTGCCGACTGGAGGAGGCAAGACTCTCTCTTCTATGTCATTTGCGCTTGAACACGCATTAGAACATAATAAAAGCCGTATTATAATGGCCATTCCATACACCAGTATAATAGAACAGACAGCCAAAGTCTATAAGTATGGTACCGATGATGATTTAAAAATTGAAGAGATCAAAGAAAAAGGTAATTGGCTTTTTGGTGAAGATTCAGTTCTTGAACATCACAGTAATATTGATCCGGACAAAGAGAACTCCGCAAGCAATCTTGCAACAGAAAACTGGGATGCTCCGATTATTGTCACAACAAATGTTCAATTATTTGAATCTCTATTTGCCAGCAAACCATCTGAATGCAGAAAACTTCACAGCATAGTAAATAGCATTATCATACTTGATGAAGCGCAGATGCTACCATCTGAATATTTAAAGCCTATACTTTCAGTACTTCGTAGTCTTGTTGAACATTTCGGGGTAACTGTTGTTTTATGTACAGCAACTCAGCCAGCTCTTGAAGGGAAAATCGGTTCACAGATAGCTGTGTTTAATGGACTTGAAAATGTAGAACCTATTATTGAAAAGCCTGAAGAACTGGCAAAGGATTTTAAAAGAGTAGAAATTGAAACACCGCCTGATTTAAGAGTAAGATCGTCATGGAGTGAAATCGCCGATGAACTGATTAAATATGAGCAGGTTATCTGTATTGTAAATACACGCAAAGATTGCCGTGAACTCCATTCACTCATGCCCGAAGGAACGATTCATCTTTCTGCTCTTATGTGCGGAGAGGAGAGAAGCCAGATAATATCAAGGATTAAGCTTGATCTTAAAAAAGATAAACCGGTAAAAGTCATAAGTACCCAGCTTGTGGAAGCCGGTGTAGATATTGATTTTCCGGTTGTTTATCGTGCACTCGCTGGCATGGATTCAATAGCTCAGGCAGCAGGTCGATGTAATCGCGAAGGAAAGCTAAATAAAGACGGGAAGCTCGGTAAGGTTGTAGTTTTTAATCCTCCAAAATCTGCACCAGCAGGTCTTTTGCGCAAGGGTGAAGATGCTAGTAAAACCCTATTAAGGCTTAGAGATAGAATCGAGCTTGGACCTGAACTATTCATAGATTACTTTAAAGCCTTCTATTCATCCGTTAATGACTTTGATAAATCTGCATTTAGTGAACGGCTCGTGAAAGAATCTGGAGATTTCAAATTTCAGTTTCGTACTTTCTCTCAGGCATTTAAACTGATAGATGATCAGAAACAGAAAGGTATCATTATATGGTACAAAGGGGATAAGTATGACAGTAAAAATTTAATCGAGAAGTTAAGAAAGACAGGTCCGAATCACGGACTGTTAAGAAAGCTGCAGAGATTTACTGTAAACGTACCTGAACGGATTTTTAATAAATTGCTGGAAGATGGTTTTATAAATGACTCAGAAACTTTTGGATATGCAGTACAATTCAGAGATGAATTATATCAAACTGGAACAGGGCTTATGTATGACCCTGCATGGGATTCATCATCGTTAGTTTTCTAAAATTGGAGGTGGGGATTGGAAAAAGAATATTTTAATAAAACATTCTGCCTTGAAGTATGGGGTGATTATGCCTGTTTTACAAGGCCGGAGATGAAAGTGGAGCGGGTCAGCTATGATGTAATAACCCCATCAGCCGCCCGTGCTATATTTGAAGCAATCTTCTGGAAACCAGCAATTCAGTGGAAAATCAGGAAAATTGAAGTATTGAATCCTATACGATGGATTTCTGTAAGGAGGAATGAAGTGGGTACTGTAATGAGTGATAGATCATCAGGTATTTATATTGAAGATCACAGGCAACAGAGGGCCGGGCTTTTATTAAGGGATGTTCGATACAGATTGCATGCTGAACTGACTTTTATACCTGTTGATAAAAGAAAAAAAACAATTCATGAAACTCCTGATTTTCTTATAAGTGATGATGAAAAGAATGATTTCAAAAAAGATGAAAATCCAGGTAAATATAATGCCATGTTTGAAAGGCGTGCTAAAAAAGGACAATGCTTTAATCAGCCTTATCTGGGATGCAGAGAGTTCAGTTGCAATTTCAGATTTATTGATGATATAGAAAATGAAGAACTTTTACAGCCACCACTTAACGAAACACGTGACATGGGCTTCATGCTGTATGATCTCGATTTTGATGATCCCAACGATATAAAGCCTGCGTTTTTTAGAGTTAATATTGAAGACGGTGTTATAGCAGTTCCTGATTGGGATAGTGAGGAGGTGCGCAGATGATCTTGCAGGCGTTATATGAATACTATCAAAGAAAGGCATCCGATCCGGATAGTGATATTGCACCTGAGGGGTGGGAGTGGAAAGAAATTCCGTTTCTTATATTGATTAGTGAGAAAGGCGTATTTATTAATTTAGTTGATACTCGTGAGCAAAATAATGGGAAAGCAAAAGCCAAGCGATTCTTAGTTCCTCATGCTGATGTTAGAACTGGGCCAAATGCATGGAAGCAAGCAAATTTATTATGGGATCATTATGGATATCTTATAGGACACCCAAAGACAGATAGCAAAAAAGATGTTGAAATGGCTACTAAACAATTATCAGTGTTTATTGAAAAAATTCAGAATCTAAATAATAAATTTGCAGATGATAATTTACTCAATGCAGTAAAGTCATTTTATGACAATGAAGAACATAAGAAAATATTCTGTGATGAGAAATGGCCTGAATGCGCGAAGATCACAGGATGCAATTTAACATTCAGTATTGATAAACAGGAAAATATTGTTTTCAATTCAAAAATAATTCAGGATTTCATTAGCTCACAAAATAATGAAATTAGAAATGAAGATGGCGATGACAGTAATACAGTTAATATTGAAGGAATTTGTTTAATCAGCGGTGAAAAAAGTGTTATTAGACGAACTCACAGCAGAACTCCAATCAATAAAGATACTAAATCACTAATTGCTATACAGAAAAGTTCAGGATATGATTCTTATGGAAAAACTCAAGCGTACAATGCTCCAGTTGGTCAAAAGGCTGAGTTTGCTTATACGACAGCACTTAATACACTGCTTCAAAATAGAGATAATCGTTTTCAATTAGCAGATGCATCGGTTGTATTTTGGGCAAAAAAGAAAAAGGATTTAGCTTTTAATCTTGAGGATCATTTTAAATGGTATATTGATGATTCGCCTAAAGATGATCCGGATAGAGGAATACATTCTGTAAAAGCTTTATATAATTCTTTTCATTCAGGGAATATTGCATTTGATGATGGAAATAGTTTTTATGTTCTGGGCCTTGCACCTAATTCTGCACGAATATCGGTGAGATTCTGGAAGACCGGTACTGTTGGTGATTTTTCGAATAAGATTAAGCAGCATTTCGATGATTTTGAAATTGTGCGGTCTGAAAAAGATCCGGAATATCTTTCTCTTGGACGTATTCTTAGATCAATAGTTTTAGAATATAAAATGGAAAATGTCCCGCCAAATCTTGCAGGTAAAGTTGTTGAATGTATTCTTGATGGTACACCCTACCCGGAAACTTTACTTAATCTTTGTATAAATCGCATTCGTGCAGAGAGACATGTTACGAGAGCTAGAGCTGCAATAGTTAAAGCCTGTTTAAACAGGCATAATAGATATTATAAAAGGAATGTTAAGGAGGTTCTCATGAGTCTGGATAGAACAAATGTAAATATCGGGTACAGAATCGGAAGGCTTTTTGCTGTACTTGAAAAAATTGATGAAGAGGGTGGCAGTGGAACAATCCGTGAAAGGTTTTACAGCGCGGCATCGAGCAGTCCGGCGACAGTTTTTTCAAGACTACTGACTTTAAAAAATCATCACCTTGCAAAGTTGGAGAATCAGGGAAGGAAAATAAATTTTGAGAAAGAAATTGGAGAGATTTTTGAAGCGATAACAGATTTTCCTTCACATTTAGTATTAAAAGAACAGGGACAATTTGCAATTGGTTATTATCATCAAAGGCAGAATTATTTTGTATCTAAAAGTGAAAATAAAGATAAGGAGATATAATATGGCAAGTGTTAATAAAAGATATGATTTTGTGATGTTTTTCGATGTAAAAGACGGGAACCCTAATGGTGATCCTGATGCGGGAAATCTTCCAAGAATTGATGCTGAAACAGGAATGGGGCTTGTTACAGATGTTTGTTTAAAACGTAAAGTAAGAAATTATGTGCAAATAGTAAAATCAGGTGCTGAAGGGTATGATGTTTTTGTTAAGTCTAAAGAACTTTCTGGAGAGGATACAGTTCTTAATAAAGCCATACGTTTAGGATATGAAGAATTAGGTATAGATCTAAAATCAGAAAAAACAATAAGCGGAGAAAAGAGGGAAAAATCAGGTAAAGCACAAGGTGATGAAGTAAAAAAGGGCAGAGAATTGATGTGCAAAAAGTTTTTTGACATTCGTACTTTCGGTGCAGTATTAAGTACTGGAGCAAATGCGGGACAGGTTAGAGGACCGATTCAAATGGCATTTGCACGATCTTTAGAGCCGATAGTAGCTCTTGAGCATGCAATAACAGTCTGCGCCGCCAGAATGGAAGAAAAATCATATGAAGAGCAGGTTGGTATTCAAGGTCGTAAGTTCACTGTACCCTATGGACTATACCGTACACATGGATTTGTATCTGCCCATTTAGCAGAACAGACAAAATTTAAATTTGAAGACCTTGAGTTATTTTGGAAAGCTCTACAGGATATGTTCGATCATGACCACTCAGCTGCTAGAGGACTAATGAGTACAAGGCAGATAGTAGTTTTTGAACATGAGACAGCTCTTGGTAATAAGCCTGCTCACGAACTGTTTGAGCGAGTAACATGGAAAAGAACAACTGATGGCCCTTCCCGTGATTATACTGATTATGATATATTACTCGATAATAAGAAAATAGATAAAACTGAAAGGCTTAAATTTGTTAAAGTCTCCTGACGCTGATTCTCCTGACCTTTTTTTCATTTCAAACTGGTCAGGAGATAATACTCATTTGATAAGCTGGCAATTACCGTATTATATTTGATGAAAACATGACAGTAATAAATATATATGAGATCAAACACAGGCAGGAGGCCTACCATGATTAAAAAACATATAATAAAAGAAGAGGGTAAACCTGTAGCAGTAATTCTGGATTATAAGGAATACATGGAATTAAAAGCAATGGCTGAAGACAAATCGGACTATTATTCAGCAATAGAAACGAAACGCAATAATAAAAAATGGGTCTCTCATGAGGAACTGAAAAAGGAATTCGGTGTAAAATAAAAAATCTCTATAATTTATAAATATATACCGGGAATAACTATCTGATCTAAACCAATGTACTCCGAAGACAACTACATACAGCTTTCAGCAATACAGCACTATGTGTTCTGTCCCCGTCAGTGCGCCCTTATCCATGTCCACGGCATATGGCAGGAAAACATTTTTACCGCAAAAGGGAAAATACTTCACGAAAAGGTCGATTCAGGAGAAGATGAATCCCGGGGTGATAAAACTATAACCCGCAGTCTCAATATATACAGCAAACGCCTCGGTCTGTCAGGGCGATGTGACGTAGTTGAGATAACCGAAGACAATAATGAAATTAAACCTTACCCTGTTGAATATAAATCGGGGAAACCAAAAAACAACATCAGCGATATGGCTCAGCTCTGCGCACAGGCCCTCTGTCTCGAAGAAATGATGGGAGTCCCTGTTTCTGAAGCTGCCATATTCTACGGACGCCCCAGAAGGCGCGAGTTAATCGAAATTGACAGCCATCTAAGAAAACAGACCGAGGAAATAATAATCCATATACACTCAATGATAGAAAACAGAATAGTTCCTGAAGCAAAGTACGGGAAAAAATGTGACACCTGCTCATTAAACAGCACCTGCATGCCAAAAACAGGACATAAAAAGGTGAAAAAATACATTGAGGAGCTGTATAAAGAAAATGAAGAGACATCCTAACACCCTTTATCTCACCTCATCCGTTGCTTTTACGAAATCTTCTTCAACGGCATATCAGCAGCATGCTTACAATAAAGATGGCTTAATATGTGCTTTACTGGTAAAAATCTTGAAAGTGATTCTGCTTTCTAATAAGCTGTATAGGAATGGATGTAATGATTTGTAGAGTATATTTTATTCAATGAAAATCAGGAGAAAACATGACACCTTCAATTAAAAGAATTCTTGATGAAGTAAACAAATTATCACCTTTTGAGCGGGTAGAGATTATTGACCTGATTCTGGAAAGTTTTGATGACAGAACGGGCAAGGAGATTGAGTCAGCATGGATAGATGAGGCGAGAATCCGTATTGAATCTTACAGGAGAGGTGAAATCGGAACAAAAACCGAAGATGAAGTTTTCAGCAGTATAGTGAGTGAGAGTAAATGAATAAAATAATATTCATTGATAAAGCATCGGAGGAATTACATGCCGCTGTAAAATATTACAACAAAGAACGCCCAGGTCTTGGTTTTGAGTTCGCAAATGAAGTAAAATCAACATTATCAAGAATACGACTTCATCCGGAAGTTTGGGCCGAAATTGATGAAGGGATAAGGAAATGTATTGTTAAACGATTTCCATATGCGCTTCTTTATTTATTTGATAATTCAAAAATTGTGATAATAGCAGTCATGCATATGAAAAAAAAGCCGGGCTATTGGAAAACCAGAATTCCTGATTGAGGAGCTGTATAAACAACATGAAGAGACATCTTAACACACTTTATATTACCTCACCCGATGCTTTTATCCGGAAAGAAGGGATGACCTTTGTAGTGGAAGTTAACGATAAAAAAGCTCTCCAGGCCCCTGTGCACACTATTGAAAATATTGTCTGCTTCGGCTTTAAGCCGGTTACTCCTGCTTTAATGGCATTCTGCACTGAAAATAATATAGGTATAAGCTATCTTTCAATGCATGGTAAATTTCTTGCCCGTGTCTATGGTGAGCAGCGCGGTAACGTTTTATTGAGAAAAGCGCAATACACCATGTCAGATTCAGAGGAAAAATCTCTTGATATTGCAAAGAACATCGTTGCTGCAAAAATTACCAATTCAAGAAATCTTCTCCAAAGACATATTCGAAACCATACTGATAATGAAGATGGTTTAATATCTGAAGCAATATCAAAGCTTGCACGCTGCATAAATCTGGTAAAAACCGCTGAATCCCTTGATACCTTAAGAGGGTACGAAGGTGACTCGGCTTCAACATATTTCGGATGTTTCAACTGTCTCATTACATCCCAGAAAGAAGACTTTGTTATGAATGGCAGAACAAAAAGGCCCCCTCTTGATTTTGTAAACGCTCTCCTGTCATTTATTTACATGCTCCTTGTGAATGACCTCAGGTCTGCTATGGAAACAACCGGTCTTGACCCACAGGTCGGATTTCTGCATAGACTAAGGCCCGGCAGGCCAAGCCTTGCTCTTGATCTTATGGAGGAATTCAGGGCATATATAGCGGACAGAGTGGCTCTAAACCTGATAAACCTTAAGCAGCTGAATAAAAATGATTTCGAAGTCAGGGAAACAGGAGAAATAAGGATAAGTGATAAAGGACGGAAGGAAGTTCTTGTTGCATATCAGAAAAAGAAGGATGAAGTTATTGAACATCCCTTCTTAGGTGAGAAAACAACAGTGGGTCTTCTTCCACATATACAGGCCATGCTCCTTGCCAGATACATAAGGGGCGACATAAGTGAATACCCCCCCTTTTATATTAAATGAGGTAAATTATGCTGGTATTAGTAACATACGATGTATCAACACTTACAGATAATGGAACACGCAGGCTCAGAAAAGTTGCGAAAACCTGTGTAAATTACGGAATAAGAGTCCAGCAGTCAGTATTCGAATGTAATGTTGCCCCCCATCAGTGGGAACACTTAAAACATCAGCTTCTCACTCTCTATAATCCGGAAGAAGATAGTTTGCGTTTCTATTTTCTGGGGAGCAACTGGAAAAGACGGGTTGAACATCATGGCTTATCTCCTTCAATTGAACATGGGGAGCCTATGATAATTTAAGCGCTAACCACAAGCTCACAGAAAAACCTGGCGGGTTAGCGGAGGAAGTTTTCTTCTATTATATAACGCCCTGTATTATATATTATTTTCAATAAACCTCTGATCATTGAAAACTTTTATTGACATAAAGGTATATTAGCATTTTAACTCTTAAAGTCCTGATTTAATCAGCAGCTAAAATCGGGCGGTCACGCCCCACGCGGGCGTGTGGATTGAAAC
>CAZBFP010000004.1:0-1458 GCA_964491265.1 uncultured Leptospirales bacterium | reverse complement strand
GTCACGCCCCACGCGGGCGTGTGGATTGAAACATCGAAATAGCTACAGCATACAATCTGAATCCGTTTGTCACGCCCCACGCGGGCGTGTGGATTGAAACATTATCTTAAAAACAATTCCGAAGTTCCTCCAAATGTCACGCCCCACGCGGGCGTGTGGATTGAAACTGTCTAAAGTGAACCATTGAAACCGGATCATATGTGTCACGCCCCACGCGGGCGTGTGGATTGAAACCCGTCTATTTCTATTATATATGATAGCTCATGCATTGTCACGCCCCACGCGGGCGTGTGGATTGAAACTTAAAGTTGACAAATTATCACATAAGTATAATACACGTCACGCCCCACGCGGGCGTGTGGATTGAAACCCCTTCTGATGCAACATATATAACTTTTCCTTTCAGGTCACGCCCCACGCGGGCGTGTGGATTGAAACGGATAAACCTTAATAATGATGAATCTGAATTAAAGTCACGCCCCACGCGGGCGTGTGGATTGAAACGCTGTTATCTGCCCTTAACGGCACCGACGACACTGTCACGCCCCACGCGGGCGTGTGGATTGAAACGACAAAGTAAAACAACATCTTAAAAGAAAATATAAGTCACGCCCCACGCGGGCGTGTGGATTGAAACATGTGACTCTCCATTATTATTTTAATCTATGGTCATGTCACGCCCCACGCGGGCGTGTGGATTGAAACAATATGCCGAAACTGATGAGACTCAAACAAGAATGTCACGCCCCACGCGGGAGTGTGGATTGAAACGGAGTAATCCGGATTATCCCGCATATCACCGTAATGTCACGCCCCACGCGGGCGTGTGGATTGAAACGTGGCGAAGGGAATGATAATGCCTGATGGATTTTATGGTCACGCCCCACGCGGGCGTGTGGATTGAAACAAAAGAATTTACTCCGATTCAGGAGGGATTGAAATTGTCACGCCCCACGCGGGCGTGTGGATTGAAACATCAAAGTCGAAAACTGCCGCCGTCAAAATCTGAGTCACGCCCCACGCGGGCGTGTGGATTGAAACATGGATCATCCGGAACAAGAAATAATTGACTCATATTGTCACGCCCCACGCGGGCGTGTGGATTGAAACCCTTGATAAAATTAAGAGAGCTTGCAGGTAATTGGTCACGCCCCACGCGGGCGTGTGGATTGAAACAAACTGAATGTTTTTTAATCCACACTGATTACCGTCACGCCCCACGCGGGCGTGTGGATTGAAACATCTATGCCAAGCCTGTCAAGAGAAACATAGAAAGTCACGCCCCACGCGGGCGTGTGGATTGAAACGCGAACATTCCAGTGCCAATCAGCCTAATATCCTGTCACGCCCCACGCGGGCGTGTGGATTGAAACATGGAATGGATGCTTGATAGGGTAGATAAATTGTTATCTAAAGCGATATAGTCACCCTCAAGTCAAAAATTAAAAATCCCTTGGT
>CAZBFP010000003.1:0-208646 GCA_964491265.1 uncultured Leptospirales bacterium | reverse complement strand
TTTATTGATGACATTGAGAGGGTAATTTCTTTTTTAGATAAGATTTAACAATCCCGGGGCTCTCCAATAAGTAAATTGTTTTTGCCATATTAGACCTTCTCGGAATTAAGAACATTCTTTCTGCAGTGTTTTACCTTGAAAACTCGGATATTTCTGAAATTTCAGGGGAAATAAAGAATATCATAAAGCTTATTGAAAAAGAACGGCCAGAAGAAATAAGGCTTTTCAGAAAATGGATTAAAAACTTTTTTTATGGAAATGACGAAATATCTGATGAAATACAAAATGGCATTAAAGAAATTGAAGAGGTTAAAGATATGCTTTCAACTTCATTAAAAAAACGTGATAAAATGCAATTTCAGCAAGGCGTTCAGCAGGGACATGAAAAAGGTATTCAGGAAGGTATACAGAAAGGTATACAAAAAAAAGCTGCAGATACTGCAAAAGCTCTGCTTAAGGAAAATATGTCTGCCAACAAAATTTCAGAGATCACCGGTCTTTCTCTTGAGGAGATTAAAAAGCTGAAATAAAATGGCTTTAATCTGAATCCGGGGAATCAACAATCCCCCCGCCCTGCGGGCACCCCCCTTAAGGAAGGGGAGATTAATTAAAAACATAGACTGCAGGCCTTATTAAAAAAATCATACTGCTATTTAATTTTTTATATCCCTATGCCTCTGCAATATCTTTTCAGCAGCAGTTTCTACAGAAAAAAGTTCTTTAAGCATTTTAGAGGCATTATTGCCCATCTTAAGCCTTAAAGAGCCATCCTTTAACAACTTAACTGCATTACGATAGAAAAGCTCATCTTCTCCATTAATGCTTACAAAGCCGGCCTTATGGTTTTCTATTGTCTGCTGCAGATCGTTCCCTTCGTTAACACTTCCGAGAATAGGGATATTCTGCACCATATATCCAAGAAGTTTTCCCGGGAAATTATGGGTATTATGATCTGCTGCAAGGGAAAATAACCCTATATCAGATTCGGCAAGTATCTTTTTGAAACTTTCCTGATCAACAGGCGGCAGATAAAGGATATTATGAAGATTTTTATCCTTAATAGTTCTTTTTACAAGATCAACCTCATCCCCCTCCCCGAGTATTACAAAAGCGGCATTTTTCTCATCCTTCATCTTCTCAGCCAGCCTCATTATATTACCCATATCCTGAGCCCGGCCGATATTCCCCCCATAGAAAAAAATCACCTTATCTTCCAGAGAATACTTTACCCTGAAACTGCCGTCAGTCTTAATTCTGTTATTTTTGGCCCAGTTGTACAATAATAAAGATTTTTCAGAGGTCTTCGAGTTATAATTACTATTAAACCACTCCAGGTTTTTGGGAGACTGAAGAGCAATTGTATCCGCATTCCTGTAATTTAATTTTTCGAATAATTTAAAATAGAGGGTAATGGGTGAATACCTGCTTATAGTTCCATTATCTATTACCCACTGGGGGAAAAGATCGCGCAATATAAGGAAGGTTCTGCAATTATAAAGTTTTTTAAGCTTCCCGGCAAGAGGCCCGAAGAATATGGTTGGGGAGTAATATACAAGATAGTCATATTTATCATTTTTAAGTATATGCTTTAAAGAGCTCCAGGCCTGATATGAGAGAAGCAGTTCATTGATTGCACGTTTTACCAGGTTGACATTTTTTATCTTCCCGGATTTAAAATAATATACATTGATACCATCGATATTTCTGTTTAAAAATTTCTCAGTAATACGATGATCAGGTGTGACTACCGACACTTCATGCCCTTTACTTTGCAGTTCCAGTGCCATTTCGTGCATCATTTTTGCCGCGACTTTTATGCTATGGGGGAGATAATCATCAACGATTAGAAGAATTTTCATTTTTTCTGCCATACTACTCTATTAACATAATCAGTATAACTGATGATAATTCTTAGAACCTTCTCAGAAACATTATCAACATTATAATCATCAACTATACGGATTGCACCCGGATTTTCAAGAACCGCAATGGCATGCATAACGCGCTCAGGATTTAACCCGGTCATCATAACCGCCCCCTCCTCCATTGCTTCAGGTCTTTCATGAGCTTCGCGGATATTTAATGCCGGAAATTTCAGAATTGAAGACTCTTCCGAAATTGTACCACTATCTGACAAAACAGCTTTTGCATTTATTTGTAAAGCAAGATAATCGATAAAACCGAGCGGTTTTAATAACTGGATCAACGGATTAAATTCTACCCCTGTCTCATCAATTCTATTTCTTGTTCTCGGATGGGTTGATACAAGAACTGGGATTTTATAAGTTTCTGCAATTTCATTTAGTATTTTTACAAGATTAAAAAAGATATCCGAGTTAATATTTTCTTCACGGTGGCTTGATATCAGAAAAAATCCTTTTTCTTTCAAGCTATATTTAGTTAAAATTTCACTGGAGTTAATTCCGGGAAGAATAGAATGTATCACTTCATACATGGGGCTGCCGGTTTTAATAACCCGATCTGCGGGAATACCCTCCCTGAGAAGATATTCCCTCGCAATGGAGCTATATGTAAGATTGATGTCGCTAATATGATCAACAATTTTACGGTTAGTCTCTTCAGGTACGCGCTGATCAAAACACCGGTTTCCTGCTTCCATGTGAAATATGGGGATCTTTCTTTTCTTCGCAGGGATGGCGCATAAACAGCTGTTTGTGTCTCCAAGAACAAGAAAGCTGTCTGGCTGCTCTTTCTCCAGTACCGGATCAATTTTTATAAGAATATTGCCGATTGTCTCTGCTGCATTTTTACCTGCTGCCTCTAAAAAATAATCCGGTTTTCGAAGCCCCAGGTCTTTAAAAAATATTTCATTTAATTCATAATCATAGTTCTGCCCTGTATGGACAAAAATATGTTCAACAGATGGTGATTCATCAAGCTTCTTTATTACACAGGACAAGCGTATTATTTCCGGTCTGGTTCCAACTACAGTAAGTACTTTCAGCTTTTTCATATAATTTAAACTTCCTGAAAAAAAGTATCAGGGTTATCCCTGTCAAAAATTTCATTCGCCCATATAACAAGAAACATCTCCCCTTCTCCGGTATTGGTGATATTATGGGTATATCCTGGGGGGATATCAATTACCTGAAGTTCCTGATCAGAAACATTATACTCAAAAACCTCAGACTCATGAATATGCCGGAACCTTATTACAGCACTCCCCTTTATTACCAGAAATTTTTCATTCTTTGTGTCATGGTAATGATTACCCCTTGTAATCCCGGGGGCAGATGTTGAAATAGAAAACTGTCCGCTATTTATGGTTTTCAATATTTCGACGAAACTTCCGCGATCATCAGAATGCTCTGTTAAGGGATATGAAAAATTATCCCTTTCAAGAAAACTCAAATATGTGGCATATAAAGCACGCTCAAACCCATTGCCAACCGGAGGTATTGTTAAATTATTTCGATTTGCCCTGAAACTGTAAAGAAGATCAGATATTTCCCCCAGAGTTTTTCTGTACACAACCGGGATATCATAATAGTAAGTAGAAAGATCAATTCTATCATTGTGTAAAATACTGATAAATTCCTTAACAACATCATCAATATACACAAGAGTAAGTTCTGTTTCCCTGTTATCAATCCGTATATCATTACCGCTTGAAAGATTATGGCACCATGTAGCTATAACTGTATTATAATTAGGCCTGCTCCATTTACCGAAAACATTGGGTAGCCGGTAAATATAAACAGGTACTGATTGTTCAACACTATATTCTTTCAGAAAATTTTCTGCTTTAAGTTTACTCCTGCCGTAATCATTATCCCGCTCTATCTGGGTGGATGATGTCATTAAAACAGGAATTTTAATATTTTTTTCCCGGATTATATCGAGCAGCTGAGAAGTTAAATCACTGTTCCCCTCATAGAACTCTTCAGTATTTTCAGGCCTGTTTACCCCTGCAAGGTGAAATATAAAATCAATGTTATTTAATGCTTCATCAAGACAGCCCAAAGAATCATCTTTATCAAATTCGATAATACTTATATCATCAATACGCCTGAGCGCCTGGATAAGATTTTTTCCTATAAACCCCTTAGCCCCGGTAACAAGAACCCTCATTAAAGCGCTCCAAATTCCTTGAGATCATCCTGAATCTCCCGCAGATTTTTGAGCATTTCAATCAGTCTCTCTTCATCTAAGCGCTCTGTGTTGTGGGAGTGGTATTCATGGGCCTGGGTGACTACCTCTTCACCGTCTTCAAAATACTTTGAATAATTTAGATCACGGCCGTCTGCCGGTATACGGTAATAACCTTCAAGATCAATTGCGTTTACCATCTCTTCTCTGGTGAGAAGGGTTTCATAGAGTTTTTCTCCATGCCTTGTGCCTATCACCTTTATAGGATGGTCGGTCTGGTTTAACAGTTTCACTATGGTTTTTGATAGCAGTTCGATTGTTGCAGCCGGTGATTTCTGCACAAAAATATCTCCGTTTTTCCCGTTTTCAAAAGCGAATAATACAAGCTCAACTGCCTGGTCAAGGCTCATCATAAAGCGGGTCATAGCCGGGTCTGTAATGGTTATCGGTTTATTATTCCTTACCTGTTCAATAAATAGAGGGATAACAGAACCCCTTGAAGCCATTACATTACCATATCGGGTACAGCATATGGTAATCTGGTCATCGTCAAGGTTACGGGATTTAGCAACCGCCACCTTTTCCATCATTGCCTTTGATATTCCCATAGCATTGATGGGATAAACAGCTTTATCTGTGCTTAATACAATTACTTTTTTTACCCCTGTATTTATAGCAGCTGTAAGCACATTGTCTGTGCCTATTACATTGGTCTTTACTGCCTGCATGGGGTAAAACTCGCATGATGGAACCTGTTTTAAAGCTGCTGCCTGGAAAACATAGTCCACACCCCTGAGGGCTTCATATATGGAATTATAATCGCGCACATCACCTATATAAAATTTAAGCTTGTCATTGTTGTAGAATTTCCGCATATCATCCTGCTTTTTTTCATCACGAGAGAATATGCGGATTTCTTTTATTTCTGTTTCTAGAAATCTGCGGCATACGGCGTTACCGAATGAGCCGGTTCCGCCGGTTATTAGTAAGGTTTTGTTTTTAAACATTTGACTCTCCTTAAACTCAGGGAAACCACGGGGATGTGATTTATTTTTCAATAATCGAAAAATAATTCAATACTGAAAAAAGTCATCTATAATTTTATTTTTTGCCTCCCGGGAGGGATAATTTATTAAAACAGCTTTATAGGTACCTTTAAAAACAAAAAGACTTCCGGCAGCGCATCCGACGATACCAATATTGCTTATAAGTGTTCCAATATCATTTAATGAACCTGCCCCGCCAAGCATAGTCATGGGAATATTTATTACATCACCAATTATCTTTGCAAGCTCCATATCATATCCCTTCATTTGGCCGTCATTGTCGATTGAATTAATAACAACCTCACCAGCACCAAGGGATTGTGCTTTCTCAGCAAATTCAACCGGGCAAATGCCGGTTTTTTTTCTGCCATTGTGGGTAAATATTTCATATACGGGGCCCCTGCCGGTTTTTTTAACATCCAGAACTGCCACAACACTCTGACTTCCTATTTCTGATGCTATTTGAGGAATCAGGCCGGGATTTGATATAATGCCTGAGCTAACAGCCACTTTTTCAACTCCGAGGCCTATAATTTTTTTTGCCTGTTCAAGAGTTTTTATCCCGCCTCCGTAACAAAGAGGCATGCGGCATTCTGCCGCAAGATGTCCTATCATAGTGAAATCAGGCTCCCTTTTTTCAACTGATGCATCAATATCAATAACAATGAGCTCATCCGCTTCTTTTTCATTAAATATTTTAACCGCATTTATTGGGTCACCTACATATTTTGGTGAAGAGAACTTTACGGTTTTAACAAGCCCTTTTTTATGAACCAGTAAACAGGGTATAATTCTTGGATTCAGCACATTACAACTCCGCAAAATTTTTCAATAAACTGATCCCGGCTCTATGACTTTTTTCAGGATGGAATTGAACACCGTAAATGTTGAATGAATTAACAACAGAACAAAATTCAAAACCATAGTCAGTTGTACCGAGAATATTATCGTTCATATCACACTCCAGATAATAGGAATGAAGAAAATAAAATCTCTCATCACACTCATAATCTTTAAATAAACCAGACCGTTGCCGGGATTTGACGCTATTCCACCCCATATGCGGGAGAGGATAATTTTTATCCATTACTTCCGGGTTGAATTTTTTAACTCTCCCCTTAATCCAGCCCAAACCCGGGCAAAGTCCCTCCTCGCTTGATTCAGCAAGAATCTGCATCCCGACACATATACCAAGAACTGGGACATGCTTTGATAAAACTAGCTCATCAATAGACCCCCTCATTCCGGAACGGTCAAGGCTCTGCATGGCAGCATCAAAAGAACCCACTCCCGGCAGTATCAGTTTACAAGCATCTGCAAGATCATCGCAGCTGCATGCAATCTTCACCGGAATATTAAGGCTTTTGTAAATATTAGCAAATGCATTAATATTTCCAAGACCATAATCAATTATTGTTATCATCTGATGATTGACCGTTGAACACCGATAATTCTGAGAATTTTAGTACCCAATTCCATGACAGCCATTTGGTTTTTATAATCCCGATATGACCTATTAGGTCCTTCCATAATGTCTTTCAATTCTTTCACTGTTATACCAAGTTTATTTGCAATATATTCAAAATCCTGTGCTATTGTTTCATCGTCATAAGCTTTCATTGAAATTTTTTTTAAGGCTTCATCCCTGGTCATCTGCTTTGTTAAAATTAAACTGGAAAAATGGGCACGTCTTTTATCAAATCCGAATTTTTCAGGGAGCCAGTATCCTTCATAAAACCTGGTAAAACGTGATTCATAATGTTTATGAGCATATTTCTGCCAGCCATATTTATTTACAAGCAGATGCATGGCCTCCTCTTTTATATAGGGGATATAATTTAATGGCTTTACTACTCTAACACCTTTAACAAATCTATAATAAATTTTATAAGTAAGAATATTTGCGAGGGGGAAGGTTTTTAACGGACTGGTACCGAATTTCTTATGTATATCTTTTAACTGCTTTAAATCTGAGGCATGATAATGCCATTCTAACGGTTCCCGAACACACTCAGTTGAGTAATTCGCGCCTGTAAGTATATACTTAAATTTATTCTTTGAAGCGAAATTATAAAGAGATGCAAAGAAAGCATGATCCTGAGGAGTATCGATGTGAGCAACCTGGGCTTTAAAAAAAGCAAGCTGAAGATCTTTCATCTCTTCCCAGTTGACAACCTCCGTGTGCAGATCAAGCCCGAGGCCATCAACAAGCTTTTCAATATTATTTGCTGAAATCTGTGTATTCCACCCGGCGTCAACATGATAAAGAAGAGGCCGTAAACCGAATTTTTCTTTTGCAGCATATGCAACATATGAGCTGTCAACACCGCCACTTATGCCAATCAGGCAATCATGAGATTTCCCTTTTCCGTCACGCTTAATTTTATCAACAATCCTCATTATTTCATGTTCACTTGCTTCATCCGGATGCCAATGAGGCATAATGCTGGAATGAAAATTATTGCAATAATCACACCACCCATTCTCATCAAATATTATTTTAGGATCTGATGTATCCATAATGCAGTTTGTACAAATCTGATAAGATAATTGTTTCATTGATTTTACATCCTTAAATGATAATAGTGTTATTATAGAGGCTGGCTGTCCCCTATTCTCAAAAAACATTCAGGAGAACAATAAAACTAATTATCAGAAGGACAGGGAGTCAAATTCTAATTTTTTTCTATGTAAAATCTATGTAAACTTGTTTATTTCCTGATTAACTTATCAAGTTTAAGGTGGAACATTACTTTAGAACCTATTCCGAACATCCAATTACGATTTTTATAATCTCTGTATGTCCGGCGAGGCATTTTGAAATAATTATTAAGCTCATCTGCAGTTATTTCAAGCATTGCTGCCACTTTAAGAAATAGAGCTTCTCCCTCTTTCTCTGCTATGGGGGGTATTTTCATTTTATTTAAAGCTTCATCTCTGGTCATCTGCCCTGTCAGTATAAGGCTGCTAAACTGGGGTTTTCTGACGTCAAAATCGAATCTTTTAGGAAGCCAGTAACCCTCTATAAATTTGGTAAGGATATCTTCAAAATGTTTCTGCTCATAAGGGATAAATCCATATTCTTTTTTAAGCAGTTTTTCAGCCTCAGATTTAATGTATGGTGTATAATTAAGCAGCTTTAAGACTTTAATGCCATATATATAAGGCATTACTATTTTTCGTTTTATAACGCTTGTAAAGGGGTATTCAACAATTGGGATAGTACAGAATTTATTTACTATATCTTTATTGTGAGTTAAATCAGTGCCCCAATAACCCCAGCTATTAGGATTTACTATTACCTCAGTAGAGATGTTACCGCCGTTAAGAACATATTTTATTTTATTCTCTTTAGCGAATTTATCAAGAATTGCCACAAAAGCGTTATCCTGAGGTGTATCAAGATGAGGCACCCCGGACTTGAAAAAAGCAAGCTGAAGATCTTTCATCTCCTGCCAGTTCATTTTTTCAATTTTTAGATCAACACCCAGTTTATCTGTTATTTTCTTTATATTCTGTACAGCCAGGGGCTCATTCCACCCTGCGTCCACATGAAAAACCAGAGGACGCAGGCCAAGTTCCTTAACTGCAAAATGCAGCATATAGGAGCTGTCAAAACCACCACTTAAGCCGAGTATAGAGTCGTATTTTTTACCCTTACCATCTTTCTTAATTTTATCTACAATTACTTTAAGCTCAGGCTCTTTACCTTTGCCGTAATTCCATGACGGGAGAATGTCTTTATGGAACTGGGTACATCGTTCACAAACTCCTTTTTCGTTAAAGGTTATATTTGGGTCGGTTGTGTCCATAACGCAAGTGGTGCAGATCTTATAATTAAATTTCTCCATTTTCTGTTTATCCTAACTTTTATTCATTGTTGGAACTTGTTTGTACTCGCTGGCTAAATAGCTTAAAAAAAATATATATATAAATTCCTGCATAAATGTCTGAAATAAACCTAAAAAAAATAAAATTGCGAACATTGCCTTTTTTTCTGTATTTTTTATTTTTAGAAAAACAGACATAAGATATGCTGTAAAAAGTAAACCACCAATTACACCATATCTTAAAACCATTTCAAGAATCAAATTATGAGTATGTGGCCAATCAAGATAAGGAGTATATGAAACCTGAATGTGTTTTAACTGATCAAATGTATTACCTCCATAACCCAATAGCGGTCGATTCTCAAAGTAAAGCATAAAATATCGAAAAATATCCGCTCTATCATGAAAATATAGTTTTGATGCCAGTTCAGTTTGAAAAACAATTGATACTATAATTATCATTAAAGCTACTGAACCTAATAACAGATGCCAGCTGCGTTTAAAATTTCTAACAATAAAGGAATACACAAAAAATCCGGTAATTAACAATAGACCCAACAATGCACCTCGTGAAAATGTTAAAATAAGAGCAATATAAATTATAATTTTCCCTATAAAACCGAATTGATTTCTGAATGATAACCACAAGCCTAATAGAAGTGGTATGGGAGTAGAATTTGGCCAACCAGGAATAAAATCAACAGCCCAAAGTCTTGTCTGCATACCAATGATCAAAAATTCACGATTAAATATAGCAAAGTAAAAAAATAATAATATTATCATTACTGATAATATTATTGAAAACCTATAAATAGATACTTCAAATTTTTTTTCATTTAACTTTAGTGGCATTATTAAAACTGCATATTGCAAAGTAAACAAATACTTTACAATAAAACGAATATCCAAATACTGCATTTCGACAAAATAAGCAATTGTTGATAATGACACCCAGACAACAAATGAACAGTATAATACAAATGATAGATTAAAATTTATCTTTAATTTATCTTCATCAACTATATAGTTTTTAATGAAATAAAAAAAATATAATATGTTAGCAATTTGGATATTATTTATACTATATAAAAAAACCAGACTAAAACAAAAAAAAATCATACTGTATTTTACTCCTATCTATAACCAGCATAAATGAACATTTTAAAAAATGTTTCCTTATATAGTATTATCATATCTTTCGAATGCATCAACAAATGTTTTTTTACTGCTATTATATATTTTTGCTCCAATGCTCTTTGCATATTTGTCTAAAAACAAATAACTTTTAAACATAATATGAAGTTCAAAAAAGACTTCATACATTTTTGGAGTAGAACCAGTCTTTATATCAAAAACGAAAGGAGTCATTTTTTGTTTATCTTGATCATAAAAATGTTTATCTTTAGTGTAAATAATATTATTCTTATCAAGAACTAAATCTTCATGCCATGAATGGTCAACTCCAATTAGATAAATTTTTTTAAAATTTAAATTTAATGCTAAAAAAGTAGCTGCATGCAAGACTGTTTGAGCTGTTGGCATACAAACGTTTAATCTATATAAAAAATGACGGATGAAAGAAAATTTAAAATTAAAAGGTATCATAGAATAATATATGATTTTTATATGATCATTTTCTTTGGCCAATTTATCAAAAATTCCTGTAGGTTTACTTTGGAGCGGTACGAACAAATTCAATTCCCATTTCGTTTTATTAATAATATTACTAAAAAAATCATTATGACTTTCCATAACAACTTTAAAATAATCAATTGTTATCTTAGAATATTTACCAACATCTCCTTTTTTTATATCTTGAGAAATCGCATAGACATCTTTATCCCAATAATTTGAATCTGTTAATACATAAAAGTCAGGTTTTAATTTTGTAAAATATTCACTATTTACAAAATTATTTACACAAAAAAGTTTTTTGCTCTTAATAAAATTGATGTCCATAGTTAAACTATCATTTAAAGATGGTCCATTACCAATTACAACACATTCATCAGATTCCACGATACTTTTTCTTAACTTAAATATCTGAAAAATTAAATAAAAATATCGAGCATATATCAGAAGTTTTTTTAATCGTGAAAAAGTTTTCATTATAATTTCCTTATCATTACGTTATTGTGGTAATTTTTATTATAGCATATAAAAAACAAATAAGACATTGATTGTAAAATTTAATGCTCTGCTTTAATAAATCTTTCAACATCATTAAATAATAACGCCTTTTCTGAAATTTTTGTTTCACTGAAATCCCACCATTTAACATTTAGCAAAGATTTTATAATTTCATCATCAAATCTTTTCTTAATAAATTTAGCAGGATTACCTGCCCATATTTCATATGGTGGTACATTTTTTTTTACAACACTTCCCATTCCGATAACTGAACCATGACCAATTTCTACACCGGCTTTAATTAACACACAATCGCCAATCCATACATCATGCCCTATAGCTGTATTCTTAAATTGATGTCTTGAAAATTTCTTGGACAAATGATCTTTATTTTCATTAAATACTGGTGATGTTGATACCCAGCTTGTTGTATGATCTGCACCACCAATTCTGCAATTTGATCCAATAGACACAAAACTTCCAATTTTTGTTTTAACTACAGTGCAATCATAACCAATATCAGAATACCGATCCATTTCTGACTCAACGATATGACACCCTGCACAAACACCAGATGTTTTATGAATATTACTTTTTTTAATTGCTTTTAAATGAAACTTCTTAATTAGTTTTGATAAATAATATTCAAAAATATTAAACATAGAAATACCGTCCAAAATAAAATGAAATATTTTTTTAATAGGTCAAAAATTTAAAAAAATTGTAACAACTACTATATAATGTAAAATTTAATACAAACTGAAGTTTTTCTATTCAGTTTATGTTCAATAACTTTTTTTAAAATTATATCCCAAAATTGATGATTTCATTTGCAACTCGTTTATTATCGTTTATTAAAAGTCAAAATTCTGTAGCGATCTTTAAGATTACGCATTCTATAAAATAATATCTCAAACATTTCAACTCCACCGAAAGTTTTTTCTTACCGTGAAGAGAATAATAATTCATTTTTGAAAAAATATATAATTGTAAACACCATCAATAATATTTTAATTATAATATCATAAAACATATTATCTGATGTGAACATCAGATGCACAGAAAAAGCAATTAGTAAAACTAATATATCAAAGAATATTTTATTAAGTTTAATTGTATTAAGTTGCAATACAAATCTAACATAACAGTAATTTAAAGCAAATAATAAGATATATGACAGCAAACTTGCCCATGCAGCACCTGCATAACCATATCTTGGAATAAAAATATAGTTTAACAAAACATTTAAAGAGCAAGTGAGCAAGGAAATTATAGAAATAAATCCGGTTCGCTTTTCGTAAAACGAGTAATTCACAAACAAAGTGTATAAAAAATTTATTATCCCGGATAATGCGAAAATAGGTACTATTTTATAAGCATCAATATATTGCTTATCAGCCATAATAATAATTATTTCTTTACTAAAAAGTATCAAGCCCAACGCCGCAATCAGAACAACTTTTGAATATTTTTCTGCTAAACTTTGAATTTTATCATAAGATCTATTTTTAAGTGATTCAAAAAAAATTGGAACCCACGCATTATTAAGAGCACCTACAAAAACTGCAACTAACAAGCCTACATTAAAAGCCAGAGAATAAAGTCCCACTTCATGGCTTCCTAAAAATTGATTGATCATTACGCGATCAAATTGACTCAGGATAACCCCTGACAGAGTATGCGGTATTAACGGAATAGAAAACAATAAGGCATATCTTAAATGCTTAATTCTAAAGTTGTAATTTGCTACCCTGCTAATACTAAATAAAACAAATACAAAAATAATACCTAAAACTAAAAACTGAGAATACACATTACCATAATACCTGTTTTCATGAAGCAAATAAGTCCATATAACCGCCAATAAGGTAACAAAGAAATTTCTAACCACAGAAATTCTTACATACTTTTTGCTTCTTTGACTTGCCTGTAAATATGATAATTCTGATTGAATAAAACAAATAAAACTACTAATAACTACAGCGATTATAAATATATCTTCTTTTATTGAAAATAGAGAAGCAATTTGTGAACAAAAAACCAAACAGATGGTTATCATCAAAACATTATTAAATACTAAAAATATAATATTAGTACCTAAAAATTCAGGAAAATCATCATCATGATCATAATACTTTACAACTATAGAGGATTGAATACTTAAACCCATGAATACAGTAAAAATAGTAATTATTGAGGTAAATATTGCTAAAATACCATACTCTTCAGGAGATAACAGCCTTGTAAAAATAGGTATTGTGAAAAAGGCTAAACCCTTATTAAATATTTCTGCCAATAAATAATTTTTTGAATGTAGAAAAAAATTATTTTTGCGTATATTTTTTATTACTGCTATCAAATTTTTCATTTAAAAAATTATCGATACGTCAATCATATGCCATTCGATAGGAGTACCTTTCATTAAATTAATATGAGCTTTTTTCCCTAAAATTTCTTTTAAATACTTAGGCGGTAAACCATATCCCGGCCTGATTGACCGTACATTTTTTTCTGTAAAAAATTCCCCGGCTTTTATATCTTCAACAACAAAAAGAGAACGGGAAAACTCCCTGTTTTTCATTGTTTTCTCCGAAAGATTATAAGTCACCCGACCAAGAGCTTTTTCAACATTTCGTATGGAATCAACCATTATTTTAAATTCCGCAGGTTCCATGGAAAATTCCGCGTCAGGACCGCCTATGTTCCGGTCGAGTATAAAATGCTTTTCAATAACCTCAGCGCCCAGAGCAACAGCTGCAACAGCAACATCACTACCCATAGTGTGATCAGACAAACCGACTTTGACCCCAAAGGTCTCCTTCATATTAACCATGGTTTTCAGGTTAGCCTCATCAACTGGTGCAGGATAGCTTGAAGTACATTTAAGCAGCGTTATATCTGTATTCCCCATTCGTCTGCAGGCATCAACAGCATCATGTATTTCCCCTATAGTGGCAATACCTGTAGATATAATCATGGGTTTCCCCTTTGAAGCAGTGTATTCAATCAGGGGAATATCGGTTATTTCAAAAGAAGCAATTTTATAAATCGGCACATCTTTTGATTCGAGAAAATCAACTGCGGTGAAATCAAATGGGGTGGAGAAAAATACAAGGCCAAGAGACTCTGCATAATCACGCAGTTTATCATGCCATTCCCATGGGGTGTAGGCTTCTTTGTATAGATCATGAAGAACTCTACCGTCCCATAAAGTTTCATGATTAATCATGAAATATTTATTTGAACAATTCAGTGTAATTGTATCAGCTGTATAAGTCTGAATTTTAACTGCATTAGCTCCGCTTTCCATAACAACCTTGATAGACTGCAGAGCAACTTTAATATCATGGTCGTGATTTGCAGATAACTCAGCTATTATAAAAGTAGTCAACTCAATCCTCCGAAATAACCAAAGGTGGTTTTACAATAGCAGTACCATCAATAACTATTATTCCATCTTGATTTAGGCAAAATGTATGTAAGACTGCTGTATTCCTATCAACATTAATTTCCTTCACCTCAACAACAGCTTTAATCGTATCTCCAACAAATACTGGTGCTAAAAATCCCAAATCCTGTTTTAAATATAATGTCCCAATTCCAGGCAACTTCGTCCCAATAACGGCTGAAATTAAACTTGCAGTTAATAATCCATGAGCAATTCTTTTTTTATACTTTGTCTTTTTTACAGCTTCAAGATTGATATGCAATGGATTAAAATCTCCGCTAATCCCTGCGAAAAGAGATATATCAACTTCAGTTATAGTCTTTTCAAAGCTTGCTTTGTCGCCAATTTTGAGTTCAAAAACTGTTTTGCTCATATTTCCACCTACTCGAACTGACAAATGTCATACTCGAAATTTTCACGAATTTTATACCATTCATTTTTCAAAATAGCCATACGTACAATATCTAAATACTCATTATTTTTTAGAATATGTTCTTTAAATATTCCTTCAATTTTTGAACCAAATTTTTGATGAATTTCAATTACCCGCTTATTGAAAGATAAAACTTCACATGATACTTTATGAACTTCTAAAACATCAAAAGCAAAATCATAATTATTGCACTCAAGAATTGTACCAAGTCCTTTGCCTTGGAAAGACAAATCTGCTATATAATATGCCCAGAAACAGTTCATTCCTTTATAAATATCAGTAATGGAATATAGACCAATATCAACTCCATCACAATTGATAATTCTTATATAGTTTCTATCATTCTTGACAGACTCATTATACCACACATGTTGTTGTGCTATTGTCAACTTCGGATCAGTATACATAAATTTCGTTATTTCTGGCATCATACGCCACTTCATTATTAATCCCAGATCTTCTTCAACTATTTTTCTAAATCTAACCATCATCATATACCTCAATTACTTATCAGCAACTCACAGATTTTTTGAGTAGAATCTCTACTCATTAATTTCTTTACTTCCATATTTATTCTAACTCTAATGTCAAAACTTAAGATATCAGTCATAATATTACTTATATGCATTATTGCGTTTTTATCACTTATTGTATTTAAAAAATAAAAAATACCAGCCCGTTCCCATACTAAAAAATTTTTTATTTGGTTTTCTACAACACAAAAACCCATAGAAGGCACACCCACCCTTGCCAGCTCATATATTGTCTGCCCAGCTGCTGAAATGGCAACATCACATTCCATCATCTCATTTTTCATTACCTCGGCATCAGCATTCATTATCAAAACAGTTTTATCATCAGCTGCTTCATTGATTTCATCAATGTTAGAAAATCCCTTCCCTATAATTACATGTTTCTCCAGTTCCGGATAATGAGTTTTAAGAT
This sequence comes from uncultured Leptospirales bacterium, assembly GCA_964491265.1. Classification (GTDB taxonomy): domain Bacteria; phylum Spirochaetota; class UBA4802; order UBA4802; family UBA5550; genus JBBAGC01. The sequence goes on along the minus strand of CAZBFP010000003.1, from coordinate 192,704 downwards.
ACCTTAAAACACCGGGGGTTTCATTTGTCATGTCAGTCCCCCCGAAGGTGACAAGAATTTTTTTAACTTCCCGGTTAATTACCTTTTCAGGCACATCCCAGAATTCTCTCCTTAAAGGATGATATTTCGGCCCCAGAAGATAAGTAATACTGCTATTTTCCGGATAACCGATCTCTTCAGCACCTATTACGCTGTTGAGTACAAACCCACCGGGATAGGCTATCCTGTTATAATCATCAATAAAGAGAACCCGCCCGGCCTTATGGTATATCATTTTGCAGAAAGCTTCATCTGAATAGTATGAATCTACAATAACAATTCTGCCTTTAACATCAGGCGTATTTTCAAGCCATTCAAGACATGACCATTCAAATTCATTCAATATCCTGTCAGGTTCAGCGTCACCCCTGATATAAAATACTGAATCAATCCCGGCAGCCATAAAACCCTGTGCAATGGCAAGGCACCTCATCAGGTGACCGTAGCCGAACTTTTCCCCAGCTTCAGTTAAAATTATAATTTCAGTTTTCATTTTGTTTCATGATAAAATCTGTCAAGTAAACTTGAGGCATTTTTTAAATCCATCTTATTGAGACACTCTATAGCGGTCTCAAATTCTTCATGTATACTCTTAAAGCTTTTTTTCTGATAATTACTTGAGCTAATCTCTTTAAGCCACGGAAATTCTATAAATAATAATTCAATCTCGGGCAATCCAAAACAATTATTTATTTCATAAATTTTATCAAATATTAACGAACTAAATGCATAATCAGAAGGATAATCAATTGTAAATCTCAGATCAGATAATATAGGGCTAACATCAAAGTTTACTGTCTGAATTTTAAAAGCATCGATTCTTTTATAGATATAAGGTGTAACATGTTCCAATTCATACGGTTTTTTAGCATCAAAAAATGCCTTTTCCAGTGCCCCGAATGAAATAACCTCAATATTCATCCCCAAAGGCAATCCGTCACTACCAGTATAGTCTGCTTTCATATTAATATGTTTATATAAAACATCGGTAACAAATGAAGGATCAATAAATGGATTATCAGCGGTTAACCTTACAATAATATCTATGTTAAATTTTTTAGCGGCCAAATAAAAACGTTCCAATACATTATTTTCACTACCTCTAAAAATATCTACGCCATCAGCAACACTTATTTTCTCAATAATATCATCTTCTACATTAGTAGTTGTCGCAATAATAATTTTTTTTATCTCATTACATAAACTAATTCTATCAATGATATGATTTAATATTGTCTTAGTTCCATTAAATGGTAACGGTAATAATACTTTGTTTTTTAAACGAGTTGAGTTGCTTCTTGCCTGTATTACAGCACCAACATTTACCAAATTGTCCAACCTCCATCAATAACAAGATTATGACCAGTTATGTAATCTGATGCATTTGAGCTTAAAAAAACGCAGGCACCCTTAACATCATCTGGCTTACCAATTCGATGCAATGGATTTTTTTTATTAAGATTTTCAATAAAAATATTGTTTTCTTGTACTGAAGAGCTTGGAAAGGGACCAAGAGTAATAGTATTCACATTTATATTACATGTACCCAAATAAACAGCATAATATTTTGCAAGTTGAATAACTCCAGCTTTTGCAGCTCCATAATGTGGTGGATTTAAAAATTGTGGTGTTTCTTTATAAATTTCAAAATCAGGTGAAACCATTCCATACATTGACGAGATATTAATAATTTTTCCTTTATTCTTCTCTTTCATATACGGAATTATTTCTCGTATACATCTATAGACACTGTTTAATGTACCATCAATGCCAAAATTCCAATCCTTATCAGTCATCTTTTCGGGATCCTGTCCTTCTAAATAAAAAGCATTGTTAATCAAGATATCGATTTTACCAAATTTGTTAAAAACTGTTTGAAAACATTCAATAATCGATTCAGTTTTAGATAAATCCATATCTTGGAATAATATATTATTATTATTTGAACTAAATACTTTCTCAAATTTATCATTACTTCGTCCTGCTACTATAACCGTGGCACCAGCCTCACACAATCCATGCGTAATAGCAGTCCCTATATGACCATAACCTCCTGTGACAATTGCAACTTTATTTTTTAAATTAAAACTTTCAATTAGATTCATATTTTTTTATTCCTTCCCCCAGTTGAATGGTAATAGTATTTTTTCATCATTTTCTTGTAAATCAAACATCTCATTTTTTAATAAAGTAAATTCTTCGACTTCATTCAGCGCTTCAATATTATCCCTAAGATTATCTTGGGTATCTACTCCAATTATTATTTTATCTATATATTCATTAATATTTACAAAATTCAAACAAAGAGAATTGAGAGAAATTTTGTTTTGTTCCGACAACTTTCTTAGTTTTTCGATTTTATTTTTAATTTTGGATAAAAATGACGGCAAATGATCCGGATTTAAAAAAAAACACCCTTGCAAAAAAACACTTCTTATATGAATTTCAATATCTCTTTTTTGTGCTTCCTGAAAAAATGATTCAAATCGACGGTCAAAAATATTATATGGTACCTGAATTAAATCAACCGGAATATTCTCATTAAAAAGAAATTCTAGTTGATCCGGATAATAAAGTGAAAAACCAATTTTATTTATTTTACCTTCAGATTTATAATCTAATAAGTATTTTATTGAATCCACATTATTCTTATATGAATTAAAATCATGATATAAAAAACCATAAAGTTGACTCACCCTTAAATTTTTCAGGCTTATTTCGAAAGAAGAACAAACATTGAATATATTTTTAGAATCTAATTTTGATATTATATTAAATTTTTTCCCGTCATTTAAAACTTCCCCAAGTATAGTCTCGCTATCCCCATATGCTTGCGCTGTATCAAGACAATCAATACCACTTGAAAAAGCTAAATCTAATATTTTCTCAATTTCAGCTTTAGAAGTCTGGCCTGATTTATTATTAATACCATAATCAAGACCAAATTGAACAGTACCTAATGCTAACTTATTCATTTTTTAATACCATAAACCAAAATTTTACTATATCGCTTATTCCATTTTCTTTAGCCGGACTACCAGCATAGATACTTCAGAGTCAAGCATCTTATTTAGAAACTCCATGCACCGACTATACACTCATCATCAACAATAACAGACTCAAGTATGTGATTGACCACATAGGGAAACATATAGAACATCTTTTATTGTGAGTTTTCCACAGAATTCATTTTATGATACCTCTTCCATCCCAACAATTATTTTTTCACCATCTGTATATTGATATACTACCGATAATACATCCAAACGATACTAAACTCGAATTTATATTAATTAGGTTGCATAAAATTTAGGTAACATCTATTTTTAATAACATATATTACTAACTATTGAGTTATCGCTTTTTGTTAAAAACTAAATAGTTTGTTCTGGTATTTCTTTAATTGCAGAAATAATTTTATAGATACGCCCCATTCCCACCTTAAATCCTCTGTCAGCAACAAAAATTTTACTGCTTTTTTTAATTACCCTCTCTATAATAATTAATTATTTTATAGAATCCATCGATGACATCATTTACATCTATATCAGACATTGCTGGATATAAAGGCACTGTAAGCATGCAACTGTATAATTCTTCTGCATTAGGGCAAAGTCCTTTTGGGTAACCCAATTTCTGATAAAAAGGTAACCAGTAAACCGGAATATAATGAACATGCACACCGATATTTTCAGCATGAAACGCGTTGAAAATTTCTTTTCTATCAGCTTTTAACATACCCAGATCAAGCTTCAAAACATATAAATGATTTACTGTATCTGAAAACTCCGCATTTCTTTGGAGAATGACCCCTTTTAGATTTTTAAAAGCTTCATTATACTTGCTGACAATTTCTTTTCTTCTTTCAATGAACCAGCTTAGTTTTTTCATCTGGCTGATGCCTAATGCACATTGAAAATCAGTAATCCGATAATTAAATCCAAGATCAATCTGTTCATAGTACCAGTAATCACCATCTTTGTTCGCCATCTGAGACTTATCCCTTGTTATACAATGAGATCTGAAGTTCATAAGTTTTATATAATATTCTTTATTGTTTGTTGTAATCATACCACCTTCACCGGTAGTGATAGTTTTAACAGGATGAAAGCTGAATTCAGTCATATCAACCAAACCGCCAACAGGTGATCCTTTATATTTTGTTCCTAAAGAATGAGCAGCATCTTCAATAAGGATTATATCTTTTCCTTTTATTATATCTTTAATTGCATCAATATCAACCACCTGACCGGTGTAATCAACTGGAATAATAGCCCTGGTTTTTGATGTGATTTTTTTCGCAATCTGTTCCGGGTCTATATTAAACGTCTCACTATTGATATCTGCGAATACCGGTGTTGCACCCATATATAAAATACAATTTGACGAAGCTGCAAATGTAATTGGAGTTGTGATAACCTCATCACCCGACTTAATACCAGCTGCATAACATGCGGCATGCAGGGCCGCCGTGCCATTCGCGAAAGCAACAGCATATTCTGCACCAACGTAATCGGCTATTTCTGTTTCAAATTCTTTTGCCATAGGTCCGGTTGTTAAAAAATCGCTTTTTAAAACCGCATCAACAGCTCTGCAATCATCTTCGTCAACATACTGCCTGGCATAAGGTAAAGGTTCTTTTCTTATTGGATTTCCACCTAAAATTGCTGGTTTCATTTGTCCCTCAATGCATATAATTTATTTTTCATTAAAATTTACCATCAACAATCTGTCTGAGCATTTCAATCTCTTTTTGAAGTTTTTCATACTCCAACTCCTTCATCTTGATAATTCACTCAAATTGTCCATTAACATCAATTAAATCACTATCACTCTTCTTAAATCATCCGCCCTGTCAGTCTTTTCCCATGGAAACATATCCCTTCCAAAATGCCCGTAAGCTGCAGTATCGCGGTATTTCCACCCCTGCGGGTTAAGCAGGCCCAGCTCCCTTATAAGGCTTGCAGGCCTGAAACAGAATATCTCTTCTGACTCAAGCATCTGCTGAATTTTTGCCTCATCCACCTTTGCTGTACCAAATGTGCTTACATTTATACTCAAAGGTTTTGCCACGCCGATTGCGTAAGCCACCTGAATTTCGCACTTTTCAGCAAGCCCCGCTGCAACTATATTTTTAGCAGCATAGCGTGCATAATACGCGGCAGACCTGTCCACCTTGGATGAATCTTTACCGGAAAAAGCACCGCCGCCATGTGAACCAACACCTCCATAAGTATCTACAATAATCTTCCGGCCTGTAAGCCCCGCATCGCCATGGGGACCGCCAATTACAAACTTCCCTGTGGGATTTATAAAATATTCAGTTTTATCATTTAAAAGTCCTGTATGGGACAAGGTATCTTTTACTACATCTATCATATCCTTTCTGATAATATCAGCAGAAACCTCGTCGGTCTGGTGAGAAATAACAACAGAGGTTATCTCAACAGGTCGCCCCTTAACATGCCTAACCGACACCTGAGATTTAGAGTCGGGTCTAAGGTATGCAATCTCTTTACTCTTTCTCACCTGCTGAAGCCTGTCTAAAAGACGGTGACTAAAGAGGATTGGAGCAGGCATAAGTTCCGGTGTAGAGGTTGTTGCATAACCGAACATCATCCCCTGGTCACCTGCACCCTGTTCACGTTCACTGGAGCTGTCAACACCCATGGCAATATGGGGTGACTGGCCGTGAATTCTGCACATATATTCAAAAGTATCCGCACAGAACTCATATTCAGCCTTGTCGTAGCCTATATCTTTAACAACCTGCCTTACTATTTTCTCAGGATCGATTTTATCCCAGCCGCTGCAGGTTATTTCACCGGCATTGCCGACAAAATTTGTTGAAACAAAAGTTTCACATGCAACACGGCTTTTCGGGTCAAGTTTTATGCATGCATCAAGAATAGAATCGGATATAATATCACAGACCTTATCAGGGTGCCCCTCACTTACCGATTCAGATGTAAAAACATGATCTACAGTCAGTTTACTCATTGTTTTTCCTTAAGTTTTGTTTTCTGTATTATTGCATAATGTTAACACTATGATTCTTTGTGAATAAATCTTATATCCTGTAAAAATCCGGGTCCATCCGTGGCCAATCAATATCCAAAAAAACACTCCCCTGCTGCTCGTGCTGCTCGTACTGCTCGTGCTGCTCGTACTGCTTGTGCTGAGCGAAGCCGAAGCAAGCGAAGCCGAAGCACGCCTCCGCGCCTCCGCGTGAGCCCAAATCCTAAAAAAATAAATGGAGTGTTTCTTCTCTTAGATAAATTTGAGGCCGCAGATGGCGACCGCAAAATTTCGAACTCATCCAGTGTGAGCCGAAACTCCCCGCTTTCCTCTACTCTTCTCCGTGACTCAATCACACATGTTCACGCGGAGGCGCGGAGACGCAGAGGGTTTATAATTATTCACTATACGCCTTACTCCATTTTTAAACAAAGTATCACCAAAATTAATAAGCAGCCCGACTTCAAGTTTCATCAGTCGCAAATATGTTAAAAGCTGTTTAGAATGAACAGGCGCAAGTTGTTCAACTGATTTTAATTCAACAATTACTCTGTCCTCAACCAGCAGATCAACCCGAAACCCTTCTTTAAAAATTTCACCTTCATATTCAAAATCGATATATTTTTGTCTTTCAGTTTTCAAACCTGCTTCAACCAGTTTTTTGTACAGCACTACCTCATAAACAGACTCAAGCAGACCCGGCCCAAGGCCTTTGTGAATGCTGAAAGCAGAATCAATAATTTTCCCTGTAATTAAATCAATATCCAAAAAAACACTCCCCTGCTTCTCGTGCTGCTCGTACTGCTCGTGCTGCTCGTACTGCTCGTGCTGCTCGTACTGAGCGTGCTGCTCGTACTGCTCGTGCTGCTCGTACTGCTCGTGCTGCTCGTACTGCTTGTGCTGAGCGAAGCCGAAGCAAGCGAAGCCGAAGTACGCCTCCGCGTGAGCCAAAAAAATCCCTCTGTGAACTCCGCGCCTCTGTGGCCAATCCTTATCTTTCACCCTTAATCTTTCACCCTTAATCTTTAACCCTTAACCCCTCATAACCGGCGACTGGTCACTGCTCGTACCCAAGTGCCTTCCGCAGCTCCTCAATCTCCATCTGCATCTTTATAAACTCTGCCTCTTTCCGCTTTAAAAAATCAGCGGTTATCTGATATTTTTCACTTATCCCTCTGGGGGTAAGAACGTATCTATAACCCATTTTATTATTGCTTTTAGCAAAATTTTCCATTTTAACAAGCCCCTTTTCAGTAAGGGCTTTAATTAAAAAGTTTACTTTCCCAAGACTGTAGCCAAGCTTACCCGCGAAATCGCGCTGGGACAGCTCACCAGAGCGTTCAATCTCTTTAAAAATGGCGTAGGTATCCTCAAGGGATATATTTTCTTTATTTCTGTTCATGTTGTGAACAATTATAATAGTGGAGTTTTTATGTCAAGCTAAAAGCTGATTATTGGAGCTTAATTTTAAAACTTTTTCTTTTGCCACAGAAGATCATGGTGAAATTTTTGTATTTTGCCACAGCGACTCCGATGTTGATTATTATTTTGCCTGTATAAATTCCATTTTCAGATTTTTTATTTTTTCTAATCACTCAATTAATTTTTATATCATAGAAAGATTTTTTAAGAATATCCTGCAAATCAGTATTTAAAATAATTTCAATTATTTTTCTGCTTGCCATCCCATCTCCATAAGGATTTCTGACTGTTTTTAATATCTCCTTAAAATCGCTGCTATATAATTTTTCAAAAGCAATGAGTACTTTATCCTTAATTGGTTCACAATCCATTACGCTTACAGCTTTGATACGCCCCTTTTGTCTATCACCGATGTTGATGGTGCCGATCTTAAAAGTCGGGGCTTCAGCTAAACCGCTTGAGCTGTTTCCGACAACAGCATCAACATATTGCAATGTGCTCAGGTATCTTAGCTGCCCCATTGACGTAAAACAGATTGCCTTGTCTGAATTTTTTTTAACATATTCATCAATCATCATATTTATTATTCGGCCATCAGTATCACTGTTGGCTTTAGTAAAAATAATTTTCATATCCGGAAGTTCATCAATAGCATCAAGAAGGTTTCTAAACTGAATTTCTGCTGTAGATGATTCAAGTGTTACAGGGTGAAATGTGACAAGAATATTTCTCTTTCCGAATTTAAATTTAATCTCACTTTCCAGTTTATCTTTGCCAAGAAGATTTAATCTTTTTATATTTTCAATCCCCATGCCCCCGACGTTAAAAACTCTGTCAGGGTTTTCTCCAAGCTGAATAACACGTTTTCTATATATTTCAGCAGCAGTAAAGTGAAGATGGCTCATTTTTGTTATACTATGCCGTATAGCTTCATCAAAGGCGCCTTCGGTTGTTTCACCTCCATGAATATAGGCTATGGGGATTCGTGCTATCATTGCCGCACTTACTGCACTGAAAATTTCATATCTGTCACCGAGAACCACAACTATATCAGGTTTAAGATCCTCATAAGCTTCTGCGAATGATATCTGTGCAAGCCCCATAGATTTAGAGATACCGATTGGAGTATCTGAAGAGAGAAGCATTTCTATCTTTTTATCTATAACAAAATCCTTCTCTATCTCTCTGTAGGTTAACCCGAATTCCGGACTCAGATGCATCCCTGTAGCAATAATCTGAAGCTGCAGATTATCATCTGCCTCGATTTCTTTCATCAGCCAATAGAGAAGACCATACTCCGCCCTGGTTCCTGTTACTACGCATATTTCCCGTTTCATTTAAGCTTCCCTAATAATTCAAAAGAATTTACATCCATTCTGGACACAGCAAACCATTTTTTCCCAAGATCTTTTAGACTTGCCCCGAAATGGTATATATCCTTTCCATCTATTATTAAAAATCGATCATGAGATAGATCAAATTTTTCTATCTCAATTTTCCGGTATTGAGAATTATGTTTTTCCAGGTCTAAGATTAATTGCCTGGAGATAGTTTTTGTATATATTTTCATGCTTACATTAACATCTCTTTTAGTAAACAATATTAAAGTGCTTTCATCTACATAGTTATCTATAAGTTTTATAGATTTTTTTGCCCGTTTTATAATATCACTTACGAAAAGATACGCATCGAATATCTGGCCATCGTAAAAGATGTGTTGTTTTTGAGGAATTCCCTTTTTTTCTATTTCATTTAAGATCGTAGCTACTTTTGTGTCATTTTTTATTTCATAGGCAATTTGTCTTTTTTCGATAGTATCTATTCTTGCAAACAATGAAGCATTATTCTGCAAAAATTTTCTCATATTTATAAAACTTTTAATTATCTGAATACTTGTTTGTACTGCAGTCTGGCTTTTTAACACAGCGCTCAACATGGAAACACCCTGTTCAGTAAACACAAAGGGTATTTTTCTCAAACCCATTATTTCCTTATTGGATGTCGCAATTTGCGACTTCCAATTTTCAAATTCCTCTTTTGTCATTTGAAACATAAATTCATCCGGAAATCTTTCAATATTTCTTTTTACCTGCTCATTTAACCTTCTTGTTTCAACCCCATACAGTTCAGCCAGATCTCTATCTACCATAACCTGCACATCTCTTAAAGTATATATTTTATCTTGTATGGTTTGATTCTCTGCGATAATTAATTCATTCATATCAGTTCATCTTCTTCATAATCTTTTTGAGCAGCAGTCCCAATTATTTCATCCCACTTCATTGGACTTATGCCATTCCCCGGACGCTTTACAGTGATATTATTTTCTGTAAAAATTTCACCTTTTTTTATCACTGCTGCTGCAACAATACTTTTACGTGCAATCTCTTTATTTTTCAGTTCTGACGGAGAAGGTTTTTTAATGCCATTGCCTAAAGCTTTTTCTATATTGCGGATCGCCTTTATCATTGCTTTAAGCTCATCCGGTTCAAGGCTTGCTTTATGATCAGGTCCCTCCATGTTTCTGCCCAGGGTAAAATGTTTTTCAATAACTGAAGCGCCAAGTGCCGCGGCAGCTATGGGGATTTCAATGCCTGGTGTATGGTCGCTATATCCGTAAGATATATCAAAAGTTTCACCTATTGTTATCATTGCCTTAAGATTGACATCCTCTATTGGTGCCGGGTATTCAGTTGTAGCATGAAGCATAGTAATGTCGTCTTTAGAAGTTCCGGATTCAATGAGTATATTAATTGCATCCTCTATCTCACCTATATCTGCCATACCTGTTGAAAGGATAACCTTTTTACCAAGTCTTCCAATCTGTCTCAGATATGGAAGATTTGTAATCTCCCCGCTCGGGATTTTAAAGATAGTCATGCCGAAATTATTCAATAGTTCAATGCTGTCACTGTCAAATGGTGTGGACATAAACATTATATTTTTCAACTTACAATATGCAATAAGCTCTTCATGGGCTGCTTTATCCAATTCAAGCTTTTTTATCATGTCAAACTGGCTTTCATCTTTCTCAGTGGTCTGTTTCTGATATTCAGCCTTCTGCGTATTTTTTGAAACCAGTTTTTTAGCTTTAAAAGTCTGAAATTTAACAGCATCGGCTCCAGCTTCAGCTGCTGCATCAATCAGTTTTTTTGCTATATTAATCTCGCCGTTGTGATTTACACCTGCTTCTGCGATAATAAAAATTCTTTTCATTTTACAACACTTCCCGCTTTAACAAATATATCCGGAGAGCTATACTCTTTTGAAACAGCATTACTACCGAAAAATGAATTGTCAGATATAATTGTCCCGCCATTGACTACAGCAGCTGTACTTATATGGCAATTATTTCCGACAACTGCGTCATGTTCAATAAGTGCCTTGCTGTTAATAATGCAGTTAACCCCAATTTTTGCTCCTGAATTAACAAGTACATGGTGCATTATTATTGTTCCTTCTCCAATTTCTGCATGCTTCGAAACATAAGCCAGCGGAGAAACTACAATAGGCATGGTAAAACCCGCATCCCGATAAAAATCAAATAACCGAATTCTGGCTTCAGGGGACTTTATCTGCCCTGTAGTAACTATAGCATTCTTTATATTTTTATATTTTTCAATATTCTCATCACAATCAATTATGCTATAACCGAGAACACTTTGCCCGATTAATTCCCTCCTGTCGATTATGCCTTCAATGACAAAACGATTTTCCTGTTCTATCACGTCAATACAGGATTTACAATGTCACCCGCCGCCTATGAGTAAAATCTTTTCTTTCATCAAAACTCCCGGATTATCTCTTCAATCATTGATTTCCCAGTGTCCGCCCTTGTCAGGACCAATCCGCTTTATCAATCCCTCTTTCTGCAATTTTGCAATCTGTTTTTCAACCGCTCTCGGGGTTATACCAATTTCCAGAGATAAAAGCGGGATGGTTATTTCCGGTTCTATTTTCATAAGTTCAATAATTTTCACCGAACTTTTCACCGAACTTTTCACCGAACTCCCATTATCCAGCCCGGCTGAAGTTTTATTCTGATTCCTGACGTAATTTTTATAAACAACAACATGAAATCCGCCCTGCATCTCTTCAAAAACCGGTTCTGCTAATCCATAACATGCTTGTTAAACTATATAAGGATTTATTATCTCCAATTTATTTTCAATAATCTGTTTATGCTGCATATCCTCACTATATAAAACAGTGCAATTGTTTTCAATCGCAGCAGCTAAAACAAGAGAATCAAAAAACTGAAATTTATATTTCTGTTTCAGTTTTAAAGCAAAGAAAATAGTTTCATCATTTAAAACAACAACATTTACAATCTCAACAATTTTTCTTAATGCAGCCTCTGTATCTGCAAGTGACATGTTAAATTTTCTAAGACAAACATTAGAAAATTCTCCCATTACCTGTGTACTAATGCAGCAATTTTCCCTGATAATTTTTTTGGACAATGTTTTTTTATAACTATCATTTGAAAGCAGATACAATAATATATTTGTATCAATAAATTTATTACCTGGCATTTGCTTCATCTCTGCTGAAATTATAATCAGTTAGATCAATTTGAAATTTATCAAAAAAATTATCAGTATTATCAGACATTTCAGACTTTTTCATATCATTTACATCATACTTAATATCTTTGCCCTGTTCTTCCACCAGAATTAAGATTTTAACAGACTCCTTTTGCTGCAGCTCTTTATACCGATCCGGAATATGCACAATACCATTTTTGATTGATGTTATAAATTCTATTGCATACATTATTGCCTCTCTCAGTTGAAATAATTTCAAAAGATATCCTTTGAAATTAACCACTTCTTAAACATAAATCAATAAAAAACAATTCTTTTTTAACGCACAGGCAGTTCCTTCCTGCCTTTGCATCCCTCAAAAACTGACCCTTTCTCTGTAGCGAACCATTTATTCCTGCCGGTTCATCACTCACTACTGCATATGAACACAAATTTATATTTTTAAGTTTTTTCAAATGACAACGCGCACCATACTCAGACAAAATAATCATCTGATTAAATTTTATATTACCTGACCCCGCTAGGAATATTTACCACCCTCTCTTCAAGCCATTTAGAGTTTTCAATATTGCTGCAGTAACAATCTTTATACATTTGCAGTCTGTTCATAAGCGTCCATACAGGCCTTGTCATTACACCATTACTGTTTGTCTCTTCAAGGAAGGAATCCCGCTCATCCCGGTTTTTTAATATAAGGGCGTTGAGCCAGTAATTTGGAACTGTCTCTTCACGTTCAGCAAAGAAGTCGATACCTGCCTCATTAAAAAACTTTTTATATTCTTCAGCTATAAATCTTTTCTCTTTAATAAACTCAGGGAGCAATTCAAGCTGGGCGCAGCCCAGGGCTGCATTTATGTTGGGCATCCTGTAATTAAAGCCCACTTCATCATGCACAAACTCCCATTTGTGGGGGAGTTTAGCAGTGGTTGTTAAATGTTTTGCGTGTCTGCCAATCTCAGTATCATTTGTTATAATCATCCCCCCGCCGCCGGTGGTGAGTATTTTATTCCCGTTAAAACTGAGCACACCAATTTTACCGAAAAGCCCGGTATGCCTGCCATTAGAATATGACCCTAAAGATTCAGCAGCATCTTCAATGAGATCAATATTATACTTTGAACATATTTCAGCTATCTCTTCAATCCTGGCAGGGTGTCCGAATGTATGCATGGGTACGCAAGCTTTTATTCTTTTACCGGTAAGCCTGTTGTAGGTATAACCGTCTTTTTTTAATTTGCAGTTATTTTTTAAAAAATTATCAAGTTTATCCGGGGAAAGCCCCATGGTATCTCTGTCTACATCAACAAATAGAGGCTTTGCGCCTGCATAGCTTATTGCGTTTGCAGTGGCTATAAATGTAAGGGGCTGAGTAACTATCTCGTCTTCGTACTCTACCCCGCACAGCGTTAATGCTGCATGGAGAGCCGCTGTTCCATTAACAGTTACCACAGCATTTAAGGCACCTGTATATTCACAGATCCTCTTCTCAAAGAGATCAACAAATTTACCTACAGAACTAACAAATGTTGAATCTATGCACTCATTAAGATATTTTTTTTCATTGCCGCGGAATACAGGCTCATGGAGCTGTATAGGCTGGTCAGTGCCGTAGAGTTCATGGATAAATGTGATTGTTCTGCTAAAAATTTCAGACATTGTAGATACCTGACTTATACTGTTTTACATTTTCAGGTTTTTTAAACCATTCAATAGTTTCTTTTAAACCTTCTTCAAAACTGAATTGCGGCTTCCAGTCTGTCAGATTTTGAATTTTCACTTTACTTCCCAATAGTCTTTCCACTTCACTTTTTTCAGGCCTCAGTCTCACTTCATCTGTAATAATTTCAGCTTCAGGATTTATCTGGCGAATCAATTCATCAGCAAGTTCACCTATTGATATTTCATCCTGAGTTGCAATATTAATCTCTTCACCTATTGTTCTGTCTTCTTTAGCAATAGCAATAAAACCGGCAACAGTATCTTTTACATAATTAAAGTCACGTGTGGGATGAATGCTGCCAAGCTTAATGTTTTTTTGACCCGATAACAACTGAAGTATTATTGTAGGTATTACAGCCCTGGCTGACTGCCTGGGGCCATAGGTATTAAAGGGCCTTACTATGGTTACGGGCAAATCAAAACTGCGGTAAAAAGATTCAGCGATTCTGTCAGCGCCGATTTTTGTCGCGCTATATGGAGACTGCCCCTGGAAGGGATGGTCTTCGTCTATATTTAGCTGTTCCGTATACCTCTGAAGTGCTTGTGACAAGAATTCTTTCTGTTTTTAGATCGCGGGCTGCTTGCAGCACATTCAATGTGCCTTTAATATTAGTGTCAACATAGCTGTCTGGTGAATGGTAGCTGAATGGTATTGCAATTAAAGCCGCAAGATGGAATACTACATCAACCCCCTCCATTGATTTTCTTACACCATTGGGGTCTCTGATATCACCCGAAAATATTTCTATTTTTTCAAGCTTTTCTGCCGGGAATGTGTCAAGCCAGCCCCAGGTATTGAAGGAGTTATAATAAGTAAACGCTCTCACCTCCGCGCCTTCGTCCATAAGAGATTCAACCAGGTGGCTCCCTATAAAACCGTCAGCGCCTGTAACCAGTACTTTTTTTCTGTTTAAATTCATTATTATTCCCTTATAAACCCCAAAATGTACCTGTATAATTATAAATCTTTTTTCTGTTCAATTTCTCATCTAGGTAATTCTCTCAAATTGTCCATTATCATCAATTAAATCACTATCACTCTTCTTAAATCATCCGCCTTATCAACCTTCCCCCATGGAAACAAATCCCTTCCAAAATACCCGTAAGCTGCTGTATCCCGGTATTTCCACCCCTGCGGGTTAAGCAGGCCCAGTTCCCTTACTATTTTCTCCGGATCAATTTTATCCCAGCCGCTACAGGTTATTTCACCGGCATTGCCTACAAAATTGGTTGAAACAAAAGTTTCACATGCAACCCGGCTTTTCGGGTCAAGTTTTATGCATGCATCAAGAATAGAATCGGATATAATATCACAGACCTTGTCAGGGTGCCCTTCACTTACCGATTCAGATGTAAAAACATGATCTACAGTCAGTTTACTCATTATATTACCTCAAGTTTTGTTTTAAAAAAAGGTGAAAGATGAAAGATGAAAGGTGAAAGTTTGTGATAGTAACTTTCAACTTTTGACCTTTAACTTTCAACTGTTAAAACCACCCGCGTTAATGGTTCGAATGGTTTACACCTTTCTTTTTAAAACCCGATTCTTTTTGTTTCATTATCTTTCGTTACTTTTATCAGATCATTAATAGCAGAAATTATTTTATCAATCAATTCATCATGCTCTGACAACCTGTGATCAATATTTATTATTTTTTCTGCGATATCCCCGTATGTTAATGAAAACTGTCTCAATATAACAAAAGCCCTCATTATAGCAACTGTAACCTTTGTTGCAGCAGGGCTTTTTAATATTGTGGCAAGCATATAAACTCCCTGTTCAGTAAAAGCCTTAGGGATATGCCTTCTACCGCCCCAACTTGAGGTCGAAAATTTCGACTTCAAGTTATTAAATTCTTCACTGGTAAGCTCAAATAAAAAATCATCCGGAAACTTATCAGTATTATTTTTTACAGCCTCATTAATACGCTTGGTTTCCACACCATACAATTCAGCTATATCACTATCCAGCATTACCTTTATACCACGAATAGAAAATATTTTTGTTTGAACTAATTCAGCAATATCCTTAGCATTATCCATAAAACTCTCTCATCACATTTCGCGCTCAGCCATAATTACTATTTTTTTATTCTCTACTCTTCTCCGCGTCTCCGCGACTCCGCGTGAGCCCTGATCCTTAAAAAACAAATGGCGTGTTTCTTCTTTTAGATAAATTTAAGGCCGCAGATTGCGACCGCAAAATTTCAAACTCATCCAGTATGAGCCGAAACTCCCCGCTTTCCTCTACTCTTCTCCGTGCCTCAATCACACATGTTCACGCAGAGCCGCGGAGACGCAGAGGGTTTATAATTATTCACTATTCGTTTTACTCCATTCTTAAACAGACTCAAGCAGACCCGGCCCAAGGCCTTTGTGAATGCTGAAAGCAGAATCAATAATTTTCCCTGTAATTAAATCAATATCCAAAAAAACACCCCCCAGCTTCTCTCTACTCGTGCTGCCCGTGCTGCCCGTGCTGCCCGTGCTGCCCGTGCTGCTTGTGCTGAGCGAAGCCGAAGCAAGCGAAGCCGAAGTACGCCTCCGCGCCTCCGCGTGAGACCAAAAAACCCCTCTGTGAACTCTGCTCCTCTGTGGCCAATCCTTAATCTTTAACCCCGAATCCCTCATAACCGGCAACTGGTCACTGAGCCTGCCCAAGTGCCCTCCTCAGCTCCTCAATCTCAACCTGCATCTTTATAAACTCTGCCTCTTTCCGCTTTAAAAAATCAGCGGTTATCTGATATTTTTCACTTATCCCTCTGGGGGTAAGAACGTATCTATAACCCATTTTATTATTGCTTTTAGCAAAATTTTCCATTTTAACAAGCCCCTTTTCAGTAAGGGCTTTAATTAAAAAGTTTACTTTCCCAAGACTGTAGCCAAGCTTACCCGCGAAATCGCGCTGGGACAGCTCACCAGAGCGTTCAATCTCTTTAAAAATGGCGTAGGTATCCTCAAGGGATATATTTTCTTTATTTCTGTTCATGTTGTGAACAATTATAATAGTGGAGTTTTTATGTCAAGTTAAAAGCTGATTATTGGAGCTTAATTTGTCTGAATCAGGATTTACAGGATTAGAAGATTTTCAGGATTAAGGCTCTGCGGGACAAATACTTACTCCACACAAAAAACAATCAATCCTGCTAATCCATAAATCCTGTAAATCCTGTTTCAGCCAGATTATTTCTATCAACTTGCTATTTTAGAGAACTCCTTCATTTCAATAACTGAGCCTTTTTCACGCACATCTTCTACAATTTTTTCAATAGTTTCCGCAATACTGTCTTCGATCCAGTCAGCTCCGCATTGATCACAAATAAGAGCAGGAACATGTCTGATAACAACAACACCGCTGCCTAAGTCTGCAAAAAAAGTTGTAGTTCCTTCGATCTTACTGCCGCCGCAGACGTTATAATAATTTACATGGATAGGATTTAAATTTATAATCATCAGAAATTATATAATAATTGCGTGTTATACTTTGAGATATCATCATCCTATCGAATGGATCTTTGTGGTGAAAGGGCAGCCTCATAAGCTCAATTGCGTCTTCTACATTAAAATCCAGAGGTTCAAATCCGCTCATTTGAACAGCATCACCTATATCAAAATCAAAATCCAGCTTTCCTATCGAATTTTTAATGGCAATTTCAGCAATGGCAATAGAACTGACAAATATTTCGTTGGAAATATCTAAAATATGTCCCAGGTATTCCTGTTTAAGCTTCTCAGGCTCAGTCAACACCCACAAAAAAATATGAGTATCTATAATTATTTTCACGATTGTTTACCGTAAAACATCGAATTGATTTCTTCATCCTCATCATTGAAATTCTCAGGTATAGACAACCTGCCCCTTAAAAGACCAAGCTTTCTTTCATTTTTCATTTCATGCTTTACAAGATCAGCAACAGGCTTATTGTTTTTTATTATAATAACCCTTTCGCCTTTACTAACCAGACTGATAAGAGTGGATAATTCTTCTTTCGCTTTTGATAATTCTATTTTAACCATAGTGCCTCCTGAACCTTAACGCCTACCTTATTGCAATTAATAAAGAAAGGCATAATATCTAATTGTCAATAAATTTTAACCCTGCAACATACACTGAAAACTATACAACTACAGTCAGCGGCTAGCGGCTCTCCAGGATAATTACATATTCCACACAAAAACTACACATCCTGCTAATCCTTAAATCCTGAGAATCCTGATTCAGACAGCTTAACCGCAACTCTGTAAACTCTGCTCGTGCTGCTCGTGCTGCTCGTACTGCTCGTGCTGCTCGTACTGCTCGTGCTGAGCGAAGCCGAAGCAAGCGAAGCCGAAGTACGCCTCCGCGTGAGCCCTGATCCTTAATCCTTAACCACTTCCCAATGCCCGCCCTTGTCAGGACCAATCCGTTTTAATAACTGTTCTTTTTTTAGCTTAGTTATATCCCTTTTTATTGTTTTAGGGTCAACTTCTAATATATCTGCAAGCTCACCAATAGTCACCTTGCTGTTTAATTTAACAATATCAAGAATCTTTAATTCCCTGTTTTCTGGGACATTTTCTGGGACATTTCCTGGGACATTTTCTGGGACATTTTTCTCGCTGGTATTTGAATATATTTCAATTCTAAAAGCATCAGAAAAAAAGAATTCAACCTTGTTGCCGTTTTTATTACAGGCTTCTCTAATTCTCTTGACACCTGTTCCTGCCTTTTCCATATAATCTGTTCTTGATAACAGATCAGCCATCAGCCTGTTTCGCGGCTCACTCCTTTTGCCGAAATCCGCCTCAGGGAATAGCAACTCCCCTTTATTCACAAGTATAATCCGGTCTTTTAATTTCTCAATCGCTACAGAATCTCCAAGAAAATAATCGAAGTGTATAATAGAATTAATAATAGCCTCTCTGTAGGCACTCACCGGGTACTCAGGGTATTCATCCCTGGCAAGTTTTTTTATTTCATATTTAACAGGAACACGTTCGGTCAGGTACTCCAGGGCAAATTCAATATTCCCAATAATACCCCGGTCTATTACCTTTTTATCCAGAATATCAAGCCTCTTGTCATCCTTAAAATGAATACACCTGATCTTTGAACTTATAATATATTTACCCGGTTCTTTTGCAAAAAACAGCACACCCGCGTTTGTAAAGCCGTCATTATTTAATACCCTGAGATTTGTTAGAACTTCATCCCTCTCAAGATTATATGATATTTTTGCAAGTTTAAGAAAATATTTCAACTTTTCATCATCAAAATCAGTCCATTCAAAATTGGCGCAAATCTGCTCATCAAATCTGACTTTGCCGCTTTTTACTGCAAGGGCAAGTATTTCATCGCGGTTCATCTTTTGAGAATTAGCTCCCATTCTCATATAAAAACCGGACGAGCATGAATATGGCTTATTTGCTCCTTCTTTTACAGTAATAGCCAGTATATTGTCCATCTCCTCAATAGATATAATTACTGGAGGATCACAGTTTCTGGCAATATCCTGAATCTCTGACTTTAGTTTATTTGTTATTGATATACCCTTAATCTCACCGTTGTCAGAAATTCCAATATAAATAGAACCACCGGAGGCATTTGCAAAAGCAGTAATTTCCTTTGATAAACTTTTATCCGGTGATTCCTTAAACTCGACAAACTGCCCCTCGCCCGATTCCAGAATAAATTGTAAATCACTTTGCTTCAAAAAAATACCTCAATCACACATGTTCACGCGGAGACGCGGAGACGCAGAGGGCTTATAATTATTCACTATCCGTTTTACTCCATTCTTAAACAGAGAATCACCAGAATTAATAAGCAACCCGACTTCATAAACAGACTCAAGCAGACCTGGCCCAGGGCCTTTATAAATGCTAAAAGCAGAATCAATAATTTTCCCTGTAATTAAATCAATATCCAAAAAACTCTCCCCTGCTTCTCTCTGCGCCTCCGCGCCTCCGCGTGAGCCCTGATCCTTAATTCTTAACCCTTAATCTTTAACCCTTAATTACTTCCCAATGGCCGCCTTTTTCTTTTCCTATTCTATTTATCTTATTACTATTTTTCATCTCTTCTATATCTCTTAATACAGTTCTTCTTGATACATTGAGATACTCAGCTATCTCGCGAGTTGATATATTCCTGTTTTCTTTTATCAAAACCAGAATCTGATTTTGTCTATCGGTGACATTATCGCCAGTATCATTCGAAAAAATTTCAATCGTAAAAGCATCGGAAAAAGAAAACTCAACCCTGTTGCCGTTCATCTCGCATGCTTCTGTAATTCTCTTTTTATCACACGGCTATTTCAAATTCAATGGAACCCGGTTTTTCCATTTTTTTAGACGCGTCAAGGATTTCCATACCCACAATATTGCCATCTGCATCATAATCAATAATAACACCCGGTTTATCTTCATCGCTCTCGACTATAGGAACATTGCTAAAAATAATTCTTACAATATCGACTTCGGGATCATAAAAAACTTTCATGACTCTATCCAGTACTTACTTGCCTTGCTGTTTTTGTAAACAATAACAATAACCATTACATCAAATTTAAGAATTCTTCTACCGTAAGTCCGCTTTTCCTGATAAGTCCACGCAGAAGTCCCGGTGCGAGCTCTTTATGTGCCGGGATAGAAAGTGTAGGCCGCCATTGATGCGCAAGAATCATGTGGCTCCCTGTCTGATGTTCCATGGAATAACCTGTCTTTGCAAAAACTTTCGCAGCCTTTTTCCCGGAAATATTACCAAGAAAACCCATCAGACAATTACCTCACCGAGAAACACCTCCCTTGGCTCAGATACATTTACAAAACCTCTTTTTTCTTCAACAAGGAGCCAACCTTTAATTGCATCTTTAACGTTTTTTAAAGCCTCATCAATTGTTTTACCCTGGCTCATGCAGCCGAATAGTTCAGGTACATCTACAACATATCCCTCGTATTCTTCATCATAAGTTATAACCACAGTATATTTCATAAAAGCCCCCTTAATTCATCATTATAGTTTAGATATATCATTTTCAGTGTAAAATACTTCCGCTTTTGTCCCGAAAATCTTTTCTATAACAGCTTTAATTTTTTTCTCTCATATTCTGTAATACGCATACTTGACTTCAGGCTGCTCTTGGACAGTAAATTAATACTTTTAAGCTATCCGGTCAAGTATTAACCAGGCGGACATAGAGATATAACTTTGCAGGTGCAGAAGGTTTATAATTATTCACTATCCGTTTATTAAACAAAGAGTCACCAGAATTAATTACCATCCCGACCTCATAAACAGACTCAAGCAGACCCGGCCCAGGGCCTTAGTGAATGCCAAAAGCAGAATCAATAATTTTCCCTGTAATTAAATCAATATCCAAAAAAACTCTCCCCGGATTCTCGTGCTGCTCGTGCTGCTCGTGCTGCTCGTGGTGCTCGTGCTGCTCGTACTGCTCGTACTGCTCGTGCTGAGCGAAGCCGAAGCAAGCGAAGCCGAAGCAAGCGAAGCCGAAGTGCGCCTCCGCGTAAGCCCTAATCCCTAATCCCTAATCCTTAACCACTTCCCAATGCCCTTTTTTTGATGAACCTGTATATTGTAAAACATTTGCCTTTTTAAGTTTTTTTAAATGATAACGCACACCATGCTCGGACAAACCAAGCATCCCCGCAATCTCACGGGCTGTAACAACAGGATTTTTATCGATTATTTCAACAATTTTATCTGCCTGTCCAGCAGCGGTTTTACTGGTAGTTTTACTGGTAGTTTTACTGGTAGTTTTACTGGTAGTTTTACTGGTAGTTTTACTTTTATTGAAAAAAGTAATACTTACCCCACCGGCAATTTCTTCCAATAAAGGCTCTTTAAAACCATTTTTTTTGCAGACATTAAATATTTTATTTATCAAAATATTCCAATTCCCGGGCTAAATTTAGAGAGCAAAATACCCTCCTGTCTTTTTACTACCTTTATATACTATTTTACCTTCATCTTTAAGTTGTTTTATCCATCGCTCAAGTGTTTTTGCGGGAACATTCAAGTTTTTTTCTATTTGTGAAACCCTTTTGCCTGGATTATTTTTGATATAAATATAAAGAGGGCTTATTCCCTCATTTATTCCCTCATTTATTCCCTCATTTATTCCCTCATTTATTCCCTCATTTATATTTTGCTGCTTAGTTTCTGATGAAATTTGTATTTCTATAAAAAATACTTCCCCCTCTACTATCACAGGATCGCTTCCGCCATAGGCTTTTGCATATTTATAAAGATTTTTGACTCCACTTCCCAGTTCATCTGCAAAACCTATTTCCCGGAATATTTTAGCAATGTTCGGATTTTTCGGGTATGGAGTAAAGTTTGATGGTTTAAGTTCTCCATAAAAATGCGGGATATTCGCATTTTCAAAAACGACTCTGCCATTTTCTATAATCATCTTTGCCACATAAGCACTGCTATACTCTCTATGTATTAAGTTGTTCGCTACTGCTTCACGAAATATTGTATCTCTCAGACTTATTCGCATATCACCCTCAAGATAAAAAGGATCGTTCAGGTGTTTTTTAACAAACTCCATCATTTTATAGTAACTATCGATTAAGTTGGTTGTAACCACCTCTCGATCATCATATCTATCAAGATTTACCTTGCGAAGTATGAGGTCAGTTTTGTGATGAGGCAAGGCGTTTATAATAGTTTCATCTTTACCAAAAAGCAAAATAGCTCCAAGGGTAAAGCCTTTTTTATTTGAAGTTTTATCAATTTTATAAAGCCCTGAACTTTTTAGAATCTCAAAATCACTCAAACCTTTCCATGGATGGGTATCGACTCGTCTATTTGAAGCTGCCATTCGTATCCGTTTTATAAGATCCAAATCAAAATCATCCATCGCTGCATAAGGAAAAACTTTATCTTCTGTGTATGTATCCTGCTTGATGAGATACAGCTTTGCAATATTTGCATTTTGCCCTGTAATATTTATATCACTATCGTTGTTTCTATCAAATATTTTGCCGTTCAGGCTATGAACCGACTTACTTTGCGGCACATGGATATATAAAATCTTTTTGTTTTCCAATTCTATAGTTTCTATGTTAAGATACAGTGGTGGATTAAATTTTTGAGGATTATTTATAGTTGTCACAAAATCTTTTTTAATGCTCTCAATATCATTTTCGTTTACTCCAACTATAGCACCATCATCATTTATACCTAAAAATATATGTCCGCCTGCACGATTTGAAAATGCGCATACTGTTTTATATAAATCTTTATTGAGCTGTTTTTTTGATTCTTTGAACTCTATGGTAAGACTTTCACCATTAGATATAAATGATTTGATAGTTTCCAGATTCATATCAGCAGCTTAACCTCTTATGTACACTCTTAACTTGATCTATGGTTATGCCCATCATTAGTGCAAGAGCATTGCTGTTAAATTCGTTGTTGAGTAATTTTTTTTTCAAAATATTCCAATTCCCTGGCGAAAACATCAATACAATCTTTTTATTTTTACCCATCTGCGTCCACCTGTGTTTATGGTTCGGCAGGCTCACCACAAGTCTGTGGTTAATAAATTATTTTACCGCAAATAAACCATTAACCCTCCGCGCCTCCGCGCCTCCGCGTGAACCCAAATCCCTAACCCTTAACCAACGCCTCTACTACCCTTCCCATCTCCTCATCTGTCAAATAGGGATGCATTGGCAGACTCATAACCCTTTTCGCAGCCTCCTCAGCTACAGGGAAAGATCCCGGACCCTGCCCGAGATATGCAAAAACAGGCTGCAGGTTAAGAAGTATGGGATAATGAACAGCTGTTGGTATACCTGCGGCATTTAAGCGCTTAATTACCTCCCTTTATTCCAAGGGCCATCATTGCAATAAGGAGGGCCTTTGTGCCGTCCGAAACAGTGTAGCAGTATTTTGTACCGGCAAATTTCGCAAGTTTAGCTTCAAATTCGGCAATCTCAGGCCCCATTATATACTGGCCATGGTTCATTACCCTGTCAATATTCCTCTCTACTTCGGAATAAATATTCTGGTACTGCCTTTTAAGGTCGATAAAATTTATTTTATTATCTTTATAATCAATTCCCTTTTCAAGAATCATGTCAGGATGAACTGCAATATCAGATATTTTAATAAAATCTTTATCTCCAGTTAAGACTGTGGCGCTGATACTTTTGGCGGATAATTCTATTAAATAATCCTCTAAATCTTTTTTTGCCAGAGGTGAAGAGAGATCAATATAAGATGGCGTCTTGACTTTTTGCAGTTCAGTCAGTAACCCATTGAATTTTTCAATTGAATTTTTATAATTTTTTTTTATAACATACTCAATAGTTGCAATTGAACTGACTGATATACAGGCTATGTCTGAATTAATCAGCTCCATAAGCAATTTATTATAGCGGTCTGAATTAACAGATCGTCCCGTAATAGAATCGAGAATATAATTGATATCGAGTAAAAACATTACCGCCTCTTTCCTTTTAATCGTAATAAAATATCATCAATAGTGTGTATATCTTCAACATTATATCTTTTTGCAAAGGACTTAATCTGCTCATCAGTTAATTTTGAGGGTACCTGATTTTTTGATTTTTTCTCATATCTCTCAACAGCCGCTTCAGCTGCCAGTTCTTTCCAGGTTTTATCATCAGCGGGATTTTTCTTCAGCTTAACTATTTTTTTAACTTTTAAACTTTTATCAGAAGCCGGGTCGCTCTTCTCAGCAATTATTTTTACTATTATATCGCGCCCGTTAAGACCTTCAAGTTCAGGACTATCGGGAATCAGATACCCGTTTTTTACTTTTTTCGCAGTTACACTTATCGGTTTCATTTTTCCCCCTCCCTAAAAACTCAATTTCTCCATTAAACCTATCCCGGACAGGACATCCTCATAAGCCGGAAACATCTCCCATCTTTCCTCCACTATATACTTATACATAAAGTCGTGCCCTTTGCCATACTGGTGATCCAGCTTAAAATCCATGTCGGGCCGTTCCATCCCTTCCACATCCCAGAAATCTATCTGGTTAAGATTTGTTCCTGAAAGCCTTACTGTACCCTTTGATCCTATCACAGTAAACTCCAAGGCGAACCTGTTTTCATTTACAGTTTTCAAAAATATTTCCATTACAGATTCATGATATGGAGATTCTATATCAGATAAATATATAAGACAATTCGTATCAAAATACCGCATACCCGTGTTATTCATTACTATGAATCCATTCTCTGGTAATCTCTTTAACTTTAAGTCCAGGAGAAGAACTATTTGCAGTGATTAAAACAAATTCGAGTGCTTTTTTTTGTCAATTTTGTTATCTTCATGATCAATAATAAGATTAAGTTTCATGCCAGGTTTTAAAAGCTGTTGATGCTTTTCATCAATTACAATTTTTTTATCTGAAGTAACTTTAGCGGTAATAATTATATGCATAAATCCTCCTGGCTGCAAAAAATTATGGACTTCAATCATAATAAAATAACAGTTAAATAAATTACAGCAAAATCGTTTCTATCATATCTTTTATTACATCTTTAATTTTTTTTCTCTGATATTCAGTAATACGCATACTTAACCCCGGGCTGCTGTTTGACTGTAAATTAATGCTTTTTAGATATGAGGTCAAGTATTAAACAGGAACCAGGGGTCAGAGCATATGCCGTATGTAGATATCGTTGGGGTTAGAGGCCGGAATATTACTTATTGCCTGAATCAGTATTTACAGACCGGGAAACTGAGCAGTAACAAGGATGCAAAGCAGCAAAAAAAAATTATTAAACTGATTTTTCTCAAAAAAAACAGCCGGAAAAACGTATTACTATATAAGACCGTTTCTGCTGCAAAGCTAAAAAATCATCCGGAGGGGGTACAATGAGTAAAAAATCTATTTTCATTTTCTGCTTAATACTGTTTTTTTTCTGCGCCTGTGATTCACAGGAATACGGGAATGAGGATGACATCACAGAACAGGAAGAACATGAACCGGAAAACCCTCCAAAACCGGGCATAAGCTCTATTTCGATTATACCGGGGAAGCTGACCCCGGAGTTCAGCACACAAATCCTGGAGTATAATCTGCTTACAGAAACCCATATTGACGAAATTGAACTTGGTATAAATCCGGCCAATGGAAGTACAATTCAGGTTATATGCGGAGACTTTACAACAGATGGAACCTTTTCAATTATTCCGGTCACTGAAAATCCGGCAGATATTTATATATCAGCAAGCAATGATGAAGGGGAGGAGGAGATCTACAGCATATCTATAAAGCGGATGAATGAAATGCCTGTAGAGAACTTTTCTTTTGAGGAATTTGATGAACTTTCAAGACCTTACAGCTGGGATATGGCCGGAGCCGGAAATTTCATTACCGGAGAAGAAGTTTCTCATTCGGGAAACTATTCCGCCTACTTTAGTTCACTTACTACAAGCATCGGAGGTAGAGAAATTTTAAGCTCTCCAGTTGAAATAGAAGAGGGAAATGGGCTTATCCTTTCTGCATGGCTTTATCTTGCTGATTCAGATGAGGGTTCACCGGAGAGGGTGAGCTCAAGCTTTAAGATTTATTATTATACCGATAATTTATGTGAAATCCCCGCGTCTACACCCTATTCAACAATGTCCAGGATATCTCCGGATGAACAGGGAGTATGGGAAAGAATCTCCTGGGAAAGGAGGGCCGATCAGATCCCGCCTGACGCTAAATTCATCCGTATAGCTATCAGAGCCTGCTACAACAAAGATAAAGGGGGGACAAAAGATGACCGCTTATATTTTGACAGTATTTCTCTTCAGCAATAAGGGAAAATACTTTATTTAATAAGCTGCCGAATCCGGGCCGGGGTCAGAGCATATATATTATAATTGACATCTCAATTATGTGATTAACAATATATAAAAAAAGATTAACCGGTCCGGAAAGTGATTACTGAAACACTGCTCCATTTTATAATGTTTTTCGGCCCCACATTTGCTGTTATAATCTCCATAGGGCAGCTTGTGCAGGCCAGAAAAAGCTTTATCGATTACCTCTTTGCCATATCATTCCTTGGAATGGCAATCTGGATGTACCAGATATGTATAATCAGCACAGGAATTCTGGACCATTACCCCTACACATATTACCTGGTAATACTCCCTGTCCCCCTGACATACATGGTGCCGCCCATAATGGTTTTAAGGTATAAATGGGTGCTTGCAAGTGAGTTCAGGCTCAGGAAAAGCTACCTTTTTTTCCTTATCCCGGCTATCGTTTCCATGGCGATAATATCATGGGGGCTTATACAGGGGTCAGAGCCTCCCCCCTACCCGGGACTCCCTGTATGGGGCGGGGCTTTTGCAGCACTCCCTTTTTACTATAAAGCGGTATATATTACAGCAATTCTCCCCTCACTCTATGTTGCCCTCTTAATGACACCGGTACTTATAGAGATGCTCCCTGTTTGGCTCAGCCCCGGGAGCAGTAAAACCGCAAAAGCCGCGCGCATGGGGTATATTTCCGCATTATCTATTGTCCTGTCCAATCTCATATGCTTTTCAGGATTTATCTGGTCCCTTACACTTGTAAATATTTCTGTGGTAATGGCCACAATCGCAACAATTTATGTTTACCTGGTAACACAGCGCCATAACGACTATTACAGGCTCCTTAGAAGCGAAACCAGAAAAGCAAATTATGAAAAATCGAGGCTTTCAGGGCTTAATGTAAAGGAGATACTTATACGCCTTCAGGAGCTGATGAAGGAAGAGAAATTTTTCGCGGATGAAGAGCTCTCACTTAGAGATCTTGCCAGGGAACTTGCCATATCACCTCACCAGCTTTCAGAAATACTTAATGAAAAACTGAAGAAAAACTTCAACACCTTTGTTAATGAATACAGGGTTGAGGAGGCAAAAACAATGCTCATTGAGGAGCCGGACAGGTCAATTCTTTCAGTGGGTATAGCTGCGGGTTTTAATTCCAATACAACATTCTGTACTGTATTTCTAAAATTTACAGGCCAGTCTCCGGGAAATTACAGGAAAACAGTTCTATCAGGGAAAGAGAAGAAATAGCGCCCCTATCTGCGCCTGTAAATATCAATACCATTTATGCTTCTGTCAAAATAATAATTATTCCTTACATACTTATAAAGATGCCGCGACTCCTTCAAAGATATATGAAATCCGTCAAATCCATTACCGGAAACATCGGCAATAACAGCAGGCCTTTTCCTTACAAGTGGTGCGATAATTTCATTCTCAATCTTTCTTGCCTTTAATATTGCATCCCTTGTCCCATCTGCATAAAGAGCAGCAATCCTGCCGGCTCTGCTTTTCATCCTCAGGTGTTCCCCCCCCATCCTTCTCTCAGCGTAATAATTGATATAGGGCCCCTCACCCCATACAAAAACCGCATCATTTACTTTAGTACTATTTTTTATGTAATCTGCAGCATCCCTGTAATCCTCAGCAGGGAGGAGGTAATGTTTATCAGCGCCCAGAATAAATTGCCTTGTAATAGAAAAAACCGGATTCTCACTGTAAAAAGATTCCGGATAAAAATGTTTTACAGCAATATCTTTTATATTCCAGAGAAAAAAGAAAAGAGCAGGTATAATTATCAATTTAACCATATGCCTGTTTATTTTTTCAATAATCCTTTTATCAGATCGTGCCAGACTTATTGCAGCAGTGAGTGCAAGGAAGGGATAGATGGTTATAAAATAATGGAAATAGATCCTTGAACCTCCGCTGAAAACAGTGATCCATGCTGTAAGAGTAAAGAGCATCAGAGCTGCCTCTTTTATATCTGTCCCTTTAAATCTTCTGGTTAAAAAAAGCCATGTATAAACTGCAGATGGTACCCACAATATAAAATGCCATAAAAGAAGAATTCCCTGTCTATGAATAAAGCGGAATAGAAAATCAACAGGGCTGTAATCCCCCCCTGCTGCAAAAAATTCATTAATCCTGGCTGTTCCATGGCCCACAAGAAGATGAACAAATTTATCCTTTACCAGATAACCGATAAAAAAAACAGAAAAGCAGGAGACAACAAGAACAGCTAAACCGGCAAAATACTGACTCTTTATCCCCCATTCCCTGTAGGGGATATAGAAAGCTGAAAATAACAGTAAAAAAATGATAAGGATAATACCATGGGTACTCACATTAAAGGCGCACCAGGCCATTAAAAGGGTCAATAAGAAACAAAGGGCTTTTTTTCTTATTGAGTCAGATGAGGATATTAAAATAATAAAGAAGAAAAATCCGGCTGAAAGGAAGAGATTGCATACTATTTCACGGCCAGTTGCCATAAAATCACTGTTAAAGGATGAAATCATTATACCGTAAAAAAGAGAGGCTGCCATGGCGGTCTTTCTCCCGGTAATTCTTTTCCCGGTTAAATAAACAAAAGAGGAGGTAAAAAAAACGATAAAAATCGTAAAAAGATGAAGAAAGGCCCAGCCGTAATCGTAGGAGACCTTATGAGCTGCCCGATATAACAGATGATAAATAATTTTTTTACTCTCTGCAAAATCTTTACCCGGAATATCACCTGCAATAAAGTCCCTTACCTGAACCAGTGCATCAAGCTCATGAGCATTATAATAATCATTAAAAAGGGTGGGCCCCCTTAAAATCAGTATTACCAGAAAAAGAAAAGCAAAAAAATATATATCCCTGCTCATTACAGCTGAGCTGAACCGGGAAAAAACATTCCGGGTAAAACCGCTATTCATATTTCAGAGCCTCAATAGGCTTAAGATTGGAGGCTTTTTTAGCCGGATAATAGCCGAAAAATATTCCAACTGCAGCTGAAAAAAGAAATGAAATTAAGACAGCTGAAAGTGAAAAAATAAACTCCCATTTTAAAAAGTAGAGAATAACAACATAGCCTAAAAGCCCCAGTAATATTCCGATAGCCCCCCCTGCAGATGTAAGAGTAACAGCCTCAATAAGGAACTGAAAAAGAATATCCCGTCTCTTTGCCCCTATAGCCATTCTTATCCCTATCTCTCTGGTCCTTTCAGTAACAGAAACAAGCATTATATTCATAATCCCCACACCACCTACAAAAAGTGATATAGAGGCGATTCCTGCAAGGAGAAGGGATAGGGCCTTTGTAATATCCTCTGTCATTTTAAGCTTCTCTTTGCTTGTATTTATCTCAAAATCATCATCCTGATCGCTCCTGAGGTTATGGATACGCCTGAAGTATGTGATCAGATGTTTCTCCGCTGCATCGAGCATATACTCCTCTTTTGTTGACATAAGTATTTCCGAGTAGCTGTCGCGGCGGCCGAAAATTCTCACATTGGCGCTTGTATGAGGCATAAGAACCTTATTGTCAAAATCCCTCCCTGAAAAAGCCCTCCCTGCTCTGTTTAAAACGCCTATAACCTGAAGAGGTATATCATTAAAAAGAATGTGCTCGCCAATAGGGTCAGCATTGCCGAAAAGTTCATCTTTCAGGGTAAGCCCAATAATTGCCACTTTGCCGAATGAATTTATCTCCTCATCTGTAAAAGCCCTGCCATGAATAACAGAGCGCCCCTTTATTGCCAGGAAATCATTATTAACGCCCCAGAGTATGGAATTTGAAACATTATTGCGGTACCGCACAATATTACGGGTCACAGAACTGTAGCATACAGGTGTTATTTTATCAATTTCATAAATATTATTCTGAATATATATAACATCTGAATCTGTAAAGAGTTTCCCTCCACGTTTTGTTTTGATGGATATGCCGTTTTCACCGAAATTGGAAACCTTGTCCTTAACCTCAATCCTGGCGCTGCTGGCCAGCCCTATCATGAGAATAACAGAGGAAACACCTATTATTATACCCACACTGGTGAGGAGCGATCTCATCTTATTTCTTTTAAGGGACCTTATTGCGGTTATTACAGCGTTCATTATATTCATATTATTATATCCATTATGCAGGAGGTATTATATCTGCCATTAAAGGCAGAAGTTCTTTTGGCGGTGTCATTCCCGCGCATACTTCGACAAGCTCAGTACAAATGCGGGAATCTCATAACTCCTGATTTATTCAGGAGATTCCGGCCCTTCTCTATCGCTTCGGCCGGAATGACAAGCTTCTCCCGCTATTTTTAAACTGTTACTTATTATAAGTCCTGACAAGTACTTTTTTTAAAGAGGAATTGATAATTTCTCCCACATCTCCGATAATATAATAATAAGGTGAAGAGCGGAGTTATGTTATGACAATATCCAAGGCGCAGAAAGCAGCATATAATGATGAAATAAAAAACTTAAAGGCTGAAGGTGAAAACCTTGAGAGGCTGATTAAGGAAGTGCTGCTTAAAAAAAGAAAAAATGAGAAACTTGAGCCATACTACAACCTGGAAATAGTAAACTACCTTTTAAACTCAATAGAGCTGAATTTAAAGACAAATGAACTCTCAATTAATATGCTGGGGATAAAAAACAGTAAGAGTCTTGATGCGGCAAAGTCGAGTTTTTCCAAAATTCTCCAGCTGATGAAGGATAATTTCGGCGATGAAGTTGACAGAGAATCCCTTAAAGAAAATGAGGAGCACCTTGCAAAGATCGGGAGGCTAAATGCAAGGCAGATCCTGGACCTGGTAAACAGGATTAACGAGGTTTTCTTTTCACTTAAAAACAGCCTGGGAGAGGACTCAAAATGGAAATGGCTCTTTGTGGAGCTCCAGGCCAAAGTGGCGATTATGAACAGAAACCTTATAAATTTTTCCGATATACAGAAATACCGGGACCCCAGGATGGAGTTTTTCCACGACAGGAGGGAACATCTGAGACTCGCGAAAGAGTCTATTGAAGAAGCGGCGAAATTATACAGAACAAAATATGAGCTCTCTGCTAAATCGCGGGAGGATCTGAAAAAATCGATAGAATATCTTGAAGCATTACGGAAAATTCATATTATCCTTGGCGAAAGCAGCGAGTCGGATAAGCTTAAAACCACAATTGATGCTGCAAGACTTACCCTGGAAGCAGGGGACAAAAAATACGATTCCACAGAAAAAGATAAAAAGAAAATCCCTCAAAAAAAATAGCCCCGGAAATCAGTTTTTTTAAATTTTTCCTTGACGATAGGAACGATTTTATTATATTGTTATTAGCACTCATCATATATGAGTGCTAATAACAGGATGAGTGTTATAAAATTGAAAAATGAACTTAAAAAAGAACGGCAGCTGGATGAAAGGGAATCTTCTATTCTTAATGCCATTGTTTATGAGTATATCCTCACAGGTAAGCCTGTAGGGTCAAGATCTTTTGTTCAAAAATACTCTCTTTCCCTTTCACCTGCAACAATAAGGAATATTATGTTCGACCTGGAAAGGATGAATTTCCTTATGCAGCCCCATACTTCATCAGGGAGGGTCCCTACAGACCTGGGGTACAGGTACTATGTGGACTCACTTCTGGACAATTACCATTCTGAATTTCATCAGGATATGATCCTTGATGACAAAATTTTCCAGAAGGAGCTGCAGATTGATAAAATATTCCAATCTGTCACAAAAATGCTCTCACTTGTGTCAAATTACGCAGGGGTTATGCTGTCGCCGAAACCCGATTTCACTGTTGTAAAGATTGTTGAGCTTATTCAGCTTGAGAGTGATGAGGTTCTTATGCTGGCTATTACCAGGACAGGAATGATCCTTACAAAAAAGGTAACCCTTTCTGTAAAAGTAACCCAGGATGAGCTTTCGGAATACTCCAAATTCCTTACAGGGGAGCTATGCGGATTCTCCCTTCATCATATCA
This sequence comes from uncultured Leptospirales bacterium, assembly GCA_964491265.1. Classification (GTDB taxonomy): domain Bacteria; phylum Spirochaetota; class UBA4802; order UBA4802; family UBA5550; genus JBBAGC01. The sequence goes on along the minus strand of CAZBFP010000003.1, from coordinate 160,193 downwards.
AGGAAACAATTTTCAACGACCTGAGAGCGGATAAAACCGCTTCTGCCAACAGGGAACTTGCACTCGATATTGCCCAGCTCGCTTTAAATGTGAGCGATGAGTCCACTGTGAATATAGACGGTATAGAAAATCTTCTGCGAATACCGGAAATGGTGGAAGAGCAGAGACTTAACAGCCTGCTTAATATAATTGAAGAGAAAAATATTCTTAAGGATATACTTGAGCAGCAGGTTGAACATGAAGGGATAAAAATTCTCATTGGCGGGGAGATTGAAAACGAAAAGGTATGGGGATGCAGTTTTGTCACCTCATCCTACAAAATAGGGAATAAACCGGTGGGCGCAGTAGGTGTTATAGGCCCCACCAGGATGGACTATGAAAAAGTTGTTCCACTGGTCGATTATACAGGGAAAGCTGTTTCAGGCCTTCTGACTAAGATGTCAAAATAAACAGAAACAATTGGAACGGAGCAAAAAGAGAAATGAACAAAGAAAACAGTAAAAAAAACTCAGCGGATGAAACAGCAGCTAATGAAGCTAAGTTAAAAAATGATCACGATTTAAAACATGAAGAAACTGGTGAAGAAAACACCAGCCGGGAGAAAGAGGAAAACTGTGAACCTTCAATGGAGGATGAAGTTATTAAACTGACAAAAGAGAATGAAACACTTAAAGACCTTCTCCAGCGGAGACAGGCCGACTTTGAAAACTATAAAAAAAGGGCTTTAAGACTCCAGGAGGAGTACAGAAAAACAGCAATTAAAGAATTTGCCCGTGATATTATCAATATCAATGATGACCTTATCAGGGCAATAGATGCAGCAGGGAACCTGGCAGACTCAGACACAGAGGAGGCACGCAGTTCCTTTTCAGAGGGGGTTAAAATCATCTCCAAGCGGATTGAGGAGACCCTGGGAAATTACGGAATTGTTGAAATCGAATCTGACGGAAAAGCCTTTGACCCGAATTTTCATGAAGCCATTGAAATTGAAGAAACTGACAGAGAGATGGAGAGTGACACTGTAACAAAGGTTCACCAGAAAGGGTTCAGGCTTGAAGACCAGGTTATAAGAACCGCAAAGGTTAAGGTTGCTAAAGCGGTGAAGAAAAACGGCACTGAAGATGCCGGCTGAAAACAGCCATAAAGCTGCTCTTTTATAAAGAGAGAAGCCGGTTTTAAGACAGGAAAAAATTTAAATTAACGATTATATTATAAACAAGGAGCAATAAAGATGAGCAAAATAATTGGTATAGACCTTGGAACAACAAATTCATGTGTTTCAGTCATGTCAGGCGGAGAGCCTGTAGTTATTCAGAATTCAGAAGGGCAGAGAACAACCCCTTCCATAGTAGCATATACAGATAAAAGCGAAAGGCTTGTTGGTCAGGTTGCCAAAAACCAGATTATCACAAACCCTGAAAACACAATCAGGTCAGTTAAACGCTTTATGGGCCGCAAAAACAGCGAGGTTTCTGAAGAGATCTCCATGGTCCCCTACAATGTAATTGATGACTCCAAGGGGGGTCTTGTTATTAAAACAGTTGCAGGGGAATTCACCCCTCAGGAGATTTCCGCCAGAATTCTTCAGAAGATGAAGCAGACTGCAGAGGATTTCCTTGGCGAAACCATTACTAAAGCGGTAATTACAGTTCCAGCCTACTTTAATGACTCACAAAGACAGGCAACTAAAGATGCAGGGAGAATTGCCGGTCTTGAAGTGGAAAGAATAATAAATGAACCCACTGCTGCGGCTCTTGCATACGGCCTTGACAAGGGTAAAAATAATGAAAAGATTGCTGTTTACGACCTTGGGGGCGGAACCTTTGACGTATCCATACTTGAGCTGGGAGACGGCGTTTTTGAAGTAAAATCTACAAATGGAAATACCCACCTTGGCGGTGACGACTTTGACCAGAGAATAATGACCTGGCTGATGAACGAGTTTAAAAATCAGACCGGCATAGATGTATCTAAAGACAAAATGGCGCTGCAGAGACTTAAGGAATCTGCAGAAAAAGCGAAAATTGAACTGTCGGGCAAAATGCAGACAGAAATAAATATTCCCTTCCTCACAGCTGACCAGAACGGCCCCAAGCACCTTGTAACAAATCTTTCAAGGTCAAAGTTTGAGCAGCTTGTTGAGGATCTTATTGAATCAACAAAAGTTCCATGCATGAGAGCCCTTGAAGACGCGGGCCTTACTCCCGGCGACATTGACGAAGTAATCCTGGTTGGTGGTTCAACAAGGATCCCTGCAGTGCAGGAGCTGGTAAAAAGAATTTTCGGCAAAGATCCGCATAAAGGTGTAAACCCCGATGAGGTTGTGGCAATAGGGGCTGCGATCCAGGGTGGAGTTTTAGCAGGGGATGTTCATGATGTTCTTCTCCTTGATGTAACACCACTCTCCCTCGGTATAGAAACACTGGGCGGTGTAATGACCAAGCTTATAGAAAGGAACACCACTATTCCAGCAAGGAAGAGCCAGGTATTCTCAACAGCAGCGGACAACCAGCCTGCAGTATCAATTCATGTACTTCAGGGTGAAAGGGAACTTTCAGCACAGAACAGAACACTGGGGAGATTTGACCTTACAGACATACCCCCGGCTCCAAGAGGTGTGCCGCAGATAGAGGTGACCTTCGATATAGATGCAAATGGAATAGTCCATGTTTCTGCAAAAGATCTCGGTTCAGGAAAAGAGCAGAAAATAAAAATCGAATCTTCCAGCGGATTAAGTGAAGCTGAAATCGACAAAATGGTTAAGGAAGCGGAAGCCCATGCGGATGAGGATAAAAAGGCAAGAGCCCTGATTGAAGCTCGCAACGAAGCTGACACACTTATCTACTCCATTGAGAAAATGATGAGAGAGAATGAGGCCAAGGTGCAGGAGGATGAGAAAAATCAGATTTACTCTGCCATCTCCACTCTCCGTACAGCAATGGAAGGGAACAGTACTGAATCAATTACAAAGGCGAAAACCGATCTTGAGCAGGCTTCTCACCAGTTTGCACAGAGAATATACCAGGAAGGCGCAGCCGGCGGAGAAGCCCCGGGCCAGAGTCAGGATAACGGGGGCGCTGCAGGGGAAGCTTCAGACGGCAATGACAATGTATATGACGCTGATTATGAAGTAGTTGACGAGGAAGAGAAAAAATGATCTCTGTCTTACCAGTCAGCGGGGAAAGCTATGGGACTGTTTCAAAAGTCGGATTTAAAAGGATTTGTCATTCCGGTTTTGCAACTTCAATTTGTGCAAATACCGGAATCTCCTGATAAAATCAGTCCTAAGAGATACCGGCAGTGCAGCCACGAGGGCTGCCTGCAAGCACGAAACAGGAAGTTTCAACAACGCTTGCTTTCGCTTAGCTACAGCCGGTATGACCAGGAAAGTACTTTTTGGAAAGGCTCATAGACAAACCCGCTGTTAAGAAGTAGTTTTTTAAAGAGGATAGAAAATTGGGAAAAAGAGATTACTACGAAATTCTGGGAGTACCTAAAAACTCTTCGGAACAGGATATTAAGCAGGCATACCGGAAACTTGCGCTGAAATACCATCCGGATAAAAACAAAGGGAACCCGGAATCTGAGGAGAAATTCAAAGAGGCCACAGAAGCTTACGAGGTCTTAAGAGACCCTAAAAAAAGAGCCTCCTACGACAAGTTCGGCCATGAAGGTGTACAGGGTTTCGATAATTTCGGAAGGGGCGCCTACACCGATTTTTCAGATATTTTCGGTGATGTTGACCTTGGAGATATTTTTGAAGGATTTTTCGGATCCTCATTCGGCGGGCAGAGAAGCAGGTCGCAGAGGAAAAGAAGAGGGGCAGATCTTCAGTACGATCTTACCATCTCTCTGGAACAGACAGCCACAGGGAGTGAGGTTCAGATAGAAATACCGAGGAGCGAGCAGTGCGAAACCTGCGGCGGCACAGGATCTTCATCTAAATCGAAACCTGCAGTCTGCACCACCTGTAATGGAGCAGGGCAGATCCGCCAGACACAGGGATTTTTCTCAATATCCCAGCCATGCCCCAGGTGCCGCGGTGAGGGTAAAATTATAACCTCACCCTGTAAAACCTGCGGAGGCTCAGGACTTACCAGGAAGAAACGGACCCTTACAGTTAAAATCCCCGCGGGTGTGGAGTCAGGTTCAAGACTCAAAATTACCGGTGAGGGGGAACAGGCTCCAAATGACGGGATAACCGGGGATTTATATGTTGTTATGCATGTAAAAAAACACCCTGTATTTGACAGACACGGCAATGACCTCCTCAATGTTGTTGAGGTACCCTTCCCCACAGTCTGTCTCGGGGGAGATATTGAAGTTCCTACAATTACAGGGTCAAAAGTTAAAATGAAAATACCCCCTGGAACCGAAAACGGACAGGTATTCAGGCTGAAAGGGAACGGAATACCATATCTCGGCTCCTACGGGAAAGGGGATCAGCTTGTAAAAATCAATATTGAAGTTCCCAAAAAGCTCACATCACGTCAGAAGGAGCTGTTGAGAGAATTCTCCAGTCTTTCAGGTGAAGGATCATCAGCTAAAGATTTTTACTGAAAAATGAATTTAATCAGTGTTATTTCCTTAACTATTATTTAAAATAAAATGCTTTTACATTAGGGTTGCCAGAAAAGTATTTTTCTTGTCATACCGGCTGTAGCGAAGCGAAATGCCGGTATCTCATACACCTGATTGTATCAAGAGATTCCGGTATTTGCACAAGCTGAAGTTGCAAAACCGGAATGACAAATTCTTTAAAATTCGACTTTTTAGACAGCCTAATAAAAAAAAAGAATTATTATATTAAAAGATATCCTTAGGAATAATTACTGAAATTTAATATAAACTTGACGGCTCCGGAATCTTTCTTATATGAGATAAATTTGCCTGATTGAATTCAGGCAAATTTTGTTTTCCATGTAACTAATATCAGGGACCGCAGCTTAAAAAAATTCTGGAGATTTATATGTTACCAATAGTAGATTACGGCAGTATTGCAATTGTAGTCCCTCAGATAACAGCTGTGGGGAGTGTAGTAAGCGAAGAGGGGAAACCCGGTTTTGAGGTATTTCTTTCAGGGATGGAGGATCCTGTAATAGTCGGATTCGATACTGAAGATGAAGCCGCGGAATCGAGGGAGGAGCTCATCGCCATTATTGCTCAATACCATTATGTAAAGGAATTCGGACCCGACTTTGAATTCAGCGATCTGCTGGGGAGCAAAGAGGAAGGGGAAGATGACGATGATGTGAATGAACATTAACATTAAAAACAGGTAATGTGATGATAAAAAACAATATTGAACTCCTTAAACGGGGAACAGAAGAAATTATACCGATTGAAGAATTCCAGAAGAAGCTGGAAAAATCTGAAAAAGAGAATAAACCTCTTACGATAAAAACCGGGTTTGACCCTACAGCGCCCGATATTCATCTTGGACATACTGTTCTTCTTAGAAAGATGAAGCATTTCCAGGATATGGGGCACCGCGTTGTTTTTCTCATAGGGGACTTTACAGGGATGATAGGCGACCCCTCCGGTAAATCTGAAACGCGCAAAAGACTTACCAGAGAGGAGGTGCTTGAAAACGCTGAGACCTATAAAAAGCAGGTTTTCAAAATACTTGATCCGGAAAAAACAGTTATTGAATTCAACTCAAAGTGGTGTTCACCCATGGATTTTGCCGGTGTACTTGAGCTTACATCAAGATACAATGTGGCGCGGATGCTGGAAAGGGACGACTTTTCCAACAGGTATAAAACAGGGAAACCCATATCAATTCTTGAATTCATGTACCCCCTTGTTCAGGGTTATGACTCAGTTGCACTTAAAGCGGACGTGGAGCTTGGGGGAACTGACCAGAAATTCAACCTCCTTGTGGGACGCGACCTGCAGAGAGAATACGGACAGGAGCCACAGGCAATATTAACCATGCCTCTACTTGTGGGACTTGACGGTGTGCAGAAGATGAGCAAGTCCCTTAACAACTATATAGGGATAAACGAAGCGCCCAGGGAAATATTCGGAAAGGTTATGTCTGTTTCTGATGAAATAATGTTTCTATACTATGAGCTTGTAACAGATGTGCCCATGGAAGAGATTAAGGCTATGAAAGCAGGCCTTGCGGATGGATCGATCCACCCGAGAAAAATAAAAGTAGACCTGGCAAAAAATATCTGCGCCCAGTTTTACGACAGCGAAACTGCAGAGCATGCTGAGGCGGAATTTAACCGGATTTTTGTAAACCATGACACACCTGACGATATCCCTGAATTTACAGTGAGCCCTGATGATCTTAAAGAGAATAAAATCTGGATTGTTAAATTACTGGTATTGTCAGGACTAGCCTCATCCAACGGTGACGCACGCAGACTTATAACCGGCGGCGGAGTATCCTTTGAAAACGAAAAAATTACCGACCCTGACCTGGAGCTTGAAGCTAAGGGAGGAATATTAAAAGTCGGTAAAAGAAAATTTATTCAGATAAAATTTTAATTTTTTATTCATGAATGTAACCTTTACAGGGGCCTTATGTCAAAATTTGATGACATCGAGATAATAAACAGAGTAATACATGGCGATATAGAGTCATACTCTCATATTATCAATAAGTACCAGGATATGGTATTTAAATATGTTTATTATCAGTTTAATAACTATGATGAGGCTCTTGATATTACCCAGGATATATTTATAACTGTTCTGGAAGCACTTGCCTCGTTTCGACAGGAATCCAAGTTTTCCACATGGCTTTACAGTATTATGGTTAATCACTGTAAAAACTACAGGAAAAAGCGGAACAGACAGAGAACTGTACCCCTCCAGATAACACGGGGCGGCGAAGAGATAGAATTTCAGCTTCAGGATTACAGAGAAAATACTGAAGAAAAAATAGTAACTGAAGACTCTCTCAGGATACTGAAAGAAGAGATAGGGAAGCTCCCGGACGACTTCAGGGAGATTCTTACACTCAGAGACATTGAAGGTTTATCCTATAACGAAATATCGGAAATTCTGGGAATAAACCTCTCCAATGTGAAGGTGCGGATACACAGGGGACGTGAGTATCTTAAAAACAGACTTTATGCAAGAGGTTTAATATGACATTTCAACATCTAAACTTCGACCAGTTATCAGACCTTTTAGATGATGAAATTCCTGATGAACTGAAGAGGGACTTTCTTCAGCATATTGCAGTCTGCGAAACCTGCAGAATGGAGTATGGATCTCTAAGCAGATGCCTTCAGCTTCTTCTGGAAGTAAAAAATGAGCCTCTCGCACTACCTGATATATGCGGCAAAACAATAAGCCTCTACCGGACAAGAAAAAGAAACAGAATACTCTACAAAACTCTCCCTGCTATTGCAGCCTCTTTAATGGTAATAACCGGCGCGGCTTTTATAGGGACAGGTTATTTCATACCTGAGGAAGGGGCCGTAATTGCTGAAGCAGAATTAATAGAGAACGAGACTCAAAGAATAATATCTTCAATCAGAGATGCAGACGGGAGAATAATCCGCATGACCGGTTCCTATATAGAAGGGGCTGTGCAGAATAAAGATTTAGCCAGACTCGAAAAAATACTTCAGGTGAATAATATAAAATATTCCTTTGTAAAAACCTCCGGATACCCTGCTTCACAGCAGCGGGGGATTAAAAATATTGAAGATGTGGACTTTAGAAAAGGGGCAAGGCCTGAGCTGCTCCATAGACCTGTATTCCCTGAAGCAAGTGCACCTGACGGAAACAGCGTTATCGTGCGGATTTTCAGATAAGCACTCCCCCGTTTTTATACAGGTTAATATAGAAATCTGTATCGTATATTATTCCGCCGCATACCCCTCTTGAGCAGTAAAGCGATGCTTCGTGAGTATTGTTATCATAGTCAGCCTGCGCGTCATATATATGAATAATTCTGTAATCTCTGTCAGAAGCATCCCTTGCTGTTGTTTCTACACACTGGCTTGTTGCAAGCCCTGTAAATACTATTGTTTCCGCCTCCATCTGCGAAAGCTCTTTTTCAATCATGGTGGAGGAAAAAGGGCTGAATGTTGTTTTATCAATAACAATATCCCCGGGCCCGGGCCTTAGCTCATCAATTACCCCGGCCATTGGATCATTCTGCAGAGGGTAGACAGCATCGAACCCCTTTCCAAAGCCCTGGCTCCATGATTCATAAAAAAAATTATGGAGATCTTTTCTTTCAGGGTCAGAGCCGCACAATCTAAGATAAACAACAGGGTCCCCTGATTCCGAAAAGAGCTGTTTCAGCTTTTTAATATTTGGTATTACAGTAGAAAGGCATGTCTCCCTTATATACTGGAGGGATCCGGGGTAAAGCATATTAAAGTAACGGGAATAATCTGAAGATTCATCGATAAAATATCTCTGCATATCAACAATCATAAGTACAGTTTTGCCGCATTTTTCTCTTTTCTGAAGCATTATTACCGGTTCCGCCTCTAATTTTATCTGATATCCCGGCTTAATCGGGGAACGATTCATATATAATTAAGTATACAAAATTTACCACTTGCAGTCAATTAAAATTGCACAGGCTTCTAAATAGCTGTATTATTTCATGGGGTGCTGTCATTCCCGCGCATGCGGGAATCTCACAACTCCTGATTTTTACCGGAGATTCCTGCCTGCGCAGGAATGACATAGCCTGCAAAATTAATTACCCGGATAAAAGAGAGCAGGTCAGTGGAATTTTACTTGTAATAAGAAATTGCATCTGCTATAATAACATAATTTTTAATTCATAGCTCTTTCTTTTAAGGGAATGTAATAATGTATACATTGAATCTGACAGTATCATTTATCTCCTCAATAGTACTTGTTTACACAGGCATCTTTATCCTTTATAAAAACAGGGGTAAACAGTCACCCGTCTTTTATTCATTCTTCATACTCTCCGGTGCGGGGATTATCTTTACTATGTTTCTTACCTATCTTCTTTACGATACTCCCTATACAGTAAAAATTAACAGGTTAACCCAGGTTTTTTCTGTTCTATTCCCTGCCTGCATGCTTAACCTTTCCCTTACCTATCCGGAAAAAGAGGAAAGAATAAAACTGCATATACCTGTTCTTATTATTCTGCCTGCTCTCATTGTATCCGGCTTTGTCTACTTTACCGACTGGTCTGTTTACAGTGTAACATTTAAAGACTTCCATATGACAAGGGGGACGGGGCCGCTATACCCCATATATGCAGGTATTTCCTTTCTATATTTTCTAATTGCAATATCTATTTTCATTTACAACTATATTAAAATTAAAAATGAAACCTACAGACTCCAGATTCGCTACCTTATTCTTGCAACTTCAATATTCCTGTTCCTTACATATGTGGGTTCAATACTCCTCCCCATGACTGCCGGAATATACGACTTTTATATCATTGCACCATCTGCCGCCTCCTTTGCTGCCGCAATTACGCTCTTTTATTCGATTGTAGCATACAATATAATGGATATCCGGACAGCAATTCATAAAACCGCCATGTATGCTACACTGAGCGCCAGTATATTACTCCCTGTAATATTGATCTTTTATGCAGCAGAGAATATCATCTATTTAAGGGAATTCCCCGCTGAGGTTCTTGCAGGATCCTCTGTACTTATATTCCTTGTTTTCTCATATCTCCTTCAGCCCGGTATTGACAGAGTTTTCAGGAAAAAACAGGCTGACATTACCAATATTACAAACCAGTACATAAAAAAAGCAACCAGGCTCAAAACACTGGATGATATTATCCAGGCAAGCACCCTTGAAATACACAAGGGCCTTGGCCTGCTCAGATCTGCTTTTTTTATTTATGATGATGAAAAAAAACTTTTTCAGAAAGCTTTTGACACTGAGAATAACCTTGTTGAGGAGACACTGGAAAGGTATTCCCCTCTGATTAAATGGTTTGCCCGAAACCAGGAGCTGCTTCCGAAAAACAGGATTTTTGCCGATGATGACTCATTTAAAGTATCGCGGATTGAGATAGCAGAGTTTTTTGATAAATACGACATAGCACTTATACTCCCCTTCTACTATGAGAACAGGATTAACGGCATTCTCTGCCTCGGGAGAAAAGAGAACCTGTCCGGTTTTTCTCCCGATGAAGTTGAGAAAATATCGGAATACAGGGCCAGGGCCAATGATTTTATAACATCTGCCCTCACATTCGATAAGGCGAAAAAAGAGCAGTTTATTTCCAGAAGCCTTAATCTCTCATCAGAAATACTTGAGAACACTTCTGCAAATAAACTTCCGGATATGAAGAATATTTCTTTCAGTACTCTCATATCTCCCAGATACGACAAGGGTGTGGATTATTTTGATTTTCTTCAGCCTACAAAAAACAGTATGGGGATTCTATGCAGTGATATTTCCGGTATAGGGATAAACAATGCTCTCTATTCTGTAATATTGAGATCCGCTTTTCACGGCTGCATTAATGAGGCAGCTTCACCCTACAATATAATTAAAAGAATAAATCTTGTACTGAGTGAATACACAAAAGGTGAAGGTGAACTGGTTACAGCATTTTACTGCTACTTTGAAGCTGAAACAAGGCGTATCTTTTATACCAATGCAGGTTTCCCACCAATGGAGGTATTCAGGGTTGAAAAAAATGATTTTGACACTTTGGACACAGCAGGCTCACCACTTGGCTATGATCCCATGTCGGAATTCGGACAGGGGAGAACTGAGCTGAAAAATGGCGACATCTGTGTTATATACTCAAAATCATTGATTAACTCCAGGAATAATGAAGGCGGAACCTTCGGGCTATTACGGCTGAGAGGGGCTATACGTGAATCGAGAGGTAAACAGCCCACGGAAATAGCTTTTAATTTAAAAAAAATCTATGAGAAATTCATGAATCAGGCCCTTCCTGAGACAGATGTTACAGTACTTATAATGAAGATCAGCTGATAAGTGCCCTCACCCGCACTTCCCTATCGCTTGTGCACCTGACTTGCAGGGAGGGACTAATGCCCATTTCTCAGACAGCCCCCTAAATCCCCCGGGGGATTTAGGGGGCCTTCACGGAATGTTACGGCTTCATTTACAAATGTGGGTAGGAGTAAGCCCATCGAGTCGGGAGAGGGTTTCAGATGATAAATCCCTGTTTTTTTTGTACAAAATATCTTTTTTTGGCGATTTTTTTCACAAAAAATTTGACTCTACACCTCTAATATTATAAAGTAATAATAAAGAAAATATTAATACTTAATGGATCGTGCAGAGATTGTAAAAGAATCTCTTAACAGATTCCCGGAGGGACTTAAATGGGAGACAAAAAATCAAAGGCATATATTCCGGTGCTTGAAGATGAGATGAGCCTGTGCAATGAAATCTATTCCAAGTGCTACAATGATGAACTGAAAGAGATAGATAAACATGACATTGTCATTAAAATTTGCGACATAATCGGTTCAAAACCGGAAAACCTTTGTAAAGCAGAGGAGATACTGGAAGCAATCAAGTATCATGTCACTAAATATGTACTTCATCATGAATACTGTCCGGCCACAAAAAGTGAAGTAAAACCGAAATTTCTTTTATGGCTCGACAGCAAGGCAGAGCCTGAAAAAGCAAAAGAAGTTTCTGATTTTCTGAATAAATACTTAAAATAAAAAGTGACCGGAAAAAAATTACTCCTTCATACCTGTTGCGCGCCCTGTATGTCTTATGTCCTGGAACTGCTTGAAAAAGAGTTCCAGGTGACAGTTTATTTCTTCAATCCCAACATTATGCCCCTGAAAGAGTACAGCAAACGCCTGGAGGAAATTCAGGAATTCAGCAGGATAAAAGGTTTTCATCTGATTATTGAAGATGGTGATGCCAGGTCCTGGGTAGAAGCTGTTAAAGATTACAAATATTATGGCGAAAAATCGGAACGATGCCGGATCTGCTACAATTACAGGCTTGAAAAAACTTTTGAAACAGCAAAAAACAGCGGCTTTGATATTGCTGCTACTACCCTTTCTATAAGCCCTCATAAATCTGCTCCGGTAATCAATGAACTGGGAAAGGCACTTTCACTTAAATACGGCATAGAATTTTTTGAAGCTGATTTTAAAAAGAATGATGGTTTTAAAAAATCTGCAGAGCTTTCAAAGGAATACGGTTTCTACAGGCAGAATTACTGCGGATGTATCTATTCAAAGCTTGAAAGAATAAAGGACTCACCCTGGTCAAAAAAAATTTCAGAGGAAAGAGAGAAGAGGGAGAGCGCTGAATATGATGATTCCTTCCCTGATACAGGGGATGAGATCGATCTGCATCATTTCCATCCTGCAGATACAAAAAAAGTAGTGGAATTCTACCTGGCCAGGGCCCTTGAAAAAAGATACAGTAATGTACGCATTATTCATGGTAAGGGGAAATCCCGAAAGAAGAAAGAGGTTCATGACATACTGCGGACACACCCGGGGGTTGTCTCATTTAATGATGATTCATGGAACTGGGGTTCCACTATAGTTCATCTGACAATTTAAAAAATGCCCCCTCACCTCACCTATTAATAATTGACATTAATACGGAAATTTGTAGATTAGCATACATTAACCCGATCTAAGGCCCATATGGAATTATTAAAAAACAGAATTATTGAATACGGAAAGATTATTTCTCCTGAGATACTGAAGGTTGATTCTTTCCTGAACCATCAGATAGATCCTCTTCTCATGGATAAAATAGGTGATGAGTTTGCAAAGCTTTTCGGTTCAGAAAAAATTACTAAAATTCTGACTATAGAATCTTCCGGAATAGCTCCATCTGTTCTGACCGGCCTTAAACTGGGTGTGCCTGTTCTTTTTGCAAAAAAAAGCATCCCCTCAACCCTTACAACAGATACATACTCATCCAGGGTTCACTCCTTCACAAAAAACAGGGACTATAATATTTTTGTTTCCTCACAGCTTATGCAGCCGGGAGACAGGATACTTATTATAGATGATTTCCTTGCACATGGGAGCGCCTCCAACGCCCTTATTGATCTGGTTGATCAGTCGGGCGCGGAACTTGTAGGTGTCGGTATTGTGATTGAAAAAGGGTTCCAGAATGGCGGTGAAATTCTCAGGCAGAGGGGGATCCGCCTGGAGTCTCTTGCAGTAATAGAAAGCATGTCAGAGGATACTATACATTTCAGGAACTAACCTGGTTGTATCATATAAAATTTTATTAAAGGGTAGATACGATGAAAAAACTTACGCTCATTTTAGTTTTACTTCTCACATCACTCATGATTTTCAGCGCCTGCGGGAAAAAAGAGAGCAAAACCGCTGACGGCAAAGATGTTGTAATGGGTTTTATCTATGTGGGCCCCATTGGTGACGGCGGCTGGACATACGCCCACGAGCAGGGGAGACTCATGGTTGAAAAGGAAACAGGTATAAGAACAATCTACAAGGAGTCTGTACCTGAAGGCGCTGAGGTTAAAGATGTTGTCAGAAGCATGATTGACCAGGGCGCAACAATAATTGCAGCAACAAGCTTTGGATACATGGATTTCCTTGCGGAAATGTCCACACAGTTCCCTGAAGTGAAGTTTATCCACTGTTCCGGCTACAAAATGACCGAAAACATGGGTAACTACTTTGGAAGAATATATGAGCCCAGATTTCTTTCAGGACTTGTTGCAGGTATGAAGAGCAAGGCCAACAAAATAGGCTATGTTGCAGCATTTGAAATTCCTGAAGTTGTACGCGGAATTAACGCTTTCACCCTTGGAGTTAGAGCAGCCAATCCAAAAGCTGAAGTTCATGTAAGATGGACTCACACCTGGTACGACCCTGCAAAAGAGAAAGAAGCTGCAAAAGCCCTTCTTGACACAGGATGTGATATTATTGCGCAGCACCAGGATACAGCAGGCCCTCAGCAGGCTGCAGAGGAGAGAGGGATGTTCTCTGTGGGATATAACACAGACATGACAAGAATGGCTCCAAAGGCTCACCTCACAGCCCCTGTATGGAACTGGGGATTATATTATGTAAAACAGGTTAAAGAAGTAATAGCAGGCACATGGAAGCCTGAGAGCTACTGGGGCGGCATGAAGGATGGAATCGTTGACCTTTCGCCTCTTACAAAAAATGCCCCTGATGGTGCTGAAGCTAAAGTAAAAGAAATGAAAAAGCAGCTGGTAGACGGGAAATTTCACCCCTTTGCAGGCCCAATAAAAGATCAGTCAGGCAAGGTTAAAGTTCCTGCGGGAAAAACTTTGGCAGACAGCGAACTCCTTTCGATGAACTGGTTTGTTGAAGGTGTTGTGGGAAGAATTTCAAAAAATTAAAATAATATTCAGCAAAGCAGAACCGGATTAATACACCGGTAATTGCTGATTTTAATGTTAAAAACCGGCGGAATTAATTGCATATCCGCCGGTTTTTTTATTTACAATGTCCTGCTGTTTCAGGATTAATGGGCAAAGTTCATGCAATAATATTTGTTCACACATCTACCGGAGTATCCCCCTGTCCCCCAAAGGGGGCACGTAAAAGGGAAACTTAAGTAAATTGACAAATCAAAGAATTATTAAATTAAGACTATCTGAGTAACTGAAAAAGGGGAAAAACCATCAGAAATAATGAAGCTGTGAGAATGGTCGGTATCTCCAAATCTTTTGGAGATATTAAAGCCAACAGTAATATCTCCTTCACTGTAAATTATGGTGAAATATACGCCCTCCTCGGTGAAAACGGGGCAGGGAAAAGCACCCTCATGAATATTCTCTCCGGAGTATACACCCCGGACAGCGGCGAGATCTATGTGCACGGCAGCCAGCTCCGCTTTGCATCACCAGCTGATTCGATTAAATCGGGAATCGGGATGATTCATCAGCATTTCAAGCTGATTGATGTAATGACAGCTTCAGAGAACATTATTATAGGGCAGGAAGAGAGATTCTTCCTTAACAGGAAAAAACTCCGGAAAACAATCACAGGTATTTCTGAAAAATACGGTTTCAGAATCGACCCGGATAAAAAAATATACGATATGTCTGTGGGTGAAAAACAGGCTGTGGAGATTTTAAAAGTTCTCTACAGGGGAGCGGATATTCTTATCCTTGATGAACCCACAGCTGTGCTTACACCTCAGGAGAGCGACAGACTTTTTGAAATTCTGAACAAAATGAAAGATGAGGGTTGTGCTGTAATTATAATAACACACAAGCTCAATGAGGTAATGGAGATAAGCGACAGGGTTACTGTACTTCGGGGTGGGGAAGTTGCGGGAACAATAAACACTGCAGATACCGATTCCAGGGAACTTACCAATATGATGGTGGGACGCCCTGTTACACTGGAGATTGAGAGGCCCCCCGTTATTCATGACCGCACCATGCTCCAGGTTATAGGATTATCTGTAATTGATAGTGAGGGGATAAAAAAACTGGACGAAATCTCTTTTGATGTAAGGGCTGGTGAAATTCTCGGTATTGCCGGTATTGCCGGGAGCGGCCAGAAGGAGCTATGTGAAAGCATTCAGGGCCTGGAGAAAATCAGGAAAGGTAAAATCCTTTTTAAAGGCGAGGATATTGTGGGCCTCTCCCCCAGGGAGATTTTCGAAAGAGGACTCCGCATAAGCTTTATCCCTGAGGACCGACTGGGAATGGGGCTTGTCCCGTCCATGGATATTGTGGACAATGTTATTTTAAAAGACTACTATCTTCAGAAAACTTTTTTTCTCGACAGAAACCCTGCCAGGGAAAGGGCAGAGCATATTATAAAAATGCTCAATGTGCATACACCGGGGATTTATCATCCCGTTAACCAGCTCTCAGGGGGGAACATACAGAAAGTTCTCCTGGGGCGGGAGATTGACGCGGACCCGGACTTTCTTGTTACAGCCTACCCTACCAGGGGGCTCGACATCGGTTCTGCCCATCTTATATACGATGAACTGAACAGGCAGAAGAAAAAGGGTGTGGGGATACTTTACGTTGGTGAGGATTTAAGCATTCTGCTAAGTTTATGCGACAGGATAATGGTTCTATTTGAAGGGGAGATTGTGGGAACCATTGACGGAGCATCGGCCACCAGGGAAGAGATAGGGATGATGATGACAGGCGGCAGGCCTGACCTTCGGAGAAAAGGAGATTAACCGTGATTAAAATGTCATCCCGCAGAGACTGCTCACGCAGAGAAGCGGCACTCATAAGAACTATAGCAGTTATTCTCGCTCTTGCTGCTGCTTCAGTACTGATAATTATACTGGGGCACAACCCCTTTTCTGTATACGCCTCCATGATTGACGGCGCATTCGGGTCATCATACAGGATTATTGAAACATTAAGAAAATCGATACCACTCATTGTTGCTTCACTTGGAATTGCACTTGCATTCAGGCTAAGATTCTGGAATATCGGGGCAGAAGGTCAGATTATGATGGGTGCATTCGGAGCCACATGTTTTGCACTCTACCTTCCAGACCTTAACTCATTTCTTCTTCTCCCTTTAATGGCGGCAGGGGGGATACTTTTTGGCGGGATCTGGGGAGCAATACCTGCTTATTTCAGGGCAAAGTTCAGAACCAATGAAACAATCTTTACACTGATGATGAATTATGTTGCACTTAAAATAATTACCTATCTTCAGTATGGCCCATGGAAAGATCCTGCAGCACTGGGCTTCCCCAAGATCCCCAACTTTACAAAAAACGCTGTACTCCCGGAACTCTTCGGCTTGCACATTGGCTGGATTATTGCGATAATTCTTGTAGTAACAATGCACTTAATGGTGAATCACACAAAGCGGGGTTTTGAAATAAATGTTGTAGGTGAAAGCGAAAATACAGGACGCTACGCAGGAATGAATGTTTCAAAGGTTATTATTGTTACAATTTTTATAAGCGGTGGCATATGCGGCCTCTGCGGCATGATTGAAGTTTCAGGTGTAAACAAAACCCTCTCTGTTGAAATAACAAGGGGTGTGGGCTACACAGCGATCATAACAAGCTGGCTCGCCTCTCTCCGTGCCCCCATAATAGCTGTAGTGTGCATCCTATTTGCTGCTATGATACAGGGTGGAACATTTATCCAGATGTCATACCAGATACCGCAGTCAGCAGCTCAGATTCTTCAGGGACTTATCCTCTTTTTTGTTCTTGGAAGTGAATTCTTTATCAGATACAGGGTCTCCTGGTTTACAATGAAACCGGGGAAAAGAGGGGTAAAATAATGGATATATCTTTTTTTACTGCAGCTGTTGTGGCAGGCACCCCGCTACTCTTTGCTATTCTGGGTGAAATAATGACCGAGAAATCGGGGCACCTTAACCTTGGTGTTGAAGGGATGATGCTTATGGGTGCTGTTGTTGGATTTATTACAGCAATGTCCACAGGTAATCCCTACCTGGCCCTGGCAGGGGCAATGGGAGCAGGAGCAACAGGGGCTTTAATTTACGGTATCCTTACTGTTACACTCCGGGCTAACCAGGTAGTGGCGGGTTTAACCCTGACCATTTTTGGTACAGGATTTGCCAGCTTTATGGGTAAGGGGCTTTTAGGTGAGGTTATCCCTGACAATATGAAGCTTTTCTTTGCAGATATAAAGCTCCCCATTCTTGGAGATATTCCATATCTGGGGCAGATTTTTTTCAATCATGGGATTCTTGTTTATACAGGGTATGTCTTAACAATACTCGCCGGGATATACCTGTACAATACGCGCATGGGCCTTAACCTGAGAGCAGTGGGCGAAAACACTGCAGCAGCTGATGCTGCAGGGATAAATATTACCCTTTATAAGTATGCCCATATAATACTGGGGGGAATTCTCTGCGGTATTGCAGGGGCCTACCTGTCACTTGTTTACATACCTTCATGGCAGGAGAATGTTACAGCAGGGCGGGGATGGATTGCTGTTGCACTTGTAATTTTCTGCAGATGGAATCCATACCGGGTTTTTATCGGCGCTTTCCTCTTCGGCGGGCTCGATATTATCGGATTCAGGCTTCAGAAATATGACTTCCAGATTTCACAGTATATAATTGATATGCTGCCGTATATTGTCACTATTGTAATACTAATTTTTGTATCAGTGAGGAAGTCCAGGTCAGGTCATGCTCCGGCGAATTTAGGGGTATCCTATTTCAGGGAGGAGCGTTAATGAGCCAGGGTATAATCATAACTTTATTATATCTTGCAATGGCCCTGATCGCCGGTGCAACAATCCCTGTGCAGGCAGGGATGAATGCAAGGTTGAATTTTTTTGCAGGCTCTCCGGTTACTGCTTCTATTATTTCATTTATGGCAGGAACAGCAACACTTATTGTTTACGCACTTATCACGCGGGTCCCTGTTCCCGGGCCTGGGGCTTTTGCCGGGGCGCCATGGTGGATATGGACCGGCGGTATACTGGGTGCGTTTTTTGTAACATCATGCGTTATTCTTGTAGATAAGGTTGGCGCTGTATCAATGCTCGCTTTAATTCTTGCAGGTCAGATGGCTGCATCAGTTATTCTGGATCACTTCGGTATTTTGGGATACAATGTCAATCCGGTAAGCGCTGCCAAAATAGCAGGTATAGTTCTTATCTGTGCGGGCGTAATGCTTATACGTATTGGTTAAGCCTCAATCAGCTACCTGTCAAGGAGCCCTTCATAGTAGGATACTTTTTTGATCGTAATTTCTTTTCCACTGTTTTTCAATTTTATATAATCCTCAAATATTTCGAACTCTTCATCAAGGGGTGCGAATCCGCAATAGGTGAACTCATCTTTTTGGGGGAACTTTGTTTCAAAGGACTTTTTGAAAAATTTAAGTTCATTCATCCGGATCGAATACTGCCTTGGCCTGTCAACAATAACAGCCAGCTCAATAGCCGGAGAATTTTTCCCGTTCCTTGTCTCAAGAAAAACAGCAACACTGCCGGAATTTTTTGCGGCAATTGCCTTGTATTCTTTTATTCCATCTGCCCTGAAAAATCCCATTACATATCCCCTGTCTGAACAAATTATCAGCCTTCAGCTAAATGGTAACTTTTTATTCCCCCCTGCCTATATAACAAGTAAAAATTTATGATCTTAATCAGTAATTATTGATAAAATTATTTTTTAGTGTAATAATGATGTTTCCCGTATTCCCGCCGCCTACGGCAGCAGGAATATTAGAGCATTTTATTTCAAATAGAAGATAATGAATTAACACCGGATATGGTCAGTAAAAACCATTTATTAAAAGTGTCCCATTACCCGTCATGAACCTCTTTCACAAGAGTGCCATTAATCTCAATACCGGCCAGCCTTAACACTCTGGAGCATAAACCCTTAATATCCTCTGCAATATAATAAAATGAAGGTACAAGAATGAGGGTAATTACTGTGGCAAAGATAAGCCCATAACCGAATGCAAGCGCCAGGGGTGCAGTCATATGATTTTTTTCACCTATACCGTAAATACTGGGAAAAAGCCCGAGTACAGTAGTAGCTGTGGTAAGAATTATTGGACGAAGCCTCAATATACCCGCTTCAACAATAGCATCAACCAGGCCATGATTATCTTTCCGCTTATTATTAATAAACTCAACAAGTGTGACTGTGTTGCTTACTATAATCCCTGCCAGACTGAATATGGCCAGTACACTCATAAAACATAGAACCTCTCCATGTGTAAACACTGCAAATATTACCCCTATAAGGGAGAAGGGTATGGCAATCATAACAACAAGTGGGATCATTAAAGATTTAAAAAAGATCGCCAGAATAATAAATATTACAACAAGAGATATCTGAAAATATACACCCAGTTCCGCCAGGCTTTCAGATGTATCTTCGTGTTCACCTCCATATGAAACAAAATATCCGGGGTAACGCTCTTCCATATCCGAAAAAAATGAAGCCAGATCAGAGTTAACCTTAACAGAGGTTGTTTTTGTCAGATCTACCTGTGCCTTCACCTGTATTACTCTTCTGAAGTTAAGCCTGTTAATATGCGAGTATCCAGCCTTTTCATTTTTAGTAGTAATCATACCAAGGGGGATGAGCCCTCCGCTGTTATTAGAAATCATCACATCTTCAAGACCCCGCATGCTCCTGCGAGCCCCTTCATTAAACCTTATTCTGATCCCTATTTCATCCTCACCCTCCCTGACTGTAGTGGCTTTTGTCCCATCAAATGAAGCATTAATAGCTGTTGCAACATCCTTAGCAGATACCTTTGCCCTTGATGCCATAACCTCATCAATATTATACCTGAATTCGGTTTTTCCCGGTTCAAAATCAGTTTTAATATCATAAACCCCGTCAATATCGCGAAGAAAGGTTATATATTCATCCGCCATTCTGTTTAGAATATCGAAATCATCTCCTCTCAGCTCCACATTCACCGGATCGCCAATAGGGGGCCTTCTGTACTGAACTTTAATATTTATAACCATATCTGCGGAAATAATACCCTTAGATTGTGCTTCAGCAAACTGACCTCGCAGCTGTACCTCAATATCTTCAGATGTCCTTTCCCTGTCACCCTCTGGAGTAAGATATACATGAATTGTTGATTTGTGTGTACCATCACCGGGCTGAGGATCAAGTCCAAAAGGAACCTCTGTACCCACCCTGGAGTAGACCTCCTTTAGTTCTGTCTCAGGCAGCTCCAGAATAATTTTTTCCATCTTTTTAATCTCCCTCAGATTGGTCTGAAGATTACGGCTGTTTGGAAGATAGGTTTTAATCTCAATCTCCTCACCCCCGCCATCCGGACTAAAAACAAAGCCCACAACCGGGACAAGTGCAAGTGAACCTATAAGCATGAAGAATAAAATCGCAACTGTTATATATCTGCGCCTAAGAGCAAGTTGAAGAAGCTTCATATATAAAATCTGGAATTTACCGAAAAACCCCTTTTCAAGATGCTCCCCATCCTCCAGTACTACACTCTCTTCATTATTCTTGTTATGCCTGTCATTTCCGAACATATTAAGGAATGTGGGCATTACAAAAATCGCAATTACCCAAGAGGCTACAAGGCATATCATTACAACCATGGGGATATATTTTATAAATTTACCCATAATTCCTGAAAGAAGCATAAGAGGGGTAAATGCTGTAGCAATGCAGAGAAAAGTTACTGTAACAGGCCACATTATTTCAGCAGTCCCCTTAATGATGGCATCACTTTTTTTAAGACCCATCTCTATATACCTGTGGGCATTTTCTGAAACAACTATCCCGAAATCGACTATCATACCCAGAACCATAATAAAACCGAAGAGGCTTATAATATTGATTGTAACCCCCGCGGAACTAAGCCCTATAAAAGCCACCATAAACACAAGGGGTACAGTTGCTGTCACAAGTGTTGCCATTCTTACACCAAGCATGGCGAAGAGCACCAGTGCCAGAAGTATAAACCCGGTTGCAGCGTTAACCAGAACAGAGTCTATGCTCCTTCTTGTGTATACGCTCTGGTCATGAAAAAGCTCAATGCTTACCAGATCGGGGTGAGGATTATTAAAATCACCTATTTCATTTTTTATTCTATCAGTAAGGTTTATCTGGTCAGAACTCTTCTTTTTCAGAACTCTAAAAATCATGGCCCTCTTACCCTGGAACCTTTCAAGAACCTTAGGTTCCTCAACTGTGTCCTTTACCACAGCTATGTCCCTGATCCTAACTACGAATCCGGCATCATTGGACTGAACTACAGTGTTCAGTACTTCCCTGATATTGTTATACTGCCCCTTAGTGCGGAGTACAAACTCATCCTCCCCCACTCTTAAAGGACCGCCCGGGAGATCGATGTTTCTTAATGCAATTTTATTTATAACATCATTTATACCTAATCTGTACTGAGACAGTTTAGCCGGGTCAACCTCAACCAGAAATTCCCTGTCATAAAAACCGTTTTTAGCGACTTCAGCTACTCCGTCAAAATCGTAGAAAAAATCTTCCAGACTGCCTGCAACCTCCCGCAATACAGTAAAAGGCACAGTATCATTTTCAGCTTTTATTGCTGCATAAATAATATCCGTTTTATCTGTTGTAATCTCTTCAACAACAGGCTTTTCTACGTTTACCGGAAGATTTTCAACAAGGTCAACAGCATCTTTAATATCCTGAATTATCTTCCTTTTATCACGGGCTTTTTCTTCGATATAAAGGGCTATAACAGATACATTCTCTATATTGTAGGACCTCACCTTATCAAGTCCGTCTACTTCCCTCAGCTTTTTTTCTATGGGTATGGTGACCAGACTTTCAAGCTCATCCGGAGCACCCCCCGGATAGACAGTCTTTATTGTTACCATATCAAAACTTACCTCAGGGATCGATTCCCTGTTAAAGCTTTTAAGCGACATGACACCAAGCATTATTACAAGCCCGATTATTAGAGAAACAACCAGCTTCTCCTTCATTAAATATTTTATTATTGTTATCATTTCAATTCCACCTTCTGGTTAATATACAGTAAGCTCAGTTTTTAGGAATGTAGGATTCTACATCAATTTCATAGGTTTCAAAGAGCTGATTTTTTGAAACCTCAAATTCAAGAAGTGAAGCATTGTAGTATACCAGCATTGCAAGTTCCTGCTCCCTGCTGCTTATCAGAGAGTCAAGTGCATCCCGCGCTGCAGCTGCTGTAAAGCGTCCTCTACGGAGGCTTACAAGCATACTCCTGTAATAGGTTTCTGCTTCAATACGTGCTACCTTTGCTTTCTGGTAAAGATGATGATTTGTTCTTATCTTTTCAATTTTGCTTACCACATCATCCTTAACAACACGTTTGTATTTATCTACCTCGTGCCTGGACTGCTCAACTCCCCATCTTGCGTTTCTTTCGCTTATCTTCTGGTCCCTGTTGTCCAGAGGGTAGGTTACCCGTACACGCGCTTCAAGGGAGGGATTCTCCCCGGTTACTGTGTTTGAGTAGGATTCACCCATTTGTGAGTTATAGTCCATTGATGAAACTGTAATCTCACCGGTAACTGAAGGGAGAGCGTTGTTTCTTGCTATTTCAAGCTGCAGCCTGGAGTTTTCCATGGCACGCAGTGCGTTTCTGTAATCCACCCTGCTTTCATAGGCTATTTTGAGAGCCTCTTCCTCATTTATCTCCGGAAGGGCGGAAGAAAGGATAGCCTTCCCTTCCATTGTTATATCCTCATCAAGATTCACCACTCTAAGAAAATTTCTTAGAGAATCCCTGTACTGCTGCTCACTGTTAGCCACCATGGCTTCTGAAGAGGCAACCAGGGAATTCCATAAATTCAGCTCAAATCTTTCCGCAAGTCCAAGCCTTACATTCCCTGAAATAATATTTCTTACCCTTCTTGTTTCCTGCAGCATAAGCCGGGCATTATCCATCTGGTTTTTGTTTACAACAACATTCCAGTAGTCCACAATAACCCCTACAACAACAAGTGAGAGATTGTAAATAATCGCATCTCTCTGCATTAGCGCTGCATTGTTCAGGAGCTTCTGTTCCCTCCTGTCAGTGTAGCCGAAGGCATTTTTCAGGAGTTCCTGCTGCACCTGAACAAAGACAACCGGATTATAAGCTTTTTCAGGAAGCGTAGGATCGTTCCATCGAGTGTCACTGTAGGATTTATTTACACCTGCAGCAACAGTTGTTCCGCTTGAAAACATTTTGGCAATTGATGCGGAAACATCAGCTGAATTTTTACTTTTCCCGGTGCTATGCTGCATCATCTCAGGGTATTTATATGTTCCAAGCCCTGCCTCAGCATTAAAAAAGGGGGAGTACTTTGTTTTATATCTTTCAGAATCGGAATCTGTCATCGCAACATCGTATTTCCCCATGAGTATATCCTGGTTCTGGTCTATGGCGATTTTTATAGCCTGTGCAAGCGTTATCCTTTGTGCCCCTATAACAATTGCAGCCTCATCTGCCAGCTCAACCTCAATCGGGGCGATTGATTCTGCTGAGCCTGAAGTATTCTGACTATATATAATTGTGCTCAGAAAAAGAAAGGTGAGCATTGCTGTTATTAAAAATATTTTTCGCATCTGATTTATCTCCTATTGCTATTATCAGGATTTTTACTTTTAGACCGGGTTTTTTTATTTTCCAGATCATTCCCTTTATTAATAAATATGCTGTTAAACACCAGGTCTATTATACTCTCTCTTCTTTGCTCAAGGAAATACTTTTCGTCAGACACCTCAATCTCCATAGCCTCTGTTATTGATCTTGAAAAAAAATAAATCATGGACATCCCGATCATGCTGATAACCATATGCACTATATCTACATCATGACGGATAATTCCTTCTGATTTCCCTTTTTCAAAAAACTCTTTAAATCTTTCAGTACCCGACCTATCAGGAATGCAATCCTTCAACTCTTTGATCGATTGAGATATCTCTTCACTTCCGCTGGTCATGGACTCTATGAGGATTCTTGTGTAATAATTATTTTCACTGAAATATGAAATCATGGCAGATATAAAATTTCTCAGAACATACTCATACCCCTGGCCGCTTTCAATTGCCCTTACGGTTATTCCGGAAAGTGACATCGTGGTTTCAGAATGGACTAATTTTAACACTTCAAAATAAAGATCGTCCTTGCTGTGGAAAAAATAATATATCATCGCCTTGTTAATTTGAGCTAGAGAAGCAATCTCTTCCATACGGGCGCCATGCCTCCCCTTTCTTGCGAATACTGATATAGCTGCTTTTAATATTCTCTCTTTGCTTGTCATAATAAACTCCAGATTCAACTGAATAATTTAACTGAATAATTTAACTAAAAAGTTAAACTGTTTTATTAAACAATAAAGTCAGACATATGAGACATGACAACAATATTTTATTAACCGGGGAGTTTTAATTTTTTCAGATATTGCTATTAAAATTTCAATAAGCAGAGGAGGGGCGATGATTTAATCTAACTGCAAAAAAGCCCCTCCTTATTCAAGGAGAGGCTTTTGTAAATAACATCACAGGAGTAAGGCCTGCGGTGTATAAAAAATTTTATTTTCCTGCGTACATCTTTTCAATTTCTGATGCATATGTATCAAGAACCACTCTTTTCTTGGTTTTCTGAGTTGGGGTAAGCATTCCATTCTGCTCAGTAAATCTTTCTGTAAGAACTGAATACTGCTTTATCTGCTCAAAGCCTTCAAGTTCCTTATTTGCTTTAGCAACCTCTTCAGCTATCAATCCTCTGATATTACCCTTCTCAATAAAATCGGGGCCCACTTTAACAACAATAGGAGCACCTGCTGAATTGTCTATTACCACCTGGCTCTTATCATATTCAATCCCTTCAGCATCAAACTTATCCTTAAAAAAGGTAAAACTTGGAACTATAAGAGTGGATATTACTGCACGCTCGTCGCCAATTGTAAAGACCTGCTCAATATAGGGGCTTGTAGCAAAAAGTGATTCGATCTTTGCAGGGGCAACGTTTTTCCCGCTTGAAAGACAGATAATAGATTTAATACGGTCTACTATTTTGTAGTAACCGAACTTATCTACTTCAACCTTATCACCTGTTTTAAACCATCCGTCAGGTGTAAAGGATTCTGCTGTCTCTTCCGGTTTGTTCCAGTATTTTTTAAAAATACCTGCTCCGCTTATCTCAAGCTCGCCAATATCTGATACACGGAGTCTGCTCCCGTTTGACGCGAGCCCTACTGATCCGGGTCTGCATGCAAGAAGAGGCATATTTGAACATGCGTTGAAACTCTCTGTTGATCCGTAACCTTCACTTACTCTTATCCCTATGATATAGAAAAACTTAAGCAGATCGGGTGAAATTGAGGCGCTTGCAGAAAATGAATGTTTGAAGTTTTTGCCGAAAACAGCTCTGACCTTTGCAAAGAGCTTATCAGCAATTTTATATTTAATCTTAAGCCCCAGCGGGAGATTCCCTGTAACATCAAAATCGTGACCCATGTTATATGTATCTGTTGCAGCATCGTATCTCTGCATAAAAACCTGCTCACCAACTTTAAGAGCCCAGTCAAAAAGCTTACGCTTGAGTCCCTTATCACCAAACTTCTGCTGAAGCTGGATATAAATTTTTTCGTAAAGCCTGGGCACACAGTTAATCCAGTGAGGATTATATTTCTGGAGATCATCGAGAAGTGTGCCTGGAGAATCAGCATAGGCGATTGTACAGCCGTTATAAATTGCCGCACCCTGACAAGAACCTCTGTCAAATATGTGCGCAAGAGGGAGAAAGCAGAGTGTGGTATACTCGGTCTTAAAACCCATTCCGCAGTAATCAAAAAACTCATTTACACCATGCATCCTGGCAGAGCAGTTATGATGAGTAAGCACAACCCCTTTCCCCTGCCCTGTTGTGCCTGAAGTATAGAGTATGGTGTAAATATCATCAAGCACTACACCATCTCTTCTGGCAATATATGCGTCAAAGTTTTTCTTATCTTTTTTCCACTCAATACCCGCTTTTTCAAGGTCACCCATGCTTATTACGCGGGGATCCTTACTTTTATACTCACGGTCCATGACAATTATTTTTTCAAGTTTCGGCATTTTGCCAAAACCGGAAAGAACCATTTCAAGAACATGATCCCCTCTTAAGAAAATAAACTTGCTCCCTGAATCATTTACAATATAGGACACCTCTTTAAAAGAAAGTGTAGGATAGATAGCTACACTCACCCCATTTGCGCAGCTTAGAGCCATATCCGCATGAGTCCAGTATGGGCCGCTTGCTGCCATAATACCGGCCATTTCCTGCTTCCCGAGACCGATGCTCATAAGGCCGCAGGCGTAATTCTCCACCCTTGCGTGGGCCTCGCCCCATGACATTTTACCATTACTGTCGCCATTATATAACGCAGCATTAAAAAGCTGAAAATCTTTCCCTGCATAGGTTTTTGAATTTTCAACATATTTCTGAGTAACTGTGGGCAATTGAATCTTCTCCCATCCCCACTTCTCTTTCCAGGGCAGGTTAAAAAAATCGATGTTTGACATAATTGTTCCCCTTTTACTAATTATATATTTTTAAGGCTGAAACAAAAACACTAAAAAATACTTATAAAATTTAAGTGTACATTTTATATAGCGAATGTCAAGTATTTTAATGAACAATATTCGCAAATCAAAGATTCAGTTCCTCTTTTTTCTCCTGTTATAAGTAAAAAAATTCAAAAAAAACTCTCTTCAATTCGTATTAATAGTATGGGGAATCTTAATAAACAGCAGATTGAAGCATCAAAGCCCGACACAGGGGTAAGCCTTGTTATTGCTGGTGCAGGAACCGGCAAAACCACTACAATGATTGAGAAGATTAAAAATGTCCTGCTCCATTCAGATCTTGCACCGGAAAACCTGCTGATACTCACATTCAGCAGAAAGGCTGCTGAAGAGATAAAAACAAGGCTTGGGAAAAATTCCTGTACTGATATGACCCCGGTTTTCTCCGGCACATTTCATTCATTTTCGCTCCAGCTGCTGAGGGAATATTCGTCAATATACATAAAACATTTCCGCTTCCCCGCCTTCCCCGGGATTATAACCGATGAGGATAAAAAAGAGATTATCCGGAATATAATATTGAGCAGGAAGGAGCTTTATCTTGGCATCCCCTGTGATACTGTATTTAATCTTGCTGAAAATCTTCACAGACTTAAACCGGAGCTGCTAAAAAAACTTGAACATTCCGGTCTCTATAATCTTATACAGGAAATTCCTGAAAAATATAAAGATTATAAGTCATCAAAAGCAATTATCGATTTTGACGACATGATAGCACACGCTTCACTCATTCTAAAAGAAGTGCCGGAGGTCAGAGATTCAGTAAGGTCAAGGTACAGGCACATCTTTGTTGATGAGTTTCAGGATACATCTGATGATAATTTCGAATTACTCTCCCTCCTTCTCTGCAGGGAAAAGCCGAACCTCTTTATGGTGGGTGATGATTACCAGTCTATCTACGGATTCAGAAACGCAAAAGTGGAATATATTATAAACATAAAAAAATATTTTCCTGAAGTAAAGATACGGGAGCTGACATTTAATTACCGGTCAGGGAAAAAAATTATAAAACTCTCCAACAGTTTTATAAGACAGAACAGTTTCAGAACATCGAAAAAAATAATACCCTGTAAGAATATCAGTGGCATAGTAAAATTTCACCCTGTTCCTAAAGGGGATAGCGAAGCCGGGGCAATAATAAAAATAATTTCGGGACTCCCGGAAAAGAGGGATATTGCAGTAATATACAGGAATAATTACCAGGGGGAGATACTCAAAAAAGAACTGGCAGCAATCACCTCAAAGCAGATTAAATTTCTTACCATGCACGGGTCAAAGGGACTTGAATTTGATACAGTGATTATCCCGGGGATTAGTGACCGGATAATACCTGACAGAACATCAGATATTGAAGAGGAGAGAAGGCTTTTCTATGTTGCCATGACCCGGGCAGAGAATGAACTTCACCTTATATTTCATAAAAACAGCAGCGGGAAACTCCCACGCTTTATCAGAGAACTTGGATACAGAGAATAGCACCACACCCCTTCATCAGGCAGTGACATCAATATTATTCCCTTTATTCTCCTCCGGTATTCTCTGCGGTTCCGGTCTTACTGCCTGCTGATTATCAGTCTCTGTTCTCAGCGGCCTATTAGATTCAGTTGTAAATCCAGGTGTAACAACACCTGCACCTGTTATATTGGAAATTTCCATATTCCCCTCCCTGAAAAAATGGTAATTATAATATAGTCGTTTCAGAATTAAAATCAAGAAAAATCGGCTCATTCTGTATTTTTAGTAAAAATAATAACATTTAGTCTCACATCCCCCTGTCCCCAAAAGGGGGCACGTAAAAGGAACACTCAAATAAATAAATGAATCAAAGAATAAGACATCCTTTAATCTATATATCCCTTATTTTTTTGTCATAAGAAGCACAGCTTGAGATTGGAATAGAAGAGTTAATAAATATTTCACAGTAGGAATATGACAGATAGGGGGATGAATTTTCAGAGTACTCAAATTCTAATATTCCGAATTAAAGACGAAGATGTATTAACGAATATTAACATATAATTATCAGGATGATAATAGTTAACTCATGCCCACTTTGGGGCGCCCTCTGCTTGTACTGAGCTCGTCAAAGTAAGCAGAGCGAAGAAGTACTCCCGGGGTAGACAGGGGGAAAGAATCGGAAGGAATCTATTTTGTACTCCAAAATAGAGTGAGAATAAAATCTAATTTAAAATAAAACCCGTTTAATTACAAAAGAAAAGACCCCTGACACTAGAGCACCGCAGAAAACAGCAAGGGCTATTATTTCCGGATCTGACATGGCAGCAGCAGGGTTTCGCCTCTTTAGATATTTAACAGAAATTTTTGCAGTGATAAATCCTGCAGTGATGAATATTCCAATTTTAATAAGCTTAATAACAAGGGGATTCATATACTATAATCTTTTTACCAGAAAATCAATTTCTTTTTTTGTGCAGCAATTAGGATTTATTTTGAGAGTTCTTTTAATCTCTTTTTTGACTTCTCGAACCCTGATGCAGAATAAATCTGTATCTGAACAGATAATCCGGTCTATATACTCACATACATCAAGGATCTTTCTGCGGTCTTCAAACATGTTTTTTAATTCCGCGTTATTTATTCATTAAACACTATCAGAGAACTATTTTACAGTCAACAAGTATATAATAGAAAAAATTTATTTTAATTAAAAAAGCGTTGACCAGTATGAAACTTGTTGCATACTAACTCTTATAAACATAACTATAATAGAATAAAATATTAAGGGGATAAATCATGTCAAAATTAATTGAAATGCTGGGGTCAGAGCACCCGATAATACAGGGGCCTATTGGAGCAATGAACAGTCCGGATCTTATTGCTGCTGTAAGCAATGCAGGGGGATACGGGATGATGGCTCTCGGTTTTGCCAGGGATGTGGAAGATGTAAAAAAGCTGATTAAAGAGGTTAAATCGAGAACCGATAAACCCTTTGGCGCAAATATAATGATAATAAACCCCCTCAATGAGATGATAATCCCGATCATTGCTGAAGCTGGTATAAAAACAGTAACTACAGCTGTGGGATTCCCGGGTAAAATATATCCCCTGCTCCACAGTTCAGGGATGAAAGGCCTCCATGTGGTACTCTCGCTTAAACACGCAATAAGCGCGGTTGATACAGGGGCTGACGGTATTGTTGCAGCAGGCTCTGAAGCTGGCGGGCTAAGATCAACAGGCCCGGAATCCTCAACCATGATTCTTGTACCGCTGATTGCAGATAATGTTAAAGTACCTGTTGTTGCTGCAGGGGGTATTGCTGACTCAAGAGGATACAAAGCAGCACTTGCTTTAGGCGCGGAAGGGGTACAGCTTGGAACAAGGCTTCTTGCTTCAAAAGAAAGTTCCGCCCACGAAAAATGGAAGGAGCTTATAATAAAATGCCATGACGGCGGAACAGATCTCCTCCCCGTAGAGAACCTGATGATGCGCGCTATCATGACAACGGAGATAAAAACACTTATTGAATCACCCGGTTTTGATATAAAAAAAGAGTTCAGGCTTAAAAATGCAGACAAGGCATGGAACAGCGCAAATTTTGATCTTGTCCCTGCAGGGGCTGGTCAGGTGAGCGCGTTAATAACTGACATTAAGTCTGTTAAAGAGATTATTCAGGAAATGGTTAAATAACTTATTTTTTCTGAATCTATACTAATTATATTGCTTTTTCCCTTTGCTCAATAATCCATAGGTAAGGCACTCCGGATTATTGAGAGAATGATAGAGGCAAATGATATTAAGCTCATAATAATTGATCCCGCAGGAGCAGTAAAATGAAGAAAATTTTTATAGCCCTTGTACTTCTTGCATCTATTCAGGGGTTTGCTCTGTGGGATTATAAGCACTACAACGAAAACAGTAATACCACCTTCAGATCCAACCCGCTCTTTAATAAGGTCATTGATCCAGACAATGTTGACTACAGGCGGCTCAATGCCGCGGTTTTTTTCGTCACAAATGAAGAGCGGTTAAAGAGAAACCTTTCATCTCTGGAGCACTCCATTGAGCTTGAAGCAGCTGCATGGTATCACTCAAAACGAATGACAGAGCTGAATTTTTTCTCCCATTATGACCGGGACCCTGCACGAAGAGACCCGGTTAAAAGAACCGGACTGGCAGGAGTGGCCAACCCTCTGCCGGCAGAAAACATCGCCTCATCCAGCGGTATAAAGATTACTTCCGGCCAGAGACTTTATCCTATTGACATCAGCAAAGGGCACCTGAGCTCCAGGCCGGGGGGTGAGATTATACCATATCACACATACCTTTCATTTGCTGATGCTATTGTTAAACAGTGGATGGATTCCCCGGGACATAGAGCAAATATTCTTTCAAAGGATGTAATTCAGCTGGGTTGCGGAATATATTGTTTCAGGGATAAAAGCTTTTTCAGCATATTGAAATGCAACGGCACACAGAAATTTCAGTCCCATGAGAAAATTATAAAGAAAGAACCGTCTGATACTGTTCCATTTGAATATTAGGTGCTTTAAAAAAATCAGTAGGTCTGAC
This sequence comes from uncultured Leptospirales bacterium, assembly GCA_964491265.1. Classification (GTDB taxonomy): domain Bacteria; phylum Spirochaetota; class UBA4802; order UBA4802; family UBA5550; genus JBBAGC01. The sequence goes on along the minus strand of CAZBFP010000003.1, from coordinate 128,685 downwards.
TAAGATGTGAAACACCCCGCCATATATGATATGCTATTCTGTCGATCCACCGCATAGCCTCAAGGTGCTCAAATCCATCATCCGGTTTCATACCGCCTCTGGCAATATCCACTATCATGTCAGTACGCTTTTTACGCCGTGTTTCTGCAAAATGCGCAGAGACCTTCTCCACCCTGTGCAGGGGAGCCTCTTTAATTTCACCATCGAGCCATTTAATCACAGCATCAAACTCCCCTAACTGCCCGAGTGCCAGATTCCTTAGAAACTCAGAACGTGCTGTTGTTCGTACATTGTCAAATTCCCTGCATGCCTCAACCAGGCGTGAAAGGTGGTCCATGGCATGTATAACATCAAGATGCTGTCTGTGCACCTGGCTCGCGTCAGGTGATGAAACAACAGAGGAAAGGTATTTCCTTGTTTCCAGCAGTGCGGCATCAACCTCAACCAGGCCTGCCACTGCCTCCCTGTATGGTTTTTCTCCCACAATCAGGTCCCTTATTGCAGTCAGAACAACCCTGGTAACCTCAACAATTGTCAGGCGGGCAGTTTCAATAGCAACATGGGGTACTGAGGCAACCTGGTAATCGAGAAAGCGTGTAAGAAGCGGACCCTTCTGCGGTACAACCTTTTCCATTAAAACGGCAATTGTTTTATGCATGGGGAGCCAGAGTGTGATCCCGATAAGGTTAAAGCCTGTATGAAGCGCGCATACAATAATAGCCGGCGAGCCTACCCCTGCATATACGCATAGATCTGAAATTGATGAAACGAAAATGCTGGAAAATATAAAAAGAATAACACCCGTGGCAAGATTAAAAAAGATATGTAAAACAGCCGTGCGCTTACCTGCTGTAGACGCTCCTATGTATCCAAGTATACCGTAATAAACCTTCCCTGTATTAAGCCCCACAACAACAAGAGCTGCCTGTTCCATTGTAACTGAACCCGTACCAAGGGCCGCGAGTGTTGTTACTATAGCAACCGTTGATGATTGAAGAAGGAAGGTCATTAAAAATCCCATCGCTGCAAGAATAAAACGGTCGCTCCAGACATTTACAGAAAAGCCCGTAAGCTCAATAAATCCCCCTGTACTGCGCATACCTCCCTGAAGTATATCTGCACCCAGAAAAAGGAGACCAAAACCTGCAATGGCCAGGCCTATGGACGCACGTTCCCTTTTAAGAAAAAGTTTCATTAGCGCACCCAGGGTAATAAGAGGGAGTGTAAATGTACTTATACTGAACTTGAATCCTACAAGGGCCACTATCCAGGCTGTGGAAACAGTTCCCAGGTTTGCTCCAAAGATTATGCCGATAGCCTGGGGGAGGGAAAGAAGTCCCGCATTTATAAAACCGATCGTGGCAAGAATTGTTGCGCTTGCAGAATTCGTAACCACAGTAATTCCTGTGCCGGTTAATACCCCCTTAAGGGGACTACCTGTAAAATGACTTAAAAGCTGCTTTACCCTGTCACCTGCAAGGGCCTGGAGCCCCTCTGACATAAGTGCCATGCCGAGAAGAACAAGCCCCACACCCCCGATAATTTCAGCCAGCATTGTAAGCATATACGATTTCCCTGATGATAAATTTATAGAAGATAATTATCCCAATATTGAGTCCTAAACTTATTATTAAAAAATGATCTACTATCCCCGCCGCCGAAGGCGGCGGGGATAAAAAAAATCTATTTTTACACTAAAATATTTTTTTAGGAATTAACATTGATTTATCCCGCTCTTTTCTTAATAATTTCTTTATATTTTTTTTGTAAAGCATTATTCTGTGAATTGAAAAAGGGTGGAACGGGAATACATGGTTAGGAGGATTCGGGACAGACATAAGGGCTCTGACCCCAATACTTTTTAGCCTCTGCTCTGACCCCGGATTTTTTTCACTTAATAAAATTTATTATCTCTGCTGAAGAATTAATATTGACATTTATTATCAGCATGACATTATTTAATTATATGCGGAAATTACTCTCTTATACTGCAAAAGTCCATATTTCAAAATATAGATATTAAGGTTAAAGAATAATTTCTGTAGAAACAAACAAAAAATCCCTGTAAAAAAAGGAGTACATGATGGATAGAGCTATCATTGATTTTATGAGGGAATATCACCTGCTGGTTCGCAACACTATTGTTATTGCATCTATTATTATTGCTTTTGTTTGTATTTCAGGAGCAATAAGATTCGGAATAGCAATGAATAGAAGAAAGAAAGGGATTTATCCCCCTGCAACCAGTCAGATGGATCATTGATATTCGCAGTTTAAAAGAAAGGAAATCAGTTATTGAAATTTTTTAAGCTTTTTCTGCTGGCATCACTACTCACGTTACCGGCAATAATTACCTATTCTGATGAAACAGGAATCTACAGGATTCCTGTTTTTGATTATGTGACAGGATACTTTAATCCTGCCTCACATCCATATTTTATGAATCTGGATAATACCTCCATACCTGTAGCGCGCAAAAATATGTACCTGAGGAAGGAAACAGTTCAGGCCCTTGAGGCGATGCTTGCAGATTTCAATAAAGATAATCCAGGCATAAAAATATGGGTTCAGAGTGCCGCAAGGAACTTTCAGGCACAGCGTAATATCTGGGACGGGAAATGGACCGGAAGGCTGAGAACCACCGGCACATCAGATATTAATAAGATATCCGATCCGCTGATGCGGGCAGAGCTTATTCTCCGCTATTCATCAATGCCCGGTACATCAAGGCATCACTGGGGAACAGATTTTGACATCAATCATCTGAACAACCGCTATTACGAAGAAGGTGAAGGGGCAGTCATTTACAACTGGCTTCTGGAAAATGCAGGTAAATACGGTTTCTGCAGGCCCTATAATTCCGGAAGAGACTCCGGCTATGAAGAGGAGAAATGGCACTGGTCATATCTTCCCCTTTCCGGTAAACTTCTTGAAGACTGGAACAGAGTTTATAATAATAATCCTGAAACATTTAACGCAAAAAATCTTTTCCATGGATCGGAAAATGCGGGACATCTTGCTCCGATATATGTAAATTCAATTAACAGGGAATGCCGATGAAAGTAATCTGCTCATATATGTGTGAATATAAAGACAGAGATGACTATTATATGTCATTGATGCCTAATGGAATTACTTCAATTGCGGCTCTACTTGAAAAGAAAGGTTATGAAACAGTTCTGGCAAATCTTTCTGAATACGGATGGGAGAAGGGTGTCAATATAACCCTTGAAGAGAAACCTGATGCTGCTGTTGTTTCAATATTTTCATTCAACAGAACAGAGTCATTAAAGTATATCCGTGAACTTAAAAAGAAAGATCCTGAAATCATTCTTATTGCAGGTGGCCAGCACCCTACCTTTCTTAGTGAAGAGCTTATGGAGCTTTATCCTGAAATAGATTTCATTATAACCGGAGAGGGTGAAAAAACAGTACTTGAACTCCTTGATAATATCGGAGATACTGAAAGCCGTAGAATATTCCAGGGGGAGAGGATCGATGATCTTGATGAACTCCCGCACCCTTCAGGTTTCGGCGGTAAAACAATCGGTGTTAACCCCAACGAGCAGTACAGGTATATCATCACATCAAGGGGCTGCCCCAACAGCTGTACATACTGTTCTTCACCTTCATTCTGGGGGAGGAGAGTAAGCTACAGGAGCCCGTCAGATATTATAAAAGAGATTAAATACTCCTATGAAAAGCATGGAATTATTTATTTTTCCATACGGGATGACAACTTTACGCTGAAAAAAGAGCGGGTCCTTGAATTCTGTGAAGAGCTGCAGTTAAGCGGACTATACATTATGTGGAACTGTCAGGCCAGGGTTGACACTGTTGATGAGGAGATGCTCCTTGCAATGAAAAGATGCGGCCTTGAACATATACAGTACGGAGTCGAATCAGGGTCGGAAAAAATATTAAAGAAATATGATAAGTCCATAACAACCGCTAAAATTGTTGAAACAGCCGCTGTAACAAGAAAGCTGGGGATTTACATGTCCTTTTATCTGATGGCCGGCATGCCTGACGAGACCCCGGAGGATGTCAATGCAACAATTAAGCTTATAAAGAAGACTCTCCCTCATGATGTTATGGTTTCACCTGTGGCATATTACCCCGGTACAGATATTTACAAATGCGCTAAAGAGAGGGGTGAAATATCCGATTCCGAATGGTTTAAAAAACATGACAGCGGAATATATTTAATCGATTTAAAAAAGACCACGCCATGGATGCAGAAAATTCTTGAAGAGGCGGAAACAGTCTCTTCCAAAGCCCGCTACACTCTTAAGGATTTCAAGGCACACCGTAAAATCTGCGGAGTTGACTGCTGGATGACAGACATCATGGAAGGGGACCATCTTTTTGAGGAGAAGGAGTTTGAAAAAGCTGCGGAGCTTTACAATAAGGTGATTGTAAACAATCACGAAAATATCTGGGGGCACCTCCGCCTTGCAGAGGCCGAATACATTGACTCCCCTGAAAATGCCATTGAGCATCTCCTGAAAGCATCGGGTATTGCACCCAACTATTACGGAGCCTGGCTGCGGCTTGCCCAGATTGAATATGAAACAGAGAATTATAAAAGAGCTTTGATCTATGCGAAACAGGCAAAGGAGTTGAACCCCCGGGATCCGGATATTGAAGAGATAATGAAACTGCTCGATGCAAAGGCTTAGCGGTTTTCATTATAAAACCCGCACTTATCAGATTACTGGCTCTGATTATAAATATTCAGACAAAACAAGTCCCTGTTAAAATTAAAATTGCTTGATAAATCTGGAATCTTCTGTATTTATTAATTATCTGCCTGGTATTGAAATCTACTGATCTGATACTCTGCAGAAGTACAGATAAATAAATTTGATAATGCGAGGCTGCGATGAAAGATTTCGTTAGATGCAAAGCATGTAATTACATAATGGAAAAAGATAAACTCAAAGATGTATGCCCGGCATGCGGTGTGCCGAAAACTGCTTTTGAGGATTACAAATACACCATTTCTAAAAAACGTTACTTTATAATGATGGAGCTGGATCTTCACCCTATTATGCTTCATTTCCCGCAGGCAGTTTCTGTATTTATCCCGTTTTTTATAATACTCTCTGTTATACTTGACGCATCAATGGGGATTAAGCTTCTTCACGGTGCAGAGGTTATGGCTTACCTCCTCCCTCTTACAGTTGCAGCGGCATTTGTATCTGGCCTATTTGATGCTAAAAACCGGTTTAAGAAACTTTCCACCCCTGCTTTAAAAACAAAGATAATTCTCGGGGCCGTCCTTTTTGCAGTGTCACTTACAATACCGGCACTGGTTTTCTTTATGGAAATGAAGGAAGCAGCAATGTATATATCAGCTCTTTCTGTTGTATGTATTGCTTTGCAGATTGTCCTGGCCCGCATAGGGATAAAGCTTATGTTCGCCTATCTTCCAGGTTAAATAAGCGGAGTTTGCTTTTTTTAAATCGGACATGCGGCAGAATTATCAGCGCATGTCCTGAATTTACTGTTTATCTGCCAGGATCTATCTTCTTGAATGCAGATTGAGGGAAGAAACATAATACCATCTAAGAGGAAGCACCTCTTTTAGAGCAAACTCCCTTGCTGCAAGTTTTATTTTTTCCTGTTCGGCAGATAGCAGAAAGTTCAGCATTTTAAAACCCCCAATATATTATTAAATCCAGGACTAATTTTCAACATTGTTTTTAGTGTGAGATTCTCTCTAAAAAATATGAATTATTCTACTGCAATATAATACAAAAAGGAGATAATGTAAACTTTTAAGGTAGGAACAGAAAATGAAGATTTTCTACAGGGAACACCCGCTTAAAAAATACTCTTACCTGAAAACCGGATATAATATTTCATTAAAAAACTTATGAAGGATTTTCGATATCTTCAGACTCCAGGGTATCCACTGTCTCTGTATCTTCAATTTCATCATTATCGTCAGCAGCATCATTCTGATCTGAAGTCTGACTCTGTTTTTTCATTTTCTTTTCTTCTTTCTTTTTCTTTTTTGCCAGATCTCTCTGACGCTTTTCATAGGCGTAGTTATTTCTTGCCAATTTAACATCCTTTTGCCCGCATAAATATATTAATATTCATGAGCTTTTTATTTTATGCTATTCTATTATAGATGCAAAGATTTGTCTATTATTTAAAAAAGATGATTCTAAAACTTAGCCTTTATTGAAGTCTATTTTTTTACAGCAGCAACAAGGGTGAGACTATCCTCATTCAGGGACTGCCTGGAGAAATCTCCATAAAAATCAGGATCCCTGAACCCGGCATTAGTAAGAATTTCTGCCAGGGTATCCCGTTTAAGAGGATTCAGCTTGATTTTATTATGATAAGTTCTCCTATCCTTCTTAATAGTAAGCCTGGTAATAAAGCTGATAAAATCCTGAGGCCTGAAATCATAGTACCTTTCAAAAATTACAATATCATTTTCAATTACCGGCAGTTTCCTTATCTGATTTGCCAGAATATAATCATAATTCAATATCTGAAGCAGAAAAAAACCATTCTCTTTTAGAACCCTTCTGGCGCCATCAACAAATGATATAATATCTTCATTTTTTAATAGATGAACAAGTGTATTTCCGAATGAAAGAACTGCGTTAAATGTACCAGGAATATATTTCTGGGAAACTAACCGCATATCAGCTTCATCAAAAATTGGTGAACCTGAAAGATTAAGTCTCTCTTTTTTAATAATTGCGCTGTTGATCATCTGAGGTTCAGAATCGATAGCATGGACATTAAACCCCCTTAGTGCCAGCTCTATTGCCAGAACCCCTGTACCGCATCCTGCATCGAGAATATTCACATTATGATATGGGGGTGTGAAATAGCTTTCTATGAAACCAGCCTGCTCCGGACTAAATGGGAAAATATCATCATAATACCTGCTAATGTTGCTGTAAAAATCCATTTCTATTATTACCAGCCTTATTGAATAATCATGCTTGTATTAACTTAACAAAATTTTAATACAAATTCAATCTACCGGCCAATTATTTAACAAAGATTCATTTTTTCTGCTTCAGGATTATTCTGTATTTTTTTATCAGTTCGCTTGTTTTATATGAGGATTAAAACTGTACTCCGATATTTTCAACCCGGTCTTTCTGAGCCTTTCATCCAGAATTTTCTTATGTGATAAATTCAGCTTCTCTTCAGATAATATCAAGCCACTCCCTCCTTTTGTATCTCCTTATAACAAAAAGAGCATAGACAAATATGGAAATATTCATGGACCACCAGACCCCGGTTGCGCCAAAATCAGCAGCAATGCCCAGCAGATAATATTGCAGTATGTACAGAATCGGATACCGCTTTACTATTCTGCGAAGAAAATAATTTCGATACAGAGGAAACGACACCTGTTGTGAGTGAGTTAGCAACTACAATAAAAATAAAGTATACCTGCATGGAAAAACCTACAGCTGCCTGATATTCTCTCCCCAGCTTTCCGGCAATAAAAACATCTGTGAGACTGATGATAAATTCAAAGAACATAATAAAAATCATGGGCCAGCTCATATTCCAGCTCGCTGCTGCCAGTTTTCTGTATTCATCACTTTTCATATATCTGATTAAAGCAGTAATCTTTAACAAAACCTTTACCCCGACCGTAAATTACTTCACCATACTTAACATATTGAAGACCCGGGCGACAGTATAATTTCAAGAAAAATATAAAACTTGACTATTATAAATATAAATACAACTATTATACTTATAATCAGTAATAATTCCTCAATATATTTTTTAGTGCAATAATGATGTTTCCCATATCCGGGGCTGTCTCAAAAGTCAGATTTTCGGGGATTTGTCATTCCGGTTTTGCAACTTCAATTATTGCAAATACCGGAATCTCCTGATTAAATCAAGCCTAAGAGATACCGGCATTACGCTACGCTACAGCCGGTATGACAAGGAAATTACTTTTTGGACAGCCCCGGATATTAGAGCATTTTATTTCGGAAAAAAGTTAAGGAATTAACACTTACTTATAATATAAAATATTTTAAGTATAAAGCTTTAAAATATTTTATTTCTCTTTACCAGGTTAAACAGAAGACCATGAATATCTACGATAACTACAAGTCAATCATTGACTCAATCAATGAAAAAGCCCTGAAATGCTCAAGGGATCCCCATTCTATTAAAGTTGTGGCTGTATCGAAAACATTCAGCTCAGATACAGTTCAGGAAGCTGTAAACAGCGGTATAAATCTTTTTGGTGAAAATAAAATCCAGGAGGCGAAAAATAAAATCCCTCTTATCAAAGGTGATTTTGAATTTCATATGGTTGGCCACCTGCAGTCAAATAAATCAAAGGATGCAGTAAAACTCTTTTCCCTTATACATTCAATAGACAGCTTATCCACAGCAGAAAAATTAAACAGGGAAGCAGAAAATTCTGCTAAAATACAGAATATACTTATACAGATTAATTCATCAGGTGAGGATACAAAAAGCGGCATCTCCCCTGACCAGGCTGTTGATCTTGCCGGGAGCATTATTGAACTTAAAAACCTGAATCTCAAGGGTATAATGACAATTGGCCCACTTACCGACACTATAAGTGATATAATTAAATCATTTTCACTTACAGCAAAAACAATGGAGAGAATCAACAGGGAACTTTCCATAAATTTAACTGAAATTTCTATGGGTATGTCAGATGATTACCTCATTGCAATTGAAGAAGGTTCCACACTTGTAAGAATCGGTTCCGCAATTTTTGGAGGGAGATCATATCAATGAAAAAAATTGAAAAAAAAATCGGCATTATAGGGCTGGGCAATATGGGCGGCGCAATTGCAGCCGGGTTATCCGGTTCACTCCCCCCTGAACAGATTCATGTTTATGATACAGACCCTGAAAAATCGGGGAAGATTGAAGGGGTTACGGTGTCCCCTTTTATTGAAGAGGTTATTGAAACCTCTGACATCCTGATAATTGCTGTTAAAACCGACAAAGTTGATGAGATTCTTGCAAAACTCCGCAAATACAACGGCATAATAGTATCAGTCGCTGCAGGGATAAAAATAGAAACCCTGGCAAGAGGCGCGGGTATAGACAAAAAAATTGTCCGGGCCATGCCCAATACGCCGGCACTTGCAGGGTGCGGTATGACAGTAATATGTTCCGGTGAAAATGTTAACTCCGATGAACTTGAAAATATAAAAACAATACTCACGTATACAGGAAAAGTGCTTATACTCCCTGAAAAGCTCATGGATGCAGTTACAGGGGTTTCCGGCAGCGGCCCAGCATACGTTTTTACATTTATACAGGCTATTGCTGACGGTGCGGTTAAGATGGGCATACCCAGAGATGATGCCCTTACACTTGCAGCGCAAACAGTTTACGGTTCTGCAAAAATGTTTCTTGACAAAAAAGAAAACCCTATTAAACTTAGAGATCAGGTCGCTTCACCTGGCGGGACTACAATAGAAGCAATTCATGTACTGGAAAAAGCCGGTTTCAGCGGAATAATTATAGATGCAATTGAAGCTGCTGTTTTAAAATCAAAGGAGCTTGGTAAAACCTGATGGCAATGCCGACTTTATACCAGTTAAAGCAGATAAAAAAATATTCTGCAATAGCCATTTCTGCAATAATACTAATACTAATCACAGGCAATCTCATTTCTTTTATATTCTTCAAAAAAGTCTCTGTAGATAAAGACTCATATGAACTGATAGAAGGTTTCCCTATCTTCACATCAGAGGATAATTATATTAATTTTCTTGAATCATACCCCTATAACCCCGGTGTTGAATTTACAATCTATACCGCGTCTCAGAATGATACAATCTGGAAAATCCGTTCAAGATTTAATGTATCGATTGAAACAATTATATCAGCAAATCCCCACCTTAAAGAGATGAACATCAGCGCAGGGACAAGAATCGTAATCCCCTCTCAGGATGGCGCCCTTGTGGCAATTGATGATTATTCTGATGTTAAACGCATGAAAAACATATTAAACTATGATGCTCATGTGGCAGGCGATTATAAACCGAGCTTTTTCCGTATTATTTCACCGGATGATATCCGTATGGTTTTTTTCAAAGATGCGATTCCTGAAGTTGTAAACAGGGACATTAAAATGCTCTACAGGTATAAACTTGCATTTTTAAGCCCATTGAACACCGGATTTTTTACTTCAATGTTCGGCGACAGAATAAGCCCCTTTTCACACGGTGGTGAAACATCATTTCATAACGGGATAGATATTGCGACACGAACAGGCACTCAGATAAGATCTGTAAGAGAGGGGATGGTATTTTTTGCAGGGTGGCGGGACGGTTACGGAAACACAGTTATCATTCAGCATCACGACGGGTATACATCCATGTACGCTCATTGCCTTAAAATTTTTGTAAAAAAAGGTGACTGGGTTGAAAAGGGTGATATAATATCAACCGTAGGGTCTACCGGAAGATCAACAGGCCCTCACCTTCATTATACAATCATTCGTCATGGTGCACCAACCAATCCTTTAAGATTTATCTGGTAAACCATATTTACTTATTACCTGTTATATCATCTTTCCTATTCTTTTTTTCATCTCCAAACTGGTCTACTCAGTACCTGGCTTTTTTTTCTTTAATCCCTTTTTTTATAGCAATACATAAAAGCCTTAATGCTAAAACAGTCATTTTAAACTGCCTCATATTCACTATCCCCCTTGCTTTAATGCTCTCAACACCTCTATTTTATGCAGGGATTGTTCACTACGGCAGCAGCTTCTTATATGTTCTATTAATTATCCTATCCCTGGTAATATTGCCTCTGACATTTATTTATTCATTATATGGGACAGCCCTTCATCTGCTCAAAACCAGATTTACTTTTTTAAATCTGCTCCTTCCCCCATCATTATGGGTAATAGCAGATTATCTAAGGGAAATGACCGATTTTTTTATCCCCTGGGGTTTTATCGGATATTCACAGGTATACACCCCCTTTATTCAGATAGCAGATATTACCGGAATATACGGTGTCTCCTTCATCATTGTTTATACCAATTATGTACTTGCTCAATATATTGTAAGCAGACAAAAGAAGATCATCAATCTGGTACCTCTAACTATTCTTATAACTGCAGTTTTTGTTTATGGAATTATTAAAGAGAAAAAAATAACGGGACTCCCTGAAACAGAAACAATTAACATCACCGGTGTGCAGGGTAATACCGGTTCCCTGGACAGATGGGACAGCAGCCTCTCTTTTATGACATACCGGAACTATATTGAATTAACAACAGAAAATCATAATAGTAACGGCATTGTTATCTGGCCCGAAACAGTTTTAAATTCTTCAGACAGAGTAAATTTTGAAATAATGAAATCAGTTAATTCACTGATCGGTGATGAGAGTCTCTTTATCACAGGGGGGACACGGAAAGATGCTGACGGGAATACTTTTAACTCAATATTTATAAGCAGCCGGGGTATACTAAAACATATATATGACAAAAAAATTCTTTTCCCCTATTCAGAAAGAAGATTTGCCGGATTAAGTCATGGGAGTATAATGGGCTCACCTGATACTTTTGCTGAGGGTGACTCCTCCCCTCTATTCAGGCATGGAAATTTTACAATAGGACTTTCAGTGTGCTTTGAATCACTCTACCCTTCATACATAAGAAATGCTGCGGCAGGGGGTGCGGACATTTTAATCAATGTGGCTAATGATTCCTGGTTCGGCAATACTTATGAACCGCATATGCACCTATACAGCAATATTGTCAGAGCAGTAGAGAACAGACGCTTCATTGCACGGGTCACAAACAGCGGAGTAAGCGCAATAATTACACCTTCGGGCAGATTAGCAGACTCACTTGACCTGAATAAAGAGGGTGTAATTTCCGGTACTTCAGGTAAAACCGGATTAATATCCTTCTACACAATCTTCGGGGACCTTATAATAATTTTTGCCGCACTTATAGTAATGTCCGGTATTACTTTATATATTTTAAGCCCGGCAGAAAAATAAAACTACTTATTCAATTCTTCCATTATATCAATTTTACCCGATTCAATAAGTTCACGTCTCCTTATCAGCTCAGCATTATCCCCGAAAATCTCAGTCTGTACAGAATAGATTCTCTCCTGCTTCTGGGTTGCTGTAAGGGTGCTGTCACTCATAATTGAATCATATTTATTACGGTACAATTCTTCTCTCCCTTTTTCCGCCTCAAGTTCCATATCAAGATTCTCCAGGCGCTCAACTATCTCCTGAGGAAAAATTTCTTTTCTCATTTCACTGATTTTTACATACTTATCTGCATCACTCATCTCCATAAAATCTTTTGAATGGAGTGAAAGTTTTTCATTATAGGCCACATAAGGTTTCTTTGAATTTTCCACACTCTCTGAGTCTTTACCCCACATCTCCCTGTTAAGCCTATCAATTTTCTCTTTTTTTTCTGCAGCATACATGGTGTTATCATTAATTATCGCAGATCTCCTTATTGGATACTCCTTCATCTTAAGAGATGCACCGAAAAGGATTTCAGCATTCTCCCTGCCGAAAAAATCCTCCTGCTTATTCTTCATCATTCTTAGAATATTAAGATAATCTGATGTAGAATTAATTGAGTCCATTTTGCCCAATTCAACAACCATCATATTCTCATAATCTATATATTTCTTATAAACCTCAAAAAGCATATCAGCTTCATTCATATCCATTGAAGAGTAAAGGTAGGCCTTTACAGCTGCAAGATGCTCCTCAAGAGGCATCTCCTTAAAACGATTCTGCAGAAATTTAAAATATTTCAAAGTGTAGTTATTGATAACCCTGTTTTTAAACAATTCTTTTGATGTATTCTCATCAAAATCAACTTTTTTAAGATAATCCCTTACATCCTGATAGCTCACCTTATCTGCAGGCGCAGAAATTATTTTTTGATCATTATTGCTGAAACTTTTAGAAACCACATTTACTACAATAACAGCTAAAACCAGCAGTACAGGTACAAGAAAAATAATCTTTTTATTTTCCCCTTTCACAAATTCCTCCCATATTAATAAAAAGGGGCTGCCGTAAATCGACAGCCCCCGGGATATTTATTATTACGCTTTTTTAAAAACCGCGGCTCTTTAGATCACTTACCAGATCGATATAGAACTGAGGTGCATCGAAACCTGGTGTTATTCCGAAGAACTGGTTTACCATATTAAGATGATCAACACCGCCGCTCCACCATGCGCCTTCAACAACTCCTCTGAAATTTCCCCATTTCGCTGATGTTACAGATACCAGACCATCATTTGCTCCCTCATAATAAAGAGCTATAAGCCATGATGTTCCCAGAACAAGACTATTAGACATATATCTGATTTTCGAAGTAGCACTCTGATAATATACGCCCGATACATTGGGGGTATTAGGATTAAAAACATTCCTCATATATGGCCTTGTCATTTCAAGTCCATTTTCAAGAGAATTAGGGTTTTTGTCACCGAAGATAAATGTATATACTATATCCATTGTATCCCCTACCAGGTTCCATCCCTGATTAGGCACAATTTTAAAAACCATATCAGCTACAGAGCTCCCTCTGTGAGGCCCGGATAAACTTGTATGAGAAGCAACTTTCGATCCAAGGCCCAGGTTGGATATAGCGTATCTTGTATAAACAGTTCCATGTGAATGCCCGATAATATTTGCTTTCTGTTTACCGGATATTGCAAGTATCTGAAGAAACTGTGTTTTAAAAGCTGCAGCCTTATTTGCGGTGCTGTCCATTCCATTAACTGATGTTATATAAACATCTGCACCTTCATCTTCCAGTGCCCCTTCAATTCCCCACCAGTAATCAACAATATTTAAGATTTTAGCCTGTGCCCCCATTCCGTGGGCAAGTACAACCGGGAACTTTGTATCACAGGCCGGTGCGCTGCCGGATGCAAATCCGAAAACAGGGAGCATGAATATAATAAGTATTAAGCCAGAAATTTTCTTTATCATCTATTTTCCTCCAGTAATCTGTATAAAAGAATAATAATATCATTTACGGAACAACGTCAACAACAAATTACCGTCCAGCCGGTTTTTTTAAAAAAAAGTTCGTATTTCTGAATTAATTGCACAAATATATAGCTTTTTAATGTATTTATCTTTTATTAAAAGAGGTAATGGTAAGTGTTTAAATAGATTGCCGTCAGATTTTACTGCTGCATCAATGAAAATACTGCTTTAGATAATTCATCGATCCTGTATGGTTTTTCCAGAAATACTGTTTTTGATCCCTGAATATCTGAATATCATCAGGATGAATAATCTTTTCCCATTTACCAAAAGTATCATAATCCTTTAAGTTGTGCCCCAGTATGGGACTAAGATTATCCGCTATCCAGTCTCTGTTAAACTGCCCATCCTCACCAATAACAATGCTCGATGCTGAATCTGTAGTAAGTGTGGCCAGTATCATAAAACGGTCTGAATCTGTCAGGTCATTAACATTCCCGAACATTTCACTCAGCTCTTTCAGTTTATCATTAAGATCCATAAACAACCGTCTCCTGATATAAAATTATTAATGGTGAATTTCCGGAAATACCATCTGCTGATTCTTTATTTGTCAATTATGAAATTGGTATATAAGCGTCAATTCATTAATCGGAGATATTTTCATCTGTATGCCTGAAATATCCAATACCGGAGAAATCAGTCAAGCACATCAAGTAGTGAATAGAGGTCAGATCCATCCTGAGGGTATTCTGCGGTGATAAAGGAGATAAGGAGCTTAAAATCGCTTCCGGCAAAATAATTTGCAATTTCATTCTTAAGAATTGATGAAAAATTAGCCGCATAATTTTTATCTTTTCCCGGGAGTGTAATAATAAACTTCTGTCTGTCAATTCTTGAAGAAAAATCTCCGGAGGAAAGCCTTGATTTTATTACGGATGCAATTTTATTAAAGAGTATATTAGTTTCGATACGGCCGTATCTGTCATAATATCTCTTATAGTTTTTCACAGAAAGAAGCATCATTGTGAGAGGGATACCAAGATCCTCTGCCTTCCGTATTTCATGCTCAATTCTCCCGTATACCTGAACAGTCATGTCATTATATATATTATGGTCAGGATCGAGCTGATTAATTCTATTAATATACGGAAATATAAATTTAGAAACTTTTCGTATACGCATATCAATGTCAGATAATTCTACAGCAGGATTTATTTTAAATATAGAGATAAATCCGGTAAGCCTTCCTGAAATAACAAATGGATAAGCGATAAACTGCTCCATCTTCCCCATCCGCTCTCTCCCGAATGTATCAGAAAGTACAGATGAATCATTAAAGTCATCAACAATGATTGATGCATTCTTTTTTATCAGGAATGAAATAAAGCGATTTTCCTCTTTTACAACAAAACCGGAGCCGTTAAATTCAAGAATATCCTCCTCCTCAAAAAAAGCCGGGTAATATGCACCGGATCCGTCTTCCATAAATACAGCGTAAGATTCAAGCCCCAGGGAATAAAAATTAGCTCTTATAATATCGCCAAGATCTTTTGATGTTGCGGCGCCAAGTAAAGAATTCTGGAAAATCTCAACATCAGAAAGAATTTCAGACTCAATACGGAGTGCAAGCCGTTCAAACTCAGCCTTCTCATACTTCTCAACAACAGCAATTACATTGGCCGATATTTCTGCAAGGGAATTGAGAAAATCAATTTCTATCTCACTGAAATTTTCTCCATTGATTTTTTCACCAATACTCACCGCACCAATAAGCTCATCATCAGAAATCATCGGAGCAAGCAGCCTGGTATCAATAGAAACAAATTTAAAGAATTCCTCCCTTAAATCATTATTATTTTTAAAATTCTCTATATCGAGTACTTCTCTGTTATTCTCCAGTATTTCAAGAATCCCCTCCCCTCTTTCCCAGAAAAGAGAATCTTCAGTTACCTTTAAGCCAATTGAGTCGGATATTGCCAATCTTGATTTGTCATCACTCCCGGGGAAAAGAATTGAAGCAGAAGAGACACCCATCTGCCCCATTACGGAAAAAAGAATTGTACTGAAAACCTCTTCAACAGACTGATTTTTATATAACTCTTTCTGAATCTCAAAAAGAACCATATAATCATCAAAATAGGGGACTTCATTTAATCCGCTTTTATCAGACTGAGGGATATTCTGCTCATCAACAACACCAGATACACTGCTATCATGGAGCTCAACCTGATCTGAATAATCTTCTGATTCAGATTCTATTTCCTCTTTATAATCGGAACCACCCTGCGGATCTGAGAAATCACTGTTAACTGAAAGCCCTGGAATTTCAGGAACTTCTGTAAATTTATCTGTTTCAACTCTATCTACAGAGTTCACCACAATTTCATTTTCTACAGATGCATCAGCAGCATCATTTGAATCAACCTCCTCTTCAACCGATACAGTATTTTCAGTTTTATCTGTTTCAGATTCGAGAGATAAAAAATCATCATACGGAGCATCAAGGGTCAGAGCATCTGTCTTAATTATAAAATCAGTTTCTGCCGGGCCCTTTATTGTATCAATAAGGGTTTCCCTGCCGTCATCATTAAGTCTCTGTTTATACTGCAATGCCCTTTCAAGGAGGCCCATTCTATGCACCTATTTCATTCATAACTTTAACATATAGATCAAAATATTCAGATTCAGCAAATTTCTTTATTGTTTCTTCCGGAAGTTTCTCAAATAATCCATCAAGGTAAGAGAAAAGCTTAACAAGGTCCTCCTCCTTATCAGGGAATTTCCCTGCAAAAGCATTTACTCCAGCTCTATCATCAAGGATAATCACCTTGTCGGTAATATTAATTATATCATTATTTTTTTCAGATGGAAGTGCTTTATTATCATCTTGCAGATATTCTTTATCAATTTCTGCTGCAGCAGGTTCAGTCACTTCTAAAACAGGTTTTATTGGAACTTTGTCAAAATCAGCTGTAACGCCATAATCCCTCTGCATAAGGAGCTTAAGATCTTCCACATCCTCTTCAAATACAATTGCAGATCGGGATGTTATATCATCTTCAATAGATGTGCGCTCTTCGTCAAATAAGCTGTCCGGTTTGTCAATTAAGTAACTAACCTCCTTATTCTGGACAAAAACCCTATTAATAAAATCAAGGTCAGGATTTAAAAAATCTATTTCCGACTCAAAATCGATATTACTATAATATCCGGCAAAGAGATCTTTTTCAATTAACTCCCGTTCTTCAGAATTAATCCCCAGTATCTCAGAGATCTGACTTTCACTTTCGATTTTAACTACATCATAATAATCGTCAATCTCCTGGATAAATCTGCTGAAGTCATTTTTAATAATAGCATTTTCAAAAAAATCGAGGTCTGGATCCACATGAAAAATCTCCTCACTTTCGGCCAGCCCCATATCCTTCTTCTCATAAAAACTCATATCCTCCATGAGATAAGTATGATCATCATAATAATCCGACTTTTCAGTAATAACAGTCATTGAAGCATCGGAAGCGTGAATTACACGTGTCAGCCTGTCTGTTAAAGGATCATCTTTGGCAGACACCAATACCCCTGTAGTGCCGCCCGAAACCTGAGCATCATCAATAAATACTGCTTTCTGCATGGGGTAATTAGTTTTAAATCGCTGAGGAAGGGGATCATCTCCGGCTTTAACCTGATAAAAAATATCTTCAAGCTGAATGTTCACTGAATCTTCAGTTATACCGGAGGATTCCTTAACAGAAGATTCTGAACCTGTTCTATCATCACTGTCCGGCTCAGGAATATCACTTATCTCTACAGATTCTTCTGAACCGGCAGCATCTCTCTGTTTATAATCAGTCTCTGAACCGGTTTCAGATTCAGCATCTTCCAGAGGTGTGCTTTCTGCGGCAGAAGAAGTTCTGTCCGGTTTTTGTGACTCAATAATTGCAGGATCTGAATCACTCATCAATTCCCGCTCATCATTTCGTTCCCTGCCCATCACTATTTCTTCTTTAAGTTCAGTATGTTCAGGAGCAGGAACTTCGTCTCCTCTCTCTTTTGTTTGAACAGCATCATCATCTGGAATATCTGCAGCTTTTTCATCATTATCTGCAGCTGAAATTGTTTTTATTCTTAACCCGGGGGAAAGACTTTTGGCAGGATTATTCTTCTCCTCCATGGATGGTTCACTAGACTTGAGTGGAATAAGTTCAAAATCCTCAAGACCTTCAATAAGATCTTCTTCTGTCAGGAAAACAATCTCTTCTGTGGCTATTTTCTCAGCTTCTGATAAATCAATAGAACCGATTGACGAAAAATCGACCCCTTCAGGCATTTTACCCCGAAGCCTGGTTTTAAGATTTTCATTCATAAGGTCACTTTGTAAAGGTGACTCAATAGTATCTGTTTTTTTATCAGTCATTTTATTTAAATTAATCTGAATATATTTTATATTTTGCAAATTCTATAAAAAATATTCACAATATACCTCATTATTTAATTTAAATTCTCAATAAATTATCACTTAATGTCAAGATCTTTACATATTCTTAAAAAAGGTAATAACTCAACCATGTGATAACAAAATTTCAGTAATTATTCCTAAAGATATTTTTATGTGCAATAATGATGTTCCCAATATTCCCTGCGCCTACGGCGGCTGGAATATTAGAGCATTTCATTCCAGTTAAAAGTTAAGGAATTAACACTGAAAAAATTTATAAAATACATCAATTAATTATCGGCATATTCTAATATAATAATAAAAAAAGGGGGTCCCTTCCGGGATCCCCTTTTAAAAAATTCATAAAAATCAGTTTTATTTTTTTGCTACTTTTAATTTTATTTTAAGTTTATCCTGCTCAATTTTTATAAGGAATCTTTCTTTAAAATCGGGCCTTTCTCTAACAATAGTCTCATCATATTCATCAATTTTTTTCTGAAGTTCAACTGCATTAAGATCAGTTTTCTTAACAGCACGTTCAGCAAGAATAATAAGCTTATTGTTCTTGATTTCAACAATTCCGCCTTCTATTACAAAGTAATCTATGCTTTTAGGATTTCTGAGACGTACTTCCCCCATCCCGAGCATGGAAATTAAAGGTGCGTGGTCATAAAGAAATCCCAATTCACCATTATATGCCTGAACTACTGCAAATCCTGCTTCGCCCTGATAAATCAGTTTTTCAGGTGTTAATATGGTACAGTCTAATAAACGTTCCATTACTAATTTCCTGTAAGTTTTTTAGCTTTTTCAATTGCTTCTTCAATAGTTCCTACCATATAAAAAGCCTGCTCCGGTAGTTCGTCATACTCACCAGCAATAAGCGCTTTAAAACTTTTGATTGAATCTTCAAGTTTTACATATTTACCCGGCATTCCGGTAAACTGCTCAGCAACAAAAAACGGCTGCGATAAAAATCGTTCGATTTTTCTGGCTCTCTGAACCAGAAGTTTATCCTCTTCTGAAAGCTCGTCCATACCAAGAATTGCAATAATATCCTGAAGGTCCTTATATCTTTGGAGAATCCTTTTAACTTCCATCGCAGTATTGTAATGCTCATCACCAACAAGTTCAGCAGCCAGTAGACGAGATGATGATTCAAGAGGATCAACCGCAGGATAAATTCCCTTTTCTGCAATAGGACGGGAAAGAACTGTCTGTGAGTCAAGGTGAATAAACGCTGTTGCAGGAGCAGGGTCAGTAAGGTCATCCGCAGGTACATATACAGCCTGAACAGATGTAATTGATCCATTCTTTGTTGATGTAATCCTTTCCTGAAGCTTACCCATTTCAGTAGCAAGTGTAGGCTGATAACCAACCGCTGAAGGCATACGTCCAAGCAGAGCGGATACCTCAGAACCTGCCTGAGAAAAACGGAATATATTATCAACAAAGAGAAGTACATCACTTCCCGACATATCTCTGAAATACTCACACATGGTAAGAGCAGAAAGTGCAACCCGGAGACGTGCTCCAGGGGGCTCATTCATCTGACCATAGCATAAACATGCTTTATTTATAACTCCTGACTCTGTCATCTCAAGCCAGAGGTCATTACCTTCTCTGGTTCTTTCACCAACACCGGCAAATACAGAATAACCGCCATGCTGCTGTGCAACGTTATTGATAAGCTCCATAATAATAACTGTTTTACCAACTCCGGCTCCGCCGAATAAACCGGTTTTACCACCCTTTATATAGGGAGCTAAAAGGTCGATCACTTTGATCCCGGTTTCAAACTGTTCCGATTTAGGAACAAGCTGATCAAACTTGGGAGGTTCATGGTGTATTGGCCTGTATTCTTTAGCATCAACCGGACCCTGATCATCAATAGGCTCACCAAGAAGATTAAAAATACGTCCCAGCGTTTCAGGACCAACAGGAACGGAGATAGGCGCTCCAGTATCTACTACAATATCGCCTCTTTTTAATCCATCAGTAGAAGCAAGAGCAACTGCACGAACTTTATTTCCGCCAAGATGCTGCTGAACTTCACTAATAAGCTTTATTTTTTCACCCATAACTTCAGTTTCTATTACGATAGCGTTAAAAAGTGCAGGAAGCTTCCCTTCAGCAAACTCTGCGTCGAGGGTAGAGCCTATAACCTGTATTACCTTTCCAATATTTTCACTCATAAATCTACTCCTTAATCCTTAAATTAAGTTAAACCTGTTAACCTATTATTATTCAAGAGCGGATGCCCCACCAACAATTTCAGAAATTTCTGTTGTTATTTTATCCTGTCTTACCCTGTTATAGGTAATATTAAGATTCTTTATCATATCTTTTGCAGCATCCGTAGCATTCTTCATTGCAACACGCCTTGCAAAATGTTCGGAATATGCAGATTCAAGAAAACAGGTAAATAGCCGTACCTTTAAATACAGTGGAAGTATATAGGAAAATATTTTTGCCGGTTCAGGCTCAAAAATATAATCCAGACTGGCATTCGGTATTTCATCACTGTCAATTTCCATGTCCGGGGTAATTGGCAGGAGTTTTAACATATCCGGTTTCTGGTTAGAAGATGTATTAACCTTTGTATAGGATATATATACTTCATGAACCTCACCTGTCACAAAAACCTGTGCAAGTTCATCTCCTATTGAAGCTGCATCTTCATACGTTAATTTATCTTCAAGATTTAATGCATTTTTATGCATATCCACCTTAATAAACTTATAATAAGATGCTGCTTTTTTACCAATTACATATAAAAGCACCTCTTTGCCTTCAGATTCAAGTTGTTCCTTGAACCTTAGAGTATTGTCTATAACTCTTGTGTTATAACTGCCACAGAGCCCCCTGTTCCCGGTTATCTGAAAAATAAGAACCCTGGAGGGGTTAGCCACATCCCTTAACAAAGGATGACTTAAAGTTGAAAACCCGGCTGTCATTAAATTTGAAATAACTCCATTAACCTTCTCTTCATATGGCTTGGACTGTGCGAGCCTCTCACTGGTTTTCTTCATCTTAGAGGTCGCAACCATTTCCATAGTTGAAGTTATCTTTCTGGTATTTTTAACAGATTTTATCCGTCTTTTAATGTCTCTTTGATTAGCCACAACTCAATCCTCAAATGGTTTTTTTATGGTTTAAAGATACTTCTGCACAAAATCAGCCAGAATTTTGTTTAATTCATCAACACTTTTCAATTCTTTAGTTTCAGCAATTTCGTCCGCTATATTCTTATGTGAAGCTTTAATATGATCCAGAAGCTGTATTTCAAATTCTTTTACCCTGGCAACCGGCAGTTTATCAAGATGACCCTGTGTACCGGCAAAGATCATGATAACCTGATCAACAACATCCATTGGAACATACTGCCCCTGTTTTAGAAGTTCAACAAGACGTAATCCTCTATCAAGCTGCCTCTGTGTTGCAGGGTCAAGTTCTGTACCCATCTGAGCAAAAGCTTCAAGTTCACGGAACTGAGCAAGGTCAAGACGAAGGGAACCGGCATATTTTTTCATGGCCTTAATCTGCGCTGATCCTCCTACCCTTGATACTGATATACCAACATCGACAGCAGGTCTAACACCTGATGCAAAAAGGTTAGGAAGAAGGTATATCTGTCCATCTGTAATAGAGATTACGTTTGTCGGGATATATGCTCCAACTTCACCCTCCTGTGTCTCAATAATTGGAAGAGCTGTCAGGCTTCCTGCACCCATAGCATCTGAAAGCTTACATGCTCTTTCAAGCAGTCTGGAGTGACAGTAAAAAATATCACCGGGATAAGCTTCACGTCCCGGAGGTCTCCTGAGAAGCAGTGAAAGTTCACGATAGGCATTTGCCTGTTTAGAAAGGTCATCATATACACAAAGGGTGTGACCATGTTTTTCATACATGAAATACTCAGCCATTGCAGTCCCTGCATAAGGAGCAATATACTGAAGAGGTGCAGGATCTGACGCATTAGCAACTACTACAATTGTATAATCCATCGCGCCTGTAGACTCAAGCTTTTCAACAACATCAGCAACTGTTGAAGCTTTCTGCCCGATAGCCACATAAACGCAAATTACATCTTTACCTTTCTGGTTTATTATAGTATCAACAGCAATAGCTGTTTTACCGGTTTTTCTGTCACCAATAATCAGCTCACGCTGTCCCCTTCCAATAGGAATCATTGAGTCAATTGCTTTAATACCTGTCTGTAGAGGTTCATGTACAGGTTTTCTTTTGGAAATTCCAGGTGCAAGGTACTCAACAGGTCTTATCTGTGTAGTATTGATAGGTCCTTTTCCGTCAATAGGCTCACCAAGCGGTGTAACTACACGCCCCAGTAACTCCTCACCCACAGGAACAGCAAGGATTTTATTAAGCCTCTTTACAGAGTCCCCCTCGGAAATCTCAAGGTAATTCCCCAGGATAGCAGCACCGATAGTGTCCTCTTCCAGGTTCAGTACCATTGCCTGAATACCATTTTCAAATTCAAGCATCTCACCTGACATGGCATTCCCAAGACCGTGAATTTTAGCAATACCATCACCGATCTGTATTACAGTCCCTACTTCACTGACTTCAAGTTCAGATTTATAGTTCTCAATTTCCTGCTTTATAATCGACTTTATTTCTTCTGTTCTAATCTTCATAAGCCACTTCACTCCTGACTTTACTATTTAATAGATTACTTTTTATATTTTTTAATCCTTTGGCTAAAGATCCGTCAATAACAAGGTCACCAATCTTGATTATAATACCACCCAGGATAGATTCATCAACTTTTTCAGTTACAATAATTTCTTTATTTAGCTTCTTCCCGATCTGACTTTTAATATTATCAATCAGTGATTCACTAGAAGGGGTTTGGGTGATAACAGTAATCCGCTCTCTGTTATTATGCATATCATCTAATTCCACAAAAGCTTCATAGATACCACTGATTGATTCCTGACGTCCGTTATCAATCAATAAGTTCAATAAATTCATAGTGTTTTCAGAAATATTACCGGCAAAGACTTTATTTATAAAAGATTTCTTAACTTCACTGGCAATACCAGGAGCGTTTATATAACTTCTAAATTCTGCTTCCTCAGCAAGAGTCTGGACAATTACTGCCAATTCCTCTTCAACCTGGGAAATTATATTTTTTTCTTTTGCTATTTCAAAAATTGAACTAGCATAAACTCGAGCCACATCGTTTAGTGCCACTTTGATTACCCTTTTTTCTTTTATTAAGTGGAACAGTTCAGGTTACTGAACTGTTCCAACTTTATTAAGAGTCTCTTCTACTAAAGCTTTCTGATCATCCGGATTAAGGTTTTTGCTTATTATTTTCGCAGCTATATCTGTTGAAAGAATAACAACCTCAGCCTTAATTTCCGACAAAGCCTTATCCTTAGCAAGGCTTATCTCTTTCTTAACTCTTTCAGATAAACCTTTAGCTTCAGCATTAGCTTTCTCGATGATCTCATTTTTGATGTTCTCAGCTGCCGATTTTCCGTCTGCAATAATTTTTGCAGCTTCATTTTTCGCATGATCCATCATCTCTTTGTGCTGAGCAAGAAGCTTTTCAGCATCCTGCCTTGATCTGTCAGCACTTTCAATATCGCTGCGTACTTTTTCTGCCCTGGCATCAAGTGCCTCAACAACAGGTTTCCAGGCTGCTTTCCAGAGGATCAGCAACAACACTACAAATGTTATTATTGTCCACAGTAATAAACCCGGACTAACCTTAAGCAAACCATCCTGTATAACTTCCATAACAACTACCAACAATAATTATAAATTTGAAACATTCGTTACTAAAAACTACTTCGACTCAACAGCAGCTGGAGTTGTGCTCTGAACTTCAACAGCAATAGGAGCCTTTGTAGCAAGCATGAAGGCAACAACAAGAGCAAAGAATGTAAAACCTTCAATAAGAGCAGCCGCAATAATCATAGTTGTTCTGAGGTCACCACTTACTTCGGGCTGACGTGCCATACCTTCGAGTGCGCCGGCTGCAAGTCTACCGATTCCAAGAGATGCACCTAAAACAATAACTCCTGCACTAAGACCTGCTGATAAATAAGACATCGCTAAGTAATCCATCAATTTCCTCCTGAAAATCTAATGTTTTAGTTTTTTGTTTAATTTAACCTATCAAGTTTAATTAAGCAAACCTTATTTTTAACCTGTTATAAAAACCAGGATTAATGGGCATGTAAAGCTGAACCGATAAACATTGCCGATAATGTTGTAAAAATATATGCCTGGATAAAGCAGACAAGCAGCTCAAGCATATATATTATCAGTGAAAGAGAAACAGAACCAACTCCCACCGCATAACTCTGAAACATCATAACAAGATAGAGGAATATTACGATAACAATATGTCCTGCTGTCATGTTTGCAAAAAGTCGTATTGTAAGAGCAAAAGGTTTAATCATAAGACCGAGTATTTCAATTGGCCACAATAAAAAGTACATGAGAAAAGGGACTCCGCCTGGAACTACCCCTACAAATATCCACTGCGGCCCCTGCTTCATAGTGCCGAGGGCGAACATACTGAGCATTGTGCAGATCGAAAGCCCTGCAGTTACTCCAAGATTCCCTGTTGCTGTAGCTGAACCAGGGATCAGCCCAAGATAGTTCATAAAAGCGACAAAGAAAAATACAGTGAGAAAATAAGGCATAGCCTTCTTCGTATACCCGTGACCGAAATTCGGCTCAACAATTTCATCATGAACAAACCCGATAAGGGCTTCCCAGAAATTAACCCATCTTGACCTGGAACCGAGAGGCGAACTCTTTATTTTCTTTGCAAGAGGAACAAATACAACAATGCAGAGAAAAGCAGCAACCCACATCATGAGAACAATTTTAGTTATGCGAAGATCGAAAATTCCAAATATCAGGTTAGGATCAGACTTCAAAAGCTCCACAGGATGGCCATGGGAACATACAACCGCCGCACTGGAATGAGGCGTCTGAAAACCGAGATAAGTATTCAGCTTAAATACAAGATTATAAAACATGTTAACAATGCCGTGAGGCTCAACATGATAATATATCTGCATATCTGTAACATGGCTTAGAACAATATCGAACATTGACTCATCGGGACAGGACTGAGCATCTGGGGAAGATATAAATGAATTAATAAAATGAACAAAACGGACCATAGGAATATAACCTCATTTTATACTTATTCAGATTAAATACCATGAAAAAACATGTATTTATCCGAATACATAAATTCAATTTAACCCTAAAGGATTAACCGGAAAAGGAAATTTGACTTTTTTTAAAAAATTTTATATATTTATAATTCTGCACACACACAAACAAAATATTTATTATTTTGTTTAATATTTTATTAAGCAAAGGTCTTTATTTTGTAAATCTTTTTTTTAAAAAATTATTTTTTTTTTAATATAAACAAAAATCCGGCAGAAACTTTTACCCTCCTCAAGGCTTCTGATATTAATTCCATTTTTTTCTAACTACCTCCCCCTCCTCTTTTGCCTCCTTTTCTCTTTTACCCATATCAAGAAGCTCCTTGTAAAGATGATAAAATCCGATACTCATCCCTATAAACGTACCAAAGGCCAGAAATAGAGGGGATTTTTCATAATAAAGATCCAGCCTGTACCCTGCAAAAACAAAAATGAGAATTGTTATGGCAAGCTGCATCCCTATAGTAATATTTCCGAATACTACACGGGTACTGTTTTTTTTCTTATCCAAATTCATTACCTTTGAAATTTTTATTGAATGCTTTTCATGTTATTTGAAACATCCTGACCTGATAACACAAGAAAAATATAATTATCCAAGTGTTAATTCCTTAACTTTTATCTGGAATAAAATGCTCTAATATCCCGATCCCCCACAGGCGAAGAGGATACAGGTAACATCATTGCTGCACTAAAAATATATTTGGAATCAATGTTAATTCCTAAAAATATATTTTAGTGTAAAAATTGGCAGTATTATATCCCCGCAGCCTTTGGCGGCGGGGATAATTGAGCATTTTTTAATAATAATAGGTTTAGAAATAAATACTGGTTTGGAATAATTACTGTAATTATTCCAAATATAAACTCAACCTGCTAATGATTTTTTTTTTCATGTCGATAATTAAAACTGAAAAGGAGATGATAGTTAATCTCAAAAGATGACAGAATCATTTTAAAGACATTATCACTCCATAATCTATGCAACAGGATTTAAATAATGAACATATCTATAAAATTGATACAGACCGGGACTGAATTTATTGCCAACTGCCCGGAACTTGATATTAACTGCTACGGATCAGATAAAAACGAAGCTATGCAGAGGATAAGAAAGGTTATTGCCTTCTATATTGAATCAGCAAAAGAACTGGGGCTTGACATAAAACCGTTAAAAAATATTTCAATTGACGGCTTTGACAATATTTATTCTGCCGGATTCAATTCCAGAGAAAGCGATACTATAAACTGAATCGTTTCATTTCGCTGAAATAAGACTTTCATTAATAACAAAATTACTCTCACTAAGAATAGATTTATCCCACTTTTTCCTCACAGATGTCATTTTATCTCTAAATAATTGATGACTTATGCTTTCCCGCACTTCACTAAAAGGTATGGGCACCTTTATATGAGCCCCCCCCCTTTCCTGAATTCTATAATATCTTTTATTCAGATTAGACCTGTATTCATCTGATACATCAGCAGCTGTTACAGCAACCGCATCTGCCAGAGTGCGATACTTATAAGCCCCGGAAAGAGCAGACCTTTTCAACATATCCCATCTCTTAACAAATTCGCTGTCTTTGTGAATACCCCTTGCAATAGCCTCTCTGAATTGCAGGGTTTCGCTCAAAATTCTTCTGCTTGTTAAAATTTTATTCTCTTTTGTCATTTTTTTCAGCGGCTTCGAACCGTATTTAAGCTCATAAAATATCTCCAGAATATCATTCAGATCTTTTACAGTAAAAGTCTCTCCGCTGACAGAAAAAATTACCTCACTCCCTCTGCTGTAGGAAATCTCAGTAATATATGATTTAACATTAAATGAATCAAAAGCATTTTTTTCTATTCTCTCCAGGGCAGCCTCAAGAAGATGTTTTTTTACATCTTCAAGACTGGACTCATCTGCAGCAGTCTCATTAAAATCCATGTTGTCGTAAATATAGTCTCTGAAATATGCAGCGGTATAATTTCTATAAATTATATCATGCAGTTTTATAAAATAGGGGTCCTTGTCAAAATTGTTTTCCAGCGCCTTTCCTGAAGTAAGTTTCTCCACACCCAACTGCTCAAGATTCATAATATAAGCGCTTCTGCTTTGCATTATATTTTCAAGGGGGATACCTTTACTATTAAGCCAATCCCTGAACTCCCCTCTGGTAATTACAGTCCCATCCATTTCTGCAAGTATGTCACTGTCGCTTTTGCAGGCACTCATGAAAAGAAGTGGAACCAGTATTATAAATAGTATTCTTTTCATACCTTTAAAAATTATCCCCGCGCAGATCCATGGCAATCTGGGCATATGCAGAGTGATTATGTATAGACTCCATATTTTCAGATTCAACAGAAAACCAGAGTACCCCTTTCTTCTTTTTAAGAAGTAAAGCAGCATTACGCACCATATCCTCAACAAAAACCGGATTTTCATACGATTTTTCTGTTATATATTTTTCATCCTCCCTTTTTAAAAGAGAATAAATTTCAGAACTGGCTGAAGATTCAGCAATTTCAATAATATCTTCAATCCATATTTTTTCAACAGCTTCAATCTGGAGAGTAAACATGGACCTTTGATTATGTGCCCCATACCTGCTTATCTCTTTTGAGCAGGGGCACAGGGAAAGCACGGGCACCTTTACTTCAAGCATATAGTACTCCTCATCAGAATTCGCAACAAGGCGGCAGTTATATTCCATTTTCCCTTTTTCACCCGACACCGGGGCAGACTTGGTAATAAAATAAGGAAACTCAATTTCGAAATGAGCAGTTTCAGCATCAAGTTGACTCTTCATCTCTTCAAGTATCCCCCTCACCTTCCGTGTATCTATGCCGCTTCTATGCCTGTTTAATATTTTCACAAATCTGCTCATATGGGTTCCCCTGAAATGATGGGGAAGATTCACATACATATTTACAACCGCAACCGTGTGCTGGCTCCCGTCATTTCTATCCAGCACAACTACAGGATATTTTATATCTTTAACACCAACTTTATTGATTGGAATATTTCTATGATCCGGCTCAGACTGAGTATCTTTAAGGTCAGATTTAACCATGATGTTTACCTGCAATATTACATTAATCTGCATCAGCCTTTTAAAAAAATAATTGAGGAACAGATAATGCAGTTTTTAAACCATATTCCTGAAGCGCGGGAAGAGTCAATAAAAAAGAGGGAGGAGTAATCGAATAATCAAAGAAGGTGATAAATTTTAAATAAATTCAGATTCCGGAAGTAAGAATTGAAGGCCCTTGAGAAGTGATTGCAATTGTATGCTCAAACTGGGCTGACAGCTTTCCATCTGCTGTTACCGATGTCCATCCATCTTCAAGTACTATAAGCTCATCAGAGCCTTCATTCACAATAGGCTCAATTGTAATCACCATCCCCTCCTGGAGCTGAAGCCCCTGGCCCCTGTCGCCGTAACTTGGAACTACAGGGGGCTCATGCAAAGCATAACCAACTCCATGACCGGTAAAATTTTTTACTACAGAATAACCTAAACCGCCTACATAGGACTCAACAGCATAGCCGATATCTCCAATCTTCCGGTCAGGATAAAGCTGGGAGATTCCGCTTAAAAGTGCACCTAAAGCGCAATTAACAAGTTTCCTCACCCTCTCATCTACTTCCCCCACCATAAAAGTGGAACATGAATCTGCAAAAAAGCCGTTCATTACTGTGCCTGTATCAATTTTAACAATATCCCCTTTTTTTATCTTTGATTTTCTGGTGGGGATACCGTGTGATGCCACATCATTAACAGAGACACAGGAGGCAAAACCATACCCTTTTATGGTTTTAAAAGCAGGTCTTGCGCGGCTCTTAACTATAAAATCCTCCACAAATGAATCAATATCCCAGGTACTCATCCCTGACAGATCGATTGAGCCTATTTTACAGAAAAGATCATGAATAATTCTGCCGCAATCACGGATCCTCTTAATATCATCACTGCTCTTTATTTTAACCTGTCCTTTCATACTAAAACATTATTGCAGATTATAAACAATCCCTACTCCCCTGTAACAGCTTCTTTAATTTCCCCGGAAGCTTTTTCATTCACCGGCGCTGCTGCAGGGGATTTTTTATCGTCAGCGGCAGGCAAAGGGATAAGCCCGGCAATAGTTTTAATTTTAGTTTCAATATCTTTCATGGCAGCAGGGTTCTCTCTGAGAAACTTCCGTACATTTTCACGCCCCTGGCCAATCCTTTCATCTCCATAGGAGTACCATGTACCAGCCTTGTTGATTATATCATATTTAACTGCAAGATCAAGGATTCCCCCCTCTCTTGATATTCCGGAATCGTACATTATATCAAATTCCGCCTGCTTAAAGGGTGGAGCAACTTTATTTTTTACAACTTTAACCCTCACCCTGTTCCCCACAGAGTCATCCCCGGTTTTGAGGGTCTCAATTCTGCGGATATCCAGTCTTACTGATGAATAAAACTTAAGTGCATTACCGCCGGTTGTTGTTTCAGGTGAGCCGAACATAACACCTATTTTCATCCTTATCTGGTTAATAAATATTACAGATGTGTTTGATTTTGCAATAATACCTGTAAGCTTTCGAAGGGCCTGGCTCATAAGCCGCGCCTGCAGACCCATATGGGAATCACCCATATCCCCGTCTATTTCAGCTTTCGGCACCAGTGCTGCAACAGAATCTATTACGATTATATCAATAGCTCCAGACCTGACAAGGGCTTCAGTAATTTCAAGAGCCTCCTCACCGGTATCGGGCTGAGACACAAGAAGCGCATCTGTATTTACACCCAGTTTTGAAGCATAGGCAGGATCAAGGGCATGTTCAGCATCTATAAAAGCAGCAGTTCCGCCAACCTTCTGTGCCTCAGCAACTATATGAAGAGTAAGAGTTGTTTTACCTGATGATTCAGGGCCGTAAATCTCAACTACTCTTCCTCTAGGTACACCACCCACGCCCAGGGCAATATCAAGCTCAAGGGATCCTGTAGAAATTGCAGCCACCTGTACCTTGGCGGAATTGTCGCCAAGACGCATAATTGAACCTTTGCCGAACTGCTTCTCTATCTGAAGCATTGCTGCATCAATAGCCTGATTCTTCATATTCAACTCTTTCTGTACTGACATAGAATCTCCTTATAATTTCATTGATTTATTATTATCTGCTCCCCTGATATTATTACGTTTAAAAGGGGATCGATCTGCGATATTTTTTCTTAATTTAACAATTTTTTTCTAAATGGATGCAATAAAACTATTATTGCAATAAGTATTTGTTAAACTTTTCCAGTATCACAAATTTTAAACTATATATACGTTTAGCATATACATCGGCAGATACGTCAAGTATTTTACTATATTTTTGTTAAGCTTTATGTTTTTTAACAAAATCGATTATAAGCAAATTCTCCGGCATCCCCCTGCTTATCCGGATTATCAGGGATGCCGGAGAAGGGTTAATCAAAATATCACACACCCTCGGCCTGTGATATTATGGAAGGCTTAACACCCTCTTTACGCATATATTCAAGTTTATTCAATGCATCGACAAATGAAAAAATACCTGCTACAGAAATATCAATACTCATGCCGTTGCCGAATACTTTTACAGTCTTACCATCTATAAACTCTTCCACTGTAACAGACACTTCACACAAGGCATCTGAACCTCCTGTAATAGCCACAAGATTAAAGGCTTTTATATATGCCATGGTCCCTGTTATTTTCTTTACAGCCTTAACACCTGCATCAACCCCTCCATTGCCATGGGCAACCTCAAAAAGCTCCTCTTTCGAATTGTAATGATCCTTCAGTGTAACCATTGTCATCGGAGGGGAGAACATTCCTGTTGAAATCTGAACATTTTCAACAGAATATCTCCACTTGTGATCTTTACGGTGAAGAACTTCTCCTATAATTGCAACAAGATCCTCTTCGAAAATCTCCTTTTTCCTGTCCGCTATACACTTAAACCTGGCAAAAAAAGCATCAAGCTGTTCAGGATTAAGCTCATAGCCCAGTTCTGTAAGTCTTGACATTACAGCATGTCGTCCGGAATGCTTCCCAAGGACAAGTTTTGACTTGCTTATGCCTATATCTTCAGGTTTCATTATTTCATAGGTCATGGCATTTTTCAATACACCATCCTGATGTATACCCGATTCATGAGCAAAGGCATTATCACCCACAATCGCCTTGTTCGGCTGCACCGATACCCCTGTAATATTAGTTAGAAGTCTGCTGGACTGCATAATCTGCCTGGTATTAATATCTGTGTAGACATTTAATATATCACTTCTGGTTTTAATAGCCATTGTGAGCTCTTCCATTGCTGTGTTACCGGCCCTTTCGCCTATTCCATTAACAGTACACTCCACCTGCCTTGCCCCGGCCTGTATTGCTGCTATAGAATTAGCTACAGCAAGCCCCAGGTCATTGTGGCAATGAACTGATATTACAGCCTTATTGATATTCTTAACTGTATCAAATAGATACTTAATCAGGTCATTAAATTCAGCAGGGATTGTATATCCGACTGTATCAGGAATATTAACAACAGTGGCACCAGCTTCAATAACAGCTTCTACCATGGAAGCCAGGTAGGCCCTGTCGCTCCTTGTGGCATCCATAGCGGAAAACTCCACATTCCCGGTAATTGTTTTAGCAAGTGAAACAGCTTTTACTGCCTGCTTTAAAACCTCATCCCTGGTTTTCTTCAGCTGGTATTCTATATGAATATCTGAGCTCGATATAAATGTATGTATCCTGGGGGAAACAGCCTTTTCCAGCGCCCTCCCTGCAGCTTCAATATCCTTTTCATTTGCCCTGGCAAGGCCCGCGACCTGAACCCTTTTCATCTTCTGAGAAACCAGCTGAACCGCTTCAAAATCGCCATCAGAAATTACCGGGAAACCAGCCTCAATAATGTCCACTCCAAGCTTTTCAAGCTGATCAGCGAATATAAGCTTCTCTTCAATATTCATGCTGAAACCGGGGGACTGCTCACCATCCCTTAAGGTAGTATCAAAAATATAAATTTTATTATCCATTTTATTCTCCATTTTAATCGATTTCATTTTCAATATTTTAAATTCAGTCTTACCGGAAATGCGGCTAATCCTATAACAACAAAAAAAAGCCGTCACTCTGTTTCGTGACGGCCTTTTTTATATCCACTATGTCAAAAAGACATCACAAAACTGTACCAGCTCCAGGCAGGCAGAGAAGGAGAAGAGCGAGTAATAGTGAATGTATTTTTTGTGTTGTCATTGTTATTTTTCAATCTCTGATACTTATTTAAAGAATGCCATGTCATTGTCAATTTAAAAAGCTACAATTTTTCAAATCTGCTTAAAAAATGATGTTTATAAATCTTCATCCCGAGAATATTCTGATGATCAATTATCTCCTTGAGTATTTCCGGAGAGGTAAGAGGATTTATGGTTATTGCCCGCAGAACCACACAATCCTGATAATAATACATGGGTATATCAAACATTGTCCTTGATACAAAGCTCTCATCCTCATCCCTTATAGCCTTGTGTAATTCAATATTGAGATCATTAAGCGCCTTATTTAACCTTTCTATGCGGTTAAGATACCTGATTTTTTTCTCTTCTTTCTTTTCATCTCTCATGTCAGTATCAGCTATTTTTATAAGCAGCGAATTCAGCTTCTCCTTAACAGAAAGGGGGACAAACCTGTAATTAAAAATAAAAAGCTCAGGCTGATTCATTGCCTCAAAGTTGGAATGCACCTCAACAAGCCCCCGCAACACAGATGTAAGCTTAAAAGCATGATCAAACATCTGCTTAAACCCCTGTCTGCCGAAAATTTTAATTGTAGCCCATGGTTTCAGAGAAGCAAAGGGGCGGGAACCTTCTACTGAGAATCTCCCCAGATCAATTGAATCGGGTCGTATAATATAGTTCGAATTATGCATAAGAGCTTTTGACTCTGTTCCGTTTCGGAAAAACACCATCCCCAGTGAAGGGGGCGCGTAGAGAAGTTTGTGTGCATCTACAGTGACTGAATCCGCCTTCTCTATACCTGCAAAAAGATACCTGTATTCTTCAGCAAGAAGTACAGATCCGCCCCATGCAGCATCAACATGAAAATGGGTATTATATTTTGTGGCAATACGCCTTAACTCTTTCAGGTTGTCAATATTCCCTGTTTCAGTGGTGCCTGCTATCCCTACAATAGAGATAATCTTTGTTTTAAGGCCCCCTTTTTCATTCTGCTCTTCTATATCTCTGCATGCTTTCTCGAGCTTAAGTGTATCGATTTTATTTTTATCATCAACAGGAATTTTAATAATACTTCTGTTTCCGATACCAAGCAGCCTCCCCACCTTATCTATTGAGTAATGCCCTCTCTTTGAAACAAATATAACTGCACGTTCAACACCATAATGCTTAAATGCCTCATATACTCCAGCCTCCCTTATGCCGGGGAATCGCCCGTCAGGGGGGAACGCCAGATTCCTTGCCGCAAGAAGTGCTGTAAGATTAGCCATTGTGCCGTCCAGTGTTATATTCCCGAGAACAGAATCCCTGTTCTGAATATTGGCCCTGTAGAACTTTTCTGACCGCTTAAATATTACCCTGTGCATCCATGACAGAAATTCTTTCTCCAGAAATGTGGAAGCTTTAGCTGACTCAATTTTAACCTGGTTCTGATTGAGTGCTGTTGTAATCATTTCAAGAAGAATTACAAAATAGGGGACAGCGCTTGTCATATGTCCTATATAATAGGGATTACCTACTTTCACCGAATGGGCTATAACCTTGGTTTTAATTTCATATAATACATGTTTAAGAAGATGAGGTTCATTGGGTACGTCGATATCGGAAAAAATTTTCGCAAGATCAGAAAGCTGAATAGAGCTGTGTATCCCTCCTTTCTCAGAAAAGAAA
Organism: uncultured Leptospirales bacterium; assembly: GCA_964491265.1. Classification (GTDB taxonomy): domain Bacteria; phylum Spirochaetota; class UBA4802; order UBA4802; family UBA5550; genus JBBAGC01. Next base: position 94,103 of record CAZBFP010000003.1, on the reverse strand, counting down.
CTGTGGATCATGTCAAGGAGCTCATTCCCGAATTCATGAAACTTATCAGGGGAATCGGGCATAATAAAAAGCTTCCTTATCTGATCCATATCAAGGGGGATATCGCTGTTAGGTTTTTTATTTTTCAATGATGTATACATTTTTTTAACTTCATTATATCCTTTCACCTGCTCTTACTCATCATTATTCAATCAGGTATTACCCGGCAGAAAATAAAAAATGATGGGAATATTTCGCAGTATATGTCAAAGAATATGCCTTTCTTAATTTGTACTGCAAATGAACTAACCATCTCCAACAGTTCCCGCATTATTTCAAGGTTTTTTTGTTCTTATAACCATCAAAAGCCCTATCTTCTCAAAATGCAGGTGCTGATTCATCTTAATACTCCGCTGGTGCGCCGAGAAAGGCTTTCCTCACCTTTAGCTGCTGAGAGGATAAAGATAATTGCAGGTTTAAAACAGGATATTACTCTCACCGGGAAAAAATGCTCAATAATAACATTATTATGTCGATACTATTAAAAGGGAAAAATGGATTACAAGCAAGGATGCTTATATGAACTACATACAGGAAACAAAAAAAGTCTGGATATTTCCGGAGAATATCGGTTATGAATCTGTTCCGGGATATTTAACTGCATTTAATGAGCAAAACGGTATCACTGAAATTATTTTTGATCTTTCAGCCACAGAAAGGATTCATACATCCTTTATCGGCTTCCTTCTTCACACTAAACAGGCAGCCTGCAAAAAAAACAGCCGGATAAAGCTCATTCTTTCCCCTGGAGTAAAAAATATCCTCAATATGCTTAATCTTTACGACTTCCTTGTTCCCATGGGAGAAGAGGAAAAAACTACAGAAAAGAGAAGAAGTGCATAATTTTATACCCGACAATAATGATAAAAAGATTGACATTATTCCAACCTATTTCATAATTTCTATAAATACTTAAACTCTTATTTACAGGAAATAACCATGCTTTTTTCTGATTGTCAGATAGACACAGCTACAGAGATGCTTAAATCGATTGCACACCCCATAAGGCTTAAAATACTCTGCTTCCTTCTGGAAGGGGAAAAAAATGTAGGTGAAATCGAGCAGAAGTTCGGTTCAACCATTTCAAATATATCCCAGCATCTTACAGTATTAAGAAAAGCAGACATAATAGTCAGGAGAAAGGATGCCAATTTTATGTATTATTCTCTTAAGGACAAAAATATTGTCACCTTAATGGAAACAATAAAAACCCTGTTCTGCTGAAGATGTTTCGAACTCAGATAAAATTTACCTTCTATATTACAGTAATCCTTCTTACCCTCCTCTCTGCTATATCAGCTGAACCGCATAAAGAACTTGAACTGAGGGGATTAAAAGTCTACAGCAGCAATGAATTATACAGCATTCTAAAGTTTGAGGAATACAGCAGGAGAAAGATAAGAACATCTGAACTTATCAACCGGATCGGTCATTTTTATACATCTCAGGGCTACTCCCTGCTGAGAATTCAAATTATTGAGAACAACCCTGATAAACTTACCCTCCATATTGATGAAGGGGAAATCGGCAGACTGATTATTCATAATCTTAATTCATACTACTCATTAAAGGTAAGGCAGCTGCTTAACACCCGAAACAAAATCTACAACAGTATAGAGCTCGAGAGGAACATTGAAAAGGTTAAAGAAAAATACAAAATAAATGAAATTACAGCTGAACTTGTTCCTGTAAAAAAATTTGATGAAAATTTTTTCCAGCTCAACAGAGATCTTCAGTCACTTGGACTCGGATTTGCAGAAATTGAACTTTTTGATGATTTTGAACCCCTCTACGACCTGCATATACATGTTGAAAAATTTAAAAACGGGAATCTTCTTGAAAGCGATAATGGTATAGGCTTTTCAGTAAATTACAAATTTTCATCAACATTTATTCCTGAAGTATCATATTACAAAAATGATTTCCTTGCAAAGGGTGACAAGTTTGATGTTTCGCTCGAATCAGGTTTCGACTTCGGGCTCAACAGCTTTCTGAAAATACCGCCTGCTGGAGCGCCGCAGTTCCCTCCGGAGAGATCATTTATAGACATAAAGAGCACATATGTTTTTATGCCGATTAATTCAAAAATATTCACACCCCTTGTAAAGGGGAGAATTTACCATACCGATACTTCCCGCCCTGACCTGGGGCTGGAAAAATATCAGTATATCCAGGTACGCGGTATTTTTGCACCGGGATTTAAACTTCTCAAAAACCTGAATGTTTATGCCGGTGCGGGACTGGAAAATGTATATTTTTTCGGCAGTTCAATTGACAGCAGCGCATCGGAGCATGTTAAGATTGAAGATAAGATTGAACGATTCCCCCTGGTTGAATTCCACCTTAAAATCGATCCAATCCCGATCAGAATAGGGAACCGGATAGACAAAAACCTGCTCTTTACATACAGACAGCTTTTCACAGAATACAATGCACAGGAGCTTGAAGTAAGAGGGAATTATGATATAGAATTTTCCAATCTGAGTATATTATCTTTAGGAACTGAAACAAAACTATTTTTCAAGGAAGTCCCCTTCCACCACCAGGAAAACGTGAACAGCAGCTTCTTCAAAGGCTTTACAGGTAAAAATTATTACTCTGAAAAGCAGCTTGCTCTATCATCCGAATACAGATTTTCCATATACGAAGATTATATATATACAGGTTTTTTTGCTGAAATGGTACTTTTTGAAGGAACAGGCTTTGAAATTTCAGGGAATAAAACAGGATATATTGCAGGCCCCACAGCAAGATTTCTTATTTATGACCAGTTTGAGATGATTCTATATTTCGGCAGGGATATTCTCCTTCCAGACAATATTTCACAGAACAATTTCAGTATAAGACTGAGAAAAAAATGGTAACCGGTCTCAGTAATTATTCCTGAAGATACTTTATAAAGTAATAATGCTCTTTCCAATACCTCCGCCGCCGAAGGCGGCGGAGGTATTAGAACATTTTATTCTGCAAAATTGTTAAGGAATCAGCACAGAATCAATCTATTCCGATTATCCTGTTGGTCAGAAAACACCTTTCACTGTCCCTGAGAAAACAGTGAGCAAGTATATAGTTTTTCCTGCCGTAGTTAATAAACTCTTTCGGAAGAATAGACCTTCTGGTGACTTTCCCATCTGAATCAAGATACTTTATGGATACCTTCTCCCCTATAGAAATAGTCTTCCAGACTTCCACCCCCCTGCTCCGCTCAATTTTTATACCAGGTCTTACAAAATCACCATGAATCCTTATAACATCCCTCAGAGTGGATAAACCGGTTAAGCCGCGCCCCCTCATTACCTCAAGAAAGACACTCATGCAGGCTATGGAGTCATCAAGGGCCCTGTGACTTGCAAGATTTAGACCCAGATGGCAGGAGAGTGTTGAGAGTTTATGATTAACAAGGCCGGTAAAATACTTCTGAGCCAGTCGTACAGTATCAAGCGCAGCCAGCGATGGAACACGCTTCCAGGCATTCAGATAAGCCCTGCTTAAAAAAGAAAGGTCAAACCGGGGATTCTGAATCACCAGGACAGCATCATCAATAAAAGCTGTTAATTCATCAAGAACTTCCTCAATACGGGGACGGCCCGCAACCATATCATCAGTGATGCCGTGAATATTAACCACACCTGCAGGGATAGCCACGCATGGATCAACCAGTGTGGAAAAAGTTTCATAATCTCCGTTGATTTTAAATCTTGAAACCCCTATTTCTACAATCCTGTGAATAGCAGGATTAACGCCGGTTGTTTCCAGATCAAGAGAACAAAAACTTATATCTTCAAGTTTTTTATTTAAATCCAAGTTCTTAATTAAAACTGCCTATTACCTTTACTTCAGTATCAAGATTGATGCCGGTTTTATCATATACTGCAGACTGTATATGTTTTATCAGATCATATATATCCTGCGACATGGCATTGCCGGTATTAATAATAAAATTTGTATGCTTCTCAGAGACCATGGCGCCGCCGATTTTAAATCCCTTTAACCCGCAATCATTTACAATTTTCCAGGAGGAATGCCCTTCAGGATTTTTAAAAACAGATCCGGCTGATGGATACTCCATAGGATGCTTTAGCCATCTTTCATCAACAGTGGTTTTTATACAGCTTTTTAATGCTTCCCTATCCCCAGCAGGAGGGAGTTTAAAATACCCCCCCAGTATTACAGAGCCTTCAGGTATCCCCATTTTTCTGTACCCGGCCCCGTTTTGATCCATATTTATTTCCGCCACAGTGCCGGAGCAATCAGCGATTCTTATTTTATAAAGAATATCTGCAAATGAACCGAGAAATGTGCCGGCATTCATATATATCCCCCCCCCTATTGATCCGGGGATCCCTGCCATAAACTCAACACCGCTGAAACCGGACTCAATGGCAAATTCGATAAAACGCTCTTTAGTCACAAAGGAGCTTGAATATACACTCCCTTCAATAATATCAGGATGAAATTCCTCTCCGGAAATTTTAATCACAGCCCCTCTTAAGCCCTTGTCGCTGATAAGCAGATTAGAACCGCCCCCTATTACAGTTAAAGGGATACCCGCTTCTCTGATTAACGAAAGGGCTTCAGTTACACCGGTCTCGTTAAATGGTTCGATAAAAATATCTGCAGGACCGCCGGTTTTGAAAGTGGTGTAATCTGAAAGATAGACACCTTCTCTGACGGAAGAGGACCTGCTCAATTCTTTAATTAATTTACTTTCTATATATATCTCTTTCATTTTCAATTATTAACTTTTATAGCTCATTCCCTGCATATTCATTCACAATTATAATAAAAGTAAGATAAACACCAGGAGATTTCAGACCTGGTAATGATTTACCTGACCCTCATGATGTCAATTAAATTAGATGGTAAATCTCTTTTTATGCACTATAAAAAAATCCCCCGGTAAAATTACTGGGGGACATTGAAGAGGAAGCAAAAATGTTAACTAGAAATAAAAAAGCGATTAAAAAAAAGAAACCGCTAAGTTCATTTAATTTTAATAAACACGAACTCGAGCCTATGTCAAATATTTTTTTGAAAAAATTTTCAATTTTCCTGCATTCAATTAAAAAAATCATTCCATTTAGCAGAAACGATCAGAATTATGGAGTAAAAAACTAATGTCTTAGCAAAAACCTGAAGATTTATAGAGATACCATATATATTTTTTTAATATATCTTTGACTGAACGCACAATGAAAGATTTTGCTATTAAAAATTAAGTATTGCAGCCGGTAAATAATAATATACAACAAAAATAAGAGGCAAAGGCATATTCTATTTTAATTATGAGTCATTTAATCCGATATTATAATATGATAAAATCTAATTTCCCGGTGCGTATAATATAGAAGCCATGAAAAAAAAAGCAAAAAGCAGCATTATACCTGACTTAACAGAATTTACTGACGGTGAGGGTAAAAAATGGATACAGACATCAACAGATGACCTTTTTTCCACAAAAGAGCTCAATGAAATTATTACTACGATTGAGAAGGAAAGGGAGAAAGATGAAGTCATTATTGCCAGAATTGATTTCCAGAAAGTAGACAGGGAATTCTACGATGCTGCTATGGAACTGCAGAAAAGATTAAAAAAACAGACAGATCTCTTAAAAAAATATGTATCTGAATCAACCGGTATCATAGATAGAAAAAATAAAAAACTTAAGGAACTTATTGATTACATAAAAAAAATGCACCAGGTATTATCATACCTCAACGCTAATCCGGATGAAGTTGACAATATAAGCTTCCCGGTCCACACTTTTGACGAGAAAAAACCTTCTAAAAAAATCACCTCTGTATATGAAGAAGTGAAGGAAGTTATCCTCCCCCCTGACTATAACGGCTGAAGCAGATTACCTTTATCCGCATCATAGAAAATCCCCTGAAAGAGTTTCTCGCAAATACCTGCGGGAAAAATGTTTGACATTATACCTCCAGAGTCAGGAATAATCATATAAGAGTTTCAGATTCAAAATACTTAAGCATTCACAAAAGCACGGTAAGGAGAATAAAATTGACTCTCAGAATATATAATACACTAACAAGAAAACTTGAAGAATTTATCCCCGGAGGGGTAAAAAAGGATAATATAGAAGATTATCCACCTGTTACAATGTACTCCTGCGGACCCACTGTTTACAGCTATGCCCACATAGGGAATTTCAGGGCCTTTGTTTTCAACGATCTGCTGAGACGCTACCTGAAATTCAGGCATTTCGCCGTAGATCATGCAATGAACATTACTGATGTGGATGATAAAACAATTAAAAGATCCGCAGAAGAAGGGGTCTCCCTTGCAGAATACACAGAAAAATATACAGAAATTTTTTATGAAGACTGCAGAACCCTCAACATTGAACCGGCTGAACACAACCCGAAAGCTACTGAATCGATTGACGAGATGATTGAAATACTTGAGAAAATCGACAGCAAAGGGATGCTCTACAACAGAGAGGGTTCTATCTATTTTGATATTTCCAAATTCAGCAATTACGGCAAACTCTCCTGTCTGGACAAACGTGAAATCAGATCCGGAGCAAGATACGATGCTGATGAATATGAAAAAAATGATGTGCGCGATTTTGCACTATGGAAATCGGCAAAAGATGGAGAGCCTTCATGGGAAACGCCATTCGGCAAAGGGAGACCGGGATGGCACATTGAATGCTCCGCCATGATACGGAAAATATTCTCATCCACAATTGATATCCACACAGGGGGGGTTGACCTGGTTTTTCCCCATCATGAAAACGAAATTGCACAAAGTGAAGCAGCATATGATGAAACATTTGTCAGGTACTGGATACACGTGGAACACCTCCTTGTAAATGGAACCAAAATGTCCAAGTCTGAAGGGAATTTTTATACCCTGAGAGATCTGATTGAGATGGGCTGCTCACCAAGATCTATTCGCCACCTTCTCCTCTCTGCTCACTATAGAAAGCAGCTGAATTTTACACTGGATGGGATAAAGCAGTCGGATCAGGCAATGGCGAGAATCGACAACCTTCTTCTCAGGCTTAAAAGCATTAAAGGCGGAGATGACAACCCGGAAATTAACTCTATCATAAAGAGACTTGAAAATGATTTTACTGAAGCTGTAGACAATGACCTGAACATTTCCGGCGGCATGGGGGTATTTTTTGAATTTGTACACCTAATCAACACGCTCATTTCAGATGAAAAAATTTCAGAGAAGGATTCGACAGCAATTATTGAAGCAGTAAAAAATATCGACCGGGTCTTCGGTTTTATATTCATGAATGATTCTGCATCGGAAGTAGATGAAGAGCGGGTTGAAAACCTTATACAGGAAAGACTCACAGCTAAAAAAGAAAAAAACTTCCAGAGAGCTGACGAGATACGCATTATGCTCGACAACGAAGGGATTGTTCTTGAAGACACTAAAGATGGTACACGATGGAAAAGAAAGAAGTAATCACCGGGAGAAACCCGGTACTGGAATATCTGAAATCAATAAAGGGCGCAATCAGGGGGGAACTCCATGTCTCATCATCGGCCCATGGTAAAATCATAACTGATATAGAAAACATGGCCAGGAGCAGGAATATTCAGATTTTGCGTCAGGAAAAGGATTATTTCAAAAAAATAAGCTCATCCTCAAGCCATCAGGGTGTGGCACTCATCATACATAAAAAAAATGAGAAGGCTGATCCGGATACCATTCTCAGCAGAATCATTGAAGATAAAGGGGTCATAATACTCCTTGATCAGATTACGGACCCCCACAACCTGGGCTCTATAATAAGATCAGCCGAAGCCCTGGGATGCGCCGCTGTAGTAATCCCGAAAAATAATTCTGCGGACATCAATGAAACTGTGATAAAGGCTTCTGCAGGGGCAACAGCCTACATGGAGATTATAAGCATATCAAATGTTGCCCGGTTTCTTGACCAGATAAAGAAAGATGGATTCTGGATAGTAGGCACAAGCGACCAGGGATCTGTGAAAATAAATGAATTATCCCGAATCAGACCTGCATGCCTTATTGTAGGGAGCGAGGGGAAAGGGATGAGAAGACTCACTGAAGAGAAGTGTGACTATATCGTTTCAATACCTCTTAAAGGGAAGGTGTCGTCTCTCAATGCCTCTGTTGCAGCAGGAATTGTATTATACGAAATTCTGAAAAGCTGAGCCCCCATTTTCAGTAAAGCCGCCCTATTATTCCTTAAAAAATACTTGCCAATAATGCCCAATAAATTATTGGCTACATGCTATACTCAGAAACTATTATAAAACAGGTGAAAAATGGATTTATCTCATATACGGAACTTTTCAATTATTGCTCATATTGACCATGGGAAGTCCACCCTTGCAGACAGGCTTATTGAAAGATGCAGTCTTGTAAACCAGCGTGACAGGAAAGACCAGATGCTCGACACAATGGATATTGAGAGGGAGCGCGGGATTACTATCAAATCTAATGCTATTACTCTCAATTACAGGGCTAAGAACGGAGAAGATTATATTTTCAACCTTATTGATACACCGGGCCATGTGGATTTCACCTACGAGGTGTCAAGGGCACTGAGTTCCTGTGACGGGGTAATACTGATTGTTGACGCTTCCCAGGGTGTTGAAGCACAGACAATTGCAAATCTCTATCTTGCCATGGATAATAATCTGGAAATTCTCCCTGTTATCAATAAAATCGACATGCCCAGCGCTGACATCGAAGCGACAAAACAGCAGATAGAAAACACTCTCGGCCTTGACGCGGAGACTGCTGTTCTTACTTCAGCAAAACAGGGGATAGGAATCGATGATTTAGTTGAACGGATTGTTGAATTTATCCCCCCCCCGACTGGAGACAAAACGAAACCTCTGAAAGCACTTATATTTGATTCTTTCTATGACCAGTACCTGGGCGCTGTAATAAAGGTCCGGATTTTTGACGGTTCTGTTAAGAAAGATGATGAAATAAAACTATATTCAACAGGGAAAGTTTTCACTGTTATTGAAACAGGTGTTTTCCGGATGACTATGGAGAAAACAAAGGAGCTGGGCCCCGGAGATGTGGGATATATTGTTGCAGGCATTAAAACCGTGGGCGACACAAAAATCGGTGATACAGTTACACTTTCAAAAAATCCGGCTGCTGAAGCTCTACAAGGTTTTAAAAATGTTAAATCCATGGTCTTTTCAGGACTCTACCCCATGTATAGTGATGAATACCAGAATTTACGTGAAGCCCTTAACAAGCTGCAGCTCAATGACGCCTCACTCCTTTTTGAGCCTGACAATTCATATGCCCTGGGATTCGGATTCAGATGCGGCTACCTGGGACTCCTCCATATGGAGATTGTGCAGGAGAGGCTTGAAAGAGAATTCGGCATATCCCTTATAACTACCGCACCGAGCGTTCAGTACAAAATTCACTTGCAGAATGGTACGATGAGTATTATTGACAACCCTGTGAATTTCCCTGATCCGGGCACAATTGACAAAATTGAAGAGCCCTATGTTCTTGCTTCTATTGTAAGTCCCAACGAATACGTGGGGAATATTATGCAGCTTGTTACAGAGTCCAGGGGTATTCATAAAAACATGGAATATATTACCACAACCAGGGTTCAGCTCACATATGAACTCCCCCTATCTGAGATTGTTTTCAACTTTTATGATAAACTCAAGTCTATTTCCAGGGGCTACGCCTCCTTCGATTATGATCTTATCGACTTTCGCCAGTCAGACATGGTGAGGGTCGATATTCTTGTGAATGCAGAGCCTGTTGACGCGCTCTCCTTTATCGTACACAAAGATAAGGCACGCACAAGGGGGAAAGATATTATCGAGAAGCTGAAGGATATTATCCCTAAACATCAATTCAAAATTCCTCTCCAGGCTGCGGTGGGGGCCACGATTATCGGGAGAGAAAATATTTCAGCCCTGCGCAAAGATGTTACAGCAAAATGCTACGGCGGTGATATTTCCAGAAAAAGAAAACTTCTGGATAAACAGAAAGAGGGTAAAAAGAGGATGAAGATGGTAGGCTCAGTTGAAGTCCCGCAGGAAGCCTTTATGACCATCCTTAAAATAGACTAGCAATCAATGGCTTATTCCGGAATAATGGGGATAGAAATAATTTTATTTATTCCCGCATCTGCCGGAGTCAGCCCCCTGTCCCCCGAAGGGGGCAGGTAGAATGAACGCTTAAGTTAGCAGATGAATCAAAGTATTAAAATACCCCTTTATATTGTTGAGGCTGCAAATATTTTGTGAAACAATATGAAAGACGCGGGTTTGAATTTATTCATAATACTGAAATTCAAACATTTCAAATTAAAAATTAAGATGTATTAAGAAATATTAAAACAGTTATAGAAATCATAAAAAATAAATTACCAGAATGATAATAGATAACTCGTGCCCCCTTTGGGGGACAGGGGGGGAAGGATTTACTTTTCCCCCAAGATCCTTAAAATCGACTAACAGAAAGATAAGCGGAACTTTTAATGATAAAAATAATAAACCTGAGCAAATCCTTCGGGGCGCGGGAACTTTTCGATGATGTAAGTTTTAATGTTAACCCCGGAGAAAGGATAGGGCTTGTTGGAAGAAACGGGCACGGCAAAACAACCCTTTTAAAAATGATCATCAAAGAGGAATTCCCCGACTCCGGTGAAATAGCTATACCGAAAAATTATACCACCGGGCATGTGGCTCAGCATCTTAAATTCACAATGAATACAGTGATTGAAGAGGGGTGCCTGGGCCTACCTGAGGAGATGAGGGAAGATAAATGGAAGGTTGAGAAAATTCTTTCAGGCCTCGGATTCACCAGTGATGACATGAAAAAAAATCCTGCGGAATTTTCAGGAGGCTACCAGGTAAGGCTTAACCTTGCAAAAACCCTTGTTTCTGAACCTGACATGCTCCTCCTTGATGAGCCCACAAACTACCTTGACATCATATCAATAAGATGGCTTGCCTCTTTCTTAAAACAGTGGAAAGGCGAGGTTATACTTATCACCCATGACAGATCATTCATGGACTCTGTTATCACCCATACTGTTGGTATTCACAGGCAGAAAATCAGAAAAATTGAAGGTACAACTAATAAGCTCTATGAGCAGATCCTCAAGGAAGAGGAGATTTACGAAAAAACCAGAATCAATGATGAAAAGAAGAGGAAAGAGGTTGAAGTTTTTATTTCCAGATTCAGGGCAAAGGCCAGACTTGCGGGGATGGTTCAGTCACGCGTAAAGGCACTTGAAAAGCAGCAGAATCTTGACAAGCTGGAAAGCATAAAAAATCTGGACTTCTCATTCAGCTACAAACAATTTAATGCTAAAACAATAATGTCTGTAGAAGATCTCTCTTTCGAATATAACAGTCAAACCCCAATCGTAAAAAACTTTAATCTTACAATAAGAAGCGATGACAGAATATGCGTTATTGGTAAAAACGGCAAGGGTAAAACAACACTGCTCAAGCTCCTGTCTGGCAATCTGAAACCTCAAAGCGGCAGTATTTCCCTGCATACAAATGCAGTGAGCGGATATTTTGCCCAGACAAACACAATCAGCCTTAATCCTAATTTTACCATAGAAGAGGAATTTATAAATGCGGGCTGCGAAAAGCAGATGGCACGGAATATCGCAGGAGCAATGATGTTTGAAGGGGATGATGCCCTGAAAAAAATCGGGGTCCTTTCCGGCGGGGAAAAAAGCCGGGTACTCCTTGGAAGGATTCTCGCCTCCCCTGCCAATCTTCTTTTCCTTGATGAACCCACAAACCACCTGGACATGGAATCATCTGATGCGCTCCTTGAAGCTATAGATGACTTCCCCGGTGCCATGATAATGGTTACACACAATGAAATGTTTCTCCACTCCCTGGCTAACAGATTTATAGTTTTTCAGAAAAGCGGTGTTTCAATTTATGAAGGATCCTACAGCAGCTTTCTGGAGAAAATCGGCTGGGATGAAGAGATCAATGAACAGAAAGAATCAAAAGATTCAAGGAAAAATGAGACTGCTCCCCTTAATAAAAAAGATATGCGTAAAATCCGCTCTGAAATACTTCAAAGGAAGAGCAGGGAACTGAAGCCGATGGAGGAGCGTCTCGCTTATGTGGAAAAGACAATTGACAGCAGCGAAAAAGAACTAACCGGCAAAAATAATGAGATGGTGGAAGCTGCTTCAAGCGGCGACAGCAGGAAAATAAGCGCCCTCTCCATAGAAATCCACAATCTTCGAAAAAAAATTGACGCTCTTTTTCATGAATTTGAAGAACTTACATGCTCTGTGGAAAACCTGCAGGATTTATTTGAAAGCGAGCTGAAGAACCTGGCTGATTAGAAGAGCTCTTTACAAACCCGAAGAAGAGATGAATCTTTCAGCTCAGATGGTATGGGCGATTTCGTAATATAAAGATAAGGGAGCACTTCGAGCTTAATACTCTCCGGCACAGTATCGCTTTTCATAAAAAGAGCGGATTTTTCCAGAAGATCAGTGAGGGAGCTGTAATATAGACTTTCATCAAAAATAAAATCTCCATTACTATTATAAAGCTCCATATCCCTGGATAGAATAAAATTCATATCATCGCATCTGACATAGACCTGAATACTGTTGCCGAAACCGTTTGAATCAGCTATTTCCAGTGTGGAAATCCTGCTTTCGTCAATACCGAGATTTCTTTTAATAAACTCCTTCTCCCTTACAGCTATCTCCATATTCATTCCGGAAACAAGGATCTTAACCCCTTCAATTTTCTTTTCATTAAAGTGAAAAATATCCCCTGCAGAGCGGGGTTCGGCCGGATATACACGCGATTCTGCAATCCCCCCCCCTGATCCGTAAAAACCGAACCTTTTAAGATTCATGGAAGCATAGTGCCCTGTTTTTTCCAGCAGACTGAAAAGTGTTTCCTTTAAAAATGTTGTGGAATATGACAGATGGGAATGGGTAACACCCTCATAATGTATCACTGACCGGAAATTACCGGCAAATAAAGCGGGGAGAAAAAAAAGTTCAATTTCAGAGAGAGGGGTAAACTTCCCTGTGGAGATATTTAATGTTCCCGGTTCCAGAGGCTCCGGCCTGTAGGCTAAATCCCCCCCAGTCTCTGTAAGTATCCCTGCGCCTGTTTCGGCTATAGAGCTTTTCAGATCATGATAAAGAGGTATTATATCATGTGAAGCAGCAACATAATCGTAGGCCCCGTTTAATAGAACCGGCTCATTTGTCATTAATGAAAGAGCAAGTGTCCCCCTTATGAGCTGCCAGTTTATATCTTTAAAATTAAATTCTTTCATTTTAATAATCATTAGGCTGCACAAGAGATCTCAATTATTTGAGATAAGGCGTAAGAACCTCAGGAATATCGATATTCCCATCTTCTGTCTGATAATTTTCCATAATTGCAGCCATTGTTCTCCCTGCAGCAAGCCCGGACCCGTTAAGGGTATGGAGATATGCAGGTTTTTCACCCTTTGCTTTTCTGTATCTTATCCTCGCCCGTCGGGCCTGGTAATCAAGAAAATTTGAGCATGAGGATATTTCCATATAGCGGTTAAGCCCCGGCATCCACACTTCAATATCGTATGTTTTTGTAGAAGCAGCAGAGGTATCGCCGCCGCATAAAAGAACTACCCTGTAATGAAGGTTAAGCCTTTTCAAAACCTCCTCCGCATTAAGGGTCAGTTTTTCCAGCTCTTCAAATGATGTTTCAGGATCGACAAATTTTACAAGCTCAACCTTCTGAAACTGATGAACCCTTACAAGACCCTTGGTATCCCTTCCTGCAGCGCCCGCTTCACGCCTGAAGCATGAAGACTGCATTGTTACATAAATAGGGAGGTCCTCCCCTTCTATAATTTCATCTCTATACAGATTTGTAAGGGTAACCTCAGCTGTTGGAATAAGGGAAAGGCCGTCACGCTCCATTCTGTAATATTCATCTTTAAATTTAGGATACTGCCCGGTTCCTGTCATGCTCTCATCATTAACAATAAATGGGCCGAAGGTTTCGGTATAACCATGCTCCTTTGTATGAAGATCAAGCATGAAGTTTATTATCGCTCTTTCAAGACTTGCAGCAAGTCCCCTGTACACATAGAACCTTGCACCCGCAAGCTTAACACCCCTTTCAAAATCGAGTATCCCCAGATCAGTCCCTATATCATAATGAGTCTTAGGCTCAAAATTAAACTCCGGTTTTTTCCCCCACTCACGCACAACAATATTATCTTTTTCATCCTTACCTGCGGGTACTGATGAATCAACAATATTCGGTATAGAAAGATGCATATCATTAAAGGTGGCATTAAGCTCATCCAGTTTATCTGCAAAGGACTTAAGTTCAGCTGCAATTGACTGGACCTCTTTCATGGCATCCTCTGCCTCTTTCCCCTGTGCTTTAAGCTGCCCCACTGTTTTTGAAAGCTTATTACGTTTCTCACGCAGTTCATCAGACCTGAGCATGAGCTCTCTTCTCTCTTCATCAACACGCTTAAGCTCATCAACATTCACAGCATCACTCATATTTCTAAAATCGAGCATTGCTCTTATGGACTCTATGTCTTCCCTTATCAGTTTCGGATCGATCATGGGGTTAAACCTCTTATTAAAATTTATAATTTTATGCAGTAATTATTCCTGAAGATATCTTTTAGTACAATAATGCTGCTTTCAATATTCCCGCCGCCTTCGGCGGCGGGAAATTAGAACATTTTATTTCAGATAAAAGTTAAGGAATTAGCACTGAATTTTATAATACATTTTTAACTGCCTTCAGGAGCAATATTTTGTCAAGAGGTAAAAAATGGTGTAAATCTAAAAATCATTTTGAAAATCCTCCTTTCTTAAAAATGAGTATATATAATCAGTAATTATTCCTAAATGGATCTTTTAGTGCAATTATGCTGTTTTCAATATCCCCGCCGCCTTCGGCGGCGGGGATATTGGAGCATTTTATTTTAAATAAAAGTTAAGGAAATAATACTGATATATAATACACATTTTTTTATTGCAATAATAACCGGTTTTTGATGAAATCCATTCAATAACATTAAATAAAGGAAAATTCACTTATGACTTCCAGCAGAATAAAAGAGGCTCTATCCATTACAAGAGCATTATTGCTGCTGATAATTTTCTCCGCAATAACAGTAAATTCTACATTAAAATCAGAGATTAAAGATTCTGCATCTGAAAAAATAATTATTGAGCAGGCTGCTAATAGTATAACCGGCTCAGTTGTAATTAAATTTAATCCCGCAGTAATTCCCGGAATTAAATTTAATTACAACTGTGCTGATGAAATAAAACCTTTATTTTATTACACCATTTCTCTGAACCGATGTGAATCATACCGGTTCCCCGTCTGGAGCAGAAGTACTTTTACATAACCCCTCAATCTCTATCCAACGCGGTATTCCCTCAAATTATCAGAAGCGGGATATACCTGACTCTATGATTCATTAACAGAAATGGTAACAGTATAATTTTGCAGGTTAAACTTGTCATTCCGGCCGAAGTGATAACGTAGTGCCGGAATCTCCTGAAAAAATCAGGAATTATGAGATTCCCGCATGCGCGGGAATGACAGCACCCTAATATTATACCGCTGCCACAGAAATCAGAAATTAAATAAAAGATTGAGGTATGACATGAAAATTACCGGTATTATCCTGTACTGCATAACATTTACCGCTTACGGCATCCTTTTCAGCAATTCTTATGTTAAGCTCCATATCAGCTACAATATATGGCTTGGCCTTACTATCACAGCTACAATAATACTGGCTGCTGATCTGATCTACGAAAATTTTTTCCAGAAAAAGTCTGAATAAAAAACCCGCCATATAATTTATCCCCGCTGTTTTATTCAGCGGGGATATTAAATGTTACATACTGCAATTGAAACAGACTCCGGAAATTATTACCTTCTTGTTATAAAAAAAATCATCGGAATTGACCTGAATCAAGGAAGTAGTTATTTTTCTGGTTATATTGTTATATATTAAGAAGAGTACTCTATTAGAGTAGAACGAACACTCTTCTTATAAAATCCTTAAACTGCAGACTCCGGTTAAACTCCGCCTGCATACAGGGGTTACTTTTAAAGATCAAAAATACAATATAGGATAAGGAGATTCATATGAGTATGTTTTGTTATCAGTGTCAGGAAACAGTTAAAAATCAGGGCTGCGAAGTAAAAGGTGTATGCGGCAAGGAGCAGAGTACAGCGGGGCTGCAGGACCTGTTAATCTATAATGCAAAGGGTCTGGCAGCGCTTGCAGAGCTGAAAATTGCAAAGGGGCTGAATATAAACAGCGATGGCGAACTGATCTGCGATGCTTTGTTTACCACAATTACAAATGCGAATTTTGATGACGCTAAAATAACTGAATTAAACCGTATAATGATAGAAAGGAAAAAAGAAATAATAAATGAACTGGGGCTCACGCCATCATCGCAGGGATTGCCTGAAGCAGCCGCATGGGTTGAAGATAAGAGCGCTCTTTTTGCAGAGAAGGCAGCAGTATCGGGTGTACTTGCCACAGAAAACGAAGATGTAAGATCTCTCAGAGAACTGGCAATCTATGGATTTAAAGGGATTGCAGCATACGCACATCACGCTCTTGTATTGGGATACAGTGATGAAGAAATTTTTAAATCAATTATTACAGGATTGGCATCAACGCTAAAAGATCTTTCTGTTGATGAAATGGTTGCAGAGGTTATGAAAGCGGGAGATACAGCTGTTAAAACAATGGCACTTCTGGATAAAGCAAATACAGAAACCTACGGAAATCCTGAAATAACAAAAGTTAATATCGGAGTAAAGAACAATCCGGGCATCCTCATATCAGGACACGATCTTAAAGACATGGAGGAGCTGTTAAAGCAGACAGAAGGAACAGGGGTTGACGTTTACACCCATAGTGAAATGCTCCCTGCAAACTACTATCCAGCTTTTAAGAAGTACAGCAACTTTGTGGGCAACTACGGAAATGCATGGTGGAAACAAAGCGAGGAATTTGCAACATTCAACGGCCCTATTCTTATGACTACAAACTGCATTACACCTGTTAAAGATTCATATAAAGATAGAATTTTTACTACAGGGACTGCCGGATACCCCGGTGTACAGCATATCCCTGACAGAAAAGGAACCGGACAAAAGGATTTTTCAGCCATAATTGAACTTGCTAAAAAATGTCCGCCCCCTGTGGAAATAGAAAAAGGTGAAATTACCGGCGGTTTTGCCCATGCCCAGGTAATGGCCCTTGCTGACAAGGTTGTTGAAGCTGTTAAAAGCGGAGCAATAAAGCGTTTTGTTGTAATGGCAGGTTGTGACGGACGGATGAAGTCAAGGTCCTATTTCACAGAGGTTGCAGAAGCGCTCCCGGATAACACAGTAATACTTACAGCAGGCTGCGCAAAATACAGATACAACAAGCTGAACCTGGGAGATATCGGCGGGATCCCCAGAGTGCTTGATGCAGGGCAGTGCAATGACTCCTATTCACTTGCTGTTATAGCATTAAAATTGAAAGAAGTATTCGGTTTAAACGATATCAATGAACTCCCCATTTCTTTTGATATTGCATGGTATGAGCAGAAGGCTGTGGCGGTTCTTCTTGCATTGCTCGCGCTGGGTGTAAAAGGAATAAGACTCGGACCGACTCTACCCGCTTTCCTCTCCCCCAATGTGGCAAAGGTTCTTATAGAAAACTTTGACATAAAAGGGACAGGAGAAGTAAAAAACGATGTTGAAGCAATGATGGCAGGAAAATAAAAACATCAGCGGGCCCTCCTTTTCGAATCTGAGGGGGAGGGTTTCCGTATAATTAAAAGATATTCCTTATGCAGTTTCTGCCATATATTCCCGCTTCCGCTCATCATATTGATCAGCTTCATGGCATAATCCTTTGATTCAACTGAAAGCAATTTAAACGCAGAGAGTCTTTCAATTACATAAACAATAAGAAGCTCTAAGTGAAACGGCTCCCTTAATTTTATATTTTTTACTTTATTTATTATTTTCCCCGATTCTGAAATAAAAACTTTTTCATCATCAAACTGAACAAAATATTTATGGAGCAGACGGTTCCACAATTCAATATCGCAGTTTTTCAATTTCACATCATCTGAATAAAGGATATCCTTAAGTGTCACTCTCTTTTCCGGTTCAGCTGCGGCAGCCGGGGTCTCAATAATTTCCACCTGATCTCTGTTCTGATCTACTGAGGATTTCTTAACATGATCACTAAAAAACCGGTATTCAGGAGAATCCCTTAATACTGAAACATATAAACCGGTTTCAGTAGCTCCTCTCTCTTCAATAATACTCAGAAACACTGTGTTAAATAAATCGAGCTGCTTTTCATAATCGGAGCCCTGAATTATTATTTCATCCCTGAACCAGAGGTAGGCATGATAAAGCTTTCCCAGGTCAGCATTCACGCCCTTCTCCCTGAATCTTTCAATAGCATCAGAAATATTACCTGCAATCCACAGTTTGCGGACTTCACCCAGCAAATCATTAAGAGTAAGCATATCACGTTTTTGTAATACCGGGGCCTGATTGCGATTATGACTTTCCGGAACAATTATACTCTTCTTCTCAGAATCTGCCATTAAATCCTCTCTACAGCTAAGTGAACAGAGATGAGCTCTCACTTGCAATATTTTTTTAGCTTTTTTATGAATTTATACGACAATATGTTGCTTCTGATTTATCCAATAGTATATTCAAATAAATTAACATTGAGGCTCCCCAAATGAAGCAATACAAATGCGAAAACTGCAGCTTTAGAAAAAAGTACGATAATAATCGGACTTCTCTAATCGGGAAATTATGGAAATGGCACACCGGCTGGTGTCCGGGATGGAAAGATTATATAAATTCTCTCCCTGAAGATAAAAAAAATGAGCTCCTCCTGAAATACAAATAACCTCTTAGACATGAGATCTGTTTTACAGGCAGCAAAATCAGTTTGGCTGCAAAAAAGTGTACACCGCCTCTTTATTTGTCAATATATAGTAAAATCTCCAGAAAAAACTCATCTGTCACGTTTAATTTTAACTAAACAAAAGATATTATAAAAAAAATAATATTTTTTCTTACAATCCATATAATTTTGCAAACTTTATTTGACAAAAGCATTAAACTGTATTACAATTCTCTAAAGTACTATCTATGTTCATTAAAATACAATTCTGTACTTTTTTATTTAAATAATTTCAACACGGTCTTAACGGCCCAATAAAACAACCAATAAGGAGACATTTATGACATCAAAGGTAAACTATCTGGATAAACCCTGGCTTAAAAACTATGGCGAAGGTGTACCTGCATCACTATCTTACGAGGAAGTCTGTATAACAGAATTTCTTGAAAGATCTGCTGCAAAATTCCCGGACACTATGGGCCTACTCTTCATGGGCTACAAATTGTCATTTAAAGAAGTTAAAGATATGGTTGACAGGCTGGCATCAGCCCTTACCAGCTACGGCATCAAAAAGGGTGACAGCGTGGCGATTCTTCTACCTAATGTTATCCCCTGTGTTGTAGCCTATTACGCTGTACTTAAAATAGGCGGAATTGTAGTAATGAATAACCCGCTTTATACAGACCCTGAACTTGAATATCAGTTCAACGATTCAAAATCAAAGGTGCTTATCACTCTTGACCTTCTTGGGAACAGGATGATAAACCTGAGACCCAAGACAGACATTAAACAGATTATATATACCTCAATAGGAGACTACCTCCCATTCCCGAAAAGCGTTCTTTTCCCTCTGGTTGGAAAGAAGAAGGGACTCAAGGCTGATGTAAAAGAAGCTGCCGATGTTTTCAAATGGAAAGATGTTATTGCTGCTAACCAGCCCCAGACCAGCTTCCCCAAACTTGACTTTAAAGATGTTGCAATGTATCAGTACACCGGCGGTACAACGGGTGTTTCCAAAGGGGTTATGCTTACTCACGCCAACCTTAGCAAACAGGTTCAGCAGTGTGCAGCCTGGTTCCCCGGATTTGAAGACGGTGCTGAAACCATGCTGGGTGCTCTCCCCTTCTTCCATATATTCGGTATATCAGTATCTATGAATTTCGGAATTTATAAAGCATGGGGGAATATACTTGTACCAAAACCTCAGCCAGATCCTCTGATCGAGACATTTCAGAAATTCAAGCCTTCATTCGCTCCAATGGTTCCCACAATGTACATTGGGCTAATACATCATCCGAAAATTGAAAAGACAGATCTTTCATGCATCAAGGGATGTTTTTCAGGCAGCGCTCCGCTCCCAGTGGAGGTTATTAAAGACTTCGAAGCCAAAACAGGCGCTGTTATCTGTGAAGGCTTCGGTATGTCAGAGTCATGTCCTGTAACACATATTAACCCCTTTGTGGCAGGCAAAACAAAAGCAGGAAGCGTTGGACTCCCGATCCCTGATACAGTTTGCCGGATTGTTGACATATCAGACAGAAAAACCGATGTCCCTGTAGGTAGCGAAGGTGAGCTCATCATGAAGGGCCCGCAGATAATGAAAGGGTATTGGGGAAAACCTGAAGAAACAGCTAAGACAATAATGGACGGCTGGCTACACACCGGCGATATAGCGAAGATGGATGAAGATGGATACTTCTACATAGTTGACCGCCTCAAGGATATGATCATTTCCGGAGGATACAATGTATATCCACGGGATATTGATGAAGTATACTTTGAGCATCCGAAAGTAGAGGAGGCTTCAACCATCGGATTACCACACCCCACAAGAGGGGAATCAATTAAGGTGTTTATAGTACTGAAACAGGGGCAGACAGCTACTGAGCAGGAAATGATAGATTATGCTGCCACAAAACTGGCAAAATATAAACTTCCCACAGAAGTAGAATTCTGCAAGGAACTCCCTAAAACTACAGTGGGGAAAGTTCTCCGTAAAGAGCTCCGTGCCAAGGAAATGGAAAAGCGGGGTCTGAATAAGTGATTAACTGAGCCGGCTGAATATTTTCAAAATACAGCCGGCATACTATAACAATCCGCCCTTCTTCAAGTGTGAGTAAACATTAAAAAGGGGGGAGCTGCTAATTTTTACAGCTTCCCCCTTAACTCCAGAAAATTACATTTAAGAATAAGTCAAAATAACATCAGCCCCTTACCAGTTTAATTACGACATTAAAAAATAGTTCCTGCATCAGTAATCATCAATTACAAGAATCTGGCTGAATCCCTCATCCCGGGCAGGTAAAGCAAGTGCGGCTGAGAGGTTCGAAATAACAGTTCCAGGCACCGGAGAATTTGAATTTTTATTCCGCTCAAGGCATTTTATTGCCGGTGTATTTAAAAATATAATTCCAATAGACCTGTTAAATCTCCCGGCAACTGAAAGATACATTTTCCTTGAAGCTGCAGTTATACTCGTATTATCTACAAGCACCTTTTCATTGTTAACAAGAAGATGCTCTATCACCTTCCGTTCAGTATGCTTAACCAGGTTTTCATCAACATGAGAGAACATACTCTCATCCCATTTCTCACCAAAACTGGTCATTTCGTAGATAAGCCTGCGGATCTCCTTTCTGCTCACCCTCTTTCTCCCTGACTTAATAAAAAACTGTCTTGAAAAATGGGATTTGCCCGATGCAGGGAGACCGCATATTAAAACAATATCAAGATTTTCAAATTTCTTCAAATCCATATTATACCCCTGATTTATTCAAATTAAAACAGAATCAAAGAAAAATCAACCTAAAAAATAATCGGGAAAAAATTACTGGAAACACTGGTTGACATATATCACTATTCACCTTAATTGCTCTAATTGTAATAAAAAATCAGTGTTAATTACTTAACTTTTATTTGGAATAAAATTTTTTAAGATCCC
Organism: uncultured Leptospirales bacterium; assembly: GCA_964491265.1. Lineage (GTDB taxonomy): Bacteria > Spirochaetota > UBA4802 > UBA4802 > UBA5550 > JBBAGC01. Next base: position 72,190 of record CAZBFP010000003.1, on the reverse strand, counting down.
CGCCGCCGATGACGGTGCGGATCTTAAAAACAGTATTAGTTAATTAAAAAATATTTTTTGAAATAATTATTGAGTAAAAATACATTATACAGGAAATTCACCAATAATGAAAATAAAGATAACATCACTGGGCTGCAGACTGAACCAGTCAGAGATAGAATCAATATCCACCTCTCTGCAGGACCTGGGACACACCATTGTCACAAGTGATGATGCTGATATCTTTATTATAAATTCCTGCGCAGTTACCGGTAAAAGCGAGGCTAAAGTAAGAAATACAGTATCCCGGGCCCTTGAAGCTGGAAATAAATCTGCAAGGATATTTGTCACAGGATGTTCTACTGATGAATTCAGGAACATCCCCAGGGTAACCTATATTTCAAACGACTTCAAAAATCTTATTCCTGAAATAATTGAAGGTAATAAAATCATCACAGACCTGCAAATATCAGCCCCATCCAGATTCGATTATACTCCGCCCATCAGGTCATCTACAGTGCGGGCAAATCTGAAAATTCAGGATGGCTGTGATAATTTCTGTTCATACTGCATTATCCCCTACATGAGAGGTGCTCCTGTAAGCAGGGATGCAGGAACCATTATAAAAGATTTTAATGAACTTACTGCAAATGGTTATAAGGAAATTATTCTTACAGGTGTAAATATCGGGAAATACAGAGACGGCAATGTTTCATTATCCGGTCTTATCACCAGAATACTTGAGAGCAATTCCTTCTTCAGGCTGCACCTTACATCCCTTGATCCTGAAAGCGCTGATGATGATTTTATCAGCCTCTTCAAAGACCCAAGAATGGTGAAACACCTCCATCTGTCGCTCCAGAGCGGCAGCGATTCAGTTCTTTCAAGGATGAACAGGCCCTACAGAAGAAGCCATTATATAGAGGTTACAGAAAAAATAAAGACTCTTGCTGAAGATTTTAATTTCACTACAGATGTGATTACGGGATTCCCCGGAGAGACAGAGAGTGAGTTTGATGATACTGTGGCCATTTCCCGGGAAGTGGGATTTTCACATATTCATACATTCAGGTACTCCCCAAGGCCAGGCACAAGAGCATACTCATTTGAAGATTCAGTCCCCGGGATTGTAAAAAAGAAGAGAAGCAAAGTTATTACAGATTTAGTAATGGAACTGAAAAAAAATTACTACAGCAGGTTTAATGATCGCGAATCCCTCTTTTTAAGCGAAAAAGGGAAGGGGTTTATTACACCCGGTTTTAATGAGTACTATGTACCGGTAGAAATTAAAGAGAAGATCCCTGCAAATCAGATATACAGGGTAACTACTAAGTTTAATGAAAAGAAGTACAATCTTACCGGGGAAATATTATCTTCCGATAAAGTTAATGGATAATGATATGAATTTATACATTAAGCTGACTATACGAAAAACAACAGCATCCCTTTTACTCTCCCAGCTATTACTGCTTTTCTTCTGTTATTCTGCTGCTGCGTCTACTAATAACGGTAATGACAATAACTATAAATACAGCAGAGAATATCTTTTAAGTCAGAAAGTTGAGTTTATTATAAATAACGGAGACCTGGCTATTAGAGAATTCAGGGTGCTGGGTTTAAAGAAAACCAGGCTGAGCTACATCCTTAACCAGACAGATACTAAGCCGGGGGATAATGTTTCCGCATTTGATCCGCACGAATTTGTCAACAGGCTTAAGAGAAAAAATATTTTCAGCGACATAGAAGTTTTATACATCAATGAATCGGGAATGGCTGTTATTCAGATTATAGTATCTGAAAAATTTACTATAATTCCGATACCCATGTTTTCAAGCAACAGCAGAAATACTGCTTACGGCCTCTATATTCTTGAGTCAAACCTCATGGGATACGGGAAAAACCTTTTCACAGGTGCAACCTGGTCCGAATCGGGCTGGAGCGGAATATTAGGCTATACTGACCACTCTCTCCTCAATTCAGATTTCAGGCTTAACCTTTTTCTGATTCATAAGAATTTTATATACCAGAATGGTGATCCGGAAGGGTATCTTCTAAGTAAATACAAATCAAGAGAAAATGTTGCAAGACTCGATCTCGGTTACGGATTCAGCAGCAGATATTTTTTTTATATTTCCGGATCGCATCAGATGCTCACGGTTGACGATAATTACAGTAAAAGCTACAATATTCCTGAATCTCGGGAGGACTTTCGTGCTGCATTTCTTTTCAATATAAATTCGCTGAAATACTATGAATACTTTTACTACGGATTCAGATTTAATTATGAAGCATCAGAGTTTATACCTCTTATTAAAGATTCAAAGAGATACTACTCAACAGAAATAAATATGGATTACTCAATAAAAGTTTTATCGTTTCACCGAATTACTCTATATACAGCGGGATATTACGGTACAGCCCACGGGATTGCACGCAAAAGAATCGGCGGCAAAACCGGTTTCCGCACTCTTCCCGCTGATATTATTACATCTGATAAATTCGCCACTGGCACAATATCATACGAATTTCCTTTTTTAAAATACAACTGGGGCGCGGTGACACTACTCACTTTCTGGGAACATGGAATCTTCAGCAATGAGGATAAATCATATATTTTCAATGGCCCCGGCGCGGGAATTCTCTTTTATCTTAAACGGGTTGCTGTTCCGCCCATAGGCTTCAACTATGCCCGGAATATGGAGACTGGCAATAGCGAATTCAGCGTATCTGCAGGGTTTACTTTCTAATTCCCTTTAAATTCCGGTTTTTCACCCCTGTTCATTGCCCGAACACCTTCAGCATAGTCACCGGTTCCGGCAGATTTTACCTGCAGCCCCCTTTCATAATCAAGATGCTCCTCAAAGGGGGCTCCTATCCCCCTCAGGAAGAGTTCCTTTGTTCTTGCAAATGTAAGTGTTGGGCCAGATGCAAACTTTTCAGCAGCAGCCATAGCTTCAGTCATAAGATCATCTTCATGAACGATCCTGTTGACAAAGCCCAGGTCCTTCATCTCTGCTGCAGTAAGAGGGTCACCTGAGAAAGCGATTTCACAAGCCTTCTGCCATGGGAGCTGATTGACAAGAAGATGAGTGCCGCCGAAGCCCGGTATCAAAGCGAGTTTGGAAAAACTCTGGGCAAACATGGCTTTCTCTGAAGCAATAATATAATCGCAGCAAAGTGCAAGATTCATGCCTGCACCAACCGCATGCCCGTTAACCGCGGCAATTGCAGGGAATGGAAGTTTCCTCAACATAAGCCCTATAGCATAAAGTTCACTGGTTAAATCATCCATAAACTTTTCAGGTTCACCCTTTGCAATTGAATCAAGCATCCCTTTGATATCGCCTCCGGCACTGAAACCCCTTCCTGAACCTGTTATCAGAAGGGCTCTGACCCCTTTCCCTGAAATTTCATCTATTGCACCCCTTATCTCTTTCCCTGCTTCAAGATCGAGAGGATTAAGCTTCTCCGGTCTGATCATGGTAAGAACAGCCACAGTACCTTTATATTCAACAGTTATACATTTACTCATTATTTTACATCCTCCTCTTTAAGAATAATTCTCGCATCTACAATAGATAAACCATCATTTCTTGCAATAACCGGATTAAGATCCATCTCCTGTATATCAGGATAGGACTCAATAATTTCAGAAACTACAAGGAGGAGATCAACTATTGCCTTCTTGTCAACAGGCTGCTCCCCCCGTATACCGTTAAGAATCGGCGCAGATTTTATGTCAGAAAGCATCCCCTTTGCTGAAGTTCGCGTAATAGGGAGAACCCTGAATGCAACATCTTTCAGTACCTCAACAAGTATACCCCCCAGTCCTGCCATTATAACAGGCCCGAACTGATCATCAATTTTTGTTCCGATTATAATCTCGACCCCCTTGTCAGCCATTGGAGAGACAAGACACCCTTTTATATCTGCATCAGGCTTATAATCTTTTACATTTGATATTATCTTGTCAAAGGCAGATCGTATCTCATCATCTGTTTCAAGGTTAACCTTAACACCGCCTGCATCACTTTTATGAAGGATATCCTGTGATACAATCTTGAGCACTACCTTTCCGCCGATCCTCTTGGCCAGTTTAACAGCCTCATTCGCACTTGTTGCAATAGCCTCATCTGAAACAGGGGCCTTATGAAGGGCAATTATTCTTTTAGCTTCGGTTTCAAGAAGCGCCCGTCGCCCCTCACTTTTAGCTTTATTAATTATCTCAATACATTCCGCTTTAGCTCTCTGTCTCCAGTTAAAAACAAAATGTACAGGCCTTTTTTCAGTATGATTAAGATACCTGCCATAATGGGAAAGGGAATGGACACACCTGCATGCAATACCGAGCGATTCATATACAGGAATTCCGTAATAACGTAAAAGCTCCAGCGAATGGGTATTCTTAAGGGCATAAAGACTCTGAAGGATTATCGGCTTTCCGATTTTTTTTACCAGCTTCCCCATCTGATGAGCAGCATCCTCCTCCATAAATCTCAGCTTATCAGCAAAACGGATCGAATATCCGCCAAAGAGTCCCACTATAATCAGCCCGTCCACAGAGGGATCATTCAGAATTATTTTAGCACAATCTGCAAAAACTGAAGGATTGTCATCTGTTCCACCGGCAACATCAACAGGGTTTTTCAATGAAGCATTAGCAGGAAGGATTTCCGAAAGTTTTTTCTGGGTCTTTTCACTTAGAAGGGGGATCTCAACACCGTAATCACTGAGCATATCAGCAGCAATTGTTGCGTGCCCCCCCCATCTGCAAGTATAGCCACCCGGTTTTTATGAATAGGGGGGAGGGATGCCAGGGTTTCTGTCACAGGGAAAAGCTCATCAAGATTGTCTATTGTAATAATACCTGCTCTTCTGAAAGCGGTCCTTGCCACCTCCGATATCCCGGCAAGAGCGCCTGTGTGGGAGCCGGCAGATCTCATCCCTGTGGCTGTCCTTCCGCTTTTAAGAAGAATTATAGGCTTCTTTCTTGTTGTCTGATAAGCCTGTTGAAGGAAACTTCGCCCCTCTCTCATCCCCTCCACATACATAACTATCGCTTTGGTAGACTTATCATCCTCAAAGTATTTCAGATATTCATGAAATTTAAGATCAGCTTCGTTACCTACACCAACATAATGTGAAAAACCCACATTACTCCGGAGGCCGGCTTCTGTTATAATATGAAGGGCAATATTGCCGCTTTGAGATAAAAGGGCTATATCCCCTTTCGGCACATCCTGAATTCCAACCAGGTTAAGCTTATTATGCAGACTCATCATTCCTGAAGTATTAGGCCCGATAATCCGGATATTATTTTTTGCAGCAATAGCAGCGATTTCCTTCTCTTTCTGCTTCCCTTTAGTCCCCAGCTCTCCAAAGCCCCCGGAAATAATAACCGCACCCTTTACATTTTTTTTGCTGCACTCCTCCAGTATACCGGGGATAGATTCAGCCGGTGTGGTAATAAGGGCTACATCCACATCTTCACGAATTTCCATTATATTATGATAGCATTTAAGGCCAAGCACTGTGTCAAGTCTGGGATTTACCGGATAAATTTTCCCCTCATATTTTTCCCGGAGAAGGGTCTCGATTGCCCTGTAGCCCCGCTTGGTTTCATTTGTTGACGCACCTATTATTGCAACAGACCTGGCAAAAAATATATCATTCAGCTGATTACTTTCCATTTATCTCCCCCTGTAGACCGGTTTTCTTTTTTCATTAAATGCAGTTATACCCTCTTTCCAGTCATCTGTTCCCATACATGAAAGAATCCCCTCCGCTTCCATCTCCAGAACTGTTTCAATATCTCTTCCCGGTGAAAGCTGAAGATTTTTTTTCGCCAGAGATACTGAAACCGGGGCCTGGGAAGCTATAAAATCAGCAAATTCCATTGAGCGGAACATGAGTTCATTTACCGGATAAGAGGCTGATGCCAGTCCGTAATCCACAGCCTGGACTCCGCTGAGAACCCTCCCTGTATAAATAAGCTCCCTCGCTTTTTTTATCCCCAGAAGTTCAGGAAGAATCTTTGTAACTCCCCCGCCGACAAAAGTCCCCAGGCCTACCTCGGGGAAACCTATTGAAGCATCATCTGCCATAATTATAAAATCACAATTTGCAGCCATTTCCGCGCCTGCACCTCTGGCCGGCCCATTAATAGCTGCTATTACAGGTTTATGGAATGTATAAAGCTTCAGATTTGCTTTATGTGCCAGATAAATATATTCCTTCCGCTGCTCTGCAGTTCTCTCGCCTGATGAATGTTTTTTCAAATCAGCTCCTGCGCAGAAAGCCTGTTTCTCTACCCCATCTTTAATCCTCACAGAACCTGTAAGAACCAGTACCCTCACGTCACTATCTGCCTCAAGCCTTTCCAGCAGATCTATAAGCTCTCTGTACATCTCTTCAGATACAGCATTCATCCTTTCCGGTCTGTTAAGCCTTATAATCCCGGTATTATTAATTTTTTCAAAAATTATTGTTTCATAGTTCATCTATTATACCCCTCTCATCTCTTTTTCAACAGGACTGACAAGTTCTTCTATAACGGATAATATTTCTTCCTTAATTTCCTTATACTCACTATCAACAATAGAAACTTCGAGAATCGGTATATCCTTACTATATATCTGCCCCGTATTCGCATCAAGGGTAATGTAATCCCCTTCGTGGAGCAGAGTAGTTCCAAGAATTATCTCGTCATCATTTTCTCCATGAGACCAGGCAATATCAGTAACGCAGGGCTTACCTTCACCTATTGCCACAAGTGCAGCATGGGAAGTTACACCACCCTCAGTTGAAAGATAACCGAAAAAACGGTCTTCATCCATAATAACCTTAGGTGGGACATTACTCTCAGTAATGAAAATAAGAGGCCCCTCAAACCTGCTGATATTATTCTGATCCTTAATAATCCTTCCCCTCACTGCGCCGCCATTAACAGGTTTACCCTGAGTTATTACCGGCGCATCACTAAGGGCCTTACGGTCAAGATACTTTGCTATAATCTTTTTATTAAGTCCGAATGCTGTCCTCTTGATAAGTTTATACTTTGTGTAAATATTCTCTTTATAAAACTCATAGCTGTTGATTATCCGGGCGATTGGAGACTGTTTCAGCACTCTGGACTGAACAATATATGTTACTCCGTTTCTTATTGCAAATTCAATATCTGTGGGGAATCTCTGTATCCTCTCATCATAATGCTTAAATTTTTTAAAAGCTTCATACTTTTCAGGATACATCTTTATAAAATCCTCAGTATTCCCCGGTGTAATAGTACCGTCAGCGATTACATCCCCGAAAAATCCGTCACTGAACTCAATCTGCTCATCATACCTGCTCCCCATCCTCCCTGTATTAGGATTCCTTGTAAAAAAAACACCTGAACAGTCACCGCCGGAAAGGACAGGGACACACTCCTGAATAAGACAGCCGGTCTGGAACTGGTCAGGAATACCGGTATGCTTAATCTGTCTCTGCACCACATCTTTATTAAAAGATTCAAAAACCGCAATTACCGACCTGTAAAGCTGTTCATATGGATCATCAGGTATTCCTCCTTTAACAGCACCATTTATAAGCTCATAAAGGACTTCAGCCACATCCCGCATTATAAAAAGCCCTTCCCTGAAAACCGACACATAGCTGTCAAAGCCTGTCTCCTTAATCATAGCTGTTGTATCTATTCCAAGAACACTCTTAGCATAACTGAGCATAAAATTTATATAGGCCTGGTATGCCCTGGCCGGTTCTTTAAGTGTACGGGCCCACTCTTCTGTAATTTCTCTATTCATCCCTATATGACTTACTGTTTCGAGCATTCCGGGCATTGACATAACAGCTCCCGACCTTGCCATAAGAAGCAGCGGATTTGCACCATTTCCGAAAACTCTTCCGGTCCTTTTTTCTACAGAGGCAACGATTTTTATTATTTCATCTCTGAGATCATCAATAGAAAAAATATTATTTTTTATGTAATAATATGTAAGAGTGCTGAAACCATGCCCCATGGGCACATTAAAATCAGGGAGCTTTGTTGATTTTATTATCCGGGAATTTCTTATCTGGGAAAACCCCTTCCCCCCCATAAACTCAGGTCCCTCTAAAATCCCGCTATCCCCTTCAATATCTGTACCAAATGAGTAAACAAAATCCCTGATACTTAAATCCTTTTTATTCTCTACCCTCTCAAGAAGTTTAAAGAAAGGCTCCATCACCTTTCTATCATCATAATTTTTTATGCTGTTAATCAGATTACCGAGAAGATGAGTTGTCTTTTCACGAATAATATTATTAAGTATGGATGTTAATGCAGGGGCATTATTTTTATTCATCAGACAGTGTGAATAAAGCTCTTTAAGAGAGAGAAAATTATTTTCCAGCTCCGAATTCATCGCTTCAACAATGCTGGGGAGATGAGCCACCCTGTCGGGCCGGACATCGAGCTGTTCAAGAAGATTTTCAACAAGGAATGCGAAGCGGCCCAGAATTTTTGTGCCGTAGCCAACAGCCCTTGTGCAGAGAGCCAGTTCAATAAGAATATGGAGTGAGTCTATATAATTACTGTCATCAATAATTCTATGTTTTGAATTAACAATATTGGAATAATAAATAAATGAAATCTGTTCAAGAAGTGAATCAATAGTTATAAGGCGGAAAAGCACCTCCCCCTTATTTTCTATCCCTGTTACAGTAATCTCCTCAATAAGTTTTTTAAGGTAATAGCGAAGTCTCCCCAGTGAAATATCGATCCAGTCCTCCTCCTGAAGTCTGCTCTTTGCCTTATTTACATAAGAGATCACCTTGCTGAATGATGGAAGAGATTTTATTTCACCGGTAATCAGCCCTGCAAGATTTGTCTCTATAACCTTAAAAAACTCCTCCCTTGATAGATGATCCCGGTTATCTCCGCGGTCAGACCATGCAACCTTAAGCCTGTCTTTGAGATTAATAAGCTCCTTAAAAACCTCCGAGTCAAGAAGATCATCCTTGTCCTCCCTTGTGGCATTTACAACAGTACTCCCCTCTATCATTGCTGAAGGTTTTGAAGATTTAAGGAATGCTTCAAACTTTTCAATTTTAATAATCAGCCTGTCAGAGAGATGCTGGTGCGTAAGCTTTCTTATATCGGAAGCAATTGATCCGAAAACCTCATCATATCGCAGCTCAGCATCAAAATCATGAGCGATATCACGCAGTTCAGTAATATCAATTCCATAAATATTGAATTTAGGTATAAGCCTTATAAGCTCATATACTATAGAATAAAGCTCTTCAAAGGCACTGCCGTCATATTTATCAAGAAAAGCGACTACAGATGATTCAAGATCTCCCAGAGATTCGGTTTTTTCACCCTTCAGGCTCCCCTTTGTTTTAAGTTCAAAGCGGAGAAAGAGTACTATATCAACCAGTTTACCCCTTATAACTTCAGTATCTTTTTCACCGCAGAGATCCAAAAGAACAGCGCTTGCATCATCAACCAGCGTCATCTCTTTACAGCTGTCAGAAAATATATCCATTTATTAACCCCGCAAGATAGAAGTATTATTAATAAAAAGCTGTGAGTCAATAAAATTATCATTAATACTCAGGCAAATTTAACTCATCACTTCTGCCGGGATCCGGCCCCGGAGATTATGCAATTAAAAGGATATCTTTTTATTGACATAAATTATTAACTTATTCAATTTACATCTACCCTGAAATATGACTATATTTCAGGGTAGATCTTACATGATTTAATCTGAAATAAACCGTAAAAAATATCATGAAAAAATTCAGCAGGGGGTTACAGCTAAATGAGTATAAAAAAAATCGACGTAATGGTAACAGCATTCCGTGACGGTTTCCAGTCAGTATTCGGCGCACGGGTTTTCACCGAGGATTTCATGCCTGCTGTTGAAGCTGCTAAAAATGCAGGGATAAGCCATTTTGAATCTGGCGGCGGAGCAATGTTCCAGTCACCCTACTTTTACAGCAATGAAGACTCATTTAAAATGATGGACAGGTTCCGCGAAGTTGTGGGACCCGATGTTAATCTGCAGACGCTTGCAAGAGGGGTAAACGTTGTAGGGCTTGAATCGCAAAGCAGCGATATAATAGATCTTCATGCAAAGCTTTTCAAAAAGCACGGCGTAACTACCATCAGAAATTTTGACGCTCTTAATGATGTAAATAATCTCATCTACAGCGGACAGTGTATAAAAAACGCGGGGCTTAAACATGAGGTTGCAATTACTTTAATGTCACTCTCCCCATTCTGGGAAAATATTGACTATGTACATACGCCTCAATTCTATATAGATACATTACGAAAAATTCTTGATGCAGGAATAGATTACGACACTGTCTGTTTCAAAGACGCATCAGGCACAGCCACCCCGAAAACTGTATACGAGACAATTAAGATGGCAAAAGCCATGCTCCCGGAAGGAACCCATCTTCGTTTTCACACACATGACACAGCAGGGACAGGCGCATCCTGTTACGAGGCAGCAGTAAGAGCAGGAGCAGACGGCATAGACCTTTCCATGGCACCGGTTTCAGGAGGCACATGTCAGCCCGACATAATAACAATGTGGCATGCCTTAAGGGGAAGTGAATACGACCTGGGTATAGATTTAGAAAAAATAATGGAAGCTGAAGAAATATTCAAGGAGTGTATGAAGGATTACTTTATGCCCCCTGAAGCAAAATCTGTTGAACCCACAATACCATTTTCACCAATGCCGGGCGGAGCACTAACAGCTAACACTCAGATGATGCGCGACAACAACACAATGGGGAGATATGCTGAAGTAATAAAAGCCATGGGTGAAGTTGTTAAGCGTGGCGGATTCGGCACATCTGTTACACCTGTTTCCCAGTTCTATTTTCAACAGGCCTACATGAATGTAATGATGGGGCCATGGAAAAAAATGACTGACGGCTACGGCAAAATGGTGCTTGGATACTTTGGCAAAACACCGATTGAGCCTGACCCTGAAATTGTGAAAATTGCAGCAGAACAGCTTAATCTTGAACCAACAACAAAGACCCCTCTTGAAATAGATGACGCAAATCCGAAAAAGGGTATTGAGGCTGCTAAAAAAGCCCTCACAGAAGCAGGAATTTCAGACTTGTCTGATGAGAATATTTTCATTGCTGCAACATGCGGTGGTAAGGGGATAGACTTTCTCAAAGGCAAAGCCCAGGTTGGCGTAAGGAAAGGAAATGGCGAAGAGAAAAAAGCTGAAGTGAAAAAAGAGGATATTAATTCTGCAAAAGTCAGCAATTACTTAGTAATGATAAACGGAAAGAATTACAATGTTGAAGTTTATGATGAAAGTGCTGATAAAGGTAAAAACTACAGCGTGAATGTAAAATAGTTTAGCTGGAATATACAAAGTCTTAAAAACCCCGCTGGAGAGGCGGGGTTTTGTTTGCTAAGCCAAGAGGCTCTGACCCCTTGCCAGGAATTAAAGTGCTCTGACCCTAATGTCCCATCGTCCTATCACTCATTTTCACAAAAATTACCGAAAAGACAAAAAAAACTGAAAAAATGCTCTGACCCCGTTTTTTTTCAAAAAAATTCCCTCATAAAACGTATTAATATTAAGCACTTAACAAATTCTGATATTATTCGGGAGGAGAAAAATGCCAAGACCTTTGAGAACTATCGCACAGGGGGTAACTTACCATTGTTTCACACGATGCCGCGGCAAACGGGACCTGCTCAGAAGCAAATACGGGAAAAAATATTTCATTGAATCAATAAAGTTGTGCCAGGAAAAATACAATTTTGAGCTCATTGCTGCGGAAACTGTTGCCAATCATATTCATATTCTTATAAAAACTTTAGAGAACAGAGAGACCATTTCTCTTATAATGCAGTTTATCAAGGCACGAATGGCAGAAAAATACAACCGGGGCACAGGTGAAACAGGGCCATTCTGGAATGAAAGGTTTGGTTCTACGATAATCGAAGAATCTGACAATCCGGAAGAATATCTCCTGTGGCTGCTCTGGTATATTGGGTACAATCCTGTGCGAAAAGGTCTTTCCAGGGATCCCCGTGACAATGAAATCGGTTTTATAAACTGCTATCTTGATGAAAATTTTGTTTCCCCCCTTAGATTTACTTTGCATGAATATTTTTTGCAGCTGGGGAAAAACTTTATGGAATGCGTGGAAAAATTTCTCTTTTATGAGGATGCGTACCGGAAGAGGCTTGTTTTGTGGGTTTAAGTGGGGATACCGAGAAGAGGGTCAGAGCCCTATTCCTTTTTACATCTGAAATACCCTAAATAACACTTTATTCCGGAGACTATTTTTAATCACTTATCCCTTCACACTTCTGGATGCATTTAATATATACATTGTTGCAGTAATCATAGCAGCTCTGACGTTCTGGTGTGCCTTCCTCATAATTTTTATCACAACTCTCGATACATCTATCTTCACGATTGGAGCATTCAGCATGGCATACCTCATGCTCAGAGCATCCGGAATTGAATATAACTGCACAGGCACAGGCAAGGGTCAGAGCATATATGTATATTTTTTTCATAAACTCAATAAACTCCAGATAAAATCCTGTTTTTTCTCTTTATATAAACACGATAAAAAATTCTATATTCGCAAAGAGATTAGCAACATTAACTCATAATATTCAGCTTTTATCCCGGACCCGTTTTTAAAAATAGAACTTTTTGAGCCGCTTGATAAGTCGATATAGTAACTATCCCCTTTTGCAAGAGGAACATATGTATATGCCGATTCCAGTGTTAAAGAAATCCTTTCTGAAAGAAGATATTCCAGAGAGGTGCGTATATTATAATACTTCCCCATTTTTATACTGTCATAAAAATCTATATCCCTTTTAACATGACTATCCCTGGCATTGCAATAAAGAAAAGGGGAAAAAAATAAACCTGCTGACAGCTTAAATATATCCACTGAATAATTCAGCATCCCGCCAGCATAAGGGATAAGATACCTTTGTTCATAGATTATACCTTTCCCATAAGTACTGACAGGGGGTGAACCTGGAGGATACTCAAGATAACCATCCTCTGCAGTTAATTGAATTCTATTCAACCGGATTCCAATACCCGGAACAAATATAAATTCTCTGTTTATGTCCAGCATGTAGGATAAAATCATATTAAAAAAAAGAGTACCGCTCTGGCTAACAGAATGGCTGGAGAAATGGCTTAAATCACCTGAATCATTCCAGTCATAATCATTTATTTTACCGGTATGCTCGTTAATTGCAAATAATAAGCTCCCCTTAATATCAAAATTACTGTGATTATAAGCAATTTCTGTTCCAGCCATAACCAGTGGTTTAACATCCCACTTCAGTTCGCTCCCCTTTCTCCCATCTATAAAAACATATTCATAGATAGTTCCATAGAGGAAAGAAAATCCCGGCGAGATAGTAAAACCTGAATTACGATTTTCTTCTCCCGCATAAAGATCGCTAATAAAAAGCCCCGAAAGCAGAATAGAAATAAAACCGTTACAAAAAATAGTATAAATAAATCTGATTACCACATAATCCCCACGTAAGGATAGATGCCTCGCAATCCAATTCCATTATAGCCTTTGTCACTGGCCTTCAAAAAGCTTTCTGAATGTGAAAAATCTATACCAACATTAAGATTATATTTTGAATCAGAAGAAAAAACATATCGAAAACCACCATCAATATACATACCAAATCTGCTATTTTTATCATCAGTTTCATTCCGCCACATATCGATAGAAGAAATACCCAATGCAACTTTTAGATATAGTTTTTTTGATATAAAACTAATAGGCTGCATACCAGTAAATCCAACAGAGAGAGCCGTTATACTTGTACCTTTTTTCTTATAATCCAGATCACCGTCAGGATTAGTACCTGTATTAATCCGATTATGAGTCATATATAAAAAAAGACCAAGATAATCCTCATGTTTACTTCTGCTGTTTATTATATAATTTTCAATACCTATACGCTTAGCAGGTACCTCAACGAGCTGTTCTTTAAAACCGTAATCATCGTTAATGCCGGAAATACTGCCTATAAAATGATTATAGGCAAATGGCGAATAAATCAAATTTGTCTTTCCTTTACCTATTTGACCTTGAGAATCTGATGATGCGATTAAATTTACTGTAAAAAATAATATTAATAAGCATATTAAATATTTTTTCATTTTCAAATTACATCCTCTTAGATATTTTGTATAAAAATATTCGTATTAATAAAATTATTAAAAAAATATAATACCCCCTGTTATTTAACAGGGAGTATTATTATTCACAAACTAAAGTATTATTCGATTTCTTCCTCAAATTTGCAGCCAATATAATATTCATTTTCTTTCATCATTTCCGTACCAGAATACATTAAACAAGCAGCACCCAAATAAGCTAAACCCTGGCCTAAGATTGGTATAGCATTGGCAAAATATCCCAAAGCCCCACCAGTGGCAAATACAAGCGCTCCAACTACTCTATGTGTATTTTTTTTAATCTTTTTCTTAACCTTCTTCCACTTCTTCTTAAACCCTCTCCCTTCATCATCACCATCAGCTTCGAATTCCATTTCTACACCATTGGCAAGAACCAGCTTAATTGATCCATCCTCTGCTTCCTCTGTAATAACATCACTTCTGGAGGTCAGTTCGTCAAATACTCCGCTGTAATAATCCTGTATCAAAGCTTCATCTTTAAATTCACCCTGGATAGATATTTCATTGTCATCATTATCATTCCCTTCCACGGGGTCGCCTGCATTTCTATAATTCCGTTCTGCAGATACAGAAACAGCATTCCATTCCCATTGTGAGCTTTTTATCGAATTATCTCCGGTGAAAGTGTAAACATTTGCGTAAACTTTTGATGAAGACCTGCTACTCTGTTCTTTTAAATTATCCCGCAACATTTCATTACAGGAAAAATCGATTCCCACTCCTGCCTGCATTAAATTGTAAATACTTTCAGATATTTCCTCATTTGAAATTAACTCAGCTGCAATCAATGACATACGATTTACAGTATCAGTATTTCTCATTCTGCCAGTATTGATCAGCCGTGCCTGGAACTGATTTTCTATAGATAAAACATTTTCATTAATAACATCTAACTGTTCATTACTCATTGAACGCATTTTTTCATCACTGACAATTATTTTGAAAAAATAATCATAATTTTTTGAAGAAGTGTCAGAAACTGACGACGGGTTGTAATCATAACATGATACAGACATCACAAGGAAGGTAATTAATAAAAAAACAGACATAAGTTTAAACGAGACGAGACGAGACGAGACGAAACGAAATAAACTTTTTCATGCAAATCCTCCGTATATTTTTTACCACATTTAATTAAAACTGTAGCAAAAAAATATGGAAAAGTCAACCAGGCATTAAAAAAAATAAGTGTATTTCATAAATAAATACACTTATTTTTTAAAATACCTGCCCTCACAAAAATGAACAGATAAAACTCATCCCACAAAATCAGCAATCAGTAAAACCTTACCTGTGGTATGAAAGGCCGGCCCGCACACTAAGTCTGTCCCAGTATTCAGCCTGATCATCTGAAAAGGGATCCTGATCAAAAAGATGAACCCCAAGATAAAAACCGGTTCTCCCTGTTACGGGATAATCTATAAAAAATCCTATTACCCCCACCCTGCCGGGCTTCAGCTTTTCCTCAACACCATCTCGTGCGAAGTCGCCCCTCTGATGAGAGTAGCCGTATCCGGCATAAATACCGGTGTGAGATACCCGAAAAGCTGTAGCTGCGCCCGCGTAATAAACCGGAGAGTAAGATGTATAAAAGGCAGAAGTTTCTGCAAAAAATTCCAAAGCAAGTCCGGGACCGTCGAAGAATGTCATCCTGGGAAATATATTGAAAATTATCCCCCCCTGCAATGTCCCCCCTGCTCCACCAACTCCAAGAGAATGTTCTTCAAAAGATGAGCTTGTGTCACTCTCCCTGGTCCATCCATAATCTACACCCTGGTCATAAAGTATTCTTGCTGAATAGCTCAAAGATGGAGGTAATGTTGTCCAAATGGAAACTGCTCTGGCAGGGATTGAGAAAAACTGAATAAAAATCAGACTTAGAAGAATAAAGTATGCGCCTTTATTCTTTATGGAATTAATTATAATATTTAACAGCATTTTGCCTCATCCGGTACATTATATTTCATTAAAAAACATCACATAAGACTTTTATAAACCTGAACCATCTGCTCTACAGCGCCTTTCCAGGTAAACTTCTCCTCAACCCGCTTTATCCCGGCTTCACCCATCCTCTTAAGCTCAGCCTTATTATCAATAATCCTGTTTATCGCCTCTGCCAGAGCCTCATGATCCCTTGCAGGAACAATAATCCCCGCGTCCCCCACAACCTCAGGGAGTGCGCCGCCGTCGCTTGCAATTACAGGCACGCCGCAGGACATGGCCTCAGCAGCAGGGAATCCGAAACCTTCATAAACCGAAGGAACAATTGCAATAGCAGACCTTGAGTAGAGCTGTACAAGACGCTCTGTTGAAGCAGTACCTTCAAAAATGATACGGTCTCTCAGATTAAGCTTATCAATGAGCATATTTGTGATTTTTCTGTGGGGGGCGCCTCCATCAACCACTACAAGCCTGATTTGAGGCTTAACCAGGGTCAGAGCCTTAAGCAGATAAACAAACCCCTTCTTACCATCTTCAATATTCCCCACAAATATGATTTCATTACTCCTTTTTCCAATTTTATAGGGATAAAAAATATTCCTGTCTATCCCGTTATATACAACACTCTGCTTTTCAAGTGGGACACCAAGATCCCGGTTATTCATTTTTTTTGAATCTTCAGAAACAGTAATAATATGATCAAGCCTTTTAGAAACTATACTCTGCATCAGGGTTGGATAAAACATTACAAAACGGAATTTTTTCACAAACGATGCTGACCTTTCAAGTACTGTTCTTAAATCGATTGTAAGAGGGTGATGAATAGTGGCAACTACAGGGATCCCCATTGCTTTCATAAAAAGGAGTCCATAACCGAGAGACTGGTTATCATGTATAATATCAAATTTATATTTTTCATGAAGCTTTCTGAGCAGAAAAAAGGCCCTGTACCCGAATGAGCTTATCTCGGGAAAAGCTCCAAGCCTGCTATGGAGATACTCATATGCGTCAATGGGATTAAATATCCTGAAAGGGTTCTCCCTGCTTAAAAAGTTAAGACCCTTTTTTACATAATACTCCTCATTATGGATCTTATGCACGATTACACCCTTCATTTCATCAGGATATGGGGGCCCCACCACAGCATGTACCTCATGCCCCTGGAGCACCAGCTCCTCAGCAATATATTTGAGGTAAATCCCCTGCCCCCCGGAATAGGGATTACCCCTGTAGCATAAAAGACAGATTTTCAAGATTTCACCCCTGCTTCAAGATTTTCGTATAATTTACCCATGGTTATAACTCTATCCGGATCAAGCTTTTTTACAACCTGCGCAGGGTTCCCTATAACCACAACATTGGGGGGAACATCCTTCCTTACAACAGAACCGGCGCCTACAATTGAATTTTCGCCAATCCTCACCCCTTTACATATAATAGCTGAATCGCCGATCCATACACCCTTTTCAAGAATAACCGGGGCAGTACCGCCGGGTGATGATGTGCGGTCATAAATATCGTGCCAGTCCGCATCTGTTATATAGCAGAAATTCGCAAGCATGCAGTCATCGCCGATTTCGATTCTGCTTGCGCTGCTTATACGCACTCCGTTCATCACAAGAACATTATCTCCTATTACAATACTACCTTCTTTCCCGCCCATGGAAACAGTAGTGAGAGTGGTTTTGAAACCATCTGCCCCAACCATGACCACATTTTTCCCGACATGTATATTAGGGCCGTAAACAACTACATTCCATATACCCCAGACAAGAGGCCTCGCTTTTATAGACGCAATTTTTTTTTTAAATTTTCTGTAATAGTACTCAGACTTATATGTAAAGTATAATCTGGAAAAAAATGAAGCCTTGTCTTTTTCATTGAACATAATATCACTCACCGTTTAATGGTCTTAAATGTTGACCTTTTATATTTTCCAGTTTGAGCTTTAAATTTAGGCAGTAAGATGACAAAATAATGGGACATTTATGAATTATTCTACATCTTTATTTTTTAGTAAAAAATTATTTACACTAAACTTATATTTCAAATTTTATTTTGAATGATATCAAAAAATCGATATAATAAAAGTATAAATTGAAAACTAATACACGTTTAATCAATGACAAGTACTTTAAAGGGGTTTTTTAAAAAATTCAATGGTGACAATCAAGCCTGTGTTATAATTGCTAAACCATCTGACATAGACTTTTTTTAAAAAAATATAGACATAAAGAAAATATCCAGTTACCTTAACATCAAATTGAGGAATAAATAATGATGATAAATATTATAGTAGCGGCAATACTATTCACTACTACCGTTAACCTGGATTCTGACACTGGAATTCTCCGGGATATGAATGTTTCATATGGTACATATTCTGATAAAATATCAATAAAATGGGAGCCGGTTCAAAATGGCAACTACTCTATTCTGAGATCAGAATTCAAAGATCGTGGTTTTACTGAAATTGCGGTAACAGATAACACCAATTATGAAGACAGAAGCATTACTCCCGGAATAAAATACTGGTATAAAATAAAGCTTATCAAAAAAACCGATCCGGAAAAAGAATCCCTGTTTGACTCTATTGCATCAGCATTCTTCGGAGATGACCCTTTTATATCAAGCAGCCAATATATCAAAACAGAAGAGCCAGAATTAACAGGAAACATCACAGCAGACACAAAAAAACTGGCTGAAACCGGTGAGCTGGATAAAATTAAATCAGATGCTGAAGACCCGCCTGTAGTTGCTTCTCAATCAGAAAACAATTACTCCGGATTTGCCCTGCGGGAGAGTCCAAAAGGGGCAAACCTGGATCGGCTGATAGCAATGAAGAAGGATACTCTGCGTAATCCAGCATCAAAAGATCAGAGGGATATTCAGAACAGAAGACTGGAGTACCTTAAGCAGTTTTATATGAATCAGGTACAGTTTTCCATAATCATGCTTATGGCCAGACCATACCTAAATAGAGGAGATCTGTTAATCTTTACAGATCATAGCTTCTTTGAATTCAATGATGAAAAAAAGACAATCACATTTTACGACAGATCAAAAAGCTACTCAGTAATCTTTGAGTCCAAAAGGATGCACAGAATAATAAAAGAATCAGATGACAAAGAACTGAGACAAATACTGTTGCGTAATGCCGAACTATACTGCGTCCCTTCAGGTAAAAGAGAATACCTTGACGAAGATGGTAAAACACGCATTATTTACACCTATGACGCTATCGGGCTTTCAACAAGATATCTCAAAAATGATGCACAGTGGCGATCGCGGACAATAATGGCAGCTACCTCAAGATCCGACTTAAAAGAGCAGATGATGAAGGCATCAAACATTGACAGTAAGGCATTTTAAAGGGTCTTCTTTTTTACAACCTTTGTCTTTGCTTTTGCCTTATCTTTTGCTGTAACCCTGGGGGATACGGCACCGGAAATTTTTTTTGAAGATCCGGGCTTAACCGCCTTTGTTTTTTCGTCTTTAGCCTTTTTATTTCCAGATGAACCAGACGGCTTCACAGTTGACGCTCTCCGTTTCTTTTCTACAGATACAGCAGCAGGCTTCTTCTCCACAAGAGTCAGCCTGCACTCTTCAAGGTGATAATGACGGTCTGCGATTTCAATCAATTTCTGATCATGGGTAATGATAACAATTGATATCCCCTTCTCCTCTCTAAGCCTGGCAAAAAGATGTTTAATCTCAAGAGCAGTAACAACATCCAGATTCCCTGTGGGCTCATCAGCAAGAAGAAGGGAGGGCTTATTTATAACAGCTCTTGCTATAGCAACACGCTGTCTCTCCCCGCCTGAAAGAGTAACGGGCTTCTGCTGCAATATCCCATCAATACCCAGAACAGCCGAGATATCAAGAATTTCCCTATGAACATCTTTCGGGAAAAAAAGCTTAAGAGAGGGATAGCGTATATTTTCATATGCGGTTAGATCAGGAAGCAGGTTAAAAAATTGGAAAACAAAACCTATCTTTCTGTTTCTAAAAGCAGATTTTTTAAAATCCCACCATTTTACAAGATTTTCATCTTTATATAAAACTTCACCTGAGTCAGGATCAAGGAGACCGGAAATAATCCCTAGAAGAGATGTTTTACCTGTACCACTTTTACCCGTGATGGCAATAATCTCCCCCTTTGATACAGTGAAGGAGACATTGTCCAGTATTTTTCTTTTACCGAAGGAGAGAGAAATATTTTTTAGATCAAGCAGCATCATTATCTCCTGATAGCTTTAAACAGATTTATATTTGAGGCAAAAATAGCCGGGACAAAAGCCGAAGCAGCACATATTGAAGATGAAAGCATAATAGAAAGGATCAGCACATCACCCCCATTAGGACTTAGTGAAACAGATGTTAGAAAGGGTATCCATTTTGCGATAAAATCATTAGCATATTTAATAATTACATTACCCAGATAAAAGCCAGCCCCTCCATAAAAAGCTCCAATAAAAGCAGCCTCAACAAGAAAGAAGAAAAGAATCTGAATCTTTGAAAAACCCAGAACCCTTTTGAGAGAAAACTTCTGGCTCCGGATATAAACAAGAGTCAGATATGAATTGAAGATAGAAATAACAGAAACAATAAAAAAGACAGCAAGAATGGCCATAAAAACAGCATCAATTACAGCCATGGTTTGCTTAGTCTTTTCAACAATATCCTTCTGAGACTCAACTTTGAGCCCCATAGCCCTGAGATTTTTTTCAATCTCAGGAAGCATGTCAGTATCCTTTACTTTAGCGTATATTACAACATATTCGAATCCTGCAGATCTGCCGGTCTCCTTTCTATATCTGGCTGCCAGGGATTCCAGATATGAAGATGGAAGAATAATCCCTGTAAAGTTGACAAGATTAGTAAATCCATGTATTTCACCGTCAAACTTATACGACCTGAAAGACTCCATATTCCTTTTGCCGGTAACAAACCTGAGCTCAACAGGAAAACCTACAAACTCTTTTGAAGCTATAGCAGGAATGCTATTCATAGCCAGATAATTATTAAGTATATCAACAGCAAAAGATGGAACAATAACCGGCACAGGGTCTTTCCCGACAAAGCCCCTCCAGTTCTCCACCTTCCCGCGAAGAGCCGATCTATCCATACCGCATACAGGTAGATAAACCTCACTTCTCTTACCTAAAAGCTCCCCTCTTATTCGCACATTAAACCCCACCCTGCTGAGAGCGTTAATTTCACTAAAGTGAGGCATTCTTCTGATCTGCGCGGCTAAAGCCGGAGTAATTGCAGGAGAATCTGCAGTTTTAATAAAGTCAAGTGACTTAGAATTACGATGCACTATTTTAATTTCATCACTGGCAAGGTTATCAAGAAGAGATCCGCCAATATATGCTGTAACCGACTCGCGTATTGAAATATAAAGTGCAAAGAATATCACAAGAAAGAGAATGCCAAATCCCGCCACAAAGGATCTCAATAAATTAAATAAATTCTCTTTCAAGGAAAAAAATAATTTGTATATAAAAGCTTTCATTCGCCGGCTGCATTTCTCCATTTTATTCATTTATCCACCCTTAATCTATGCCAGTAGGTTAGAGGATAATTATACAAAAAAATAGTCAAGGAGAACTTGAAAATTATTTTCAAGTTAATCCCAACTTATAGTACATATATTAGAATTGAATCCCCATTCTAGAATAATATAGAATTACTTAATCTCTATCTTATCCCCCAGATACTTTGGTGTCTCAGCAATTATATGAATATCAATAAATGCTTTCATCCTGGCAAACACCTCACGAATCCTTATCTTAAGGCTTCCAGGCTCATATGAATCTGAAGCATTATATCCCACAACATTCATTCCATGTTTTCTGCCGATATAAATCCCCCGCTCATTATGGAACTTCTGAGAGATAAGGGTAATTGAATTCTGGCCGAAAACGTCCCTTGCTCTGATTACCGAATCAAGGGTCCTGAATCCGGCATAATCGGGAATAATTTTTCCCGATGGGACACCCCGCTCAATAAGACTATTAATCATTACCTTCGGCTCATTATAATATTTTTCGCTGTTATCACCGCTGGCAATAATAAATTCAATCTTCCCCGATTTATAAAGTTCCGCTGCAGCATCGAGCCTCTCCTTAAAATAAGGGTTAACACCCCCCTCCGGCCTGTACTTGCTGGTACCAAGAAGAAGACCGCATTTATTAGAAGGGACATCTTCAATATCATTAAAAATATAAACAGAGGAATAAACTGTAATATAAATATCAGGGAAAATTATGAGCAGAAAAACAACTGCAGCACTCAGAAATAATCCCTTAATTATTTTAAATATAATTTTCAATGCAGGAACCGGCTATATTTTTTCTTTCAGTATTGATATCTGCCTTTCAATTTCAACCCTGGATGTACTCCCCTTTGAAAGCTTTCTTTCAGTCGACTCCAGAGGATCCAGAACTTCAGTAATATCATCTTCAAAAACATCAGAAAAATTCTTAAGTTTATCTATAGTCAAAGTGAAAAAATCAAGATTCTCTTTTTCGCAGTACCTTACAATATTACCCGATATTTCATGGGACTCCCTGAAAGGAACACCTTTTTTCACAAGATAATCTGCCAGATCAGTTGCTGTGGAATAATTACTGTAGACTGCTCTCTTCATTTTTTCACTGTTTATGGTTACTGAAGAAAGCATCTCGATCATACCCTCAAGCGCAAGAATTGAAGTATCAATGGAATCAAAGAGAGGCTCCTTATCCTCCTGCATATCCCTGTTATATGTCATTGGGAGCCCCTTAAGTATAGTGAGAAGTGAAAAAAGATTTCCGTAAACACGCCCGGTTTTTCCGCGGATCAGTTCAGCAACATCAGGATTCCGTTTCTGCGGCATAATTGATGAACCAGTTGTAACAGAATCGTGGAGTTTGATAAAGCTGAATTCCGAAGTTGACCAGAGAATAATCTCCTCACTGATTCTGGAAAGATGCATCCCCAGCACAGATGAAAAATAAAGGAAATCGAGGACAAAATCCCTGTCGCTCACAGCATCCATGGAATTATATATAAGTTCATCAAATCCAAGTTCATTCATTAGGAAGTCTCTATCATTGGGATAGTTAACCCCGGCCATGGCGCCGCACCCCAGGGGGAGGCGTGAGGCATTTTTAACAGCACTGTCGAGCCTCCCTCTATCACGTAAAAACATCCATGCATAGGCTAAAAGATGATGACTGAAACGCACCGGCTGAGCCACCTGAAGATGTGTATAACCAGGTATCAGAACATCACTATTATTTTCCGCCAGTTCAATAAGGGTATTCATAAGCCTGCTGATGAGTTCCCTTATATATACCGACTCATCAATTATATACATCCTCACATCAACTGCAACCTGGTCATTCCTTGAACGCCCTGTATGAAGTTTTTTACCAGCCTCCCCTATCCTTTCGGTTAGAGCAGCTTCGATGTTCATATGTATATCCTCTCTTGAAGATAGGAAAGGGAAAATACCCTGATCAATTTCCGCTTCAATACCCTTCAGCCCGCTGATTATATCACTCAGCTCAGAATCGGTGAGAATATTTATCCTCCTGAGCATCTTCGCATGAGCAATAGACCCCCTGATATCCTGCCTGTACAGACGG
Organism: uncultured Leptospirales bacterium; assembly: GCA_964491265.1. Lineage (GTDB taxonomy): Bacteria > Spirochaetota > UBA4802 > UBA4802 > UBA5550 > JBBAGC01. Next base: position 48,402 of record CAZBFP010000003.1, on the reverse strand, counting down.
GAATCAAAATGTACAGACTTGGACATCCTTTCAGTAACATCTGAGGCTTTGCCGGAAAATCTGCCGCCCCATAGTTTTTTATGTTTATCTTCAGACACGGTAATGACTCCAATTATTATATTGATATTTCAGGTGATTTTCATTATAACCCTCCCTTAAAGGGAGGGATAAAATCTGCCAAAACAGGGTATATTCAGAAATATTTAAGTTTAAGGGGAATGATAGAGTTTTATTAGTCAATAATGTTTTCAAGAAGAATATCGATATATTTATCAATATTTTTAATCGATTCCATTATCTCATATTCGAGAATATCAGCAAGACTTATCATATCATTATTCTCCATAACATCAAGAGTGTCATGAAGCAGATTCTGAAGTTCACGATTTTTATCATCAAGAGAAACTTCATCAATAACTATCTCCCTGAGATCTACATTAAACACCGGCGCTATCTGGTAGCATGTCCGTGTATAATCGAACATAAAATCGATAAATTGAAAAAGCTTTTCAACAGCCTCCTCGTCCTTTCCTGACTGATAAGCAACCGCAGTCTCCTCAAGATTTTTTACCTGTTCAGGCAGCACTTTACGAATCTCCTGAAGCGATACGAGAAGAGTATCGGGTGAATCAATACTTTCAACAATCAGCCGCTTCATCTCCTGGCTCACCATAAATATGGCAAAAATCTCCTTGAGATTATGAAACAGATTTTCATCAAGGGCAGGCATCTCCTTCTCTTTCATTTCAGATAAATATTTTATAATTGTGTGCTTCATATCAAGAAGCTGATTAACATAATAGGCCGCGTTATGATCCCTGAACTGAACATCCTCCAGACTCATACTCAGGAGAGTGGTAGCCGTGGAGAATACATCCTGAAGCCATTCCATTCCGGAAACCAGGTCTTCAAGCTCATCAGCTTCAGCTCCATCCTGCCTGATTTCAACCATATAGTCGATAACCCTGTCGCAGTAGATTATCCCCTCATTAAGTGTTTCATAAACAATATCAGCCCGTGACTGGACAATACAATTCAAAACGTTTACCCCGTCTATAGAAAGTTCAGGCACCTCATCAATACCAAAATGATTACCATCTATATCTATACCGATAAAGATCAGCTCCCTCTCATTTACCCAGTCAGATATTGAATCTACAACATCTTTAACAGTTTTTTCCTCTTCAAGTTCAATCTCAACGGGAAAATTATTAATCTGAATATCCATTCAGTCCTCCAGAAAATATTATTAATACCCGGATATTTTAAAATCCCGGCTGCAAAAATAAAGAAAAAAACCGGGAAAATATTGTGAAACAGAAAAATTCATCCCCCGAAAAGAAAGGTACCCATCAATTTTTAGTTCTCGTTATTTTTATTACCAGTCTGCTGATTAAGCCAGTTCTGCTGACTTTTTGAACCTGCAATCGCTTTTTCCATGGATGCAAATTTTTTCTTCAACTTCTCTTCAAACTGCTTCAAATGAGCTTCATGTCTCTGGATTCTTTCATTGGCAAGTTTAATTGAATTGTCTTCAAGTTCAATTTTTGTTTCGATTATGTTTTTACCGAAAGATACATATGGAGTCAGTGTACGAACAAGGGAAAAAGCCATTCCGCTGTCCACCCTGTTGTCCCCTTCATAATCTGACCCGAAAAACATACGCACACCTTCCGGGTTTTCAATTATAGCTTTTCTCAATTCAGCTTCATCAACTACCAGCTTCCCCTGCTGAATAGTTTCCCAGCTTGAATTCACACTCCCTGTGGAAACACCCATTTGAGTAAATATTTTTATAGGCTTTTCCGCCCTGCTCGGGTAGGCGCCAGAAACAACACTTTTAAGAGCGTTTTCCAGCCGTATTAATGTCATATCCCCAACAAACATACCGCTTTCGTCAAGCTTTTGTGATTCTCCCGGTTTATCAACCTTAACTGCTTTTGTTATTTTACTGTGTAATTCAATATAAGCATTATAGGATTCAACAAACTTTTTTATCCGCTCAACCGGCTGATCTATATCATGACTCACCCTTAATTCAACAGGGTGAACAGACTTTCTCTTAACATCAAGGACAAGCCCCTTTACAACATCATTAAGTTCTCTGTTGCTTTCCCGCTCAACTTCTATCCCGTCAATTTTCAGAATGGCGTTTTTAGGTTCTTCAATAATATTTTTTAATTCAAATTCACCGGTATCTGCTATCGGTGTGGCAAAAACCGGTTCACTGAATACCGCCTCCCCGGTATTTGCATAAAATACAATCCTTGAAATTTTCCTCCCTTCAAAATCCTTCCCTACTGGTATTTCCTGCTTTGCGGAAGCGTCGGGTGATACGGGATAAATCTTTTCAGACCGTCCTTTATCATCACTGCTTACGACACCGACACCAATAATGCTGTCAAATTTTTCTGTATCCTTTTCATCAACAGGCCTTATACGTGATATATTATAGCTCTTTATTCTTATCCCCTTTATATTAACTTCCTCTTCCGGTCCTGTCTCAACCTTGTAGGGGACAACATCTTTTTCCTCTTCTATATACTTAAAATTGAAACTCAATATTGTATCTTTGGCAATATCCACGCCAAGGGGGAGTTCATACTCCTGCCATATCTGCCCTTTTATTGAGACAGATTTACCATCCCCTGCCACCTGAAGAGAACCATCAGCTCTTTCCGGTTTATATTCACCCTGATAAGAGGAAAAATATTTCCGGTCAAAGACTACAGGAGTATCTTCACTTTTATCATTTTTTTTACCGGTAATAAGGCCTGATTCTTTAAGAAGCTCCTCGGAACCGGAAAATTTAATCTCCCCCTTTTTCCCTGGAACCTTTGAAGTTATTGCAATTATATGATCATTTCCTGAAGTCTTAATAAAACTTACAGAAAGAAGTTCAGATGCCTCCTCACCTATTGCGTCAGCAAGGCTGCTCAGTTTACCGCCCCTGAATCGTATAGATTTGGTTTCCCCATTAATTTCAACAACCAGCCTCCCTGCAGGTAGTTTTTTATCACCATCAATAGTATCTGTTGTAATTTTATGGTTAGATGCCACCTCAACTACTTCAATTAAGGTATTACCAATATCAGCATATTTTGTAGCAGTTGCATCAAGCACTGCAGGGTCAGAAGAAACCGATTTTTTTTCATCATAGGATGCTCTGAAGCCGTAAAGATCTTTGGCCTTTGAGTCAAGGTCTTTCAGCTGAGAACTTACAATACCGAGAACCTCTTTACGTCCATTGCTCTTGACTTTGCTCTTCTCAAGCTGCCTTATAGGCTGAGATTCCACCTCAACAAGTTTTTCAATAATGGAATCCGTATCAACTCCGGAAGCCATTCCCCCCATTGTTACAGGCATATTTATCCTCCATTTATAGGGCTTTAATGATTAGACTTAAAAGCCTATAAAAATGTTACCATCAGTATCGATCATGCCTGAATAAAGTTTATCATATGATAGATCAAAGAGCAGCTATTCCGGGCATGATTACCTCTATAATACTGATTATCGGCAAATTCTTAAAAAAAGTTAAGCAAAATGTGACATAAAAAGAGGATGATTACAAATATGCAGACCTGCTGGGGATAGATTAATGGAATTCATAAAAAGGCATAGACATAACAGCCAGGTATAACCGGGTAAAAATTATAATATAAAAAATATCTAAAAAACTCTTCTATCTTGATTCATCAATAAATAGTCCCAGATATTCCTGAACATGCTCAAGAAGCTTAATTGAATATCTGGAAGGGATCTCCCTCACCACTTCATTTGTATCCGAATTAACAACCTTTATAATAATCCGGTTTGTTTTTTCGTGTAGAGTAAACTGAACCTTTTCATTAAAGTTCTTACTCAAAGTATTAAGATTTTTTATTGTACTCTCAAGATCCATGTCCAGGGGCTCTTTTCTTTCAATAACGGATTCACCGGTGTCACGGTAATTCCTCTCATGTATGCTCCTGCCATGAATCCCCATTGTTCTGCTGAAACTATCAACAATATTTACTATATCCATCACGTGCCTCCATGCTTAAAACTAAAAAACCATCCATGCCCCCCCATTAAAAAAAAAGTGTCCCTCTCCGGTCTCCCAACCGGAGAGGGAATCAGCCGCACTGCAGGGCTGATTTTTCTGAGATTTGATTCCTATTCCAGCAGTTTCATAACTAATTTAGGCTTAAAATTTGCCTGAACAAGCATCGCAGTACCACTCTGAACAAGAATCTGGTCTCTTGTGAAATTAACCATTTCTGCTGCCATATCCACATCCCGCAGTCGAGAATCCGCAGCCATCATATTTTCATACGACAAACTTAAGGCTCCAATCGTATTTTCCAGTCTGTTATAATAAGCTCCCAGGTCTGCCCTTTGTCGATTCAGCCTTTCAAGAGCGCTGTCAACATAACCTATCATGGAGTTTGCCTGCCCTACCGTTGAAAGTGAACGCTTTTTGCCATCTTCCATTAGACTTAAAGCCTGCGCATTCATCGTAGAGATATAGACTCTTATTCTCTGACCACTGTTTGCTCCAACATGGAAGAACATGCTTGCGGTTTTGCTATCTCTAGCATATGAACCGGTAAGCATTTTCAGCCTGTTAAATTCGGCAGATGTAGAAATCCGGTCTACTTCATCTACAAGCTGAGAAACCTCAACCTGGATCTGCACCCTGTCGCTATTTGAATAAATTCCATTAGCTGACTGGACTGCAAGTGACCTGATGCGCTGCATAATATCGTTAAGCTGTTGAAATGATCCTTCGGCAACCTGAATAAATGAAAGCCCGTTCTGCGCGTTTCTTTCAGCCTGAACGAGCCCATTAATCTGGGTTCTCATTTTTTCCGAAACCGCCAGCCCTGAAGCATCATCGCCGGCCCTGTTGATCATCTCGCCTGATGCGAGTTTTTCAATAGACTTATCAAGTCTTGCAGCTACATTCTGCATCTGCCTGTTAGCGAATATGGCACTCATGTTATGATTGATTCTCATTGTGACCCTCCCTTGTTTGATGTACTGAACTGCCACCTTTATTTTTACAGTTCAGGTTTTTCAGCTGCAACATCATGCCGCAAGCCGGGATCATATGATCCGGAGGTTTTCTCCTACTAATTGCCGGACTGCCCATAATCCTGGCAACAAGTGCTGTCCGAAATATCTCCGACAGCCGGTAATGCCCTCCCGACATTACAAGCTGCCGGAAATACCGGACTTTTACAGGATTACAGCAATTCCAGCTCTTTAGAGAGAGTCTGAGAACCGGTTAATTTCAAAGAACCATGTTAAATACTAAAAATATTCAACTGATCTTCCCCCTGTATAAAAGGTTTAGTTATGAACCAATTAGTCTTAATATTGACTGACTCTGCACATTGGCCTGCGCAAGCATTGATGTGCCTGACTGAACAAGAACCTGGTTTTTGGTGAATTCAACCATCTCCTCAGCCATATCCGCGTCCCTTATCCTGGACTCGGCTGCCTGAGTGTTCTCATAAGCAGTCATAAGACCTCTTGCAGCATAATCGAGTCTGTTGTAATAGGCCCCTAAATCAGCACGCTGCTTTGACAATCTCTGCAATGCATCGTCAAGTACGCCTAATGAGGCATTGGCGCCTTCAGGACTTTCAAGAGAGAGTACTACACTTCCAGTTGCATCTTTAAAATTAAAAGAGGCAGCTGTCATGGTACCTATATATACTCTTTCCCTCTGATTCTGATTAGGCCCCATATGAAACCACATACTTGCCCTGGGATTAGTCTTGGAGAATTCTCCCATGAGGACTTTAAACCTGTTAAACTCCGCCTGGGATGCAACTCTGTCCACCTCATCAACAAGGGCTGATACTTCAACCTGAATAAGCTGGCGGTCACTGGCTGAATAGATTCCATTAGCTGCCTGTATTGCCAGAACCCTGACTCTCTGAATAATTTCAGATGTCTGGTTAAGGTAACCTTCAGCTGTCTGGACAAAAGACATACCGTCTTCTGTATTCCTTTCAGCCTGTCTTAGACCCTGAATCTGGGTCCTCATCTTTTCAGAAACCGCAAGACCGGAAGCATCATCACCCGCCTTGTTGATCCTTTCACCTGAAGAGAGTTTTTCCATCTGACTGGCAACTCCCCAATGGGTAAACTTTAATGTTCTGTTTGCGTTAATCGCGCTCATGTTGTGATTGATAATCATTTTACACTCCTTTGTTTCTGTTTATAGCTGGCTTCCTTGCCGCACCGATTCTAAGGCAGTAAGAATCAGTTGCTTAATACCAGTAAACGGCTGTAATGCAACAACCGGGATCAATGGAAATTCTAATCCTGGGCAAATACATTGCGAGTTCAATCAAAAGCCGGGCAGACAGCCTTCTAAACCTTTATACAGTTTTCAAAGAACAGAGAATAAATCGGGACACCTGTCCCTGTTCGAATTTTCGTTCCCTTTGGTGCAGTAAATTAGCCTGATTAAACTCACTCTCAGCCGATTAAAAAGATTTAAGCAAATATATAACTAAATATCATCCTGTTTTATCTATATGATGTTTTTTTTCATTTTTTTCATTTTTTTTAGCAAAATTCTCTTTTTACTCCATTATTCATAGCGGGAATACCCCCTTGCCTGCAGATTTTAATATATATTGACAGGAGAGTAAAATTCTGAATATTTGTTCCTCTGGTATATTATAAATTCTTATACATATTGCCTTGAATTTTACCAAAACCTCTTCATGGCAGAAATAAACGAATTAACCGGCGGTATTTATGAATAATAATGACAGGAAATATATTGTTCTTTTGGGTGACGGTATGGCAGATCATCCTATTGAAGCCCTGGGCGGCAAAACAATACTGGAACATGCCCATATACCAAACATGGATTACCTTGCATCAAAGGGTATAACCGGGATTACCAGCACAGTACCGAAGGGGATGTCCCCCGGAAGCGATACTGCGAATCTTTCAATTTTCGGTTACGATCCGGCTCTGAACTATACAGGAAGGGCGCCTCTTGAAGCTATAAGTATGGGGATTAATCTTGGAGCGGACGATGTGGCTTTCAGGTGCAATATAGTAAATGCCGCAGGAAGCATTATGGAAGACTTCACTGCTTCACATATTGACAGCGCCCTTTCTGAAATAGTAATCAGGGCAATTTCCAGAGGAATTACTGATGCTGATATAGAATTTTACCCCGGTGTTTCCTACAGAAATCTCATGGTCTGGAGAAACTACCCCTACAGCAGCATTGCTGAAACAACCCCCCCTCACGATATCCAGGGTGAAAATACAGAGAAATATCTCCCCTCAGGTGATGGATCCTCCAGGCTCAAAGAACTGATGCAGAAGGCCCTAATAATTATAGCTGACTCAGAGGAAATAAAAAAGGGTGCTGAAAAGCTACAGGGTAATCCTGAATCTATATGGCTCTGGGGAGGTGGTAAAAAACCGGCAATCGAAACCCTGGAAAGCAGATTCGGGCTCCATGGCTACACGATTTCAGCAGTAGACCTTATCCACGGTATTGGGGTAGCTGCAGGTCTGGAGCCTTATTATGTAGAAGGTGCTACCGGGTATATTGATACAAATTACGAAGGTAAAGCATCAGCCCTGATCTCCCTTATAAAAGAATGCAACTATGTCTTTCTTCACGTTGAATCCCCGGACGAATCGGGTCACGAAGGGAGTCTGGAAAAAAAGATTGAATCTATTGAAGACTTTGACAAAAAAATCGTGGGGCCTGTAACCAGAGCCATGGAGGAGGAGTACAGCAGTTTTTCCATCCTTCTCATGCCTGACCACCACACCCCTATAAGTTTAAAGACTCATACAGATGATCCAGTTCCATTCAGCATATACAGCAGAGGGGGGGAGCTGGAGAATGAGAAAAGAGGGAAAGCCGCTGCATATTGTGAAAAAACTGCAGAAGATACCGGCCTCTATATCCCTGCAGCACACAGGCTTATTGAAATCATGATTAAAGATTCACTTGACTGAAATGGAGATTAAAAAATGATTTTTAAAAAATCCGCGATTATTGCTTTAGCATCATTCCTTACAGCGATTGTCCTGCTTCTGGTTTATGTTTTTCAGAAAAGCGACACTATTGAAACAGCTATTAGGCAATATGAGAAAAAGAACTATGTCCGTTCAATTACCATATTGAACACCCTCCTCCCTTCAGCAGAAGCGGGGGAAGCTGAAAAAATGTATTACTACAGGTGCAGGGCAATAAATGATCTTGCACTTGAACTTGAAGCAAAAAATAAAAAATATCTGAAAGCAGCCTCAGCGGAAAACCGGGGAACCGGTGATTTTGAAAAAGCATATAAAAGGATAGAGGAAATAATTGCTTCAACTAACAGCAGAATTTCCGGAGACCTTCACTTTATAGAATCAGTTAAGATGAGCAGAATAGCTTCAAGGGGCGGGTTTTACAATGAATTCCTGTCACGCTACAGGGGGAGCCCCTTTCTTGAAGACCTTGATTTCCTTGAAATTACAAGAATAAATAATACTGCTCCTGAGAACCTCTTTCAGGCTATTGGACGTTTTAACTCGAAATTTCCCAATTCCGCATATACACCGCAGATCGTTGCAATGATATTTGACTCCCTCCGGGACGGCATGACTATCCAATCATCAGGAAATGACTTTCTGCAGAAGATGCTTCTCAACTATATGGTGCAATATCCCACCAGTCAGGAGGCATCACGCATTTTTCTTTCAGAAGGTGATGGAGTGAATTTGAGAAATTCCCCCGGTCTTACAGGGGACCAGATCGGCAAAACTGTAAAAGAGGAAATACTCATTCAGCTGGAAAAGTCAATGGACACAATGCAGATTGGCGATTCAAGAGACTACTGGTACAGAGTGGCAACTCTCAGAGGTATAAATGGATGGATTTTCGGAAAATTTTTAAAAACTCCCGATCCTGCATCTATCAGAATAGAGACTGCTGCGGAAACCTGGAGTATTGAGGAATATTTTAATTCATGGAGCGATTCCAATACGCCTGAAAACTGGATTCATTTAAACAGCAGCGGGAAAAGCGGCATAAACTTCCGCAAAGAGGGGGAGAAAAAGATACTTATCCTCAATGCAGGAGAAGGATCAGCTTCCGGACTCTTCAACAGATACAGCAGCAGACAGGGATTCACTTTGCGGATTAAGGCACGGTTTGTCTCCGGTGACCCTGTTTTCATCGCGGCAATTTCAGCAGATAAAAATAAAACCTTCTACCTTAATTTACATGAAAAGAGTGTTGATGTTAACGGAAGAATAATACCCCTGGATACATCCCAATGGCATGTTTACGAAATCAGGTCAGGGGACATGAATTTTGCAGAATTCAGTATTAATGGTGAAATGGTATCAGGCCGGATACCGCCGGTGCATGATGAACGGTTTAACCAGCCCGGTACATACCTGCTGAAAACATCTCCAGGTTCAGGAGCATCCTGCGAAGTGGAATATATAAAAATCAGATAAAAGGAAAAATTTCAGGGGAGAGAGATAACCGGCCTTGATAGTATTTTAACCGGAATGGGAAGAAAGAGTTTACCTGCAGCAATAAGTTTTTCTGTTGCTGCAGAGGAAACCCACTCTTCAGTTCCAGGCCTGTCCAGATGATTTATATGCACCTCATCAGGCCCTATAAGCTTTGAAGCATCACGAATTTTTAGAAGCTCCTCTTCACTGTCATTAAGGCCCGGTACAATAAAAACCTCCAGATAAATAAGCCCTGAATACTCTTTCCTGAATTCAATAAGGCCTTCAATAATCTGAGACGGTTCAATATTAAATGAGGGTCTCATAATTTTTTTAAATATATCACTGCTGGCTGCATTTAATGTGGGTATAACAATATCAGCCTCCAGAAGTCTTTCCCATACTTCTTTTCGGGGCATGGTTGAACTATTAGTAAGAACAACCACATTCTGAGTGATATTTTTCGACTTTATATATGCTGTAACATCCCCTATCCTGCTGTTTAACGTTGGTTCTCCTGAACCTGAAAATGTAAAACAGTCAAATTCAGGTTTACCTGAAATAAATTCATCTATCTCTCTTACCACATCTCCGTAAGGGATGTATTCCCTTACTTCAGCGGTTGAGGCGGTTGTACATCCGCACTCGCAATAAACACAATCAAAGGAGCAAAGTTTAAAAGGGACCAGATTAATACCGGCTGAACGCCCCAGCCTCCTTGAATTAACAGGACCGGATATATACTTCATATGTGATTAAACCTTATTTAAATTCAATGTCAAAATCGATTGAATAATAATGATCCTGTTTTTCACCATAAATAAAAATCTCTCCAAGCCTGGCCAGAGGACCTGAATATATACCCTTCGCCCCGCCTGTTCCTGCTGCAAGAGATTTCAAAAGACCGCTGTTTCTCAAATAAAAAATAAGATAAGTGTCAGGGTTAATAAAACGTCCCAGCCGGCCCGGATTCTTAGTATTGTTAAAAGTATTACTTTCCAGGGCTTTTATAGTAAATTCCCTTGAAGTACCTAAATACAATCCCTTTGAATCATAAACGACATGTACAGTCTCCCCCTTTTTATCCTTAAACCAGAATCCGCCCGATCCTTTTCCGTACTTATCTTCACCAAAGCTGCCTTTATTGCCATATTTTCCTGAAAGATGTTTTTTGGCCTTAAGCCATATTTTTGAAGCGGAAAATCCGCTGTTCATGGAAAGAAATATTACCAGATCCCCTTTTTTATCATTATTCGCAGGGTCCCCATACATAACTGTGGCTGCACCGCTGTAAGCTGGTAAAAATTCTTCTTCAAAATCCACACCCGTTTCGGTTTTAAATTCATTCTTTATTTCATCATATTCCCTACACCATGATTCACCCCGGGAACAAAGTTCTTTCAGATTCTGAAGATTATAAGAAAAGAAAAAGGAAAAATCAGCATCTGTCATATTAAGCATTCTCCCAACAGCACCTGTTTTCAGAAGTGCAGAAACTGCTCCGGAATATTCACTTTTACTGTCCAGTTTTACTGATCCGTGAACCTGCAGCTTATTGCCGTCAAAACCAATTCCACCCGAAGCATATTCAAGAGACTCCATAGGCTCATCAAAAACACTTTTAGTTTCCTCTTTTGAAGATTCACCCGAGGTGTTCATCATAACTTTTTGAGCATACAAAAATTCCTTTTCCTGGTCAATAGTATCAAGTGAAGCGAATTCTCTCATTCCAGGAACCGATTCCATAAGTTTTTTTATAAATTTTCCTGAAAGAAAAATATTGATGTCATATGTTTTTTTCCTTTTTGAAATATAATCAGAATAATCACTGTTTAATATGAGAGACCCTCTACTCTCCCCTTTCCGGTCAATTATCTTTTTAACAATATCACCTGTAGATGCAATTACCGCATACCCCGCGATTGTGGTAATAAAAATATCTTTATGTATCTGGTATAATGCTGATCCATTGTAATCTGTTATCACCGGATAAATATCAACATCGTCATCTCCCCTGATTTTTCTGACTATCTGGACAAACTTAAGGGGGAATTCCTTCTCATTTATAACCGGAACAAGAAAAGCCATTACATCCAGATTATTGTCTTTCTCGTAACTCACAAAGCTGATTGGTCTATCAATATCAATTCCGTTTCTTTTAAGCGATTCACCATTGAGATAATCGACCCCGGTTTTTTTGCGGAATTCCTCTCTCTTTTCATTAAATGCTTTTTTACCTTCCCCGTCCAGGAGGGTAGATGAAACATAGTTTACTGTTTTCAGCAGATAAGTGATTTTTTTTGTTTTAATAAAAATTCCCGCGTCTTCAGGGAGTAAAGATTCCGTGTCCCCTGCATAATCTGCAAATAGAGCACTCTGAAGTATAAGAGATATAATCATTATAATGCTTAAACGTTTCATAGCTGTTTCCCCGTAAAATTACTTTTCCAGGCATTCCGGAATGTGCCCGCTTTTTTATCAATAATTGCCAGTCTGAATTTAAACAATAAATCAGTAATTATTCCTTAAAATATTTTTTAGTTCAATAATGATGTTTTTAATATCCCCGCCGCCTACGGCAACGGGGATATTAAAGCATTTTATTTCAGATAAAAATTAAAAAATTAACAGTAACAATAAATAGAATATGCAGGATAATATCTTAATAATTATTCATTGTGTCATTAATAATATATAAATTTTCTCTGTTTTTCCCAATTATTGATTCTACTAAAAAAAATAGTTGAACATAATAATATAGAGCAAACTAATATAGCAGAGTGAATTAAGCAGATGGCTCATCCCGAATTTCCTGGGAAAGCAATAATATTGTTTGTTTCCACATATTCCGGAGTCAGCCCCCTGTCCCCCAAAGGGGGCACGTAATATTAAAACTTGAGCAAGTAGATGAATCAAAGTATTATAACATCCTTTTTTACTATTGAGCTTGCAAAAGATTTGCGTAACAATATAATAGGATAGTTATCGAAGTGGTAACAATTATATTTTCAGAATGGTAATAGATAACTCGTGCCCCCTTTGGGGGACAGGGGGAAAAGCAAAGAAGTACTCCCTTTGTATCACAAAAATTCAGAGTGAGTTAAGCATATAAATACCGGTTATAAAGCAGCAGGAGCTTAAAATGGAATCTATAAAAATAAAGAGAAGTTATGAAGAGATTAACAGTAAGATAAAAAAAGGTGAAGCTGTTGTTGTAACAGCTGAAGAGATGCCTGACATAGTTAAAGAGCATGGCGTAAAAAAAGCTTTCGAAAAAGTTGATGTAGTAACAACCGGAACTTTCGGAATCATGTGCTCATCCGGTGCTTTTTTAAATATAGGCCATACAAAACCTAAAATAAGGACTGCTAAAGTATGGTTTAATGATGTGGAGGCTTACGGCGGAATTGCTGCTGTGGACTGTTACATCGGCGCCACACAGGTACGTGAAAACGATCCCCTTAATATGGTTCATCCGGGAACTTTTTCGTATGGAGGGGGGCACGTAATTGAGGATTTGATAGCCGGGAAAAAAGTTAAACTCAGAGCATCAGGCTATGGTACAGACTGCTACCCGCTTAAAGAATTTGAAAAGACAATCACAATTAAAGATCTTAGAAACGCTTTTTTATATAACCCGAGAAACGCATATCAGAATTACAACTGCGGCATCAATCTGTCAAAGAAAATCATATACACATACATGGGTATTCTTAAACCGGATATGGGGAATTTAACATACTCAAGCGCAGGACAGCTGAGCCCTCTGCTGAATGATCCCTACTACTGGACAATAGGCACAGGCACAAAAATTTTTCTCGGGGGTGCTGTAGGGGCTGTAACATGGCAGGGGACACAGCACGCGCCCGATTCAGACAGGGATGAGAATGGCATGGTAACAGGGGGTTCGGGAACAATCGCAGTATGCGGAGATATGAAACAGATGGATACCAGATATATCAGGGGCGCCTCAATAACAGGTTATGGAACATCCCTGATGGTGGGGATAGGAATACCCATACCGATTCTTAATGAAGACCTTGCATATTTCACCGGTTTATCAGACAGGGATATCAAGGCTCCTGTTATTGATTACAGCAGCGATTATCCTGAAGGTGAGAACAGAATAATCCACCATGCAACATACCAGGAGCTCAAATCAGGATTTGTAACGATAAAGGGGCGCTCTGTACCTGCAGCCCCTTTATCGAGCTATCCTGCTGCAAAAAATATTGCCATTGAACTTAAAGACTGGATTGAGAAGGGTTTTACCCTGGGTACGCCCCAGTTACCCCTTCCCACTGTACCATATAATAATAAAAGATAGCAGATGCTGCACGAAAAGCGTTTCTACAGATTATACAGCAGCGATGACAGATGGAAGACCTTTAATGTAAGGCTTCACACAACCGATCTTTACATCAGGGCCCTTGCAGATATTTCTGCAAAAGCTCAAATTTACCTGGCAGAACTGAGAAAGGAGATTGAAGATCACATAAAAGTCAGAGATCTTTTTCTAACCTCCCTGGAACCGCTTAATAATCCGGAAAATTCCACACCAATTCTCTCCATGATGTATGAAGCCTCAAAAGCTGCAGGAACCGGGCCAATGGCTGCTGTTGCAGGGGCTATTGCGGAATGCACAGGGAAAAAGCTTCTGGGAGACTCTCCGGAAATAATAGTTGAAAATGGCGGGGATGTGTGGATGAAGCTGAACACCCCTGTTACAATGGGGATCTATTGTGATAATATTCATTTCAGAGACAGGCTGGCATTGAAGATAAATAATGATCAGACACCATGCGCAGTCTGCACCTCATCATCTAAAACCGGCCACTCCCTCAGTTTCGGTAAGGCCGATTCTGTTACAATAATTGCCGGTGACGGCGCCTTTGCAGATGCTGCTGCAACTGAAACATGCAACCGGGTTACATCTGACAGCAGCATCACAGATGCCCTTAATTTTGCCTTATCAGTCCCTTCTGTAAGAGGGTGTTTAATTATCTACAGGGACATTCTGGCTGTCATGGGGGATATGGAGCTGGTCCCCCCGTCTTAAAATTCACAGGGGAGTATCAGGTAAAGCATCAGTACTGATATTTTAATATTTCAACTATTCAATAGAAACAGGAGTAAATATGAAATCAACAAATGTATTGTTAATCTTCAGAAAAGAAATAATGTATAAGCCTATAATATACAGAATCGCCCGGGATTTTGAAATAATATTTAATGTACTGGAAGCCAGAATATTCCCCAAACAGGAGGGACGGATAATACTGGAACTCCGGGGTACTGATGAGCAGATAAGAACAACCCTGGAATATTTCGGCAAAGAGGGTGTGGAAGTACAGATCCTTGCTGAAATGATTCAGAGGGATGAAAAAAAGTGTGTTCATTGCGGAGCCTGTACCGGGGTTTGCCATGTTGACGCGCTCTACATAAACAGAGAAACAATGGAAGTACACTTTAATGCGGAAAAATGTGTAGCATGCGGATTATGCAAGGCTGCCTGCCCTGTAGATGCAATGTCCGGTTCAGCAATTGACAGGGAGATGTAGGAATAGTTCATGCTCAAGGGAGATGAGATTGGCAAAATTATTGACTCCATAAATGGCCTTGTTTTCATAACTGATGACAGCTTTACAATAAAATGGCATAATACGGCGGCAGGTAAATTTTTCCACAGGGATACATCAGGATTATCTTTTATAAGTCTTTTTAATATTAATGAGCCTACTCCCGGGAAAAATCCGGAAATCATTGAGTCATCTGCAGAAAATATTAAAAAGGAGAAGCGGACTTTTACTCATAGACTTATAAAAACAGGGAGCCCGAAAAAAGATCCAGGATATATAATAATTTCTGAATATACAACAGGTAAGACAGGGGCTGAATCTCTGCTGAAATCCATGGTGGAGTTTGAAAACCTCCTTACAAAAATAGCACTCGAATCAGGTAACATCCCCACGGAAGAGATAGATACCCAGCTTAAAAAAATCCTTATGCTCATAGGTGAATTTGCAGAGATAGACAGATGCTACCTCGCTCTTATCACACCTCCTGATAATGAAATAGTTGTTCAATACGACTGGTGCTCCCCCGGTTTCACACCTACCAGTGGTGGAGTAAAAATGAAGCATATCCCATACAGCTGGAGCCGGAAAAAACGGACAGAAATAATTATGCTCCCTGATGTAAGAAAAATAAAATACCCCTCAGGCTCTAATCACGAAACAGTTTTCAGCAAAGGGATTATTTCTGCAATGCTTGTCCCGCTCTACCTTTCCGACAAACTTCTGGGCTACCTGGGCTTCAGCTCAACAAAAAAAATCCCCACTTTCCCCAAGGATCTTTCCGCAGCCTTCAGAATCACAGCAGAAATGATTATAGCACTTTTTGACAGAAAAACTTCAATATCTCAAATAGAACTTAACAAAAAAATCGTATCAAAATCATCCGGTATGATGGCATACACCGATCACCTGGGAAATCTTCTCATATCAAATGAAGCTTTCCAGAAATACCATAGAGGAGATTTAAATAGCCTGAAAGATCCCCTCCTCCCTCAGCTGTATTTAGACTATATCAGTTCGGGTAAGGAGAACTTTTCAGCCTCATTTGAAAAATGCAAATCAGGGAGTGAAGCAAATACAGAAATCTGGATCAAAAAAAATAATAACCTGAGACTTTTTGAAGTTTTTTTTCACCCGGTAATTTCCGAAAATAAAAAAGTTACAGGAATAATATTTAATTCAAACGATATAACAGAAAGAGTACAGCTTGAAGCGAGAATACTTGAGGTAATACATACTGAAAGAAAAAAAATCGGCATAACGCTTCATGATGATCTGGGGCACGATCTTCTTGCAGTTGCAATAAAATCGAGACTCATATACGATCAACTGAAATTGATATCCCCTGAATTATCAGAGGGTGTCCATGAAATTGAAACAGCTATCAAATCAGCAATTGAAGAGGTAAGACGGCTCTCAAGAGGGCTGATTCCATATAAAAACAGCGGTCTCGACTTCAGGGAGATGATAGATGCCATAGCACTGACTATTGAGAGAGATTACGGCTTAAAATGTGATTTTCTGATTGATAAAAAAATAGCAATAGATGATGAGTCAATAATTAAAGAAATATTTTACATAATAGACGAAGCAGTAATCAATTCAATTAAACATTCAAAATGCAGCAGAATAACCATATCCATGTACCCTGAAAATAGTATGATAATACTGAAGATCTCTGATAACGGGAAAGGGATAAAAGGTAAAACCGGGAAAGAACCGGGCGTTGGACTTGAAATAATGAAATATCGCGCAAGGGCTCTTGGCGGAGGACTTGAAATAATCGATGAACCGGGAAGCGGTACAATAGTAACATGTATATTCAGTCCTGTAAAAATTCAGCCTTGAGGAGGGGGAAATGAGCAGCATAATTCCTGATAATATTAAAATTATAATAGTTGACGACCACCCCATTGTTTCAGACGGCATCCGCCAGCTTATAGAACGGGAGGATGACATGAAAGTGTGCCTTGCTGTGCAGGATGCGGAAAGCGCCTTAAAAGGAATAGAAAAGCACTCCCCTGATCTCATAGTAGTAGACATTTCCCTGAAAGGAGCAGCAAATGGAATAGATCTGATTAAGGGTGTAAAGAAAAGGTACCCGACAATTAAATCACTTGTTCTTTCGATGCATGATGAAAACCTTTATGCTGAGCGCGCCATTAAAGCAGGCGCAAAAGGGTATATCATGAAAAATGACCTCACAGATAATATAATCAAAGCCATAAGGAAAATCATGGAGGGAAACCTCTATCTCAGTGAGAATATTACCTCAAGGCTTCTGAAGGTACTTGTTAATAATGAGCAGGATAATGATAATCTGGATATAAAAAAGCTCAGCGACAGGGAATTTCAGATTTTCCAGCTCATTGCAAAGGGATTTAAAACCGGTGACATTGGGAAAGAAATTAATATCAGCGTAAAAACCGTTGAAGCACATAAACTCCGCATACGGCACAAGCTTGACCTTAAAAACAGCCCCGAATTAATCAAATATGCCATTGAATGGAAACACAGAAACGATCAGCTTGAATCTTAAAAAAAAAATTAATTTTTTAAAAAAAATTTCATGATTCGCTTGACGATTTTTTATGTCATTATTATATTTTTATTGTTAGCACTCAATAAAGATGAGTGCTAACAATAAAAATAACCTAAAGGAGGGATATTATGAAATACGGAATCACTCGTACAAACAGCACACCATCAAAAAGTCTCTCTTCTTTTAGAAGGAATATTGATACACTTTTTGATGATTTTTTCAAGCTCGACAGCTCCGATCTTTTTGAGTCACAGTGGCTCCCTGAAATTGATGTGATTGATGAAGGGGGGCAAATCCTCATTAAAGCTGATGTTGCCGGGATTGAAGAGAAGGATCTTGATGTAAACCTGGAAAACAATCTACTTACAATTTCCGGGAAACGGATGGAGGAGAAGAAAGAGTCAGGGAAAAACTTTGTGGTTTCTGAACGAAAATCGGGTTCATTCACAAGATCAGTAAGTTTACCTGCAGGGGTCAGAGCAGAGGATATCTCGGCTGATCTAAAAAATGGTGTTCTCCTGATTACTGTTAAAAAAGGGGAACAGATTGAATCAAAACAGATTAAAATTGATATAAAATAGGAGGCAGCCATGTATACCTACAATCTTTTTGATGATATGGTTAAACTAAGGAACGTTTTTGATGATTTCTTTACAGAAAGAAGAGATCATGAAGGGAATACCGAATTCCCGCCTATACGGATTACCGAAGAGGATGAGAGCATTACAATTTCAGCAGTAATGCCCGGGATAAGCGCAGAGGATATTGATATTCAGCTTGTTGACAACTCTCTGTTTATAAGAGGGGAGAAGAAAGAGGATTATGAAAATCATCCCTATATACGGCGGGAACGATTCTTCGGCGGATTTAAAAAGTCGATCAAACTCCCATTCAGGGTTAATTCCGGTGAAATCAAGGCGGATTTAAGTGAGGGGATTTTAAAAATCAGGCTCACAAAGTCCGAAGAAGCTAAGCCAAAAAAAATTCAGATATCATAAAGGGGGTGTGTCATGATGATTGAAAGAAAAGTTCCAATGAACGGCGCAGAGCAGAGAGTCTACATTCCGTTAACAGATATTTATGAAACAGGGGACCTTTACTCCTTAAAAATGGAGATGCCCGGCATTAAAAAAGAGAATCTGGATATTGTAATAGATGAGAATGAACTCAGAATTACCGCAAAAAGAGGGTCTCATGAGGAGAAAGAGAATGTAAAATACTCCGAATATAGCGACAGAGATTATTACAGAGTATTTAAAATCGGTTACGATGTAGATAGAAACAGGGTAGACGCGAACCTGGACAAGGGGGTTCTAACCCTGAAACTTTACAAAAGCGAGGAGGTAAAGCCTAAAAAGATAAGCATAAACCAGGCGAATTAATTCACCCGGCAATCAAAAGAAAACTTAATCGCGGATACAGGAGAAGGCGGAGTCGGGGGACTTCGCCTTTTTATATCCCCTGGAGCTCACTCTTTATATGATCAGGTATTTTATAGAGATGGCGGGAATCAACTATAAGCCCGCCGTAAAGCATTGATAACATGGTAAGACTGAATTCTTCTCCGGCCATAAGTAACCTTAAAGAATCCCTGTATAACTCCTTTGAAATATCAAAGATAAAATTCAAAGGTATTACATTTTCCATCTCCCTGTAGAGAAGAATTATCCGTACCAGGTTTTCATCCGCCTCCAATACCCATCCAGGCGTCTGATCCTTTATTTCATTAATAAAATCATCAGTATCCGCATAAAACAATTCAACCTTCTTATCTGCATTTATAAAAAAGGATTCCCCCGGATAACTCGCCATTTTATAGAAAAGCTCAGTTGCTCCATCCCTGGGAATCATCTCTTCTTCCCTTACAGATTTTACCAGCTCTAAAGCTTCTGCGCTGCTGTAGGCAGGTTCATATTTTTTTAAATCAATCATTTACATACCTCTATAATCTGCATTACTATAATCTATACCCCTACCTGAACAGATTCTGTACAAAGGGGAGCATGGAAATATCATTTATTATAACAAATATCCCCAGAGTTATAAGGAAGACTATCCCGAAACCCTGTATCCGGCCCATAATCTTTTCATTGATAGGTTTACCCCTTATTGCCTCGATTGTATAGAAAACAAGATGACTCCCGTCTACCGCAGGAATAGGGAGAAGATTCATTAGCATGAGAATGATAGATATCTTCGCCATGAGCAGTATAAAGTCTGAAGGTCCCCTGTGATAGAGCACATCACCGGCAATTTTGGCAATTCTTATGGGCCCGGAAATACTCTCCCGCACATCCATCTTCCCTGAAAAAAGAAGTCCAAAACCTTTAAGATTCATTACAATAAAATTCCATGGTTCAACAAAAGCCTGCACCAGGCCTTCACCCGGCCCCATTTTTACCAGAACCGTATCAAAGACCAGGCCGATTTCTATACCGATCATGGCCCTTCGCATAATTTCCATAGAGCCCTCAATCCGCCTCTCCTCAATGTCGAATATTGCGTCTCGTCCTTTTGCCCTTTCAGAGTCCTGAACAAAAGTGCTGTAATCGGTAATTGTTTTCCCGTCGATTCTTACATTGCCGCTTTCAAGAAGAGCCTTAAACTCCTCATTACCGGTAAAAACCTCCTGCCTGTCACCGCTCCCTTTTATAACAAAGATATCAGTTTTTTCAGGCACAATCTCCAAAGCCCCTTCAGATCCGCTTCGCAGATATTTCACCTTTACTTTTTTCCCGCTATTCTCCTGAAGATAACCGGAAAAATCAGCAGGCGTATAAACCCTTGTACTATCAACCATATATATTATATCGTTTTCCAGAAGCCCGGCCCTTGCTGCGATTCCGCCGGAAACAATCCTTGTAACAGCTATCCCCTTTGTATAGGGCATTACCCCTATTGTAAATCTCCCCTCCTGTGCGGAAGCCTGCCCTGGCGTAACATCATAGGCAAGCTTATCCCCGCCCCTATCTACTTCAAAACGGAGTGTCTCCCCTTCTGAAAAGAAAACCTCAGCCTGAATATCTGAAAATGCCCTCACCTCTTTCCCCGATATCCCTATTACAGTATCACCCGTTTTAAGACCTGCCTGATGAGCAGGTGATATATATGTCCCTGCAGTATATTCTGCCGGAATAATAATCCGGTTACTCTCTTTTGAGTAGCCGATCAGATTCATCATAAAAAAAAGAATTACACCGAAAATCAGGTTGAAAATAGGACCCATTGCAACAGTAACTATCCTTTTAAGAGGATGGGCAGATAAAAATTCATAACCTTCTCCCGATTTATCCTCTGTGGGATCTTCACCATAAAACTGGCAGTACCCGCCAAAAGGGATAAGCGTAACCTGATAGATTGTATCCCCTATCTTCTTTTTAATAAAACCTTTCCCGTATCCAAGGGAAAAAACCTTAGCCTTAATTCCAACCATACGTCCGCCAAGGAGGTGCCCCAGCTCATGAATAAAAATACACATCCCCAGTAAAACCAGGGCTCCGAAAATATATGTGAGTGTCATCATAATTTTATCTCCTCAATAATGCTCTCTGCTGTCATACGCGCTTCCATATCAATGCTGATAATATCTTCAATAGAAGGTTTTGAAATCAGCTGTATACGGCTCAAACTTTCTTCAACTACAGGGACAATATCTGTGAAACGTATCTTTCTGTCAAGAAAGGCATAAACTGCAGCCTCATTTGCCGCATTTAATACTGCAGGCCTATTCCCCCCGGTTCTCCCCGCTTTATAGCAGAGATCAAGGGCAGGGAATCTTTCCTTATCATATTCCCTGAATGTCAGGCTCCCTATGGATGAAAAGTTAAGCCTGCCGAAACTGTTTTCAACCTTTTCCGGCCATGTCATTGCATTAAGTATGGGTAGGGCCATATCTGCTACCCCCATATGCGCATACACAGAACCGTCTGCTGTTTCCACCATGGAATGGATTATGCTCTCAGGATGAATAATAACAGAGATTTTATCATAATCTATTTTAAAAAGATGATGAGCCTCAATAACCTCAAGCCCCTTATTCATCAATGTGGCAGAATCAATTGTTATTTTGCTCCCCATACTCCAGGTAGGATGGTTAAGCGCAATTTCAGGTGTAATATTATCCAAATTTGCACCGGTATAATCCCTGAGACTCCCTCCTGATGCTGTGAGAATTATCCTCATAACATCCGCCGGATCAATCCCTTTTAACAGGGCAAATACAGCACTATGTTCACTGTCTACAGGTATAAGCTCAACACCTTTTTCATCTGCCAGATTCATGAAGATATCCCCTGCCATTACCAGGGTCTCCTTATTGGCAAGGGCAAGACGTCTGCATCCGTCCAGAGCAGCAATAGATGGAACCAGCCCTGCTGAACCTGTAATAGCGGAAACAGTTATACCGCATTTTCTCCGGGCAAGCTCAACCAGCCCCTGCTCCCCTTCGAGAAATTCCACATGAGCATATCTATTTTTAATGCTTTTATAAAGTTCTGACTCCAGAGCAGCCCCATCTGTTACAGAAACAGCCTGGGGATTAAACTCCTCTATCTGACTGGAGAGAATGTCGATATTTTTATTGCAGCCGAGTCCATAAACTTTAAATCTTTCCGGCATAGCCTTTACAACACGGAGGGCTGATCTGCCGATAGACCCGGTTGAACCGAGGATAGTAAGGTCAGTCATATTTTATCAGGGTATCCCCTTAAATACAAGATAGTAATAAAAAACCGGCAGCGCAAACATAACAGCATCAAATACATCCCACATCCCGCCATGACCTGGAATAATCGATCCGGAATCCTTAAAGCCTCCGTCCCTCTTTACAGCTGATTCCACCAGATCCCCCATATTTGCAAGAACACTTAAGCAGATACCAAGGATCACAGATTCAAGCATTGTAAAAAGTCCCCTGGAAAAGAAAGATGCAAAAATTTCACTTACCAGAATAAATCCCACAATACTGAAAAGAAGGCCTGTAAAATACCCCTCCCATGATTTATTAGGGGAAGCAGCAATATTTGCCTTATGCCTGCCGAATAAAACACCGCCGAAATATGCGCCAGTATCATTAATCATAACCACAACAATAAGTATTATTATATAAAAAGCGCCATCCTGAAGAGACCTGAGAAGAATTAAATGGGAAATACTGAATACAATATATAATACACCAAAAGCGGTAACAGCAATGGAATAGGTCCCCCCTTTGAGAGGACGGGTTAAAAGCTGCATGGCAAGAATTACCACCATGAAAATTGAAATAACCCCGAGAATAATCCTTGCATCAACATCACCGAAATATCTGGTATAACCGAACATCTTCCCGAATGCATAAATATACATAACCAGGTTTATAAGGAGCCCGAAAAAGAGTCCTGTTTTGACAAAGGGCCTCCCCATTTCTCCTCTGTCCGAGATCATATAAAACTCATAAAGTGTACTGAGTGATATAACAATTGAGCCGGCAAGGATAGGAAAATACTGGAAATCGGCGGTTATTAATACATAGGCAAGCAGCGGCAGCGCCGCAAGAGCACTTACAATTCTCTTAAAGGTTTCCATATTCAATACGCTCATAATCCTCCATACCTTCTTTCCCGGTTCTGAAACTCCCGCACAGCCCTGCAGAGATCCTCTTCTTTAAAATCGGGCCATAATACGTCTGTAAAGACAAGTTCCGCGTATGCTATCTGCCAGAGCATAAAATTGCTTATTCTGTATTCTCCGCTGGTTCTTATCAAAAGATCAAGATCGGGAAGTGCAGGTGAATAGAGCAGACTGCTGAGCTTTTTCTCTGTGATTTTCTCATTTGCTTTTCTCGATTCAAGCCAGCTGTTTACTGAATCAACAATTTCCTGTCTTCCGCCGTAATTAATACAAAAATTAAGTATAAGCCCTTTATTTGCAGATGTTTTCTCTACTGATTCACGAATCGCTTTTCCTGTGGATGGGGGGAGTTTTTTTAATGAACCTGAATGCTGAATCTTTATATTTTTTTCATTTATAATATCAATCTTCTTCCTGAAAAAATTTTCAAGGAGTTCCCACAAGCCCATTACTTCAGTAACAGGCCTTGTCCAGTTTTCAACTGAAAAAGCATATAGTGAAATTTTTTTAATTCCAATTGAAATCGCACAATCAATCAAAGGTTCAATAACCTCGGCGCCCTTTTTATGCCCCTCTTTCCGGGGGAGGCCCCGCTCTTTTGCCCACCTGCCGTTTCCATCCATAATAATCCCTACATGGTCCGGAACAGGTTCAGCTTCTATTAATTCTTTATAATTTTTCATCAATTACAGTTGGAATTTAAAAAATTTCCCCGCCCCTGAGTAAAACTTTTCAGCTGACGCAGGGGGGGAATTTTTTTATATATTCAGTATCTCTTTCTCTTTATTATCTGTAAGCTTTTGTGTTTCTTCTACATATCGATCGGTAAGTTTCTGAATTTTATCCTGTGTGGCCTTGGCATCATCCTCAGATACTTCCTTATCCTTTTCCAGAGATTTAATCATATCGTTTCCGTCTCTTCTGACGTTCCTTATAGCAACTTTGCACTCCTCAGCCTTTGTTTTAGCGAGCTTAACATACTCTTTCCTTCTCTCCTCAGTTAATTCAGGAATCTGGATTCTTATCAGGTTCCCGTCATTTGAAGGATTTACAGAAAGATCTGATTTGAGAATTGCCTTTTCAACATCACTCAGATTGTTTTTATCCCAGGGCTGTATAACAACAAGTCTCGGTTCAGGAACAGAAATTGTAGCCACCTGATTCATGGGCATATCTGTGCCGTAAACAGAAACCTTTAGCCCTTCAAACATTGCAGGATTAGCCCTCCCTGTCCTGATTGTGGAGAACTCCTTAAGCAGGCTTTTTATGCTCTTCTGCATTCTCTCTTCAACATCACTCAAAATGTCATCTATCATAGAAATAACCCTTTTCTAGGAAATTTTAGTCCCGATTTTTTCTCCAAGAACCACCCTTTTCAGCGATCCCCTTTCAAAAAGATTGAAAACAACAATAGGAAGATTGTTATCCATACAAAGCGAAATAGCTGTAAGATCCATAACCCTGAGCTGCTGTTTTATCATATCAATGTAGGAAATTTCAGAAATCTTTTCGGCATTCTCATCCTTTTCAGGATCACCGGTATAAACTCCGTCAACACGGGTAGCCTTAAGAAGAACATCTGCACCCAGCTCAACAGCCCTCAAACTTGCTGCTGTATCAGTGGTAAAATAGGGATGCCCTGTCCCTCCGGCAGCAATTACGATTCTCCCTTTTTTCAGATGATCCAGTGATTTCTGAATAGTGTAAGGCTCTGCCACGTGTTTCATTTCAATGGCTGTAAGAACCCTGGTTGGAAGATTCATTTTCTCAAGGGTATTTTCCACAGCCATGGAGTTCATCACTGTGGCAAGCATACCCATAAAATCCCCTGTTGAACGGCTGATGCCAAGAGCCTCAGCCATGGCGCCCCTGAAAATATTACCGGCGCCTATGACCATTGCAATTTCAACACCCATTTCAGAAATCTCTTTTATTTCAGAAGCTATCTGCTGGATTACTTCCGGATTTATCCCGGTCTTATCCGGTCCGGCCAGGGCTTCACCGCTTAATTTCAGTAAAATACGCTTATAATGCGGCTCGTTCGACATTGTTTAAAGTCCTATCTGAAATCTCGAAAATTTTCCTACTGCAATATTTTCACCAAAGGTTGCTATTTTCTCTCTGATCAGATCTTTAATCTTAATACTGCTGTCCTTAATATATTCCTGCTCAAGAAGACATACTTCAGAATAATACTTCTGTAGTTTCCCTTCAACTATTTTTTCAACTACATTTTCAGGTTTACCTGAATTGAGCATCTGCTCCTTATATATCTCCTTCTCCTTAGCTACTACATCTGCAGGAACATCTTCAAGGGAAACATAAAGCGGACTTGCTGCAGCAACCTGCATAGCCAGTTCCTTTGCAAGCTCCTGGAAGTCGCTGTTCCTTGCCACAAAGTCGGTCATAGTTTTAAGCTCAATTAGCACACCTATTTTATTATTACTATGGATATATGAAGCAATAATACCTTCAGTTACTTCTCTGTCCATTTTTTTATCAGCTGATGCCAGACCTTTTTTTCTGAGGAATTCTACAGCTTTTTCTATATCGCCATTTGTTTCAGTGAGAGCTTTTTTACAGTCCAGCATGCCCGCCTGGGTCTTATCTCTCAGCTCTTTTATCATTGCACTTGTTACTTCCGCCACTTTCAACACCTCTTAGTTTACGTAAAATTTCTATTTACAAATATTATCCCACAACAGGCAGAGGATTCTGACTCCCTCTGCCGGAGCAAAATATAATTACCACTCATCACCTGCTTCAGCTTTCTCCGCAACAGGCTCAACTGCATCAGCTTTAACTTCAGCTTTTACTTCCGATATTTCAGCAACTGCTTCTTCAGCAGCACCGGCTTCCTCATCAAAGGGAACCTCAACATCCTGTCCGCCCGACTGACCTTCAACTATAGCCCTTGACATTACTTCAAGAAAAAGCGCAATAGCTCTTATAGCATCATCATTTCCAGGTATAGGATAATCAATTTCGTCAGGATTACAGTTTGTGTCAACAACTGAAAAAATCGGAATTCCCAGTATTTTAGCCTCTTTTACCGCAATAGCTTCCCGCTTGGGATCTATAATAAAAAGGGCATCCGGAAGTTCGGTCATATTTTTGATACCGGAAAGAACCTTATTCTTTTTATCAAGCTCTCTCTGCAGCTCCAGTCTCTCTTTCTTTGTTTCCGCATCCCAGGAGTCATTCTCCTGCATTTTTTCAAGCTCTTTAAGTCTCTGGATTGAGTTGCTTACTGTTTTAAAGTTAGTAAGAAGTCCGCCAAGCCATCTCTCGGAAATATAGTACATTCCGCATTTTTCAGCGTATTCGACTATAGCTCCCTGAGCCTGTTTTTTTGTTCCCACAAAAAGAACCTTGCCGCCATTTGCAGAAACATCTTTCATGGATGAGTAAGCTACCTTAATCCTCTGCATTGTTTTCTGCAAGTCAATTATGTGGATCCCGTTTCTTGCAGTAAAAATAAACTGCGCCATTTTCGGATTCCATCTTCTTGTCTGGTGACCGAAATGAACACCTGACTCAAGTAATGCCTTCATTGATACAACAGCCAATTGGGTACCCCCTTTTTCTGAATTATTTTTTTTACTTATTAAGCAAAGCATACAGATAGACCCCGGACTTTACAGATGCCTTAGACATCAAATCAGGGATGCAGACTGCGCTCTGCAGATACACCGGGACAAACACCTTTAAAAGGAGCAGCCTTATGGTGATATTGTTTTATTGCCTTTTCAATTAAGAAATGAGGCAACCGGTTCTAAAACCGATTTAATTCCATACCGGTACTTATTAAAAACGCCGGTACTTTTGATAGCCGCAGGCGCGGCCTTAAATCCTGCGAAAAAGCAATATGCCGGAAACAAGTCCGACAATAGATGCAGGATTTAATTTAAGACTGAAACTGATTATTTCCAGATTAAATCCGATGGGGCCGGTCAGATTCGATGTGATAAAGGCTGCTCCGGGGAAAAACTTAACCAGAAGAGTACCCAGGGCTGAACCGAGAATACCGCCAAGAATCATAAATGCTATAAAATAGCCTGTATTTGACCGTGAAAAATCCATTAATATTACAATAAAAACTCTACATATGCTGTGTCAAGGTATTTTCAGCGATTTTCTTTCAAAAAACATGGATGCAAATTAAATTTCGGTTAAAGTTCACCATGCGGCAACTGCCCTCACCCGAGCGAGCCTGAAGGCCGCTCACCCTCTCCCGCTTCAGCGGGCTCACTACTACCCACATTTATGCTCCCGGCCCCCAGCCGATTAACCTGACGTGCTGAATGAACTTATTCCGGCTTCCCCCGGAGGGGGATGAAAAAATTCTGCTCATATTTTTATTTAATTAATGATAGAGTAAAACAAACAAGTCAAAAATAGCACAAAAAAAAGTTAATTAACCCCCTTCGGGGGTGGCGGGAAATGATTTCCTGGGGGAAAAGAATTCATTCCGCCGGGGGCTTAGCCGAATTAATTGTTCGTTGAAAGAAGTGGGTAGTAGTGAGCTTCAGCGGGAGAGGGTGGTCAAGCGACAGCGATGACCGGGTGAGAGCACTAGTGATTTTTTACCCGAAATTTAATCCCCTCAAAAAACATTCCTGAACCGATAGCAGAGCCATTCCATAAAATATTCCATGGCACCCCTTTTACTGAAATTCTCCAGAGTTACCTCACTGCTTTTTTTCAGATCCTCAGCAAATATCTTTTCCATTTTTTCACCGAATTCCTGATCCAGCACAACTACATTCACTTCAAGGTTTTTCCGGAAACTCCTGCGGTCAAGATTAGATGAACCAACAGTGGACCAGATACCGTCAATAACAGCTGTTTTCGCATGAAGGACAGACCTGCCATATTCAAAAATTTTTATACTGTTTTTTAAATACCGTTTATACAGATACCTGCTGGCGTATTTAACAATGGGGATATCCGATTCCCCCGGTAAAAGCAGGCTCACATTAACACCCCTTGCAGCTGCTTTAACAAGGGCCCTGTATATCCTTGCATCAGGAATAAAATATGCATTTGTAATAAAGATTGAATTTCGGGCATTTCTAATCGCGGATATATAGGACTCCTGTACAGGTTTCCCTTTTTTTCTATTTTCCGAACAGAGTGCCATAACAAGCATGGAGCCGGTTTTCTTTAAATTGGGGAAATGAAGGTCAGTTCTTAAAATCGCACCACCATTTCTAAACCAGTTTTCCATAAAGAAAAACTGCACATCCCTTACTACAGGACCTTCAAGAATAACATGAGTATCGCGCCACCCCCCTCCATTATATTTTTCTCCCGCATACTCACCACCTATGTTGATCCCACCCACAAAAGCCTTTTTCCCGTCAACAATCAGAATCTTACGGTGATCCCTGAAGCTGATATTCCAGTACTTTCTCCATGGAACAAAAGGGTTAAATTCAATAATCTCCACACCCGATTTTTCCATTACGGAAAATATTTCCGGCGAAGTCCCTATGCAGCCGATTGAATCATATATTAAATTAACCTCAACCCCTTGAGCAGCCTTTTTCGCCAGCCTAGAAGCAATAATCCAGCCCACTTCATCACTTGCAAAAATATAAGTCTCCAGGTTAATGCTTTTTTTAGCACCATCTATTGCTTTTATTATATTATCAAAAAAATCATCCCCTCTGACAATAAGAGTTACCCGGTTACCGCCCGACAGCCCCCCTATACCCTGCTGTTTAATATCAGAAAAAAATGAAGGGAGGAAATACTTATTCTTCAGCTTTCTGATTTTCCCGCTTTTTTTCAATAGAGCACCCTGCTGCTTATTTAGTTTCTACAATATGTTTAATCGGTTTTAACATTTCCGTCTTAATCATCTTTCTCACATTCTCTCGTATTTCAGGATTTGAAGTAAGCTCCATCATTTTATTATTCACTTCAATTACCTTTTCATCGTATTGCGGGAAATCGTAAATACCGTTCTCCTCATAATACCTGTGATCAGCCTGAAAAACGAACCTGAGCCGCCCCCACACATCGTCCCTGAAAACCTTCATCCCCCCCACTGCCCTGTATGTTGCTGGAGGGAAATAAGATCTTTCAGAAAAATCCGCAAGCATGGCTGCCATGTTGTCAATATTAGAATCTACTAAAGATGAGTTATCTTCATCAGTAACAAAATCGACCAGGCCCGCACCCTGCCACTCCACATATGACTGCAGCACTTCCCGTAAATTCGGGATCTGACGGAGAGGACCTGAAATGAGAAAACCTATCTGCTTCCCCTTCAATGTTGGTGTATGGGTATTGAAAAATGCCCGGTCAAACATCCGTTTCCAGTCAGCAGAAAGATATCGGTCCTTAATCTCACCTGCAAAGATAATTATATCGCTGGTTTTAATTTCATTATTATAAAAGTCTATATATCCATCTTTCCCTGTGTAAATACATTTGTAATCGAAACCGCACTCGCAGCACCCCAGGCACCCCCCTTTTATATCCACGTCAGATAATAACCGCATATCTGCCGCGCCGTTAAAATTTTCAGCAAGCCTCTTTATCATTCGCCCCTGATTTGAATCACTATAATCTCTATCAGCAAGTATAAGCACTTTCCGCCCATTTACATTTACTGCAGCAGGGTTTTCCCCGGGGGAATAGAGGGGGATATTCCAGTCAATGGTATTATACATTGCAGCTGATCCACTCCCCTTTTTAATGGAATCAAACATTACTGATGCAAATTTCATCAGTCTCTCCCGTTCATCCTCCTTCATAAGATCATACATGTCGGGTGAATATGCTCCGGCAAAAATCATTCCAAGGTCATCGCAGATGCCGCGCATATAATTATGTGCTGTATTATCATAAAAATGTATGGAAGATGTGACTACTGCAGCGAATTTCCCGCTGAAACCTGCTGATGCACCCCTTTCAAAAACAAGCTCAATAAATCTTTTGTACTGGGAAGGTACAAGACAGACATAGAGCGGCACGCTCCAGATTACCAGATCAGATTCATTTATGGTATCCATAATTTCGTTAAAAAGTCCCGTATCCTCTTCAATTTTGCCTATTCTGGAGGAAATATTGATATAACTGAAGAGATAATCGCTATAATGCTTTTCAATATACCGGATATACTGAAGAGTTACGCTCAAATCCCCCTTGGGGCTTCCGTTGAGAACGGCTATTTTCATAATACACCTCACTCAATACTATATCATATTATGCAACTTATTGCATAATGTGATAACCTTTAATTAATGTCAATTAAATAGAAAAAATTTCTGAATTATTTCTATTTAAA
The DNA here is from genome assembly GCA_964491265.1 of uncultured Leptospirales bacterium. Classification (GTDB taxonomy): domain Bacteria; phylum Spirochaetota; class UBA4802; order UBA4802; family UBA5550; genus JBBAGC01. Next base: position 17,885 of record CAZBFP010000003.1, on the reverse strand, counting down.
AAACTTTGAATCTGTTCCAATGTTAATTCTTAAAAAGATATTTTAGTGTAAAAATAGACTATTTTATATCCCCGCCGCCTTCGGCGGCGGGGATAATAGAGCATTTCTTCACAATAATAAGTTCAGGAATAAATACTGAATCTGTTCAACAAAATTGAATAGCACTTAATTAATTGTATTGACATATAATCATTATATAGTTATTTTACTATTAAGCTATAATATTTTTAAAAATTTAAGGAGATTGATATGGCAGGTTTCACTTTTAATGATATATCAAGAGTACATGGTGAAGAGGAAGATGTCCTGAAAAGGGTAATTGCTGATGCCTGGGCAACAATGAAAAAAACAAACTGGGATGATACAAATTTCTGTAAAATAAATCCGAAAGTAGCAATACCATACCCGGTTGCTAAAAACTTTCAGATTTTTTTTGAGAGCGAAGGGTGGAAAGTAAAACTTAAAAGAGAAAACAGAAACTATCTCTTTGACGTTTACAAGGACTAGTATAAAATTAATCTATGTTGTATAACCCGCACCATGCCTGCAGGATGCGGGTTATTTATTTTCCCTCTGCTTAAGTAGTCCAATCTGGTAATACTTAGAAGAGATAATATATGAGTGTACTAAATAAAGAAAAATTCTCAATTATGGAAAGCCTGGATCTTACCGAAGAGAGACTCGCCTATATACCTGATCTTGATTCACCCGAACCATTCAAAATGATGCTGGACAGATTAATTGAAGCCTACAATAATCTTATGCCTTTCAACAGGCTTCTTGGGGTAAAAGTCATTGAGCTGACCATTGAGAGAGCTGTGATACAGATTTCTTCAAAAGATGAGCTGCACGGCAACTATGTGCAGGAGATACTTCATGGCGGAGTTATTTCCTCAGTTATTGACCTTTCCGGTGGGATAATTGCACAGGTTCATGCAATCAAAAAACTGAATGGTAAATCGATTGGAGAGCTGCTTCTAAGATTCAGTAAAATGAGCACACTGAATATGAGAGTAGACTACCTTAAACCGGGAGCGGGTGAAGATTTTACCTGCATCGCCAAAGTTGAAAGGGCCGGGAATAAAGTTGCTGTTACAAGAATGGAGATGCTTAACAGTGAGGGTGAACTTATTGCAATAGGCACAGGGTCATATCTTATCGGCTGACAGAGTCTCCCCTTCCACCTCATCACCCATATAGTAAACAAGGGGCACCATACTTCTCTGATCAAGCTCATCCAGGGGTATCTTAATTATATTTTTGCCGCATATTACCCTCAGGTAAGTGTCGCAAGCTGTAATTTTATCAACTACCGGAGTGGAAAAAGATGCAAAAACCTGCATTTCCTTCCCCTTCCCCTGCTTAACTGTAACAGAATACCAGCAGGCTCCGCCTGATCCATCACTCCCCATATAAAGACGGAATTTCAGCGCATCTTCACTACTTTTTAACTTTACGTATTCCTGTAAAAGCTTCTCCTTTGCCGGATTACCATACTTTGCAGAGCGGCTGGTAAATTGAGAACCGTGATGGAAAAGGGCAGAAGCAATAAAAATTATTACTATTAATGCAGCAATGTAAGGGGCGTAATATCTCATTTTTTACCCGCTGATTGGATTATACTGATAATAATAAAATGTCATAGAAATGGGAAAAATCAACCTTTTTTTAATTTGAATTGAGCCATGTTTCATTATCTATATCAAATTTCAAAAAATTCTTTTGTCAGACCACTGCCATTTACGATACTCATCATCGTACCAACAGGCAGAGTTTTCCCCTGATGATAAGGCACTATTACCTGCTTGCCGGTTTCACTATTACGCCACTTGCGGTGAGAGCCTTTTTGAGAAATTATCGTAAAACCGCCCTTTTTTAAATAATTTTCAATCTCCCTGGCGGTATAACGTTTTGGCATCAGACAGCGATCCTGTGTATATGCTTGCCTTCAACAGGGATCTCTGCAGGTTCAAAAAAAAGCTCAATCGCTTCTTTCATATTTCCAAGAGCTTCCTCTTCTGTATCACCGCAGCTTGTACATCCGGGGAGTTCAGGACAGTAAGCTGCGAAACTTTTTACATGCTCATCATACTCAATAACTACCCGTATTTCCATGTATCACCTTCTTATTTTAAACTTTACACTAAATAATACCAATACCATGCCAAAATCAAGGGAATTTTTAAAATTTGGAATCTCAATCAGCCTGAAACATTGATTTTAGTTTAAAATGAAACATTATATCTCTCCGCCTCCATCGGCTGCGGAGAGAATATTGCATTTTCTATCATATTTGTTACTCTGCTGCTTTCAATTAATGATAAGCAGCAGAGAATATTTTAATATCTGTAATGGTCCGGCTTATAAGGCCCGCCAACAGGCACATCAATGTATTTTGCCTGCTCATCTGTAAGCCTGGTAAGCTTAACACCGAGCTTTTCAAGATGAAGACGAGCAACCTCTTCATCAAGAATTTTGGGGAGTGTAAAAACCTTCTTCCCTCTGTTATTCTTTGCCAGATCGATCTGTGCAAGAACCTGGTTTGTAAAACTGTTGCTCATTACAAAACTGGGGTGACCGGTTGCGCATCCCAGATTTACCAGACGCCCCTCTGCAAGAACTATAATCGATCTCCCGGACTCCAGGGTCCATTTATCAACCTGGGGCTTTATTGTATCTTTTACACATTTGGGATTAGTTTCAAGATAGTGCATTGCTATTTCACTGTCAAAATGGCCGATATTGCAGACAATAGCCCCATCCTTCATCTGCTCCATGTGCGTGCCGGTTATTACATCTTTATTACCGGTTGTAGTAACAAAAATATCACCCTGAGGAGCAGCCTCCTCCATAAGAGTAACCTCATAACCCTCCATTGCAGCCTGAAGAGCGCATATTGGGTCAATTTCAGTAACAAGAACCCTGGCTCCAAACCATTTCATTGCCTGGGCGCAACCCTTGCCAACATCACCATATCCGGCAATTACCACAATTTTCCCTGCTACCATTATATCTGTAGCGCGCTTTATTCCGTCTGCAAGTGATTCACGGCAGCCGTAAAGATTATCAAACTTCGACTTTGTAACAGAATCATTCACATTGATTGCAGTAAAAAGAAGCTCACCGCTCTTTTCCATCTGGTAAAGCCTGTGCACACCAGTTGTTGTCTCCTCCGATACACCTCTAAGATGTTTAACATCCTCATTCCACCTTCGCGGCGTGCGCTTAACACTTGCTCTGACCCTATCCATAATAATCTGCATCTCTTTATGATCCGCTTTCTCTTCCAGTACCTTGGGGTCATTTTCCGCCTTATAGCAGAGGTGGATAAAAAGAGTGGCATCACCGCCGTCATCCACAAGGAGATCAGGGCCTGTACCATCGGGCCATGTAAGTGCCATTTCCGTACACCACCAGTACTCTTCAAGGGTTTCACCTTTCCATGCGAATACAGGTATTCCTGCTGCTGCTATTGCTGCTGCAGCGTGGTCCTGGGTTGAAAAAATATTACATGAAGCCCAGCGAACATCTGCTCCCAGATCTTTCAGACTTTCTATTAGAACTGCTGTCTGAATTGTCATATGCAGGCTCCCTGCCACTTTCATCCCCTTGAGAGGCTTCTCCTTCCCGTACTTTTCACGCACAGACATGAGCCCCGGCATTTCGGCCTCTGCCAGAGATATCTCCTTTCTTCCCCAGTCAGCAAGACTCATATCTGCTACTTTATTCTTCAAATTGAGGTCCAGCTCATATACCCCGTCTTTAGAACTGATATTCATAATCATTCTCCATTCTTTGATTTTTATAACTATATCCAGTAAAATACCTGAACATGGATTTCATTTCAAAAATAATTCTTTATGTCACAGCCAACGCCTGCCGGTGTATTAAAGAATTTTTACTCCCTTAAAAATATTTATATCAAGCCCCATGGCACCTTTCATTTTTTTAACATCTTTAACTTCAAATCCCGCGCTTTCAATCCAGTAAGCAATTAAATTTTCAGCAAAACCGAGCCACCTGTGGCCGTAATCGTGCCGCAATGACTCATTGCTGTGAGCGTCAATATCAGCAATCAGAAGCAAACCTCCGCTTCTGATTACCCTGCCGCACTCTGCAATAGCCATTTCAGGCCTGTCAACATAGTGAAGCACCATACTTAAAACCGCGCAGTCTGTTTCATCCTCCCGCATGGGCAGATGTTCAATTTCGCCCAGACGCAAATCGTAAAGTTCACTCTGAAGTCCTTTAAGCTTTTTCCCCGCCTCTTTCAGCATCACAGGGGACCGGTCAACACCTATTACATTTGTTCCATTTAATGACAGAATTTTTAAAAGTTCGCCATTACCGCATCCAAGATCTGCTGTTTTGCCCGCACCATTTATTAATCCGGCTAAAATCTCATTAAGAGGTATATCCCCCAGAATACCTCTTTTTATTTCAGAGATCTCCCCTGCAATACTATTAAAAAACTCCCTTCTCTTTTCCCCTCTCTCAAGAATGAATTCTTCCAGATGTCTCAAATCATCATGGAAAAGAGACTCATTCTTTAGAGCCTCAAGGCATATATCCGCTAAAGGCTTAACATCCTCAGTCCCGGGAGCACTGTAAAAAGCCCATAAACCATCCCTGCGGATTTTAACAAGTCCGGAATCTGCAAGAATCTTTAAATGTCTGGAAATTCTTGACTGCCCCATTTCAAGAATAGCCACTATTTCATTAACACTAAGCTCATGATTAAAGAGGAGATTAAATATCCTGAGCCGTGTTTCGTCAGAGAGAGCTTTAAAGGTATTAATAATTTTCATAACTATATCAATATATCCTGATATATTGATATTTATTTGATAGAGCTATCAGGTCAAGTTTTTTTAAATTTTTTTACACTTAAAAAGCAGTATATCTGAGAATTTTTAAAGAAAGAAAAAAGGGCTCTGACCCCTATTTAACCGGATACCGCCGGAATTTAAAAGATGCTCTGACCCCGAATCCAGATAGAACATAAATAATTTATTACCTTCCGCTGAATCACAGATAGTGAATCACTCAAATGAGGCTCTGACCCCTGTAAAGGGTCAGAGCCCTATATTAAAAAAAAACAGGGGTTACCCCCTGTTTCCCTAGTCACCCAGACTGATATTAAGACCCCGGGCTGTGCGCACAAGGAAGGATGTGTCCACATCAATTAAATTATATTTAGAAATTGCTTCCTCTATAGGAACCGAAATCATATCCGGATGACGGTAAGCAACCATCCTGCCATACTCCTTTTCTAAAACCATTTCAAAAGCCTTTACTCCAAACTGAGTAGCCAGAATACGGTCATAGGCATAAGGTCTCCCCCCCCGCTGTAGATGGCCCGGTATTGTGACCCGTATATCATGTTCCACACCCGCATTTTTTAAATCCTGTTCCAGCTTTATACTTACTCCGCCAAGTTTTGGATTTTCATAACCTATCTCACTTGACTTCCCTGCCACCATAGACCCCTTCTCTTCAACTGCACCTTCCGCTACTACTACTATGGCAAAGCCTCTTTTATTAACAAAACGGGACTCAATTTTCTCAATTACCTTTGAAAGCTTATAGGGAATTTCCGGAATAAGGCAAATATCTGCACCCCCGGCAATAGCTGCATGGAGTGCTATCCACCCTGCATAACGACCCATTACCTCCATAATGAGTATACGGCTGTGACTGGCCGCAGTAGTAACAAGCTTATCAACTGATTCTGTGGCAATTTCCACAGCTGTCTGGAATCCGAATGTAAAGTCCGTACTGGAAAGATCATTATCAATGGTCTTTGGTACTCCTACTACATTTAGGCCCTTTTCCGCAAGCTGACTTGCGATTTTCATTGAGCCATCACCGCCAATAGAAATAACTGCCTCAATTCCCAGGGAATTAATCCTTTCTATAAGTTCATCCGACCTGTCTACACCATACCAGGTACCATCATCCCTCTGCGTGGGCCATGAAAAAGGGCCGCCCCTGTTTACTGTTTCAAGTATGGTCCCCCCTTTTACATGAATACCCCTCACCATTTGTGCATCAAGAAGAACATATTCCATGGGGTCCCATAGAAGGCTGTTATATGACTGGATCGACCCGATTACCTCCCAGTCGCTCTGCATAGCCCGAACTGTAACAGCCCTTATAACCGCGTTAAGGCCGGGGCAGTCTCCGCCGCCGGTAAGAACAAGCACTCTCTTCTTTGCCAAATTTGCCTCCATAATAATCTTTATGTTTATAAAAAACCCGCAAAAGGAGCAGTTTTGCTGCAGATGTGAGACAAAAGATCCCTTTACGCTTTAGATATATATGATATACAAAAAGAGGGGGAACTGCAAAAAAAATTAAGGGGATTTTAATTTTTCAATAATTCATGAAAATAAAAATAATTTTCCCGGATTTCACTTCGAAGGGGGATTATCTGCAAGTCGCATCACAGCAGCAGCAAATTTTCTGAAATCAATCAGCAGGCCTCTTTTCTTCGATTCCTGCAATACATTTCCTTAAGGACTCTATCTTGATTAATAGCAGATCAATATCCGTTAGTAAATCCGGGCACGTTTTTCCAGTATCATGCGTATGTTGGGCAGGATATCAGCGTTAAAGTATACAACCTTCCGGATAAAACCGGCATATAAGGCAGTATCTTTTTTTATCAGTACATTCCCTTTTAATATCTGCTGCAAAATCAGTCCCTCAACACGATTCATATCCACAAGGTCAACTTCACGCTCAAGCAGAGAAGAAAGACTGCTTTGCAAATGAACCAGGTAATGCAGATCAAAGGGATTATATCCAGCTACAGCTATATCAATATCACTCATCCCTGTCAGCCTCTCTTTTGCTGCAGAGCCGTAAAGGAGACAAAGCTGTATACTGTTTTCATTAACGAGTTTGCTTTTTATAATCTGCTGAATTGTTAACATGATAGAAGATAAAATAACAGCTCCTTACTGAGCCGTCAAGATTGTTTTACAGAACAGAAAAAGCTCTTACTCCGAAAAGAGGGAGAGCACATATCTTGTAAGCTTCTGCGGTTCCATTTTTATGGGATCTATTGTTTCAAGAAGCCCTGCGCTGATAAAAATTATCTGGGTGATTCGTGCAAGAAATTCAAGATCAAATTCTTTTTTGTCAATTTTAGGGAAATCGCTTTTCCCCTGTTCGATTATCTGCTTATACATTTCCAGGTGTTTCCGGAAAAAGCTTTTTACAAAAACCATCATTTTAGGCACTTCAAGACTATAAAGAATAAGATTGATAAAAACCTTTATATTTTTCTGACTCAGCACAAAACTTTCGATATTGAAAAGCGTGGAAATTACAGCCCTGTCACCCTTTTCATCAAGAAGACTTACCATCTTAAGATGCTCATCCTCTATGGACATGAAAAAATCTTCAAGCAATCCTATAAAAAGAGATTCCTTTGTGGGGAAATGGTACCTTAAACCCCCTTTAGAGATTCCAGCTTCATCTGCCACACTCTGCATAGATATATAGGAATAGGAGTATTTATCCAGAAGCCTTTTCAGGGCATTGAGGATATCCTTTTTTTTCTGAAGCATTTTCTCTTTACTTGCCATATTCACCACCCTCTATTTATATTAGATAATTCATTATTAAATTGGTCAAGAAAAATATCTAACTCGCCATAAATTGAGGGGGTAAAACTTCTATCTTCCGTGCCAGAGAAGCGGCGAAAGTGAAATTACCTGCAATTTTTGATGTGTTAAAAAATTATCACTCTATTTTAAATAAAAAAAATTGACTTTACAGACTTTATGGTCTTAATTATACTATGCAATATTTATCTCATATCCAGTGAGATTATAAATACATTTTTTTACGGATTAAAAATGAAAATACAGGTTACTGAAATAGACAATACCACGTTGATAAACATTTCAGGTGCTATTGAAACTGCACAAATTAAAGAATTGTCGGAACTTGTTGATAGTTTATGTGAATCATCTGACAAAGATCTGGAAATTGATCTTGGCAGCGCTGAATATATAGATTCTACAGGTATAAGCATTCTGCTCAAACTTCACAAGGCACAGAAGCAGCGAGACCTGAAATTTTCAATTGTGGAAGCCTCAGAAAGGATAACATCTCTACTGAGTCTATGCTCACTGCATGAAACCCTTACAAACTCCTGATGCATCAATCCGCAATAAGCGCCTGAAGTATGCCTAGAAATAGTATCTCGCGCCAATCCCTGCGTCAACATCAAACTCAGTTGAAGGGATAAGAGATATTCCAGGCACCACTTCTCCAAATACTTCAATATTATTGTTAATAAAATACTGCAGACCAAAAGGGACCCGGATGCCGATTCCAACCCTGGAATCATCATTTTTCCCCCGGTGTCTGCTGTCATTTTTAAACACTCTAAACTTCCCCCCTGCTCCGGCATACCAGTTTAAAGATTTATCAATAGCGGAATGATGAATCCAGTAGTCACAATGCATATGGAAATGATTATCAACGGACCATGCAAATCCCAGAACAGGGAAATTTTTGTATTTAATTGAAATTCCTGTTGGTTCACCCACGATTATTCCGAAACCGGGGCCATCGGGCTGCTGAGCCGGCACCTCTGCCGCTGAATAAAGCATAACTGCAGTAATAAATAAGATGCTTGCAGCTTTTCTCATAATTACATCTTCCCTCTGAAATTTTCTGATTGTTAATGGAATACGAATAAAATTGTTTTATCATTATTAAGTCAATAAATAATCGGTTTATTGAGCTTTGAAAAACTCGCTCCTTTTATATAAAAGAATAAGCTGCAGATTTAAAAAGTTTTCTATTTATTTTTCGTATCTATAGAATTAACACAGCAAAGAGGAAATTTGCAAATAATTTGCATGCAATTACAGGTGGGGCCCTGTCTCAAATGAAGTTGAAGTTGGGCTCTGACCCCTATCATGGGCTCTGACCCCTATCATGTCAGAACCAAATCAACATCAATAGGGTTGCCCATTAAAGCGCAAAGGGCAGATTGCGTAAATATGTTATTGCCTATGCCTTGCTGAACTGTACTTCATACACAATTCTGCTGCTTACAGGCGCCTTTTTATCAGACCATTTTCCTGTTTCCTTGGAATTCATGATTCTCTTTACCAGCCCTGCCTTTAAAATAGCATTATCAGGACAAATGCTATTCCCCTTTTAAAATATGGAGGCGATAAAAAAATATTATTTCCTACTCCTTCTTTTCCTGCGGGGCATCATAGACTTTATAGAATCGGAAAAAAGTGATATAAGATTTTGTCTGAATATTTTACGCATCAGGCTGTGGAGTTCAGGGTGCCGCTCTTTCATCTTACGAGGATTTTCAAAATAGTATTCAGCAGCAACAGCGAAAAATTCCACCCGGCTTGTCGCGCCATAGGGATTGATATCTGACCTGCCCGCTATTATCTTTTGAATTTCATTGTCAGTTACTTCAATAAAACTGCGGATTGTTTTCTGATCCAGAAGAAGGGCCGGAATTCCGTCAATTTCCCCATCTTCACCATCAAGCTTATGAATGAATTCGTGTATTCCCACGTTAAAGGAATCTTTATGATTGGCAAAACTTTTAATAAGTGCGGGTTTTGATATAATCATAGAATAGGAGTTGGAAAACACCATCCCCAGAACATTCTCATTTTTACCTGTTGAAAAATCCTTGGTAAAATTTTCAGGATAAACCAGAATTTCACCAAGGCGGTCATATTCCCAGTCAGGTATATTAAAAACCGGAATAATAGCGCTGGCAGCAAGGAGCAGCCGTATTTCTTCATCAACATCTGTTTTTACACCGGTAATTCTTTTTTCTCCCAGAAAAATCTGCACGTCTTTCAGAAACCGCGTCTTTTCAGCTTCTGAAAGACGTGAATAGTAATAAACCTTTTTTTCGAGTATGCCGTGCCAGGTCCCGGGGATATCGCGGGCTGCGATTTTTCTGCGGCGTCGGTATTTTTTTGTAAAATACAGATAGAGCAATAGATATACAGCAGCAGCTGAAGCAGGAGCAGCAATTATTTTACAATTATCATCTGACATAACTCCCAAAAGAATAACAGCTGTAATACCGGCTGCCAAAAAGGACATTATGTGCGAAAATACAATAGTAATAATATATCTTTTGTTCATGTTACTGTTCCCCATATTAAGTTTTGTTCCCGATTTTTTCTATATTATTTCCGCAAACAATGTGAAAACAACTGCTTCTTCATCGGTTATATATTAAAATTATGCAATGAAATGTACACTAATATTCGACCCTGACGAGTAGAAATATGTAGAGAATAAAATTTCACCCCCTGCTGATGGTATTTCCGTGACCACACTCCTTTACGCCTGACATAATCAATATTTTCCCCGTCAATGAGTTGTTTTTTCTCTGTCTCTCTGATTAACAGCTACAGAAACCTCCCCGGGGGATTTCCCTTAAAGAGAATCACACTGCTGAAACATACATATGCTGAAAATCGACAGTTGATACTGGCATAAGCAGGAGCATTGAAATGATTATTGTGCATTTTAGGGATACAGAACATTCCATAAGGGCTGATTTATGGTATTTTATAGAAAAGGCTCTGACCCTTATTTCACCTAAATCCACAAAACCAGCCTTTTCCTGTAGGCATCCTCGTAATATAGAAATTTTTCCACGCATTCCATAAAATTTTTCCCCAGCCGCAAAAAATATTCGTGCAAAGTAAACCTTAAAGGAGAAATGAAATTTTCGTTGAGGTAGCAGTTTATAAAACCGATTTCATTTTCACGGGGATCCCTGGAAAGACCTTTTCGCACGGGATTATAGCCGATATACCATAACAGCCACAGAAGGTATTCTTCAGGATTGTCAGATTCCTCAATGATTGTAGAACCAAACCTTTCATTCCAGAATGGCCCTGTTTCACCTGTGCCCCGGTTGTATTTTTCCGCCATGCGAGCTTTGATAAACTGCATTATAAGAGAAATGGTCTCTCTATTCTCTAAGGTTTTTATAAGAATATGAATATGATTGGCAACAGTTTCTGCAGCAATGAGCTCAAAATTGTATTTTTCCTGGCACAACTTTATTGATTCAATGAAATATTTTTTCCCGTATTTGCTTCTGAGCAGATCCCGTTTGCCGCGGCATCGTGTAAAGCAGTGGTATGTTACACCCTGTGCGATAGTTCTTAATGGTCTCGGCATTTTTCTCCTCCCGAATAATATCAGAATTTGTTAAGCGCTTAATATTAATACGTTTTCTGAGGGATTTTTTTTGAAAAAAAATCGGGGTCAGAGCATTTTTTTAGTTTTTTCTATAATTCAGGCTCTTCTGCCCCATCTCGACTGGCAAAAAGGGTCAGAGCAATAGAATAGAATAGAAAGAATGCATTTCAAAACAATATGCTCTGACCCCCTTTTACTCTATTCATCTGCCCTGGATGAAAAATTTAACATTACAGTTTTTTTCTTGTTAAATTTTAATTCATAATCAATCTGTTCATTATATTACTGATGCTGTTCACAACAAAGAGACAAAATCGGCCCCGCTAAATGCCTCTGCAACTGCTGAGCAATTAAACCAGGCTTTTTTAACGGGCATCCGCACTGAACTAATATTTACAATAAGGAGATTCCATAATGACTGATTATTTGAAAAACTATCCTGACTCAAAGGGCTACTTTGGTGAGTACGGCGGTTCTTTTATCCCGCCTGAACTTCAGCAGGAGATGGACAGAATTACTGATGCCTACTATTCAATAAGCAAATCACATATTTTTATTTCTGAACTAAGGAGTATCAGGAAACATTTTCAGGGACGCCCCACACCCACATATTTCTGCAACAATCTTTCAGATAAAATCGGAGGGAGAATTTATCTTAAACGTGAAGACCTTAACCATACAGGGGCACACAAGCTGAACCATTGCATGGGTGAAGCGCTGCTGGCAAAATATATGGGTAAGAAAAGAGTAATTGCGGAAACAGGCGCAGGGCAGCATGGGGTAGCACTTGCTACAGCAGCTGCATATTTCGGCCTGGAATGTGAAATACATATGGGTGAGGTTGATATTGTCAAGGAGCACCCCAATGTAGTAAGGATGAAACTGCTGGGTGCAAATCTTATTCCGGTTTCACACGGGTTAAAAACATTGAAAGAAGCTGTTGATTCGGCATTTGAATCGTACCTGAAAGATCCTGTGACTTCTATGTACTGCATCGGTTCAGTAGTTGGTCCCCACCCCTTTCCAATGATGGTGCGCGACTTCCAGCATGTGGTTGGACTGGAAGCCAGAGAGCAGTTTCTTGAGATGACAGGTGAACTCCCCGATACCATTGCTGCATGTGTTGGCGGAGGCTCAAATGCCATGGGTTTATTTTCAGCATTTATAAATGATGAAAGTGTAAAAATCATCGGTGTGGAGCCTTCAGGCCGGTCTTTAAAAATCGGTGATCATGCTGCAAGCCTCTCATATGGCAAGCCGGGTGTACTCCACGGTTTCCGCAGCTATCTGCTCCAGGATGACGCGGGCGAACCCCAGCCTGTTTATTCAATAGCAAGCGGACTTGACTACCCCGGCTCCGGCCCTGAACACTGCATGCTTAAAGACAAAAACCGGGTTGAATATACTATGGTAAATGATGAGGAGTGCCTGGATGCATTTTATACCCTTTCCAGAGTCGAGGGGATAATACCTGCCCTTGAAAGTGCGCATGCTGTTGCTTTTGCTATGAAATACGCAAAAGAGAATCCCAGAAAATCGATACTGATTAATCTTTCCGGACGTGGAGACAAGGATATAGATTTTGTAGTGGATAATTACGGATACAGATAAAATTCAGGTCGAATTACAATTTCTCAGCCTTAAACTGCTCAATTATTCGCTGAGAAATTGTTAGCTCAGAACCTGGACATATGACAACATAAGAGAACAATTTTTAATTACCCCCTGTTTCCCATCGAATATGAGGGGCAATTAAAGGCTTTACAAAAGATTTAACCTGTGTAAATAGTATTATCAGCTCTTTCGAGGATAGAGCTTTTCCGGTCAATACTCCTCTAATCCGGAATACGATTATACCTGGCAGAGGTGAAAAGAGATGTTAATTTATGCAATTATTATCGGCTTAATGATTATCACTGTTTCGATGCTTCACAAACATGAATTTGCAGGTGAGGAGAAAGGGATACATTTCTGGAAACCCCTGTCATCAACATTGATGACTTTTCTTCTCCTCTCAGCTTTTTTAAGAGGGGACTGCAGCAGAAATGAGTATACCTTCGCTATTCTTGCAGGTATAATTCTCTGCTTCGGCGGTGACATGGCCCTCATGTTTATGAACAGATCAAAAAAGGCATTCAAAATAGGACTGGTGCTCTTTCTTCTCGGTCATGTTGCATACATCATAGCTTTTACCTGGTTCAGCGGATTTCACAGCAGAGACTGGATAAGCGGCGCCATTTTAATCGTATTGGGAGTAGCCATTTACATTTATCTGTTCCCTGCACTGGGTGACCTGAAAATTCCGGTATTTTTTTATGTGGTCATAATAAGTCTCATGGTTAACAGGGCTGTTTCTGTTTTTTACGGAGATTACTTTACCTATGCCCAGGCCTGGCTTATTACAGGGGGGGCTATACTCTTTTATATTTCAGATGTTATTTTAGCACTGGCCAGATTCCGGCACACCTGGCGTTACGGCAGAATTAATCTCGCCTTTTATTATTCAGCCCAGGTTCTAATAGCCCTGAGCGCCGGATTTTTCTGTATAGTTTAACAAATAATCCCCGCTGTTTTCTGCAGCGGGGATATACACCGGATAAAGTTCTATTACAATATTTTGGATCTTCCCGAAATTCCGGGAAACAAAATAAATGTCATTCCCCCTGTCCCCCGAAGGGGGCACGAGTTCATATATTATCACTCAGATAATTTTATTTTTATCATTCCTCAAAATATTCAAATATTATTTTAAATATCTTCATCTTTAATTTTCAATCCGTGAATCAGAATACTCTTTCTTTTCTAATTCTAACATATAATTTTGTAAATTTTAGAGAATCAACAATACAAAAGGATGTTTTAACACTATTGTTTATCAGCTTGCTTAAAATTGTTATTATACGTGCCCCCTTCAGGGCGCCCTCTGCTTGTACTGAGTTCGTCGAAGTAAGCACAGCGAAGAAGTACTCCTGGGGTAGACAGGAGGCTTACTTCAATAGATGAAAACAAAAAGCCTTATTACTCGCCGCTTTTAAAAACTGATTGACTCCCTATAATTGTAACTTCATATCAGATATTCGCTACTCATTTACAGCAGTAATTATATTTTCTCTATACCTTAATTCCGGATGTGACAGACATGAGCAATATCCTTAATGAAAAAATTATACCGGTTATACAACATATACCGAGCCTCAAAGGACTCACCACCGCAGAGCTGGAACTGATTGCCCCGCTGTTTTCTGAAAAAACTTTCCATGCCGGGGATTTCATAATTGTTGAAAGTACCCAGGGGAACTCAATGTATATTATCAGCAAAGGAACGGTTCTTGTTACAACATCTGACAGAAAGGGGGAGGTAGTTGCCCTGGGCACACTGAAAGACGGAGCCTTTTTCGGAGAGCTTTCCCTCTTTGACAATCTCCCCAGATCCGCTACTGTTACAGCGATAAAAGAAACCTCAATTTTTATGATTACAAGAAATGATCTTGAGGAGCTCTTCAGCAATAATCTTGTTATTGCCAATAAAATTTATCACAATACTCTGCTGGAAGTATTTTCAAGATTCAGAAAAAATGTTTTAAGTTTCACCTTTTCACAATCCTACCTGAGACAAAAAAATGAAGAACTTAAGGAAATAAACCGGGACCTGACACAGGCTCAGGAGATACAGAACTATTTTATTAATGCTGATTCACAGAAGACAAGTCACATGGGTGTTAAATATACCCATCTCTACAAACCTTCAATAGCTATTGGCGGTGATTTTATTAATGTTCACACTGAAGGAAGCAGAATATATACTATAATTGCAGATGTTCAGGGTCACGGCATAACTGCTGCTCTTGTTACCGGGGTTCTTAAAAGCGCCTTTGTACACTTAGTGCGGGAATGCGGGGATGATCCTGTAATGTTTCTTACAAAGCTGAATAACCACCTCTATGAAGTTATTAAAACAATTTTTGCAACATGTTATTATTCTATAATCGACACTGAAACCAGAAAAATTATCTTTGCCAAAGGGGGGCACCAATACCCCTTTTTCTGGAATTCCTCAGCAGGAAGCTTCACTGTCATAGACAGCTCAGGACCTGGACTCGGTATTATTTCCGATCCGGAATACACTGCTGTTGAGATGACCTACTGTCCGGGCGACAAACTCCTCTTTTTTACTGACGGGATAGTTGAGCAGAGAAACGATGATGATAAAATGTATGAAACCGGAAGATTAAGCAGCTCTTTTAAAAAAGCAATTCTCAGGAATGATAAAAACATTCTTGAGACGCTCCTTTCTGATCTTCATGCTTTTTCGGGGAATGTGGAATATGAGGATGATATAACAATGCTTCTTTATGAATTCTGATGCTGCTTAAAAAATCCCGCTTCAACCCGTATTTGTGAAATAAAAACATTCAGGATATGAATCGAAGGGGGAATTGAGGCCCCCTGATTAAAGAGTAAGCCTGTGATGCCCCTTATACATTTGATCTCTCATATCCTTTATTTCAGGACTTGCAAGATAATCGTCAAAGGTCATTCTTCTGTCCATTATTCCGGATGGTGTTATTTCGATTATACGGTTAGCCACTGTTTCTACAAACTCATAATCGTGTGATGTAAAAAGCACTACTTCCGGGAATTTTATCAGTGCATTATTCAATGATGTTATTGCCTCAAGATCAAGGTGATTTGTCGGCTCATCCAGTATTATCGCATTTGCACCTGAAAGCATCATCCGGGCAATCATACAACGGACCCTCTCCCCCCCTGAAAGCACTTTTATACTTTTAAGAGATTCCTCCCCTGTAAAAAGCATCCTTCCAAGGAAACCCCTGGCATATGCATCATCCTTATTCTCAGTAAACTGTTTAATCCACTGAAGTACAGAGTGATCATCCTGGAAATAGGAGCTGTTCTCTTTAGGGAAATATGAGGTGGTGATAGTTTCCCCCCATCTGAAAGTGCCCGAATCGTGCTTAACTTCCCCTGTGAGGATCTGAAAAAGAGTGGTTTTTACTATATGGCTCCAGGCAAGAAAAACCACCTTGTCATCCTTCTCAATCCTGAAGGTCAGATCCTTTAGAATCTCCTCCCCCTCAATTGTCTTGTTAAGGTTTTCCACTTCAAGAATTATTTTACCGCATTCACGTTCAGGCTTAAACTCGATAAAGGGATACTTCCTGTTGGTCGGCTTGATATCGTCAAGGGTCAGTTTTTCCAGGAGTTTTTTCCGCGATGTGGCCTGCTTTGCCTTTGAAGCATTAGAGCTGAATCTTTCAATAAAGGACTTAAGATCCTTCCTCTTATCCTCAATTTTCTTATTTTCATCCCTCTTCATCTGCATTGCAAGTTCGCTCGCCTGAACCCAGAATGAGTAGTTCCCCACATATATTGATATTTTCCCGTAATCAATATCTGCAACATGGGTACAGACTTTATTCAGAAAATGCCGGTCGTGACTTACCACAATCACAGTATTTTTGAAATTCATAAGGTAGTCTTCAAGCCAGTTTATTGACTCTATGTCAAGATGGTTTGTAGGCTCGTCAAGAAGGAGAATATCGGGATTCCCGAAAAGCGCCTGAGCTAAAAGCACCTTTACCTTATCTCCACCTTCAAGCTCTTTCATCTTTTTTTTATGGAGACTGTTATCAACACCCAGGCCCTTTAAAAGTACTGCTGCCTCACTTTCCGCATCATAGCCGTTAAATTTTTCTACAAGCTCCTCCAGCTCCGATGCACGGATACCATCCTCATCTGTAAAATTTTCTTTAGCATATACCTGATTTCTCTCATTTAAGACTTCAAAGAGTTTCATATGACCCATAATTACTGCATCAATCGCTTCATGTTCATCAAAAGCAAACTGATCCTGGCTAAGAACAGCTATCCGCTCATTAGAATCGACACTCACATCCCCGGCAGTAGGCTCTACTTCGCCTGAAAATATCTTCAATAAAGTCGTTTTACCCGCGCCATTAGCGCCAATAAGCCCATAGCAGTTTCCCGGCCTGAACTTGATATTTACATCCTTGAAAAGCACTCTCTTCCCATAGGATAATGTTAAATTATTTGTCTGGAGCATTAAACCTTCTCTTTTATTTTATATTATTATTTGCTGCTGAATTTCAGTAATCATTCCTGATAATTTATCTTCGTATAATTATGCTGTTTTCAATATCCCCGCCGCCGAAGGCGGCGGGGATATTATCGCATCTTATTCAAAATAAAAATTAAAGAATTAACACCGGCTGAAAATTTTATTCTTTCTGAATTGATTTTTTTGAAACGAAGAAATTCCGGCACAGCTGATATGCGGACAATTCATCATTATATGCTTTGATGTCAATACTTTTTATCGAAGTTGAGGGGCTCTGACCCTGATATATTACCCATTGTCCAAACCATGATTCGCATGATTAAAGGATTTCATGATTAAGAACCTTTACTCTCCTGTATCTATCGCAAAAAAATCCCCTGTTTTTCATTCAAATGAACACAGGTTCTCTCTGTGCCCCCTACGTGGCAAAATAAATAATAGCTTGCAAAAAACTCAAATACTGACAATTCTGCTCTTATGAACGAACACGACAAACTTTTCAAAGAAATAGAAAGCGTTAAAGAAAATGCCATTGATCTGATAGAGTCAACCTTTC
>CAZBFP010000002.1:264549-293810 GCA_964491265.1 uncultured Leptospirales bacterium | reverse complement strand
AAGAAGTGGCATTAGCAACCTCAATATTATAAGCTGTCTTATTAGAATCAAAGCCAGACAAACTCCCTGCAGAGGTTGTCAAATTAGATAGATTGGCATTATTGCTTAGGACCTGTTCCAGTCTATTGACTGACACTACATAAGTCTTTGTAGTCTGACCGTTCTGTGCAGTAACTACTATTTCGACTACATTACTTCCTACAACCAGATTAATAATACCTGATGATGAACCAGAGGCAACTGTAGTGCCATTCACTTTAACAGTAGCTCCAGTTCCAGCTACTGTAGGCGTTACTGTAATTGTTGAAGTGGCATTAGAAACCTCAACATTGTAAACTGTCCCATTCGAGTCAAAACCGGACAGACTCCCTGCAGATGTTGCTAGATTAGATAAATTGGCATTATTGCTCAGTCCTTGAGATAAACGATTAATTGAAATAAAATACTGCTTAGTGGTTATCCCATCCGGCGCGATGACTATGATTTCAACTATATTATTCCCGGCATCGAGGCTTTTAATATACTGACCATGATAATTATTATAACTTATATCATTAATTCTAATGGCAGCCTCAAGATCAGATGCTACCGCAGTTATAGTTATTGCCGATACATCATATGCCACTTCAACACTGTACACAGTTTTGGCTTGTTCGAAGGAAAGCACTCCTGCTGAAACATCAAGTGAAGAGAGATTAACATCGTAATAATTTATTAATCCCCCGGAAGCATTATCTATACTATCCTCTAGCATATTCCCGCAATTTAAAAGCATTGCCGAACATATTATTGCAAATACAAGAGAGATTATTCTTTTAAACATAATTACCTACCTCATTATTTAAAACATGTAGCCTGCGCTCAGGCTCATCAGCATAGAATTCAGTCTGGCATTACTCTCCAATATGCTCGAATAGTACAGGCCCGCACCAAACTCAATGTTATCAATAACATAAACTGCAGCAATCCCGGCTTTAATTATTGGATTGTAAGCAGTAGCTGTTCTACTTATTCCGTTATTTTTGTATTCAAGTCCAGCGAAGCAAAAACCTGAAGATATTGATGGTTCCACATATATCGTTTCTGATATGCCAAATTTATATCCGCCATAAACCATTAAAGGCACTGCATAATAGCTATCATAACTATTAACTCCAAGCTGTTTACCGCTGGTAAAAGAATAATAACCACCTTGCAGGCCAATAGACAGACCATGCATATAATAATTATTCATAGTGGCTGTAATTAATAGGGCTTTCCCGGGATCAAATAAATGCTCCAGATCTCCGGATGGTTGTAAATATGCGGCTTCTAATCTGACTGAATAATATTTAGAAGAATAGGGATCTGAAAATCTCTCTTCAGACTCAAGTCCGGCGTTGTCTTCAGCCTTTATGCTGAATATATGTCTTTGGAATAGACTACGGGGACTATAATTATATTTAGTTTCTTTCGTTTTCCCTATCTGTTTAGAACTGGAACCTGTTTTCGTATATACATTGTAATAGTCAACGGTTCCGTCAATATCCTGAGATTTACCCCAGCTCAACAATATATCTTTACCTGATGATTTCTTTATAGATATTGGTCCGGGCCTTGTCGGAGGCTGATTAATTGTAGTAAATGAAACCGACCGTCCCGGGAAAGACTCAAAGCCGTCATCATTAACGCTTCTTACCAGAAATTCATACTCTAAACCGCCGATAAGATTTTCTAAAACAAACTGAAGTTTTTCTGTTTCTCTGGCCAGATCAAGATTATCCTCACCTTTTTTCCTGAAATACACTCTGTAAGACTTTACTGATTTCACAGGGGATTCCCATTTAATAGAAACTGAGGCCGTTGATAATTTAAAACTTATGTTTGATGGATTTAATGCAGACTCGAAGTACATTATCTCTGATGCGGGAACTACTATATCCTTATCATCAGTCAATTCTTTAAGAAAAGTATATGAATGCGGATCATAGTCTACACAATAAGCATCAAAGACTGTATTATCAGATTTGTAGATTTTCAGCTTTTCCAGGTATAAAGGTTTTCTTATTACCTTTAAAATATTAGGAGTTGGAACCTCTTGAACCTCACTCCCATCTGATTTAATAGAAGTAAAATCCTTATTAGTATTAACTATAGAGCCCTTAAGATGAGTGCCATCTTTAAGAATTAAATAATCTGCATTAAGAATCTGGGTAGAGAATATTAGAACTGAGACTATTAGAAAACTTATTAAATTCTTCATAACCTTCCATAATTATTAACATATATGCTTTACCATTAAGTTATATAAATATTCATGGAAGTAATTGGCATTTTTATATTTAACACAACCCTATATCACTGTCAGAATAATTGCAAGCCTTTCCGGGCTTTTGCACTTATTTTATATAGCCAAATTCTGACGATCAGAAAATGGCTGGTTATTTGGAGGTAAAAGTTGAAAATTGCGGGAGATGAAAAGACATAAGGTATTTTATCAGAAAAGATACAGAGGGGTTTTACTAGCTGAGAATTAGACTGTTATGAATAATCCCGGGAGTTCAAAAATAATTGAACTCCCGTGCTAGTTAAATCTTATATAACTTACTTAAATTGCTTGAGATAGCATTCCTATTATTTACTGAGTCCTCACAAAGCGTAAGCCCATGACGACGTATTCGGTATACGGGTAGCTGTTGGCTAGCATAAACAATTGCAGATAGTCCCTTCTGGATGCCCAGCTACCGCCCCGTTGAACGCGGGCTTGCCCGCTATACGACGGATGCCAGTCAAAACACCATTCAAACACATTGCCGCTCATATCATAGAGATCGAGAGAGTTTTCGTATTTTTGCCTAACCGGCTGCGTTGTTATTGTATTGCCATTTGGTTCTGTTATAGAATTGCCATACCAGGCAAACGGGCTAAAACTATCATAGTCCCTCTGTGCATCAATCCCTGTATATGATTCTGTACCACCGCTTACCGCCATGGACGGTGTCCAGTTTGTTCCATCTATATAACGTGCAGCGCACTCCCACTCCATACTTGTCGGAAGGCGAAAGCCTTTCGCTATAGATTTTACATAAGGTTTGTCCTGACTACCATCAGTTGTTGCTGTTATCGTCGTCGAATCAGTCGCTGTTCTTATCGGCGTTGTGTATCCGCTGTCTGTATAATAGACCAGATCAAGATCGGCATCTGTTCCATTATTTGCGTTATAATACTCTGTAAGCGCGTTACACCATACCATTGCTGCACGCCAACTTACCATAGTTACAGGATGCTGATTTGTCATTCCGGAACCATCCTCAACACTACCCTTTCTTCCTAAACTCGGGATAGTGTATTCCCCTTCACCTACAGCCCCACCTGTACCATTTACTGCCCATTCATATACGGCAATCCATAATTCATAGGTCACCTCAGTCTCTGCCATCCAGTATGGGGTACTAATGGTCTGGTTAATGGTCTGGTAACCATTATATTGTGGAAATGTGCCGCCAGGTATGTATCTCATATTAAAGCTTATACTGGAAGGAAGCGTGTATGCCATATTTGTTCCTGCTAAAGGCACTTCTTTAACAGTAAGAGTAAAATCTTTAGTATCAGAAACAATACCCTTCGTTATAGTTGCTGTTAAAATAACTGTAATGTCTCCGGAACCATCAGAAGGACGGGTTACAGTACCATCTATACTTACAACACTAGAATTACTTGTTACCCAGGTTATTGTTGTACCACTGGAACCTGATGTCGGAAGAGTAACATTCTGAGTTACACTGCCAGCACTGTCTAAACCGGAATAACCAATCACAAGAGAAGTTGTATCTGCAGCTACAGCTTCTGTATCTGTTGGAGGGGTTTGCTTAACTGTAATAATAAAGTCTTTAGTATCAGAAGCACTACCCTTCGTTATAGTTGCTGTCAAAGTAACTGTAGCGTCTCCCAAACCAAAAGTCGGACGTGTTACTACGCCACCAATAGTTATAACACCGGAGTTACTTGTTCCCCAGGTTATTGTAGTACCGCTGGAACCTGAGGTCGGAAGCGTAACATTCTGAGTTACACTGCCCGCACTGTCTGAACCTAAATAACCGATCTCCAGTGAAGCTTTATCTGCAGCTACTGCCTGAGCATCTGTTTGGGGAGCTTCTTTAACAGTAAGCGCAAATGTTTTAGTATCAGAAGCACTACCCTTCGTTATAGTTGCTGTCAAAGTAACTGTAGCGTCTCCCAAACCAAAAGTCGGACGTGTTACTACGCCACCAATAGTTATAACACCGGAGTTACTTGTTCCCCAGGTTATTGTAGTACCGCTGGAACCTGAGGTCGGAAGCGTAACATTCTGAGTTACACTACCAGCGTGATCTCCTTCTGCATAACCGATCACAAGTGAAGTTTTATCTGCTGCAACGGCTTCTGCTTCTGTTGGAGGGGTTTGCTTTACTATGAGTGTAAATGTTTTAGTTTCTGAAATACTCCCCTTAATAATAGTTGCGGTCAAGGTAACAGTTGCGTCTCCTGTACCATAAGGAGGCCTAGTTACAGTACCGTCCGCTGCAATTATACCCGGATGACTGCTTGACCATGTAATAGTAGAACCATAAGTACCTTCTGTCACCAGAATTAAATGTGTTGTTACATTATTTATATCATCACTGCTTCCATATGCTATATCAAGATCATCGTTATCTGCAGCTACGATCTCCTCATCTGTCATTGGTGAACCCGATGAACCACCGCTACCACCTCCACAAGCAGTAAAAAGCAGGGAAACCGTCAATGTAAGTATTAATAATTTCATTAATTTGTTCATGTAATCCTCCGGATTATTACTCATTCATAATTGATTAAAGTTATCATATTCATGGAGGGAGTTTCTATATATGTATAAACAGCATTAAATACAATAGCGGAATAATTTCAAGGAGAAACGGTGTACTACGTAAATTTTGTATAGCCATTTTCTGACGATCAGAAAATGGCTGGTCTTTTGGAGGTAAAAGTTGAGAATTGCTGGAGTTGAAAAGACATAATGAATATTATCGGAAGGGAGGAAGGTGAGATCTTTACAATAACACAACCTTAACACCACAGAAGATATGAGTCAAGAAGAATAAAAGCCCAAAATCCCAATGTTCCGCCAAAACAGTCCGGAGTCAAAAACCAGACCTGACAAGGGTATCCCCGGGAAATTGTTAACATATATGTGTTATTTTTTGGAATTTGATTACTACGGAGACATGTTACATGTAGGAATAATCGCTCCAAAATACTTGCAGAGGATCAGATCATCTCGTAGTGCCGTATTGCCTTAGGCTAAGGTAAAGACCGGTAGAATTTATAATAATTATCTGCTAAACAACAGAGTAAATCCTTCTGATGTACATGCAGTATTCTTATACATTTCATACTCTTCGTCAGTATAATATAAATATATCCATCTTGCAACTGGTGGGTTTAACGCTCCCACATATCCATAATAAACATAATCTTTACAGATAATCGTATGAGAATAGTCTTTGATGATCTTTTTACATGCAATATCCTGAAGTGTTGCGGGCCATGGATCATATTTACCCCAGTCATTTCCTGCATCATAACAGTAAGACCCGGTTCCGGTTGAATTCCAGGGATACTTTCTGCCGCACCCGGTCTCTTCACTCATTACATGTATCCAGTAAGTCGGGGTCTCACAGTCCAAAAACTCGACATTGAGAATTGTCTGCACGCTCTGGCACCCCTCTGAGTTGACATAGTCAAGATGCTCAGTCGAATATCTTCTTCTGCCGCAGCGGCAGTCATCCTCCACTGTTTCTGTTCCCATAAGATTACCTTCAGCATCTCTGCCATTCCAGTTTCTGCATTTGTCCCATTCCTTGGTCGGGTCAAAAGTAGCAAGCCACTCCTGACCCTTTGCTTTAACTGTAAAGTGCTGCGAAAATCCTTCCACTTTAAATGTCACCTTATTATTCGCTGTGTCCGCAATAATATCTGTATCTGTGATGGTCAGTGCATTCCCAACACTAATAATTCCATGCAACAGTATTGTTCCGGGATCAATTACATCCTCTATCTCAATTGTAATTTTAACAGGTTTATTGAATACCAGCCCTTCCGGAGTTCCTCTGAAACCGCCAAAGAACTGGCTGTCTACCAGAGTACTGGAGTTTACCGCATCCTCCACCTCAGATTCCGTCAAAGGAACAAGAGAAATTTCTGTATCCTCATTCAGTGAGCCCGGCTCCATCTCAAGAGTTATACCGCCGGGAAATGTGAATGTTCCACCTTCAGAAGTTGCATTAGCCGAACTTCCCCCTCCGCTGCATCCGATTAGAAATATAAAATTGAGTACCACAGCAGCATAAACAGCAGATTGAAGAAGATTCTTTATGGAAAACGCAGATTTAATTTTCATCACAATCACCCCTAAGTTTAAAAGCAGATTTCTTTAATTATAATAACTATCATCCTTATTACGCAAACTCTGAGTCTAAATACTCTATATACACAGTAATAGACAATTATCTAAGTTAAATCTACTATTATTAATATGGGGTGTCATCGTGGTAAACCCGTAGTTTTCTAAAAAAATTAAGATTACTGTATATAAATATCATTATCAATTAAATAAAATCTTATATATTGGAATTCCATGTCTTAAAAGGGTACTGAAGGGGAAAAGAACGAAAATGAAGGTTATGAACTGTTTCGGGATATTGCTCTATATCGGTGCAACAAATCCCGTAAACTCAGGAGATGTGATTTTTAACCTTTCAAGTTCAGCATCTGCTAAAGCCTGATTAGCACCAGCCCAGAATAAAATCTCTGTACCTGATGGAATTACATAGTTAGATTCGTAAACCAGAGTAGAGTTGACATAGACCTTTTGAGATGTACTGCCTATTACAAATTTAAAATCAAAAGGAGTATAATCAGGTATTGAACTAGTATACACATTATTATAAATTGAGCTGAATTCATCTACCCAGTAACTAATTCTTCCTGAAACAGGAGTAATATCCCAACCCAGATCGAGAAATATTCTTATAATTGGTGTGGTTGCATATAATGGATGTGATATCTGAACTCCGGTATTTGAATAGCTTGTAGTTGAGGGTGAAAGCATAATTCTCCCCTCTACTGTTGCAGGAATTTTAAATGATTTTGTATATACCATGGAATTTGCCATTGGAATAATCATTTTCGAACTAACTATGGACGGTGATGTACCAGTATAATCAAAAACAGATGTATTAAAAATGCCATCATCAAAGCCAGTATCAATCAATACTTTCTGTCCAGTATTATCACTCATGAAAGTGTACAAATCATTACGTTCGCAAGCTATCATAATCATTGATAAAATAAACACAATAATTCCAATCTTTATTATATGCATAAAGGTACCTGTAATTATAAAGTTCACGATGTAGTTAAAATCAGCAAAGGATATTTTAAAATATTTATGATGACTAAAACGATTAAACGCGACAACAGCACTTATTACAAGCACTTTTAACCTCTTGCACTATTTTTATGGATTCAATTTCTGACGGTTAGAAAATGACCTGATCTATTTGCGAATAAATTAATCAAGAGAAATTGAACTCCCAATATCCCAATGTTCCACCAAATCAGTCCCGGGCGGAAATTCAGACCTGGTATATAGTCCCCGGATTAGCGAATCCATTCGAGCCCCCGGGGGTCCCCTGATTCGTTGAACAGTAGCTAGCCTGCTATATAAAGGAAAGACAAATATTGTTCCATCAGAAAAGCAACCAGTGAGAAATTTAAAGAGATAGAACCTCTATCGATAAAGATAAATCTCTAAACCTATACCCGGTAATTTCTATAAAGATTTTTATACGATATTGCTTCCAGTATATGCTTCTTACCGATATGTAGAGATTCATCAAGATCCGCGATTGTTCTTGCCACCTTTAATATTTTGAAAAATGACCTGGCAGTAAGATTGAGTTTCTTGATCGCATTCTCGAAAAATATCTCATCCTCACCCCCCAGAGCGCAGTAATCCTGCACCTCCTTCTGCCCCATACCGGAATTGAATTTCAGCCCTGTGCCGAATCTTTTTCTCTGCACCTCCCGCGCCCCAAGTACCCTCTCCTTGATTCTCTCTGATGACTCATACATCCCCTTATCCATCAAATCCCTGTAGGGAACCCTGTTAACCAGAACCTCAATATCGATCCGGTCAACTACAGGTCCTGCAATCTTCTGGAAATACATACTCACCTTTGATGATGAACAGGAGCATTCAATATCATCATCAAAAAGATGGCCGCAGTGACATGGATTACTCGCTGCAACCAGCATAAAGTCCGCCGGGAATGTCACTGTGCCTGAAGCCCTTGACACAGTAACACATTTATCCTCCAGAGGCTGCCTGAGTGCTTGAATTACATTATTCCGGAATTCCACAAACTCATCAAGAAAAAGCACACCATTATGGGCAAGAGAAATCTCCCCTGCTGAAATTATTGAACCTCCGCCAACAAGGGCCACCTCAGATGCTGTATGATGGGGGGACCGGAACGGAGGCATAGCAATAAGACCCCTCCTCTCCCCCGGATCACCTGTGGCGGAATGGATCATTGTAGTTTCTATAGATCTTTCCCTGTCAAGATCGGGCAGAATTGATGGGATCCTCCTTGCCAGCATTGTCTTCCCTGAACCGGGGGAACCGTAGAGCAGAATATTATGATGCCCTGCAGCAGCTATTTCCAGGGCCCTTTTTGCACTCTCCTGCCCCTTTACATCAGCAAAATCGTAAAAAAATTTATCCTCAATCATCTCCTCTGATTCACCCTGGAATGATTCAGCATTTCCGGAAAAGACCCTGCATGCCCCTTTAATATCCTCAACCGGGAAAACCTCTATACCCCCTACTGCTGCTGCTTCAAATCTGTTCTGATGCGGAACAATTATCTTTTTATAACCAAGCCTGTAAAGGGCTATAACCATGGATATAACCCCCCTTACAGGCTTGACTTTGCCGTCAAGGGAGAGTTCACCCACCATGGGAATCTCATCAATAGCGAATTTTATCTGACCAGTTGATTTGAGAATAGACATTGCCACAGGGAGATCAAAATTGGCTCCCTGTTTTTTAAACCCGGCAGGCGCCAGATTAACGACATAGTTTTTCGGGGGGAAATCGTAGCCGGAATTCTCTATAGCAGCCCTTATCCGCTCTCTTGACTCGCGGATGGTTGAATCAGGGAGCCCCACAATAATAAAATTGGGGAGCCCCCTCATTATATCCACCTCCACGTCAACCCTTACAGCGCTTATTCCGTGCAGGGCAAGTGAGAATGATTTTGAAAGCATTTTTAAACCTTCCAGTGATAATATAACCGCATTAATTAATAACTGCCCATAAATTTACCGGAAAATTGCTCTCCTGAGTTGTCTGGAAAAGGTGAATTCACCTATATTTGTCATTCCGGTTTTGCAGCTTCATTTTTTGCAAATACCGGAATCTCATGATTGAATCAACTGTATGAGATACCGGCTTTTCGCTTCGCTACAGCCGGTGTGACAAAAAAATTACTTTCTGCTCAGCTCTGGATACATAATTTCCTTCGGATTTCCAGCAGTTACATTAATTATTACGATTAAGGGCCGGTTTTTTTTGATTTTTTTTTAAAAAACTGAATTTTTTTAATTTTCGCAGTTGACAAAAATCAATCATGTTTCTATATATAGAAACATGAAAACAGCTAATAATAATCAGTCAAAACAGATTCTTTACTGGTGGCGCTATACCAGATTATAGAGGCCGCCCATGATATAGTATTGAGATATATCCGCAGGCGGTAAGACCCCTGCGGTTTTTATTTTACACAAAAAGAACCGCTCAATTTTAAAGGCGGTTTTTTTAATTAAGGAGGAATATTATGATATCAGCACAAATTAACAGTGAAATCCAGATACCGGGAATAGGGGTAATCAATGAAACACTTCTGTCGGTTTATAACGGCATGAGTATAGACTCCCTCATGAGTGAAAAATTATTTGAACATCTCTTTAACGGGAATCTTTCAGAGATTGAACTTGCCGGGATGCTCATGGCAATGAGGCTCCGCGGGGAGACCCCTGATGAAATTTCCGGAGCTGTGCGCTCAATGAGAAAATTCTGCAGAAATCTTGATCTGGGAACAGACATGGTTTTTGATACATGCGGGACCGGAGGGGATAATTCAGGCTCATTTAACATCTCCACATCTGCGGCAATTATACTCTCTGCAATGGGGGTTCCTGTTGCAAAGCATGGGAACAGATCTGTGAGCGGGAAAAGCGGGTCAACCGATTTTCTTGAGGCTCTGGGGATACCTGTTAATCTGAAAGATGATGATGCAAAAAACTATTACAGGCGCAATAATTTCATATACATGGCAGCCCCGGAATATCATCCTGCAATGAAATTCGCAGTACCTGTGAGAAAAAAACTTGGAGTCCGCACTATTTTCAATTACCTGGGCCCCTTCACCAATCCTGCAGGAGCAAGGAGACAGGCAATAGGTTTCTTCAGTCATGAGCTGCTTGAAAAATATGCTGCTACCGCGCTTCAGCTCAATTACGACAGGGTCCTACTCTATTCATCATACGACGGCATGGATGAAGTTTCCCCCTTTGATAAAACCCTGGTTTACGAGATACAGAATAATACCTCACACAGCTTTATTATAGATCCACAGGAGTACATCTCAAAAGATGAAGCTATGCTCATTCCCTCCCATCTTAATCCTGATGAAAATGCAGTGCTTTTCATAGACACATTGAGCTGCGGCATGGAAACACCACTGGGGAAACTCCTTGCCCTTAACAGCGCCCTTGCCATGTACGCCTTTGATGAAAGAACTTCCATCAAAGAAAGCTTTTACACAATCAATAAAGAGATAGTCTCAGGTGCGGTTAAAGCTAAACTCGATTCACTTATAAAAGGATAATGATGGAAAAGTTCAATCTCAAAGATATGAAGCATATTAAACTGTCGAAACTCCCTGATACAGAAAAGATAATCAGAAAAAAGGGTAAAAGGGTAAGACCCATATACTCAATTTTAAACACCCTTAATGATCCGATTAATATTATAGCAGAGATAAAAAAATCATCACCATCTGCCGGAACCATAGAGAGCGAAGTATCTCCTGCAGACAGAGCTTCTCTCTATGCTGAAGGGGGCGCTGCAGCAGTCTCGGTATTAACTGAAAAAAATTTCTTCAACGGCTCAATGAGTGACCTTGAAACTGCTGGTTCCGGTTTAAATCTGCCTCTGCTCTGCAAAGATTTCATCTATTATGAAGAACAGATTGAAGCAGCATATTTATGCGGAGCTGACATGATTCTTCTTATAGCTAAAGCGCTCAGCAATGATGAACTGAGAAGCCTTTACAATTTCGCAAAGAGCAGAGGTATAACACCGCTAATCGAAGTACACAGCTCTTCAGAGCTTGACAGGGTGCTGATTCTTAACCCGGAAATTCTAATGGTAAATATGAGGAATCTGGAGACCCTTAATATTGATTACACAACAGGTATTAATACATTAAATAATATCCCCCCTGGTATAAAAAGAGTGAGCGCCAGCGGCATTGAATCATCAGATGGTGTAAAAAAAATATTTCATGGGACAGGAACCGACACATTCCTTGTGGGGACAGCACTGATGAAGGGAAAGGATCCTCAGGGATTTATCCGGGAGCTGAAAAATGTTCGTTAAATTCTGCGGCTTTACAAGAAGTCAGGATATTGAATGTGCAGCCATGCTCCCTGTCTCATCTGTGGGCTTCATTTTCCATGAAAAATCGGATCGTTTTATAACAGCTGAAAAGGGAGCGGAATTTTCCGGCATCCTTAAAGGAACAGGCATTCTTAAAACCGGAGTCTTTGTAAAGAGCAGCGTTGATGAAATCAAAAGAACAGCAGAGATTGCCAGGCTTGACATGCTTCAGGTCTATGATAAATCAACAGCAAGAGAGCTTAAAGGCTTTCTACCAATAATTGAAGCTTTTAGAGTAAAAGGGGCAAATGAACTCCCTGATAAATCTTCAGCGGAGTTTATCCTTCTTGATGCATTCAGTGATAATGAATATGGAGGGACAGGCAAGAGCTTTCACCATGAAATACTTAATAATTACCCTCTGATAAACAGAACTATTATTGCCGGCGGGGTTAACAGCAGCAATTTAAAAAAAATTATCATAGAAGCTCAACCCTTTGGTGTGGATATATCATCAGGTATAGAAACAGCCAGGGGGATAAAATCTTCACATAAAATGCGTGAAATCTTTTCAATAATAATGGAGGCGGAAAATGGAACAGATGCCTGACGGCAGCGGCTACTTCGGGAAATTCGGCGGGCGCTTTGTCCCTGAAACCCTTATCAATATAATAAATGAACTTGAAGGGGCTTACAAAAGCTTCTGCAGCAGTGATGAATCAAAGGCTGAACTGAAGACATTCCTTGAGGATTACGCCGGAAGAGCAACCCCTTTATATTTTGCAAAGAATCTCTCCGCTGAAGCAGGGTGCAGCATATATCTGAAAAGAGAGGACCTTCTCCACACAGGTGCTCATAAAATCAATAATGCACTGGGGCAGATTCTGCTGGCAAGGCACATGGGGAAAACACGCATAATAGCTGAAACCGGAGCAGGACAGCATGGAGTGGCAACAGCAACAGTATGCGCCCTCATGGGTCTTGAATGCGTAATATACATGGGTGAGCTCGATGTGCGGCGCCAGGCCCCTAATGTGAAAAGGATGGAGCTCCTGGGCGCCAGGGTTGTTCCTGTAACAAGCGGATCAAAGACACTTAAGGACGCCATGAATGAGGCGATCAGGGACTGGGTAGAGAACTGCCGAAATACATATTATCTGATCGGCACAGTGGGGAGCGCACACCCCTTCCCCATGATAGTGCGTGATTTCCAGAAAATAATCGGGGAAGAGGCACTTGCACAGTTCCATGCAAAAAAAGGGAAACTCCCTGATTATGCGGTTGCCTGCATCGGCGGCGGGAGCAATGCAGCAGGGCTCTTCTATCCCATGATAAACAGCGGCATCAAGCTGATCGGGGTTGAGGCAGGAGGGAGGTCAGATGCTGAAGGGGACCACTGCTGCTCACTTACCCTGGGGAGGCCGGGAATTCTTCACGGCAATTTAACCTATCTTCTTCAGAATGTGGAAGGGCAGATTATTGAAGGCCACTCCATATCTGCCGGACTTGATTATCCCGGCGTGGGTCCTGAGCACAGCTACTGGAAGGATGAAAAACTTGTGGATTATGTATCCTGTTCAGATTCAGAAGCACTTGAAGCACTTAAAAGAGTTACAAAACTTGAGGGGATAATCCCCGCTCTTGAGAGCAGCCACGCCATAGGGTATGTTCTCAATAACAGGGATCGTTTTGCAGGGAGCGATATTATTATTAATCTTTCCGGAAGAGGCGACAAGGATCTGGGGATAATTTTTAATGAGGTGAAGCAATGAAAAAAAAATACAATGGATTCTACTTAATGTGCTCCTACCCGGACAGGGAGACCTTTATAAAAGCTGCAGTAAAGGGGCTTGAACATTTCGATTTTCTTGAAATAGGTGTCCCATTCAGCGATCCTATTGCTGACGGACCGGTAATTGCTGAGGCATCTCACCATGTCCTTTCGAATGGATTTACCTTTAATGATCTTATATCCTGCCTCAAAGAGATTCGGGATCTGGCAGGGAACAATAAAGATATATACCTCATGACATATTCAAATATCATATTCAACAGGGGGGCTGAAGAACTTAACAGTTTAAGCAGAGACTACGGAATCAGTGGACTTATTATACCTGACATCCCATTCTGCGAAAGAAATTTTTTCAGAGAACTTGATCCTCCGGTTAAGATACCTCTTGTAAATTTTATTACACCTGAAAGCAGTGATGAAGCGATTAAAGGGATTTCCGGAAATAATTCGCCCTTTATCTACTTTATTTCCAAAAGAGGGATAACCGGCGGGGGGTTCACCCTTGATGAGGAGACTAGGGGGAAGATAAAACTTGCAGGGGAACTTTCATCATCCCCTGTGGTTCTCGGATTCGGTATAAGAGATAGTTCATCTGCAGTAGAGGCGCTTAAAAATTCTGACGGTTTCATTATGGGTACAGTGCTTGCAGAATTGCTTAAAAAGAAAGATATTGAGTCTTACGGGGAATTTGTTGATAAACTTTTCAGTGATGTCGGTCTTTTCAGGGCCTGAATTTCGCTAGTTGAATATTAGGTATATGCTTATAATGCTTTTCATTTGCTGTTAGAAGAATTTCGGAGTTATTAACGCAGGTTGCGGCAATTAAAGCATCTGCCAGCTCCATAGAGTGACTCAATGAATATTCCTCAACATATATCATTGCCCGGGTGGATATATCATTATTGATCTGAATGATGTTAACACCCCAGCTTGTCAGCTGTTTTATAAATGTATTCAGTTCACCCTTATTTCTCATCCCCTGAACAAGTTCCATGTATGTAATAACTGATATACAGAATGGAATATTTTCATGAATAATCTTTTTCGGGTTTAAATTCCCCCGCAGCTCCCATATTATTACATCAGTATCAATTATCAAAATTTTCTCCCCTTCCTCATTGATCTGACATATTCATCAACATTTTCTGCTTCACCTTTATCATTCCATATTCCGAAGATTTCATCTTCAGATATATTTGTTACTTTATCCGATTTGTAAGGGATCAGCCTTGCCATTTTTTTCCCGCGCACAGTTATAACAACTTCTGTACCGCGTGCAGCCTGTTCGATAATCCGCACAGGCTTACCCCTCAATTCTTTTGCTGTAATTTCCATTTTCTTCTCCATCTAAAGTGTACACTTCTAATATACACTTATCATTTTAAATGTCAACTTTTTTCTACACCCATTCCTTACCAAAGAGCTTTTCCCGTAATATCAGCACAATATTACTTACAAATAAATATTGACAAAAAATTGTTTTTTTGCATAAATAACTCCATTATAGTTAGCGACATAATATTCCAGGAAAAAGTTATAGCAAATGAACCAGGACTTAAAACTCCTTTCTGAAAATTATACCTGTAATGTTATTACAGGCAAATGGAATATTCACATCCCCACAGGGAGAATCCAGCTTGATAATGACTGGCTTACCATGCTTGAGTATTCAGATGAAGCAGGAGATACCGATTTTAATATGTGGCTCGACAGGCTTCACCCTG
The DNA here is from genome assembly GCA_964491265.1 of uncultured Leptospirales bacterium. Lineage (GTDB taxonomy): Bacteria > Spirochaetota > UBA4802 > UBA4802 > UBA5550 > JBBAGC01. The sequence goes on along the minus strand of CAZBFP010000002.1, from coordinate 278,566 downwards.
ACGATGTCTCATCTGCTGTAAGCGCCTATCTTAAGTACCTCCGAGGCGAAACCCCCGATTATCATGATGAGTTCAGAATCATGACAGGTAGAGGCTCATGGAAATGGGTAATGACAAGGGGGTGGATTACAGAGCGGGACAATTCAGGGAATCCCCTGATTATCTCAGGAATCAACGTTGATATTGATAGAACAAAAAAAAGGGAGGCCAACCTCCTGCAGGTTCAGAAAATTGCCAGTATAGGGACATGGACTTATGCGGCGGAGCAGGATATCCTGACCTGCTCTGAAGAGTGTAAAAATATTTTTCGGGCTGATGAACTGGGAGAAAATTTCAGATACACAGATTTTTTAATGGTGCTTCATCCGGAATCAAAACCTGCAGTTGAAGAACATTACAACAAACTAAGTTCTAATTCCCAAATTTCAGACATGCTCGAAATCCGCCTCCTTTTCCCTGATAATGAGACAAAGCATGTATTTGTATCATACAGAACTGAAAAAAACAATGACAATAATGTTATAATAACAGGGCTGGTGCAGGATATCACAGCAAAAAAAAATTATGAGAATATGCTGATAAAGGCCAGGATAAAAGCTGAGGAGAGTGAAAAACTGAAATCAGCATTTCTGGCAAACATGTCCCATGAAATACGCACCCCCTTAAACAGCATTATCGGCTTTTCCAGAATTCTTTCTGAGGAGAAGCTATCAAGAAAGGAGAAAGAGGAGTATCACAGCATTATCCAGAGTAATACAGAGCAGCTTTTAAATCTGGTCAATGACATACTCGATTCTGCTAAAATCGAAAATGGTGAATTCGAAATTTTTAATGAATTATTTTCAGTCAATGAACTGATACAGGAAGCCTATAATGTTTTTCAGAAGAGGATAAAAACCCTGGGGAAAATGAAACTCCACTTCTATTCTGACATACCTGAAGAGAGCGGTAATATTTTTCTTCTCAGTGACCGGAACAGGCTTATGCAGGTGTTTAATAATCTCATTTCCAACGCCATTAAATTCACTAATTCCGGGAAAATAGTTTTCGGTTATAAGATTATTGATAATGAGAAACTCCTCTTATTTGTTGAAGATACAGGGGATGGGATAAACAAAGATAATCTTGAAATAATATTTGACCGCTTCAGACAGGAGGACCAGTCAATGACCCGCAGGCATGACGGTGCGGGACTGGGCCTGAACATCGTCCGTAATATTTTAAAAATCCTCGGTACAGACATTTCTGTAGAATCTGAAAAAGGTAAAGGCTCAAGGTTTTATTTCCCCATTGAGTACAGGATCATTGAAACAGGCATAAAGAAGAAAAAGATTCTTAAAAATAAAGTCGATCTCTCCACACGTGATGAATTAAAAAACAAAAAAGTTCTAATAGTAGATGATCATGAATTATCCTATAAATTCACCTCAGCTTTGCTGCAGAAAGCAGGGCTGAATACTGTCTATGCCGGCTCAGGAGAGGAAGCTCTAAAAATTCTGGCAGATAAATCAGGGATAGACCTTGTACTGCTCGATATTCAGATGCCGGGGATGGATGGCCTGGAAGTTCTCTCCCGCATCAGAGATAAAAAAATCAATACTCCTGTAATTGCACAAACTGCCCACGCCCTTTCAGGTGACAGGGAGAAATACCTTGGAAGCGGCTTCAATGATTACCTGAGCAAACCGATTGACAGGAATGAACTTATTTCAAAAATTGTTTCATTTCTCATAAGAAAATAAAAGACTTGCCCCGTCATTAATAATATCATACCTTTGCAATATCCTGAAATAAACCCCATTAATAATTGACCGGCTCACAGGCTGCATAGTCCTTATTACATGGGTATTCATACATAGCGGAGGGATCATGTCCAAAAATATAATGTATTTTCAGAACGCTGAAAACATAATTAAAGCGGGCCAGCTTGAACACAGGATGTATATAATACTTGATGGAGAAGTGAGTATAATTCTCGGGGATGGCGACAACCAGATAGTTGTTGCCAGGCTCACCAAAGGAGATTTTTTCGGAGAAATTTCACTCTTCACTAATACACCCCGAAGCGCCACTGTACGATCTATTGGTGATGTTAAACTTGCTTATATTGATAATGTTACCCAGCTCAAAGCCTTTCTCCTGAAAAATCCGCAGTTTGCAGCAAAAATGGTTCACATCCTCGCTCAAAGGCTGGCAAAAACAGACGAGATACTGATCGGCAAGATCAGTGAATTAAACAGGGTCAAGGAAACCCAGGTAGTTTAAGGAAATATAAATGGAAAAAAAACTATTCATTGTGGACGGCCATGCTCTATGCTACAGGGCATATTTTGCTTTCATAAAAAATCCCCTGGTAAACTCCAGAGGACAGAACACTTCAGCCATTTTCGGCTTTGCAAGGATGATCCTGAGCCTTATAAAGGAACAGTCCCCCGAGTATTTCGCTGTTGCCTTTGACCCGCCGTCAAAATCGTTCCGCTTCAGAATATATGAAGAGTACAAGGCTAACAGACAGAAGATGCCTGATGATTTAAGATCGCAGATCGATGAAATAAAAAATCTCGTAAAAGAAATCGGCATACCTGTTATAGAATCCTCCGATTTTGAAGCTGATGATATCCTGGGGACCATGGCAAAAAAATATGCTTCACCACTCCTTGATGTTTATCTTGTCACAGGCGACAAAGATGCATACCAGCTTCTTGATGAAAATGTGAAAATATACGCCAACAAAAAAGGTATAGCAGATTATGAAATATATGACAAAAATAATATAGTTGAAAAAACAGGACTTAAACCGGAATTTATAATTGATTACATGGCTCTCATGGGTGACTCATCAGACAATATCCCAGGGGTCAGGGGGATCGGCGAAAAAACCGCTCTTAAACTGATAAGTGAACACTCCACCCTTGAGAATATCTATACTAATATTGAATCGATAAAGGGTAAAACAAAAACCCTCCTTGAAGAAGGGAAAGATATGGCCTTTCTAAGCAGAAAACTTGTAACTATCAGAACAGATGTTCCCCTTGATCTGGCTCTGGAAGACCTGAGTTTTAACGGCATAAATACAGAAAAGGCCCTTGATTATTTTAAATCTCTGGAAATGATTTCTGTTATTAAAGATTTCATCCCTGAATCAGGATCAGTGTTAAGCGTCAGCAGCGCAGTAGAAGAAAAAAACTATATTACAATCAGAACACATGATGAACTGGCATCAATGATTACCGAGCTTGAAAATGCCGGCATATTCACATTTGACACAGAGACCGATTCCATCCAGGCAGTGGAAGCTGAACTTGTTGGTATGTCCTTCTCCATAAAAGAAAGAAGCGGCTGGTTCCTCCCCCTTCAGAGCAGGGGTCTCTTCAGTGAGGAATTCCCTGAACCGTCACAATCGATCTCAATGATTAAACCTCTGCTGGAAAATCCCTCTTTAAAAAAAATCGGGCAGAACATCAAATATGACCTGATAGTTTTAAAAAACGCAGGGATAAACCTGAGGGGAATACACTTCGACACAATGATAGCATCTTATCTCATCAACCCCTCTGAAAGGCGCCACAACATGGATGACCTTGCGGAAAAACATCTTAACTACAAAACAATCACATTCAAGGAGCTTGTGGGCACAGGGAAAAACGCAGTATCAATTACTGATGTGCCAATGGATAAACTGGCTCAATACGCTATTGAGGACGCTGATATTACCTTCCGTTTGTATAATGTCTTTTCCCCCATACTTAAAGAGAAGGGTTTAGTAAAACTCTTCAATGAAATAGAACTGCCGCTCATTGATGTACTCGCATCCATGGAGATTTCAGGTGTTAAAATCGACACTCCCCATTTTGATGCAATGAGAAAGAATACCATGTCAATGCTTGCAGAGATCGAAAAAAATATTTATAAAGAAGCGGGTCAGGAATTTAATATCAATTCAACAAAGGAGCTTGCTTCAATTCTCTTTGAAAAGCTTGGCTTAAAAACTGTAAAGAAAACTAAAACCGGGTTCTCCACAGACATAAAAGTTCTTGAGACCCTTCAGGGGACACACCCAATAATAGATTATTTAATTTCATATAGAACTCTGAGCAAACTTCAGAACACATACATAGAAGCCCTCCCTAAACTTATAAGTTCCAAAACCGGGAGAATACATACCTCCTTTAACCAGACCATTGCAGCAACAGGGAGACTATCCTCATCTGACCCCAATCTGCAGAATATCCCTGCAAGAGACGATTACGGCAAAAAAATAAGAGCTGGTTTTGTTCCTGAGAAAGGGAGCCTCCTCATGTCTGCAGACTATTCACAGATTGAGCTTCGCCTTGCTGCACACTACTCCAATGATGAGAATATGCTGAAAGCTTTCCGGGAGGGGATAGACATCCACAGCATGACTGCATCCTCCGTTTTCGGGGTCTCACTTGATGAAATTAAACCGGATATGAGAAGACAGGCAAAAATAATAAACTTTGCCACAATATACGGGGTTTCGCCATACGGCCTTTCACAGCAGGCGGAAATCGGAGTAAAGGATGCTGCACTGTTTATTGAAAAATATTTTGCCACCTACCCCGGCTTCAGGAAATATATAGATAGAACAATAGCATTTGCAAAAGAGCACGGTTATGTGGAAACCCTCCTTGGAAGACAAAGGCCTGTTCCGGAAATAACATCAACAACATCTTTTATGCGGGAAGGGGCTGAAAGGGTGGCAATAAATATGCCTATCCAGGGAACATCAGCAGACATGATAAAAATTGCCATGATACAGATACATGACGATTTAATCAGAAACAAAATGAAATCGAAGATGATAATCCAGGTGCACGATGAGCTTGTTTTTGAGGCAAAAGAGGATGAGCTGGATGATCTCAAATCAATTGTTAAAGACAGGATGGAAAAGGCTGTTGATCTTAATGTTCCTGTGGTTGTAGATATTGGTGTGGGTAAAAACTGGGAAGAGGCCCACTAAAGGCCTCTATTTTTTCCAGGCGTAAAGAATAATGCTTTTAGGGAAAAAGTAGTTAAAGAACTTTTCTGTTTTCCGCATAAAGTTTGAATATAGTCCAAGATGAAGAAATTTATGATACCCCTTTGTTATTGGATGTTCGCTGTTGTGCAGCCCCACTACGCTTCTTATAATCCACCATATTGTATGGAATGAATGTTTAAAATCAACAGCATATATTTCAAGGCCGTTCTCCCTCATAATCTGAGCAAGCTCCTTAGGGAGATACTTCCGCACATGCCCGCCGGGTGAAGTAAAATACTCATAGGTAAGTGCATCATAAACAAGTTCACTGAAAATTGTAGGCACAGTAATAGCGATTCTTCCATTCTTTTTCAGAACCCTGGCAAGTTCAGAACAGGCTTTAAAATCATCATCAACATGCTCCATCACTTCAGAGCAGATTATCCGGTCAAAAGTACCATTCTTAAATGGCAGATTAAGGGCATCGCCTATATGAACCATAAAGTCTGCAGACTTATCAAAACCGCTTTTCACCTGCATCTGCGCTATGGTGAATCTTGTCTTTCTTAAGCAGTCCAGATCAAGATCGAGACAGCAGGTTTTTGCTCCCCTTTTCATAAACTCAATGGAGTGTCTCCCCAGGCCGCACCCTGCATCAAGGACCATATCCCCTTTAGAAACAGCGAGCCTGTCAAAATCAACTGTGAGCATTGATTACCCCCTCATAAACCTCTACCATCTCTTTTGCCGCGTTCTCCCAGGTAAAAACCTCAAGAATACGCTTCCGTGCCGCCTTCCCCATCTTCTCACGCACCTGAGGATTATCCATTAAATAATCGATAGCCTCAGCCAGAGCATATGGATCTCTCTGTTCAACAACATATGCAGTCTTCATATGCTCACCCACAACCTCAGGAAGAGCACCCCCTTTGGAGGAAATCAGCGGGAGTTCACACGCCATGGCTTCAGCAGCGGGAAACCCGAAACCTTCATAAAGTGAAGGGGTTACAGCAATCTCATGACTGGAATAAAGCTCTATAAGTTTATCCCCGGGAACTTTACCGGTAAAATGTATTCTATCTTTAAGACCGAAGTTTTCGATCCATTTTGTCACATGCTCTCTGTTTGGCGCTCCCCCGTCAACAACTGTAAGATGGACTTTATGCTTTGTCAGTGTAAGAGCCTTTAAGAGATATACCACACCCTTTTTCCTGTCCTCCACATTCCCCACAAAGATAAGGCTGTTCTTTTTTTTCTTTATACCTTTAATCGGCCGGAAAATCTCTGTATCAAGGCCGTTGTAGACTACACTCATTTTTTCAGGGGGCACATTGAATGCTTTTGTAATTTCTTTTGCAGAATCATGTGATACAGTGATTATATGATCCATTCTTCTGGAAACAAATCCCTGCATAATAAGAGGATAATAGAGAACCCTCTTTACCTTTAACAGAAAATCTGAAGGATATTCAAACCAGGTAGCCCTGTCTATAGAGAGGGGGTGGTGAATGGTCGATATAAAAGGGATATTGAAATTTTTTATCAGAAGAAATCCGTAACCAAGATTCTGATTATCATGAATTATATCGAACTTATAAGTTTTCAGAAGCTCCTTCAGCTTCAGGAAAGCTCTAAATGAAAATGTTTCAATTTCAGGGAAAATACCGAATTTTGCAGCTGTAAACTCATAGAGATTCAGAGGTTCAAACGCTGCAAATGGTTTATGCGGCTTAATATAGTTCTGCTTTATATTAAAAAAGTTATGATTGCTCACATAGTGCATGTGAACCCCTTCCATTTCCGGGAAATATGGCGGCCCCTGTATAACATGAACCTCATGCCCCAGCTTAACCAGCTCCCTGGCAATGTACATTGTATAAATACCCTGGCCGCCGCAAAAGGGATTACCTCTATATGTTAAAAGACAAATCCTCATGAACCTCTCCTGTATTCCTCAACAACCTGCTTATACACTTCAAGCGTGTTTGCAGCAGCAACAGGCCAGGAAAAATTATCCACCGCCCATTTGCGCCCCATCTCCCCCATACTATCCCTGAGCTTTTTATCAGCAAGAAGCTTTTCAATCCCGTTTTTAAGGGCCACAGGATCTTTAGGGGGAACCAGAATGCCGCACTCAGGTGAAACCACTTCTTTAAGAGCACCGGATGTTGTTGAAACTACCGGGGTTTTGCACGACATTGCTTCAACAGCAGGGAGCCCGAAGCCTTCAAAAAGAGATGACATTACAAGGATTGTTTTTCTGCTGTAGATGCTTACAAGGGCATCATAGCTGAGCTTACCTGTAAATATAACACGCTTCTCCAGTCCCATTTTCTTAATCATATCCCAGGCTGTAAGCTTTTTAGGGGGCCCATCATCAACAATAGTAAGGGTAACCTCTTCAGGGAGGAGCTTCAGCGCTTCAAGAAGATAGGTCAGCCCCTTTTTACTGTCCTCTGTATTCCCTACAAAAAGAAGGGCATTCTCCTCTCTCTTCTCACCTGTATTCCGGAAAACCTCAACATCCATGCCATTATAGACAACAGATACTTTATCCTTTTTAACCCTGAAGGCATTATGTAATTCATCAACACCCTCTTTAAAGGATGTAATAACCCTGTCGAGCCTTCTGATAACAATAGCCTGCATTACAAGGGGATAAAACAGAATAGTGGTAATCTTATCCCATAATCCGAAATTATTGGTCAGGTCAGCGTCCCTGTCTTTTGTAAGTGGGTGATGCACTGTTGTAATTATGGGAATACCATAACCTTTCATCGGTATTGTACCCCACCCTAGTGACTGAATATCATGTATAATATCATAGCTTTTTGTCTTAAGAAGTTTTTTCAGAGCAAAAAATGAACGGAAACTGAAAGTCTCCATCTCAGGAAAAAAATGGAGCCGTGTCATTACAAAATCGATAAAATTCCATGGTGAAAGAACTCTTTTCAGTTTCTCAAGGGGTATATCTTTTGTTTTTATTGACCATATGTTGAGGTTCTCAATTTTATGAACCGTGGCCCATTCTTCAAGGGGGTCCGGATATGGGGGGCCCACCATTACATCGACCTCAACGCCAAGACGCGCCATTTCTCTTGAGAGATTATAAATATATATCCCCTGCCCCCCGCAGTAGGGGTTACCCCTGTAACCAAGAATCAAGACTTTCATCAATTCTCTTTAATAATCTTATTTGTCATTTACAGGAAGAGTAGCCCTGGTTGTAATTATTGCAAGTCCAACCCAGAAAACCGCACCAAGAACTACTGCAGATATTACAAGGGCAGGTATTGCTAGAGCCCAGAAACTTCTGATATAAACTCCGTAACCCAGCATCCCTGCAAGGAGAAGCATGGTAACACAGAGTAAAAATGCTTTAACTTTAGAATTATCTTTTTTTTCAACAATTTCAGGCATTGGAGGCACCACCTTTATAGTAAGAATAGTCCAGCCTATCCAGAGCCCTGTACCTATAACCGAGTATGCGGCAAAAAGTAAAGGTGCTGCTGCTGAATAGTATGTTAAACTGCTTAATTCATTTAAATCCGAATTAACAAAAAGAGAAAAATCATTAAGATTTATATAAAAAACTGAATATAGGAAAAAAACAAATAGGGAAAGAGCTGCGGAAACAGCAAGGAAGCCCCAGATTTTCGCTCTTGGCATAATTGTGCCCCGTAACGTATAATTTTTAGTTTATGCTGTCAGGTTAGATCGGGCAGGCAGGTTGTCAACTTTATTATTACCAGAGCATCATACTCTATTTTTTAAATTCCCTTGACAATAAAAAGAGAGTCCGCCTTATGTCACTGAGTTTTTATTTAGAGTCATACCCTCTTATTATATTTTCGATAAGGAAAATAAAGATATGTGAGGGAACAATTTTAATAAAATAATCAATGTTAATTTCTTAACTTTTATTCGAAATATAATGCTCTAATATTGGGACTGTCTCAAAAGTCAGATTTTCGGGGATTTGTCATTCCGGTTTTGCAACTTCAATTATTGCAAATACCGGAATCTCCTGATTAAATCAGGCCTAAGAGATACCGGCATTACGCTACGCTACAGCCGGTATGACAAGGAAATTACTTTTTGGACAGCCCCGATATTGAAAAGAGCATAATTACACTAAAAGATATTTTTAGGAATAATTACTGTAAAATAATATTAAATAATTGACGACAATAAAAACAAAAGGATACGATTGAATGAGATGGGAATAAGAATGAAAGTTACTGTAGACACAAGGGACAACTACATTTTAATCAGTGTGAAAGGGACACTTTCTATCGAAAATATATCCCCATTTGAAGCACAGCTGAACAGACACGTGGATAATCAATCCAATATAATTATAGACCTGGAAGACTTGAGCTTTATTGACAGCTCATCACTGGGGATTATAGTTGTCTATTTTACTAAATCTGAAAAAAACAGTAAACATTTCGCGCTGATAAACATAAACCCCGACATTCTTCAGATGTTCAAAATCACCGGTCTTGACAAAAGAATTAAACTTTTCTCCAGCCTTGATGACGCATTAAACAAGCTCGACTTAAACTGATTACCCCCGGAGTTTTAAAATGATAATCATTGCTTTCCTTGGAAATCCCGGGAAAAAATATTCCCGCAACAGACATAATATAGGATTTATGACAGGTGAACTTCTTTCCGTCCGTGAAGGTATACCGGTAAACAAAAAAGCCTTTAACAGCGAAACAGGATCCGGGAAAATTTCAGGGAAGGATATACTCCTCCTCTTCCCACAGACCTATATGAATAACAGCGGCTCTGCTGTACAAAAGGCATTAAAATTCTACAATTCAGATCCATCCTCTCTTATTGTTGTTCATGATGATCTGGAGCTCCCCTTTGGGCAGATTAAAACAAAATATTCAGGGGGGCATAAAGGACAAAACGGCATAAGGTCAATTATTGCAGAAACCGGAACTGCTGATTTTCATAGAATCCGCTTCGGAATAGGGAGACCTGAAAACCCTGATGTTGCTGTTTCCGACCATGTACTCTCCAATTTTACACCTTTAGAAATGAAAATGCTTGAAGATCTGATCCCTGAGGCAATCTCACATATAGAAACACTTCTTGACACAATCGCATGAATATGCATTAATATACCCGGGGATGTAATTTAATAAAAATTAATATTCATATTCCGGGACAATTAAATGATTATACGATTTCTTCTCTCAGCAATTGCAGCCACTGCATCCTTTATTTTTCTTAAAACATTAATCAGCGGCTTTCTATCCTTTCTCGTGGCTCTTCTTGTTTATCTTCTTACATACAGACTTATCAGGTATATTACTAATAAGAAAAAAGATAAACCTGCCAATAAAGGGGCAGGAAATAAAGATCATGATATAACGATAAATCAGGGTATTGAAAAGCTGCGACAGATAAGAAACAGCACAATAGAGATACAGAATAACGAGGCTGCTGATAAAATTAAAAATATTTGCAAAACCGGTTTTGAAATTCTGGAATACCTTAAAAAGAATCCTGAAGATATGAAAAAGGGTGCCCGGTTTTTAAACTATTATCTGGAAACCACAGAAAAAATAGTTAACCGCTATAAAGAACTCTCATTGAAAAAGGAAAAATCCCCTGATATAGAAAAAGCCATGCATGAAGTAGAATCGATTCTTGATTCCATCTATGAAACATATAAAAAGCAGCTTAACTATCTCCTGGAGGATGACCTCCTTGATCTTTCAGTTGAAATAAAAGTTCTGGAAAAAACAATGAAACTTGAATCCTGATATTAATCGGATTATATTATTACATATAACTCATTCCAGATTTTCGGAATAAGTAATATTTTTGTTTATCGCATCTACAAGTCCCCCCCTGTCCCCCGAAGGGGGCAAAGATAAAAAGTTCTTTTGAGGAGGAATGTATTTATTTTGTATCAGAAAAATATGAAATAAGCCTTACATATGAATTAAGCAGTTCTTGCTGTTAAAGATTTAAGTCAAAAAATTAAGATTATAAACTTTAATAATTATTATTAATGAGGTACTCCATGGAATCAGATACTCAGACAGTGACAAAGGAATTAACCATCTCTACACTTGATGAGACTCAGAAGAAAAAAATTGAAGATATCCAGAAAGGGATAGTGATTACAGATTCCCAGGGTATTATACAATACGGCGCCGGAGTTCAGTCTAAACTGGCCGATTTTGCTGACAGCCTCCTCAATCAGGTTAAGGCAAAAGATGCAGGGCATGCAGGTGAGGCACTTTCAGATCTCATGCTCACAGTAAAAAAGCTTGATGTTGACTCCCTCTCATCTGAAAGTTTTATGTCGAAAATACCTCTTCTTGGCAACTTTATGTCGAATGCAAAACGATTCGTTGCCAGATATCAGACAATTGAAACCCACATCGAAAAGATTACAGAAGAACTTGAAAAAGCCAGGATGCAGCTTTTAAAGGATATAACCCTCCTGGACGCGCTGTTTGATAAAAACAGCGACTATATTGTTGATCTTGACCTTTATATACTGGCAGGTGAAATTAAACTGAAAGACCTTCAGGAGAATATGCTCCCTGAGATGAAGAAAAAAGCTCAGGAAAGCACCGATCCCCTGGATGCTCAAAAAGTCCAGGATCTGGGGCAGATGATAAACAGATTTGAGAAGAAGATACATGACCTTAAACTGAGCAGAACAATATCAATACAGGCAATGCCCCAGATAAGGCTGATTCAGAACAATGACCAGCTTCTGGTGGAAAAGATACAGAGTTCCATACTCAACACAATCCCGCTATGGAAAAACCAGGTGGTAATTGCAATCAGTCTTTTCAGACAGAAAAAGGCGCTGGAACTGCAGAAAAAGGTATCTGCAACCACAAACGATCTTTTAACTAAAAATTCCGAGCTTCTCAAAGAGAGCAGTCTTGAGATAGCCAGGGAATCTGAAAAAGGTATTGTTGAAATTGAAACACTGAAAAAAGTACATGCTAATCTCATATCAACCATTGAGGAAACAATTAAAATTCAGACTGAGGGGAGCATAAAAAGGAAAGAGGCTGAAGTTGAAATGTCCAAGATGGAAACTGAACTGAAAAATAAGCTTGCTGCTGTTAAAGAATCGGGCGCAAACCTTAAACTTGACTGAGAGAGGTAAAAGCGATGAAAATAATAATACCACTTGCTCCAGGCTTTGAAGAAACTGAAGCCGTCACTGTGATTGATATTCTCCGGAGAGCAGGGCTTCACACTGTAACAGCTGCAGTATCAGATAATCCGGTAAAAGGATCTCACGATATAAAAATTACTGCAGATATAATGCTTAATGAAAATGATAAATATGATGCAATAGTACTCCCGGGAGGTATGCCGGGAACAACTAATCTTAAAAATGACAAAAGAATAATTGCACTTGTTCAGTCGATCAGCAAAAATGGCGGAATAACAGCTGCCATATGTGCTGCGCCCATTGTACTTGCAGAGGCGGGTCTCCTTACCGGTAAAAAATACACCTGCTACCCCGGATTTGAAAATGATATTAAAAACGCTGTTTTCTCCACTGATCCGGTAGTCACTGACGGTACTATTATCACCAGCAGAGGCGCAGGTACAGCAATCCCCTTTGCGCTTAAACTTGTTGAAATTATGGCAGGAGATAAAACAGCAAAGGAGATCCAAAAGAGCATCATATATTCCTGATATCCGGGAATAACATGTTTACTAAAGACCGGAAATGACTATCCCTCCCCTAAAAACCTGGCAGGGCTTAAAAACTGTTCATTTTTCTAAAAATTAATATAAACTTGACATTTTTGTACCGATAATATACCAAAGTTCCAAATATACTCTTACATATGTAAAAATAAATGGCTCAAAAATATATTAAGTGATTGTGAAATAATAAAATAAACTATGGCAATAAATCCATTTAAAGATTCCAACCTCAATGATCTGCAGCAAAATATAAGGCAGTTCTTTATAGATCATTTTGACGGTTTAAGGAAAAAAACCCGTGAGAAGTGGCGTAAATTCCTCCTGAAAGGTCAGGAGAGAATTACAGTCATGTTTATCCCTCATTCAGAAAAGAAGATTCTCAACTTCCATATATCCATATTTGCTGTCTCTTTTATCATCGGTTTTATTATAACTACTGTTACTGTAACTTCTGTTCTTATTATTAATCACTCCTCTACAGTAAAAGAGGTTTCCATTCTTAAAAGAGACGGTGATGATTCCAAACTCCAGGTAAAAAAATTCAAAGAGGAGATCAATAAGTTATACCATATCTTCCAGACATTTAAACCTGAAATAACATATCTTTATTCACTTACCCCTGACAGCAATATCGATTCTTTATGGGCAAAAGGGGGCGGACAGCACAATCCCAATCCGGGGTCAGAAATTACTGATGCTGAAACCGATGCCCCTTCAATTGAACTCCTTAACATTCAGGAAGTAAAGCAGGAGCTTAATACAACAAGGGATGTGGTAACCAAAATAAAAGGCTTTTTAAAATATAGAAAGAAAATAATAGAGAATACACCCTCAGTATGGCCTGTTGATGGATATATTGTATCAAGATTCGGCTACAGAAACTCACCATATACATTTGAAACAGAATTTCATCATGGAATTGATATAGAAGCTTTCCCCGGCACGGAGATAAGAGCAACTGCTCCTGGTAGAGTATCGGACATTAAATGGGATTCAAACCTGGGGCTCACCATTTCCATAAAACATAAATACGGCTTTGTAACATCCTACAGTCATTGCCAGAGAGCTTCAGTGGAAGTGGGTCAGGATATTTCTAAGGGTGAAGTAATCGGATATGTGGGGCGTACGGGTAAAACAACCCAGTATATCTGTTATTATCAGATAAAAATAGGTACCGAGTTTGTAGATCCTATGCCATATCTTAACAGGCTTGCACGCTGAGGCTTGTTTCGGCTACGCTCAACAAGCGGTTCGTTTACACCATCATCTCCACCAGATAGCGATTGTTTACAGCAGATAATGCGATTGGTTCCCCACAAC
>CAZBFP010000002.1:0-264449 GCA_964491265.1 uncultured Leptospirales bacterium | reverse complement strand
AAGCGAAGCGGGCGTTTGCACCAGGCTTGTTGAGCGTAGCCGAAACAAGCGATTGGTTACAACAGATAATGCGATTAGTTCCACTCAACAAGCGAAGCGGGCGTTTGCACCAGGCTTGTTGAGCGTAGCCGAAACAAGCGATTGATTCCACTCAACAAGCGATCTTTAAAACTCGTCGTCACTTCTGCTTGATGTAAGGAGTTCATCAGGTATGTCTTCAATTCGCTCACCAAGTTTAACAGCAAGCCTGTTTGAAACAAGACCGGGTGTGCATTTGTACTTTCTTCTGCTGCCGATAGTAAGTACCATATCATCGCCAAGTTTGGTTTCCGGCAGTTTAATAACATCCCCCCTTCTCAGATCAAGAACTTCCTGAACTGTTACATTCACAGCACCTATTTCCGCTACTACCGGAAGTGTAACATTTTCAAGTCGGCTCTGGATAATTGAGAGATTTTCATCTGTAGCACCCTTTCTAATACTTGAATACATGTACTGGGCGGAAAGCTTTGAGATAATAGGCTCAATTGAAATATAAGGGATACAGAGGTTGGTCATCCCCTCAACCTCCCCGACTTTTGTTTCAAGTGTTATTAAAACAACCATGTCATTTGGAGGTACTATCTGGGCAAACTGGGGATTGGTTTCAATATTGCCGAGCCTTGGCCTCAGGTCTATAACATTGGACCAGGCTTCACGGAGATTACCCAGGATACGGACAATTATACCCTCCATTACTGAAAGCTCAATATCTGTAAGTTCACGGCTGATCTTTGTTGCTTCCCCGAGTCCGCCGAAAAGTTTATCTATAATTGTAAATGTAATAGAGGGATCAATTTCAAGAACAGCAGAACCCTTAAGTGGGTCCATATTTATTACAGCAAGGGTTGTAGGATTAGGTATTGAACGGATAAATTCCTCATATGTGAGCTGATCAACAGAGGCTACATGCACACCCACAAGGGCTCTAAGCTGCGCTGAGAGGGCAGTAGTAGTCAAACGGGCAAAGGTTTCATGCATCATCTGCAATGTACGTATATGATCCTTGGAAAACTTATCAGGTCTCCTGAAATCATAAATTTTTACTTTCTTCTGCTCCTTTGCCGAGGAGTAGTCCGTAGTATCCACCTCACCTGTGGATATTGCGGTTAACAGGGCATCAATCTCATCCTGTGATAGTATCTCTGTCATCTTTTAACATCCTTTGTTACGCTGGCTTCAAGCCCCGCAAGGAGCCATATTTTATCATGGGCACTTCTTTTTTCAAGTCTATATCTATACCTGAATCTGTCAGGACGCACTATGCTTTTTCTTTCAGCTTCCACTTCCACAAATGCCACAGTACCCGATTCATTTACTTCCTCATTTTTTATTTCAAAACTGATAAGATAATCATTACGCCGCATAGTAAGATAACGGATAAAATCCTTTTCAATTATCTGCTTCCCGAAATCATCTGCCAGGTTATATTTTCTGGTGAATTCCGGATATGAATTAATATACTTTTCTACATCAATATACTTAATTCCTCTGCTGAATCTGTTTTCATACTCAGCGCTTAACACCAGAAGAACAACCTCCCCGGGTGTAAGAACAATTGAGGATGGATCAGTCTTCTTCTTTTCAGCATAAACTTTCTCAGGGGTTACCCTGAATTTAACCTCATTGCTGCTCATTAGAACAGACTCTCCGGTTTTACTCCCCAGATCAGGGAAAAAATTAAGCTTAAGCCTGTAGTCACGGTCCCCTTCAAGCCTGTAAATATTTTTCAGATTCTGTGATCTTATAAATGTTTCTCCAGGTCCTAAACTTATCTCTCTTTTCACCATCCAGGAAAGGATATTATCTTTATCCTCAGACCCGATTATATAGGGGACAATGAGTTCTGCATTTCTTCCCTGCATATCATAAATAAGAGGCTGAAAGGTGGTATATCCGGCAATGTCCCCTCTAGGCCTTTCATAGATATCGCTTCTTTCAGGTGAATCATATACAGAAAAAGTTATAATATCATCAGTAATATTTCTAACATATATATTGAGTATTATATCTTCATTAATTGCATAGTTAAATTTTGCAGTCTTAAGAATAATATCGAGCCCTTTATACGATTCATCACGGGAATACCCGGATATGAGAGGTATTATCAGAAAAATAAAGAGCGTATTCACTATTATTCTTTTCATTATTTCCAGCACAATTATTTATTAATGAAATACCTTATAACATTAAAAGATAGCAGTACAATTTTAGAGGTGATGTCATTCCCGCGCAGGCGGGAATCTCATAACTCCTGATTTTCCCAGGATATTCCGGCACTTCGTTATCACTTCGGCCGGAATGACAAAATTCTACTGCTGTCACCTTAAAACAAAAAGGTATTTCATTAATATTATCGACATAATAGATACTTTTCTTATTATTTTCCTTGGTATCTGAATAAATATTCTTTAACAATAGATATAAAGCTCATTCCGAATTTTTGGGATACAAAGAGAGTACTTCTTTACTTTTCCCCCTGTCCCCCAAAGGGGGCACGAGTTATCTATTACCATTCTGAAAATATAATTATTACCACTTCGATAACTATTCCCATTATATCGTTACGTAAATCTTTTACAAGCTCAACAGTAATAAAGGATGTTATAATACTTTGATTCATCTACTTGCTCAAGTTTTAATTTTACGTGCCCCCTTTGGGGGAGAGGGGGCTGACTCCAGAATATGTGGAAACAAATAATATTATTACTTTTCCCAAAAATCCGGAATGAGCCTGTAATATAAAAAGGGGGGATACCTGTTAAGGTATCCCCCCTGAATTACTGCAATATTTAAGTCTGCTTATTTTACAAAACCGAGTGCATGTCCTATTACAGGTGAAAGTTTAACTACAACACCCGCAAATACAACAGATACCATTGTCATAAGCTTTATAAGTATATTAAGAGCGGGACCTGAAGTATCCTTGAAAGGATCTCCTACAGTATCACCGGTTACAGCAGCTTTATGAGAATCTGAACCTTTTCCGCCATGATTTCCTTTTTCTACGAATTTCTTCGCATTATCCCATGCACCACCAGCATTATTTAAAAGTGCAGCAAGGGTAAATCCGGAGGTAAGTGCGCCAACAAGAAGTCCAAGGACACCGGCTACACCAAGAACAAGACCGGTAATAATTGGAACTATTATAGCGAGCAGAGAAGGAAGAATCATCTCTCTCTGAGCTCCCTTTGTTGAAATAGCAACACACTTGGCATAATCAGGCTTACCTGTACCTTCCATAATACCGGGGATCTCTTTGAACTGCCTTCTTACTTCTTCAACCATCGCACCTGCTGCACGACCAACAGCTTTCATAGTCATGGCACTGAATACATAAGCCATACCTGAACCGAGGAAGATACCGCAAAGAACAAGGGGATTCATAAGAGTAAGATCATAAGCTCTTACAAAGTCAGCCATTTGCGCCTGGTGAGCAACTATTGCATTTAAACCAGGTTCAACACCTTCAGGAAGAACAGAGTAAAACTTAACCGCACCAATCTGAAAACCTTCAGTTCCGCCAAGTTTTCCAAGCCATAGCTTAACTTCTTCAAGGTATGCAGAGAGAAGCGCCATTGCTGTAAGTGCAGCAGAACCGATTGCAAAACCTTTACCTGTTGCAGCAGTTGTGTTGCCGAGCATATCAAGGGCATCAGTTCTTCTTCTTACTTCAGGATCAAGCCCGGCCATTTCCGCGTTTCCGCCCGCATTATCTGCAATTGGGCCATAAGCGTCAGTAGCAAGGGTGATACCAAGGGTAGAAAGCATACCAACAGCTGCAAAGCCTATACCGTAAAGTCCCTGAGACATATTCTCAAATCCGCCTGAAGCTCCGAAAGCTACAAGGATTGCAATAACTATTGTAACAACAGGGATACCTGCTGAATACATACCAACAGCTGTACCTTCAATAATTACAGTTGCATGGCCCATTTCAGTCTGCTTTGCAATACCCTGTGTAGGCTTGTGTTCATCAGATGTATAGTACTCTGTTGACTGTCCGATAATAAGACCAGCTGCAAGACCGGCAAGAACAGCAAAGAATATACCCCATCCTATCATACCAAGCTGTACCATAAAGGCAAGACCGGCAAGAACAAGGAAAGAACTTCCCCATATACCTATATTAAGAGACTTAAGAAGATTCTTCATTGAAGCATCCTCTTTAGTTCTTACAAGGAATATACCAATAATTGAGAAAATTATACCAAAACCTGCAAGTACCATAGGAGCGATTACAGGTTTAATTATATTAAGAATTGTATCAGCATCAGTAGCTCCAACAATTATAGGAAGAGCAGCACCAAGAGAAGCAGTGGCAAGGATTGAACCGCAATAAGACTCATAGAGGTCAGCTCCCATACCTGCTACGTCACCAACATTGTCACCAACATTATCCGCAATAGTAGCGGGATTTCTTGCATCATCTTCAGGAATATTAGCTTCAACTTTACCAACAAGGTCAGCTCCAACGTCAGCAGCTTTAGTAAAGATACCACCGCCAACCCTGGCAAATAGAGCCTGGGTAGAAGCACCCATACCGAATGTAAGCATTGTTGTAGCAACTTCTACAAGCTTTGCATGAACATAGGCTGGTTCAGCAGTTGTAGCACCAACTGCGAATGTTCCTTCAATCTGCATTTTGAACATAAGATCCTGGCCAAGGCCCCAGATATTATTATCATAGATCCAGTTAAGAATAACATACCATGCTGCTATATCAAGCAGACCGAAACCTACAACTACAAGTCCCATAACCGCGCCCGATCTGAATGCTACTTTTAGACCGGCATTAAGCGACTGAGAAGCTCCCTGAGCTGTTCTTGAAGAGGCGTTTGTAGCTGTCCTCATTCCAAGATAACCGCATAACCCCGAGAAAAAACCTCCAGTAAGGAAAGCTACAGGAACAAATGGATTCAACACGCCTAAATAGGAAAGAATCCCCAGAATTAAAACAAGTACAGCAAATACAATTATAACAATCGTGTACTGTCTATTGAGATATGCCATGGCGCCTTCACGCACATAACCTGCAATCTCAATCATTTTTTCATTACCTTCATCCGCCGACATCATCATTCTATAAAAGACCCAGGCGAAGAGGAGAGCAATTACAGCACCCGCAGGCGCAATGTAAAAATAAATATTCTCCATTAGATAAAACTCCTTTCACACAATATTTTTTTTTATGAAACTTATTTGATACTTCAAGGTCTTATTAAAAAATAGTTTGTTTTTGCTCAAGCAATTTTCCATTAATTAAATGGAATATAACTATAAATATGCTATTTTACAGAAAAATTGCACATCCATAATTATTTAATAATAAAATTTTAAATAAAAAAGCCCGCTAAATAGCAGGCTTTTTTATTATTCCGGATAAATTATAATTTAAAATAATTCAGTAATTATTCCTGAAAATATTTTGCTGTGCAATAATACTCTTTTTAATTCCCCCGCAGCCTTAAGATGCGGGGGAATTAAAACTGAAATTTGATAAAATTTATCTCTATTTTTCCATAGAATTAAGTACATATTCAGCAATATCAAATGTTTTGAGGTTCTCTATACCAAGCTCATCAGCACCATCTGACAACATAGTGAGACAGAAAGGACATGCTGTACAGATCTTTGTAGCTCCGCTAGCCTGGGCATCTTTTGTTCGGAACTGATTTATCCTGGTTCCTGAATGCTCCTCAATAAACATTCTCGCTCCACCCGCACCGCAGCAGAAACTTGTTCCATGATTACGGCTCATTTCAACATACTCTGTTCCGGGGATAGCCTTAATAACATCCCTCGGCTGATCATATATTTCATTATATCTGCCGAGAAAACATGAATCATGATAAGTGATTTTTTCTGCAAGAGCTTCTTTAAGTTTAACTTTACCACTCTTAACTATATCAGCAATCACTTCAGTATGATGGAAAACTTCATATTCCACTTCAAGAGGATTACCATCAGATCCCATCCCCACTTTAGCAAACTTGGGATACTCTTTCTTGATCATATTGTATCCGTGGGGACAGGTTGTGATAATTTTCTTTATACCATAGGATTTGAATGTTTCAATATTCTGTGTCGCAAGGGAATGGAAAAGATATTCATTACCCCCCCTCATTGCAGCATCACCACAGCAGGCTTCATCCGCACCGAGTACTCCAACCTTATATCCAGCTTTCTGAAGAATCTTTATAAGGGCAATACCAACCTTCTGGTTTCTCTTGTCATATGAAGCTGCGCAGCCCACATAATATACATAGTCAACATCTGCATCTTCTGCGATTGTTTTAACATTAAGTTCTTCAGGAATCCATGCTCCCCTTTCGCCGAAAGCAAATCCGTAGGGGTTATAATTGGTTTCCATATTCATAAAAGAGGTCTGAAGCTCAGCAGCCATATCCCCTTCCATAAGAACCTTATATCTTCTCATATCAATCATTTTAGGAACATGCTCAATATTTACAGGACATGCTTCCATACATGCAGCACAGTTTGTACATGCCCAGAATTCCTCTGGCTGAACATAACCTGAACCTTCTGTATCATCGCCAATAAGGGCTTTCGTTTCAAGTGCGGCTTTATCATCAGCAAGCATATACTTTGGAATACGATCATCCATAGCATCTTTTACATCATTTATCATCTTCTTAGGTGAAAGAGGTTTCTCTGTTAAATAGGCAGGACAGTTATCCTGGCATCTTCCGCATCTTGTACAGGCATCTCCATCCATAAGCTGCTTCCATGTAAACTCCTCTACTTTTGAAACACCGAAACTTTCTGCTGTTTCAAATTCTGTAGGATTGATTACAGGCATGGCATATTTCGTTTTTGCACTTTCATTATCAAGGTTTCCATAGTAAATATTGAAGAAGGAAACAAGAATGTGTCCCAGCTTGTCAGAAGCGATAAGCCCGATAAAACTGAAAGCGGCAAGCATATGAAGCCACCAGTTTATATAATGAGCTGTTCTTAATACTGAATCACTGAATATTGAAAAAGGTATAGCTAAGGCATAACCGAATGGAGAAGCTACTTTTTCAAATACAGGGAAATCTGTAAGAACGATCCTCATTGATTCATTAAAAAAACCGGTTATTACTATAAAGGTAATAAGTGCAAGGGCAAAAGTATCAGTCGGCTTAGTATCAAGCCTTGCAGGCTTAACAAAATACCTTCTGTAAATTGCCATTATAAGACCGGCAAGAACCACTACTCCGAAAACATCACCGAAAAGGGACCAGATTATATAAAAGTCCCCATGAATAAAGTGATAGTTAAAGAATAACCCTGTAAGATCCTCCTGAACAACGATTATCATTGTTACAATAAAAAGGACCACAAAACCGAAGAAAATACTGCCATGCATAATACCGGCATATTTTTCCTTAAAAATCTTAGCCTGGAGAAAAGCATATTTTATTACAGCAATTATCCTTTTTTCAGGGAAATCAGTTCTCAACTCACCTTTACCCTGTCTCCATATTTTTACCCTCTTAACAACTGTATATACAAGGTAAAAAATTGCGGCAAACATGAAAATATAAATCCCCCACCTCATAAAGCCGTGAGGGCCACCCACATTAAAATAAAATTCACGGGTAACGTCGTAACTGGCCATACCAAAAGAATCGGCAATACTCATTTGGTCATCCTCCTAATAAATATCAGTACTATAACTCAGTTATAGCTGGTTGCTTTTTTTAAAGATATTAAAAAATAGAATCCGGACAAAAAATCTTATATATTTTTAATTTTGTATAGCAATTTCTACTGAATAGCCTTTTGTCTATTTTTTTTATTATAATTCCATAGACTTATTGTCAACACAAATTCTATACTCCCTTTTTAAATTATACTAAATAAAATTTTTTTGTATATATTAATATTATTATAAAGAAACATATCTCCAGAGTCAGCCCCCTGTCTTCCCCGGGAGTACTTTATCGCTTCGCTCGGGCGCCCTAAAGGGGACACGTAAAAGGAATACCTGAGTAAGTTGATAAATCGAAGCAGTAAAATACCCGCTTATATTTTTGAGCTTGCAAAAGATTAGCGGAGTAATATGATGTAATCATAAATGAAATTATCAGAATAATAATTGATTAGCTCGTGCCCCCTTTTGGGACAGGGGGAATATAATTTACTTTTTTCCTCAACATGCCGTAGAATATTTACAAGTAATAATATTAAAAGTAACCGGAATTTATGAGTACAACCACACGAAAGAAAACCAGAGAGATTAAAGCAGGGTCCCTTGCCATTGGAGGGCGCTCCCCCATATCAGTACAGTCCATGACAAATATCCCCATTGATAATATTAAAGGGACAATTGAGCAGATTACTGCCCTTGAAAATGCAGGAGCAGATATTGTCCGTCTTGCTGTATTAAATGATGCCGCTCTCCCCTGCTTTAAAAAAATTACAGATGCCGCAACCATCCCCCTTGTTGCAGATATCCACTTCGATTACAGACTTGCAATAGGCGCCATTGACGCAGGCGCATCAAAGGTCCGGATTAATCCGGGGAATATAGGTGACGCATGGAAGGTTAAGGAAGTTGTAAAAGCTGCTTCTGACAGAGGGATTCCTATACGGATTGGCGTTAATGGCGGTTCAATAAACAGGAAAAAATACAGCCATGTTACACCTGAAGCTCTGGTTGAATCTGCCATGGAAAACATCCTAATTCTTGAAGAAAATAATTTTACTGACATTGTAATTTCCATAAAATCATCTGACATCTACCATACCATTGAAGCTAACAGGATAATTTCCGGGATGAGGGATTATCCCATACATATAGGCCTCACTGAAGCGGGTTTCGGCCTTTCCTGCATAGTTCAAAGCTCAATTGTGATAGGGCATCTTCTTCTACAGGGTATTGGAGACACCATAAGGGTTTCCATGACCGGTGATCCTGTGCAGGAAATTTATGCAGGGAAAAAGATACTGGAATCACTCTCCCTTAAATATTCACCCCTTAAAGTAGTTTCATGCCCCACATGCGGGCGCACATGCGAAGATATTGACCTTCTTTCTATTGCTGAAGCTGTAGAGAAAGAAATTCTGCTACACTTTGAAAAAATTCTCACTGAAAAGAATATGCACATCACGGTTGCTGTTATGGGGTGTGAGGTGAATGGCCCGGGTGAGGCAAAAGAGGCGGATTTCGGAATAGCCGGGGGGAGAGGCGGATCTATGCTCCTTTTCGGCAAAGGTGAAATAATTAAAAAAGTCCCGGCCGGTGAAGCTGTAAATGAACTGCTGATATTAATCTCCGCTGCATTGGAAAGCTGATATATTCTACCTGTGAATACCCCGTATAAATGTCTGGGGATTGAGAGCTTTTCCGTGACGTCTTATTTCAAAGTGAAGATGGGGGCCTGTTGTTCTCCCCGTATTCCCTGAAAGTGCGATATTCTGCCCGGCGCCTACCCTGTCCCCGGCTTTAACCTTAAACCTGCTCAAATGTCCGTAAGATGTTGTATACCCGTGCTCATGTTCAAGTATTACCAGTTTCCCGTACCCGTCAGCATATCCTGCAAATGCAACCCTTCCCGCCCTTGACGAATAAATATTTGTACCGATTGGGCAGCCGATATCAACGCCCCTGTGAAACTGGGATCTGTTTTCATTAAACGGGTCCCTCCTTGTTCCAAAACCGGAGGTGGTTCTCCCTGTTTTTATAGGTGAAACAAAGGCTGAACCGAGAAACATGGATCTTTCAAGGCTGGAAACCCTGCCGCAGGGGATAAAAATAAACTCCTTGTTCAGGTTTTCGCTTCTGTTTGCAGACCTGACATATTCAATATCAACCCTGCTCTCTGATATAACCTTTTCAAGGGCTACCCTGTCCCCGCCCTGCACAACCACACCCCTCATATTAGGGATAAAGAGAAGAGTACCCTTACCTACCTGGTATGGGGAAGAAAGGTTATTAACTGACATAAGAGTGTCCATATCGAGGCCGCTTTTTGAGAGAACAATCCAGAAGGTTTCATCTTTCTTTACCCTGTAGCGATAAAATTTCAGCTCAGGAAGATTGGAAACATCCCTTCTGCTCATCACTGTGAAAATTGAGGCCTTAATATCTTTTCTGATAGACTGGAGAGTATCATTTTTTGTATAGTCCAGACTTGCAAGATCGAGAACCCGCACCTCTGATGATGAGAACCCGAAAGAGGATGAAATCAGGGCCATTAAAATTGAGGTTATTATTATTTTTATCTTTATCATATAATTAATTTACAGTTATGCTTTTATTAAAGTTTCGGTAATTTCTTTAAAGACATTAAGCATAAATTATGTCTCTTCAGCAGGTTCAGTAAAAAACTTCATCACGGATTTTTGAATAAAAAATCAGTGCTAATTCCTTAACTTTTATTTAAAATAAAATATTTTCATATCCCCGCCGCCGTAGGCGGAGGGGATATGAAAATATCATTATTGCACAAAAAAATATCTTCAGGAATAATTGCTTATAAAAAATGATTTTTAATTGTCAAATATCCTCAATTTGATGGATTTGACTTTTCCGGACATTCAGCTTTAAATGACTTTTATTACGTATTAAAGTATCTTATTATAATACATATAGAATTTACTCAGCTGAACAGGATTCAGCTCCCTGTCTGCCGAAGGGGGCAAAGCGAAGATTTAAAGAATTACTAAATAAATCCAGGTATAAAAGATGATTAAAAAAGAGATACTGGACAGATGGACTGTCAAAAAATCGGAAGAACTCTACGGAATCAAAAACTGGGGTGCCGGTTATTTCGATATAAACACATCCGGTGAGGTTACTGTATCACCATTCGGTGATAAGGCGGATGTATCAATCAGCCTTATGGATATTATATCAGGGATTAAAGAGAGGGGGCTTGATATGCCTGTTCTTTTAAGATTTGAGAACCTCCTTGACGCACAGATATCCAATATAAATGAATCTTTCAGAAAAGCAATGGATGAACTGGGCTATAAAGGGAATTACAGAGGTGTATACCCTATAAAGGTTAACCAGCAGCAGCAGGTAATAGAGGAGATGGCCCGATTCGGCCAGAGGTACCACCACGGCCTGGAAGTGGGGAGCAAAGCTGAACTGATTGCCGCACTGTCAGTGCTTAAAGATACAGAGGCCTGCCTTATCTGCAACGGATATAAAGATGAGGAGTTTATTGACCTTGCACTATACGCAACAAAGATGGGATTTAAATGTTTTTTCGTTATAGAGATGCCGGGGGAACTGAGCCATATCATTGAGCGGTCTGAAAAGCTTAATATTAAGCCCAATATAGGTATGCGGATGAAGCTTGCTTCAAAAGCAGGGGGGCACTGGACAGAGTCAGGCGGAGACAGAAGCATATTCGGCCTTAACACTGCCCAGCTTATTGAAGGGGTTGATTTTTTAAAGAAAAAAAATATGCTCGATTCACTTCAGCTTCTCCACTACCATCTGGGCTCACAGATCCCCAACATAAGGGACATCCGTACTGCAGTGGGTGAAGCTTCAAGGATCTATGCTGAACTTGTAAAAGAGGGGGCGCCCATGGGTTATCTGGACCTTGGCGGCGGCCTTGCTGTAGACTATGACGGTTCAAAAACAAATTTTACAAACAGCAAAAATTACACTATGAGCGAATACTGTATTGATGTAATAGAAATTGTACTTGCAACAATGAATGAAGCGGAAATTGAACACCCCACCATCATTACAGAATCGGGGAGGGCAACGGTTGCCTATTACTCGGTTCTGGTTTTTAATGTGCTGGATGTGGCAAAATTTGAAACAGTGACTATTCCGGAAACACCTCCTGAAGATTCCCACGATCTGATTAAAAACCTATATTACATATTAAACACACTCACCCTGAAAAATATTCTTGAGTGTTATAATGATGCCCTCTACTATCGTGATGAAGTACGGGAAACATTCAAGCATGGGAAAATGTCCCTTAGAGAACGCTCATTCGCTGAAAAAATATTCTGGAATATTATAAACCTCATAGCCAGGGAGAAGAAAAAACTTAAACAACCCCATCCGGACCTAAGCGATATTGAATCAGCAATAGCAGATATCTACTACTGCAACTTCTCTGTATTTCAATCAGTACCTGACAGCTGGGCAATAGACCAGCTCTTCCCCATAATGCCTGTTCACAGGCTTACTGAAATGCCTAACAGATACGCGGTAATAGGGGATATCACATGCGACTGTGACGGAAAAATCGACAGATTTATCGACATACACGATGTAATGCATACACTGAGACTCCATGAACTGCAGAACAATAATGACTACTACCTTGGCATTTTTCTTGTAGGCGCATACCAGGAAACCCTGGGGGACCTTCACAACCTTTTTGGAGACACCAATGTTGTAAGCATAAGAATCAATACTGACGGGAGCTATGAGTTTGTCCGCGAAATTGAAGGGGACACTGTTGCTGATGTTTTATCATACGTGGAATTTAATCCAAGGCAGATGATTGTTGATTTCAGGGAGATGGCGGAACAGGCTATACGCCAGGGGAGAATTACTGCACAGGAGAGGTTCCAGATAATGAAGGCTTATGATAACGGCCTGAGAGGCTACACATATTTTGAAAAATAAGGAGGAAATGATATGGGAAAAGTATTAATAATAGGTGCAGGGGGCGTGGGACAGGTTGTTGCTCATAAATGCGCACAGGTTCCTGAAGTTTTTGAAGAGATATGCCTTGCAAGTAGAACAGTTTCAAAATGTGAAGCTATAGCTGCACAAATCAGCAGACCCGTAAGGACTGAGCAGGTTGACGCGGATAATGTGCCTGAACTTGTTAAGCTTATAAATGACTTCAAACCGGAACTTGTAATAAATGTGGCGCTCCCGTACCAGGACCTGACAATAATGGATGCATGCCTTGAAACAGGTGTGCATTATGTTGATACTGCTAATTATGAGCCGAGGGACGAGGCTAAATTCTGTTATAAATGGCAGTGGGACTACCAGGAGCGCTTTAAGAATGCCGGTTTAACGGCTCTCCTTGGCTCCGGTTTTGATCCGGGGGTAACAAATGTTTTTACAGCCTATGCTGCAAAGCATCATTTTGATGAAATACATGAACTTGATATAATTGATGTAAACGGCGGCAATCATGGACACCCCTTTGCCACAAATTTCAACCCGGAAATAAATATACGCGAGATTACAGCTGCCTGTAAACACTGGGAAAATGGAGAGTTTATTGAAACAGAACCCATGTCACTTAGCAGAAAATTTGAATGTCCTGAAAATATCGGTACATTTAATATATACAGGCTCTATCATGAAGAACTTGAATCCCTTGTTAAGCATTTCCCCACAATCAAGAAGGCTCAATTCTGGATGAGTTTTTCAGAGAATTATCTTAAACACCTTGAAGTACTGCAGAATGTGGGTATGACATCAATTGAGCCGGTAAACTTCGAAGGGAAGGATATTATTCCTCTCCAGTTTTTAAAAGCCCTACTCCCCGATCCTGCATCACTTGGCCCCCTTACAAAGGGTAAAACCTGCATCGGGTGCCATATTAAAGGTGTAAAAAATGGTGAAACAAAAGAGTATTATGTATATAATATATGTGACCATGAAGAAGCCTATAGAGAGGTTAAATCCCAGGCAATTTCATATACAACAGGTGTGCCTGCAATGATAGGAGCAATGATGATTATGAAAGGGATATGGAAAAGCGCAGGCGTATTTAACATGGAACAGCTTGACCCTGACCCCTTTATGGATGCCCTTAACAGGCACGGCCTCCCATGGCAGGAGACTTTTTTGTGACAGATTTTTCCGGTTTTGAAACACCTTCATTTATAGTAGACCAGGTTCTCCTGAGAAAGAACCTGGAAACACTTAAAATGGTGAAGGATAGAACAGGGGCTTCAATACTTCTGGCCCTGAAAGGATTTGCCATGTACTCAACCTTTGGCCTTGTTTCACAGTATCTTGACGGAACATGCGCAAGCTCGCCCCACGAGGCGAGGCTGGGGAGAGAGGAGTTCGGAGGGGAGGTTCATGCTTTTGCTGCAGCATACAGCAGGGATGATTTTAATGAACTTCTTGATCTATCCAATCACATTGTATTTAATTCCATGAACCAGTACCGGGAATTTTCAGAAGCTATAGAGAAAGAAAACAGCAGGGTAAGTTTCGGACTCCGCATCAATCCGGAACACAGGGAAACAGAGATTGAAATATACGACCCATGCGCCGATTATTCACGCCTTGGAATCACAAGAGAAAATTTCCCTGATACACTCCCCCCCCATATTTCCGGTCTTCACATGCATACACTATGCCAGAAAAATTCAGATGCACTTGAGCGGACTATCCATGCTGCTGAAGAGAAATTCGGGGGCTTTTTCCATCAGTGCAGATGGGTAAATTTCGGCGGAGGGCACCATATCACAAGGGAGGATTATGATATAGATCTTCTCTGTGATACAATCAACAAATTTAAAGAGAAGTACAATGTCAAGGTCTACCTTGAACCTGGTGAGGCTGTTGCCCTTAACACCGGCTTCCTTGTATCTACTGTCCTTGATATAATTGATAATAAAAAGCAGATAGCAATCCTTGATACCTCAGCTGCAGCTCACATGCCCGATGTAATAGAAATGCCATACAGACCGCACATAATCGGTTCCGGACTTCCCGGGGAATATCCTCACACATACAGACTGGGGGGGCTATCCTGCCTGGCTGGTGATATCATGGGTGAATATTCATTCCCTGAGCCTCTAAAAACGGGTGACAGACTTGTTTTTACAGACATGGCTATCTACTCGATGGTAAAAACAAATACATTCAACGGAATTGGTCTCCCTTCTATTTATTACTTCGATTCTGTAGAGAAAAAAGTTCTATATAAAAAAAGTTTCGCATATAATGATTTTAAAGGGAGGCTGTCATGAACAAAAATATTTCTTTCCTTGAAAGCGAAGCCGGGAAAACAGAACCGGGCGAGGCACTCTTCCACATTATACCTGTGCCGCTGGAAAAGACAGTCTCCTATGGTAAAGGGACTTCAAGTGGACCTGCTGCATTAATTAAAGCATCACAACAGCTTGAAGCTTATGATGGTGTATCTGTGCCACTTATCAAAGGGATATACACTCACGATCCCATCGGCTGTAGCGGCGACTGCACGGATGTGCTTGTAGAAACTGAAAAAGTGATTTCAGATGTGCTTAAAGCAGGTAAAATCCCGGTAGTGCTGGGTGGTGAACATACAATAAGCTACGCCCCTGCAGTGGCCTTAAAAAAGCATTTCGGCCATATCGGTGTAATACATTTTGACGCTCATGCAGATTTAAGGGATGAGCTTGATGGAACAAAATACTCTCACGCCTGTGTGATGAGAAGAATCCATGAAAGACATATCCCCCTGATACAGATAGGGACAAGGAGCTACTCAACAGAGGAACTGCAGTACAGAAAAAATCACAAGGATATTATCTTTTACGACGCCTCTTTTATTTACAGCGAAAAAAAATTTACAATCGATTTCCCTGATAATTTTCCTGATGATATCTATATTTCCGTGGATGCAGATGGTTTCGATCCATCTGTCATACCTCATACTGGAACACCGGTTCCGGGAGGGCTTTTATGGTACGATTTTTTCAGCTTTCTTGAATCTATTCCTGAAACAAAAAAGATTCGCGGCTTCGATTTTGTTGAGCTTGCTCCAGCTGAAAATTCTTCAGTGTCCGATTTTGCAGCAGCACAGATTGTTTATAACATGATGGGGATAATAAGCAGACGCTTATAAAATTGCTTCTGCTGTAAAATATTTCATAAGAGCAGAAAAAAACAAACAGTCCGTTTATGAGATTCCCGCACCTGTACTGAGCGCGTCAAAGTATGCGCGGGGATGACAATACATAGAATTAAACCACTGCATAAAAAAAAGTTCAGCAAATTAATTAAAAAACCTTGCGCAAATATAATCCTGTACATAATTTTGATTAAAGTATCAGAAATAAGACATATTCACTTTATAAGCTTTATTTATACAGACTCTATCTTTTTCAAATGCCGATCCCGGCAGATTATGAGATTCATCTTTTTCTCAATTGTTTTTAAGTCTGATCTGATATCACCAGAGGCTTTAAAAAAGAGTTTTATGCTACTAAAAAACTCTTTGCTTCTGAGCCGTGTAAAAATTGAAATTTAGGAGATTTTCATGGACATAACACAAATTCTGGAAATCTTTTCCAATCCTGAAACAATCAGCACCCTTGAAAAAGGGGATCTTGCCAGCGCTATTTTATTAACTGTTTTAATGGGTATGGGAACAACCGTTGTTGTGCTTACACTTTTAATGTTCTGCACATCCCTGATGAGCAGAATTTTAAAAGCATCTGTGGATGCAGAAGTCCCCACATCCACATCACCGGCTGCGGCAAAACCATCGGGAGAAGATGAAGAGCTTGCTGTAGTGCTGGCATCTGCCGTTGCTGCTATGCTCAATACAAGCGCGGACAGAATAGCAGTCCGCAATATAAAAAAAATATAAAAGCAGATACATCAGAGCAGAAATCATCTTTCTGAGCATCTCTAAAACATTGTATTTATCCTTAAATATAAGAAGAGAAGAGATACTATCTTCAGTAAAATCGTGAAATGGGATTGACATTATTGCTAAAAAAAATCATATGTTTATGAGATTGAAACAAAATAGAGGTAACCATGGCTTTATCTAAATCAACAGGCGACAATTCAACAAATGTGATAGGTGAAAATTCATACTTTTCAGGCTCATTTAATATAAACGGTTCCCTGAGAATTGACGGGCGCTTTGAAGGTAAATCTTTAAGAGCGGACCAGCTTTATATAGGAACAGGCGGGAAAATAAGGACAAATATTGATGCTGTATCCGTTATTGTGGAAGGACTTATAATCGGGAATATTAATGCAAGCAACAGGGTTCTGCTCATGCCTACAGCAAAGGTTTTTGGCGATATCAGAACACCTGAGCTTATTATTCAAAACGGGGTTCTTCTTGAAGGTAAATGTATAATTGCAAATGACCTGCGTACATCAGCAGGGGATGTCATTAAAGCTGAATATGAAAGAAGCAGAATTATCCCTGAGGATATATTCAAAAAGACTGAAAAAAAGAACTAATTCAACTCAGACAAAAGAAGACCAGCCTTCCTGGAGAATTCTCTGAGAAGGTTATCCTTCCCCTCCCCTTTTACCTCCACAAAATAAACCTTTACAATTTTATCATTATCCATTACTCTGATAAGCGCTTTCAGCTCCCCGGGCTTTGTTTTAATAATTAAATCATCCCCGGAGTAAGTCATAACTTCAACAACAGGGAAATAGCTGTAAAATACTATTACCGCTTTATACCCTGGATTATCACTTTTTTTAAAATTGAGATTTTTATTAAGATCCTCCTCATTGAAATTAAAAATTTCCGGGATTTTATACTCAAACAAAGCTACTCCCCCCGGCTGAGAAGAAGCACATGAAATAAATAAGAATAATGAAAACAAGGGGATAAATATTTTCCCGGAATACTGCTTTAAGTATATTATATTTTTCATCAGCAACATTTTCCAGACTTTTATATTATTCGAAATGTTCTATGCTCCCCGCCGCCGAAGGCGGCGGGGAGCTATAATCTTTTATTTAATATTTAAATACGTATTAATTTGATAATAATGGTCTTTAACTAAAAAAATCATAAAAAGCTGTCCCTGTAAAATTTAACTTTTTTAATCATTAAAGAGTATCAATAATTCGATAATTATAATAGTATAATCAATCAAATATTTTCTACAAAAGTCAAGCAGGTGGCAATGGAATCTGATATTTTAATGATAAAATCGGTTTTTCTTTTTTTCTCTATTTGGGGCTTAACCATGCTGCTCCTCTGGTTCAGACCGAAAATAGAAATTTTCTGGAAGATGATTGCCACACTGATCTTCTCTTTTTATGTGTGGTTTTTCCTAAGTGAGCTGAAGAACGGATTTAATGCCTTTAAAAATGACTGGTACATATCAGTACTCGATTTCATCCGCGACTTTATTACTATCATCTTCGCATCTCTTTTTATAATCTGGCCCCTTGCAATTGTAATAATTTTTTACAAAGCCAATGATATGGGTGCGGAAAAACTTCTTAAATTTCTATGTATGCTCACACTTCTGCTCTGGATCACTTTTATAATATACTTCTTTTTTAACGAAGGGATTTATTCCTTTTTTTACGAATACCTGAAAAAGATGGTGCCTGGTGCATAAGGGATTAATTAAAATATTATCCATCTCTTTGATGCTGTTTATAATAAGCACCCCGCTTTATAGTGAGATTAAAAACAGCACAAAGTTTTACAATGAGGGGGTTACCGCATTTAAGTCAGGAGAGATGGATAAAGCCCTGGAGTTATTCATAGAAGCGGCTCAGATTAACAATAATTACTCTCTTGCCCATTACGGGATAGGACGGGTATACCTGCTTCAGGAGAATAAAACAGCTGATGCAGTACTCCACCTGAAAAAGGCTGTTGAGCTGGACAGCCGTTTTGCAAAAGGATACTTCTATTTAGGTATGGCCCAGCTTCTTGCAGGAAAATATAATGACTCAATAACCTCTTTTAAAAATGCCTACGAAAGGGATGTCTCCCTGCAGGAATCACTTTACAACATAAGCAGAGCCTATGAGCTTTCAGGTGACAAAGTGAGCTCATTGACCTACTACAGAAGATATATCAGGGCAAAAGAGAAAAAGGATGATGAAATTTTTTAAATGTTAAACAGACCCTCAGCCTTCTTTTTACCCGTCACCCTTTCATAATCATCATAGTCTACAAAAACAAGATCCGGGAGCTTCCTCATTGACCTCATAACAACCTCTGTTTTCCCCCCTCTGGCATCCTTTGATGTCATATACTTAAAGGATCTGCCGCATCCGGGACATTTTGATATTTCCTTCAAATGAATCCCAATCTGTTTACATCCGGGGCAGTGACCGAATTTATCCTCCACCATGATTATATGTTTCTGTATATCTTCAATATCAACTTCAGTCCAGACACGCATAAATTCCATTTTATTTCTCCTGGTGAAATATTTTTACCCTTTCATGAGGATTCCGGTATAGATACTCATCAAGAATATCTATCATATCATTAATTCTGTCAACATTTCTAATTTTTTTAAAAATATCATGAGCAAAAACAAAATTTTTGCAGTAATAGAAGCAGAACCTGTGGCCCCTGCTTTTATGAAGATGCTGCGGAAGATTTTTCTCCAGATCCTTCATTACTCCGCTGAAAACATGTAGAAGATCAACCCTCAGGCTGTAGGAACCTTTATTTATCAGCCCTTCAGCAAGGGCAAAGATCCAGGGGGACTTTACACCCTCCCTCCCTATCATTATCCCGTCACAGCCGGTTTCGCTCAGCCTGGCTGCAGCGTCCTCAGGTTTTAATATATCCCCGTTACCTATTACAGGGATGGACAACTTTCCCTTCAAAAGCTTTACCAGATTCCAGTCCGCTTTTCTCCGGAAAGAAAGCTTTGCGTGCCTCCCGTGAAGAGTAATAAAGTCTACCCCCTCACCTTCAAGCATAAGGGCAAAATTAGAAAGAAAAGCTTCATCACTCGATTCAAAACCGCTGCGGATTTTTACAGAAAGTGTGCCGCTGAAAGATCTTCTGCACTGACGGATAATGTGCCGGACAAGATCGGGCTCCTTTAAAAGCCTGGCACCCTGCACTCTTTTAATTATATCAGGAGCGGAACATCCCATGTTAATATCAATCCCTTTTGCCCCGATTTCTTCAAGCATTGAACAGGCTCGGGACATAACATCAGGCTCCCCGCCAAGAAGCTGGTAAACAAAGGGTTCATCCATCTCATTTTTCTGCATTAATTGTTCATTATGCTGTGCTGAACCCACAAGAGCGGAAGCGCTGAGCATCTCTGAAAAAAGAACAGTTTCCCTTGAGAATCCCCTCACACACCCCCTTAATGCAGGAGTAGATAATTCAGCCATGGGAGCCATAAAGATTTTTTTATCATGTATCATCATAAATCTGATTCATATTTACTCCCTGCTCATGTCAAGATCAATTATGCCCTGATCCCGGATCTTCCGCGGTAAATAATGGCCAATGAATCAATGTTACAGCTGCATAAATCTTATGCAGTAAAAAGTATGCTTATTTATTATATAATTGACAGAATAAAATAGCAGTAAAAATTGTGCATAAATGGATTTAAATGTTCAAAAAAATGCTGCTTTCAAAGCTCTATCTCAAGAGACTTTATAAAGGGGTGTGCCCTGATTTTTTTAAAAAAATTTGTATTGGGGCCCATGAATTTTAATTTTAATTGCAGTATTTGAACATTTCAGATATTAGTCTATTTAAAAGGCGCTTAGCGTCTTAAAATATAAATTAAATTTTTCAGAAGGAGAGCTTACATGAAAAAAATACTT
Source organism: uncultured Leptospirales bacterium (assembly GCA_964491265.1). Taxonomy (GTDB): domain Bacteria; phylum Spirochaetota; class UBA4802; order UBA4802; family UBA5550; genus JBBAGC01. The sequence continues at coordinate 243,922 of CAZBFP010000002.1, read as the reverse complement.
GTTGTTCTTTTTTCTTTCATGCTTCTTTTCACGTTTGCGTGCGGGAAAGGAACTGACACACTCAAATCCGGTGAAACTGTAAAGATCGGATTCCTGGGACCAATGACAGGTGATGCAGGAAATTACGGCAAACTTATGAGCCAGGCTGTAAAAATAGCTGTTGAAGAACAGAATGAAGCTGGCGGGATTCATGGTTTAAATGTTGAACTCATAATTGAAGATACTGAAGGTAAAGTTGAAAAAGGGAATCCGGCTATTGAAAAACTTGTAAGCGTAAACAAGGTTTTCGGTATTGTAGGTTCAGTTTTCAGCTCAGTCTCACTTGCAGTAGCTCCTAAGGCTGAAGCTTCAAAAACTGTTATGATATCACCATCATCAACTCACAAAGATCTTCCTGATAAGGGAAAATATATATTTAGAGATGTAATGAGTGATGCGCTTCAGGCAGTTGTTTTTGCAAAATACCTTGCAAAGGTTGAGAATATCAAAACTGTTGCCATCCTTTATGTAAAGAATGACTACAGCCAGGGTCTTGCAATGGACTTTAAAGCCCAGTACGAAAAAGAGGGTGGCAAGGTTGTTGCTGAAGAAACAGCTCTTCAGGGTGATAAGGATTTTAAAACTCAGCTTACAAAACTGAAAGGTGCAAATGCTGAAGCACTCTACATACCAAATTATGTTGCAGAAATTGCACAGATCCTTGAGCAGGCAAAACAGCTTGGAGTAGAAGCAAAAATATTCAGCGCAGACGGATTTTCAAATCCTCAGATTTTTGAACTCGCCGGTGATCTTGCTAACGGCATAACCTTTACACAGGCTGCTGAACAGCCTGCAAGTAAAACAAAACGCGATTTTGAAGCCAAGTATCTTAAAAAATATGGCGAAAGACCTGACGCTTTCAGTCTTAACGCATATGACGGTGCCAGAATCATTCTTGCAGCAATCGCTGAAACAGCAAAAAAAGAGGGAGACGAATCTGTTAAAATTGACAGAAGTGCTGTTCAGAGTGCTGTAGCAAAAACAAAAGATTTTGACGGCGCTTCAGGAAAGATTACTTTCACTTCTAATGGCGACCTGGTAGTAAATATTGGCGTATATGTTTCTGAAAACAGACAGTACAAGCAGATAAGAACCTTCACACTTGACGGTGACAAACTTATCGAAATAAAATAAATCTCTTGGTAGAATCAGGGGATAACCTGATAAAAACAGACTCATTCCGGCACATTGCCGGAATGAGTTTAAAAACATTTTGCACACTGTCCCCGCTTATCTGATATGAGATAAAGGAAGTAAAACAAAGATGAATCTTTTTAACATACCTACTGCAGAATTGATGCAGCATCTTATTAACGGGCTTACACTGGGAGCCATTTACTCACTTATAGCCCTCGGCTACACAATGGTATACGGTATCCTTAAATTTATTAATTTCGCCCACGGCGAAATACTGATGTTCGGCACATATGCAGGCTTTCTCCTCTACTATTACCTTTGCGACCCATCGCAGGGCGGAATATATGTTCTTGCTATTTTTGCCCTTTCCATGATTTTTGCCATGCTTGTAAGCGCGACAATGGGGATAATAATTGAAAAAATTGCATACAAACCACTGAGAAATGCTCCACGACTTGCCCCGCTTTTAAGCGCAATCGGGGTTTCCATAATACTGATGAACATTGCAGCAATGATGTTCGGTACAAAATCGATGAAATTCGACTACCCCTTTGAAAATCAGACCATGCATATTGCCGGGATTAGTATAACCCCCAACCAGATAATGATTCTTGTTGTGGGCCTGGTAATGATGGTTGGACTTAAACTTTTTATTGACAATACCCGGCTTGGTAAAGCCATGCGGGCCACAAGTGAAAATCAGCCTGTTGCCGCCCTTATGGGGATCAACGTTAATATGATTATATCCCTCACCTTTGCCATAGGATCAGCCCTTGCAGCTGTTGCAGGGGTTCTAATTGCCATGGAATTCAAGGTTTACCCTACCATGGGTCAGCTGGCAGGACTTAAAGCATTTATAGCTGCAGTAGTAGGCGGTATAGGAAATATTTCAGGAGCCATGCTGGGGGGATTAATTCTGGGTGTTCTTGAAACCTTTGGAGTGGTAATACTCGGTATACCCCACGGTTTAAAAGATACTATCGCTTTTACAGTTCTTATAATAATTCTTCTTTTCAGGCCCAGCGGCATTCTGATTAAACACATTAGGGAAAAGGTATAAAGATGGTCGATTTTGTTCTTCTGATTTTTATTTATACAGGAATTTATGCCATATCAGCCCTGGGTCTTAACCTTATTGTAGGATATACAGGGATGCTTTCCCTCTGCCAGGCAGCCTTTATCGGTATAGGCGCCTATTGCGCAGCGATTTTAATGACTTTCCTGAATATACCTTTCTGGTATGCCCTTCTCGCATCAGGCCTCCTTGCCGCGTTTTTCGGCATCCTCATAGGGGTACCTACTCTGCGCCTCAGGGGGGATTATCTGGCAATTGCAACCCTGGGATTCGGGGAGATAGTAAAAAACGTAATCCTCAACTGGGACAGCGTAACAAGAGGGCCCATGGGTATAAACGGCATACCAGGGCCGAATTTCTTCGGGTTTACCCTTTCATCTATGGACAAAATACCATGGGCAATTTTTATCTGGATAATTGTATTACTCACATATATCCTTATACGCAGGGTTGTAAGATCAAGGGTTGGAAGAGCGCTTGAATCGATACGGGAGGATGAAATTGCCGCATCAGCCATGGGTATAAACATAGCCAAATACAAGGTAGGGGCATTCACCTGCGGAGCATTCTTTGCAGGTGTGGCAGGCGCTCTTTTTGCCGCCTTTAACCAGTCTGTAGCTCCCCTTACATTCGATTTTATGATGTCCATTATGATACTCTGCATGGTTGTCCTTGGAGGGCTGGGGAACAGTTTTGCCACAGTAGTCGGTACAGTACTCATTGTTGTTACATCCGAATTACCCCGTCTCCTTGGTGTTTCACATATAATTCCGCCCCAGCTGAACCAGGTTCTTTTCGGTTTTATACTGGTTTTTATGATGATATACAGACCTCAGGGGATAATCGGAAGGGTGAAGCTCAATTACGGTAAAATCATAAAAGAAGAAATCTTAGAACTGGAGAAGTAAGGTGCCATTACTATATACAAAAAATTTACGCAGAGAATTCGGCGGAATTATCGCTGTAGCTGACGTAAATTTTGAAGTTTACAAAGATTCAATTACAGGCCTTATAGGGCCAAACGGGGCAGGTAAAACCACTCTTTTCAATAATATTACCGGTCTTGATGTACCCACAAGCGGATATGTTTTTTTTAAAGGGGACGATATAACTCCGCTCCCTGCATTTAAAATTACCAGAAGCGGAATCGCCCGTACATTTCAGAATATCCGTCTTTTCAAAGAGATGACGGTTTTTGAAAACGTAATGATAGGGAGACATTTCCGGAGCAATAATCCTGTACTGGCTAAAAACAGGCCTCTAAATTTTATACTGGGGAGGCTCTTTACAAAACAGGAGGAGAAGGATATTTACTATAATTCTCTCAAATGGCTCGATTTTTTCAATCTCATGGACCTGCGGGATGAGTATTCCAAAAATCTTCCTTACGGAAAACAGAGAGAGCTTGAAATAGCCAGAGCCCTTGCAACTGAACCGGAACTTATTTTCCTTGATGAGCCTGCAGCAGGGATGAACCCCCAGGAAACAGACCAGCTGATGAAAACAATTAAGCGGATTCGGGACCTTGGCATTACTGTTGTGCTGATAGAGCACGACATGAAGCTGGTAATGAATATCTGCGACACAATAACGGTACTCAATTACGGCAGCAAAATCGCAGAGGGTACTCCAGGACAGATTCAGAATAACAAAGATGTTATAGAAGCATATTTAGGGAAATCAGATGACTAAAACTATACTGGAAATAAAAGACCTTAAGGTTAATTACGGTAACATAGAAGCCCTTAAAGGGGTAAACCTCACCGTTTCTGAAGGGGAGATTGTATGCCTCATAGGTGCTAACGGGGCAGGGAAATCCACACTTTTAAAATCGATTGTAGGCCTTGTACCGCTCAAAAATGGCGGGATAATATACAATGGTGAAACAATAGCAGGCTCGATTCAAAGAAACGGAAATGAACCTAAATCAAAAAAAATACAGATAAGTACTGATAAAATTATATCCAGGGGAATATCAATGGCTCCTGAAGGGAGAGGGATCTTTGCCCAGATGACCGTTCTGGAAAACCTTGAAATGGGTGCTTTTCTCCTGAGAAACAGGGGGGAAATAAATAAACGGATAGAAGAGAAATACCAGATGTTCCCTATTCTTAAAGACAGAAGAAAACAGCTTGCCGGATCACTCTCAGGTGGAGAGCAGCAGATGCTCTCAATTGCAAGAGCTCTAATGTCATCACCCAGACTCCTTCTTCTGGATGAACCTGCTCTGGGACTGGCCCCGATTATTATCCAGAATATTTTCCAGACCATATCGAGCATAAGCAGGGATGAAAATGTCACCATCTTCCTTGTTGAGCAGAATGCCAAAATGGCTCTGGGGATTTCAAATAAAGGGTATGTGCTTGAAACAGGAAATATTGTTCTGGAGGACAAGAGCAGAAATCTCCTTGAAAATCCAAAAGTTAAAGCCGCATATCTTGGCGAATAAACCAGCCGGCATGGGGAAGGAGAATATTTTTTCAGAATCTGACTTCGTTTTTTTTATTGATCTGATAAAAAAAGCTGGAGAAAAGGCCCTGCTTCTTCAGAAAACGGGGCTTGATGTTCAGAGAAAAGAGGACAGCACAATTGTTACAGATGCTGACTTCCTTATTCAGGCTCTTCTTATTTCTGAAATATCCGCACAATATCCTGATTTTATCTTTGTCCATGAAGAAAACTTCAATACTGATGAAAGATTAATCACTGATGAAACTATTACTGTAATTATTGACCCCATAGATGGAACTGCAATGTTCAGCATGCACCTCCCTATCTGGTGTATTTCTATCGGCATTTTCAAAGGCTTTGAGCCTCTATACGGCTTTGTCTATTCGCCAGGATCAGACATGCTTTTCCATACAGATAACGAAAATTCCTATCTCAACAACAATAGGCTTATAGTTGATAAAAATATCCCCCTTGATAGTGAAACCAATATTTTCTGCTCTTCGGAAATGGATTTTTCCAGGATAAAATTCCCCGGCAAAATCCGCAACCTGGGATCTACAGCCCTTCATGCCTGTCTCACTGCAGACAATAAGCGCAACAGGCTCCTTGCCTTTACAGGTAAATCCTTTTTATGGGACTGGGCAGGAGCAATACCGGTAAGCAGAAAAGCGGGGGGGAATATTAAATACCTCAATGGGGCGGATATAGATATTAAGGGGATAATAGATAACGGCTATGCCCTGGAGGATTATGCTGTTATCTATAACAGCGATGATTTTGAGTTAATAAAGGGTATATTCAATAATATAGCTTAGAACTTTCCAGGTTAAAAATCAGATTCTGCTATTTACCAATACAAAACCTGCTGAATATTGAACCGAGCACATCATCAGGAGTAACCTCTCCGGTAATTTCTTCAAGATTATGCATCAATTCTCCAAGCTCAAAAGCAATAATTTCAGGAAGCTCATTTATCTCAAGGAGTGACATTACATCTTTAGCAGAAGCAGCTGACTTTTCAAGTATGGCCATTATCCTTGCATCAGCAAGAAATGAATTTTTAAAACCGGCGAATTCCTCTGAGATAAGGTGAGAAATACCCTCCTCAAGATCTTTGAACCCCTCCCCGGTCTTTGCAGAAAGAGGTATAAAGTTTAAACCGCTTTCATTAATAATTCTTTCAACTTCGCTTTTATCCACTTTATCAATTTTGTTAAGAAGATATATTTTTTTGCTCCCCTTTACTGTATCAATTACATCCCTATCTTCAGGTGTTATACCTGCTGAGGCGTCTATAACAATCAGAACAAGAGAAGCTTCTGCTATACTTTTCCTGCTCCTCTCTATTCCAATACGCTCTATCTCATCCCCAGGGTCACCAAGACCGGCAGTATCAGTAAGATTAATTCTAACCCCTCCAATCTGCAGGGTCTCTCTTATGAGATCGCGCGTTGTTCCCGGAATTTCCGATACAATAGCCCTCTCCTCATTGAGAATAAGATTGAGGAGGCTCGATTTCCCCACATTAGGGCGGCCGGCCAGTATTACATCTATACCCCTTGATACTCGCTCACCGACCCTGCACCTTGAGTAAAGATCGTTTATACCTTTTTCAATAGTCCTCAAGGTCTCCAAAGCGCCGAAATATGAAACAAATTCTATATCCTGATCAATAAAGTCTATCCCTGCTTCAATATCAGCCTTCAGAAGCACCACAGACTCCCTGAGAGCCTTTACCGCCCCCTGAAGGGAACCGTGCATCTGGGAGAGTGAAGCTTCGATCTCCCAGTCGCTCCTTGCGTTAATAAGGGAATTTATCGCCTCCGCCTTTGTTAAATCGATCTTCCCGTTAAGAAAAGCTCTCCTGGAAAATTCCCCCGGCTCAGCCATCCTCATGCCGCATCTGCATAAAAGCTGTAGGATATTGCTCACCACCAGGGGATTACCATGACAGTAAATCTCCACCATATCCTCACCGGTAAAGCTGGAAGGGGACTTGTAGTAAATAAGGATGACATCATCAATTACTGTATCCTTTTCGACAATTGAGCCGTATGCAGCATATCTGTGGGAAATTTTTCCCGGGGCTGTGAAAAAAGAGCAAGCGGCCCTGTAGGATTCAGGACCGCTTATTCGTATTATTGCTAAAGATGAATTTACAGGCGCCGTTGCAGGGGCGCATATAGTATCACTATGCATTTTATTTTCTATTTGACGGGGATATCTTAATTTTACGGTATATTCCCTGCCCTTCACTTTTTGTTGTCACACGTTTATCATTCTGAAGGGAAAGATGGATAAGCCTTCGTTCAAAAGGGTTCATAGGTTCAAGGGTCATAGGTCTACCCGATTTGATAACCTTAAAGGCCATATCTCTCGACATTTTTTTAAGCGCCTTCTCTCTCTTCTCCCTGTACTCCTCTATATCCAGAATAATCTTTTTTTCACTCCCTGTGGCATTGTTTATCATAAGATTTATCATAAACTGAAGCGCCTCAAGTGTTTTACCTTTTTTCCCTATAATTAAACCGGAGCTGTCCTTGCTTTTCAGCTCAACATAAACCTTTGATTCACCCTCTTTTATGTCTTTAATGCTCCCTTCCATATCCATTTTTACAAGGAGGTTTGTAAGCATTTCCCTTACTTTTCCCCCCACATCATCATTCTGCTCATTATAATATATTCTTACCTTAGCCGGTCTTGACACTCCGAAACCGAATATTCCGCTTTTACCCGGATCTATTATCTCCACGTTTACCTTGGAAGCGTCTCTTATTCCCAGCTCGGCCAGGGCCTTTTTAGTTGCATCATCAGATGTCCGTCCTTCAGCCTCTATAACCTTCATTTATAGCCTCCTGAATCCTCTATTATTTCATATATTTAACATTTAAGCTGCTCTCTTCTTTCTTTCTCCTAAATGGTTAACTACATACTGATGTAAAATCTGGTAAAGATTCTGCAGAAACCAGTAAAGAACCAGTCCTGAGGGCATAGTCCAGAATATGAATAACAGAATCACAGGCATCATGTACATAAGCATTTTCTGCTGCTGAGTTGCCGCTTCGCTCATTGTCTGTCTCTGCTGAATAATAGTAGACACTATCATGAGGAGCGGAAGAATATTTATATCAAAACCTGAAACAGTGAGAAGAGTGTCAGGCATTGAAAGATCCTGTATCCATAATATAAATGGAGCATTCCATAAATCGAAAGAGTTAATCAGGGCGCTGTATAGCGCGAAAAAGAATGGCATCTGAAGCAGCAGCGGCAGACAACCGCCAAGAGGATTGACATTGTTATCCTTATAAAGCTTCATTGTCTCCCTCTGAAGAACATCAGGTTTATCCTTATGCTTCTCCTGAAGTTTCTTAAGCTGGGGGCTCAGATCCTGCATTTTTTTCATTGAATCTGTTGATTTTTTAGTAAGCGGCATAAATACTATCTTGGTTAGTATAGAAAATACAACCAGGGAAAGGCCGAGATTACCGAAAAGTTTATTAATATTCATCAGCGCCCAGATAACAAAATACCTGATAGGCTCAATTATTGTACTCACATCCGATGCATCAACAAGTATTGGATCAATAGCCCTGAGAAGATCCTTATTTTTTTCCCCCAGATATATCCTAAAAGGCCTGGACACCTCTGTTCCCGGCGCGATATCTCTCATATCCACAAACATACCGGTTCTGCATCCGGTTCCCTGCCTGTTATCAAAAATGGTTCCTGTTCCTGTAAATCCCTGCGGCTTCATGATGAGAAGAAAATATCTGCTCATTATACCCGTGTAGTCAATTGAGCCGGAATCTTTCTTTGTTTCACCCGCTTTGGAGAAAAATCCTCCACCCTTGGTGTTTTTTTCATAACTCCCATCCACAGAATAAATACCAGTCATGTTATTGAAGTTATTCCTGTAATCAAGTCTTGGTCCAAGAATATCGGAGGGGGAGAATATGGCAATCCCGTCCTTAAACGTTACCTGTTTCCTCCCGATATTAACAAACCTGTACTCCACATTAAAATCATATCCCTTATCTGTAAAAGTATAGATTTTTTCTATTCTTAAGGGCTGCCCGTTCATAACAACATCAGTAAAAAATTTTATTGTGTCGCTCTTCTCTTTCCGGAAATCCCAGACAACATTTTCCAGATCGCTCCCTTTTAAAAACTCATCTTCACTGAAACTTACTGAAAAATCAAATTCACCCTTTGAATTAAAAAGCTTTTCATCAAATGTTAAATCAGCGTCTCTCTGTATATAATTTACTCTCTTTATTGACGCCCCTTTGTTAGTCAGTTCAAATTTAAATATATCCGTTTTAAATGCAATAGACTGCTCTTTAATATTTCCTGAAACAGTTACATAACTCCCTGCACTGACAGTCCTTTCTGTTGTCACTTCTTTTGTGACAGAACTCTCCTTTTTCTGTTCTTTCTGGACTACCTGAGCGGTATCTTGCGGTATTTCCGGCTCAGGCACAAAAAACCAGAACCAGCCCACCCATACTATCATAGTCAGAACTACTGCAAGTAAGGTTCTCTTTTCCATATTACAATCCTTTTGCTGCTCATTAATTTTATAAATATACAACTACTCGCAGATGCTGCGGCACTGGGGTATGAGGGGAAGTAAGGGGATAAAAACTAAAAAACTATACTATTTCCAGAGATAAAATTCTTCGGGCACAGGATCAAACCCGCCTTTCCCCAGGGGACTGCAGGATAAAATCCTTTTTGCTGAAAGATATCCTCCCCTGAACAGACCGTGCTTCTGCAGGGCCTGAATAGAATATGTGGAACATGTGGGATAATACCTGCATGCCGGCGGCAATAGTGGTGATATAAATATTTTATACAATTTTATTATAAAAACAGCAATCCCGGAAAAAATAAGGCCGGTTTTACCGATTATTATTCTAACCACTTCCATCAATTACCCCGGTATTTCTAAAAATAGCACCAATTTCAAACTTCAGATCCTCAAAACTCAATTTCTCTGAGCCGGAACCGGGTTTAATAATTATTAAAAATTCATTATTGATACGATCAATCAGTTCATTACATACAGCTCGAATTCTTCTCTTCATCAAATTCCTTTTACAGGCATTGCCGTAATATCTGCCTACTGAAATTCCTATTTTCACATCCCTCTTTTCTGACTGATCTTCGCCTATTATTTCCCGCTTATCTTTTAGAACAAAAACTGTTATCCCCGATCTTCTGCTCTTTCTCCCATTCTGGAATACTTCCTGAAAAATCTTCCTTCCCTTAAGTGAATTAACCCTCTTCACAGCATCTATTATTTACTGATCTTCAGCCCTATTTCGGCATCCTCTTCTCGTCAGATACAGTTAACTGATGTCTCCCTTTCCTTCTTCTTCTCATGAGAACTTTTCTACCTTCAGCTGTTGCCATCCTGGCTCTAAATCCATGTTTCCGGTTTCTTTTTAACTTGCTTGGCTGAAATGTCCTTTTCATCGGAGTTACCTCTTTTACAATTTATTTTCTGTATTATTACAATACTCGATTTCAATTTATTAAAAATAAAAAATTATAACAGCACAACTTTCTTATTTTACTGAAATTAAAGGAATACCCTAAAAAAAGGGCTTCATTTGTCAATATTAATTTCCTGCTTAAAAACAGGATGAGCCTGGAGATGAAATAAAATTGATCCCCCTGAACCTACACCTCCCCCCTCCTCTGCGATATAAAAAAAGGGGTATATAAAATTACGAATACGAGTAAACCTATAACCTCTATCCCAATAATATAATAGGGCCAGGGCCCTAAAAAATCGAGCAGAGATGCTGATGAAGGCTTTTTCGAAAGATACCCGTAATTTGAACCTGTTATATAATTAACAATTATTGCAGCAGCAATATATAGCTGCGATATTATAAATACTCTTTTCACCCCGCCAGCTGAAACAGCAAGCCTTTTTACAAAGATTGCGTAAAAAACACCTGCTACAACCCCGCAGTGAAGAAGAAAAAATGTAAAAAACTTAATATCGGGAAAATCGAGTTTCACATCAGGTGTAATTAAAGCCTGAAAAGTCCCCCCAAGACCCCAGAAATAAGCCGGCTCAAAGACTCTATTATCCGGGAAAATGAGAACATATACCATAAGAATTGCTGCCCAGTCACAGAGCTGCATAGGGTATGACGGCTTGCCGTTGTACCAGTTATAACCGAATTTAAGCCCCATACCTGACAGGATAACCATAACAATAATTAAAGATAATGCTGTATCAGCCCCTTTCCCAGAAAGCCTTCTGCCGATTAATACAATGAATAAAACAAACAGAGCTGTGAGGGTCAGAGCTGTAATATGGGAAGTACCGTAAACTTCAAATTTCACAGGAGTCACTTTACATTAAATCCTCAAGTGCAGCTTTTAGTTCAGGGAATCTGAAATTAAAACCCTGGCCCTCCAGTTTTGCAGGTACAGCTCTCTGCCCTTTTACAATAACTCCTCCAAATTCTCCCAGAATAAGCCTCAAAGCAATACCGGGAACAAAAGGGATAACCACCGGCCGTCCTGTTACCTCACTCATGATTTTAGTTAAATCGCGATTAGTTACAATCCCGGGTGCAGTACAATTATATGGCCCTTTCATAGATTCATCTTCAAAAGCCGCAGCAACAATACGGGCCAGATCTTCAATATGTATCCATGGGAACCACTGCTTCCCTGATCCAAGCCTTGCTCCCATTAACATGCGGAAATTCTTTTTCAGTTCCGGGAAGGCACCGCCATCTCTTCCGAATACTGTGCCGAACCTGAGAATAACCACACGGACACCCTTACCCTCAGCCTTTAACGCCTCTTTCTCCCAGTCCATGCATATCCCTGCGAGAAAGTCTTTTCCGGCCGGGGCGGATTCATCGATTATTTCATCCTTATGGAATCCGTAAATACCTGTTGCTGAAGCATTAATTAGAAGTTTTACCTCACCCCCTTGAGGGAGAGTGCCAACAATATTCATTGTTGTTTTTATCCTGCTGTCGTAAAGGAGCTTCTTCTTTTTGTCACTCCAGCGCTGAAAAATATTGACCCCTGCCAGATTGATTATAACCTCATTGTCAGCAATAAACTTCTGCCATGAGCCCTCTTTCATAAGATCAGCCCTTACATAGCAGGCTCCCTCAAAATTAAAGTCAGATTCATTCCTGCTGTCAAATACAGTTACATCATGACCTGCAGAAATAAGCTGAGGCACAATATAAGTCCCTGTAAAACCGAGTCCGCCTGCAACTGCTATTTTCATAAAACACCTCAATCCCCGGGAATAGAGGGGAGAATCATCTTATTCTGTCAAAACACTCTAATGTGACTAAATAATTTATCACCGCTCTATTAAATATATCAAATTCAAAAGAGGGTGTCACCTTATTTATAAATCTTTTTCAGATTTTAAATTTACCGGCTCAGACCTGTTTAATTACAAAAGCCCTATTCTACAACCTGTCCCGTTTTCTAAAAAAACATTTATCAGAGACCATTCAGTTATTGACTTATACCTTAAAATGACGTTTATTATATGTACTTTAATTAATGGAGGAAAATCATGTCCGCGAATACAACCTACGGTAACATAGACAATACTCTTGCAAACAGCTCCCAGCAGTATGTTACGTTTCTTATAAACGATGAAACCTACGGTATTGAGGTGCTGAAAGTTAAAGAGATTGTAGGGATGACAAACATTACATCAGTCCCGAATGCGGCACATTATATGAAGGGGGTAATAAATTTAAGAGGAATAGTTGTACCGGTCATAGATCTCCGCCTTAAATTCAATCTGGAGGAGAGAGAATACGATTCCTTTACTGTAATCCTTATACTTGAGCACAAAGAATCGCTTGTGGGGGTCATAGTAGACTCAGTTTCAGATGTAATTTCCGCATCAGCCCAGCTTCAGGAGGTTCCCAACTTTCATGTGAGCATCAACAAGGAGATAATTAAGGGTGTCCTCAACAAAGAGGATAATCTTATTATAATCCTGAATCCTGAAATAATGCTCACTGCAAAGGATATTGAAGTGCTCTCTGACCTGGATATGGAAAGCTGAAATATGAATAAAAATATAAAGCTCTTAATAAAAAGGAAAAAATCATGAATATACACTCATTTAAATTTAAAACAATGGCCTATATACTTGCCCTTGTTGTTACTGTAATAGCTGCAATATCTATAACATCCTTTGTTATAACCTACTACATCATAAACAATGAAATTAATGAAAGAATGCCTCTCAAACTTGAAGGTGTAATATCTGATATGGAGAGAAAACTTGAAGCCCACTCATCCATTGTGAGGTCCCTTGCTTCAGTTACCCAAAGCAGCACAAATACATTATCAAGAAATACCTATGTGAATATATTAAGAGATTTCACAGGCGACAACCAGGCCAGCTTCGGATTCGGGGTATGGTTTGAACCATACCGATACGATCCGGCAGTAAAATTTTTCGGCCCCTATGTATACAGAGATGGTGATAAAATAACTTATACTCAAGAATACGAAACTGAAGAATATAATTTCCATTCACAGGACTGGTATCTTACCGGGAAGACCGGAGTAAAGGAGAACGAGATTGCCTGGTCTGCCCCATTTTTTGATGACGCTTCGGGTGTAACCATGATTTCGGCTGTTTCACCCTTTTTCAATCAGCAGGGTCTCCTCATTGGTGTTGCCAGCGGCGACTTTGACATTGTAGAAATACAGCGGATTGTAACAGAAATTAAGGATGAGAACATTGACATGAAAGCCTTTCTTCTGGATAAGGAGGGTCTGTTTCTGGCATATGACGATAAATCCCTTGTTATGACAAAAAAAATCACTGAACATCCGGACAGAAACCTGGCTTCTCTCGGCGGTACTATAATAAAAGATAAAAGCGGTAATGCTGCAATTACCATGAATGGTGAAACACGGAGAATTTACTTCACCGAACTTGAACAGACCGGGTGGATACTCTGTGTTACAGTATCTGAGTCAATGCTTTTTGCCCCATTAAGGAAGATGGGTTATGCCGCATCTTTTGTTGTAATTATTGCAGTTATTGCCAGTCTCATTATAAGCCTTTTTATAGCAGGGAAAATTTCCAATCCTGTTCAGGCAATGAATAATTTTGCCGCAAAACTTGCACAAGGGGACTTCACCGAAAGGATCGACATAAAACAGAGAGATGAAATAGGACAGCTTGCAGCCGCACTTAACGCCTCCGCAGACAGCCTTGAGAAGCTCATTACGGGGCTCATCTTTACTTCTGAAAACCTGGCCCAGGCAGTCGATGAAATAAGCCGGGGGAACCTGAACCTTTCTCAGCGGACAACAGAGCAGGCATCTGCTCTTGAAGAGATCGCTTCAACAATTGAAGAAAACAGCGCAGCTGTTGAACGGAACGCGGAAAACTCCAGAACCGCAAGTAAACTTACACAAGAGGGATCGATAAAATCGGCTGAAGGGAGCGAGCAGGCCCACTCTGCCATAGATTCAATAAATGAAATAAACACATCGAGTAAAAGAATAGCAGAAATTATTACTGTAATAAATGAAATTGCTTTCCAGACCAACCTTCTTGCCCTCAATGCTGCGGTGGAGGCTGCAAGGGCAGGGGAACAGGGGAGAGGCTTTGCCGTGGTTGCCGGAGAGGTAAGGAATCTGGCCCAGAGGTCAGGTGACGCTGCGAAGGAGATAGAAAAGCTGATTCGCGACTCTGTAGATAAAGTTGAAAGCGGCACTGAAGTTGTAATGAGTACAGGGAATACGCTGCAGATGATAGCCGATGCAGCTAAAAAAAGCGCCCTGATAATACAGGAGATCGCTGTTGCCAGTGATGAGCAGAAATCTGCTATGGATCAGATAACCAGAGCCATTATGGAACTCGATAATATGACACAACAGAACGCTGCACTTGTTGAAGAGACTGCATCAGCAAGTGAAGAGATGTCAAACCAGGCGCAGGAGATGCTTGAATTAATGAAGCAGTTTAAAGTAAACACAGGTGCATAATATAAACATTAAGCTGTTTCGATTTTACGGAGCCCCTGGAGCATAAGCGTGTCATCTGTATAAATCGAATACCTTGAAAAAAAGGTATTCAATTTATTAACATAATCCCCTGTTAAGGAAAGATTATCCCCCTCAATAGTCAATGAACCGGGAATCTCTTCTGCTCCTCTGGCAGCACTATCGGAGATCCCCCTGTAGAGAGAATTGATGTAAAAGAACAAAGGCTCAAACAGAAGGGCCCCCTCTTCAATACGATGCGGCAGCGGATCGGGCAGGCTGAGGCATGATGTAAAATAATCGTAAGTTATAAATGGATAGATATTTGCAGAGAAAGGAAAAATCCCGGAACCTGCCCTTTTAGATAATTCCACAGACATGGGCCTTCTGTTCTTTTCTTCAAAAATAACTGAAACGAAACGCCTCTGATCAGCTTCAATTGATTCGGAATCCTTTATTTTTATTGAATCAATATTTTCCGGCAAAGAACCTTTCTTTACAGGAACCAGGCGTGATTTAAAGAACAATCTGTCTGATTTATACGAAGGATAGATATCATTATTTCCGGAAGACACAATTACACCTGAACCGGGGGTAAACCTTAAATCAATTCTTATAACATGAACAAAGTCTATCACTACCCCTTCTATTTTTCTGCAAAACTGAAGAGAATGCTCCTCTGCAGCAGGTTTCCGCTTCTCCATAAAGGAGTGACTAATAAAAAATTCCGGCGCAAACTTTACAATATTTTCAAAAACGGTTAACCCTGTTTTATAATCGAGCTCTTTGACTGATATCCCGGGAACAGTTATTTCACCCTCAAGCTTAAAAAATATATTAAGAACTTCATCAAGATATATCCCCCCTATGCTGGTAAAGTCACTGCTCTTTATTCCTGAGAGAATCTCACGGATCTTGTCTGAAGGATTTTTCTTTAGGCTTTTCAGTATCATTTCAGTGTTAATTCCTGAACTTTTATTTGGAATAAAATGCTCCATTGTCCCCGCCGCCGGAGGCGGCGGGGACAATGAAAACAGAATTATTACACTAAAAAATATCTTTAGGAATAATTACTGGTATCATTTTATTATCATGGAGCATTAGATATAAATTGTAAACGAAAAAATTATTGATAATAAAAATAGAGCGTTTTATACAATAAAATAAGTTCAGTACCTCTCAGAGAAAAAATATTCAAAAAATGACTATATCCCTTGACAAATGAGCTGATTAATATATTAATTTAGTCATAATAAATTCGATTCAGAGAATACAGTATGAACCAGACACTAATAAATGTTGGGGTTGCGCAGGTGAAAATCGGCCAGAATCCTACAATACTGCGCACAATCCTCGGGAGCTGTGTGGGTATTTGTATTTACGACAGGATAAAGAAAACAGGGGGGCTGGCTCACATTCTACTCCCCCTTGATACTGCTAAAGGCGCGACTCCTGAAAAATACGCAGATACAGCAATACCCCTTCTTGTCCAGAGACTCTTAAAAGAGGGGTGTAAAAGAGAAAATATGTCAGCAAAAATTGCCGGCGGCGCCTCTATGTTCAAATTTCAGTCCAACGTAACCCTTGGACAGATCGGGGACAGAAATATTGAGGAAACAAAAAAAATTCTTGAAGAGCTTAAGATTCCGCTCCTTGAAGAGGATACCGGCGGTAATACCGGCCGGGTCATCGACTTTTTTCTTGATGACGGGCATATGAAAGTGAAAGCTGCCGGAAAAGAAAAAATGTATTATAAGGTTTGATATAAAGCCCGGAGTATTTTAAATGCACGCACATATAAAACAACGAATAGAAAGCACCATAAACAACATCGCAGCCCTCCCTACGATACCTGAGGTTGCGACAAAAATTCTTAATATGGTAAACGATCCTGATGTCTCCTTCAAGGCTGTAGCTGAGGAGATTTCCAAGGATCAGGCTATGACTACAAACATACTCAAGCTCTGCAACTCTGCCTACTTCAGCAAAGGGAAAGAGATCAGTTCTATTGACAGGGCCATAGTCACTCTGGGTATAAGGGAAGTAACAAATATTGTTATGGTTGTGGCTGCAAAACCGCTCCTCGATAAATTTGTTATCGGCTACGATCTTGCAAAGGGTGAATTGTGGAAGCAGGGTCTCCTTGTAGGCACAATGGCCAAACGGATAGCTGTTCAGAGGAATCGCAAAGATATTGCAGACATTGTTTTTACCGGCGGGATTATCCACAATATAGGTAAAACGGTCCTTGCAATTTTTGTTCAGAATACATACAATGATATAATGAATGAAGTTACAGCAAATAATGTTACCTTCAGCGAGGCTGAAAAATCTGTAATGGGATACAGCCATGAGGAGATAAGTGAAAAAGTACTGGAAAAATGGAATTTCCCACCTGTGCTTAAAGCGATTTCCAGGTACTATTCAGATCCTGAAAATGCCCCTAAAGAGTTCAAGCAGGAGGTCTCCATCGTACATATTGCCAATACTGTAAGCATTATGGCAGGTATAGGGATAGGGAGCGACGGGTTGTTTCATCAGCTCAGCAGTGATGCTCTTGAAGCAACAGGAATAAAAAATGAAGACCTGGAAGAACTCTTTTCTAAAATACCTGAAATGACAAAGCAGGTTCAGGAAATTCAGTAAATTCCCATGAAGTATATTAAAGCATGTCCCGCATGCGGAAAGATGCTCCGTTTCCCTATTGACAGAGGTATTATAAAGATATCCTGTCGATGCGGTCACAGCCTGCTTGTCAACCCTGATGACACGGAACTCTACAAAGAGGGTAAATTTGATTTAAAAAAAGACGGGGCAGATAAAAATAAGCGGGGGCTCTTCTCTTCATTTAAAGCTGATTTCAAAAAGAAAGTAAACTACAGCAGTATAATAAACTCTATCCTTGAATTAAAATACAAACTTCAGAACATCTCCCTAATGCCTGATGCTGAAAGAAACAAACTCATTTTTGCATTCGCGTCAATCACGGCTGTTCTGGTTTTTCTATTATACCTTATAATACGATAAAATCGGGGAATTGGAAAATTATAACTCATTTCGGATTCTCGGCAGATGCAATTAAACTATTTATTACCACATCTACCGGAGTTAGCCCCCTGTCCCCCAAAGGGGGCACGTACAAAACAAACTTGAGTAAGCAGATGAATTTTCTCGGATTACTGGAATTAGTACATTGCGGATTAAAGATGAAGACGGATTAAACAATATTGAAATTGTTATTGGAATGATATAAAATTAAATTATAAAGAAAATATATTAACTCGTGCCCCCTTTGGGGGACAGGGGGCAAAGGAAAGAAGTACCCCCGGGGTAGACAGTTTAACAGGATTTATATAGTATTGCAAAAATCAAAAATGAGTTAAAATTATACATACTTCTTAATGTCCCTCTGCATATCCCTTTTCATATCACGATCCTGTATGCTCTTCTTTTTATCGTAAACAGCCTTACCTTTTCCAAGGCCCAGCTCGATTTTTACCTTGCCGTTTTTTATATACATTCTCAATGGAACAAGGGTATACCCTTTTTCATTAAGCTTCCCTATGAGCTTTTTAATTTCATGCTTATGCATGAGGAGCTTTCTTTCACGCAATGGATCATGATTAAACCTGTTCCCCATTTCATAGGCGGAAACATTCATCCCCACAATATAAACCTCGCCATCCTTTATCCTGGCATAGGATTCCTGTATATTTACCTTTTTCTGGCGGATCGATTTCACTTCAGTACCGCGCAAAACAACACCTGCCTCGAATGTGTCGAGGATCTCATACTCAAAGCGCGCTTTTTTATTTCTGATTATTTCTATGATGTTATCAGACATGAATCGCTCCTGCCGGCTCAATATAAATTACCCGGGACAGACAGTCAAAAAAGAATGACCCCGCTGCCCCGGGTTATAACTTATACAGCTTTATTTATTACCCTGTTCATTCGCGCAACAAACTGATTGGGATCTTTTATTTCAACCCCCTCCACTATCATTGCCTGCTCCAGAAGCAGAAAACTGATATCTTCAACTACAGACTCATCTTCACTGTTTTCCAGCTTCCTTATTATTTCATGGTCAGGATTTATTTCAAGTATAGGCTTAAATTCAGGAATATCCCCCTGCCCCATTGCTTTAAGAATACTCTGCATCTGTACAGTAGGATCATTCTCATCAGCTACAATGCAGGATGGTGAATCGCTGAGCCTTGTGCTGGCCTTTACATCCTTAACCCTGTCACCAAGTTTTTCCTTTATCCTTGCAACAAGGGGCTCAATTTTCTTTTCTCTGTCCCTGTCATCATCGCTCTTTAAATCATTGGCAGCATCACTCCTGTTCACTGATTTAAGCTCGTAATCCTTATATTTGGGTACAGTTGAGATTACTATTTCATCAATCTCATTGTCAAGTATCAGCACTTCTATATCACGGTTTTTATACATCTCAAGAAGAGGGGACTTGCGGAGCACATTCCCCTTCTCACCTGTAATATAGTATATGGAATTCTGATCAGGGGCCATACGCTCAACATACTCGCTAAGTGTTATAAACTCATCGGACTTTGTTGATTTATACATTACAAGATCAAGAAGCTTCTCCCTGTTTTCAAAATCCTGGTATAGCCCCTCCTTCATGGGGATTCCAAACTCCTTCCAGAACATGTTATACTTATCCCTGGATTTTATCTTTAGACCCTCAATCTCAGTTAATATCTTCTTAACTGAAGAGGACTTAATTTTTGCCATTACCCTGTTCTGCTGAAGAATCTCTCTGCTCACATTTAAGGGGAGGTCTTCTGAGTCAATAATACCGCGTACGAAGCGGAGATATGTGGGCATAAGCTCCTTTTCATCATCTGTAATAAAGACCCTTTTTACATAGAGTTTAACACCAGCCTTGTAGTCAGCCCGGAAAAGATCAAAGGGGGCCTTGGAGGGGATATAAAAAAGAGTAGTATACTCAAGCGCCCCTTCCGCGTTTGTATGCATATAAAAAAGAGGATCCTCAAGATCATGTGCGATCTGTTTATAAAACTCAAAATAATCCTCCTCCTTTAATTCACTCTTTGGTCTTTTCCAAATAGCAGAAGCGGAGTTAATCTGTTCAACCTTATCCTCTTTTATTTCTTTTCTATCCTCACCTTCACCTTCAAACTTTGTATCCTGGTAATGAAGGAAAATGGGGAAAGGAACATGGTTGGAATACTTCTTTACAACACCTTCAATTGACCACCTGCTGGCGAATTCTGCACCCTCACTGTTAAGAAAAAGCTTAACTGTGGTACCGTGACTGTCACGCTCAGAGGCTTCAATTTCGTACTCCCCTTTGCCGTCGCTTATCCATTTAAATCCGGTCTCCTCCCCTGCCTTTCTGGTTACAACCTCAACTTTATCTGCAACCATAAAAGATGAGTAGAATCCGACACCAAACTGACCTATAAGGGTAGAATCCTTTTTTGCGTCCCCTGTGAGGCTGTTGAGAAAACCTTTGGTTCCTGAGCGGGCAATGGTTCCCAGGTTTTCATCAAGGTCCTGCTCATTCATGCCGATTCCGGAATCACTTATTGTTATGGTCTTTTCCGCGGAATCGAAAGAAACATCTATCCTGGGATCAAAATTTATACCCTTATAATTCTCATCAGTGAGATTGAGAAACTTGAGTTTATCAAGCGCATCAGATGAATTTGATATCAACTCTCTTAAAAAAATCTCCTGATGAGAATAGAGTGAATGAATAATTAAATGTAGAAGCTGATTCACTTCTGTCTGGAACTGCTTTTTACTCATTTTTACCATTCTCCTTTGTGTTATATCTAATCCGGTAAATTGTAACAGTATAACTCTTTTCAGAGGGGGATAAGGTTATCCCCTTTACCGGATTTTTTTACAGAATCAATCGGGTTAACCCCTTATGTTAGAAAGAAAACAAATTTCCGGAGAGGTTACAGAAAAATCAGCAATCACCCTCTCCGTGCAAGATAATATAAAACTGATAATATTATATAAATAAGCGGCGCGGCAATATTAAAATAATATCCTGAACTCAACTCATATGGTGCGTGTGATATACTCCCTGTTGCTGATACTATTATAAGCCATAGAAGATACCATCCGTTAACTGCCATTCTTATTATAAAGGCAATCTTCACGGGTATATACATTGTAACAACCATTATAATCACAATGGCTATAAGATAAACCGCCTGGGGATTATTGATTTCAAACCATGTTTCAAAAATATAATACTCAGCTATAGGAAGAATAATCGCAAAAAAAGCGGTTATGCTGCTTACAAGAATGGCCTGATTCAGAAATTCCAGCCCCAGAAACCAGGCAAGCACCCTGTTTACAAAGCGCATGAACATCTCGCCTATTGAGTATAGAAGCTCCTTTATAAATTCCATCATCTACCCTGATATTTTAATTAAAAAATCTTTTACAGCTTCACTAAATCCGTATGGCCCCTCCCCCTGAGTTTTAATTACAGGGAAATCTGTCTTCAGCCATGTAGTGTCAGGTTTTTTCACCACATAGGAATAATCAACTACTTTTAACATATCAAGATCGTTTAAGCTGTCCCCTGCCGCTGCAGTAACAGGTTCACAATTATACTTAACCCTGTAAAACTCAATTATTTTTTTTACACCCTCCCCCTTGCCGAAATCAAGAGAAACAAGATGATAAAACCTTCCCCCTTTTGTAATTTTTACCCCTTCAGGAGCAAGGGACCTGTTTAATGCATCTATCTCTGCCTCATCAGGTGAAGGATTATTGCGGGGTATAAAAAAAACTGAACTTTTTCTTTTCAGAGCCATCTCCGATCTTTTAAGCCCCAGCCCGGTGAGCCTGTCAAGCTCCTGAGCAGAAACAAAGTTCAGGATATTTAATTGAGATCCGAAAAATCCTGAAATCAGCGGAACAAAACCAAGAAGATAATCAATCCCGGGGCTGTTAAGAGTAAACTGAAAACCCTCTTTACCTGAAAAAATTCCCATTCCTGCGCCATTTTCAAAAACAAAGTTATTCCGCAGATTAAGGAGATCCATTATTTCACATACTTCATCAAAGGTTTTGCTTGTAACAGGTACAAGGTGTATCCCTCTCTCTTTTAAAAGCCCTATCCCCTCCATGGCACCCACGGGGCTGTAGGTATGATGGTCAATTAAAGTCCCGTCAAGATCTGTGAAAAAAATATACATTGCTTATTCCGCATGCTTTATTAAAAGAAATTCTACCCGGCGGTTCCTCCTCCGGTTTTCTTCATTTGTATTGGGATAAAAGGGCATACTCTCGCCCAGGCCCTCATACCTGAGCCTGGAGGGCTCAACACCCTTTTTCACCAGATACTCCCTCACTGAAATAGCACGCTTTTCTGAAAGCTTCTGATTGTAATCAGCCCCTCCGATATTGTCAGTATGCCCTTCAACTACAACATCATAGCGTCTGTACTTTTCAAGAATTACAGCAACCCGGTCAAGTATCTTCGCGCCCTTTGCACTTACTGCAGCACTCCCGAATGCGAACTCAATATTGCTTATCCGCATCTTAAGTCCCCGTTCTGTGACAACAACAAGAATATCAACAGAGAACCTATCCGTAGCTTTACCTGAGTTCCCGGCCAGGTCAAAGGCCCTTATCTCCATTGTATAGTCAGATGCGGACTCAAGCTCCTCCCTTGAATCACCTGTACCGTCCCATACAATCTCAGCCGGAGGCGCACCTCTGCCGGAGAATGTTTTAAAGAGCTGTCTGCTTTCATTAAATATTTTCAGCTCCCACCCTTTGAAACCGCTGTTATCAGATGCATTAATCCTGATGTAAAGAAGATCATTCTCCCCGTCATCATCAGGTGAAAAAAGCTCCGGTGTATGTGACAGAGAAATAACCGGAGGGGTATTATCAAAAATTATTTTTTTCCCGTAAGACTCAGGGTTGTTGCCGCTGGCAAACCAGGCCTGAAATTTAGCAAAATATTCTCCATCAGGAAGGGGGTTGCCATTATCATCACGGCAGCCCCAGTCAATAAATGGAGGAAGAGCCCCTCCCCCTGTGATCGATTTTATCCCCCTGCCGTTTCTATCAGAAATTTTTATTTCCCACTTATCAAGGCCCTTCCGGTCTGAAAGATCAGGGAACATGCGGATCTGTTTAGCCGGAGAATTATCGTAGGAGAAATATTCTTCTGAAAGGCGTATGTCAGCAATCTCCATCTTTGTTGTAAGGGTAATTTCCTTAACCTCACCATATGTGGTATTACCCGCCCTGTCACTGGAAGAGATAGTGTAGTAATATAAACCATCAGGGGATAATTCACCGGAATTATTTCTGCCGTCCCAGATAAATTTTTCCGGCACCCCGTCCCCCTTCCAGGTGTATGACAGAATCGTTTCACCTGCTGAGTTTTTTATTGCGGCATTCCAGGTATCATGGGGACCGCTTTTGATTTTCTGTTCAATAACAAGATAGTCCAGGTTGCCGTCATCATTTGGTGAAAAGATGTAAGAGAGGGGCCTCAATGTTACTTCAGGCGCAACTGTATCTATCATTACTGCACCCGCTTTTACCGGAGAGATATTATCTCTGGCATCCCAGGCGTAAAAATAATATTTGTAAACTCCATCCGGGAGGATCCCCCCTCTCCCGTCACTTCCATCCCACAAAATTCCTGAGGGGACAATCATCGATTCCTTTTTACTTATAAGCTTTCTGAAAAAATACCTGAATGTAAGCTGCTCCTCTATATCCCTGTCGCTGATCCTGAACTCTCTAACCATCACCTCAGCTTCATTATAAATCTGCAGCCTCCACCCCTTAATATGGCTCTTGTCGCTTACATCTATGGAGAATATCAGATAATCCTGTTTCCCGTCATAATTTGGAGATATAAATTTATAATCGGGCTCAATATTAACCACCGGAGGATCTGTATCAAGAGCCCCGTAATTAATGGTTGCACCTGCAAAATGGCTAACTCCGGTTTTTTCTGAATATGTAAAAGAGTAATCAAAGGCTGCACTGTAATTATCATCTGCAAGCCTGTACCCTGCACCTGCTGTCCATGTCATATAATCGTAATGATCCGGGAAAGCTGCTCCCCCCCGTATTATAAAACGATCCATGAAAAGAGATTCAAGGCCCAGCTTGAAATGGTAGTCCCTGAAATTATTTGTGGCTGAAAAATCATTATATAATCCAAGATTAAAGATGCTCCCCTTGTAAAAGTTAAAATTATACCCTGCATTTATTGAATTTAGATCTGTAATTTCATCTGAATAATACCCCAGATCAGCAGAAACCCCAAGAAGAGGATCAAAAATTCCGAATCCTGAAGCACGGATAGTGCCCGGGATTCTGTAATGAATACCTGTACTGAGGCCTGTATAAAAATTACTGCTGTCATAATCTGCCCGCATCCCCTTTACAGCTAAACCGAATGCCAGCTTTGATGTAATATCTTTACCAAGACCGAGTGAAAATGCGTAGTTTTTATACCTGGCGCTGTTCTCTTCATCAGAGAGATATCTGAAACTGCCACCTATTACTCCATACGATGCGGGATATGCAATAATTGAATCTGAAAAGAGGAACCCCATATCGAGAGAGCCGAATCCTGTATAGAAAAAAAACCTCTCCTCCTCTGCCAGTGCAGCAGGGTTAAGGCTAAAATATTCAGCCCCGGAGGCTGACACACCGGCCCCCCCCTTGCCGGATGAAGCAGGGTTACCGCTCCCCTGCATAAGGCCTGGAGCAGATGCAGCTTCGGAATAATTGCCGGATAAAAAACATAAGAGGAGAGACAAAATCAGCAGAGAGATTCTTTTCATTATTTCAACCCGGAATAAAAGATAATGAGTCTACTGTCAGATTAATCCTTCTGGAGGGGTTTTCAAGCTATTTTTGATGTTTAACTTTCTTAACTTTACAGAAAGGTTTTTTCCAGTCTTTCCTTTCTCTGCTTCCAGTCAGGCATAAGAAGAGTAAGAAATTTATAGAACCTGTTATCATGGTCAGGATACTTCAAATGACATAGTTCATGCATAACTACATACTCAATGCAATGAGATGGAGCTTTTATTAGCTCAGTGTTTAATATTATCTTTTTTTTATCGGAATCACAGCTCCCCCAGCGGGATGTCATTTTTCTTATAGTTGCCTCAGGTTTTTCTATACCGTATTTTTTTAGTTTTAATAAGCATAGGTCAATAAGTTCATCATACTTTGATTCAGCATGCTCTTTGTACCATTTGTACAATAACTTTTTATTGGAAACAGGATCGTTCCCTTTATTAGAATTTATACAGACGAATTTACCCTGAAGCTTAACATTATTTTCTTTTGATTCAATAACCTTTAATCGATACTGACGGCCCAGGTATCTGTGAGTTTCACCACTAACATATTGACGTGGAGGTTCTTTCGGGACAAACTGTTTAAAATAATCCCTTTGTTTTATAATCCAATGAGCTCTTTTTATAACAATTTTTTCAATATCATCAAGTGATGCATTCTCTGGCCCGGTTACTACAACAGACATATCGGGCAAAACACTTAGTTCTAAAGTTTTCCTTTTGCTTCTTTCAACTGTATATATTATTTTTTCATCGCTATATTGAATCACATACCTGGTCATTGAGCATACCTGCGTTTAGCAACATTCATGACAGCTTCGATTATTATATCTATCTGGTCGTAATTAAGATTAAGATCAGGATGATCTGCCAGATAATCTTCTATTTCATTTATCATTCTGTTCTGAATATCCTGTTTGTAATGCCAATCTACAATCATGTTTTTTAAAATTATATCATCGATACCGATACCGATTTCCGCAGACATATTTTTTATTTTATCATTTGAGTTGTTTATGGACAATATTTCATTTACTATCCCGTAAAAAGCTTTAGCGGCTTCACGATTTTTTAATATTACCGGTATATCATTATCTTCACGATTGACGAAAGCTTCCTGTGCTTCTTTCATCTTTAAAAAGTATTCCGCCTCATCAATACGGTGCTCCCTGTAATCCTTTATCGCTTCCTCAATAAGCTTTGAAAATTTTTTATAAAATACAGGGTCCTCTTCCATTTTCTCATCAATTGATTTTTTCATTCTGTGAGCTATCATGTCAGCACGGGCGGCTTTACCTTCTATACGCTCCAGCTCTTTCTGAAAATTCTCTTTATCGAAGATATTGAAAGGCTCTGTAATCCTTACAACTTCATCTGAAGTCACATATGTATCTAACAGTTTCTGTATTTTGGCTTCATATTCTTTAAAATCGATGGATTCAGCATATCTTCTTTTGACCGATGCACGGAGACTCTGGTAAAATTTTAACGAATCAGTATAACTCCTGATCTGCTTATCATCATTCTCATCATAGAATATTTTTGTAGAAACAGCTACTCCAAGTGTACGGGAATATTCAGATAATTTTTCATAGAATTTTTTCCGGAGCTTTTCATCAAAAAGGAGAAGTTCATACTCCTCTTCATCTTTTCTGTTCTTTATACTTTTGAATATATCTATCAGGTCTGAATATTTCTGAGGGAGCTTGTTAACCTCTTCTCTGACATTTACAAGAGCACCCTCAAGGTCATCTTCTTCAAAACCTTCAAGCGCTGTATAGCTATTCAGCGCTCTATCGAGCTCGCCGAGAATTCCCTGATAATCAATGATATATCCAAAATCTTTCCCCTCATACAGCCTGTTTACTCTGGCTATTGCCTGGAGGAGGTTATGTTCAGTCAGAGGTTTTGCTATATAAAGAACTGTATTGCGAGGTTCATCAAATCCGGTTAAAAGCTTATCAACTACAATAAGGAGATCAGGATCACCGTTAGTACCAAATGCGCTAATTAACTCCCTATTATATTTCTCCTCACTGCCGAAACGCTCCATCATTTTTTTCCAGAATTTATGAACATCTCCATCAGGTTCTTCATCAACCTCACTATATCCCTCGCGTTTATCCGGTGATGAGATAATAACTTCAGTTGAGACCTTCCCCATTTCATCCATAAATTTTTTGAATTTAAGCGCAGCTATTTTTGATGATGTAGCGATCTGCCCCTTAAGGCCGGTCCCCTTCCATGTTTCGCTATAATGCTTACTAATATCATAGGCAATCATATATATTGTTTGATCTGTTTTATTTAATTTCTCAACCCTGCTGTATTTCTTTTTTAGATCAGCTGTTTCAAATTCGCTTAATGGCTCGCATACACGTTCAAACCATGTATCAATCGGTTTCTGGTTAACATCCTGTATAACATGACGCCCTTCATACAGAAGTGATAAAACAGCTTTATCTTTCACAGCCTGATCTATTGTATATTTATCGATGAAACCGCCAAATTTATCTGTAGTATGTTTGTCCTTCTTAAAAAGAGGCGTCCCTGTAAACCCGATATAGCAGGCGTCAGGGAGTATGCGCTGCATCATCACATTGTTTTTGCCGTATTGACTTCGATGACTCTCATCAACCAGAACAAAAACATTATCAGATAAAATATCATTTCTCTTTTTATTAATAGCTGATTCAAACTTATCTATAACAGAAGTTATAACGGATGTTTTGTTTTTTTCAAGAAGTTCAAGGAGATTAGCCCCGGTGCTTGCTTTTTCCGGTTCAAGCCCGCAATGACGGAATGTATCCCATATCTGGTCGTCAAGGTTTACCCTGTCAGTTACAAGAATTACCCGTGGATTTTTAATATCATCATCAAGCACAAGAGCCTTGGCAAGCATTACCATGGTAAGCGACTTCCCACTCCCCTGCGTATGCCATATTACACCACCATTTCTCTTTTTTGATTTTTCGAATGTTTTGACCCTGTCAAGAGTCCTTTTAATCGAATAATACTGTTGATAACGGGCAATCTTTTTCTGCCCCTTATCGTAAACAATAAACTGATATGATAACTCAAGTAATCTCTCTTTTTTGCATATTGAATAGATTGATTTATCCTGCTCTGTAACAAGACGACCATCTTCCTCTATTTCATTGAAGTAATCTTTAACGTATTTATAACGGCCTGAAAACAGTTTATTTTTAACATCATCATTCAATGAAGTATTTACAATCTTCACGACTTCATCTTCGGAAAAGATCTTTTCATTCCATACAGACCAGTACTTTTCTTTTGAATCAACTGTAGAATATTTAGCCTCATTCTTGTTAACCGCCATAAGAATTTGTGAATAGATAAAGAGAGAGGGTATATGCTCTGAATTCTGGTTTCTTATATGCTGTTCTATTGCATGGTGTATTGAATCATCAATATCTGGTCTTTTACATTCAATGACCATAAACGGTATGCCATTTACAAAAAGATTGATATCTGGCCGGCATGTAGTTTTCTGATTAGTTCTTTCAACTTCAAATTCTTCTGTTACATGGAATGTATTGTTTTCAATATTTTTCCAGTCAATATAGTTTAATGTAAAACTTTTTGTATTCCCCTGAATAGTCTCTTCAAAGCTTTTGCCAAGGGTAAGCATATCGTATATCACTTCATTTGTACGGACAAGGCCGTCAAAGTGTACGTTTTTTATTGCATCAACAGCAGCGTTTATATTGCTGTTTGAAAATTCGTAGACCCCATCCCGGAAATTTATTTTGTTTATTTCTCGAAGTTTTTTATCAAGTATATTGTGAAGAATTACATTTGATGCTCTCCCTCCACGGGCATCGAGCGCTTCTGCAGGGGTAATATACTCATATCCAAGATTTATAAGTAGTTGTAATGCAGGGATCTGGGAGATATGGTCTTCTTTCAATGAGGGAGTTTCTTTCATAAATTAAACATCCTTAAATAATCCTTCTCTGTTTCGTAAACAGATCTGCATATAAGATCAATAAATGAACCGCTGTTTTCATGGGCTGCTTCAATTGACGATATATACTCTGCCCTGAGTACCGGTGAAATCAGCGCGATATTATATCCATGCTGAAGAAGAATTAAATTCATAAGCAGGCGCGCTACCCTGCCGTTGCCGTCAATAAAGGGGTGTATAAACACAAAATCAAGATGAGCCCTGGCTGCTGCAATTACCGGATGTTCACTGCTTCTATATGATGCTATTTTTTTAATCATATCTTTCATTAGAATAGGTACTTTATCAGGGCCGGGGAGAGGATAACGAGAGCCTGAAATAAAAACCTGGCTTTTACGGTACACCCCGGCATTAGCTTCATCAATTTTTATATAGAATAACCGGTGAAGCGCAAGAATATCTTCTTCTGACAGAGTGCTTTTATTCACAAGGCCAAGCATATAATCAAAAGCCTCTGCATGCCCTTGGGCTTCAAGATGATCCCGTAAAGGTTTTCCCCCGATAGTAAGGCCGTCTTCAAGAACAACCTTTGTTTCAGATTCTGTTAGGATGTTGCCCTCCATGGCATTGCTTGACCATGTGAGGCCGATTTTGTAATAGTCTTTTAGAGATAAAACAGTTTCTCTGCTGAGCGGACGCAAGTTTTTTATCTGTTTGTGCAGCTCGTCTATTTTTTTTATTAGTTCATTCATTTAGTAACACTCAAATAGCATATTATATTATATCTCTAAAAACTGAATTTGCGGGTTTATCGTATCCCTTAAGATGTTCATCCAGAGACCAGATATATATCCGATGCTCTTTAAATTGTTTACAGGCACTTTCCCACTCTTTAATAATAGATAGATCAGCCAAACCAGTTTCACGCATCGCGGAATCAGGAAAATCATCTATCCATGACAAAACTTCTTCCATCTCAGGAAATGAAGTAGGCTTGTATGGGGTTTCACCTTTAAAAGCCAGTTTTATTTCCTCTATAAATCTCTCCGCGCATTCACGCCTTTGAGAACCGTTTCCATTCTGAGCTATATGATTACCTGTCTCAAAAACAGATGCAAAAGGAAGAAATAACATCTCCCTGCTTTTGATTTTATTTCCAACCTCGTCTATAATTCGATCACTATCCTGTGACCTGGAAGGGACTTTAATTATATTGCAAAAAACTGATGTATCAATAAGACAAATAGTCATTTACCCTCCTTTACTCTGGAGAGCCACTTATTAGTATTATTAAGGATATCCTGATAATTCTGCTTGCTTTTTGCAAACCGGTCTATTATACCTTTTGTCATTAAACTTCCAAGCCTGTCCTGCATTATTAACTCGGGATATCTTTCCATATCTTTAAGACGAACCAGCCGACTGTCACCTTCATAAGGATCTCTATAGCAAAAAACCACGTCACCTATCGCTTCGTCAGGTATTGCATCAACTAGTGCCGGATTATGAGTTGTTAGAAGTACACGAATATTTCTACTTTCAGCAATCTGCTGAATATTTTCCATCAATTGATTTGCCCTGCTGGGGTGAATACCATTATCAATCTCTTCAATTACGACAAGAGACCCCTCTTTTGCCGAGAGCATTGCAGCTGCGACAGCAAGAACTCTTAATGTGCCGTCAGATATCAGGCTGGCATCCCAGGATTTCTCGACTCCGCCAAAGGTTTCAACAACCGAAAAAATTACATTCTGCTTTAAAACATCAAATTTTATATCGCTTATATTCTGTTCAGGAAGGCTTTTTATAAAACCCAGAATCTGTTCTTTTGTGTTTTTATTTTCGCATAAATTATTAAGAACTGCTGACAAATTTCTGCCATTACCGCGTAAATTTATATCATCTTTATCACTCATTTCTCTCATAAGTGAAGGAACAGGTTCAAGAAAGAGTATACCTGTCAGCAAGTGCTGATATTCACCTGTAATTTCAGGAATAACCTTTTGCGCTTTCTTGTGCCCGGCTTCAAAACGTGCAGAGCTGCTCAATTGTGTGAAAACAGCAAGTTGGTCTGTGCAGATAATTTGAGGTTTTTTCCCACCACGGGCAAAATTATTATATTCAACGTTTATTGAATCACCGGGCGGTTCTGCAATACGGGCTATCCTGTATAAAGGAAAATTCTCTTCAATGGATGTTATGGATTCTTCTGTAATCTTTATATCTTTTGTTTTTACAGATAAGGTTATCAACAATTTATTCCATCTTTTTTTTGATTTGCATCCAATCGAAAATTCTTTCATTCCACTATAGGGAAGGTCTTTTACTTTTCCCCGCATCACTTTATCAGTATCAGATATATCATACTGAAGAGATGATAATTTTTTCTCCTGTGCCAGCCAGGACAGAAACCTTATCGCTTCAAGGGCATTACTTTTTCCGGAAGCATTCGCGCCAATAAGCATGGTAAGTGGAGATAAGGGAAGTTCTACTTCCCTGTAGCTTTTAAAGTTTTTTATAATAATTGACTGTAGCATATAATACTCCGGTTAAATATTTTTAATTATATCTCTATTTAGGACTATAACAATTATCGCTCTTACCAACATCTAAGCAATTTATATCCTTAATGCTTGCATCCGCACTGCCGCGAGTCCCTTGAATAAATTTCATACCTTAACCCTCACTTCACCGGTAAGGAGTTTCTGCATAAGGCCTTTTTTCTGCTGCTTCAGAGCTTTGAGTTTTTTATTTAAAACAGAGATTTCTTTATCAATGGTTGAGAGGACAGATGCGATGCGTTGTTGTTCTTTTTTGTCTTCCGGTATTGTAACATGTATTTGAGAAAAATGATGGTATTTTAAATTTAAAGTATCATCAACCAATCCTTGTGAATGCCTATGAAACAAATGTATGACGTCTGGTAATTTAAACAAATAACCCATAAATTGAGAATCAATGTTTTCATTGGGAATCACTACTGTATAAGCAGGGCTGACAATCCCTTCAAAATTTGAAACACCGGAAACACCCTGCCACATCCGCATTGTATTATAGCCAATATCACCGGGACAAATTCTTCTATACTTTGATTTATCATCATTAGATGTATCGGCTTTATTAATTGAGTCTCTTTTCACAACGCCTTTAGTTGATGTTATTGAAAGAAGTTCTAAATCATGATATTTAAATTCATTTCTTTCTTCAAAGATATCTCCGAGTTTGACATTAATCCTCTTGCTATTTTTAAATTCTTTTAATCTCTTCTGCCCAGTAAGCAGTTTCAACATTAACCCTTTTTTAAGTTTTGTTTTTGCATCAATAAGCTTTTCTGTTTTTTCAATTGCCCTGTCCCAGGTGGATAGGATTTCGGCTATTTTTTTCTGTTCCGGAAGGGGGGGGAGAGGGATTGGTAATTCAGAATATTCCTGACCGTTGATTCCGGGCTGTCCACTTCTGCCAGACATTACCGACACCCAATTATTATACTTTTGAGTTTCACAATAATGTTTAAGAAAATTAGATAATAACTTATCTTTATTTATTGAAAATTTTATTAAGAAACCCGCATAAACTAATGCACCATCAAGTTCATCATAAAGATATGCTTTACCTGTTGTAGAACCAGTTCTTACAAAAACAATATCACCTTTTTTTAAATAAAAGTTTTTTGAATCAACATGATCTACAGATCTCATTTTACCTTTTGAAAATCTGCCATTATCATCAATATCAGTAATCCTTAGATAAAGTGGTAATTGGGGATTATATTCTACTGAAGATGCATTAATTCCATATTTTGGTTCATCAATAGAACATTCACCTAAGTTATCAACAGTCCAATCTTCAGGTATCATTCCAACTTTTGTTTCTTTGTATCCGGTTTTAATTTTATCAATTTTATTCATTATATCCGAAAACCTGTTTTATTTTATCAATATTCCCATTTATGAAATAATCATTTGAACATTCCGGTTACATATTATTTGCCGTGTAGAGACAAGGCAATGCCTTGTCTCTACAAATTTTTCCCGGTACATACAAAATTTCCCCGGAACAGAATTTTTTGGTCACAAATCACACAGTACATCCCGTTACAATAATAATTACATGTCATAATTCATAACAATCTGATTCATGACGACTCTGCAATGGATTATTTATGATATATGTCCTGACTGAACTTTACCCTTTTTTATTAACAATGAAACCATTAATCATAACCATATCATTCATTGGATTGCTGTCATTCGTGCTCTGCGTAGAAAATTCATCATCATAGTAATCCAGATTAAACATATCTTTAATTAACTTTGCCTTTTGAGAAGTAGTACTCTTGCTGGTTTTGAAAAAACCGCAAATATCATCGGCGGTTGCGTAAGGAGTAAAACTTTTATCAAAAAGAAAATTGATCGATCCTATCGCATAAACAACTGCCGATGCCCAGATTTCTTTTTTCCCGGATAAAAACGGAACAGCTCTTTTCCTGGACATTTTGTCGACAAGCTTATTACATAAATTTTTATACTCCTCATCCAGAAACTGAATGCAAAAAGAAGAGGTCATTTCTTTAAGCTCATCCGCTTTAATTTTTACTACCGGATCATTTTTCATATTTTATTAACTCCTTAATTTAGTGTTCTTATCCGCCCTTCGCGCACCCTCCCCCGGTCAGGATCTGGCAAGATTCAAGACCGTGGGGCGAGGTTACTCTACCCTGACTGCCGCAACCGATTTAACCATTTTCCCCACCCGGGAAAAATGGTTGCCTGGTTCCTGCCAGGACTTATGGTTTATCTTTGATCACAACTTCCCCTTTTCCTTTAAACCTTATCCACTCCACTTAATTTATAAATCGCATCAACAAAACAATGAAAGCTTGGGGATAAATTCTCTTCAATTCTTACAAGCGGTGTAATTTTTTCTGCCCATTCATGTTTAACTGTTCCGATTTCAAAATACGATTTTTTGCTCAATACTGCTTTTCCACCAGAGTAAACAGCATCAGCAAGGAGTTCCCAGGTTCCACAAATACTGTCATTTCTATACGAAATCAAAATATCATTCCTGGCTTTAGGATATGCTTTATTAACAGCCTCCAAATCTCCAAGTAACCAGGCTTCCATTTCTTCAATCGCAATTCTAAACATGGTTACAGGCTTTGGATTGCATTTATTCAATACAGCAAGCATTTCATTCTTAAAATCTATACAATTTCTTGTATCACAATCAACTACCACCAGAACTGAATATTCCTCATTCAAAAATGATTTGCCATATCCCTGCAGCAGATTATGTAAACGATCCAGCAATATTCTTTTTTGAGGATCAGACTTTCCTTTCAAATCTTTTGGTATCCTTCCGATACCCTTATAAGGATGAATTCGATATGTACACTTTTCACCTGGCAAACCGGCAATTCTATTTAATAGTATTTCAATAATCTTCTTTCCGGAACTGTCTTCAACAAGTATCTCGATATGCTTCATCTTAAAGGAAAGCCTCCTTCAAGGTATTCACTATACCAGAGACCACCCAGTGGCAATCCTTCTGCAACCATATTAACAATTAATGGATCACCGCTTGCTCTTCTGATTTGTGAGAATCCATCTATTCCCTTTTCAAGAATCCAAACTTCATCCGGGCTTAACGCATCGACAAAATATGGCTGGTGAGTTGTAATAAACACCTGGGGACCAGTCGCTTTACCCGTAGCATGCTCTCTAAATTCTTTTGCTAAAGTTTCTAATAACTTGTGATATAAACCATTTTCCGGCTCTTCAATGCATATAAACGGTGCGGGTTCCGGATCTTGAAGCAACAGCAGATAGCAGAACATTTTCAGTGTTCCATCTGACATTTGCTGTTGAGAAAAAGGTTTAGCAAATCCTTTATCTTTAAAGAGCAAATATAAATTGTTAGTTACTTCATCCCGGTAAGTTTCAATTTCGCCAATTCCGGGAATTTTATTGGAAATCTCCTTTAATATACGCTTGAAAATGTAAGGATGTGCCCGCTCCATGTATTGAACAACGTTCACCATATTATCGCCATGCAGATTCAGATGTTTCTGAATTCCTGCCTGAGGTATACTTCGCGCAGCATCAGGTGTAAAATAACTGAGATACCAACTCTGAATAAAATGTTTAAACTTTGTAATTCTTGGGTGTTCTTTATAATGTTCTGCAAGAGTTACAATTGCAAGTTTATATGGATCAAGCTCAACGTCCACCCTGGCAATATTATCTCCCTCAAGGCTGTCACTGCCAGTCCATGCTTCACCCTTTCCATACTGCAGGTTTAAAAATGACAGCGGTTGTCCTTTACTCTGGAATTTGCGTCTTTGCCGTAATCTCTCACTTGCTACGATAGGCAATCCTGTTTTTTCATCTTTTTTTATATTTACTTCGTATGTTATCGGTCTTTCATTCTGAGATTCTCTGTAATAAATAGTAATACCAATAGGACCTTCAGAACCTGATGAAACCAATTTGTCAAAACCACCCCTGTTTCTAACATTACATGCTGTATCAATATCGGTGTCCATACAGTTGGCAAGAAAACCCAGAGCATCAAAAATCGAACTTTTGCCTACCCCATTTTTCCCGATAACGGCAGTGAGAGGCGTCAAAGATTTAGCATCTTTTAATTCCTGATCAGTTCCGATTCTTCCGAGTGCAACATTTTTTAATGAACGGTAATTTTGTATTCTGAAACCTTCAAGTAATGCCATTTGGATTATTCTCCATCATATCATAATTCGAAATTAAGTGTTTATGCTTAATTATTAATTTCAACTAAATTCTTATTCAATTACCTTTTTGTATATATTATGTTTATTTAACTACCTCCCCCTCTCTTTGAGGAGAGGGGGACCGAGGGGGGGAGGTCACCATCCCAATTCCCTCAAATACCCATCCATCTCCTTTCTCACTTCAACCAGTTCCTTATCAATCTCTTCAATCTCTTTCTGCACAGCAGCAATATCAATCTCCTCTTCCTCTTCAAAGGTATCCACATACCGGGGAATATTAAGATTAAACTCATTCTCCCTTATCTCATCAAAGGATGCTCTGTGGGAATACTTATCTATGGTTTTATAATCACTATATGTCTTAACAATCTTATCAATATCAATGCCTCTTAACCGATTCTGATTAGTCCCCTTTACAAACTCCCTGCTGGCATCAATAAAAATCACATCATTAGTACTTCGTTTCTTTTTAAAAATCAGAATAGCAGCAGGAATCCCTGTACCAAAAAAAAGATTGGCAGGGAGCCCTATAACAGCATCAAGAAGGTTATCCTCTATCATGCTCTGTCGTATCCTCCCTTCTGAAGCACCGCGGAATAGAACTCCATGAGGAACAATAACACCAACACGCCCTGTATCCTCCATCATGGTTTCTACCATGTGAGTTATAAAGGCATAATCCCCTTTACTCTTTGGAGGAATCCCCCGGTGAAACCTTCTGTACCTGTCACCCGCGGCATCATCTGCTCCCCACTTGTCCAGTGAAAAGGGGGGATTAGCCACAACAATATCAAACTTCATTAAACTGTCTTTTTCGATAAGCTTAGGGTTACCAAGAGTATCACCCCATTCGATCCTTGCGTTCTCTATGCCATGAAGGAACATGTTCATTTTACCAAGGGCCCAGGTACTGCCGTTGCTTTCCTGACCATAGAGAGAGAAATTCTGATCAGCAATCTCCTGGGCGACTTTAATCAAAAGAGAGTTCGAACCGCATGTGGGGTCGCATATTCTGTCACCACTTTTCGGCTTCAGCAGTTTTGCCAGTAAAATAGCAACCTCTGCAGGTGTGTAAAACTCCCCCCCTTTTTTACCCGCATCACTGGCAAAGTGAGATATAAGGTATTCATAAGTATTGCCAATTACATCAATATCCCCGATTCTTGAAGGACGCAGGTCGAGTCTCGGGTCTGCAAAGTCCTCTATTAGATTTTTAAGCCGTTTATTCCGGTCTTTGGTTTGACCAAGATTCCCCTCTGAATTAAAATCGATATTCCTGAATACACCCTCAAGTTTTGACTTGTTCGATTCTTCTATATGATCCAGTGCTATGTTTATTATTTCACCGATATTTGCTTCATCACGTTTATTATATATATCATAGAAACTGCAGCCCTCAGGGAGAATAAAGGATTCCCTGCTGAGTTTGCGTCCGATTCTCTCTTTATCACCCTTGTATTGCTCTTCATATTTCTGCTTCTTTTCTCCCCATACATCACTGAGGTATTTTAAAAACAGAAATACCAGTATATAGTTTTTATATTCCGATGGATCTACAACCCCCCTGAAAGTGTCACAGGCTTTCCAGGCAACTGCATTTATTTCATTCTGGTTTATTTTCTTTGTCTGTGGCATTAGATTTCCCTCATACTGTTTATATATTCCGACAAAATATTATCTACATACTTACTCTTCAGCTGAATTCTACGTTCTATTAATTTTTTTTCTCGTCTTTGAAGAGACCCAATTTTGATAATATTCTCCTGTACATCAATAGGAGGAACAATAACTTCAAGTTCCTCCAGTGTTCTTTTTTGAACTAAAAGTGTTGTTGTACCCGCAGCCTGCTGTTTGAAATATAAACGGGCAGTTTCACTGTTTATGTACCAGGCTAAATATTCAGGAATAATACCGGCATCTGTTAAACGAATTACAAGAAACTGATGTGAAGCTATTGTTTTTGGCCAGTCAAGATTATAGAGAGCAGCACCATTTTTTGCGCCCCTGTTTTTAAAAAGAATATCTCCGGTTTTTAATAAATATTTATCAACTGAACTCTCTTTTAACTTAGGGTCAACATCTATCACTGCATCAGGAATAATTGTATTGTCAGAATCGACATCTCTCATCTGAATAAATTTCCAATCTCCGGATGATAGTTCCGGGGAATCATTCCTGAATTGATAACCCGAATTTATCTGTGCGACATTTTGAAGATGTATAACTTTGTCCATACCCGCCATTTGATTTGCAATAATTAAGTTCGTGAGTTAAGTATAGCTTTCTCCGCCATTATTGTCAAGACTAATTGCATTTTTTTCGCACGAATTGAGTTATTTTAACTTTTCCTGTTTTTTTGTTATTATATCCCAAAATCTTATAGATATTGACCTGTAATCACCCATTGATAAAGCCGGCACAATCCCCCTGCTTAACAAGCTCACTACTACCCGCATTTTTGCTCCCGGGCCCCAGCCGATAAACCCGGTGTGCTGAATAAACTTATTCCGGCTTCCCCCGGAGGGGGATCAATAAATTCCTGTTCATATTTATATTATATCAATGCTGAAGTAGTATGAATATGTCAAAAAAATATAAAATGAGTAAATCAGCCCCCTCCGGGGGGCAATGCCATTAAGTTAAGAGCTTCAAAGTTTCGCAACTGCCCTCAAACCCCCCGGAGGGGGGCTGATAAGGATTTTTAGAGAGAAAAATTCATTCCGCCGGGGCGCAGCCGATTTGATTATCCATTGAAAGAAGTAAATAGTAGTCAGCCTTAACAATGGGGGGGCTAAACAGAGCCTGGCTGATACAATTGTGAATTGAGATTATTAGAAAACTGACATTCAAAAAAAAATTGACTCCCCCCTCTTTTATCAAATCATGTCCTATACTTCAATAAATTAAGCGGGGAAAAGATGCCTCTTGTAAAAGCCACACCTGAAACAATTGCCCGGGCAGCTGAAATAATAAAAGCCGGGGGAATTGTCTCCTTCCCCACTGAAACTGTTTACGGCCTTGGGGCTGATGCCCTTAACCCTTCGGCAGTGGCAGGTATTTTTGAAGCAAAAAAGAGGCCCTTTTTCGATCCCCTCATTGTACATATTGCAGAGATAAGCACACTGGATAAACTCTGCCTGAACATTGACAGAAGAGCGGAAAAACTGACGGGAAAATTCTGGCCCGGCCCCCTTACTCTTGTACTTGAGAAAAAAGATATTGTCCCTGATCTGGTCACATCCGGATTGAATACAGTTGCAGTAAGAATTCCCTCACACCCTGTGGCGCTTGCACTGATTAAAGCCTCAGGGACACCGATTGCTGCTCCAAGTGCCAACCGTTTCGGATGTCTCAGCCCCACAACTGCCCGGCATGTGGAAAGTCAGCTGCATAATGATATTGATATGATACTTGACGGCGGCCCATGTTCAGTGGGTATTGAATCAACTATAATCAAAATCGACTCATCGGGATTATACCTTCTCCGCAGTGGCGGTATAGCACTGGAGGAGATTGAAGATTGCGCAGGAGAAAAAGTTCTTATTAAAAATGCAGGTGATATTCCGGAAGCACCGGGACAGCTCCCCTGGCACTACTCCCCTGAAAAACGGATCATTATTACAGACTCTGCACCCGCAGATGACATAAGGGGGGGATTCCTTTATTTTACTACCCCCCTGCAGAAGTCCCCTGCAGAAAGAACCCTTCTACTTTCGCAGAAAGGGGACCTGAAAGAGGCTGCAGCAAACCTCTTTTCACATCTTCACACCCTTGACTCAATGGATATAGACACAATCTACGCAGAACCGCTCCCCTATAACGGACTTGGAGCCGCCATTATGGACAGGCTCGAAAAGGCTTCTAAAAAATTCATTAAAAACAGTTGAATTATTTTATCGCTGAAGTAATGTTACATCATATCAATGTTAATTTTATAACATTTATTATAGACTCATTTTCGGCTCACTCCGAATTTTCGGGAAATGTAATAATATCATTTGTTCCCAAATATTCTGGAGTCAGCCCCCTGTCCCCCAAAGGGGGCACGTAAAACAAAAACATGAGTAAGTAGATAAATCAAAGTATTAAGAGATCCTTTATATTGTTGAACCTGCAAAAGATTTACGGAACAATATCAAGGAAATAGTTATCGAAGTGGTAACAATTATATTTTCAGAGTGATAATAGATAACTCGTACCCCCTTTGGGGACAGGGAGAAAACAAGGGTAAATATGTTTAAAAAAATTAAGATAACTGATACAGCATCGGGCGGGTTTGCTGATGTTTTTAATTCTTTCAGCTTTGTTTCGCAGAATAAAAGTCTTATCAAATACTTCATTGTTCCATTCCTGCTCAATATAATAATATTAAGCGGAATCTTTTATTTCTCCTATAACAGTATAAATCCCTGGCTTCACAGTTTCCTCTCCGGGGATGCCTGGTATATCAATTTTTTAAGTCTAATCCTGTCCCCTGTAATCTTTGTTATTCTGCTCATTACAACAATTTTATTTTATTCCATAGCAGGAACAATTATTGCATCACCCTTTCTCGATTTTCTCTCCTCAAAAACCGAGGAGATATATTCAGGGATATCACCTGAAAGTAACCTTTCATTTGTCGAATCGATTAAAGATATAATACGCACCACAAAAAATGCACTTAAGCTTATATTTCTTCTTCTGTTTCTAAACATACTTTTTCTTTTCCTTAATTTTTTCCCTGGCGGCTCTTTTATTTACGCATTTTTGAATTTTTTCTTTACCGCCTTTTTCTACGGTTTTCAGTTTTTTGACTACCCTCTGGAAAAGAGATTCTATTCTTTCAGGGAAAAATTGAGGATCTGCTGGAGATTCAAAAAAACCCTTGCAGGGAATGGGGTCGCTTTTTTCCTCATATCCTTTATCCCTGTAGCAGGATTTCTGGGACTTAATGCTGCCACAGTAGGAGCTGCGATTTCATTTAAAAAATATATGGAGCCTGCGCTCACCAGAGGTAATTACTGATGAACCATACCAGAGGAAGATTTATTCTCTTTGAAGGGATTGACGGAGCAGGGAAATCGACACAGTGTGAAATGCTCTACAACTTTGCTCTTGAAAAAGGGCTTAACTGCATAAAGCTTTCCGAGCCCACCGGGGGGGAGTGGGGAATCAAAATAAGAAAAATGCTCTCAATGGAGCCTCCCCCCCCTGTGGAGGAGCAGATCAGCATGTTCATTAAAGACAGAATTGAAGATGTTTTACTTAACATTAATCCCGCCCTTGAATCGGGTAAAACCATAATCATGGACAGATACTTCTACTCCAATGCCGCATACCAGGGTTGCGCGGAAATGCCCCCTGAGGAAATAATAAAAAGAAATATGGCTCTTAATTTTCCCCTCCCTGAAAGGGTCTACTTTCTCGACCTTGACCCTGAAGCAGCCATGGACCGGATTATAAAAAGAAGCAGCTCAGGAAAAAGGGAAATATTTGAGAAGGTTTCTTTTCTAAAACAGGTGCGGGAAAATTTTCATTCAATTCAGGATCAACGATTTATGATTCTTGACGGTTCCATGGACCCGGAGGAAATTTTCCCTCTCATTATAAAAGACTTTATATCTCTCCTTAAGGATTAATTATGAAATTTAACAGCATACTACTTATTGCCATCATCCTGACTCTCATGCCCCTTACCTCTATTTCCGCATCAGAGGAGATCTTCCCGCTACCCCCTGACGCAATATCTGCAAGCTATGAAGGGGGGCCTTTCTCCATGGTGCTGAACCCTGTCTTTTCCGATACATCAGGGAAAAGTTCTTTTGCTTACAGATACTTTAGCTATAATGAAGGGGAGAGAGCCAATCATTTTCTCGGATTCAATCTTTTCGGTCTCTCATTTATGTACAGCAGGTATAACGAAATCTACAGCAGTGAAACAGATGGATACACAGATTCCGCCTCTGATTTGTATTATATCAATAAAGGATTTTTTATTGCAAATACATTCGGCTTTGGAGGCGGTTACTCCTTTAGTAAAAGTAATAATAAAGATTTTGACAGATATAAAGCCTTTAATGCAGGTTTTATATTAAGGCCATCTCAATATATTTCTTTCGGATTTACCATGCGTGATATGAAAGGGGAGTACAGCGGAGGGGACATATACAGAAGGGATACCTGGTCCATCTCTATTCGCCCCTATTTCCAGAATATTACCCTTTCCATGGATGGTTCGAAACTGAGTAATGAGAAGTTCGAAGATATGGATTATTCCTTTTCCGGAAATATTAAATTCTTTAATGATATGGAACTTACAGGTAAAATCGATACTGATAAAAATATTCAATTCGCCCTGAGCATCCCCCTCTTTTTCCGTACAAAATATCCAAGCAGCATGGTTATTGACGGATACGCATCATCTTTTGAAAACTCAAGGGGTGATTATAGAAGCGCGGGATTTTCATACAGCATTGCCAGAAATACAAAGGCGAAGGAGTTTCACGGAACCCACAACCTGCTCCATATAAAGTTTGACCGCCCCATAAAAGAGGTGGAACGGCCCGCCTTCTTTGCTGAAAAAAATCCTGTTTTTACTGAACTCCTGAGCGCGATAATAAATGCAGGTGATGACCGGACTATTGAAGGCCTCTTTATTGAAATAGACCGGGTTCATTTCGGCATGGCCCAGATACAGGAGATCAGAGATGAAATATTAAAAATAAAATCGAGAGGTAAAAAAATATACGCAGTACTCAATTATCCGGGGAACAAAGAGTATTACCTGGCTTCAACTGCTGATACAATTTACTTTACCCCCAACAGCCCGTTCCATCTTACAGGATTGAGCGCGCAGGTTTACTTTTTTAAAGGGATTTTAGATAAAGCGGGGATTGAGTACGAATCTGTCCGCTTCGGGAAATATAAATCGCTGAATGAACCTTTAACAAGGGGATCCATGTCCCCTGAATTCAGGGAGAATATGGAATCACTTCTGAAAAGCCTTAATGAGCAGTTTGTAACTGATATTATATCAGACAGAGGTATTGACAGGGAAGCGGTTGATGAACTTTTCAGCAGGGGATTTTACAACCCGGCTGAGGCAAAAGAGAAGGGTTTTATTGATGAGATTATGTACAGGGATGAGGCTGTTAAAAAAATAGCAAAAAATGTTTTCCTGGTAAACTTTAAAGATTATTCAAAAGAGAGAGTACAGATGAGACAGTGGGGCCCTGTGCCTGCTATTGCTGTTATTCATGTAAACGGCATCATCATTTCAGGTGAAAGCCGCGGTTCCGTCTTTGAAACAACCATAGGCGATGCAACCTACTCAAGGGTGCTTGAAGCTGTGTTCAAAAGCAGGCTGGTTAAGGGGGTTGTAATAAGGGTCGATTCCGGAGGGGGATCAGCTTCAGCTTCAGACTATATGTGGCATGATCTTGCAAGACTGAAAAAGAAATATCCCAAGCCTGTTGTTTTTTCATTCGGCAATACAGCTGCATCGGGGGGATACTATATAGCATGTACCGGTGACGAGATACTGGCAAGCAGGGGAACTGTTACAGGCTCAATAGGGGTGATTGCAGGGAAGCTGAACCTGAGTGAATTATACAGCAGACTTGGAATAAACAAGGAAGTAATTAAGATGAGCGAATTTGCAGACATCTTTTCAGAGTCAAAAAAGCTCACTGAAAAGGAACGGGAAATTATACAGGAAGGGATCAACTTCACCTATAACAGATTTACTGAAAAAGTTGCAGAAGCCAGGGGCTTCAAAGAGGAAACCATCCCCGGGGTTGCTGAAGGGAGAATTTTCACAGGTGAGCAGGCTATTGAGAACAACCTGGTTAATCAGAGCGGCGGTATTATGGCAGCAATTGAGATGGCAAAAGTGAAAGCAGAGGTGACAGGGAATTACAATGTTCTTCATCTCCCTGAAGGGAGGCTTCTGCTGCCCGGCTTAATCAGAGGAACTGCAGAAACATCTATTATAAAAAATTTATTCCCATTTGCTGCAGATCTTGAAAAGTATTCACTTCTGAGCAAAGAATCTCATCTTTACCTGCAGCCCTATTATATTGATATTGAATAATTTAATAGCAGAATGTGCGTTAATTCCTTAACTTTTATAAAGTTAAATGCCCTCACCCGCATTTCGCTATCGCTTGCGCACCCTCTCCCATCAAGTCGGGAGAGGGTTTTGTTTGAAATTGATTAGCTTTTTTACACTTGCCCATTATTTTAATTAAAATTTTCTTTAAAAATAATTCCCGTATCGAAATCCTGATTGAATAATTGTTTGTTGACAAATTTCGGGAAAAGCTCTATAATTTTAATAATATGCCTGCACCTGTTTAAATACTCTTACTGATAAACAGCGACCGGGGAATAATATAATGGTCTGTCTGGAGAGTTCCATGAAAGTCTGTGTTATAAATTATACCAAAACTATTATGAAGCCCATTGAAGATCTTGCCCGGGAGCTTAACCTGGAAATTATTCCGGCAGATCCGGTGGATGCCATTAATGTTATCAAAAAACAGGGCCCCTCTGTTGTTATTATCAACTGGATAGACAGCTCAAGCCTTGATCTCTGTCTCTCCATAAGGCAGATTAAACTGAAAAACGGATTTATCCATATTCTGCTCACCGGTACAAAAGAAATGACAGATGAAATCTTTATGGCTATATCAGAGTCTGCTGATGACTATATCTATATGCCTTTTACTAAAGATGAGCTTATGATCAGGCTCCACCTGGCTGCCGGAAATATTGGACTTCACAATAAGCTCTCCAGCACAAAAAAGAAACTTCTTATGCATGCAAAGGAGGACCCGGTTACAGGTGTTCTCAACAGAAGAGCGCTTCTTGATGAGATCCTCAATGAAATGGGGAGAGCCGCCAGGAAAGGTGAGTTCTCATGTACTATAATGATAATAGTAAAAAATTACGATGAGATGCTTGCAGAATCGGGTCACAGGGCAATAGATTCACTTATGGCAGAATTCAGCAGAAGGTTAAAAAAATCTGTAAGGCCCTATGATAAACTTGGCAGGTATGATTCGGGAAGATTCCTTATTTTTCTCCCCAACACCAATAATATTAATGCAAGGATTGTGGCAAAAAGGATTGTAGAGGGTCTCCAGTCTAAAAAATTCCGTTTCAGAGACTCTGTTTTTGAACCATGTGTTGCCATCGGCATTTCAGAACTGAATCCCTCCGACATGGGGGAGAGCAAAAATTCTGAAGCCCTTCTTATAAATGACCTTATAATGGACTCATTTATAAGAAGAGCGGAACTGGCCTCAAATAAGGCCTGTGAAAGAGGGGACAACAATATAGAAATTTATACCTTCACCTGATCTAGTCTATCCTGTGAACCAGGAGTCCGCTTCTCAGCTTAGGCTCAAACCAGGTCGACTTGGGGGGCATCATCTGCCCTGAATCTGAAACATCAATAAGCTGGGCCACATCTGTGGGCCGCATTGAAAATGCCACTGCAAATTTCCCCGCATTAACAAGTTTCTCAAGCTCA
Organism: uncultured Leptospirales bacterium; assembly: GCA_964491265.1. GTDB lineage: Bacteria > Spirochaetota > UBA4802 > UBA4802 > UBA5550 > JBBAGC01. Next base: position 199,141 of record CAZBFP010000002.1, on the reverse strand, counting down.
GCAGTTCCTCTTATTCCGCCGACAAATTCAATCCTTTTATCTTTTCTCGGGTCATCTATTCCGAGAATCGGGGCCAGGAGCCTTTTCTGCATTATGGAAACATCGAGTGCCTCCAAAGGGTCAGTGGAAACAGGGGATAGAGGCTTTAAGGTATACCATTCATTATCAAGATACATGGAAAATGTATTAACAGCATCAGGAACCTTTTTGCCATCCTTCTCCACTAAAAATTCAGCCTTCAAAGCAGCGATAAAGGAATCCTTATCCAGTCCGTTAAGATCTTTAACAAGCCTGTTATATGCAAGTATCCTCAGTTCATTTTCAGGGAAAATTACTGAGAGGAATGAATTAAACTCCTCCTCCCCGGTATATGCCGGGTTCTGCTCTCTGCGCATTTTTCCAACACGCACTGCTGATGCAGCCCTGTGATGTCCGTCAGCAATATAGAGGATATCATCCTGAAAAGATTTTACAATTGCTTCTACAAGATTCCTATCTTCAATAATCCGCACTATATGTCTTATGCCGTCATCAGCTGTAAAATCGTATACAGGCTCAAGCGCCATCCCCTTTGCAACCAGGGCTTTTTTCTCTTCAGATTCCCTGTGAATCAGAAATACAGGCCCGGTGTTTGCCTTTACTATATCGAGGTGAGTGGTCCGGTCAAGCTCCTTATCCTCTCTTGTGAGTTCATGTTTTTTTATAATATCATTCATGTAATCATCAATACTTGAACAGGCAACAATACCTGTCTGCATCCTGCCGTCCATAACCTGGGAATAGAGATAAAGGGAGGGCTTTTCGTCCATTTTAAAATACCCCTTTTCAGTAAACTCAAGAAGCGTGTCCCTCCCCTTCTCATAAACTGTCCGTGAATAGGGGTCTGTATCGGGGGGGAGATCTATTTCTGCCCTTGATATGTGAAAAAAGCAGTAGGGATTATCACCCGCGATTTCTGCCGCCTCCTCAAAGGAGACTACATCATAGGGGAGTGCCGCTATCTTATCTGCCAGATTATCCCCTGGTCTTAATCCCCTGAAAGCCCTTATTTTAGCCATAAAATTCCTCTTAATATAATTGTTTTTTATTTCAGTAATTATTCCTGAAGATACTTTATTGTGTAATAATGCTGTTTTCAATACCCCGCCGCCTCAATGTCATTAAGTTAAGCCCCCGGAGGGGGACTTTTAAACTCTTTTAAAGTTTAATAACACAGCCTTGAAGCCCCCCTTCGGCGGTGGGGGTATCTCAGCATTTAATTCTACAAAATAATTAAGGAATTAACACTGTTTTTTTTGATAATATCACGTAAAATGACATATTTAAAAAAATAGTTGTCATTTTCAAGAATAAAAAACTTATTAATGATATTCTAAAAGATAGTAACAGTTTATTTTCGGGTTGTATACACATTTATTGTCATTCCGGCTGGAGCGAAAACGGAATGCGGGAATCTCATGAAAAAATCAGAAATTATGAGATTCCCGCATGCGCGGGAATGACACCACCCACAAATTTATACTGATATTAAAAAAATAACTTTCAGGTAAATGTAATGGCAAGAGTTTATAATTTTTCAGCAGGTCCCGCAGTTCTTCCGGAAGAGGTGCTTATTCAGGCATCAAATGAGATGCTGGAATTCGGCAGCAGCGGAATGTCTGTTATGGAGATGAGTCACAGATCTGCGGTTTACGAAAATATTATAAACGAGGCTGAATCTCTATTAAGGGAGCTGATGAATATCCCTGATAATTATGATGTGCTTTTTCTCCAGGGGGGCGCATCACTGCAGTTTACAATGATCCCAATGAATATTATGACAGTGAATAAAAAATGCGACATTATAAACACAGGTATATGGACTCAAAAAGCCATAACAGAAGCTGAGAAAATTGGCAAAGTCCATATTGCAGCCTCTTCTGAAGGGATAAATTTTTCACGAATACCTGATAAGTCGAAGTTTAATTTCAGCAAAGATACTGATTATGTTCACATATGCTGGAACAACACCATATACGGCACCTGCTATAAGGAAATTCCTGATACAGGTAAACTCCCCCTGATAGCGGATATGTCATCATCCATTCTTTCAGAAAATTATGATGTATCGAAATTCGGTATTATTTTTGCAGGCGCCCAGAAAAATATCGGGCCTGCAGGTGTCACTATTGTAATAATAGACAAAGCTCTCTATGAAAGGATACCTGAAAATCTGCCGTCCATGCTCAATTTTAAAGTACACTCAGCTGCCAGGTCCCTTTTCAACACACCCCCGACCTATTCTATCTATCTGGCAGGGCTTGTTTTTAAGTGGCTTAAAAAACTTGGCGGTATCAATGCCATTGAGCAGATTAACAGAGAAAAGGGAGCACTCCTATACGATTTTATTGATAACTCTTCATTATTTAAGGGGAACATAGACAAAAATTTCCGCTCCATGATGAATGTTACTTTTTCAACAGGATCAAAGGATATGGATACCCTTTTTGTGAAGGAAGCGGAAAAAGAGGGTCTTGTAAACCTGCAGGGGCATAAAAATGCCGGCGGCATACGGGCCAGCATCTATAATGCCATGCCGGTTAAAGGTGTAGAGGCCTTAATAGATTTTATGAAAAAATTTGAAATAAACCGCCCTTGAGGCGGATAAAACCACAATTACCTGCCGATTTCACTATACATAATTTTTTTCCTTCAATCATACCTCTTCAGAAAAATCTTTTACTAAACAAGAGAATTCCATGTGCCGAAATAGAATATATAAATGCAGGGTTTGCCCGCATTCTAATATTCTATTCTTTAATTATAACGGGTTTGATATGCAAAACATGGATTTTTACGAAGGCCGCAACATACGCTGTATGGCTCCTCAATATGAAAAGGTTGACACGGAATTTTTCTCTAAAACCTCGAAAGTTCATGAAATTGAGCAGGAACGTACACGGAAAAAAGCCGTTCGTCTTTTGTCTTTCATAACAGCCCTTATAATAATTTCTTTCACCACAGGCATGGTTATAGGGATTAAGTTCGCCGGCGGGGCTGAAAGACAAATCGTTGATGAAAACACCTACAATGCTGTCACAAATATAAGCACCAGGCTAAGCGATATTGTTAAGGAGGCAGGCACCGGCACAGCAAAACCGGCTGACGCAGTATACCCTAAAAATGAATTCCCATTTGTAATCCTGGTGGGAAAGGATTTTAACGAATCTGAGTTCAAACCTGTTGCCCGGTATTTAAGCACCAAAGGACACACTGTTATTGTTTCAAAAAATGAAGGTAATTACAGACTATTCACAGGCCCCTATAAAACTGAAAGTGATGCACGCAAAGCTCTCACAGAAATTTCTCTTTACAAAGAGGAACCCTTTCCGGCTAATGCCCAGATAATTAAACGAAATTAATTCCGGCAGGAGTCATGGAAGTAAAAATAAGGGAAGCTGAAGAGAAGGATATTGAAGATATTTTCTCCCTTCTGAAACACTATGCCCTCCTTGGTGTAATCCTTGAAAGGGAGAGGGAGGATATACGCTCAAATCTCGGCACATTTATAGTTGCAGAAATATCTGGTGAACTTAAAGGTGTTGCCACATTTTATGACTACGACGGGAACCTTAAAGAGATAAGATCACTTGCTGTTCATAATGAATTCAGAAGTATGGGAATCGGCGGCAGGCTCCTCAAGGCTATTATCAATCGTATAAGAGAAAAATCCTCAGCAAGAATATTCGTTTTAACCTACAGACCCGATTTTTTTAAGCATTACGGTTTTTTTGAAGTATCACGGGAGGAGTTCCCGGAAAAAATATGGAAAGACTGTGCCAAATGCAAAGATAGAGAAAACTGCAGCGAAACCGCTCTTGTATATAAAGACTGATTCATCTTACAAGAGTAAAACTGCTCATCATATCCTGAACCATCTGCTCAACTGAGGAATGCATATTTTCATGATACATTATCCGTACAAGATGAATCGTATTCCTGTTTACATAAATCCCTTCATACCCCCTGAAGGGTGAGTCACCCGGATATTTGTATAAATATATCTTTTTTTCTGCACCCTTCTCTATAAGCTCTCTTGAAAATGCATCAGACCCCAGATCTCTAACCCATATCTCTTCAGCCTGATCTGCTGTATCAGCTGCAAATGGGAGAATCCGTGTTTCCACCCCTGCCACAAAATCGTAGCCCTTCTTCCCACTCCCGTCCATGTTAACTCCAAACTGCAGACCGTAACCCTTATCTGAATACTTCCACCCCTTTCTGATGATCCATGGACGCGCAGGAACAGGAAGGGTCAAAGCATAGAAGAGCTTTTCATTGATAAGCCTGAAAGATCCCCCCTCCTTCAGTATCAGAAGGGTACTCTCCCTGTCAAAAGCCTCCATCCTTGTTCCATGTCTCTTTTCCAGTGAACTGATCTGATCCACTGTATTTATCTGAATTTTCCTTAAACGGTTATCCTGCTGCTTTAGCGCAAGTATTGATTTAAAAAAGTATAAACCCTTAACAACCTCTCTCCTGTCCAGGTATTCAAGGCCTGAGTTATAATAATACTCTATCCCCTTTCCGGAAACAGGGGGGTAATTAAAATCAGGTTCATCCGTAATTCTTATTTTAAAGGCACGGTCATAATAGTATTGATTCCCCTCTCTATCCTTAAAGAAGGTCCAGTCAGGCATCTGGGGGAATAGGGAGGTAAAGGGTAAGGCAGTGAGAATTATGAATAAAAGGAGGGTTAAGCGGCCGGATAACATATCAGCAGAACCGCCTGATTACATCATTGTTATAATGACAATAAGGCCTATAATCATAAGGATAAAAATAATATACACAAAAATATTCATCATGGGGCGTGCATCTTTCTCTTCTGATTCAGTTTTTCTTTCACTCCCCTTTTTCTTAGTTAAATCGGTCTGTACTTTAACATTTTCCTCTTCAACGATTTTTGCATAAATCCCCTTTGCAACAAGAACATATAATATCAGTCCGCCGCCGTCAATATGGACTTTTTCAATTACCCGTCCTGCAACAGGGAGAGGGCGCCCTTCATGATCCCTTGCCTTATAAGCATCAATTATTTTTTCGGAAAGTTCATCCTTACCTGGAAGAATCACAAACATCTTCTCCCCGTCAGCAATTTCATTTATATATCTCCCTTTTACAGGGGAAAGAACACATTTCCCTTCAACTATAAATGAAGCCTTTGATTCGATTTCATCAAGTTTCTTTTCAAATTCACTCTGAGGGCCTTTCTTTTCAGGGGGCTTCTCCCCATATTTCTGCTCCTCTTCCTCATCCTCTTCAGATGAAGGGACCATCACATCTATTCCGGCAAGCTCCACATCCATGGAGCTGGTCTTTTCAAGTTCAATCTGACATTTGATCTTTTCCGATTCCAGGCTTGTTTTAACCATATCCTGTATTGACACAGCAAGATAATCGAGATTCATACTCTGGACATCGGGGAATATATCTGTTCTTATAAATGCATCGAGCAGATCTGCATTCAGCTTAGATGAATCTACTGCATCAGGGCCGCTTTCATATGCCATAAGACTGTTGTAGAGATGTTTCCAGTCGTCAAAAACCCTGATAATAGTAAAAACCCCGGTTGTACTGGATTCCACTGTTTTTATGGCGGAAATATATTCATTTACAATATTTACAAAAGCGAGAAAAATTCCGGAAATATTCTTCTGAGGATCAACAAATTTACCCTTAATAACAACAACGTCATGAAGCTTGCCCGAAGCCATAAGCTTGGCCTTCTCCATGTCCCCGTCAGTAAACTTAAGGGCAGTTTCAATTTTTCTGGCTTTTTCGCCTATTGCTTCATACTGTTTACTCATCTAATTTTCCTGTTCTTCAGCAATGCATTTTTCCAGAATCTCATACTTCTTTTGAGGCGTAAGATTTATAATTTTTTTTACACCGCTTATTACTCTCACAAGATAGCGGCTCCCGGTCTTAATCACATAGTACCCTCTGTCATTAAGCCTGTCATCAATTTCGATCCTGTTGGCAGGGAGAGAAATACCTATTGCCGGGCCGAGAATTTTTATCAGCTGCTCCGGAAGCAGGTACTTGACAAAAAGCCTCTCCACCCCGAGATCGAGTCTTCTCATGGGCCGATAGGCCCCATACTCAGCATCCTCAAATTTTGACCAGTTAACAGGGCTTCTGCTGATCACAACAGCCGCTGTCTGGCTCTCCTCATCTGACATAACCTTTATATAGGTATTATTAGCCTTATATGAAACAAGAAGACCAAAGAGACTATCATCCTTTTTTACATACTCTTTCTTTTTTCTTGGAGGCATATCAGCTCTTATAATTTTTTATTATACCGATGTAAAGTCATCTTTATTCTTTCTAACAAGTCTTAATTTGAGAAGCTCTTCCATTATTGTTTTTACTACAGGTATATCCAGCCCTGTAAATCTGGAAATATCCTCAAAGCTGGCTGAACGGTTTATCCTGAAGTAATCAATAATATCACTCTCATGCTCATTGAGAGGACCGATATAATACCTGTTATTTCTACCCAGCTCAGCCCTGCTTACAGCAATTCTTGAATCATTATAATTAGAATATGAATTAAAGACTGAGTCAATATTAATTTCAGAAATATCAGATATATTAGTCAATTTAACATAATAATTCTTTTCTGCTGAATGCTTAATAAGCTTAACAATAAATTCATCAATAAAGGATGAATCTGTTACCTTAATTCCGGCAAAATCGATAAGAAGAATCTCCTCTTCAGAAATATCTCCCAGCTTCTCAATAGCCCTGGTAAACATCAGGCGCCCCACAGGTCTTGTTATGAGATCGGGCACTTTTACCTTTGCATCCTTTGCAGATTTAAAAACATTTATAACCATAATTATGCCCTATGCTGTTAATGAAATAGTAATCTGTGTCCCTTGAAAAGGGGGGAGTCCATCTCTCTGAAACATATGCTTTGATGAGCCCCCCTTTTTATTATAAAGGGCTGCAACTGACGCGTCATTGGACCTTAGAAGAATTGTCCCTTTAAGCTTTTCTACAATTGAATTAACCTGACATAATCCGTAACCGAAATCCCTTTTACTGGAAACCGGCAGGGTAAGGGCCTTTTCAATAAGATCCGCCGGCGACTTATAATCAATCCCTCTCCCTGCTTCAAAACTGCCATGGATCCCCACACCTGAATCGGAAATTACCAGCCTCACAACATTCTCCTTACCGCTTCGGTAAGTCTGCATGGAAACAAACCCTGTATCAAGACTATGTTCAAATATATTCTGACACAGCTCAGATATAACTGTAACAAAGTAATCGGTAACAGTATCGTCCATCCAGTATTTAAGGATCATAGATCCTCTTTTCCTGAACCGGGCAATAACAGAGGAAATAACATTCGCGCCCTGTCTCTCCTTATTAGGAATTTCGGTTATCTCTATAAGCCTGCTGCTTTCACTGCTCCTCTTTAAAACAAGGCCCTCATCAAGAATACCGGGCACAGAAAAAACCTCTGTTTTAAAAAAATCCATCCTTGCCAGATACTGATGTATGTGTATGGGGAGATTAATAAGCTTTATCTTCTCGCCCCGCTTTCTGAAACAGCTTCTCCCCATAAGGAGAAATGAAACCATGGAATAAGGTTCAATAAAGCTTACCCTGGACATATCAATTTCGGAGACATCATGAAGAATCTCTTCATATTTTGATATTATCCCTTCAAATGTGTAGGGATCGCGGAACATATCCGGAACTGTAAGCCTCATTCTTCAATCACCCATGGCAGCACAGATAAGAAAATCGGATCTCACTTAAATTCTAACGCTCTGCTGCAATATATATAAATATAGAAAAGGTCTATTGATTACAAATCGGCCTGAACCATACCCTTTCTGAAGCATAATATTATGGGGGGGATGCAATAATGATTAGTATGCCCCCACTCATTTCTATCTAAAAGGCAAAATCATCCAATACGATAGTTGATATTTCGTAAAAAATAATTTAGTAACTTTCTGTAATCGGTGTATTGGCCCCCTGTCCCCCAAAGGGGGCACGTAAAATAAAAACTTGAGCAAGTTGATGAATCAAAGTATTAAAAAATCCTTTATATTGTTGAGTTTGTAAAAGATTGGCGGAACAATATAAAAGGAATAGTTATCGAAGAAGTAACAATTATATTTTCAGAGTGATAATAGATAAATCGTGCCCCCTTTGGTAGACAGGGGGAAAAGCGAAGAAATTAACCCCGGGGTAGATGCTGCAATAAGGTTCATGGCTCAAAAAAATTTGATTGCCTTCACCGGCAATGAATTATACTTTTACTCCAGTAATTATTCCTAAAGATATTTTTTAGTGCAATAATGATGTTTTCCATATCCCCGCCGCCTTCGGCGGCGGGGATATGTGAGCATTTTATTTCAAAAAAAAGTTAAGGAATTAACACTGCTTTTACTCAATAAAAGATTTCAAGGGGCATTAACGTGGTTAAAAAGACAGAAAAAAAATCAAAAAATAAGAAGCTGGAAGAGAAGCTCTTCTATAAAAAAGAGAGCATGTGGCTCGATCTTGAAGATAAAGAATTCAAAGCAATTATGGACTTTGGTGAAAAATATAAGGAGTTCATGGCAAAATCTAAAACCGAAAGGCTCTGTATAAAAAATATTCAGGAAATTCTTGAGAAAGAGGGTTTTAAAAATATTGAAGATGTAAAATCATTAAAAAAAGGGGACAGGGTTTTTAAAAACTTTAAAGGGAAAAACATAATCGCATCAGTTATGGGGAATAATCCTGAAGTATTCCGCCTTGTAGGCTCTCATGTGGACTCCCCAAGGCTTGACCTTAAACCGGGCCCTCTTTACCAGAATGCTGAGGTGGCCCTGTTCCAGTCTCACTACTATGGCGGCATTAAAAAATTCCACTGGGTAAACACCCCGCTTGAAATGCATGGTGTGGCATTCACAAAAAAGGGTGAATACCTGGAAATACATATCGGTGACAAAGATGATGACCCGAAGTTTATTATACCTGACCTGCTCCCCCATCTTGCCAAAGAACAAATGAAAAAAGAGGCGGGGAAAATCATTGAGGGTGAAGACCTGAATATTATATGCGGCCACATACCTGTTAAAGATAAGGAGATTAAAGACCGGGTGAAGCTTAATGTGATGAAATATCTTAATGAAAAATACTCACTCATTGAAGAGGATTTCATCTGTGCTGAAATTGAGTTTGTTCCTGCACAGAAGCCGGTTGACATCGGTTTTGACAGGGGGCTTGTGGGCGCCTATGGGCAGGATGACAGGGTATGCGCCTTTGCATCGCTTATGGCAATAATAGAGATAAAAAATCCGGCTCACACTGCAACGGTTTTTTTCACAGATAAAGAGGAGACCGGCTCATACGGAGACACAGGAGCAGACAGCTTTGCCTTAATGAACTTTACGGATAAATACAGAAACCTGGCTTCACTGAAACAGTCCCCCTGGGAAATTCTGGAGAAATCGAAATCAATTTCAGCTGATGTTACAGGGGCCATGGATCCTACTTTTTCATCAGTCAATGATCCCCAGAATGTTTCCTATCTGGGTAAAGGGGTTTCCATAGAAAAATACGGCGGCGGCGGAGGAAAGTATTCAACAAATGACGCCCATGCTGAATACATGCAGTACATGAGAAATCTGGCTGACAGAAACAGCATTCCCTGGCAGACAGGGGAGATGGGTAAGATTGATATAGGGGGTGGAGGAACAATTGCCATGCTCCTTTCAAGATACGGCATGGACTGTGTGGATGCGGGACCCTCGCTTCTCGGCATGCACTCAATATGTGAAGTGACTTCCAAAGCGGATATTTACGCCTCATATCTGCTGTACCGGGCTTTTCTTAAAGAATAATATAATGGATTTTCAATGAATGTTTGAGGATATATTGATATTAATGGCGCTACTGCAAAAAGTCTGCCACAGAGACACAGAGTCACAGAGGTACGGAATTTTATAGAAATTAGTAATCAATAATACATATTTGCAAAAAATTGTAAATATATTTATGTACGATTTCATATATCTGTATAATTAGTTCATCTTTCTCTGTGTCTCTGAGCCTCTGTGGCAAAATAAGTTACTTTTTGCAGGAACGCCATTAATTGCTCCTGAATTTTCCGGAGTCTGCCCCCTGTCCCCCAAAGGGGGCAGGTAAAAAGAATACTTGTGTAAGTAGATGAATTTTCTCAAAGTATTAGAATCCAAATATTACATATTAAAGATGAAGATGTATTAAACAATATTGAAGTTGTTATAGGAATGATAAAAAATTAAATTATCAGAGTAAAAATATATTAACTCGTGCCCCCTTTGGGGGACAGGGGGAAAAGGATTTGTAAAGATCTGCTTTTATCCCCCGATAATCCGGAAAGAATGATATTTACAATGAATATAAGATACCTTTCAAGATACCTGCTTTTTACCACAATGTCCCTGGCATTCATGTTTGGATACCTGGACATATATATGGATAAAAACTTTGAAAGGCTCCATATATTCCTTTTCAACCTTACAAGCGGCGGATTTACAATCCTTTATCTTACTGAGGGGAGAAGCGTACCGTCGTTTAAAACATTAATATTCTTTTTCCTGAGCATTATATACGCCATGCTGGCATTTTTTGAAATTTACTACCCTGCAGCAGCTATTGCTGTAGTGCTTGCATTTATTGTGGAATCGTACCGTATTAAAAAATTTCCATTTTTCCCTTACAGTTTTTTCAGGGCAAAATGGAGCGCTTCAGAAAAATTTCATCAGGCCTCGCTCCTCTGTCTCTCAATCGCCCTGCTCCTATCATCCTTTGTTATATTAAACGAAGTACACTTTAACCTTTTCCATTTCGAAAAACTTACGTTAAATGTCTTTTTTCTCGGTTTTTCGTTCCCTGTATCACTCATCACCATGTCTATAATTTTCGGAATAATTGAAGAGAAGAAATCCTCCCTTATATATATTGCAGAGCATATCTTTTTCTGGCTCATATGCGGAGGTGTTATAGTATTCTTTCTTTTTATTATTTTTCAAGTTTTTATCGGCGAAGTCATAATATCCGCACTCCTCTTCATCACTGTATTACTTATATTCTTCTTTTTTTTCAGATTCGGCACACGTATACAGCAGAAGCATTTCCTTGTATCAGGGATGTACTTTCTTTTAATCTCAGCGGTCACTGGAATAATATATATTGTACTTACTAAATTCGCTTTTTATGAATACTACGGGAAGGTAATATTAAGGATGCACGCCTTTTATTCGTTATACGGCTGGAATCTTACAGGTATGATGGTGATAATAAGATGGAACGATTTCCCTATTGCACTTAACACAGGTAAGGCGATCTACTATCACTGGTTTGTTATACTCCTTCTTGCGCCAATTGCGAAATTCTACCCTGCTGCAGTAATACCGGCAATCGCCTCTTATGTTTTATTTTTAGCCTTCTTCTTTTTCTCAAGAAAAAAAGTTAAAAAGATTGTGTAATGTCCTGTCATTCCGGCCGAAGTGAATACGAAGTGCCGGAATCTCATAAATCAAATTCTATGGAATTGATATTATCTAATGAATAAATACTATGTTTATATAATGACAAATAAGTATAACACAGTGCTTTACATTGGTATAACCAATAATCTTTTAAGACGTGTATATGAACATAAAAATAAGCTAATTGAGGGTTTTAGTTCAAAATATAATTGCAGTAAACTTGTCTGGTTTATTGAAACTCAAAATATTGAAAGTGCAATTATAAAAGAAAAGCAGATGAAAAAATGGAAAAGGGACTTCAAAGACAATGTGATAAATGAAATGAATCCTGAATGGGATGATTTATATAAAACTATAGTATAAGATTCCTGCATTCGCAGGAATGACAATATATGATGATAATGTCGGGTGACGAAGAATTTATATTATCATTTTCCCCGCCATTCCTGTATTAATAAAAAAAAAGTTAGAAAGATTGTGTAACTGAAAATGTAAATTCCCCGTCACCTTCAATTCCGGGGAGTATCCCCATGGAGAATGATGGCGCGGAACCGGAAATTTCATCCCTGAAGACCCTGTAACCTGGTGGAACAAAATATGCGGCAGCAATATCAATAACCTTTACTGCTGCCAATCCGATAAAAGCAGCCCTGCGTTTTTCACTCTCACCGGTATATATCCCGTAACCGAGGAGTGACATTTCCGCAGCATAGAAAGCAAAACCCGCCCCTCTCTGCCCTTTATAAAAAAGCCCGCCCCCTGGAACAAAAAGTGATATCACAGCTGCTGTATTATCACTATCAATAAAAAGCGGTGGGAGGAGATCTTTGCTGTGATACTGCCATGCAAGCTGATTGTAGAATGATGCCGAGTAGGTAAGAGGGAGTGATGCCCAGAGAAAAATATGAAGCCTCTGCATTTCTGAAGTTTTATCGCTGTCTTTAACCCAGGGGAAAAAATTTGTTTTAAAACCGGTCAACATGCCGGGGAGCATAAAGTGTCCTGCAATAATAGCTGTGGCAATGATCATCCCTGTACGATCCGGGGTACTTTTTTCTATCCCCATATATTCAACAGAGAGGAAAGAACCGTATCCGGGGAGAAAAAGGTTGGCCCCCGGATTTATAATGCAGGTTCCATATACCATCTCCTTTGCCGCACCCTCCTTACTGTTTAGAACTTCATCTGTTCCATATTTCCTTACAATATTCCGCTTAATCACCCTCTCTGTTTCCCTGAAATAATCTGTCAAATCGGGATAAATATCAAAAATAATACTCTCCCCTTCAGATAAATCTGATCCTTCAAGTAGAGAATTATACCTGGAAAGCTCTGTTACATTTACGATTCCAGCCGAGGTTTTATACTCCCCTGCTTCAAGGCTGTTCCACTGCCCCGCATCAATCACCCTCCCCCCGGTATCATCTATGCGGATCACCTCTGCTTCCAGTTTAAGGTCATTAAAAAAATGAGAAAACCGGAGCACACCCTTAAGGGGGATATTGTCAGGTATTGATGAAGTAATAAGTGAATCGAACAAGGTTTTTTCTCCGGCAGATGTAAAAGCAATGCAGGTCATTTTTAATGCAAAAACACCCCTTTGAGAATCGATACTCAGCATTACAGCAAGATCAGCATGAATTAATCGCGCGGCATTTTTATAAAAGATTTCACTGTTTTCACCAGCGGCTTTTTCAAGGGAGGCTTTTTTACTGTGATAATCTGCAGGATAATATCGCCCCGATTTATGGAACATTTCATTTAATTTATACTCAGCAGAACTGAGAATATGGTCCAATACCGGATTACCCGTATAGGCCGGGTAAACAGCAGCTGTCCCTGCTGCTGCAGGTAAAGCATTTAAGAGTATACAGATAATGAATGCTCTGATAATAATAGATTGAAAAGGTCTTTTATTCATAGTTTCACAATCAACAATATTTTTATTGATATAATCTTTAATTTTATAAGTAATTATTCCCGAACATATCTTTTAGTGCAGTAATGCTGTTTTCAATATTAAAGCAATTTTTTTCAAATAAAAGTTAAGGAATTAGCATTAAATTAAAATGCAAATTAATAATATGGAAAGGCTTTTTTTAATTGAAAAATAAGTATAAAAATTACTTTATGTAAGGATAATATATAAATGATACAAAATGGTATATTAACAGCATTAAAAAAAACCTGGTAAAAATATACCTGGTTTAAATAAAGAGAATCATGAATATACGATGAATCATACTGGAATAGTCCTGTCAATAACTGTTTTGCTGATAATTGCATCAGTATCAGCATATTCGAATGAATACAGCCGCTACAACGGCTTTACCTATTCAGTAACCGGTGGTATGTCAATACCCACCGGATTTTACAACGGTTATCTGGAAGATGGTCCCCGTTTAACTTTCAACACTTTCTACAGGGAGAATCGCTTCTCTCTCCCGCTATACTACAAGGGCGGGATCTCCTACTCAAACTATGAGCTTAAAACAGGTGGATCATACCTGCATCAATACGATATTACCGGGGGCATCTTTACAACATATAGAATGCACCCGCTGCTCCTCCCCTTTATCGGGATTGATCTGCATGGTCTCTATTCACGCATAAATACAGCAAATACCGGAGAAACAGGGAGTGCTCTAAAGCCAGGATTATCTATTAACCTGGGGAACATGGCCTATCTGGGGAGCGGCGTAGGGCTTCTGTTCCTCATCGATTACAGGATCACAGATATTTCAGGTGAATTATTCAAGCCGATTACAATCAGTGCGGGTTTGACATTCAACAATAATGATTCAACAAGAGATCTTAACAGGGAATCTGAAGCTGAAGTAAAATTCCAGCTTTACCAGAAAGCACAGACTGCATTCAGAAGCAGAAATTTTGAAGAGGCTAAAAAGCTTTTTAATGAAGTTCATATGATGGACAGCGAATATCCGGGCCTGGACTATAATCTTCAAAGGATCAGAGAAATTGAATCTGACAAAAAGCAGGCTGATAATTTTATCAGCCTGAAAAATTATATCCGCGCAATCCCTCACCTCCAGTTCTGCGCACCATATATTGCAGAATGCGAAAATAACCTTAGAAAGTACAGAAGGGAACTGGCTGCAGGTATTGGAGCATGGGAGAGAGACGGCATAAGGCACTATGAAGCTGCCCGTTACAGGGAGTGTATAAACACAATGGAAAGAATTTTACTGGTTGACCCGGGGAATAGAACAGCTAATATATATCTCCCAAGGGCAATAAGGCGCCAGCAGGCCATTGAAGCGCTGCAGAGATAGAGTTAATATTATGAGCATAAAAAATAAAATTATTATAATGTTTATCATCCTCACATCTCTTCTTGTTGTACCATTCTCTACACTTGTTATCAATAAAATGGAGAAAGAGGCGCTTGATTATATAATCGCCCAGAACAGTATAAATACCAGCGTCTTCTCCAAGTCAGTTGTTAACATTCTCTTTATGAATGGCGGCAATGTGCGGGCATCGATGGTTGATGTTAAGGATATGATAAATATGCTTGAGCCGCTTCAGAAGAAGGGACTTGTATATGCTGACGCTGTACTCCTTTCATCACGCCCTTCATTAAACGGAACTATTCTTGCTTCTATAATAAGCGATAATAAAATATCAGGGTTTACAAGATTCAATGACAGGATCCCCCCTGATGAAATTGAAAAAATTAAATCCTTTGCCGGCGGATACAGGGAGTTTTTTACTGATACTGATTATATTGAATTTATCTCAATAGGCACAATGCAGAATAATTCCCCCATATGCATGACACGAACAATTATGGAAAAGAAGGTGGCACTCTCTACAATTTATGAGATCAAAAAATATGTAAATATTGCTTCAGTTGTTTTACTAATTACTGTTATTTTTATGGCTGTAATTTTCGGAGTATACCTTTCAAGACCGATAGTAAAACTCACTGAAGGGGCCAGTCAGATTGAGCAGGGGAATTACCTCCATACTGTTACAATAAAGAACAAAGACGAGATTGGTCACCTTGCATCGACATTCAATAAAATGTCAGCTATGATTCATCAGAAAATAAGTGAGCTCGAACAAGCAAATATTGACTTACTGAAAATGGACCGCCTTAAAGATGAATTCCTTGCAAACACCACACATGAACTTAAAACCCCCATACATGGAATAATCGGACTTACCCAGTCACTAATGGACGGGATCAGCGGTGAGCTTAATGACAACATTAAACACCTCCTTTCAATGATACTTAAAAGCAGCAGAAGGCTCGCAACCCTTGTTGATGATATACTTGATTACTCATTACTAAGAAACAGCGATATTATTCTTGATAAAAAAAGTGTAGACCTGGGATCAATGACTGAGATGGTCTTTACCATTATCTCCGGTTCCCTTAATCAGAAAAATCTGAGTTTAATCAACAATATAGAGCCGGGGATACATTTTGTAAATGCTGATGAGAACAGGCTTCAGCAGATCCTTCTGAATCTTATCGGCAATGCTGTAAAGTTTACCCCCGCAGGTGAAGTACGGATTAATTCCTCTATCAGCGGCAACAACTATACTATAGAGATAAGCGACACCGGAGAGGGGATTACCCCGGAAAAGCAGCAGATCATATTCGATTCTTTTGTACAGAGCGACGGTTCAGCTTCAAGAAAATACGGCGGCACAGGTCTGGGACTATCAATAACGAAAAATCTTATTGAACTCCATGGCGGAACAATATGGGTGAAATCTGAACCGGGAAAAGGGTCAAGCTTCTTCTTCACTCTCCCGGCAGCAGGGGGAGCCGCAAAAAGCTGTTACTCGGAGATCAGGTCATCATCTATTCCGGTGAAAGATGAAAACCGCATAACAGAAAACTTCAGAAACCGGGGGAACAGCGGTGCGAGATCGGTACTCATTGTTGATGATGATCCTATCAATCTGCAGGTACTCATCAATCACCTTTCAGTTGACGGTTATAATGTTGAGTCCGCATCCAGCGGCATGGAGGCTCTTAAGCTCATTGAATCGGGAATCGATGTTGACCTTATTCTTCTTGATGTGATGATGCCTGAGATGTCGGGCTTTGAAGTGTGCAAAAGGGTGAGAGAGAAAATAAGCTTTTATCAGCTCCCCATAATTCTTCTTACAGCCAAGAACACCAGCGAGGATATGATTACAGGGCTGAGCCTGGGCGCCAATGATTATATAACCAAGCCCTTTGACAAAGATCAGCTCCTGGCCAGGGTACGGAATTATGTGTCGCTTAAAAAAGCGATTGAAGAGCAGAATGCCCTTATTGCAATTCGTCAGGAGCTGGACATTGCACGGAATATTCAGCTCTCCATACTCCCGGAAACTCTTCCTGAACTGGAAGGATTGTCTATTAAGGCAAAATATGAACCGATGTCGGAGATAGGGGGGGACTTTTATGATTTCCACCAGTTTGATGAAAAAAGAATCGGAGTTTTTATTGCTGATGTAACCGGACATGGAGTTCCTGCTGCACTTATAAGCACTATGATTAAAATCGCCTTCACCACTTCCACTGGAAGACTGAAAGATCCCGCGGCGCTCCTTGAGGGGATTAACAGAGCACTTTTTCACAATCTCTCCGGAAGATATATTACTGCATTTTATACATACATTGATCTTGATGAAATGACAATCACATTCTCTAATGCTGCTCACTGGCCCATGTACCTGCTGAAAAAAAATGGTGAGCTGGTGCACCTTAAAATAAAGGGGCGCCTTATAGGCCTCATGGAAGACACTGGATACAGCAATGTGACCATCCCTATTGAGAATGGCGACAGGCTTGTCTTCTTTACAGACGGGCTTATTGAGGAGCGGGATAATTCCGGTGAAATATATGGAGAGGAGAAATTAGAATCTCTCTTACTTAAGCTTCGGGATCTCCCTCCGGCCAGGGTTATTGATGAATGCTTTATGGATATTTACTCATGGTCAGGGAGTTATAATACTGAAGGTTTTGAGGATGATGCCACAATGATTGTTGTGGATATTCTTTAAAGCTGCCCTCACCCGCACATCGCTATCGCTTGTGCACCCTCTCCCGCCGAGCTTACTACTACCCACAAGTCAGTTTAAATAAATAATCTCTTTTGAATAAACCGATATTATGAACTTTTTTATGCCCTCATCCCCCCGGCCCCCTTCTCCCATAATAAAAAATAATACCTTGTACTTATTTTTCCGAGGGAGAAGGGGGAGAATTCGGATAAAAACAAACAAATGTTCATTTTTTATACGGTCACCCCTCTCCCCGGCATCAATACATGAATTATCATTAAAGTTTATTCATGGGAGAGGGGCCGGGGGTGAGGGCACAATGGATCAGCCGGGTACTGTTTAAGAAGTGGGTAGTAGTAAGCCCGCCGAGTCGGGAGAGGGTTTAAAAAAAGAAAATTTTCTCATTCCTTGAAAGAAACCCTATAGCTTTATTTCTACTAACATGGGCTGGTATGTATCGGGGTTGATATAGATCATAAATATGCTCCTCCCTGATGAATAAATCTCCTTCCCTGAGTAATGCCACATGGCCCCTTTTACTTCTCCCGGGATTTTATAGACAACTTTTTTTTCTGCATCTGACAGGTCTTTAAAATCTTTGAATCTTACAAGAACTATCTCACCTGTGAATACTCTTACGTAGATAATAACATATTCCTTAAGATATTCATTCCAGTTTAAAGAGCACTCCCCTGACACATCACCGAGAAATGAATCTGATTTCTTTATATCACCTGTCCAGGTACCGTCACTTTTAAGAAAAGTGTAATCATCACTATTTTCTATTTTTCCGGTTTCAACCCGTGCTATTTTTATGGGGAAGCTTAAACCTTCACCCTTATAATGCCCGGCTGTGTAAATATAACCATCTTTTTTTACAACAGTAGAACCGAATGCAGGGGGATTGTTTTTAAATATTTTTCCCACCCTTTTAAAATCTACCGGGTCTCCAGGTGACCACCCTTCCGGTATTTCCCACTTTGCAAGCCCTGCATAGAGTGTTTCAAACTCCAGAAGCTTTTCAGGGTCAGGGACATAAATATGCAGATAATAAACGTATACGGCATCATCAATTCTTATCCCGTCAACAGCCCAGAGACGATGTTTCATGAGATCTTCATCTTTCCGGTTTTTTATAAAGGGGGTGACTATTCCATTTTCAAGGATAAAGTTAAATTCCGGATTATGGATATTTTTTTTATCAGTTTTAGCAGTCCATGCAAGAGAGTTGGGGATCATCTTCATGAATACAGCGTCATCTTTAATCAGGCCGCTTAAGATTTTATCTTCGCTCTTCCATTCACCAAGTATTGTATCAGCAAATGTCCAGAGGGTGATTTTATCATCAAAGTCTATGGAGCATACGCCATCCTGACCGATTACAGATTCGAGTCTGTTGGGGGCGAATATGCCGTGTTCAATTACTTCGGGATTCTGCGAACATGACAGGAGGGTGAGGAATGAAGTGAGTAGAAGAAGATAGATTAATTTTCTGAAATGCAATGGAGGGTTCCTTTATACTTTATGGGCCTGCGACACAGCGGACGAATTTTTTTATCGGGAAACCAAAAAAACCATGAATTTCAGAACTGAACCCTATAGTTCCGAACTTGAAATCGATGAACCACCAGTTTTTATCATCAACTGTATAATTTTTATGAGGTGTTGATGACCAGTAATGTATTTCGGAAAAGAAATTAAAACAATCCCCTTCTTTAATAATCCCTGGAAAAACATCATCATTAATTTGTGAACAGTTTTCAAATTCTGAATAATGCCTGTGCTGCAATATACTGGAAAGTTCCTTAATATTTGGCAAGCGCCAGTTAGATCTCCCTTCATAAACAAGATTGTTACATGCATCTATTGCCTCAGTCCATGTAAAAGCTTTAAACTCCGAATTACAATTAAAATCATAAACCGGTTTATTATTCGCAGCAAGCGGACACCTGGTCCAGAACAGTCCGGTTGAATTATCTTTTATCATGCCTCGTGTTAAGACTGAATAAGACTTAAAACTGTATGCAGAAGCAGCAAATGAAATTATTAACAATAAAAAAGAAATTTTTTTCAATCTGCCCCCCCTGTTACACACCGGGCAAACTGCTTTTCGAATGTTAGATCAGATTTCAACTTTCGTTTAAATACAGTAATATTAGGAATTTCAAAAACTGCCCCATCATATAATCCTGTCTGAGGAACTTCTGAATTAAAAAATACAATCCAGCCATTATCAGTAGTATTGTTATCATCATCAATGAAAAGTTGAGAAGTATATGTCCAATATCCTTCGTCTGTAGCATGCTCAATATTTGGGAAAAGACTTTCATCTACAGCAGGATTAATTTCTTCATAATCAACAATTGACAGCAATTCAGGGAGGCGGGGTAAACGCCAGTTTTTATACCCTGCATAACCCTGACCATCATTCACATCATTCAATGCTTCACAGGAAGTAACCGCATTAGCCCATTCAATTGCAGCATTCACTCCGACACAGTCATTATGACTATTAACCGTATTTATCCCTGAAATTGAACATCTTGTCCATACCAGTCCTGTAACTTTATCAATTACTATGTCATTATCTGAAAAAGTATCATCCGGCAAAGTAACATCTAATTGTATTTCAAAATCGGGAGCATCTGGTACATCAGTATAAGTGGCATCATCTCCAGGTTTGACAATATCCAATCTTCCGGTATCAGCAATCGGGAAATATACTGATCGCCGGGTTTTATCAAGAGTAACCACAACATCAAAGGGCGCAACAAAATCTCCCTCAGAGATCATAGCATCAAGAATAGAATCATCAAAGCACCCTGAAAGAAGGAGCATTAATGGCATAACCAGAATCATAAAAAATATAAGTTTAATTATTCTCATTCTACCCTTTTTTCCACCAGACCTCATAGTGAATAGGACTATCACCTTTGTAAAAAAAAAGATTAATCCATATTTCAAATAATTAAACATTATAGCATAGACGTCAATATTAATTGCCAAAGTTATTCACAAAAAACCGGTAATTAATCAGGTTTTTCACCTGAATTAGTACTTCTAAACAAAAAATAATACATTATAAAGTGCATTATCTGCGGACAATTTTTTACAGCATTAAAACTCCTTCAACGATGATTCAGGGGGTTTAAGCCTTGACATTTTTAAAGTGCCATTATACATATTACACACTACTATCTCAGAGGAGATTCCCGGACAGCAAACACACCAGATTCGGGCCATATATTCAGAGTGAAGCCGGACTGGTAAATATTATATTACAGGAGATAGCTGTTATGAGAAAATTTCTAATTTTTTTATGCATACTTATTATCACATCCGCAATTAATTTACAGGCACAAAGTACCGGTAAAATTGTATTTTCCAAATCTCCAATTGACCCGGCAAAACCGGCAAATCTTACAGGGAGCTTTAAATCGGGAGATACCATTTACGGTCTGGCATCTCTACCTGACACATTTAAAGGGCTTGCTGGGAACCCCTCAATGAAGAAAGGAACAGTAGAAATCGTTGTTGATGTTGAAGACAATGATACAATCTACACAAACGGAACAGCCGGTGAGGCTGCACTGGGTAGAAAACATTTTGCTTTTGATATTCTCCCCGACCCGCAGAAGATGAGCGCCTATGTTAAAGATGATGTTATTTATAAAAAATACCCAAACCCTGCCGCATGTGAAGGCCCCATTAAAATTGCTGATCTTTTCCGCACACTCCCTGGAGGTACTTACAGCATTACAGTATCGGTAAAATTCAATTATCAGGAAGTTGCAAAAGGGGACTTCACTATTGAAGGGAACAACTACGCTGCCTACGGTACAATGATGACTGCAATGATAAGCGGTGCAGACTCAGGTGCTGCTGATAAGGCGCGCATGCCTCAGGCGAAAATGAAGAATAAAAAGACCGAAGCTGATATGATAAAGGCTATTAAAAACTCAAATGACTGGAAAACCGGACGCATTAAGGCTAATAAAGATATAATCCGACTGGTAATTATCGACTCAGAATGGATGGTACGCCGTCACAATGTTACCAATGCCATTCTCCACCGCTATATCCGTGCTGCTGCTGCAGTAAAGGACAGCAAGGGTGAATGCTGGGTCTACCCGCAGATAACATTTCAGGAGGACTATACCGGCGGGAAATACCGGCCCCTTAAATATGACGGTGCAGGTGATATGTTTAAAATTCAATGCGGCAATGTAAATAAATAGTACTGACTGCATTTCTAAATTCTCTATACCCAAATACCGCTCACTATTTCAACTACTCTTCTGCCTGCAGATTCTCTGCAGGCTTTTTTTAAGGCTTATCTCTATTACTCCTTAATGATATAAAAAACCATTGACAAATTACAGTAAATAGTTAAAGCTCACTTTAACTTTAACTAAAAGGGATACCATACCTGATGAAAGATAAATTCACAATTTCTGAGCTCGCTTCAGAACTTGATATCAGCACCTCCACAATTCGGTTCTACGAGGAGAAGGGGCTTATTTCTCCGGAAAGAACATCAGGCAACCAGAGGGTCTACACCAAAAAAGACAGGATAAGACTTAAGCTTATTCTGAGGGGGAAGCGGTTCGGAGCCACACTTCAGGAGATTTCGGAAATGATAGGCTTTGCTGACACTGATATTAATGAGCTTAATCAGATAGATAAAAGTCTCTATTATCTGGAGAAAAAGCAGATAGAGGTGGAAACCCACATAAGAGAGATGGAAATATTCGAGAAGGATCTGCTTGCACTTAAAAATAAACTTCTGAAAAGAAAGTCGGAAATTAACAATAACAATAAAGGGGGGAAATGAAATGTTTGATTTTAACATGACAGATGCGCAGATTAAACTGCGCGATGAGGCCAGGGAATTTACTAAATGGGTACCCAAGGAGATGATCCTGGCAATGGATGCTGAGGAGATTCAGTTTCCAAAAGAGTACCTGCAGGAGTGCGGCAGAAGGAATCTCCTGGGGATAAGACTCCCCACAGAATATGGGGGGCGCGGCCTGGGATGGGTTGATGATGCTATTGTGGCTGAGGAGATCGGTGTTGCAAGCTACTCCCTGGCATGCCTCTGGGGTGTGGGAGCTGATATTGTCTGTGAGGCCATTGTCAAATACGGAAGCGAGGAACTTAAGCAGGAAATTGTTGTGCCACTGCTCAAAGGTGAGGTCTTTGCTGCAGAGTGCCTCACTGAGCCGAGAGGTGGTTCAGATTTTTTCGGAGCAACAACTGTTGCAAGGAAAGATGGCGATGACTGGATTATCAGCGGCCAGAAAAGATTTATTGTTGGAGCTGAAGGGGCTGACTGGTTTATGGTATATGCTGTTACCGCGCCCGATGCCCCCCCTCATAAACGTATGACATGTTTTATGATACCGAGGGTTAAAGGCGTTGAGTCAAAGTATATTTACGGACTAATGGGTGTACGGGGGGGTGGTGCGGGACGGCTGCTTCTTGATAATGTAAGAGTTCCTGAAAGATACGCCCTTAACGGCATACATAACGGCTTTGAGGTGTTCATGACAAACATGGTCCCTGAAAGATTTGGAACCGCTGCAATGACAATAGGTTCAGTAAGGCCCGCACTTGAGATAGCAACATCATACACATCGAGGAGAAAAGCATTCGGCCAGCCTATAATGAATTTCCAGGCTGTGGGATTTAAAATTGCAGACTGCTCCATGAAAATGGACGCTATGAGGTCAATGGCATACACAACAGCTCTGGCATTAGATTCAGGGAAAGTTTCTGCGGGTCGAATAAGGAGAATGGTTTCCCAGAGCAAAAAATTTATTACTGAAACAGCATGGGAAGTGGCGAATGACTGTATGCAGGTAATGGGGGGTATTGGCTACACCAATGTATTCCCTATTGAAAGAATTGTCCGCGATATAAGGCTCTCCATGATATGGGTTGGAACCAACGAAATAATGCAGCATATTATTCAGACCGAATGGTACAAGGAAAACGGGAAAAACATTGAAGCCGGTAAAACAAGGGATGTGGAGCTTGACGCGGTCAATGCACACGAAACTGAAGAGAAGGTTTACGAATAGAAAAAATTTAGGGGGGGTAATACAATGTCACTAATATCAAACAGACGGGAGCAGGATTTTATTTTATATGAAATTCTGGCAATCGACTCCCTGCTTAATAAAGATTTATTTGCCCACTGTTCCAGGGATGCCTTTGACATGACCCTGGACATGGCTCAGAAAATCGGAGAGAAGGAGCTTCTCCCCAGGCTGGCGGAAGCTGACAGAGAGGGGGCCTCTCTTGTAAATGGCGAGGTGAAAGTTCCGAAGTGCTATCACGATCTGCAGAAAATTGTAGCAGAGGCAGGCTGGTTTACCATTTCCGCGCCTGAAGATTGCGGCGGCCAGGGGATGCCCTATGTTATTGAAGCAGCTGCACAGGAGAACTTTCTTTTCCATATGGCATACTTTATGTACTCAGGGGGGGCTGTGGGGGCATCTCACCTGATTCATGACTACGGTACAGAAGAGCAGAAGAATAAGTATATGTATAAAATGCTCGAGGGGACTTACGGCGGCACAATGGCGCTCACTGAACCGGACGCCGGATCGGACGTGGGAGCGCTGAAAACAAAGGCATACAGGCAGCCGGATGGCACCTTTAAAATCAAGGGACAGAAGATTTTCATTTCAGGCGGCGACTGCGACATGTTTGAAAATATTGTTCATCCTATCCTTGCAAGAATTGAAGGGGACCCTGAAGGAACTTCAGGTATTTCAATTTTTCTTGTTCCTAAATTTATTCTTAATGATGACGGCACTTTAGGAAAGCGGAATGACTACACTATCACAGGAATCGAGCATAAACTGGGGCTTATGGGTAATGCCACATGCTCCATAAGTTTTGGAGACAATGATGACTGCTACGCTGAACTACTTGGCGAGGAGCGGCAGGGAATGAAAATCATGTTTAAAATGATGATAGAGGAGAGAATAAACATGGGGATCCAGGGTCTCAGTACCGGATCTGCTGCCTATCATCATGCACTGGCATACGCGAAGGAAAGAATCCAGGGGAAATCTCTCATGGACATGATGAATCCCGATGCCAAACCTGTCGCCATTATCAATCATCCTGATGTGAGAAGAATGCTCCTCTGGATGAAGTCGCATCTGGATGCTCTCAGGGGCCTGGTATATATTTGCGCCTATGCAATAGACAATAGCAAAGCACTCCCCGGTGAAGAGTCGGAAAAGTGGCAGGGGATAATGGAATTTATGGTTCCGGTGCTTAAAGCATACGGGACAGACACAGGTTTCCGTATAACAGAAACAGCAATGCAGATATACGGCGGCTACGGATACTGCAAAGATTATCCTGTTGAACAGCTTCTCAGAGATATGAAAATTGGCTCAATCTATGAAGGGACAAACGGCATTCAGTCCATGGATCTTGTACTGAGAAAGCTGAATAAAAATAACGGCAGAGACTTCAATAATCTTATAATAGAAATGAAGAATACTCTTGTGAAGTTCTCCCCCTGCGGCAATCTGGAAAAATTGAGCACCCTTTTTGAAAAAGGGATAAATACTCTCATAGAAACAGCGGATTATTTCGCTTCATGTATGAAAGATAAGAAATTTATGGTCCCGGTTGTGAACACATACCCCTTTCTTAACCTTACTGGGAATGTTATGGCAGCATGGCTTCTTTACTGGCAGGCCGGGGTTGCGGATCTGGAAATGGAATCAATTCTGAAAAATAAGGGGATTACTCAAAGAAAGGGTAATGAATATAAAAATCTCTTAGACTCAGACAGAGAGGCTGCATTTTATGATAGTAAAATAACCACAGCCTCATTTTTCATGAACCACGTGCTCCCCCAGGCCCTGGCAATCAGGGACTCCATTAAAACAGGGGACATCTCGCCGGTAAGAATGCGGGAGGAACTGTTCTGAAAAATACCTTAGCTCTCTATTAAATCACATTATTCACCCGGGTAAAACCGGGTGATCAGACTTTTTCAATCCTGTCCTTTATTATATTCAGCGTGCTCAGGTAAATAATAGAGATCAAATACACAATCACCATCCCGGTGTTTAAACCGAATAGGGGGAGAATATAAAAACACCCTGAATAGAAAACAGCAAGAGTGGTTATTCCCAATGAAAAGCCTTTTATCACTGACGGGTAGAGGCTGTCATCATACTCGTAGTGAAGAATCAGTATGAGAGGGAAAAGAGTTGAAGGGAATGAGCTGAGAATCCCTGCCCACCTGCCGCCGAGTATTCCGGGGAGGCCGGTTATGATTAATATTATCAGGGCCACAATTATTCCCCTGATCAGGTCTCTGAATGGACCCCCTTTTTTTACAGAAACTTTTTCGGGGATAATCCTGATCCTGTAAACAATATACAGGTTAATAAAAAAAACCAGAGCAAAGAAAATTATAGAGGTCATAAGAGTGAAGGTGTAAAGCTGAATGCAGTACCCTGTAAAAGCAAAAACAGCGACTGAGAAAGCTGACGCTGATACAATGCAGTAAAACTTCCCTTTACCTGCTGTAAGCTTCCCTATTATAAAATAGGTAAGGCAGAAAGAGACAGATGACGCAAGGCCCGCTACCCCCCATGGTATTCCCCCTGTCATAAAAGGGATCCCCTCCTGCAATGCTATAAAATATACAGACAGGCCCGTACCGAGGGGGAGACCGGAAACAATTCCGCTTAAAGCAGGATTTACTCTTTTTGCGATTTCTGCAAGAATCAGCACCACTGATATGGAGATTACAATTTTTACTACAATAAGCATAATACCTCCGGTTTCCTCTAAGGTAAGAGATTAAAAAAACCGGTATAAAATGAAAGCATTTAATCACTGGAAACCGAAGATTTACCGATATACAGGAAATATTGTTTCAACAACCGGCGGAATTGAAATTGACAGGTTTGGTCTGGTTGTGACAGATGATACTGGCCGGACTACCAGAGAGGGTGTTTTTGCATCAGGTGATGTTGTAACCGGAGCAAAGACTGTAGTTGAGGCAGTAAGTTTTTCAAAAAGAAGCGCACAGGCTATAGAGTCCTTTATTAAAGAAAAATACGGGATATGAGATTGAAATCATTACTCCCTGATTTATAGATATACTGCCCCCGAGGCCCCGGCTATTAAGGAGACCATATGTCATTCAAAATAAGAAGTGTACATGATGACTTTCTCCCGGTTAACCGGAGAGCAATTGAACGTATACTTTCTCTCACAAAGCAGCTTATACCTGACATGACACCTGAAAGCCTGCAAAAAACAAAGGAACTCTTTGCCAATCCGGTAATAAACAGAATGCGCTACTACTTTTTCATTGCTGAAAATAACAGAGGTGAGATACTGGGATTTGCCCAGATGTCATTTGCCCTGGATTTAAAGTACAGCTTTCTTGATCTCCTTGCCAGCAATCCGGGGAAATCATTCGGCGGGGTTGGAGGCGCTATATACAAAAGGGTGAGGGATGAGGCTATACATCTTAACTCCTCCGGTCTTTTTGTGGAGTGTCTATCCGATTCACCTGAGAGCTTCACAGATACCTCCTTTCTTAAGCGGAACAGGGGGAGGCTTAAATTTTATGAAGGCTTTGGGGCAAGACCGCTTATCAGTAAGGAATACGCGAATCATACAGAAAAGATATACGGCAACCCCTATTTCCTGGTATACGACAGCCTGAATGAAGAAAGACCGATTCCTTTGAAACAGGGGAAAAAGATAATCCGCTCCATTATTGAGAGAAAGCATATTGTCTCTCATGAGAATAAAAATATAACAAAGGTTTTATCCTCACTAAAAGAGGATCCCCTGATTATAAGAGATTATAAATACAGAAAAGCTGATGTTAAAAGGGAAATGCCCGTTGTACCTGATGACAGAAAGATTCTCCTTCTTTATAATCAGGGTCATGAAATTCATCATATACATGAAAAAGGGTATGTGGAAAGCCCTGTTCGGATAAAATCTATTTTAAAAAAAATTGACAGGAGTGATCTTTTTTTAAAGCATAAAATAAAGAAATACCCGGAGCGCCACATAACAGCTGTTCATGAAAAAGCATTTGTTGAGTATTTTAAAAAAGCCTCAGCATCAGTACCACCCGGGGTGTCGGTCTACCCT
Source organism: uncultured Leptospirales bacterium (assembly GCA_964491265.1). GTDB lineage: Bacteria > Spirochaetota > UBA4802 > UBA4802 > UBA5550 > JBBAGC01. The sequence continues at coordinate 171,419 of CAZBFP010000002.1, read as the reverse complement.
GACACCTTCCCCATAAGGAGAAAGGCAAAACCCCCTAAAAGACTTCTTTCCAGGGCAGGCTATTACTGCATAGATATATACAGCCCGGTAAATAAAAATTCCTACCTTGCAGCAAGAAGCGCTGTTAACTGCGCCCTCACAGGAGCAGATCTACTGTTGTCAGATGCGCAGCTTGTTTACGCCCTGGTGCGACCTCCAGGTCATCATGCAGAGAGAAGCTGTTTTGGAGGATTCTGCTATTTAAATTCCGCAGCAATTGCGGCCAACTACCTGAGTACCTGGGGGAAAGTAGCAATCCTTGATCTTGACTATCATCATGGCAATGGGCAGCAGGACATTTTCTACAACAGGGATGATGTACTTACTATTTCGATTCATGCTGATCCTGATTTTGAATACCCCTATTTCAGCGGATTTAAATCTGAAAAAGGGGAGGATAGTGGATACGGCTTTAACATCAATTTCCCGCTGCAGCAGCAGGTAGAGGGAAAAAATTACTGCCGGGTTTTGAATAAAGCTGTAAAACAAATTGAAAAATTTAAGCCGGAATTTCTGATAATTGCCCTTGGGCTTGATACTGCAAAAGGGGACCCGTCAGGGAAATGGAGTCTCCTTAAAGATGATTTTTTCAACAACGGATTTATTGCAGGATCACTTAAGAAAAGGACTCTTGTTGTCCAGGAGGGGGGTTACGACAGCAGAGTGCTGGGAACAAATGCCCTGAGTTTTTTCCAGGGGCTCTATTCAGGCAGGTACAGCCTGAAGAATTGATTATGTATTCCCCTACGTCCACCTAAAAGATAGCTAACCATTACCCGCATCTCAAAGTCCCACTCCGGGGCGCCCTGAGCAAAGCGAAGAAGTACTCCCGGGTAGATTTAGGGGGCCAATACACCGAGCACTGACATTTTTTAAACTTAAAGTATAATAATTTAACTTATAGTTAAATAAATAGTTGACTCCCCTGCCCGTATACTGTATAAACAGCGATAAATATTAAATACATGCAATCTAAAAGGATAAAAAAAAGGGAATGGCCAGAAATCCATCTGTAGAAATGCGTCTCAAAAGGGAAAAGGAACGCAGAATCGAAGAGATCCTCGATGCTGCCAGAAGAGTAATTCTTAATAAAAATTTTACCGGCGCAACAATGGACGACATTGCCTGTGAAGCAGGCATTACCAAACCCACAATATACCAGTATTTCAAAACAAAGGATGAGCTCTTTATCCAGATGATTGAACCTATTATAACATCCCTTTCAGAAAAACTTGAGTCTATCCGTACGGCTCTTGAGAATAATGAATATAAATCGGGGAGCGAAATAGTAGCCGATATTTTCAATGTCTACTACGACACATTTGAAAAAGATCCGGATCTTTTCAGACTTTTCAGCATTTTTCTGCAGGTAGGGATTGTTCAGAAAATAAGCAGTGAGGCGGCATCGATCATAAAAGGATGGGGTAAAAAATGTTTCGGAGAAGGTAACCGGATTGTAAAACTTGCAGTTGATAAAGGGTTTTTTGCAGACAATGAGATAAAGCACACAACAAATTTTGTCTGGGGCTCCTTCTGCGGCATAGTCCAGGTTGAACAGAATAAATGGGGGAAAGAGGGGATCAGCAAAGATCTGAAGCCGGTTCTTAAATATGCTGAAAACCTTTTTACGAAAGCCCTTGTTTTAAAATAAAGAGGATAGATGAGACCGCACATGGAATTTTAGCCCTGCAAAGGGGAATAATTCCGCAGATACATGGTCATCTCCTCACAAATAAACATAAAGAGGAAGGGGGATTTTATGAATTACCAGATCAGAAAGGATGTAATGCAGCAGTACAGGGAAAAACTCTGCACTGCGGAAGAAGCTCTTAAATGCGTTAAATCAGGGGACTGGATTACCTACGGTTTTTTTAACGGGAAACCGGTAGCATGCGATACTGCCCTGTCGAACAGAAAAGATGAACTGAAGGATGTTCATGTATACGGCGCAGTTACAATACCGCCGGTTCCGGCTGTTCTCACCAATGACCCGGAAGGGAAAGCTTTTACATACAACGATTTCCATTTTTCACTCCTCACACGCTTAATGAAGATGCAGTACCCGGACAGGGTTTCATATGCGCCGCTTCACTTTGGAGAAACCGACTGGCAGACAGAACACCTTAAGGGAGATCTCTATGAATACGACCCTGATAAAACAGGGATAAGGCTTCAGGATGTTCATATTATGCGCACGGCCCCCATGGATTCAAACGGCTACTTCAACTTCGGCATAAACAACGCATGTATGCATGGATGGTGCAAAGCTCACAAAGTGATAGTAGAGGTAAATCAGAATATACCTGTAGCCCTGGGCGGGGCAAGAGAGTCTATTCATGTTTCCCAGGTTGATTATATAGTAGAGGGTGAGAATGAACCCATGTTCGAACTCCCCAATATAGAAGCAACAGATGTGGAGAAAAGAATTGCTGAGCATGTATTTAAATACCTCCATGACGGGTGCTGCATCCAGCTTGGTATTGGCGGTATGCCAAATACACTGGGGCACATGATTGCAGAGAGTGATTTAAAAAACCTCAGCGGACATACAGAGATGCTTGTTGACGCTTTCATGGAAATGGAACTTTCCGGAAAGCTTAATAATTCGAAAAAGGATATAGACAGATGGAAAACTGTTTACACCTTTGCCCTGGGGAGCAAAAAATTCTATGACTGGATACACAATAACCCCTCTCTTGCTTCATATAATGTAGGTTATGTGAATAATTTTGATGTTATTAAATCTATAAACGATTTCACTTCAATAAATTCTGCTATTGAAATAGACATCATGGGGCAGGTTAATGCAGAGAGTAACGGGTTCCAGCAGATATCGGGTAACGGCGGAATGCTCGATTTTGTTCTGGGGTCTTTCTGGTCAAAAGGGGGGAAAAGCTTTATATGCATTCCCTCCACCTACACTCTCCCTGACGGGAAAATGATTTCCAGGGTAGTGCCCTCATTTAAACCGGGTACAGCTGTAACAGTACCGAGACAGTCAGTACAGTTTGTAGCTACAGAATTCGGATGTGTTAATCTTAAATTATCTCCACTATGGATGAGAGCGGAGAAGCTTATTTCAATAGCACACCCCGATTTCAGAGAGGAACTGATCAAGCAGGCCCAGGAGAATAAAATCTGGACCAGGTCAAATAAAATTCTATAATTACATAACGCCCTTCGAGAATAACAGTAAAATTTTTTAAAGAAAGCCTGTCATTCCAGCCGAAGTGACAACGTAGTGCGGGAATCTCCTGTTAAAATCAGAAGTTATGAGATTCCCGCCTACGCGGGAATGACAACACCCAAAAAATTATACAGCTACCCCTTCAAGTCCATTTTCAGGGGACTTGAAGGATATTCAGATATTTCTCCTCTTGCTTGACAAAACAATTCATAACATTTACTGACTTAAATCTGAACTTATTTTATAATCATAGAAATAATGCAGATAAAAATTTTTTATGGATGCCGCTTTATGCAGATACTGGCAGATGCTGACGCAATACCTGTTTCTATCCGGGAGATACTCTTTCGTGCAGCGGAAAGAGCGAAGATCCCCCTTATCCTTGTTGCCAATATCCCGCTGAAATTCCCCAAATCCTCATTTATTTCCGGGATTGTTGTTCCGGCAGGCCCGGATGAAGCTGATGATAAAATAGCAGCACTGGCAGAGCCTGGTGACCTGATAATAACAGCAGATATTCCCCTTGCGGATCGGGCAATAGAGAAAGGTGCAGTAGTTATTGATCCAAGGGGGAATTTAATTTCGAAAGACAACATCAGTGAAAAACTCACAATGCGGAACCTGAAGGAGGAGCTGAGAAACTGCGGTGTTGACACAGGGGGCCCACCCCCCTTTACCCCCAGGGACACGCAAGCCTTTGCCAACCAGCTGGACAGATTTATTAGTAAAATAAAAAAATAGAAGGGATATCATGGACGGCACAAAAAGAGATAATATTAAACCGGGGATGGAAGTATCAGTGGTGCTTAAAAAAGATCAGCGCACAGGAAAACTTACAGAAGGGATAGTAAAGAGATTACTGACAAAATCGGCAAATCACCCCCACGGAATAAAGGTGGAGCTTATCTCGGGTGAAGTGGGGAGAGTTAAGAAAATTGAAGCATCCTCCAGTTAAAACAAAGTTTTTAAAAATACTAGAAACGCTTTAGCACCCCTTATTAAGCCGCACCATTAAATTCTTATTAACAATAATAATTTTACAGACAAAATGAAGCACAAGTATAATTTTTTATAATTTAAAATATACGGACAGAGAAAATTATAAAAAATTTTATGCTTCTTTAATTTTATTAATGACAAAGCTCTGCTGTCAGTGTACAGTCGGATAGATTACCACTTATCAGATAATATTTTTTTACTAAACCGGAATTGTCTCAATCCTGATGGAGAAGATTTATGATAAAAAGATTACTGGAAAAAACATTCCTCAGCAGATTCCATAATGAAACATTCCTGATACAGAAAAAAGCCCAGGCTCTTTTATACTTCTGCCTTATTGTGGCATCACTTATGACTCTGATTTTTCTGGTTTTTCTTTTTTTTAACCGGGCGATTCTTTTCCAGGCAGGGATTGTTATAGTTGCTGTGTTTATTATAAGCATTATAACACTTTTTATACTTAAGGCGGGATACTTTAACGGTGCTGCTAATTTTATTATCGGCCTTCTTGCACTTGCTGTTACAGCAGGTCTCATGGTCAAAGTTAACCGCGATGCATATGCAGGCTATACAACTTTTATTTATTTTATGATGGCCATACAGGTTCAGGCTATGCTCTTCTGCAAGCGTTCGTTTGTACTTTTTATTACAGCCGTATTTCTCATTGCAGACATATCATTCTTTATACTTGTCAAAGATATACTAGACCACATCAGCCTTAAGGCTGCCACAGTGGGGGTTATTGACAGCAGCTTCGGCCTCATATTTGTACTTGTTGCAGGACTCTCACTGGTGAGTATTGTTAACCAGGCAATAGAGCGCTCTGAGGCTGAAACGGATAAAAGCGAAGAGAGCCTGAAGCAGATAGAAAATCTTTTAAAATCATTAAATGAAGCATCATCAAATCTCGCTTCATCATCTGAAGATCTCTCAACCACAGCGCTATCTTTTTCCGAGAACACACAGAGTCAGGCAGCATCTGCTGAGGAGATAATGGCTACAATTGAAGAAGTATCCGCAGGTGTTGACAATGTAGCTGCAGGGTCAAAGGAGCAGTATGAACGGATGAAGGGCCTTCTGGAAAGAATAAAGGTTCTTTCAGATACCATCTTGGAGATGGGAACAACAATCAAGAAAACCCTTGGTACTACAAAAGATATTACCGGCTATGCCAGGGAAGGGGAAACATCTCTCCAGTCAATGAATGAAAGTATGCAGAAAATCAATACAAGCTCCGATGAGATGACAAATATCGTAGGAATTATCAATGACATTTCTGACAGGATTAATCTGCTCTCGCTTAATGCAGCTATTGAGGCTGCCAGGGCAGGTGACGCGGGCCGGGGATTCGCTGTTGTTGCGGATGAAATATCAAAGCTTGCTGACCAGACATCTTCCAGCATTAAGGAGATTGAGTCTCACATAAGGCTCAACAATAGTGAGATAATCAGAGGGAGCAGCACTGTTAAAGAAACAGTCTCTACTATCAGCAAAATTATTTCAGGTGTGAGCTCAATAAATATTATGATAGATGAAGTTTCAGGGCAGATGGAGCGGCAGCAGAACCTTAATTCCCAGGTAAACGCAGAAGCTGAAGGGGCCATTGCCAGATCTGATGAGATGAAGATGGCAACAGAGGAGCAGAAAACAGCGGTTACAGAAATCTCACGTTCAATCGCCAATGTTAATGAGCTTACACAGTCCAACTCAGAGGGTGCGGAAAAACTTTTTCTCCACGCTAAGCATGTGCGTGAGCTTGCGGAAGATCTGAAAAAGCAGATGGAGGCCTCTGCTGCAGAATAATTGCGCTTAAGCCTATTTCTCCATTGCTTTCTTCTTCATATCTGCCGGCATTTTTTCAATGGCATACCTCAATGCTGTTCTTGGCATTGTATTTTTATTCTTCATTACATAGTCAAAAACATCCTGCTCATGGGCATCACTTGCTGCCTTGAGCATCCATCCATACCCTTTCTGCACAAGATCATCTTCATCCGAATAGAGCAGATCCGCAATTTTAAATATCTCCTCAAGAAACAGCCCCTTGCGCGCAGGTATAATCAGTGTTACAGCAGAAGCGCGGCGGGCCCAGCGGTTCTCTGATAAAGCCCATTTTTTTAAATTTGAAATATACTCAGGATATTTTTCTACAAATTCGCCGATTGTATGATTACAGAGTGTATCACAGGAAGCCCAGTTGCTCACATATGTGAAAACCCATCTTTCGAAAACATCAAAATCACCAGGTTCATATTTTTTTCTCAGATTATATGACCAGTAACAAGCGATAAAAGACTCCTCCATATATCCAGATTGCCATAATTTTTCACACAATTCGAATATTTCATTTTTATTAAAATTCTTGATTTCTCTGAAATATTTTTTCCCAATACCCCTCACCAGTGATGTTTTTACGCCGTAAGCCTTAATTTCTTCCTTAAAGAATCTTTTACCCGATTCCCTTGTTTTTTCATCTGAGTTTTCTTTAAGTTCTTTGCGGATTCTGCTGACAATATCTTTCATAATACCCCTCTGCAATACTAATTTTTTGCGGATATACTCTTCCTGTATTTACCGGGGGTCATCCCTGCCATCCTGCCGAATACCGCATTAAATGTTGTAGCTGAATTAAAACCGACTGCAACGCCAATTGACAGAATCGAACGATCCGGTTCTTCCAGTAGATACTGTTTAGCTTCCTTCACCCGATACTCATTTACAAAGGTATTGAAATTTTTACCAATCTCCCTGTTAAGTATCTCCGACAGCTGGTGGGAGCTTATGCCAAGTTCATCAGCTAGAGATGGAAGATTAAGATCCTCATCTGCAAAAATCTTCTCATCATCCATCAGTTCAATAAGCCTCCGGGTAACCGCTTCCACATTTAGCCCCTTAATCTGGGACTTTTCATAATTATGCTTCCTTGTCATACTGCTGAGGAGCCTGTTATAGTCAGGGTTTCTGCGGGTTACCAGATAGAGCCCGGTCATAGTGACTGTTGAAAAAAGTATGGCAAACTTAAGAAGTGCAAGAGAGAAGATAAGGCCCAGCACTGCCATTACATTTGAAAGTGTTATGAGTGAAGCAAAAAGATAACCGAGTTTTGAAACATTCCCCATACTGGTACCGGTGTTGTCCCTTACAATATTGTAAAGTCCTGTGAGGACCGGAATCATCATAAATATAAGATAAAAACTCTCCAGCGGTATCATAAAATATATAAGCTTGAAATATAGAGGGAGATCGCTGAACTTTGAGCTTAAAACAGTATCATTAAGATAAACATTTTCTGTAAACCTTAATGCCGGAAAAAATAGAGGGAGGATAACAATCACTAATGAAATAATTGATGGTATAAACAGAAAAAGATATTTTTTCCTGATTGAATGCCTGTCCGCAATAATCCACCTATAGCGGTTGGACATAAGAGGGGGAACCGCAAAAGCAACTGGAATCATGCCGGAGATTATATAAAAACCTGCGACATCCCCGTTCTGAAACCCTGTTGCAAATAATGAAAGCTGTAGATACCAGCAGGAAAGTCCCATAAAGGATGAAAGGAAAACATAATCCATAAACCGTTTATCTCTCTGCACAAGCTCACCAAGGGCAATAAATGCCGCCACAAGAAATGAACTGAATACAAAAAAGTTTACAGATGCATCTGCCATTCCACGCTCCCTGATTTATTTAATTTTCCCGTACATGTAAAAAACTACTGATTTATAAATCCGTCAATTAGAAAAATCACCGATTTATAAGCTCTGTAGACATGCATATATATTTATGATATATAAATGATATAATTAAATATATAGAACTCTGGAGGCAGACATGTCGGTAAACTATGAAAGAGAGTATCAGGAATACCTGGAGAAGAATCCGCCCCCCCTGCAAAGCAGAAGCTTTTCGGCTGGGCGCTTAATATAGGATCAAAATACTACCCCCTTTATCATAAAAAAAAGCCTATCCCCGTAGGTCTAAAAATCAAACATGCCCTGGCGAAAAAACTGGTACTCAACAAAGTACAGGGTGCTGTGGGTGGAAGATGCAGATTTTTCCATGTTGGAGGGGCGCCATTTAATTCGGAGATCAACCGCTTTTTCTACAATGCGGGCCTTAACATGGGTCTGGGATATGGAATGACAGAAATATTTGTTGTGTGCGTATGTACACCGGAAGATATCGGATTCGGTACAAGCGGAAGGCCTGTACCATTGATGAAGGTTCGTGTTTCTGAGGAAGGGGAACTGCAGATGACAAGCCCGGCACAGATGCCCGGTTACTGGAAAAAAGAGGAAGCCACTAAGGCTATGTTTACATCTGACGGATGGATTAAGTCGGGCGACATTGGCGAAATTACACCTGAAGGCTACATAAAAATAACTGACAGGATCAAGGAACTGATAATTACAGCAGGGGGGAAAAACATCTCCCCGCTCCTCATAGAAACCAGCATTAAAGAAGACATCTATGTTGACCAGGCTGTTGCTATTGGAGATGGTAAAAAATATATTTCCGCGCTGATTGTGCCCTCATTTGAGCTTCTCATGCAGTACGCTGCAGAGAAAGGGATATCATACAACAGCAGAGAGGACCTGGTTAATCATCCTGAAATAATCAGCTTTTACAGGGACAGGATTGACGCGGCTACAAAAGATCTGGGGCAGGTGGAAAAAGTAAAGAGCTTCAAACTTCTTCCTGTTGAACTTACCCAGGAGTCGGGTGAGCTAACACCTACTTCCAAGCTGAAAAGAAAAGTAATTAATCAGAATTACAATAACATTATCGATTCATTATATCCTGAGGAAAAATAATCGGCTATTCCTCAGATAGTTTCCCCCAATTAAAAGCGCGGGCTGCTGCAAAAGCTGCCCGCGTATTTTTTTCTGTTATTACTTAATTTATACCGACCCCTTTTTATTGTTGAAATCGCTCCGCTGAATCCTTATAATTGACTTTAATATACTTAAAAATAATTGAGAGGAAAATTATGGACTGCAGAGTACCTGTTACAGATAGAGTTCACTGGATTGGAGTTAATGACAGAGAGACCACGCTTTTCGAGAACTTCTGGCCCCTGGATAAAGGTGTAGCCTATAACTCATATCTTATCAATGATGAAAAAATCGCCCTTATAGACACTGTTAAATTCAACAAAACAGATCAGTTCCTTTCAAAAATAAGAGAGATAATCGGTGATAAAAAAATAGACTACCTTGTTGTAAATCATATGGAACCGGACCATTCAGGCTCCATGCATGCTGTCATAGCAGCCTACCCTGACATTAAAATTGTAGGGAACAAAAAAACCTTTGAGTTTATAAATAACTTTTACGGCATAACAGAGAACTGGTACGAAATCAAAGAGGGGGATGAACTTGACCTGGGTTATCATAAGCTCACATTCTTCATTACCCCCATGATCCACTGGCCTGAAACAATGATGACCTACGATAAAACCGATAAAATGCTCTTCTCCATGGATGCCTTTGGAGGCTTCGGTTCACTTGACGGCGGCATCTTTGATGATGAAGTAAATATAGAAGTATATGAAGATGAAATCAGAAGATACTATTCCAATATAGTCTCGAACTATTCTGTCATAGTTCAGAAAGCCCTGAAACGTCTCTCTGACATAGAAATTAAAACTATACTGAGTACCCATGGTCCAATCTGGCGAAGCAATCCTCAGATCATTATCGATTATTACGACAGGTGGAGCAGGTACGAAGCTGAAGAAGGGGTGGTAATTGTCTACGGAACAATGTATGGGAATACCGCAAAAATGGCTGACTACCTTGCACGTGTAATCTCCCAAAACGGAATTAAAAATATCAGGGTCTATGACGCATCAAAGACTCACCTTTCATATATAATCAGCGATATCTGGCGCTTCAAAGGTGTAATACTTGGTTCCTGCGCCTACAATACTCACCTCTTCCCCCCAATGGAATCTGTAATTAACAAGATTGAGCACAGCGGTCTTAAAAACAGATTCCTCAGCATTTTCGGGTGTAAGTCATGGAGCGGCGGCGGTGTGAATAATCTTAATGCATTTGCTGAAAGGGTCAAATGGGAAAAAATCGGTCCCTCTGTTGAAGCCACCTGTTCCCCTAAGGAGACAGAGTTTTCCGTGCTTCTGAAAATAGGGGAGGAAATGGCCAGGGCGGTAAAAAATAATCCGGAATAAAAATAATCGGAGAATAAGCGAGGAGTGACTAAAATTATGATTACCGGTGCTTTTATCCTGATAATATCCCTCTTCGCTTTATTTTTCAGTATGTCAATGGGGATAAAGAATCTGCGTTTATTAAGATGGCCCCAGACAACTGCCCTTATCCAGGAAAAAAGTGTGGTTAAAACAAAAATCCCTGTGGGGCCTACGCCAAGCGCCCGCTGGGAAGTTAAAGTGATCTACACATACAGTGTAAGAGGGAAAGAGTATACCGGAGAAAAAATATGGCCTGTTACAGAGGTTCTGAATAAATCCTCAGCGGAAAAGTTTATGGAGAACCTGGCAGGTGTGATGCCTGCATATTACAATCCGGCAAACCCGGTTGAGGCCTACCTTAAAAGAAATTCCCTCACATGGGCGGTAATTATATTCCTTCTGGGACTGGCAGGCACAGTCATTGGCCTGGGTATGATTCTTATAAGCAGTGAAACAGGAACTCCTGAATAATTCAGGAGACCCTGATAGTCTCAGGGATGGAAACAGCCTTTGGAGGATTCAATGCAGTGCTCCGCGACTATGCCAGGTTCGGTCGGCTATACCTCAACAAGGGGAGATGGGGGAATAAACAGATAGTACCGGAAAAATGGGTGAAGGATTCAATAACACCCGATGCTCCACACCTTATGCCGGGAAAAAACCCTGCATCGGGATGGGTGCTGGGATACGGATTCCAGTGGTGGATACCGGAAAACCCGGACGGGGAATTTATGGGAATAGGGATTTACGGGCAGGCCATTTATATATATCCGCGGTACAATATTGTTATAGTTAAAACATCAACCTACCCTGACTACAATGCAGACGGCAGTGAAATGGAGCTTGAAAGTATTGAATTCTTCCGCGCTATTGCCAGGGGGATATAGTTTTTCAATTTCAAGACCATGGAATAATTCACAATCTGCAGAAAAGGTGCCTGGCTGTTTAATCAGGCACCTTCTGAAAAACTTAAGATTAACTCTACTTAAAGGTAAAACCCTTCTTCTTTGCCGATTCCCTTACAGCCCCGATAACTGCAGCATCGAGGGTATTCTCCGACCCGGCTTCTTTAATTTTCTTTTCAACATAAACTCTTCTCTCAACATTGAGCCTGTTTATTTTCTCCTTTATCTCCTCTCTCTTCCTGGTCATATCTTTTATATACTTCTCACGTTCAGCTTTACTCATCTTTTTCATTTCCCCGGGGAGTTCTTCATCCTCAAGCTCGCCAATCTTAACAGCTCCGTCGGAAACAGCGTCAACAAGATCCCACCCTGAATTGCTGTAATGCCCCGAAGCCTTTGAAACAGACCTCTCCACTGCCACCTCTTCAGACATTGCCATGGCATTACTGTCCTGCTTCTCCTGCTCTTTTCTTTTAGCAGCCCCGCTTTTCCCGTAGGCAAGATAGGTTTTATTCAGCTCATGGCCAAGCCGGGCTATCTCTGCATCCTGGGGAGCCATTATTGTTACAGGGATTATATCCTGATCAATATTCATATATCTCCCGCCGGCAAGATCAGCGCCATGCTTCCAGAAGGTATTAATCCCGGTTCTTCTATCACCGCAATATATTGTGTTGACAATAATACCCCTGGAAACAGCCTGTTTCACAGCATTGACATAACCTGCCTCACCCTGATTAAAGGGCTCATTCCCGGCAATAAAAATAATTTTGAGGTTATCCTCATACCCGTCCCAGGTGAGGTTGCGCACCGCTGAACCTATAACCAGACCGCAGTATTCGTCCCCCCCGTTAGTGGTAAGATTAAAAAGCGCTGATGATATACTGTCCAGATCTCCGGTAAAGGGGAGCACCATGCGTATATAACCTTCCCCTGCGGGGATATTATTGTTCCCATATTCATAGATGGCAACCTCAAGCTCTGGCCTTAACCCCCCTTTTTTGGCAAGGGCCATTTCATTCACAATCTTCCAGAGCTGCGACTTTGCCTGATTAATAAGACCGTCCATGCTGCTGCTTGTATCAAGAAGTATGGCCAGCTGAATTTTCGGAACCATTACCCGGGACCGGTTTGAATAAGCTGAAACAGTTCCTGCAAGTAAAAAGGATAAAACAATTACTGAAATTTTCTTTTTCATAGGGATCCTCCTGTTTTTCTCTTTTGACAGAAACAGAAGGATTTAAGTTCTCATTTTTTTTGCAGAATTTATTTTTTTCCAATCAGCAGTTCAGCAGTAGTCACGCCATTTTCACGGGAAATACTAATCTCTTCAACATCATAATTAACTTCCAGTTCTTTTAAAAGAAGGGGATACCTGTCAGATGAAATCCGCAAAATATATCCGGTTTTATCATCCTCCAGCCTCTCCTTTTTAATCACCGCAGCTTTGTGTTTGGCGAAAAGATCCTCAGGGCTATCCTGACGTATATCCGCATAAACGCTTTTAGACCTGTTCACTGCAGATTCAGACCTTTCCATTTTCGCCGTATCAGAAGCGCCGGAGATACTCAACCTCTCCTCACCTCTCTGCTGTAAGGTATCCGCCTCACTCCTCTGCTCATCTATCTGCTCCTCTACCTTTGCAGCGCCTGCTGGCCCGCCTGTGTCCTTTTCCTGATCTGAAGAAGATAGAATATACTTTTCACTCTTTTTAGCAGATACTCCCGGTCCCCTTTCATCCGGTTTAAACTGAGCCGGCTGATCCTGCTTCATCCCCTCTTTCTGAGCCTCAGAAGTGGAAACAGAAACCTCAAGTTCAGAATATTTTTTCTCCACAACAGTGAAAGGCTTGTAAACAATAAGCAATATAAGAACAAGAGCAGCCATTCCCGCAGCTTCCATTGAAAAGCGCATCCTGGGAATCATAAGAATAAAATCGATCCCCCGTTCCACGATTGAGAGGCCGCCGGTTTCACTCTCTATTCTTCTGTTAAGATTAAGGATAAAATTATCAGGCGCTTTAACCGGCTTAAGCGACTTAATTGAATCACTGTATTTCAAAAAAATCTCAAGCTCGCCGCGGCATTCTTCACAGGAGCTGATATGCTCAGCAAGAACCTTATCCTCAAGAGGGTCTATGCCGTTATCAATATATGCTTCAATCATTTCCCGCGAATCTTTGCAATTCATAACATCACCCCCTTCAGGTATTCCCTGAGCCTGTGCCGCCCTCTGGATATTCTGGACTTTACAGTCCCCTCTTTCAAATCTGTAATCCCCGCAATCTCTTGGTAACTCCGCCCCTCAATATCCCGGAGAATAATCAGAATCCTCTCCTCCTCCGGCAGCAGGGCAATCCCGTCCCTTACAGCTCTCTCACCCTCCTCCATCTCAAAAATATCAGCCGGATTACCTCCGGAACCTGCCTGCAGAAATCCTTCATTATCGCCAATATTGACTGTCCGTTTTTTATATGCAGATGAAAGCCTGTTTCTGCATGTATTAACCGCGATTCTATAAAGCCAGGTGGAAAAAGCCGACCTCCCTTCGAATTTACCCAGATTCTTATAAACACTAATAAAAACATCCTGGGCAGAGTCATTCGCCTCATCATAATCGCCTGTAATATTATAACAGAGATTAAAAACCATATCCATATGCCTCATTACAAGTGCATCAAAGGCTCGCCTGTCGCCGCCTAAAAACAGAGCAATCAGGGATTCATCATCCCCGGAGAATCTGCTCTCAGTTATTAGACTGAATAAATAAATAATAGATCTTATTTTTTTCAAAAGAGGGTAAAAAATATAATTGTATCGGTATAGGTTCGATGCTTTATTAATTAGGGTTATCATTTTATTAATTTTGAAAGCTGTTTCGAATTTAAATCAGGAAACTGGGATGTCATACTGCAATTCTAACTGTTGCTACCGAATAGTTGTCAACAGGGAGTGGTTCATTATTTTTTTTATATTCATCTACAAAACCGGCAACCAATGCCTTTATTTCCGACATTACTTCTTCATAAGAATCTGCCTCAGCGTGGCATCCCTGGAAGGTTGGACATTCTGCATAAAAGCCGCCCTCTTCGCATTCTTCAACAATGACCTTGAACACATATTCCATAAGTTCCACCTCATATAATTAATATAATTATTTCTATTTCTATAGTCAAGAATAATTAGTTCAAATCTCAACTGCTGCTGATTTTGAATAGCCAGATTAATTACCTTCAGTAATCCAAAAGAATAATTAAAAACTAAATATTTTACCGCTATAGCAGTAAAATAGACTGAATTCATCTGAAATATGTTAAAATTGATTCTTTTTACACAAAATTTACTGCCAAAGCAGTAAATTTAATTGACTTTATACTCCTGATGATGCATTATATATAAAATCATTAATTTTTACTGTTACAGCAGGAAATATGACACCATCAGAAATTGGAGAAACAGTACGCTTTCACAGAAAAAAGAGCGGCCTCACTCAAAAGGAATTAGCTCTCATGGCCGGTGTGGGGAAAACTGTTGTCTTTGACGTAGAAAAAGGGAAAGAGACGGTTCAGATTAATTCCATTCTTAAAATATTATCAGTTTTAAACATAAAAGTTGAGCTTAAGAACCCTTTAATAAAGCTCATGGAGAATAATGATGCGTAAAGCTGAGGTTTTTAACTTTGCTATCTATGCCGGCGATCTTATTGAATATGAGCAGGGGAAAAAATACTCATTTAATTATGCAGATGAATATACAGGCCCCCCGGTTTCACTTACCCTCCCCCTTTCCCGGAAGGAATACGAATTTGACAGGTTCCCCCCCTTTTTTGAAGGGCTCCTCCCTGAAGGTGTTCAGCTTGAGGCTCTTCTGCGTAAATCCAAAATTGACCGCAATGACTATTTTTCAATACTTCTTCTCACAGGGAGCGACCTTGTCGGTTCTGTTACAATAAGGGGTGCTGAATGAATATCTGCCCCATAACATACCAGAACTGCGGCGAGGAGAAATACTCAAAAGGAGGGCTTAACCTGCTCTCAAAAAATCTGGACACACTTAACGACCTCCCCTTCACCCAGGAGGAGCAGGTTCATGAAGCAGCCATGAGAGCTGATAAAATGTCGATCCAGGGGGTACAGCCCAAGCTGAGCGCCCGGTTCAACAGAGCCGCTAAAGTGTTTGAACTGGCAGACCAGGGGGGCACATATATATTAAAACCTGAAAATACTCTTTACCCTGAGCTCCCGGCAAATGAATCACTGACTATGAAGCTTGCTTCACTTTCCGGAATAGAGGTTCCCTTCAATGGCATGGTCTATTCAAAGGATGGACGATTTACATATTTTATTAAACGCTTCGACAGATACGGGAGAAACAAAAAATACTCCCTGGAGGACTTTGCCCAGCTTGCCGGGGAGAGCCGTGATACTAAATATGATTATACCATGGAGAAGCTGGCAGATATAATCAGCAGATTCTGCACCTTCCCGGCTATTGAAAAAATCAAGCTCTTCCGGCTTACCCTTTTCAATTTTCTTACAGGGAACGAGGATATGCATCTGAAAAATTTTTCACTCATAACCAGAGATGAAAAAACAGAACTGTCACCCGCCTATGACCTGCTCAATACAACCATAGCCCTTAAGAACGCGAAAGAGGAAATCGCCCTTCCAATTATGGGTAAAAAAAATAATTTAAGCGGTAAAATTTTTACCGAATATTTCGCAAAGGAAAGACTCAATCTGAATGAAGCCATTATTTCACGGGAACTGGAAATCCTATTTAATTCATGGAAATCCTGGGAGGATATAATTCAGATCAGTTTCCTCTCTGAAAAAATGAAAGAAAAATACATAAGTCTCATACACGAACGGGGCTCCAGATTAGGTTTTTAGAAAATCCGGCAATTCCATTTAAATACTTGTTGAAAATTAATATCTCTATTCCACAAGAATCATTCTTCATAAAAGGAGCAGCCAATGGATGAATCGCATTACCTGAAGGAAGAACTATACAACCTCGTATCAAACAATGAAGAGATATTTGATTTCCTGCAAAAGGGCTCCCTTGATGGTTTATGGTATTGGGATAAGAAAAAAACTTTCTATTCAGATGAGTAATGAAGAGATTGAGAAATATATCTTTCAGACAATAAAAGAAACACAGTTAGAAGATTTTGAAAAGACCGGTAAAAATTATTACATCCGTAATTTAAAAAGAAAAATTCAAATAACAATAAATTCTTACACAACAAGAATAATAACTGCTGATAAAATAATAAAATAACCCCACTAACAAGCGGGGTTATGAAAACTTACATATCAATCATTAATCACAATACGGCGCTGATATCAGATTTTTTCATAAATCTTCCATAGAATATCACTATTCATATCCTTACTCTCTTCTCAGTTCGATCCGGGATTACTTCACTTCAGCAATCGCTTTTGCAAGAGCAGCTTCTATCATGGAAGTATCCGGTTTTTTAATCAGGTTATTTTCCATTAACAGATCCAAATGTTTGCGTGATTCCAGAATATCATGCATTGTCTGGTTGTAAACCTGCTCTTTGTTAAGCTCTATACGCGCAACTCCATTCTTAATCGCTTCCATGGCAACATCCGCAGCGACATGGGCAAAAACTTCTGTTTCATCCATCAGCGGCATAATATGGTCAGGATTTATCCCTTTTTTCTCAGCAAATGAAGCAACGGAATATGAAGCGGCAATAGCCATCTCATCAGTGATTTTACGGGCACGAACAAGGAGAGCTCCTTTAAGAATCCCCGGGAATCCGATTGAGTTGTTTACCTGGTTAGGGAAATCCCCGCGTCCGGTAGCAACGACATAGGCCCCAGCCTCTTTAGCCGCATATGGATAAATTTCCGGTACCGGATTGGCGCATGCAAAAACGATCGGTTTCTGCGCCATGCTTTTTATCCACGCAGGCTTGATTACATCCGGGCCCGGCATGCTGAGCGATATTATTGCATCAGCATTTTTTATAGCTTCTTCAATGTTATCGATTTTTTTTGGATTGGTCTTTTTACATAAATTCCACTGGTTATAAAAACCGGGGTCGGATTTAATATCCTCTCTCCCTGTATGAAGCGCACCATTAATGTCAAACATAATCATTTTCTCGGGATCTCCGCCGGTTTTTATTATAAGTCGAGCGATTGTGGAGTTCGCTGCGCCTGCCCCGTAAAAAACAATCTTCGCTTCGCCGATTTTTTTATCTACGATCTTAAGCGCGTTTATCAGGCCCGCAAGTGTTACTGATCCTGTTCCCTGCGCATCATCATGCCAGACCGGGATATCGCAATCCTCTCGCAATGTATCCAGAACTTTGTAGCAGTTAGGCTGGGATATATCCTCAAGGTTTACTGCCCCGAAACTCGGCTGAAGCATCTTTACAAAATCAATAATCTTGTCGGGATCATGTTCGCCTTTTTTGTTATAGCTGTCTATACAGAGGGCAACCGCGTCAACGCCGCCGAGATATTTCATCAGCATCGCTTTCCCCTCCATAACGCCCAAGCCGCCTGCCGGTGTACAGTCACCGTCCCCCAGCACCCTGGTTGAATCCGATATAACCGCTACCAGGTTCCCGCGGTTTGAAAGTTCAAATGATGAGTAATGGTCATCCCTGATCGTTGTTGATATTTTTGAAACTCCGGGAGTGTACCAGATGTTGAACCAGTTAAAGCCGTAAATCCCGGCCTTTGGTATAGTCTGCATTTTCCCGCCGTAAAATTTGTGAGCATGGTACGACATCTCTTTCAAAAAAGCGGTTTTTGCTTTTGCTAACTGCTCCTGGGTAAAATTTTCGGGGAAAAGATCATTCAGATCTTTCAATGTGATGTCTATCTTTTTCACGGGACCTCCGTTTTTTTGATTATAATTACATCTTAATCCCCCGCAATCCTCTGCCATATCCCCACAAGGGGTCAGAGAATGACGGGGAATGGATCTTTATTATTGTAAAAGTGACGGCAATACAGTTATAAACCATGGAAATATTGTCAGAATCATAAGAACGACAAGCAGAGCATACAGGTAGGGAAGAGTCGCCTTTATAACCCGCTCAATCGGAACCTTGGCGATTGCACTTGCTACAAAAAGATCAAGTCCCACTGGAGGGGTAATACATCCGATCGCAAGGTTGACAACCATCAGTACACCAAAGAAAAGAGGGTCAATACCAAGAGTTATTGCCACAGGCAGAAATATCGGTGTAAGAATAACCACTGCCGCGGAGGCATTAACCAGGGTACCTATAAAAAGAAGCAGTACATTCATCGCCAGAAGAAAAACTATCGGTGATGATGTTATTGATACAACGAATGCTGCTACCTGCTGAGGGATCTGCAGGTTGGTAATCACCCATCCGAATACATTTGCAGCTCCAACAAGAAACATAATAAGTGTAGTTCCAGTTACAGCCTGGAAAATAATTTTCGGAAAATCCTTGAATTTAAGTTCCTTATATATAAAAAATCCTACAAAAATTCCATAAACTGCGGCAACTGCAGCAGCTTCAGTAGGCGTAAAAATACCTCCGTATATACCGCCAATAATAATAACCGGTGTCATCAGTGCGAAAAAAGAATCCTTAAAGGAGACAAGGGCAGCTTTAATTGAAAAGCTTCCTTCTGCTTCAATTCCATTCTTTTTTGCCAGGTACCAGCTTACCAGCATCATGGCAAGGCCCATCATAATTCCGGGAATAAGTCCTCCGACAAATAGATCGCCTATGGATGTGTCAGCAATTACACCATATACAACCAATGTAATTGACGGCGGAATAACTATTCCAACAACTCCGCTTGAAGCGACAATACCGGTTGCCCATTCACGGCTATAATTTTTCTTTTCAAGTTCGCCGATCATGGTGGATCCAAGGGCGGCTGTTGTGGCTGCTGAAGATCCGGAGATGGCCGCGAAAAAACATCCGGAAACAGAAACTGTCTGTGCCAGCCCCCCTCTAAACGATCCTACAAGTGATTGTGAAAATGACACAAGCCGTGCTGTTACACCCCCTGCTGACATGAAAGCCCCTGCAAGCATAAAAAACGGTACTGCCATAAATGAAAAGGAGTCAATGCCTGAATACATGATTTGTGTAACCATAACCAGAGGCATATCCATAAAGAAAAAAAGAATAACTGAAACAGAAAGGCAGAGTCCAAAGGCCACCGGCACGCCGACTGCAGTAAGTAATAAAAATATTCCTAATAATATAAGTCCCATATTCCGCCCCCTAATCTATCAGCTTTTCTTCATGATCTGAAGAACCGCGGATTATTTCTATACTGCTTTTAATTAGATATAAGAGCATCAGTATGCTGCTGAATGGAATCACAAAGTAGATATAGCTCATGGGAATATTCATTCCGGGAGAAAGCTGGAATGTCATAATGCTTGTCATTTCCAATCCTTTTAAAAAAAGTATGCCTATGAAAACATAGCTGGCGATATTAATAATAATAGCTACAACCTTACCCGCTTTTGTTCCTTTAAGCATATCCGGTATAAATTGAACTGCAAGATGACCGGCGTCTCCCATGATCAGGGCTGATCCCAGGAAAACCACCCATACAAATAAAAATCTGGCAAGTTCTTCAGACCATTCCGGAGTGTAGTTGAACCAGTATCTGGTAATTACCTGACAGAAAATTGTAATCAGCATTATAGACATTGCTGTTACTGAAAAAACATATAAAACGGACCGTACAGCTTTTAATAATTTTTCATACATAACCATAATTGATTTCTCCTCCTCTAAAGCAAAGTTTTCCTGAGCAAGGAAAATCTTTCCTGTAAGTTAAGGGTCAGGAGTGAAATAATTTTTGTTTTGTTACATCAATTATTTCACTCTACCCCTGAGCCCTCCCGATCGGGGGAGGAGCTGATTTTTCAGACTGCTGCTATTTTTTTTCCATTTTCTGGACTTTCTCTATATTATCCTTACCGACTGTATTCTCCATTTCCTTATATACACTTTTTGTCGCGTTAATAAAAGGTACACGATCAACATTTATTACGGATATTTTATTTGTAGCTTTTATTTTTGTCCAGAATTCTTCATCCTTTGCTTCTGAAAGCTTTCTCTGCCATGCAACTGCTTCATTTGCCGCATCCTGAATTATCTTTTTCTGCTCGTCTGTAAGCTTATTCCATGTTTTCATTGAAATAAGTACAGGTTCCGGAGCATACGCGTGGCCTGTTAAAGAAGCGTATTTCTGAACTTCAAAAAAACGTTTTGTGAAAATGTGCGCGCTTGGATTTTCCTGGCCGTCAACAGTTCCCTGCTGCATTGCAGAATAGAGTTCAGCAAATGCCATAGGAGTAGGTGATCCGCCGAGCGCTTTTATCATTTCTATATACACTTTATTATTCATAACACGGATTTTAAGGCCCTTCATATCAGCTGGAGATTTTACCGGACGTTTATTGTTAGTCAGGTGTCTGATACCATTTTCCATGTATCCAAGAAGTTTGATCCCTTTAGGCTCAAGTGCTTTACCAAGATCCATACCGACACTGTCGAGTGCCCTGTATGCGTGATCCCTGTCTTTAAAAAGGAAAGGCAGGTCGAAAAGAGCCATCTGAGGCTGGAATGTTCCGAGTTCCGCTGTACCTGTAAGAGTCATATCCACTGTTCCATAGATGAGCCCCTCAATAAGTTCCTTTTGAGCTCCAAGCTGTGAAGAAGGGAATACCTTTACTTCAATTTTACCGCCCGATTTTTCTGCAACAAGTTTCGCGAAATAATCCGCGCCCTGCCCATATGGATTTGTTGCTTCAGCAATATGGCCCAGCTTTATAACAACCTTATCGCTTTTTGAACAGGCCTGGATAAAAATAGCCAATGATAAAACCACGATACTAAGTATGACTGAAAACTTTTTCATCGTCTCTTCTCCTTATTATTTTAGCTTATTTTAGTTTTGATTATAATCAGTGAGCTGGCATTTAATCCGGCTCACTGATTATAATATGCAATTTCCATGCCAAAAATTTTTTCTTTAATTTCTCTTTAAAAACTCTTTTTTTTGTTATATACAGCTTAATAATTATGAACAGTTCAGGTATTTTTGTATTGAATCAGTGGCAAAAGTTTTATATTGAGAGATAAAGCTGGTATAATATGGATTTCAGAGAAGTTTTACGAATTCTGATAAGATTAAATAAAAAAGCAAAATAATCACGAAAGATATTCCCTGAGGCATAACTATGAATTTTTTCATAGATTTAAACTGCTGTTATCTCTTCCCGGTTCTTTTAAGCCTCTTGTTTAATGCTGACTGGCTTATCCCGAGAAGACGGGCTGTCATGGACTGATTGTTTCCTGTACGGTTCATCGCTTCATCTACGAGAAGTTCGATCGCTTCATCAATAAACGGAAGCTGGCTGAGGGTTGAGTAAATATTCCCACAGGATTTAAGCGTTGATACATCTGATGATGCAACTGGAGAAAATTCCGGCATTCCCATGGCGTCAAGAAATGATGAGACCTGAAGAAGCCCGCGCTGGTGCCTTGCAACCGCGTCATAAACCATGGATCTGAGTTCCCGGACATTTCCGGGGAAATGGTACGACTTAAGAAGGCGAAGCAGATCTCCTGATACAGCCGGTTTTTCCTTTTCAAATTCTTTTGCGGCTTCTTCGATGAAATGATCAAGAAGAAGTGGCAGATCCACATGCCTTTCCCTTAGCGGGGGGAGGTGGACCCTGTGAGTTCTAAGTCTGAAATAAAGATCTTTTCTGAAAACATCTGACTCGATCTTTCTGTTAAGATCCTGATTCGTTGCTACAATGATTCTTGCTCTGGAAAATTTTGGTCTGTCACTCCCCAGCGGGAAATAATCCCCATTGTTAAGGACTCGGAGCAGTTTAACCTGGGATGAAATGCTTAAATCCCCGATCTCATCAAGAAACAGGGTTCCATCCGCTGCTTCCTCGATAAGCCCGTTTCTTAAACCCGAAGCGCCGGTATACGCTCCCTTTGTGTGGCCGAATAGTGTGTCGGTGAACATATGGTCATCAAGTCCGGCCACATTAACGGATATCATGGGCCTGTTTCTTCCGCTGAGCGCATGGATTGCCTGGGCTGCAAGCTCTTTACCGACTCCGCTTTCACCTGTAATTAAAATCGGCTGGCTGCTGCCGGCTACAGATTCAATATATTGAAAAATTGAACGCATTTTTTTACAAATAGAGACTATTCCTGAAAAGGCTGAAAGATTATGCAATGAATCGCTCAGCAGCCTGGTGCTGATTTCACTATTCTCCATCTGAAGTTCAATCATGCGGATTGCGGATAGTACGCCTCTTGCCAGCCGTTGTTCTTCTTCAGTTTTCACGAAATAGTCGAAAGCTCCAAGCTTCATGCAGCTTACGGCAGTCTCAATCTGGTTAAGGCCGGTAAGGATTATTACTTTTATTGTAGGGTAGTGTTCAGAGATATATTCAAGAAGCTCAAGACCGGATACATGCGGCATAGTAAGATCAAGGATTACAAGCCCTACATTTTCTGCTGAAAGAATATCTTTAACCTTCCGGCTGTCGTCACAAAGAATCATATTTGTTATTCCGGTTGTTCTTTCCAGGGAAAGGCTTAGTGAATCGAGCCATGCCGGTTCATCATCTACCAGTAAAACTCTGAATGAAAGCGACGAATGTGTTTTCATACTATTATCCCTCCGTAAGCCGGGAAAAATATTGTGACAGTAGTCCCTTGCCCCGGTATTGAAGTAAATTCCATCGAGCCATGATGATCTTTAATTATACCGGCTGACACGGAAAGTCCAAGTCCAGTGCCTCCTGTATGCCGTTTTGTGGTAAAGAAAGGATCAGTAAGATACGGAATGTTTTCCGGAAGGACCCCCTCCCCTTCATCATGTATCTCCAGTATGATCTCATTTTTCTCTTTTGAATATTTAGTCATAAGACAAACACCTTCATCACTATTCCGAAGAGCCTGAAAAGCATTAAGTAAAAGATTAACAATTACCTGCTCAATTCGCTGAGGATTGCCTTTAATGTATGTAATCTCCGCAGTGTAATCAGTACTAAAAAAATTAGTCGACTTCTGAATTCTGTTTTCGAGGAGCCTGACCGCAGCTGCTGCAATCTGGTTAATGTCAATAACCTGTTCGATATCAGATTCATCCATGCGGGCAAAATCCTTAAGATCCTCAACTATCCTTTTAATTCTCTTTGCGCTGTCCTGAATATCTACGAGTTTGGGCTCTATTTTTGTCTTGAGCCTGGAATATTTAAGGCCTGCGACGTGGAAATCTCCATTATTGACATAGTAATCTTCAATTATATGCCGGGTGTCGTTAAAATAATCCAGAATGAGCGGCATATTAAGTAATATAAGCCCGTTGGGATTATTTATTTCATGGGCAACCCCGGATACAAGGATGCCTAAAGAAGCCATTTTGTCAGCCTGAATAAGCTGTCTCTGCTTAAGTTTGAGTTCGTTCATTGTTCGCTTCCGTTCCAGGACCTCCTGCTGAAGCGCTGCAGTCCGAAGTGCCACCTGTTTTCTAAGGGTCCAGGACCATAGTAGTGAACCGGATAGGGCAATTAAAAACAGAATTAAAATAATTGATCCGTATTTAATAATATTTTCCCATGGGGCTCCTTTAGGTTCAAGAACACCCAGCCATTTGTCATATATGATCTGGTACTGCCCTGTCTGTTTCAGAATGGCAAGGCCTTCATTTAATTTCGCAAGAAGATCCGCGTTACCCCTTTTTACGGCATAGCAATACTTGACTGAAATAACACTGTTTGCCGCGGGCACAACATTTTTTATATCCATCTCCTTAATAATATAAGCCGCGGGAAGGCTTGCCACAACCGCATAGTCCGGTTTTCCCGCTGCGATAAGGCTGATTGCACCGGCCGGCGTACCGGTTAAAACCGGGATTACAGCTATCTTTTTTTCAGAGAGATAATTATGCGTAAAGCCCATGGCATGGAACGCAACTTCCTTTCCCGCAAGCCCCTGGAGGGTTGTTATAGTTTCTACCCCTGTTCTGGTATAAATTGAATGATTTACAATAGTATGCGGCACGGAAAAATCAACAACCTTTGCCCTTCCCTCCGAATATGACATCCCCTGGAGAACATCAACAGTTCCATCCTCAAGGCCCCTCCTGACTACTCTCCAATCGCCAAGTTCAAAACGAACATCTATCCCCATCACCCTGGCAATTGCCCTTGTCAGCTCCACGTTATATCCGTTTGGTTCACCCTCTTCATCTATAAATTCGTAGGGGGGATAGTTACCGTTCCCGCCGACAAGTATTGTTCTCTGTTCTGATGAAAAACCAGGAGCAGAACAGAGAATAGACGATATCATCAGAAGATGAAAGATGGTCTTCACCAGCACAAACCCCGTTTATATTAATTTTTTTATTGTTAACAGTCTAATTCAAATTACCTGCAATTGTTTACAATAAAATGCCTGTTTCCCCGGACAGTCAAGGTTTAAACCGGTAAAGCAAGGGGAAGATTATGACCTTCCAGCATAATGATTGAGTCGAAACTGCTTCACCATGAACCCGCCGTTCATTGAACTTAAATTTTATTAGCCGAAATTACTCTGGAGCATTCTGTTCAGATGTCATATTTTCTGCAAAGGAGGCTGTCCCGATATTTGTCGTAGATTCTGCATTGAATTACAAAATCGAATATTCCCGGCTTCATACACTTTTCGAAATCGGTATAGGGAGAAAAATCCTGATTCTGCGGGTCAAAAAGCCGCTGAGCACTTGTGCTTTTTATTATCCCTTTCATTTTTTCGAAATCCGGTTTTCTCCCTTCAAGCGATTGTTTGATATATTCCGCACACAATGTATCTTCTTCAGACGGATGCTTCATGGAATATCCCATACACACAAGCGATACTTCTGCCGGATTTTTCTGTTTTATATACCGCACAATAGCATCGGCATTTACAAAGCTCCCTGTAATACGCTCTTCAGCATTGACAGCATTTACCAGGCCCTGCGTACCTGCACTTGTGGTATGTATTATTGTTTTATTCTGAAAATTTATATTTTCAATATGTGTAGGAGAGTTTCCAAAATCGAACCCTTCCGGTACTCTTTCCTCCCGTTCACCAATCAGTATATAGCTGCTGTTTTTTTTTCTGATATCGTAAGCAGTGTCAATATCACTGACAGCAATTATCTCCTTTGCCCCGCCTGCGAATAAGTAGCACTGAACAGTAAATGCTCTGAATACATCTATTACCACAGCCAGTCCTTTAGATTCTTTTGCACCTTCCAATAGATGTAGAATTTTTATATTCATTATTCCTTTAACCTCAAAATGAATTAATTTGAATAAATAAATATTAAAGTCAATATTTATTTATTCAGGAACAGGTAATCTATGACTACAAAAATCCGAAGATGTTTAGCTGGGGTATCCTGGAATAGCGGCAGCAATCCTGAACGGCCCGGGCAAAAAGTATTCAATACGACCCGTTTAAATTAAATTTCAGAAAAACCGGCAGAACTATTGCCAGGTGAATCAGGATCAGCTGCGGATAGGTCACAATGGGATCCTTGCGTTTAATATCAGAGTGATATCATTACTCTGTAAAGATTTAACTTCATGAATTTCTTTCCTGAATCTGTTTTCTGATTTTATCAAGCTCATAACGACTTCACGTGATTAAGATTTTACCATGTCTTACTTTACTTTGAACTGCCCCATCATGCCATTATCTTCATGTTCAAGAATATGGCAATGATACATGAAAATCCCCCTGTAAAGAAATCTGGTTATAACTTTTACCTCTTCATTTTCATTTAGAAGAACTGTATCTTTCCACCCCTTTTCATGGTCTCCGGGAGGGATTCCGTTACGACTGAGTATTAAAAAGTGAACTCCGTGAGCATGAAAATTATGTAAAACATCCGGACCCATTCTGCCCATCATACCTCCGCCCATCATGCCTCTGCCGTGCATAGCTGTAGAACTTGTAATTGTCCAGATTTCAGTATCATTATAATTCATATATTCGTCAA
Organism: uncultured Leptospirales bacterium; assembly: GCA_964491265.1. Taxonomy (GTDB): domain Bacteria; phylum Spirochaetota; class UBA4802; order UBA4802; family UBA5550; genus JBBAGC01. The sequence continues at coordinate 145,020 of CAZBFP010000002.1, read as the reverse complement.
TGCGGTTAATATTCATCTTCCTGCCGTTTATAGCAACCATATGCCCCATCCCCTCAAGCTGAAAAAGTCTGGCCCTTTTTGATGAAGATGGATCATATCCATTAATGTTCGCAAGTCTTTCAGGAATTATTGCTGTTTCCTTTTCTATGCCATTAACTCTGAATTCCATAATATCAATATTCCCTGAAACCAGTTTAACATTTCTCCCGTCACTGTATTTACTGAAATCTGCTATTATTTCAATACGTTCACCCGGAGAAAGAATTATATTCTTTCTTTTAACAGGTTTTTCAAGAAAACCACCGTCCGTTGCAATTATAAAAAAGGGACTATTGTCATTAAATGAAAAATTATACACCCGTGCATTTGATCCATTGAGAATTCTCAGCCTGTATTTATTTTTTGTAACAGTAAGGTGCGGTGTAATCACTCCATTTACCAGTATTGTATTGCCGAGCATCCCAACCATTATATCTCTCATGCCGGTTAAGTAGAGCGGCACTCCTTCCTCCGACAGTCTTTTATCCTGCACAATTAATGGTATATCATTTACTCCATACTCCCGGGGAATATTCAGTTTATCAGAAATTTCATCCTCAACAATAAACAAACCAGCCAGACCCATGTACACCTGCCGGGCTGTTGTTCCAAGGCCATGGGGATGATACCATGCAGTAGCAGCTGGTTGATTTACAGTAAAAGACGCTGTCCATTTTTTTCCTGGACTTATTACCTGATGCGGCCCTCCATCCATATCTCCCGGAACAAGCATGCCATGCCAGTGAACTGTTGTGAATTCTCTCAATAAATTTTGAACCTCAATACTTACCTTCTGGCCTCTCTTTACTTTTATTGTCGGCCCCAGTATCGGGCCATTGTAGCCATAGGTGTATACCATTTCCCCTTTGATAAATTCATAGTTCCCCTGTTGTACCTGGAGAGTGTATCTGGATATATTTTTTTCTTCAACCGGCTTAAGAACAGGCGGGATAGGCAGTTTATTTTTAAATGCTGAGTCCTGTGCATTTAATATTGGAATATTGTAATTACTGCCTGAACAGGCACCTGTAGTCAATACTGCGAAAATTACAGCCATTATATTTCTTTTATTCATTATAACCCTCTTTTTTTTATTAATGGTAATGATTTTCCCGTGAAAGTCAAATATTTACTGCTTCGTTTTTACATCGGATAGCGGGAGGCCTTCTGGTGAAATAATTCCGGTAACTAAAAAAGATGTAATCCGGGAATATTTTTCAATAAGGGGTAATTGAAACACATCCGGCATGGAAGTAAATAATTTCCCCCTGATAATTAACCGATAATTTAAATTTTAATTTACAGGAATCCGTAAACAGGTTCTCATTTCCATAAAAAGGTGATAATATGAAAACAGCATTAGTAACCGGAGCTTCTGGCCTTGTAGGGAGGCATCTTACAGAAATCCTTATAAAAAGCAGTGAATATGGAAAAGTAATAATCCTCGTGCGCAGACCCCTTGAAATAACATCCCATAAGCTTGAACAGGTAATCTATGACTACAGAAATCCGGATGAGTCAAAGATACGGGCAGATCATATTTTCTGCTGTCTCGGCACCACGATAAAAAAGGCAGGCTCTGCTGATGCTTTTAGAGAAGTAGATTATAAGTACATAACAGGCCTTGCACAGAGCGGATTTGAAAAAGATGCATCAAAATTTCTGCTTGTTTCAGCAATGGGTGCTGATAAAAATTCCAGGGTATTCTACAACAGGGTAAAGGGTGAAACCGAAAACGTGGTAAAGCAGATTCCCTTTAAAACAGTTTTTATTTTCCGCCCCTCCCTTTTAAAAGGGAACCGCGAAGAAACCCGCCCGGGTGAAACATTTGCAAATATCATAATGCGGATTTTCAAAATATTCATCCCTCTGAAATACCGGGCAATTGATGCTGAAAAGGTTGCAATGGCCATGTATAAATACAGCTTAAAGGAAATAGAGGGTGTTCATATAATTGAATCGGACACTATGCAGAATATACAGCGGGTTAATATTAATTGACTTTCTCTTCATTCATTATACTGTTAATGAATCAATCTATCAGTTTTTTCAGAACATACCAGTGAGGAATATAATGATATTCTACAGAGAACTGGCCTGATTCAGCAATAAATTCAAATCTCACCCTGCAATCTTTAATCCTACAATACCAATAACAATTAATGATGCAGAAGCCATTCTCCAGAATCCTGCCGAATCGCCGAAAAATATTACACCGACAAAAAGAGTACCAACAGCACCAATACCTGTCCATACAGCATAGGCTGTGCCGATAGGGATCGCTTTCTGGGCTATCCATAAAAAGAAACCGCTCAGGCTCATTGACACAACAGCAAGAAGAATCCCGAATAATTTCGAAGACATAGTCTGTGATAATTTAAGCCCCAGGGGCCATCCGATTTCAAAAACTCCGGCAATAATAAGGCTTGTCCAGTACATTATATCCCCCTCTATATTCCTCTGAATAAAAGCATTAAAACTAATAATTCCGGAATAAAAATTTTATTTCTCTGCTGAGTTTCTTATTTGTAAATACAGGAGGTCACTGTCAAATGAATAATAAATTGACAGCATTTCCTCTATTCATATCTTTAACAGAGCAACTGAAAAATTGATTAAAATGGGGTCTTAATGATTAAAAAAATCCGTATCGGAACAAGGGGGAGCGACCTGGCACTCTGGCAGGCCAATCATGTGGCGGATCTCCTTGGAAAAGAGAATACTGAAATAATAATAATAAAAACCCAGGGTGATAAAATACAGAATGTCTCCTTTGACAAGATGGAAGGGAAGGGATTTTTCACCAAGGAGATTGAAGAAGCCCTTCTTGGAAATGAAATCGACCTTGCAGTTCATTCACTGAAAGACCTCCCCACTGAAGATGTACCGGGCCTCACAATTGCAGCAGTCCCTGAGCGGGGAAGCTTCTATGACATGCTCATAATCCACCCTCATGCCTTTGAAGAGAAAGACGGACTCAATGTAAGAACGGGTTCTATAATCGGCACAAGTTCAATGAGACGCATGGCGCAGATTAGAAATCTGGACTCATCACTTACAATCGAACCTCTCCGCGGCAATGTTAATACCAGGCTCCGCAAACTTGAGGAGAAACAGTTCGATGCAATTGTAATGGCTAAAGCAGGCGCAGAAAGGGTTAACCTTGACCTGAGTAAATATAAAACACAGATTCTCACAGAGAATATTTTTATTCCTGCACCTGCACAGGGCGCTCTCGGTCTTCAGGTAAGGTCAGATGACACTGAATTATTTGATATTGTAAATAAGCTTACTCACGCACCCACCGCAGAAATGGTTAAGGCGGAAAGGACATTTCTTAAGCACTTCGGCGGAGGGTGCCATGTCCCTATTGGAGCACTTGCTTTTTATGAAGGTGATTCCATTACGCTTGAGGGGGTAGTAGCCTCCCCTGCGGGGGATGGACTCATAAGAAAAAAAATTACAGGCTCTGACCCTGAAACAATAGGGGAAAATCTGGCTGAAATGATGAAAAAAGATGGAGCGGATAAATACCTATGAAAAAAGGACTGGTTTATCTTGTTGGAGCAGGCCCGGGCGATCCGGAACTTATATCTTTAAAAGCCTTGCGTGCACTTGAAGAAGCTCACTGCATTATATACGACTACCTGGCGGATAAAAGCTTTGTCCAGGGGCGTGATTGTGAAATTATTTACGTGGGGAAAGAGGGGAGCAGCCATACCCTTACCCAGGATGAAATAAATACTCTCATTGTTCAAAAAGCCCTGGAGGGGAAAACTGTTGTAAGACTGAAAGGTGGTGACCCTTTTATTTTCGGCAGAGGGGGGGAGGAGGCTGAAGAGCTTGAAGCCCGTGGAATCCCTTTTGTAATTATTCCCGGAGTTTCATCATTTTATTCAGCCCCTGCATACGCAGGTATACCTCTTACACACAGGAATTTTGCCAATGCATTTGAAGTTGTAAGCGGACACCGGAGAGCTGACGCGGATGAAGATGATGATGTGAATTTCCCCGAATACAATCCTGAAAAAACATTTGTCTTTCTCATGGGGATGAAAAACCTGAAGTATATAAGCAGAAAACTTATTGAAGATAAAAACTTCGATCCCCAAACCCCTGTCGGAATAATATCCTGGGGCACCAGACCGGAGCAGAGAGTGATCACTGCGCCACTTTCACAAATTGCAGATGAAGTGGAAAAGGCTAAAATGAAGCCCCCTGCAATAATAATCATGGGCGGGGTTGTTACACTGAGGGATAAGCTCCGCTGGTTCGACAACCAACCCCTCTTCGGGAAAAAAATTGTAGTCACCCGCACCAGAGAACAGGCATCAAGGCTTTCAAAAATGCTCACAATTCTTGGAGCAAGAACAATTGAACTCCCTGTAATCAGTATAAAGAAAAGCAGCGACATGTCTCCCCTTCATGAAGCTTTAAAAAATATTTCCCGATACAGCTGGCTTGTTTTTACATCACAGAATGCCATATCCATATTCTTTGAAGAACTTTTTTTGACAGGGAGGGATGCCCGGTCACTGGGTGATATAAAAATCGCTGCTATCGGAAGAGCCACGGCAGATGAGCTCCATAAATACGGCTTAAGAGCAGACCTTGTGCCTCCCGAATTTGTTGCTGAATCTCTCCTTAAAGAAATGCAGAAACAGGACCTTAAAGGCTCAAAAATTCTTCTCCCATGCGCTGCTGATGCAAGGCATGTGCTGACACAGGGGCTCAAAGATTCCGGGGCAGATGTTGAAAGAATTCACATATATACTGCTCTGCCCCCCGAATCTGCTGATCAGGGAACAATAGATGAGGTAAAAAATGCTGATATAATAACATTTACAAGTTCATCAACAGCAAAAAACTTCTTTTCCATTATTGAAAGCACGGATGCAGAGCTTGCCAGCATAGGCCCTGTAACAAGTGAAACCCTCAGAGGCCTGGGGCATACCCCTCATATCGAAGCAGAGGAATTCACTGTAGAGGGGCTTGTGGAGTCAATCATTGCCCGCTGCAGTAAGGGGACTAATTAATTGTAGGCTCATTTGCTTTTTTATTTTTGATAGATTCAGCTATGGCGGAAATATCCACACCCTCAAGGGTGCTGTTTATTATATCCTCAAGCTTCCGCAGTATAAATTCAATATCTGCTGGGAGAGGATGATGATTAAAAATAAATACAAAGTGCGACCTGTAGGTTGCTGTAATTTTAAGCCCTATCTCTGTAAAAAAAAGATGCTGTCCATCCTGGATAATTATCCCTGAAGTAATGGAATCCTCAAGATTAAGGATATCGCTGAAATCATTGAAGATAGATGAATAATCATCCTCAAAAACCCGATACTCGCTCTTTGAGTTCTCCAGAATTTTAAAAAAAGAATTAACCCCGAGAAACCTGAAGTCTATATATGGTTTTTCCATATCAGTCCCGCCTGTTCATCTATATATTGGTGAAACCTCAACCCCTGTTAATGTCAAAAATATATTTAATCCCCTTCATTGTCAAGTAAGGGTCAAATATGGCATCCGCTTTCAGGCTCCCTGCAATGTTTTCCGCAAAGCCCCCAGTAATAATTACCTTAAATCCCCCGCCGCAGGATTCCTGAATTCTCTCAATAAGCCCTTCAATCATAGATATCCATCCGAAGTAGAAACCCGACTTAATAGCATTAACAGTATCCTTTGCAACAAGCATATCAGGTTCTTCAAAGACTATCTCCGGAAGATTCGATGCTGCAGCAGCAAGGGCCTTTATTGTGGTTCCTATTCCAGGACCTATAAGGCCGCCGCGGAAAACCCCATCCCTGTCAAGAACATCATAGGTAGCTGCTGTGCCTATATCAATTACAATACACCCGCTGCCATACTCGTTAAAAGCAGCCTCAGAATCAACAATTCTGTCTATACCAAGCTGACTTATATCCCTGTAATCTATCTTTATCGAAAAGAGTGAACTGTGATTTATTTCAAGGGCTTTCAGGTTATAAAGCACCTCAGCTGCCTCATGATATGCGCAGTTGATTTCCGGAACAACACTTGAAAATGCAAGCCCCTTAAGTGCCCCCTTCTCATAGCCCGGGAAATCCGCGATGCATAAATCGATCTCATTACCCAGCATTGAAAAGTCAGCATTCTTCACAGTGCGGTATCTGAAAATTTTTTCAGGAACTACAGAATCAATTTTATAAATACCGAGCATTGTGCTGGTATTTCCCACATCTATCCCCAGGAACATATTTTTTTATACCTTTATTCTGAAATCGCCCAGCCTTTTAATAAGCCCTTCATTTTCTATCCTGTTAAGAAGAGGGAGTATATACTTCCTTGAAAGGTCAGCAGCATCCTTTGCCTCAGGAACTGTAATTTTGTCGTGTGTAAGGAAAAGCTCCATAATACTTTTCTTTAAATTTTCGTAAACCTGAAGATGATAAATAATATTACCATCAAGGCTTACAAGAAATCCAAGTTTAATTAGATCTTTAATATCCCTCTTAACCCTCTCCTCTGTAACCTTATCAAGTTCAATTCCGTTTGCGCCATTACCCTTTACCTGATCAAGGAGCTTCCTCTTGGAGTCGGAAAGATTCTCCTCAGTAACAGAGCTGCCGGAAAAATATCTCCCCTCTTTTTCAAAAACCTCCCCCTCATCAAGAAGGGTCTTCACAATAATTCTGCATATATCTAATTCAGTTTTTGAAATATCCGATATCTCTTTAAGGTTAAGACCCACATTATTCTCTACCGCTTTTCTTACTTCACCAAATCCCCTCTCCCTGAACGATACAGATACCAGGTATTCCTCCATAGAGATTACCGATCCCCTGGATAAAATTTCCTCTATAAGTCTTTCAATCCCCTTTTTACTCATAGGGAGGGAGGCCATTATTTCCGCTCTCTTTATAATCCCTGTAACCGCAATATTAAATTCAATAATATTTACCAGAGAAAAATCCTGAACAGACTTAGCCTCCTTCCGTAAAGCCTTTCTGTGAATAGAAGCGTCAAAGTCCGCGATAAGAACCTTCCCCCCTCCGAGAATTCTATACCCCCCGGGGTTTGTTATAACAAAAGCCTGACCCGGATAGAAAAACCATTTCCTCTCAAGGCGTATCCGTACAATTCTGTAACCGCTCTCCTCCTCATCTTCACTGTCATTGAGAAGTATAAGCTTACCCTTAACAGAGTAGGTACCTGCAAGAATTTCAATAAAGGAATTATTCCTCAGCTTCTTATTCTTATGAACAATCTTAAGCCTCGCTATAATATCATCACTTTCAGTAAAAAATACCGACCTGCATAGTATGTGCCCCCTCTCCACCTCCTCAGCATTAATACCTGAAAGATTAAGGGCTGTTCTCTGAGAGGGGGTACCTTCATGAATCTCCCTGTGATGGCTTTCGATCTTCTTTATTTTTACATCCTTCCCGGAGGGGAGAATTTTTAATGTTTCATTTTCGACAAAGGCCCCGTTTTTCAGAGTACCTGTAATTACACTCCCCACACCCCTGGGTGAAAAAACCCTGTCTATATACAGGTAAGGCCTGTCAGTATCAGATGCCTTTGCCAGCTTACGCAGATTAGCAACAATAACCTCTTTCAGCTCATCAATCCCTGCACCTGTTTTTGACGACACCTTAACCATCTCTGATCCGCTGTATGGGGTATGCTCAAGCCTCTCTTTAATTTCCTCCTGCACCATCTCTATCATCTCTTCATCTGCAAGATCAATTTTATTAAGTACAATAATAATTCTCTCAATACCGAGAAGTTCAAGTACACGGAAATGATCCTCTGTCTGAGGCATCCACCCGTCATCAACAGCAACTACAAGGAGCGCAATATCTATCCCCCAGGCGCCGGCAACCATATTACGGATAAAGCGCTCATGCCCCGGAACATCAACTATACTCACAGTTCCAAATCTGGGATACTCAATACTGGCAAAGCCGATATCGATTGTCATCTCCCTCTCCTTCTCCTCAGGGAGCCTGTCGCAGTCCACCCCTGAGAGGGCCCTTATAAGGGAGGTTTTCCCATGATCAATATGTCCCGATGTACCAACAATATACATGGCTCTACCCCCTATTACTCAGCAGCTCATTTATTGAAGCAGCAAGACTTTTGAAATCCTTTTCAAAAACAGTGTACAGGTCTAAAACATATTTATCATTCTTCACCGCACCAGCGATGGGGGGGGAGCAGGAGATAAAATATTCATATATTTTTTCAGGTTCCATTCCGGGGATATCAAATTCAATACCGGAACTTTTCACCTCAGACATGGGCATGGTCCCCCCGCCATAAGTTGCAGTTACAGAAACTTTTTTAAGAAATTTTTTCCTCTTTTCAGCATCAGCCATTCTTAAAAGCCTCGAAACTTTAGATGAAACCTTATCACCACTCTGGAGTATAGTCTTCCACAGTTCAACATTGCTCCCTTTCTCATTCACATACTTAAGCAGGGTTTCCTGCAGCAGATAGTATGTTACCTTATCAACACGGAGCATTCTCATGAGGGGATTTTTTCTTAGAGCTGCAATGAGGTCTTTACGCCCTGTAATAATTCCAGCCTGGCAGGCTCCTGCAAGCTTATCTCCGCTGAAACATAACAGGTCAGGGCCCTGGGACAGCTCCTGAAATACTGTCTGCTCAAATCCGCTCCCTGTCCTTTCATCATTGATAAAATTTCCGCTCCCCAGATCGCGCACAAAAATTACCGGAGGCTTTGCTATTGAAGCCAGTTCTTTAAGTGAAGGGGATTCAGTAAAGCCCTGGATTCTGTAATTTGAAGTATGGGCCGAAAAAATCATTGAGGTCTTTTCATTAATTGCAGATTTATAATCATCAAGTGTTGTAATATTTGTAGTACCAACTTCAACCAGCCTGGCCCCGCTCTGATCCATAATATCGGGGATTCTAAAACCGCCGCCGATCTGGATAAGCTCACCTCTTGATACAACAGCCTCTTTCCCTTTTGCAAATTCATTTAGTATAAGAAATACACTGGAAGCATTGTTGTTAACAATAAGGGCATCCTCCCCTCCGGTTAGCTCACAGATAAGCTCTTCAGCAAAGCCCCCCCTCTTCCCCCTTTTCATAGTAGGGATATGGTATTCCAGATTACAGTAACCTGCAAGGTTCTCTTTAAGGCTCTCCAGAATATCACCCCCCAGGGGTGATCTCCCCAGGTTAGTGTGAATAATCACACCTGTGCAATTAATCACTCTCTGAAGTTTCTCCGATCTCTTATATATACACCTTCTAATTATTTTATCTTTCAATAAAACCAGGTCCGCCTCACCTCCATTAAGGATCGATTCCCTGAATTCATCAATCCCGGAACGTATAGCCCTGGTTACCTGATTCCTCCCAATATCTTCAATAAAAGATGATATTTCACTATCCCGGGCCAGCTTCTCCACCTGGGGTATAGCCCTGAGAAGATTATTTATTCTGTCATTATGTGCCATAATTTCCCTTCACGCTTTATCATTTATTTCTCAGTCTGTTTCTCAATTCACTTCAGTTTTAATTCATAAACTTTTTTATAATACTTATTCTCTTTGCACCCTGTCCCCCAAAGGGGGCACGAGTTATCTATTATCACTCTGATAATTGTATTTTTTTATTTACTTAACTATTCCAATTTTTTTTAATACATCTTAATCTTTTATCCGCAATATTTGAATTCCAATACTCTGCAGATTTATCAACTTACTCAATAGCTCATTTTACATGCCCCCTCTGGGAGACAAGGGGGCTTCCCAGACATTCCACAATGAGCCTGATCTTTTACCTTAACTTAAATACATTATATTGAACTAACATCAATTTAACTTAATATTTTTTTCTGTGAATATTTCAAGAACTTTAATTTCATACGGGGAATTTCAAAACTTCAAACCGGATCTATTAATAATAAGTGATGAATACCCGGTTTTTTTTATTATTATTATCAATTAATTATAGACGTCCTTACCCCCGGTGACAAAAATTTAAAAAATATCAGTGTTAATTCCTTAACTTTTATCTGGAATAAAATGCTCTAATATCCCCGCCGCCGCAGGCAGCGGGGATATTAAAAACATCATTATTGCACTAAGAAATATCTATGGGAATAATTACTGAAAAAATATACTTCAGGAAGCAGATTATGGATATTAAAAACAAAATCGAAAACAGTGTAAAAGCCGTAATAAATGAAGAGCTTGCAGCAAGTATCCACCCTGACAGGCTCAGCTCTATTATTGACAAGATAACAGATAAACTCTCCCATGTTGTTAAGCCTGATGAGCTGGTTCTCCTTAACCTGAAAGCAAAGGAGCAGATCGCCAGTGAAATGGCTGTAGTTTCAGTAATAGGAGAGGACTCAGTCGGAATTGTGGCTGATGTTACAAGAATCCTTGCTGAGAACAGTGCCAACATAGAGGGAATGAGCCAGGCAATCGTAAGCGGCTACTTTGCACTTATACTTACAATAAATGTGGCAGGGATGAATATATCCATTGATGATCTGCAGGTGGAAATGGATCAGGTAGCTGAAAAGAAAAATCTGAAAATATATATTCAGCATGAAAACATATTCAAAACCATGAACAGGATTTAAGGACAGGTATGGAATAATGAACTTTGATGTATCGGAAATACTTGAAACAATAAAAATGAGCGCCCTTGAAAATCTCGATGTGCGTACAGTTACAGCAGGGATATCCCTTTTTGACTGCACAACCGGCTCGATTGATTCTACAGCAAAAAAAATCAGGGAAAAAATTCTAAAAAATGCATCCCGGATTGTACCTGTTGCAGATAAAATAGCAAAAAGGTATGGAGTAAAAATCGTAAATAAACGCGTTTCCCTCACCCCATTATCTTTAATTCTTGCAGGGGACTACGGGGTTGAGGAACTTATAAAGGCAGCTCAGATAATAGACGAAACAGGGAGAGAGATCGGGATAGATTTTATCGGCGGATACTCCGCCCTTGTGCACAAGGGGATTACACCCTTTGAGTCGGTATTCATAGACTCCATCCCCCATGTACTCGCCTCAACAGACCGGCTCTGCAGCTCTGTAAATGTGGCAACAACTAAATCCGGCATAAACATGGATGCTGTTTTAAGGATGGGGCATGCAGTAAAGAAGGCGGCTGAACTTACAGCAGACAGACAGGCAATCGGATGTGCCAAGCTTGTTGTATTCGCCAATATCCCGGAGGATAATCCCTTTATGGCAGGAGCGCTCCATGGACCTGGCGAGGGTGACTGCACCATCAATGTTGGTGTATCCGGGCCGGGTGTAGTTCATAAGGCAGTAAAAGACCTCCCTCTTGACGCAGACTTTGAAGTACTTGCTGAAACAGTAAAAAAGGTGGCATTCAAAATTACCCGTATGGGTGAGCTTGTTGGAAGAGAGGTGGCAAAGGAGCTGGGCATGTCTTTCGGCATACTCGACCTTTCACTGGCACCCACACCCGCAATCGGAGACAGTGTTGCAGATATTCTTGAAGCAATGGGCCTTGAGGTCTGCGGTACCCACGGCACAACAGCTGCCCTGGCTCTCTTAAATGATGCTGTTAAAAAAGGGGGGGCCTTTGCCTCCTCATTTGTAGGGGGGCTATCAGGGGCCTTTATACCTGTAAGTGAGGATACAACTATGGAACAGAGGGCTGCTGACGGGCATCTCACATTTGATAAACTTGAGGCAATGACTGCTGTATGCTCCGTTGGACTTGACATGATAGCTATACCGGGGGATACAAGCGCGGAAACAATAGCAGCAATAATTGCTGATGAAATAAGTATTGGGGTAATAAACTCCAAGACAACCGCTGTAAGGCTCCTGCCGGTTCCAGGGAAAAAGGTTGGAGATGAAATAAATATGGGGGGGCTTCTTGGAAGAGCGAGAATAATACCTGTACACACAAAATCGGCCGAGATCTTTGTTAAACGGGGCGGACGAATACCTGCACCTATACAGTCGATGAAGAACTGATGTATCCAATTTGCTGAGAATTTTACTTGATAAAAATAAGTAAACTGGTAAACTGATTATGGTAATCCTTTTTATAAAAAATTTGGAACAGAATAGGCAGCAGCATGAATACAAAAGAACTGATTGAACAGGCGATTTTACTCCCGGTGGAGGATCGCGCACTGATGGTTGACTCTCTGCTTCGCAGTCTTAATCAGCCTGAATCTGAGATAGATAAAAAATGGTCAGTTGTAGCCAGGAAACGCCTTGATGAGCTGCGTTCCGGTTTAGTTACTTCTGTTCAGGGAGATAAAGTTTTTAAAAATGTCCGGGAACGCTTTGAAAAAGCATAAGAAAGAAAAAATGATATAATAATTACAACAGGGGGCTAAAAAGCCCCCTGTTGTAATTTAATGCGGAAGGAGCAGGAATCGAACCTGCCGCTGCAGTAAAGAAAACTATGGCCCGGAGTCTTTCAGCCCCCTTCTGATAACAGATAAAAAGTATTCAAAAAACTCCTCATGGGAGATTCCGAAGGATTCCCGGAACATTTTTCGTCTCATCAAAAGTATTTGCATCACACCGAAAATCTGTGCCCACAGCATAATCATAAGCTGCCGTGGAGTAAGAAGACTTTTAATAACCCCGGCTTTGAGGTCACTCTCAATTGCATCCGTAACTATGCGGCCATACTCATTGGACTCATTCTGGCACTGAGTCCTGAAAGATTTGGAGTCCTCGTTTACAGGGTCACCGTAATAGACATGAACACGTGATTCATATTCCATGATGAGGGCAAAAAAACCGGGATGCTCAAATGAGAAGTTAAAGAAGGCCCTGCCCAGCCTTTCATAGGCAGCATTGTCATCCCCCTTTAAAAAAGCCTTTTGCAGCGCCTCTTTGAGTATGTGCTGCCCCCGCAATACCACGGCAAGGAAAATATCCTCCTTATCTATAAAGTATAAGTAGATAGTACGCTTGTTGTATCCCGCAGTTCGGGCAATCTCTTCAATAGTTATACCTGAATAGCCCTCTTTCAGCATCAGCTCCTGGGCTATATCAATGATTCGGTTACGCCTCTGTTCTTTTTCCCACTCTTTTCTGCTTTGACTTTCCAATATATTTTTCCCCCGGATAATTCAATTTTTAAAGGGCATGACCCCTGTGACGAGCATTTTTTTATTGACAAAGCCAGTATAATTCACTATAGTGAAATATAATTCATTAAAATGCAATAAAAAAATATTTTTTCCTCAGGAGGCCGAAGATGGGAATTCCAATGCTTATCGCTTTTTATATTCTATTCCCGGTGCTGGTCGTTTATCTCTGCTATAAGTACCCGGTAGTAAATAAAGTCGGGGCTGTGGTTATCTGCTACATTGTGGGGATAACCCTGGGTAATGTCGGGATTTTTCCTGAGGGCGTGGAAAAAATACAGGGCAGCATATCTGAAGCTGCTGTTGTGCTGGCACTTCCGCTGCTGCTTTTTTCGATGGATGTAAAACGCTGGAAAAATCTTGCCGGAAAAGCCCTCCTGTCAATGCTTCTCGGAATTATAACCATAATAGCAGTCACCTTCATCGGTTTCTTTTTTTTGCATGGGATGCTCGACAGGCCATGGGAACTTTCAGGCATGGCAATAGGGGTCTACACAGGAGGTACTCCGAACCTGGCTGCAATAAAAACTGCACTTGATATTGATTCTGCGAGATTCATTGTTGTTCATACCTATGACACTGTTGTTTCAATAGTCTTTATTATTTTCTGCATCACAATAGCCCAGAGATTTTTTCTGAAGTATCTGCCTCCGTTTAAAAACATATTAAATGGAAACAATAAAAGCGCTGAAGAACTTGAGAAAGAGGATGTCTACTCCTACTCGGATATACTGTCGCGGAAAACCGTCCCTCCCCTGTTCATAGCCCTTCTTATATCAGTCGCCATCGTGGGCATATCTGTCGCAGCAGGGTCCCTGGCGCCCCGGGACTATAAAACCTCAATAACAATATTACTTATTACCAGTCTCGGGATAGGCGCGTCCCTGGTTCCGGCTGTAAGAAATATTGACAAAACCTTTCAGCTGGGTATGTACATAATCTATATCTTCTGCCTTGTGGTGGGATCAATGGCAAACTACAAAGTGATCGTTAATATTGATATAACCATAATGATTTTTATAACTGTAGCGATATTCGGCACTATGGCTATTCATTCACTGCTCTGCCGTCTGTTTAAGGTAGACGCAGACACCTTCATCATCACATCCGTGTCTCTGATCTGCTCGCCCCCTTTTGTCCCGGTGGTAGCAGGCGCCCTTAAAAACAGGGATATAATCCTTTCAGGACTGACGACCGGAATAATCGGTTACGCCATTGGGAACTACCTGGGCATAACAATGGCACTGATGCTTAAAAACTGGTTTTTTTAAAGGAGAAAAGATATGGCTAAAAAACAAACCGCCTCTGACTTCGGTACCAGAAACGAAAACGGCCTGCTGACTATCCCTGAAAAGGGAATAGACCGGAAGGCTATTCTGAATAATCTGAAACAGTTTGGAGATAAAGACCCGGATTACAAAAAGATGAAGACCTGGAGTCTGGTATACTATCTCGGCGAGAAACATACAGATTTTCTGATTGAAGCCTACGCCAGTTTTTTTTCAGCCAACGGCCTGAATCCTATGGCCTTTCAGAGCCTCAAGCGTTTTGAGACAGAGGTTATACGCATGACAGCGACCCTTTTAAACGGGGATAAAAACGTCGTGGGGGTAATGACCTCCGGCGGGACAGAAAGCTGTCTCCTGCCCGTGAAGACCTACCGGGATTACGGCCGTCATGAGAAGAGAATACGAAGACCCAATATGGTTATCCCAGAAACCGCTCACGTGGCCTGGGAAAAGGGAGCCGAATACTTCGGAGTAAAGGCCATACACGCCCCTCTTGACAAAGATTACCGTGTTGACGTAAAGGCTGTCAGAAAGCTGGTGAACAGAAATACGGTCATGATACTCGGCTCAGCGCCTGAGTATCCCCACGGCATAGTGGACCCAATCGCAGAACTGGGGGATGTCGCTGCGGAAAAAAAAATCCCCCTTCACGTGGACGCATGCGTTGGGGGATATATCCTCCCCTTTGTGGAAAGGCTCGGATACAAAGTTCCCCTGTGGGACTACCGGGTGCCCGGGGTCTGCTCAATTTCAGCTGATACCCACAAGTACGGATACAGCGCCAAGGGAGCCTCAACTATCACCTACAGAAATCTGGATTTCATGAAGCACCAGCTCTTTGTCTACGAAAACTGGCCCGGCGGAATTTTCGCGTCGCCCGCCCTTCTGGGCACCAGGCCGGGCGGTGCCTACGCAGCAGCCTGGGCAGCCCTCCATGCCATCGGCCTTGAGGGATACACGGCAATCACCAGAGAGACCATGGATACGACCCGCAGGCTCATACACGGAATAAACGCAATGCCGGAGCTTGAAATCATTGGCGAGCCCCATTGCAGTCTATTCGCCTACAGATCTGTTGACAAAAAAATAAGCATCTACGCAGTGGGCGACATAATGGAAAAGGAAGGCTGGCACATTGACAGGCTTCAGATGCCCGAGGCTCTTCACGCCATGGTGACACCCCTTCATTCAGAAGTTGTTATAAAGTATCTCAGTGATCTGAAAAAAGCTGTTGATCACGTCAGGGCCCATCCGGAGCTGGCGGATACAGGTGGCGCTGCAATGTACGGGATGATAGCCAATATTCCTCTGAGAGGGATGGTGAAGAAAAACGTATTAAATATGTTTGCTGGAATGTACGGCCCTGACGCAAAGATGATCGATCCATCGAATGCTGCCATGAGCGAATCTGACGACAGCGCCGTTGAAGATGATTTGGGCACGAAGGCGGCTAAACTATATCTCAAGCTGGTAAAGCATTTTAAGAAGTAGAGTCTTTTTCCGGGGATAAAGGGGTAATTGGTTCTGTAACGTCATCTCATCCTCCTTTGGGCTGGGTAGATCAGATTCTTATGGCACCTATCCAGCACTTATTGATTTTAGAGAAACGCCATTCGTATGGTGGTTTCAAATTTGACTGAAAACCGGGAAAACACTCTTTATTGCCCTGTTTTAGTTTAATGCGGAAGGAGCAGGAATCGAACCTGCCGCTGCAGTAAACTACAGCCTACGGTTTTGAAGACCGCGGAGACCACCAGATCCCATCCTCTTCCAGATAAAACAGATAATATTTCCGGAACCTATTAGCGCAACTATAATTCTTATAGTAGAAATAGAATTATGTGAATATTGTCATTCCTGCGCATGCAGGAATCTCATAACTCCTGCTTATCTCAAGATATTCCGGCAGTGCAGTCACGATGACTGCCTGCAGGCACGAAACAGGATGTTTCAATAATGCCTGCCTACGTTATCACTTCGGCCGGAATGACAGACTACCCCTAAAATTCTACTACTACCATTCTTCTAATATTACAAGCTTAAAAATTCTTTTTTAAAGTAGCAACCCTGGGGAGTCCTGAATAATCGTTTAAAATCGAAACAGTATACCCGGTTTCCTCCCCCATTTCTGTGACAAAAGGGCCCTGGCTGCTCCCTATCTCTAGGAGAAGAATCCCCTTTTCATTAAGATAATCCCCCGCTTCACTTATTATTTTTGAAATAATCCCTCTCCCCTTTTCAGGGGCAAAAAGGGCAATTTCCGGTTCAAAGGAAAGCTCTTTTTTTAATGACTCCGCCTCTTCAGGACTAACATATGGGGGATTGGAAATAATAACATCAAATCTCTTACCCCTGAAGGGTTCAAAAAGATCCCCCTTAATAAATTTAATCCCCCCTCCCCCATTGATAATAGAAGCATTTTTTTTTGCCACCTTTAACGCATCCGCAGAGATATCGGAAGCATACATTTCCAGGTCACGTCTTGAATGCTTGAGGGCAATCGCTACAGCACCTGAGCCGGTGCATAAATCTAAAACAGATGCGTGCATAGAGGCCCAGTAAATCCCCATATCCACAAGGAGTTCCGTTTCAGGCCTGGGTATCAGCACATGTTTATTTACAATAAAATCGAGGGAGTAAAATTCCTTAATACCTGTAATATAGGCAACAGGCTCAAAGCTTAATCTCCGCTTCACCATTTTTTCTATTTTTTTTATTTCATCAGGTGTGAGATTTCTGAAGCTGTCTGTAATGAGTTTATATTTTTCAATATCAAGGGCATGGGCAGCAAGCACTTCGCAGTCAAGGCGGGGGGACTCTATACCGGCTTCAGCAAACCGGGCTGTTATATCGTTTAAAAGATTATCTATACGCAACAGTTATTCCTGATATTACTGCACAGATTTAAGCAGCTTTTCCACTTCAAATTTTTTCAGGGCTTCAACAATCTCATCCATATTGCCGTTCATAATACTCTCAAGTGAGTAAAGAGTCAAACCGATTCTGTGGTCAGTGACCCTGGCCTGGGGATAATTATATGTCCTTATCCTTTCGCTCCTGTCCCCGCTTCCAACCATGGTTTTTCTCATTTCAGATTCTTTTGCCATCTTTTCACTATTTGCCAGTTCAAGAAGCCTTGCCTTTAGTACCCTCATGGCCTTGACTTTATTTTTAAGCTGCGATTTTTCATCCTGACATGTTACAACCATACCGGTTGGAACATGCGTTATCCTTACAGCTGAGTCGGTTGTATTAACAGACTGCCCCCCATGACCTGATGCCCTGTAAACATCCACCCTCAGATCATTCGGGTCGATTTCCAGCTCATCATCTTCAGCTTCAGGAAGTACAGCAACAGTAACAGCAGAGGTATGGATTCTCCCCTGCGATTCAGTTTCAGGTACCCGCTGTACTCTATGCACACCCGATTCATATTTCAGGGCATCATAGGCATCATCACCCCTTATGGAGAAGACAATCTCCTTGTACCCCCCGATTTCATTTACAGCAGCCTCAAGAATCTCAACCTTCCACTTATTCTCTTCAGCATACCTTGTGTACATCCTGAAAAGATTAGTGGCAAAAAGGGCTGCCTCATCACCGCCGGTTCCGGCGCGGATCTCAACAATAATATCTTTCCCTGAATTGGGATCTTTCGGAAGGAGCATAACCATGAGTTTCTCTTCAAGCTTCTCTATCTTATCTTCAAGATCAGCAATCTCAAGTTGAAGCATCTCCCTCATGGATAAATCTTTTTCAGTTTTATAAAGCTCATTTGAGTCAGCAAGTTCTTTACGGTATTTAAGATAATCATTATATCTTGCAACAACCGGGGAGAGCTGGGAGTGCTCCTTATTAAGCTCTCTAAAACGCTTCTGGTCAGAAATAACATCAGGATTGCTCAGATACTGCTCAATTTCAATATACCTGGCCTTTATTTCCTTTAATTTCCCGTCCATACTGCTGCCTCTGAATAAAAAAATAAGCGGAATATCCGCTTTTTTCAAAAAATTTTTGCTTTTCGCTCCCGGGAGGACTCGAACCTCCGGCACATAGTTTAGGAAACTACTGCTCTATCCGCCTGAGCTACGGGAGCATATCTTATGAATAGAGATTCTTTCTTCTGGAGGTTACTATCCTCTGGAAGTCACGAATATTCTTAACCGCTATCCGGTCTTCAAAGAGGTCAATTTTCGCAACACGTGCCAGATGTGTCAATTCTTTTTGTACTTCACTATCAGCCATTCCTGCCCAGCTTGCTATCTGAGACGCGGTTGTGTTTATAATTATCTCCCCTTCAACATCAAACTGGGGATTCTGTTCAGCCAGCATAATCATTACATCCATCACTTTAACAGAAGGCTCTTCAAGAAGAAGAATCATAAGCCTCCTTTTAGCATCATAAATTCTCTTTGAAAAAATCAGAAGCAGTTTGTACGCCAGCTGTGGATTCCCCTGAAGAAGGGTATCAAAATTATCCCTGTGGAATTTAAAAACCCTCACAACATCAACAGCAATAGCAGTTGCAGACCTGGGCTCCTCCTCAAGAATAGACATCTCTCCAAAAACATCCCCTGTGGAGAGGACATCAATGGTCTTTTCCCTGTCATTGATTATTTTGACAATTTTAACACGCCCTTTCTGAATAAAATAGAATTCATAACCAGGTTCATATTCACAAAAAATAATCTCATTTGGTGAATAATCTACACCAAAGCGTGCAAAAAATTTCTCATCAAGTTCAAGCATATATTACACCTAACTCTTCTGTAATCCCTTAATTTTATCAAGCGCCCTGGAATTCAAGGCATCCTTAGGGGTCATATTAAGCACCCTGTTATAATAGGCTAATGCCTTTTCCTTCTGCCCTGCTGATGCGAAAATATCACCTATATAAAAAAGAGTACCTTTAAAATTTTCCCCATCCTGGTAATTTTTTATAATTTCAGCAAAGAAGGTCATTGCTTCCTTATATTTTTTCATTTCAAAAAAGCATCTTCCGGCATAAAAATATGAATCAATAAAGAATTTCTTCTCATGCTCTTTCACAGGAGGCCCTTCATCAATAATCTCCTGAAATACTGCAGCAGCAGCAGAACAATTATTCATATCCAGATGCGCAACACCCTCATTAAAACGCGCCTTTAAGCCTGATGAAGTTTCAGCTGCCGGTTCATCAAAGGAGAAATCTCCGAAATCATCAAGGGAGTCATCAGAGTCTGTGAGAAAATCATTCATTTCACTGGAAAGCTCAGACGAGAGGGTAAAATCTTCAGAATCACCTGTACCCCCGGAATCCGCAGATACAGCATCATCCATGCTGAACATATCATCCGGGCTGTCATCCATTGCAAAATCGTCAAGGTCACTGTCAGATGCGACAACAGTCTTTGTGCCGGCAGATGAAGTGCTTACAGTACCGGAACTTATAGATTTAATCCTGTCCATTGCAACTTTTGCGTAGTCTGTATCAGGATAATACTCCATGTATCTTTTAAAAGCGTATGATGCCTTGGTTAAATCCCCTGCTTTATAATAATGCTCGCCAATTCTGAAAAGCTCAACATCAGGAGACACACTGTCGCTATCGCCCAGGACTGTCCGTACAGTTTTACCAATCCTTCTCAGCTGGTTGCTGAACACCCTGAGCATCTTCCGTACAACATTTACATTTTTTAAAATAAGCCGTTCAAAATCGGCAAGTGTAAGGACCAGCACAAGAGTTTCCCCTATTGTCTGTGCAGTCTCCTCCCTGGGATACTTACCCAGAGCAGATTTTACACCAAAAAACTCACCCTGGCGAACATCCTCTTTTATCTCTTCACCGGTATCTATTTTCGTATATGTAAGGAGGACACGTCCCGATTTAAGGATGTAGATATACTCACTTTTATCATTTTCAAAATAAATGATTGATCCCGACTTATAAGATCTTGTTATTATTCCGCCCTGCATCCCGCCAGCCATTACCTCTCCTTAGAGTTGATCAAAAATCAACAGGCAAAAATGGATATGTTTTTCTGAATCCAACAGCCCTGCTTATCCTTCTCAGAAGACCAAGCAGATCCCCTATTATTACTTTTTCTCTGCCATCCAGGACTATTTCCTGGTACTGTATCTTAAGCGAATCAAAGAGATGAGCATACTCAATATCCCCATATGCAGGCATTCCATTAATAACAACAAGCATAATATCTTTCAAATCTGAAGAAATTACAGAATTTACAAAGGAACCGCCCCTGTCCTTTACTACAACAAAGTCAGCAATATTCCCTGTTTTAATTGAACCATGATCATCGAGACGAAAGGCTTTAGCGCAGTTCACTGTTACCATTCTATATATAGTTTCGTCAGAAAGATCCAGCCCGTACATTTTTTTATATAACTTTCTGTCAAATTTGATTTCGCTTAAAATATTCGCTCCACCCGACATTGGCGAATCAGTCCCTATGCAGACATTGATCCCCTTATCAAGGAGCATTTTAATATTCGTTGTTTTATTAAACATAAACATATTTGAATCGCCGCACCAGACAACCGATCCTTTTTTCTTCTTAATCAGGTCCATATCTTTTTCTGAAAAAGCAATCCCATGTATAAGAACAGAATGCTCCCCAAGCCCCCCCTGTCTGTCAAGGGTGGTTATATCCTGAACTGTTTCACTGTCAAAACCTTCGGCAATATGGGTAATAAAGGGTATATCTTTCTCTGCTGCTTTTTTATACTCAGCCTCTATCCCCTCACCCCAGGCAAGGGCAAATGAAGTTATTGAATGAGCCAAAGCGTAATCCCGAATAGCCTTGGTGGGGAGTATATCATAATAGGGCTCAGCAACAAAATGGGGGATATGATCTGAAACAGTAGTAACCCCTGAAACAAGATTTCTATAACCTCCAAGAAGATAAAGGTCTCTGTTCTCAATCTGCTGCCTCTCCTGGTAAACAGGGGAGCTTTTCAGGTCATTATCCCAGGGGAGCCAGTTTTCATAGGGGCCATTCCCCACCTTGGGGAAATATGTACCGAGAAGATGATCATGCGCGTTAATCAATCCTGTGGAAATAATACCATCAACTTTAATGGTAACTGGATTATCTATATTTTTCCTGGATATTTCAGATATTCTGCCGTTTTCAACTGCAATATTAATATTTTCTGATGTTTCATCCGGATTTAATACTGCAGCTCCGGAAAGTACCCACTTCTTCATATCAAGGTCCTTTTGTGAAATTAATCTTTTTACTTACTTCAATCTCAAGAGTATACTGCATCAGGTACAAAGGGAAATCCCAATGGACATTTCTTTTATAAGTTAGAATAGTAAAATCCTTTAGTCAAGCAAAAATATACAGAGCCCCTGCTGCAGGGCTATATTATTACAGGAACAGAAATAAACATGCAGTGCCATATTCAGCTTCTGCCGGGAAGATACTCCAGGGGATTTTGCGGCTTCCCTGCAACATCAATCTGAAAATGGAGGGTCCTGTCTTCACTTATAAGCCCTATTGCAGCACCTTTCCTTAACCTCTCCCCCTCTTTAACATTTACAACCAGTAAATTGGAATATACCGTCAGATATCTCTCCCCATGATTTACTACAACATACCTGCCATAGCCCCGCATATAACCTGTTCTTTTTACTACCCCCGCTTCAGAGGCGATTACCTCTCCCCGTGGAGGGCCGGTAATAATAATACCGATAGGCTTAACACTTTCATTACCATCCCTTTTAAAATTATCGACCTTTTTCATGGGCCAGAGAAACTTAAATTTCTGTTCCTTCCCCCCGGAAGTCAGTGAGGAAGTTTTCTTCTCTGCGGGGGGTTTTTTCTGATTATTGACTGTATCCTCTTTCCGGGGGATGCGGAGTTTCATGCCGGCATAGATTCTATTACGGTCATCCAGTTTATTTAAATCGCTGATTTCCTTAACTGAAACTTTATTATTCTGTGCAATGCGGAAAAGGGTATCCCCTTTTTTTACAGTATATTCAACTATTCTTCTATTCTGAGAGGGAGCATCATTTTTTCTAACCGAAGGGGGAGGTGTTTTTACTGAAACAGCTTTACGCTTTTCCAGTTCTCTATAGTATTCATAATTACGGTGTTCACCAGATGCTATTATGTCTCCATCCCACCGGGCCGGTGTGTTGTTCACTGCAACACCCCCTGCCGCCCTTTTCCCGCTGACACCGCTTCGCTGATTATCAGCGTATGCAATAACGTTTATTAACAATAGAAAAAAAAGGACCGCGGGATATCTTCTGAGACAATATCTCCGCTTCACCTGAATCACCTCTTTCTGCCCTGAGAGAGCATATTTACCCTTATTCACAGTATCGTTATTCCGGCCTTTATAGTTTAGCAAAAAAAATTTATGTTCCGGAAATATTAAGATATCAAATGAATTCTCTCCCCCTGTCCGCCTATCCTCACTTCTACCCACAAGTCGAGATCCATCAAAATGATAAAAGATATTTTGCGAAAAATCTTTTAGTGAGTGCCTTTACCCGGTGTATTGGCCCCCTATCAAAGTCCCCGGCGAGAGTGAACATTTTCTATTATAAAATCGAAGTTACGATTACTGCTGAAAAATGATACTTTTATAAATCCAGATTGGTTTCTGTAGAGGCTATTACAAATTTCCCATGCTTTACATTTTTTGTGGCAAGTATCATATCAGCCAGTGATTTAATTACACCCGCTTTCCCCTTCAGAATAAGAACTTCCAGACAATTATGTTCATCAAGATGGATATGAGTTGTTGAAACAATATTATTAAAATGATGATGCTGGGCATGATTCAGTTTTTCAGAAATGTCTCCATGATGATGATTGTAGATAATAGTAAGAGTACCGAATGAATTAGCCTCAGGATCTTCAATCTGCTGCGAAACAAGGGTATCCCTGATAAGATCCCTGATCGCTTCCGACCTGTTTACATAACCCTTTTCAGAAATATGCCTGTCAAACCTCTCCAGAAGCTTTTCATCTATAGAGACCCCGAATCTTACCAGATTTTTATCAATCATAAATACTCCCTCTTTTTTTCACTTGATTGTCATTATTCATTCCGTATTATTTTTAGCTCATTCCGGATTTTATAGTTTAGCAAAAAAAAATTATGCTTCGAAAATATCGGGATATCAAATGAATTCTCTCCCCCTGTCCCCCAAAGGGGGCACGAGTTATATATTATCACTCTGATAATTTAATTTTTATCAATTCTATAACTATTCCCTTTATATTATTCCGCAAATCTTTTGCAAGCTCATCAAGATAAAAAGGTGTTTTAATACTTTGATTCATCAACTTACTAAAAACTCCTTTTACGTGCCCCCTTTGGTAGACAGGGGGCTGACTCCGGTCTATAGGGAAAACAGATATTATTTCTTTCCCCAAACATCCGGAATAAGCCTTATTTTTAAAATAACTGAAACTAATTTTAAAAATTAATAGCTGCACAATTGCATAAAGCCTTGGATAATACAATAAAAAAAATCGGGTAAACTATTGACTTTTGACCGGATAAAAGTATCCTGCTTTTTTATAATGACAAAGAAATTTACCATTAACAGACAAAACTAGAACTCACCCGATTAGATTAATGAAGGCCGGTAAAATACTTGGAAAATAGAATCCCCTATACAGCAATTGCTGAAATCTATGACTATATGCTCAGGCATGTGGATTACCAGCTCTGGTATGAATTTATAAGCAGCATAATGATCGATTACATAGACAACCCCCGCACAGTTCTGGAGCTTGGATGCGGCACAGGGAAATTCGGTGCCAAATTCTCCACTGATGATTTCCGCATTACCGGTGTTGACATCTCCCTTGATATGCTCAGAGTGGCCAGAACCCGTGCTTACAGAAATTTCAGAATCCTCTGCGCTGATATAAGAGATTTTGCTTTCAGCTGTAAATTTGATTTCATTTTCAGCGTTCACGATACCATGAATTATATGCTCACAGAAGATGATGTAGCCCGGGTTTTCAGGTGCACAAAAGATGTAATGCATGATGGAAGTATATTCCTCTTTGATATTACAACAGAAAACAATATTAAAAGATTTTTTGACAACAAGACCTCCTTTTATAAAACCAGAGGAATACTTGCGGAGTGGAGCAACAGGTACGACAAAAAAAAGAAACATGTAATTTCAAGCTTTAACATATGCAGCCCCGATGGCTCAGTAAAAAAAGAGGAGCATCATCAGAGAATCTACTCCATTAAGGAAATGACTGAAATTCTTGCATATGAAGGTTTCGAAATCCTCGATATTCTGGGGGATTACACAAAAAATCCGCCCGATAATAAAACCATAATGATAAACTTTATTACAAAAAAAAGAGGGCCCCTGTGAACACAATCCTTTATATTTCAGGACTCCTGATTGGAATTGCAGCCTTTATATATATACTCTCTATCTATGAAAAAGCCAGGGTAAAATTGTCCTCTCCTGTGCAGGAGAAAAAAAGTGAAGTGCCGTCATTTAATATTGAAGATGGTACAATCGCATTTAATAAAAGACCCGCACTCCCCCCCGGCACAAGGATATGCCCCCTTTGCGGATCATCACTTACTAAATATGAAGGGCTATATGCAAACAAAAACATCAGGGGGGATTCCGCTTCACTTATAATTATGGGGTGTAAATACTGTTTCAAGGAATCTGAAAACTCCGCAATCCCTAAAAAGTCGCAGCTTTAATCATTCCGGATCTAAAACTTCATCAACTTCCCCTGAAATTTTATTACGGATTTTTTTATCCATGTCATAAGCATCGAGTATTTTATATATACTCCAGAATGAGAAGAAAAGAGAGAGAATAAGCGGCCCGATAATTACGCCCGGGAGACCAAATGTCTGTATGCTGCCGATGAGGAGAAAAAAGAGAAGCAGTGGATGGAAGCTCAGTTTATCCCCGAAAATTTTAGGCTTAACAATATTTTCAAGAAAGAGATACCAGCCGAAACACCATACCGCAACAAAAACAGCTGTGGAATAGTCTTTGCTGAAAATAAAAAAAAGTGAAGCCGGTGCCCAGATAAATGTTGTACCTATTACAGGTATAAGCGATAAAATAGCTGCCAGAGACCCCCAAAGCAAAGGCATACTGATGCCTGCCAGATGAAGCCCCAGTCCAACCAGAAGCCCCTGGAGCGACATTATAAAAAAATTCCCTATTACGAGAAGATAGAGCACATTTTTCAGCTTATTTATGATATCCTTTTCTATATCATCCGGGAATGGGAGAATCTTATAAACAAGGCCGTCAAGCCTGTATCCATCCTTTAATAAAAAGAAGAGTGTAATAATCATTAAAAATAACTTGATGGCAAATGTTACCGGATATGCAAGGGCAAATGTCATTCCGGAAAAAATTTCTGATGAAGTCCTCTGAATAAAAGTCATAAATTTTGCAACAACAACATCCTTTGTGATATTAAAATAGGCAAGCAGACTCTGAACATAGGATAAGTCCCCCAGTTCCGCAAAATAGTTGCTGTCTATCCTTATCTGTACATAGCGGTACAGATCCATAGCCTGTTCTGTAAGAAGGATTAAAAGGAGGGTAAGGGGGAGAAGAAATATTGCAAAAAGAACAATAATTACAACTGTTGAACTGAGAAGCCGAATATTAAGCAGAGAGAGGAGTCTGTCGTGAACCGGCCTCAATATAACATAGAAGATAAAGGAAAAAAGAAATACCCATAAAAAACTCCTGAATATATAAACAAGGAAAAAAATAACCAGGCTGAATAAAATAAGGAATAGAATACGCATTGTTCTGTTCTGTCTGAAAATCTGGTAGGAGCTCTTATCAGTCATTTTACAGGGAATCCTTAAGGTTAAAATAATGGGGCTGTTCTATAAGCCTGGAAGCCCCTGAAGACTCCTTACTTATTAAACAACCCCATTATAATGCAATTAAAAAACCGCCAATACCATTACTGATACGAGCCTTATTTAATCCCCTGGTTACTTAGTCAGATAATGAGATAGGTCAGTAGCTATTTTAGAAATAGCATGATCCAGATATGCGTCATCAGAGACCCTGTCTTTTAAGGCCTGAATCTTTTCTTTGTCTCCGGTGATTTTACCTTTTCGTATCTCACGATCCTCCATTTTCATGAGATTATGCATTGAGAACCTCCAAGGCCGCCTGTTCCTCCCTGAACAGGTTATTATGACCTGTTTTTTTAATCGTCATTATTTATAATTTAGTAAATCAATTTTCACTAATCAACAAAATATTAGCACTAGCTCAATTATTCTCTTATATTTTCCATAACGATATACTCTATTAATGAGCACAAAAACTTCTTTTAAACCAGTAATTATTCCTAAAGATATTTTTTAGTGCAATAATAATGTTTTCCATATCTCCGCCGCCTTCGGCGGCGGGGATATTAGAGTATTTTATTTCAAAAAAAAGTTAAGGAATTAACACTGTTTTTAAGCAATTATTTATGAATCAAAAGGAAAATAATAATGATTTTATTGGCAGGATCGATTTAATATTTAATAATGACCTGAATTATTAAATGAGACCAGCATTAATCAGGAGAAATAACTTAATATGAACCGGATCTTCGGATGGACAGGTAAAATACTTAAGATCGATCTTACAGAAGGGAGCTTTGAAACAGTGAGGCCTGAGAAACCGGTTTATGAAAAATATATAGGCGGCAAAGGGCTCGGGGGATATTTTATGCTCCCCCATGCTCATCTTCACTGGCAAAGCCCGGAAATCCCCCTCATGTTCATGACAGGGCCGCTTGTGGGGACCGGGGCGCCTACTTCAGGACGGATTTCTGTAATAACTAAATCCCCCTTAACCGGAACAATCGGTGATGCCTCAGCAGGGGGGAAATTCGGTACAGAAATGAAAAGAGCCGGCTGGGACGGAATAATTATAACAGGTAAAGCCCCTTCAATGTCAATGGTAAGAATAAAGGAGAGTACTGTTGAAATACTCAGCGCCTCCCATCTTAAGGGTAAGCGTACAGATGAAACAATGGCTCTTCTTAATGATGGAGCTTCAAAAGCAGTGATCGGGCCTGCTGCTGAAAATGGTGTTCTCTTTTCCGTAATTGCTTTTGACAGTGACTCCTTTGCAGGGAGAAACGGCGCAGGCCTTGTTATGGCAGATAAAAACCTGAAATGCATAGAGATTACCGGTACAGGGGAAGTTGCAGTTTATGATACCCCGGAGCTGAAAAAAGCAAGGGAGGATATATTCAGACTCGCTGCAGCATCCCCTGTACTCAAAGGTGAACTTGGAATCTCTGAATACGGAACAGGCACCCTCTATGATCTTATCCGGAGCAGGCGGATGATCCCTGCAGATAATTTCCGCGCCACATTTTTCCCCGGAGCGGAAAAGCTCAATGCATTTCATTATAAAGAGAAATACACACCATCAAAAACAGGGTGCGCAGGATGCCATATATTATGTAAAAAAAGAGGGAGCGACAAAAGAGCAATCCCGGAATATGAAACCATGTCCCATTTTACAGCCCTTATCGGAAACAGAGATATTGAACTTGTCATGGAGGCAAACCGTATATGCAACGAGGCTGGCATGGACACAATCAGCGCAGCATCAACTATTGCATGCTATATGGAGATAGAGGGTTTATCCCCGGATAAAATTGACATACTTAAACTTCTTCAGGAGATTGCCTCATCATCGGGGGAGGGGAAGCTACTTAAAGAGGGTTCAATGAAATACGCAGCTCTTAAAGGGCACCCGGAAATATCCATGTCTGTTAAGGGGCTTGAACTCCCGGCATACGACCCCAGAGGCGCCTACGGCATGGCCCTGGCATACGCCACATCAACGCGGGGAGGGTGCCACTTGAGGGCCTACCCTGTTTCCCATGAAATCCTGAGAAAACCTGTCGCCACTGACCGCTTCACATTCAGCGGCAAGGCGCGTATAGTTAAAATCGCAGAGGATATGAATGCTGTTGTTGATTCACTCACTGCCTGCCGTTTTATTTTTTTTGCAGCCTCCCTTGAAGAATATGCAAGAGCCCTCTCCGCTGTTACAGGAGTTCAATATACAGGTCACGATCTGTTCAAAGCTGGTGAACGGATATACTATACTGACAGAATATTCAACTTCTTAAATGGATTCACTTCAGCCGATGATGACCTCCCTCTTAGATTTTTCTCCATGGAAGGGAGTTCCGGAGAGGGGACAGATATCCCCCCTCTTAACAGGGGGGAATTTCTCAAAACACGTGAACGCTATTACAGGGTAAGGGGTTTAACGGAGAATGGGCTGCCGGTTAAGGAGAAATGTATGGAGCTGGGTATAGAATGGAATCTCTAATAAAAAAATATTCTGATAAACTTGTTTCACAGAATCTATGTGAAAAAGACACACCCCTTCTGGGGGCTATCGATGATTCAATTATATGGAGCAGAGATGCGGATGAGATACCTGTACTGGAAAAGGTTTTATTATCTCTTAATACCAGCAGCATCCTGTATGCACCGGTTAAAGAGCCCTATAGGTCGATAATAAACTACCTTGCTGAAAACAGCACCGATGTGATACGTCCAGATGATACTGAAACCAGGACTTTTCTCCACGACATACCGGTTGCAGATCAATTCAGCGCTGATGAAATAATTGATAATCTTAAAAAAAGGAAAGGGCTGATAGTCAGAAACCGGGGGATAGTTACCTGGGGTAGTGTAAGCCCGGAGCAGGCTTTTGTAACATTCAGCTCAATCTGTTTCTCATGTTACGTAAAGTTCATGACCGATTTCTATTTCCACTCAAAGGGGATTGCTAAACTCCCGGGAAATCCTGAAAAAACCGCTGCCCTGGCTGTCTCAATGTACAGGGACTTTATAGCTGCATTACAAGGTGAGCCTTCAATACAGGGGCCCTTCAGCTCCCCTGATCAGACTGCCGCAGCCATAATAGAAGCCGGTCTCCTTACAGTAAAATCGGGGATGGTGGATTCATTTTTCGGGAATATTTCGGCAAAATTCGGCAGCACTATTTACATAAGCCAGACAGGGAGCTCCCTTGATGAACTCTCCGGCGCCATTGATCCATGTCCCATAGACAATTCCACATCAAATGCCATTACATCATCCAGTGAATTTTCTGCTCACAAAAGCGTTTACGAATCTTCACCCGCAGCAGTAATACTTCATGGCCACCCCAGATTCTCAGTAATAATGTCCATGCTCTGTGATGACATGAACTGCAGGAACAGGGGATTATGCCACATTAACTGTTCAAAGGAAAGATTTATTGATGACATACCTGTAGTTCCGGGAGAGGTGGGGACCGGACCCAGAGGGCTGGCAAAAACAATCCCCCCTGCCCTTAAAGGGAGGGGGGCTATAGTATATGGTCACGGACTCTTTACAACAGGAACTGTTGACTTTACTGACGCTTTCAGAAACCTTATTGATATAGAGAAAAAAGCATTTTTATTATATACAGCAATGACCGGTCTCAGCTGAGACCGGCATGTTTCATATGGAACCCCCCCTTTTTCACCACTGTCCTGCCGCAGCTGTTAAAAACATCAAAATCGACTCTTACTCCATCCGCGGACGCATATTTCTTCCCTATAAGTCTAAGGGTATCCCCCGGTATTACAGGAAAGGAGAAGCGGGCAGAAACAGAGTCCATCAGTGAAGGATTTCGATCCCCCAGACAGTCAATGAGAGAATTGGCGCACATGGCAATAACGCAAACCCCGTGGAGTATTGTACCGGGGAGTCCTGCCAGGCGCGCAAAAAACTCACTTGTATGAATCGGATTTGTATCTCTTGAAACCTGAGCATACTTCTTCTGCTGCCCTTTAACAGTTTTTATTATAAGCCTAACCTCTTCAGCTTTATCAATGGAGGGTTTTTTATCAATAACATCGCTCCCCTCTTCTGAGGAAACCATCTTCTTTTTTCTTCTAACAATAAATCCTGTATCAGCCTCAACAAGCTCCCTGCCGTTAGAGTCTGCCTTAGTAGTAATAATAAGCATCTCACCTGCAGGTGTATCAATAATATCAGCTATGGACATTTCAACAGAAAGAGGATCATTTTTGCTTAAAAAGCCTTTTATCCGAAGGCCCTGCATCCCATGAACCATCCTCAGGATATCGAGCTTCAGGTCCCTGTGGGTTATCACTTCCCTGAACATGGGGTATAATTTCCTGGAGAAAAAGAATGGCGGAGCAGGGTCATTTTCATTACTATACTTACTATAATCGTCCCCTGTGGCATCCGCGTATTCCTTTATTTCATCATAATCTGAAGGCCCGAAGCTTTTGCTGATTGTATAACCGATCATATCACGGTTAAGCCCTTTTGAGTTCAGATTCATAGCCATAGCTTTAAATATTGCCGCATTATTAAAAATCATTTGTTACCCCCTGCTTCTCATCAGATCATACACCTTTCTTTTTATCCCATTCACCCTGCTTCCTGAGATCCTCTATGATTTTCAGTGACTGGCTCTTAAGAACAAGGTAATCAACTTTTGCAACCCTGTTAAGCGGCATCTGGCCAGGTTCAACAATAACAACATGGGAAGGCCTGGAATATGAAGAGATGTCGCTGCAGGCTTCCAGCACATCTTCAGGAGTCACTTTGACCCCTTCAACAGGTTCAACAAAGGCCATTATTGCCTCCATGAATATATCGTGAGGCGTACCAACGCAAATTACATTCACAACACGCCCCTCAAGTTTTTTGGAAATATGATTATCAATATCCTGCGGGTATACCTGATATCCTTTAGGCTTGATGACAAATTTTGCCCTCCCTGCAAAGTGGAGCCCCTCATGATCATAATAACCCAGGTCACCTGTATAGCATACACCATCCTTTGAGATGGTCTTTGCAGTATTCTCCGGATCCTTATAATACCCGGGAAATATCTGGGGGCCGGAAAAGCAGATTTCACCTATCTCTCCTTCCGGAAGAACCTTCCCTGCAGTTCCGTCTGAATTCATCGGTTCTCTAATGCTTATGGGAGTGAGCTTCATATCAAAGCCTATGCTACGGGCAATATCCTCTATAGTGGCATCAACATCTGTATATGTGCAGAATCCTGCAGTTTCAGTAAGACCAAGACCGCTGCCGATTTTAGGCGCCATCTCCTGCATCTTTTTAAGAAATTCAACCGGAACTGCCTGCCCTCCATAAAGAATAAATCTCAGGCTGGAAAGATCATAGGTGTTATAGTTCGGGAGCTGCCATTCAAGATTGAATAGAGCTGGTATCTGCCCAACCACAGTAACCTTATGCTCCTGAATAGCTTTAAGGCTTTTTTCCGGATCGAATATATGAAGAATTACCGATACACCACCGCCGTAAATTGTAGTGGCAAGCTGTTCTGTAATACAACCCACATGGGACGGCGGAAGATTAACAAGCATTCTGTCCCATTCCTCAAGTTCAAAAGCAACAGCAAGGCCGATATTCTGAATAAGAATATTTTCATGGCTCAGCAGTGCCGGTTTAGGCGAACCTGTTGAGCCTGTGGTAAAAATAATAAGTGCCGGGTCTGTTTTATTTACCAGTTTCCTTGCTTTTTTTACGCTTCCGGAGAAGATGCTTTTAATAAAAACTTTTTTAATATCCTTAACAAACTCACCTATGCCAACAGCCCCTTTAATAACAAGGTCAGCCTCCTTCTGAAACTGTACCCATGTTTTCACATATGGTGACCCCTGCATAACCTCGGAAATAATCGGCCTGAAATCCGCAACCGGAGTCTGCCCCAGAAAAAAATATGCATTAGGTTCAATTTTATTAAAGCAGTACTGAATCTCCTGAGCTTTAAGTCTCAGGTCAAGGGGTGCAACGATTATCCCTGTTCTGTAACATGCGTAAATAAGATAAATGTGTTCCTTTAAAAGCGGGAGAGATGTGGCAACAATATCCCCCTTTTTAAGCCCTAAAGACAAAAGCTTTGCAGAAAAGGCATTAACAGACTGATCAAACTTTTTCCAGGTAACCTGCTCCCCTGTATCAAATTCGATAATTGCCATTCCGTTTTTATTTTTCTTCTTAAAAAATGTGATATAATCCGCCATATTAGGCAGAAGCTCTTCATACCTCTTTTGAGCTTTTTTCTCCTTCACTTCATTCATTACCAGGCCCCCCTGTAATATACAATTTTATAGTATTATACATGCCATAGAAGTCAGTTAGTCAATATAAAAGCGTGCCGAAATAGACACTACAGGCTTTGTGTATACATAAATGAATACTTAAAAAGGAGTCAAAAAAATTTACTTTTACTGTAGGGGGAAAAACCACAGGGAGGGGGCATATATAAATTAATCCCTCCCCGATGAGAGGAGGGATTAAAAATAAAGTAGAAAAACTAAATCTTCAGACTCAAAGAAACATTAAGCCCAGCCCGATTATGAAACCGGTGTAGAACATACAGATTATACAGTAACCCATTATATCCCTGGCTCCCAGACCTGCTATCCCGAGTGCAGGAAGAGCCCAGAATGGTTGTATCATATTTGTCCATGCATCACCCCAGGCAATAGCCATTGCTGTTTTGGCAGCAGGAACCCCAATTTCAGCTCCTGCGGGCATCATAATCGGGGCCTGAACTGCCCACTGACCTCCACCTGAAGGTACAAATACGTTTACTATACCTGCGCTGAGAAATGCAAAGAGCGGGAATGTGGTTGTTGTGGAAACATCAACAAAAAACTGGGATATAACTCCGGCGAATGAAAGCCCTTCAGGACTCTTCCCCATCATCATTCCCATTATACCCGCATAAAAGGGGAACTGCACCATTATTCCGGCAGTGCCTATAACTGCATGTTTAACAGCCACAAGAAATTTTTTCGGGGTTTTATGCATAATAATACCCGCGAAAAGAAACATGAAGTTAACAATATTAAGATTAAGAGCAAAGCCTTTAGTCCAGAAGTAATGAACAATAAATACAAGACCCATTAAACCTATAAGCATAGAGAGAATAACACTGTTCTCAAGCTTGTCCGCCGGGGTCATGTCTTCACGCTTCATTTCAACAACTGCTTCCTCTTTTATCAGCTCAGGATCTACAGCAACCGTACGATCCGCGTCAGGATGCATTGCCATATTTAGAAGAGGGAGAGTGACTATAATAATCAGCGCGATTATAAGATTGAAAGGTGCAAAAATAGTTAGCGATGTTGATACAGGATCAATTACAGCATTGTTGGTAATTCTGGCAATATCCGGGCCTGCTGTTGCTATCTGCAGGGGTATGGAGCCGGATAAACCTGCATGCCATACTATAAAACCGGAATATGCTGAAGCTATAAGGAGCCTGTAATCAACATTCTTAATCCTTTTGGCGAGAGCCATTGCATAGAGAGCTCCCACAACAAGACCAAAACCCCAGTTAATCCAGCAGGCTATAAGAGAAACAAAGGTTACTGCCAGAATAGCCTGAGAAGGGGTATTTGCGATCTTTGCCATTGCATTAAGCCCGTTTTTAAAAGCCGGAGCATTAGCAAGGGTATGCCCTGTTAAAAGCACAAGACACATCTGCATTGAAAAAGCCAGAAGATTCCAGAAACCGTTACTCCAGTGCAGCACCATAGGGAGAGGTCCCTGACTTGTAAAAATCATACCGAAAATAAAAACAAAAAATGTCAATATTACTGCAAAAAGGAATGGATCGGGTAAATACCTCTGCACAAGGGCCACACAGGCATTTGTAATTTTTTTAAACATATCCTCCTCCGGGATTAAATCATTTTACCCTGCAAATAAATGAGGGTTTATATAAGCAAAGCCCTTATACTCAATATAAGGGCTTTAACTTCACTTTAAATGATCAGCGATTATCAGATCTGCTTCTGTTGCAGCTATTACATCATCAACAGTCACATCCGGTGCCAGTTCTTTAAGGAGCAGCCCCTCAGGAGTCACCTCCATAACACCCATTTCTGTAACAATCATATTAACCTGCCCTTTTGCAGTAAGAGGGAGAGTACATTTTTTCAGAATCTTTTTCTCCCCCCTGGCTGTATGTGTCATGGCAATAATTACTTTTTTTGCACCCACAACAAGATCCATGGCGCCACCCATCCCTGGAACCATTTTCCCGGGAACCATCCAGTTTGCCAGGTCTCCGTTCTGCGCTACCTGAAGAGAACCGAGAACAGTCACATCCACATGCCCCCCCCTTATTATACCGAAAGAGGCTGCACTGTCAAAAAATGCTCCGCCGGTTTTTATAGTAACAGGCTGTCCGCCGGCATTTGCAATATACTTATCCTCTTTCCCCTTTTCCGGCGCAGGGCCAAGACCGACGAATCCGTTTTCAGACTGGAGTGTTATCTCTATATCATCAGGGATATAATTTGCAACCATTGTAGGTAGCCCTATACCAAGATTAACCACATCCCCGTCCTTCAGCTCCTTTGCCACTCTTCTTGCAATAAATTCTTTAGGATCCATTATACACCCCCGTCAATTATGTGATCTACAAAGATATGAGGAGTATCAACATGGTTAGGATCTATACCGCCGGTTTCAACAAGCTTACCCGCTTCAACAATAACACAGTCAGCAGCTGTAGCCATCACTGTACTAAAATTCTGAGCAGATGCATAATATTGGATATTACCCTTACGGTCCACAATCTCACCATAGAGTAAAGCAACATCAGCCCTCATAGGCAATTCAAGAAGATACTCTTTCCCGTTTACCTCGATTTTTCTCTTCCCCTCTTCAACAACGGTCCCGAGGCCCACAGGAGTAAGTACCCCCCCTAGACCATTCCCCCCGGCTCTAATCTGCTCAGCCAGGGTCCCCTGAGGGATAAGAACTACTTCAGTTTCACCGCTTGTCATCTGGTTTCCTGTTTCTTTGTTGGTCCCTATATGTGAGGCAATAATTTTTTTAGCCTGCTTATTCACGATCAATTTACCTAAACCGATATCAACAAATGCAGTATCATTACATATTATAGTCAAATTCCTGATATTCAGGCGTATCAGTTCATCAATAATTTTATGAGGATTCCCAACCCCCATAAAACCGCCGACCATAACTGTCATGCCATCCTTTACAAAATCTCCTATTGAACCAAGAGGTATTACTTTATCTTTCATTCTGCCTCCGCTATTCGATCCTGTCATTTTTAACATCTTTCTGCAGGATTCTTTTTCCATATAAATCCGGAAAAAATAATATATCTGTCCGGACCGTTATAAATTAACACTCATGGCAGAATTAAACTATAATCGTTTAACTTATAAAATTGTGGTCATTAAGGTTATTTTTTTGTGGTGTTTTTGCAGAATTGTTTAGAGGGTCTAATGTAATAATATCAGCTATTCGGTTTTTCAGCTATATTTATATCCTGAACCCATCTTATTGCCATTGCTGTCATTTCAGATGATGTATCAAAATTCAGCTTCTCCTTAATTCTCTCCCTGTAGGTACCCACAGTATTTACATTAAGATTAAGCTTTTCTGAAATCTGCTTCCTCTTGAATCCCCGCCCGATAAGACTGAATATCTCCAGCTCCCTGTCAGAAAGAATAGCATAGGGGTCTGATACAGCTGCATCATCGCAGTTTCTGCTCTTATTAAATAGTATATTAAGAAGTTTTTCATTCATCCTTGCACTGAGAAAAATTCTGCCGGAAAGAACATGTCTTATTGCTTCAGCAACATTTTCTGTCATCTCCTGCTTCATAATATACCCCTTAGCCCCTGCCTTAAGGGCCCTTTCAGCGTATATTGTTTCATCATGCATTGAAAGAATAAGAACCGGTATTTTAGGGTAATGATCCGCTACATATTTTATCAGCTCAAGTCCGCTGGTATCCTTTAGAGTAATATCTGCAACAACCATATCGGTTTTTTCTTTTTTAATCTCCTGAATGGCGCTGAAAACATCTTCAGCCTCACCGCTTACTGTCATATCCTCTTCATCATTTATAAGATGGACCAGCCCTTTTCTGAAAATCGGATGGTCATCCACGATCAGAATTTTAGTCTTATTCATCGATCAGTTCCCCTGGTAATCAAAAATACTGTTCCCTTTCCAGTCCCAGTCAGCTTTCCTGTTGTTAACTTTTTTATAAACCAGCTCCACCTCTGTACCTTTCCCCGGCTCACTGGATATATTTAATGCCGCTCCTATGGCCCTTGCCCTGTACTTCATAATATCAAGTCCAAGGCCTCCTGCTAATAGTGAAGAGATATCAAAACCTCTTCCATTATCCCTTACAACCAGAATTATTCTGTCTTCATCTGTTATAAAAGAAACTGTGATGCTCTCTGCCCTGCTGTGTTTTACCGCATTATTTACCGACTCCTGAACTATATAGAACATATTGATCGCAGTGTCGCTGCTGTAAATTATCACATCCGCTGCATCATAAAACTCGCATGAAATATTAAACATACGGGAAGTTTTTGTAACAAGATCTTTTATGGCAAAGCGGAGTCCATTCTCCTCAAGTTTTACAGGACAAAGACCCTGAGCTGTTCTTCTTGCATTCTCAATAGCCTCTCTAATGTATTCATTCATTTCAGCTGCCAGAGGTAGGGAGCTGTGCCTGTCCCTTTTCAGTTTTTTCTGAAGGAGAGAACACATCGCTTCAATCCCTACAAGAAACTGCCCCAGGTCATCATGGAGGTACTGCCCCACCCTGTACCTTTCCCGCTCACTGATACTCAGAATCTCCTTTTCCAGCTTTATCTTTTCAGTAATGTCATAACCGACCCATACCATACATTTTTTACCCTGAAGTTCAATAATCTCAGCAGATACTGAAAAATTACGGATACCCCCGGTTCGGGAATTCAGGAGAAGCTCATAATCTCTCAGCTTACCATCCCGTTTAAGTTTCCCTATCATGGCTACGCGGTCTGACCATTTCAAGAAAAGCCCAACTTCCCATACATAGCGGCCAATAAGTTCAGAACCATTATAGCCCACAAGCCGGGCAAAACTCTCATTAACATCAATATACTGGCCTTCTTCAAGTGTGGAGATAGTGCTTGGAGCAGGGCTTGCGTGAAAAGCTTTGGAAAATTTTTCATCGTCAATATGAAGATATTTACCGCAATTGCTATGCTCAGAAATATCGGATAGAACAAAAAAAGCTCCTGCTACCCCCCCGTCCCGGTCATATACTACATATTGTGATGAAAGAATTTTTTTATTATGCAGAGGCGGATTAAATTTCAGTTCAACAGGTTCAGGAAGAAAAGCCGGCATATTATTAATTTTTTCAAGCCAGTTGAGGCATCTGTCAGGATCGATAAATTCATTGATATTACGCCCGACAATTGACTTTCTCTCAATTCCGGTAAGAGTACAAAGGGTATCATTTACATATGTTATTATGCCGAACCTGTCATGAAAACCGATACTCACATTTATCCGGTCAAATGGGGCATCGAGAAAAATATTTTCATCACCGAAAATATTTTCAAGAATAAGTCGCGGTTCCTTATTGTTAAGAAAATTCTGATTCATGTTTAAGAATAAATCATTAGAAAGAGAATGTCAAGTATATCTCTTCCGCAAAAACAGCATCACCGCTGAACAATGGCAGCGGTGATACTGTAATAATAAGCTTAAATTAAATCTATTTACATTTAAAATCGGGTTTACGCTTTTCTGTAAAAGCTGTCATCCCCTCCTTCTGATCTTCAGTGGAGAAGCAGAGTGCAAAAACCTGGTTTTCAAAAGCTATTGCTGTATCAATATCTGTTTCCATTCCCCGGTTTATTGCCATTTTTGAATAGCGCACAGCAAGCTGGGCCCTGGATATAATCTTTGCAGCCATATCCATAGCGGTTTTCATAAGATCATCAGGGGGAACAACCTTATTTACAAGCCCGATCTTTTCCGCATCAAAGGCATTTATTACATCACCTGTATAGATAAGCTCCTTTGCCTTGGCAGGGCCCACGATCCGGGGGAGCCTTACACATCCTGAATAGCCGGGTGTTATCCCGAGGCTCACCTCAGGCTGACCGAATTTGGCATTCTCCGATGCAATTCTTATATCGCAGCACATGGCAAGCTCGCATCCTCCGCCAAGTGCAAATCCGTTTACAGCAGCTATCACAGGAATCTTCAGCAGCTCAAATTTCCTGAAAACCGAAGAGCCGAGTTCTCCGAATTCACGTCCTATTTCACTGTCAAAGTCTTTCATCTCAGCAATATCAGCCCCTGCAACAAAGGCTTTCCCCTCACCTGTAATTACAAGAACATGAATAAGGGGATCTGCCGCAATCTGCTCCACCACCCTGTCCAGCTCTTCAAGAAGGGCAGTATTCAGGGCATTCAAAGCCTGCGGTCTTGAAATCGTTAAAACACCGGCTGAATCCTTAACTTCAAGTTTCAAATACTCAAAATTTTCCTGCTTCGAATTACACATATTTTTCTCCTTTAAACCATTGAGCCATGAATAAAAAAAGGGAGCCCCTTAAACCGGCCCCCTTTTACAATAACTATCTTTCAAAAATCATTGCCATACCCATTCCGCCGCCGATACACATACTGATTATACCGGTGGAATGGTTCTGTCTCTTCATCTGATACATGGTTGTTACAGCCATCCTTGCGCCTGTGCAGCCTATAGGATGCCCCAGAGATATACCGCTTCCAAGCTGGTTGGGGAATTCATTGTCAAGTCCAAGCTCCCTGAAGCATCCGATTGCCTGTGCAGCGAAAGCCTCATTTATCTCTACCATATCAAGGTCTTTGATGGTCATTCCTGCCATTTTCATGGCTCTTCTCATTGCAGGCACAGGCCCAAGCCCCATATACGCAGGGTCAACTCCCCCTGTAGCAAATGCCTTAATCTTGACAATAGGCTCAAGACCAAGACTCTTAGCCATATCAGCACTCATCACAAGTACAGCAGCTGCACCATCATTAATACCAGATGCATTACCTGCTGTAACAGATCCGTCCTTTTTAAATGCAGGCTTCATGGCTGCCATTTTATCAAGGGATGTGTCCATGGGACGCTCGTCGGTATCAACAACAATGTCCCCTTTTCTGGATTTGATTATTATTGGCGTAATTTCATCCTTAAAGAGACCATCCTTAATTGCTTTCATGGCCCTCTGGTGGCTCATCACAGCAAGTTTATCCTGCTCCTCTCTCCCTATACTGTAAAGATCGGCAATATTTTCCGCTGTAATCCCCATATGGTAGCCGTTAAAAATTTCATATAATCCGTCATATACCATTAAATCATGGATATCACCCTTACCGGTAAGCTCCATTCTATGTCCCCATCTTGCCTTCTGGAGAGCCATGGGTGTCATGCTCATATTCTCCATTCCCCCGGCCACAACTGCTTCAGCCTGACCGGTCATAATAGCCTGGGCTGCCATTGCTATAGACTTAAGGCCTGAACCGCAAACCTTGTTTATAGTACATCCCGGAGCCTCTTTAGGTATCCCTGCAAAAATCGCTGCCTGTCTCCCCGGGTTCTGCCCCTGGCCTGCCTGAAGCACACACCCCATTATAGTTTCATCAATAACAATTTCCTTTGCGCCCGCGTCATAGGAATAGCCGTTTTTTTCAAGATCAATCTGCCCCTGATTTTTAAGTTTATCAGGACAGATCTCTTTATGTAAATCCCCCGGTACCGGTTTAAGATTAACCTTTTTCAAAGTTTCCCTCATAACGGTTGATCCCATTTCAATTGCGGAAACATCTTTTAAAGTACCGCCAAAACCACCTATAGATGTTCTGGAACCGCTTACTATTACTACTTCTTTCATTTACTTCCCCTCCAATCTCCCAATTTATTGTCTCAATCCTATGTGAATGAAATTTCAATACAACATTTTAAACAGATAATTAAAATTAATGCAATTAGAATTAATAATACCTCAATACAAAAATTGTTTCCCTTGAAAAATAAGGCTCATTCAGTATTTTTGGAATACAAAATGAATCCTGTCCCCCTGTCTACCCCGGGAGTACTTTGTCGCTTCGCTCGGGCGCCCTGAAGGGGGCACGAGTTATCTATTCTCACTCTGAAAATATAACTGCTTCCATTTCGATAACTATTTCCTTTATATTGTTCCTTAAATCTTTTGCAAGCTCAGCAATATAAAAGGATGTTTTAATACTTTGATTCATCAACTTGCTCAAGTTTTTATTTTACGTGCCCCCTTTGGGGGACAGGGGGCTGACTCCGAAATATGTGAAAATAAATAATATTATTACTTTTCCCAAAAATCCGGAATGAGCCAAAAAATATTAACCCCGCCCCCGCGAAATATAAACGCGTGAAGCGGGGAGTATTTTATAAACTAAAACTCAATAAAATATAAAAATTTATTCAGCATACTCTGCTAAAACATTTGCTGCAACAACAAGACGCTGTATTTCAGAAGTACCTTCATATATTTCTGTAATCCTTGCATCCCTGTAAAGCCGCTCAGCAATATACTCCTTAACATACCCGTACCCGCCATGTATCTGAATACATTTATGAGCACATCTGGTTGCTACTTCAGAGGCATAAAGTTTTGCCATAGCCGCATTTTTACTTACAGGCCTTCTGTCTGCGCCGTATTTATCAAGCATGGCTGCTGATTTATAAACAAGGAGTCTTGCTGCTTCTATTTCTGTTGCCATATCAGCCAGCATATTCTGTATTGACTGTAGCCTTCCAATAGGCGCGTCAAACTGAACCCTCTCATGAGCATATTTAGCCGCTTCATCAAGTGCAGCCTGAGCTATCCCCAGGGCCTGTGCAGCAATACCAACCCTGCCGCCGTCAAGTGTATGCATTGCTATTTTAAAACCCTCCCCCGGATTTCCCAGAAGCCTGTCTGCAGGAATTTTACAATCTTCATATACCATCTCTGTTGTTGATGATGCACATATGCCGAGTTTCTCTTCAACTTTCCCTACAGAAAATCCCGGGTCACCCTTCTCTATTATAAACATAGATGTATTTTTATTTTTCTTGCCCCCCTTATCAGTAACAGCAAGGGTCACATGAATATCAGCGTATTCACCATTAGTAATAAAATTTTTTGTTCCATTGAGAATATAACCATCCCCATCCTTCATCGCATTTGCAGCGGTTCCGCCTGAATCTGATCCTGCATTAGGCTCAGTAATAGCAAAAGCCCCGATATGCTCACCTGAGCAGAGCTTAGGAAGATACTTCTTCTTCTGTTCCTCTGTCCCAAAATAATAAATAGGGGAAACACAGAGTGAGTTATGAGCAGAAACTATTGTACCTGATGAAGCACATACCCTTGATATCTCTTCAACAGCAATAGCATATGAAACATAATCCATATCAGCGCCGTTGTAATCGCCAGGATAAACAATCCCGAGAAGACCGAGTCCCGCCATTTTTTTTGTAGTCTCAAGAGGGAATTTATGGCTTTTATCTATTTCTACTGCCTGCTCCCTTAATTCCTTCTCTGCGAACCCGCGGCACATATCTTTTACCATCAATTGTTCTTCGGTTAATCCAAACATCACTTCCTCCTCACTATTTTTTTTCATGTCTTTTACTGCTGATATGAACAGATTCTCCTGCGGATAAGCATACGATAGCGGGATTCTTCCCCCTGCCATGCCCCGTATAGGAGCTTCTTAAACCAACCTACCCCTTTGTATTAAACTCCGTTTATACCGGAAAAGATTACCTGGAATATTATTGTTATAAAAAACCGGCGTAAGAATTACTGCTGCATTATTAATTTATATATACCAAACATACTGATAATTTTCAATAGCCTATATCTTATTTTTTTTGTAGTCAAAAGTATTATTTCTCTGTAGTGCCCACCCGCTTTTTTGTGGTAAAATTATGTACAAACCTCCAGACATCTGATTTCCCGGCTGCCTCATATCCCGTGTTCTTTGTAAAATTTATCCGATTCTCCGAATAATAAAAGCGCTGAAGAAGCCATAAATATGAGCCCGCTTATTCCGTTTATAATAATTGATGATAGGGGGAGAGCGGAATCTGGAACCGCATAATATATTTCAACCCCCACCATTACAGCCATTGCAATAGTATATACCGCAGCCAGTATACGGCCCCAGTTCCTCTGTGAATAAACAAGAAGCGAAAGGAACATGGCCATTGACATATGAAGAACTGATACTGTCCCTGTAGTATAGATCCGTGATCCTATAAAAAAAAGCCATGCAAACATATAAAAAAGTATGGCATACCTTACCTCAATTGGAAGATCTTTTAATTCTCTATTTCTTCGTCTCATCACTCACCTTTTTCATAATTATTTTCTGTTTATCCCCGGCAGCCCCATACCATTATTAAAGTGAACTGCCCAATCCCCCCGGCTGCTTCGCATCCGACCCCCTTAATAAGGGGGTAAGGTTTCCCCCCTTTTCAAGGGGGGTCAGGGGGGATATTAACAGGATGTTGCAGTGCCACGATAAAATCTTAGGAAAATCCTGATCCGACCCACTCTATTCTCTTCTCAAATAAAAATTACATATACCTCTGCTTCATATATACAGCAAAACCTTCAGCATGCTCTTTATTTATTTTAAATTTCAGTTTTTTAGTAAGGAGATTATTAAGATCACTCATTGATGTAATGGCAATACCGTTAAATTCCCTCATGGAAACTTTATACGCGTCAGGAACTACAAGTACCGGAACAGGCATTATCTCCAGTCCGTCAAAGCTTTTGCTTATTATAATATTCACAAGATGGCAGACCCGCCATACCCTTGCTGTTATTGTTTCAAGACTATTATCACCCGCAAAAAGGGTATTATTCTTAACATTAAAGTCATCAGCAAAGGGGACTCTCCCCAGAACAAAAAAACCGTTTTCAGAAACCACAAGATGATCAATATGGAAAAGTTCAAATGAAAAGTTGGAAAAAATAAAATATGAGTCATCGAGCTGTGAAAGGGAATCTTCCACTTTCTTCTCCTGGGCTGCCAGCTCTTCAAATTCCGCCCTGTTGAGAAGTTTTTTCCATGCCATTGGATTAAGTCTCTTTGATACAAAAATTGTTAAAACCCCTATAATAAGAACGACCATAAGTATAGCAGACATCTCAGCTTCCCTCTCACCCGGGAAGAAATACATCCCACCCACGAGAGTTAAACCGGAAAGGAGTACCAGCATAAAATGTTTTAAAACCGGGTTGCCCTTCTCATTTGCCACTTTGTTTTCTATAAATGCCATTAAAAACCCTCTCTCAATCAATCTCCACTCATT
This sequence comes from uncultured Leptospirales bacterium, assembly GCA_964491265.1. Taxonomy (GTDB): domain Bacteria; phylum Spirochaetota; class UBA4802; order UBA4802; family UBA5550; genus JBBAGC01. Next base: position 101,329 of record CAZBFP010000002.1, on the reverse strand, counting down.
ATAATACTAAAACAATTGAGCTGCGGCAATCTTTTATTACACTACTCTGAACCCCGGTTATCCGGGCTGATTTATATTTCTCCGCCCCATAAGGAGCGGAGAAATATTATCATCTATTCTTTTAAAATCTATTTTTTTACTTTTGCCCTTGAAGCAACTACACCAACATTCTCTTCAACTTCCTTCTGAATTAACTCAGGTGAGTTGAGAGGGAATACAGCTTCTTCAGTAGTATACGCCTTCTTCCATGCATGCCCTGCATACTGAAGAACAACAAGAACAAGAGCAGCTCCAAGACCCCATGCAGCGCCCCTTGTAGCAAGAATTGCGCCCGCCACACCTGCTATACCAAGGTCATTAAATCCTCTCGACTTTAATATACCTACACGGACACTTACATAACCCTGAATAAGCATGGTTGAAGCCAGGGCTATACCGAGTATAGGCTTAACTGTGGCAACAATAGGAGCCAGGAAGTAACTTGTCCATGTACCCCAGCGGAATGATCCTGCTCCGCCGTTAATAGACTCCATTGCTGCAGGGCCGTTTTTATAACGCTCGCAAACAACAACCTGCATTGCCGCCCATAATGGGCCGCACATTGAAATATCAGGCCCGAATACACTCATTATTACGTTTCTTCCACCAAAGATGATATGCGATCTGTTTGGATCGTAATTTACATCTTCATCCGGCCTGTACTTCTGCGCGTCATCAAGGAGTGCCTGACTCTGGATAACATCTCCAAATACAACTATGTATGCGCTAAGAACAAGGGGAATAGAAGCTAAAAACATATCAGCAGATGGCATCGGTATTGCTCCAAGCATTGTAAAGCCCTGAATCATCCCTGCAAAATCGGGATTTGAGAATAATCCTATGCCCGCATAACTTGGCCATGCAACTTCACCAACCATTGGGCCAACAAAAATAGCAAGCGCCAGGGCAGGCATCATTCCCAGGTTACCCAGGTAGTAGGCCCACTTATGCTTCTTCTTCACTGCTTTAAAGCTTTCTGAGAAAAGCAGGTAAAAAGCAAGACCCACACATATTGTTATTGTCCAGGGGATAGTATCAAATGATCTGTTAGTAGTCCCCGGCCTGAAAATAAGAATAATCGCAGCAAAGCCCGCGCCGAGAAGAACAGCAGACTGAACCGCATTGGGAATTAAAGTAATGAACTTTCTCGCAAGTCCTGTAACACCGAGAAAAATACAGAAGAAACCGAAAAGCATCTGAAATGCTATTAAGGCCTGCATCCTTTCCGGACCCATATTAAAGCCTTCAACATAGGCAATAATAAGAGGGATGGCAGGAGTAATCCACCCCGGAATTACCGGGTCACCGAATGTAACATGCGCAAGATATAGTGTTCCATTAAGAATAACTATTGCAAGCGCAATCTCGAAAGACATTCCCAGTGTGTCCATCAATATGGGAATAATTCCCAGACACACAGCACACATTAAGAGACCCTGAAGATAATCTGCCCATTCAAACCTGTAATGGATGAAGGGGAGTCTCAATGTAAGCGGCCCCAGCGGAATTCCGGGCTGAATTTTCCCGAATTCTCTTTCTCTTCTAATACCCATACTATGCTCCTTTTATTTATTAGATTAGCACAACAAAAATAATGCCCTTTATAACACCCTCCTCCCTGTTTTACCCGGAAGGATACCCCTCTTCAGCCTTGCGGGCCTGAAAAGGGGTATAAACGGAGTTTTAGCTATTCAGTTTACTTTTATATATCTCAAAATATTCTCTCTCAAGTTGTTCCCTGAAATCGGGATGAGCTATTTTTATTAATGATGCTGCCCTCTGTGATACACTCCTCCCCCTTAAATCAGCAATACCATACTCAGTTACAATGTAATGAGTATCTGACCTTGGAGTAGTAGCGTTTGCCCCCTGATCAACATGGGGAACAATTTTGGACAGAGTCCCTTTAGCTGCTGTTGAATGAAAAGCAAGGATAGACCTGCCGTTTTTTGACCATGCCGCGCCCCTTACAAAATCGAGCTGTCCGCCGGTACCGCTATACTGCTTATGCCCGATAGTGTCAGAAACCACCTGCCCTGTAAAATCTACCTGCAGAGCGGAATTAACCGAAACCATATTATCATTCCTTGCAATAACAGCCGGGTTGTTTGTATAATCCACCGGGTACATTTCTATCATTGGATTGTTGTCCGCAAATCTGTAGAGCTTCTCTGTACCCATAAGGAATGTGACAATGATCTTGCCCGGATGAAAATTTTTCTCTGAACAGTTGATGACACCTGAATCAACAAGATCAACAACCCCGTCAGAGATCATTTCGCTGTGTATACCCAGGTTTTTCTTTGTTTTAAGAAAACTTAAGATAGCATCGGGAACAGCACCGATTCCAAGCTGCAGACAATCTCCATCATTGATCAGTGTGGAGATGTATGAGCCTATTTTCTCATCATTTTCTGTAAGCACCGGAGGATTGAGAATTGCCGGGCCCGATTCAGTCTCAACAAAATAGTCGATCTCTGAAACATGAATAAATGAGTTGCCGTAAGTACGCGGCATTTCAGGCGATACTTCAGCGATAACAATCTTCGCGCTGTCAGCTGCAGCCTTTGTATAGTCAACCGAAACACCGTATGAACAGTATCCATGATGATCCGGTGCTGAAACAAAAATCAGGGCCACATCAACAGGGAGAACTTTCTCTGTAAAGAGACTGGGGATCTTACTGAAATGACACGGTGTAAAATCGGCCCGCCCTTCATTTATCGCTTTCCTTGTGGGACCGCCTGCAAAGAGTGCATTGTGACGGAAAATCCCCGCATATTCAGGATTACAATACTCCCCCTTTCCCAGTGCAACCATGTGAACTATCTCCACATCCTTATAGGCAGCGCTGTTCTTAACCATGGCGCTCACCAGATCCATAGGCTCACCGGCAGCGTGTCCGAAAACCACCCTGTTCCCCGGTTTAATATGCTTTACAGCTTCCTCTGCTGTAACCTTTCTGCTTTTATACAATTCTCTCCAGTCCATAAATGCTCCTCTCTTTGTGCCGGGGGGACTCTCGCCGGTGAGTCCCCCGGACTAATCAGTTCTTTTTATTCAGCTCCATAACCTCGCTGATAAATGCTTCAGCTTCAGCCAGGGACTTTACTCTCCTTACCTTTGCCTGGTCAAAAACTTCAGTGTCAACACAGGCGCTGGGGCATCCCATTACCGCAAGGATAAGGTCAGCCCCCTCATCATCATAGGAGACAAATTCCAACAGCCCGGTAAGCTCCTCTTTAATTCTGCTGAAAGCCTCCATCCTGTCATAGGCCACATGGCACCCTCCGCAGAACTTTACCCCTATTTTCAAATAACTACTCCTCAATACCGCAGAGATGCTTTGCCACCTTCTTCTTGGCATCCATATTAACAAGCCTTGCGATCATTATTCTCTGGGCCTGTGGAGATCCAGCTCCATGCATTGATTCGGTGAGATAACCCACAGCTGCAGTACCCATTGTAATATTTTCAATAAGCCGCAGAATTCTCATTCTGTTCTCTGTGGAAACATCCGGTTTGGTTTTGTAATACTTCTCGATCCATTTCCCAATCTCCGGTGACCTGAGATCATCTTCAGAAGGACATGTAACCATAAGCCCCCCTGCTATATCCTGGGCCAGCCTTGCTATTTCATAAGGGAACCGTGTTACATTCTGCTTGCAAACATTGGCAAGAAGGGTATTAACAAGAAATGTTCCTGAAGACTGTTTGCTCCCCTCCTGAGCGCAAGCCAGTGAACCGCAGAAGAGTGTTTCATTGAGATGGTTCATTTCAATCATCTTATCCTTAACGTGTGAAGCCTTGTCTGCACCGTTATAATCAGCTGCAACCTGTGCTGCACCAATAAGCACATCACCCACACCTACTTTACATGCGTAGCTCTGCCTGTGATATGAGGCGAAATTTTCCACAAGCTCACCTGAGAATTCGAACTCTCTCAGCATAAAAACCCTGTCCCATGGAACAAATACGTTGTCAAAAACCACCAGTGCCTCATGACCGCCGTAGTAGATATTCCCTCTGTCAATATTACCCTTTTCAAGCTTCCGTGTATCGCAGGACTGTCTGCCGTAGATATAGGTAATCCCTTCAGTGTCAGATGGAAGAGCGAATGATACAGCATAATCCTTATCATCCTCTCTCATGGCGCTTGTGGGCATTACTATAATTTCGTGTGAGTTAAGAGCGCCTGTCTGATGAGCTTTCGCACCCCTTACAACTATACCGTCTGCTCTCTCCTCAACAATGTGGAGATAGGCATCCGGATCGGGCTGCTTGCCTGGAGCAAGGCTTCTGTCCCCTTTAGGATCTGTCATTGCACCGTCGCATACCAGATCTTCTTCCTGTACATACTCAAGATATTTCTGGAATCTTTTGTTATACTCAGTGCCGTATTTTTTATCAATGTTGAATGTGGTAATTGAAAGGGCATTCATGGCGTCCATACCCACACAACGCTGGAAACAGCAGGCGGTTAATGAACCGAGTAGCCGCCCCATTTTGGTTTTCTTTACAAGATCCTGGGTGCTCTGATGTATATGGGTGAACCTGTTTATTTTTTTCCCGCTGATATGAGAAGTTGCAACCATGAGATCTTCATACTCAGGCTGATGAGCCAGTTCATAGGTCAGTTTAACTGCATTCATGGACGGGCGGATCATAGGGTCATCAACCACGTTTTCTACTTTTTTCCCGAAAAGATAGACATTGAGTTTAAGCTTCCTCAAGCTCTCTTCGTATTCTTTACCGGTTTTCATTACAAAACCTCCCTTCATTTTCTTCATTTTCTTTATTATTTTACCTAAAGTACACCTATCTATATATGCACAAAGCGTGCCATATATGGCTGCATGGTTATTAATATAAAACAAAAAGTAACATTTAAATTTTGTGTTCAGAAAAATGAAATTAATCGCAGAAAAACGGAGATATGGAGGCTATAAAGATTAAAAAAATTTCCTGAGAAACATTTTAATTGATAATTTAATCAGCAAAATGGCTTGAATTTGCTGTTCAGGTTAAAAATCCCGCAGACCTGTTTCATTATTGAAACAAAGTAAAAATGCGGGGAGAAATAAATGAGAAGTAATTACTGTAGAAATTCTTTTCCTCCAGGCTGACAAGAGTACAGCGAACAGCCCCCTGCTGATTCGTCTGCCCTCACCCGCACTTCCCTATCGCTCGTGCACCCTCTCCCGTCAAGCCGGGAGAGGGTTTTGTTTAAATCAATTTTTCACACTTTTTTAATAATTTTAGACACTAAAATTATTCTTAAAAAGAGCCCTCTCTTTGAGGAGAGGGCGCGCCGGAGGCGGGGTGAGGTCTTTTAAAACAGGGGATATAGAGAATAACCAATGCTGTTTCACAATTGAAACAAAAATTCAATAATGAAACAGCGTTTCATAAATGAAACAGAAAGGGGTTTATCTATTTTTTTATGCCGTATTTAGCTGCTTTCCTGACAACAGAGGGGGCACTTATCTTAAGTGATTTTGCCATCTCCCTTGTTGTGGGGAAATTCCGGTAAGCCCTTTCAATAAGCTGCCTCTCCACACTCTCAAGAGCATCCTTTAAAGGGATAATACCGCCTGGAACAGAGATACCCCCGCTTTCACCGCAGATACCTGACTGGCAGATACTCTCAGGGAGGTCGAGCCTGGTTATTGCATCATCAGGGGACATTACAATCATTCTTTCCACAAGATTCCGCAATTCCCGTATATTGCCGGGCCAGTTATACTGTTCGAAAATATCAATAACTTCAGGTGAAACCCTTTTCTTCATATTATAGTTTTCATTAAACATCTTCAAAAAATGGGAAACCAGGAACTGCACATCCTCGATACGCTCTCTCAGCGGAGGGAGGAAAAGGGGTACAACATTGAGTCTATAATAAAGGTCCTCCCTGAAATTCCTGGCCTGAACCATTTCCAGAAGGTCCCTGTTTGTTGCAGTTACAATCCTTACATTAAATTTTCTGAAATTCTGCCCGCCAACACGGTTAAACTCCGTGTGCTGAAGCACCCTTAAAAATTTCGCCTGCAGATCATATGGGAGTTCCCCTATCTCATCAAGAAAAAGAGTCCCCCCTTCAGCCATCTCAAAATAACCGGGCTTCCCCCCCTTTTTAGCCCCCGTAAAGGCCCCCTCTTCGTAACCGAAAAGCTCAGACTCAAGAAGAGCTGCAGGTATTGCACCGCAGTTAACCTTTATAAAGGGGCCCTTCTCCCTGGGGCTGTATTTATGAATTATACCTGCTATAAGATCCTTACCTGTCCCCGATTCACCTGTAATAAGAATTGTTGAATCCACCTTTGCCAGCCGTATTGTTGTATCAACAAGCTCATGCATCTTTTCAGAGCCCACAATAAGGCCCTCAACATTTTTTACACTCTTAATCCTCAGGGAATCGAGCTCTCTCCTGTACTGCTCGCTGATCTTCTGACTCTCAACGAGTCTGTTCTGCAAATCATATAAATCTGTAATATCGCGCACACTGGTTACAACACGCGTAATTCTGCCATTTTCATCAAAAACCGGGCGCCCTGTTGCAAGGAGAGACTTCCCGGTACTTGTCTTCTGTATAATGCTCCAGGGCTCCCTCTTTTCCAGAACTATAAGAGTAACGGACTGGGAGAAAAAACCCTGATCAACAAGATCCTTCATATTTTTACCGTAAAAATCGGTTGTATCAAGCTCAGTAATTTCATCATATGCCCGGTTTATCCTTAAAACATTGGCATCCCCGTCGCATACAAAAATCCCGTCCGATGAAGATTCAATAATAGCATCAAGATTTTCATTCAGCTCCTTTACGCTCTCCAGTTCATTTATTATATTCTCCAGATCTTCCACATCCTGGAATATGGCAACTGCTCCTATAATATTATCCCCTATCAATATGGGGTAACTCCGTATAAAGTAGGGATGATTCTTCACCATCACTTTGGCCAATGGAGGGACTTCTCCGGTCCGGATAATCCCAAGCAGGTCAACCTCAGGTATAAACTCATTAAGGGTATGTCCGGTAAGAAAATCCTCGCTTAAACCAAACACCTCCTCAGCTGACCGGTTAACAAAATTAATCCCGGCTTTTGAATCTGCGGCAATGATAAGATTTTTTGAAGACTGAAGTATGGCATCCATAATCTGTCTGGTCATCTTGTAATGGTCGTGATAGGTCTTTACAAAATCGGGGATGGAAATTAAACCCACAGCTTTCCCGTTCTCCACAACAGGGAGATAGGAATGCTTAAAGTAAAATCTGTCCTCCACATCATCATCAGGATGCCCCCCCACAACATCTTTTGTCATGTATGTAAAAACAGGGGAATCCAGATCTACATTATTCTTTACTGCTCTAAAAACATGACTCTTGGAAAAAAGGCCTATAAGAGCATCATTATCATCAACAACAGGAGCAGCATCAATTTTCTTCTCGCTGAAAACAGCAGCAGCCTGCCTTATTGTATCATCCGATTTTAAAAGATGGATCCTGCCGCTTTCAAGAAAATCCCTGACTCTCATATAACCTCTGCGCCGGAAAGAATAGAATATGAGTAAATGTAATTACTCATACTATTTTTACAATAAAAATTTAAATCCCCTGCCGGGCAGTTCTTCCACGGGAGTAGTTTGACCTTTGCACGCTGTCCCCCGAAGCCCCCGGACGGGAAGAATTTTTTTATTCTCATCTCTGTTGACAATAACCTCAAATAGAGATAAATTTAAATATGACTCTTTCCGGATTTTATGGGGAAGTATTAATCTTATTTGTTCCCGCATCTACCGGAGTCAGCCCCCTGTCCCCCAAAGGTGGCACGCATAATGAACACTTGAACAATTTGATAAATCAATGTATTAAATAATCAGAACTAAATGCTGAACCGGGAGATTGTTTTATGAAAAAAGTACTTCTTGTTGATGATGAAAAAAACATACTCGATGCATACAAGCGGAACATGACAGGTGAGTTTGAAATATTAACAGCAGAATCGGGAGATGCAGCCCTGGGATATTTCAAAAAAGGGGGACAGATCCCCCTTATTGTGACCGATTACAAGATGCCTCAAATGAACGGTGTAGAGCTCCTGGAAAAGGTGAAAACCCTCTCACCCAATACTGTGCAGATAATGCTTACAGGGCAGGCGAAGATGAGCGCTGTAATCAACCTGATTAACAAAACCGGGATATTCCGCTTTCTCACAAAACCGTGCTCACCCGATGACCTTATAAACCACATTAAAGACGGACTAAGGCAGCACCAGCTAATAACTGCTGAAAAGGAGCTGCTGGGGAAAACACTTAGCGGGAGTATAAAAATTCTTATAGATCTCCTTGCACTAGCCAAGCCGCAGGCCTTTACAAAGGCAAAGAAAATAAGGGATATTTCAAAAAAAATACACCAGTTCCTTACTACAGAGAGTAGCTGGCAGATGGAGATTGCAGCAACCCTGTCGCAGATAGGGACAGTTACCATGCCTGATGATGTATTAAAGCGATCCTACAGGGGAATAACCCTTTCGAATGATGAAATGGTTATGTACAACAACCATCCGCTCATTGGCGCAGACATGATTAAGAGCATACCCCGTCTAGAAAAGATTGCTGAGATCATCAAGTATCAGCTTAAAAACTTCGACGGCACAGGCGTCCCCTATGACAGCATTTCAGGGGATAATATCCCCCTGGGCTCAAGGATTATACGGATTGCAGCCGATTTTGACAACTTAGTCACCAGCGGCAGGAGCAGGGATGATGCCCTTGACGAGCTTAAAAGAAGACCCGCCTTCTATGATATAAATCTTCTCAAAAACATCTCCTGGATTCTGCTTGGTACTCCTGAAAACAAAGATAATCCCATGGTACTGGAATTAACTGTTGAGGAAATACAGGAGGGGATGATACTGGCTGAAGATGTTAAAGCTGCTGACGGAACCATTATTGCCGGTAAAGACCTGCAGTTAAGCGCGCCTCTTATTGCAACGTTCAAAAACTATGCAAAAAACGGGCAGATAAAAGAAAAGATACAGGTAATACTGGTTCTTGATTGACATGGAGCTCCCCCCTGTGAAATAATAGATTCATCTGATCTTTCACAGGACTGCTATGAATAATTTCTTTTTTAACCTTACACCTGATGTGGTAATTAAAGCCCTTGAAGCAAGCGGACTTGAGCCTACGGGACACTGCATGGCACTAAACAGTTATGAAAACAGGGTATACGACCTTAAGCTTGAGAGCGGCAGCCATGTAGTAGCAAAATTCTACAGGCCCGGGAGATGGACAGAAGCACAGATTATAGAGGAGCACCTGTTCCTCTCCCAGCTGAAAGATGATGAAGTACCTGTATGCGCTCCCATGAAATTCTCCGACGGGGAAACTCTGCACCAGATTGAGAATATCTACTACGCTATCTGGCCCAGAACCGGCGGGCGGGTCAAGGATGAATTTACAGATTCAGAAATTAAAACCCTTGGCCGCCTCATTGCCAGGATTCACAACACAGGAGCGCTTCAGGGGGCGGATGAACGCCCTGCGCTCACAGGTACAACATACGGTCTTAAGCCCCTTGAATTTCTGCTGGAAAATAATTTTATCCCTGAACACCTCAAAGAGCGGTACTCAAACTCAGTAATAAAAATTGCAGAAATATACGACACCCTTGCAGCAGACGTACCATACCAGAGAATACACGCTGACTGCCACATGGGGAATCTGCTCCACGGCAATGAGGGGTGGTTTTTCCTTGACTTTGACGATTTTGTAACAGGGCCTGTTGTGCAGGATATATGGATGCTCGCCCCGACCCGCGACATTGAGGGGGAGAGGCAGAGGGCTCTCCTTATTGAAGGGTACAGGGAGTTCCGTCACTTTGAGAGTTCATGGCTCCGCCTTGTTGAGTTACTCAGAGCGCTCAGATATATCAACTACGCAGCCTGGATAGCGAAGCGGTGGGAGGACCCGGCTTTCCCTGACGCGTTCCCCCACTTCGGCACTGTAAAATACTGGGAGGATGAAACCCGCGATCTTGAAGAACAGATAGAATACTTCTACTCCAGCACCACAGATCTCCCTGAATCTATGCAGAGGCCTGAACCGGATAGCGAGACGACCGAAGAGCTCACAAATAAAGATTATTTCTGGGACATGGAGGATTAAGGAATTATTCCTCACCTGCGTTAACCGAATCACCTGCCCTGTCTCTCAGCTGAGCCGCATTTTCTATAATAGTCCCTGATGATCTTACAATTTCATCTATGCCGCTTACAATAGAGCCTATTGCCTCATTAACATTTTCAAGATTTTTTTTTAACATATATAACCGGGCCAGTGGCAAAGTTTAAATTTTACAAGTAGTGTCATTCCCGCGCATACTTCGGCAAGTTCAGTACAGGTGCGGAAATCCCACGAGTGCTGATTTTTCTGGAGATTTTACCGCTCCAACTGAATTACTCTCTTTGAAATAGCGATATTAAATCTTGACAAAGATCTGTTATGTATATATATTATGTATACAGGACTGGAGGATATTATGATTAAAAAACTTATACAGCATGGAAACAGTTCCGCACTGATAATTGATAAACCGATTATGGAATTACTGAATATTGATTTTGAAACTCCCCTTGAACTTTCCACTGATGGTAATAATATTATTATATCACCGGTAAAGGATAAATTAAGGCTGGAGAAACTCAACAAATCCCTGAATAAAGTAAATAATCAGTTTAATTCTACACTTAAAAAACTGGCTAAATGAAAAACAAAGAGATCGAATTTTTGACTTTAGCTGAGATAATTGAGATTCATAAAAATCAGCTTTCAAATTATGGCGGCGAAGAGGGTATCAGGGATATTTCATTACTAAGTTCAGCCATAGCTATGCTGGAATCAACTTTTGAGGGTAATTATCTGCATAAAGATCTTTTTGAAATGGCTGCTGCCTATGTTTATCATATTTCGCAGAATCATCCTTTTGTTGACGGGAACAAAAGAACGGCACTGGTAAGCGGATTAATTTTTCTCGATTTCAACAATATTTATATTCATGACCCCGGGGAGGAATTATATAAAATGATGATGAATACAGCATCGGGGAAATTGAATAAAAACAGAATAGCTGAAATATTAAAGAATTTAAAAGTTTAATTTTTATTATTCACTTCTTCAGCAGCAGGGTCTTCCGCTTCATCTTCACTCTTTACAATTCTTGCCTTAACTGTACGCACATAAATTGAGTCTTTATCAAAATTGTCTTCAAATACAACCTTCTCCCCTTTTTTTACACGAACATTATCAATGGCGAGTTTAACGTTTCTTGCACTGAATCCAATATGCCCGCTATTATCAGCAATAGGGGAAACGCTCTCTAATACTTTTTCATTATCAATAAACAGGATTAATTTATCTTCATTAAATTCAATTCTATAATTATATGTTTTGCCATATTTCAGTGATATTTTTTCACACTTTATCTTATCTACAAAAACATTATTTTTTACTGACAATGGAAGAGTTTTATTTTTGCGATCCGAATGTATAAAAGATGCTTTATTTATCCCCCAGAAATTCCCTTCAATTTTAATCCCGTAAATATGATAAAGCCATTTTTTATATTCATTTTTACCGGCAAATGAAACAAGAATTTCTGCAGGTGACTTACTCCGGTCAAAAATAGTCATGGAAAATTCAATAACTGAAGGTTTATTAATTTCTTTCAAAGAAATTAAAGAGTTATAATTACTCAACTCATAGTAATCCCAGGAGTTTGCATGAGGGAACTGCAGCTGAATTTTAGAATTTCCAAAAATCCAGGGACTCCCCATCTTTCTCCAGTTATGGCTGCTTTCCTGGGAAAACAGCATAACTGGGAAAAAAATGATAAAAACAATCAATAATTTTTTTTTAATCATATATAATATTATCTACTTTTTCGTATAACCGGAAATTTCTAATTCCTGAGATTCCCCTTCTGATAATGTTACAGAGCCTGAACCACCATTTATATTAATCTGTGCTTCATCACCTTCATCCTGAAAAAAAGCAAAGCCTTTACCAGTTTTATTCGGTACGCTTTCAAATCCAGTTCTTTCTCCATCACTTGTTAAAGTCTCTGACCATGTTTGTTTTGCCACATTACTTTCATCAGTCCATTTAATCTGATTTACAAAATCACCGCCTGTGTTTTTCCGCCACCTCACGGCAGTCTCATCATCCCCACACCCGACAAACACAAAAGCAGCAATAGCAAAAATTAAAATAACACATACTTTTTTCATTATTCACTTCCCCCTTCTTTATATACAATTTAATTTTCCCGGCCGGAAATAATCATTTCTCTCAGCCAGGCTGATTTTCAAAGCCTAAAGCTTTCTGTCCGATTAATCTAATAAACAACCGGCACGAGTCAAGATAAAAAATGTGTTTTTTATCTGATCATGCCGGTTATAAAATTTAGTCACATGAGGCTCTGACCCTGATTCCATTTCAGCCGGGATAACATTAGGGCTCTGACCCCGTTTCCAATTATTCCCTCCTACTGACACCAGAAAGAGTAAAAAAACCGGGAATATGCTCTGACCCCTATTCCGCTCCAGCCGGGATAACAGATATATTTCACAAAATTCTACTACTAACTACCCTTTTTCACTGTCCCATGCAGGATTATACTTAAATAAAGTTACATTAACAGTCGCTTTTGATCCGGCAGTTTCGTTTTTAAATTTCAGGTAATATGTACCCTCTTTAAGATTATAATCTTTAACAAAGAGCACACCGCCAAGAGGGTGGCCATAATCAATTCTTGATTTTCCCGGAATCTCCTTTGAGTAACCGGAGTCAGAAAACATCTTCTGTGTAAAATGCCCTTTACTCTCCTTGTTCCATATATTCACCCTGTAATTTGTTTCACCCTTAACCTTGATAGTAAAAGTGACATACCCGAACTCACCGCCGCTTACTGTAACATTTACATCCTGGTTCACAGCTGCATTTACCACACCGGATGGAGTATCTTTTTTATCACTCTTATCTGATGAATCAGGTTTTACCGCAGTGTCAGGCTTAACAGCAGTATCAGGTTTAACTGCTGTGTCAGGCTTAACCGCAGCTCCCCCCTTCCCGGCAACCTTTGTTATCTCAAGCTTTGCAGCTGTTTTATCATACCTCTCATGTGCTCCATTTACCGAAACAAGAAGGTGCGTATAATTATTCCTTTTACCCGCAACCGCTGTTCCCACATTAACATCTTTAAGCTGTCCCTGGTAAAGTGTATTCCATATACCTCTTGAAGTACGGCCATGAACTGTTACAGAATTACATTTCCCTGAAATACATTTAAATTTAAGATCGTCGCTATCCTGCAGCGTCTCCATCTTCAGGCCTACATAGGTTCCACCGCTTTTACGAACACCTGTTCCGAAATTTTCAGCATAGAATTTCTCTTCATCAGGTTTTACCGCAATATCCGGCTTTACCGCAGCTCCCCCCTTCCCGGCAACCTTTGTTATCTCAAGCTTTGCAGCTGTTTTATCATACCTCTCATGTGCTCCATTTACCGAAACAAGAAGGTGCGTATAATTATTCCTTTTACCCGCAACCGCTGTTCCCACATTAACATCTTTAAGCTGTCCCTGGTAAAGTGTATTCCATATACCTCTTGAAGTACGGCCATGAACTGTTACAGAATTACATTTCCCTGAAATACATTTAAATTTAAGATCGTCGCTATCCTGCAGCGTCTCCATCTTCAGGCCTACATAGGTTCCACCGCTTTTACGAACACCTGTTCCGAAATTTTCAGCATAGAATTTCTCTTCATCAGGTTTTACCTCTTTTTTCTGCTTTTTTTTCTCTTTCTTCTCTTCCTGTTTATCTATTTTTTTTTCTACCTTCTTTTTAAGCTTCTTAAACTGCGCATCAGCGCTGGAATCAGCAAAGCCAATTATTGCGCAAAGAAATAATAATGATAATACTTTCGCGATCTTCATTTTTTACCTCTTAATATTGTCTAAATTATAACTGCAGAACTGCTGGAGAACATAGAATTGATAAATATTAAAAAGTCAAGAAAAAATCGGGGAAAAAAGCCCGCTGAGGCTGGAGGAAAAGAATAAAGGATCAACAAAGGCTCTGACCCCGATTCAGGCGAAGTGGCTTAAACACGACACAAACGAAAGGGCTCTGACCCTTTTCCCCCGATTCCAATTACCCCTCCTATCTTACAGTAAAAAGAATAAAAAATATGAAAATATGCTCTGACCCCGAATTTTTTTCAAAAAAATTCCCTCTAAAAACGTATTAATATTAAGCACTTAACAAATTCTGATATTATCCGGGAGGATAAAAATGCCAAGACCATTAAGAACTATTGCCCAGGGTGTAACATATCACTGTTTTACACGATGCCGCAGCAAACGGGACCTGCTTAGAAGCAAATACGGGAAAAAATATTTCATTGAATCAATAAAGTTGTGCCAGGAAAAATACAATTTTGAGCTCATTGCTGCAGAAACTGTTGCCAATCATATTCATATTCTTATAAAAACCTTAGAGAATAGAGAGACCATTTCTCTTATAATGCAGTTTATCAAAGCTCGCATGGCGGAAAAATACAACCGGGGCACAGGTGAAACAGGGCCATTCTGGAATGAAAGGTTTGGTTCTACGATAATCGAGGAATCGGACAATCCGGAAGAGTACCTTCTGTGGCTGCTCTGGTATATTGGGTACAATCCTGTGCGCAAGGGGCTTTCCAGGGATCCCCGTGAAAATGAAATAGGTTTTATAAACTGCTACCTCAACGAAAATTTTATTTCTCCTTTAAGGTTTACTTTGCACGAATATTTTTTGCGGCTGGGGAAAAATTTTATGGAATGCGTGGAAAAATTTCTCTATTACGAGGATGCCTACAGGAAAAGGCTGGTTTTGTGGGTTTAGGAGAGGTTGGGAAGCTGAAGGAGGGTCAGAGCCTTAACCCTTTCCAGCAGAAAAATCCAGTTACAGGAAGCTTCAGCTCCTTATTCCAACAACCCCTTACCTTATCTCCCTGATTATATCCTCAGATATATCATGCACAGAAGTACACCCTGTAAGGACCATGGCCTTCTGCAGTTCCTGTTTTATCTGTTCCATGTAAAAGGCAGTCCCCTCAGCACCCATACCCACTGCTGCAATAGCCACAGGCCTCCCTATGAGCACATAGCTCGCTCCCAGGGCAATAGCCTTGACAATATCCACTCCGTTTCTGAAACCGCCGTCTGCAATTATAATAATTGAATCCCCCACTGCAGATGCAATTTCTCTGAGCACATCCATTGTTCCCGGCATCTGATCCAGAACCCTGCCGCCATGATTTGAAACAATTATTGCGTCAATCCCCGCCTCACATGCAAGCACAGCATCCCTGGGGTTCATTATACCCTTTAAAATGAATGGAAGATTTGTTGCAGCTTTAAGCTCCTTAAGCTCACTCACGCTTTTGGGAGCAACTGCCTGGTTTTTCATAACCATGGTTTTAAAAACAACAGCATCAATGTCCATACCAACAGCAAGGGCCCCGGCCTTTTCCGATGCCTTGAGCCTTTTTATAATTTCCTTTTTATCCATACGGGGTTTAAAAATCGGAATACCCCAGCCATCCTCCTCTTTAATGGCCTGGAGCCCTATTTTATATTTTTCAGGTGTTGCACCGTCGCCCACAAAAGCGAGAGTACCCGCTTTTCTGCACCCTGCCACTACAGCCCTATTGTAATCGAGCTCGTCAATGGCTCCCCCCATGTTTGTTACAGAACCGGTTATTGGAGCTGCCATTACAGGTATTGATATTTTTTTCCCGAAAATTTCAGTAGAAGTATCAGGGGCGGATGGCTCCCTTATAAGCCTTGTAATTATTTTAAAGCTGTTAAGGGAATCAATATTTCTGCGGAACGACTCCCCTGTCCCAGCTCCCCCCATGCCCGGCACACCTGTGGGGCAGTCCCTGCCGTCGCAGTTTTTACACACATAACATATCTTTTTAAACTTCTCCCTTGCAGCAGCATGTATATTCTTCATTGTAATCTCAGGATCACTGGTTGTTTCCACAACAAGGAGTTTCATACACGCTGCAACAGCAACCTCAGCTTCCTTCAGGGTCTTCCCTGTGGCTATAATGTTCCCCGACTTCTCCACATTGGAGGTAGGTACATTAATTCTGTCCCCCTCCTTAATGTTTAAGAATATCTCCTCAATCCCGGGCACCTTCAAAGCCTCTTCAAGACCGCTGATCGATTTTACTATCCCCGGTTTAGGAATAATTGCCCTTTCTATTGCCACACGGTTTATCACCGGGTCCAGGTTACCCGGTTCCTGCCCCAGAGCCACCTCAATCATTGCCCTCATTAAATCAACACCTGTTGCAAGAGGGTATGTATAGGCAGACATAAACCCGCCGGAAAGCCTTGCTGCCAGCTCCCCTATCATTGCCCCTTTTTGAGTAATCTTAATATCACCCTTTGCCGCGCCCACATTAAGACCCAGGGCCTTTATCCCTGCTTTCATAATATCACAGGCCTGCTTAAGCGTATCCTCAGGGAGAGCAGAGGGCATACTATGGCCGGTTTCAACAAAATGAGGGGGGTATTCAATAATTCGATCTGCCACCCCTGTAATAGTAATTTCACCATTATAAATAATTGCATCTATGGAAAGCTCGGGCCCATCCATAAATTCCTCTATAAGAATCTCGCCGCTGGGTGAAGCCCCCTTGGCAAACTGAAATCCGTCTGAAAGCTCATTGGCATTCTCTATTTTTCTTACACCCCTGGCCCCCATATTATCCGAGGGTTTTATAACAACAGGGAAACCGAGAATTTTACAGGCTTTTTTCGCGTCAGCCAGGGTCCAGATAGGGAGAAATGCAGGGGATGGAACCCCATGTTCCTTGAACCTCATGCGCATTTTTATTTTATTTGTGGCAGCTTCAGCATCTTCAAACTTTATCCCTGTAAGATTAAGGGCATTGGCAACAGCTGCAACTGTCATTGAAGCATCTGTCCCTGCTGTAAGCACAGCATGAATCGGGGTTATTTCGTTCTGCTGCTTCGCTATCCGCACTGAGCCCTGTATATCCCTTGTACTCATAACAATCGGAATATCCGCGTCCTTCATACCAATAGCTTCAGAATTATAATCTGTAACTATAACCTGACACCCCATCTTCTTTGCAGTAGAAATTAATGGTGCCTGTAAAAGACCGCCGCCGATTATGAGAATAGTTTTTTTCACCAGGCTTCTCCTGAGTTTTTTTAGCCGGGACCCTGTTATACAGAGGAAAATTTATTCTCCCGATTATGTCGCATAATATTATAATACAACAGCTTAATAGTCAATTAAAATCTTAGCTTTTACCTCTTATCCATCAATTCACTGAAGATCATTATTAAAATTTCTTGAAAATATTAATAATCCTGTTAATATCCCCCCTAACCCCCCTTAAAAAAGGGGGGAAAAACCAAACCCCCTTATTAAGGGGGTCGGATGCAACGCAGCCGGGGGGATTAAACAGTTCAGTTTAATAAAGGAGCCTTATGAAAACATCATTTTTTTTGCCGTATAATAAAAAACTCACTGATAGAGCACGTGAATTAAGGCGCAATATGACACAGGCTGAACAAAAAATATGGGATGAATTTTTAAAGCATTTACCTTTACGCATACTAAAACAAAGACCAATTGATAACTATATTGCAGATTTTTACTGTGCATCTTTAAAGCTTGTTATTGAAATAGACGGTGCTATCCATAACAATGATGAGCAAATTGGATATGATGAAGTGAGAACCAAAATTTTTGAAGGTTACGGTCTTAGAGTAATCCGTTTTACTAATGATGAAATTCTTAATAATTTCGAAATTGTCTGTTCATCATTATCAGAAATTCTAATCCCCCCTGACCCCCCTTGAAAAAGGGGGGGAAAAACCAAACCCCCTTATTAAGGGGGTCGGATGCGAAGCAGCCGGGGGGATTAAACAGTTCAGTTTACTAAAAATTTATCGCGGCACCATAAAATCCTAATATCCCCCCTAACCCCCCTTAAAAAAGGGGGGAAAACCAAACCCCCTTATTAAGGGGGTCGGATGCAACGCAGCCGGGGGGATTGAACAGTTCAGTACCCCTGGAATTTCCTCTCACATGAAAATGTCTTGAAAATATGATCTCATGAAGTTAGGATGTCTTTATTCACGTTAATTCAACCGGGGTAATTATGAGTAGAAATCTTACTCTTGAGGCTGTACGGCTTACTGAATACGCGGCGCTCAGTGCTGCCAGGTTTATGGGTAAAGGGGATGATGATCTCTGCTACAGAGCTGCTGATGAGGCTATGTGGAAAATCATAGATACTCTGGAAATAGATGGAACCATTGTTATTGGTGCAGCAAATAAAAATCTTAATATTTATGACGGAAGAAAGGCCGGTACAGGTACAGGAACGCCTATAGATATTGCCTCAAAACCGCTGGAAGGGAAAAGAACCTGCGCAATGGGGGGGCATAACTCTATTTCAGTTGCGGCAATAGGGGGAAAAAATTCCTTCCTTAAAGTGCCCCCCTGCCTTATGCACAAAATTGCGGTCGGCCCTGAGGCTAAAGGGGTTGTGGATATCAATGAGTCCCCTGACATCAATATAAAACGGGTTGCCAGAGCTAAAGGGAAATACATCGAAGATATTACTGTCTGTGTTCTGGACAGGGAAATGAATATTGAAATAATTGAGCAGGTAAGAAAAACCGGGGCAAGGATTAAATTTATTACTGACGGAGATATTTCAGGAGCAATTGCCACTGCGGTTGATGACGCCTCAATAGATCTGCTTCTCGGTGTGGGGGGAGCAAAAGAGGGGGTAATCGCGGCAGCTGCACTTAAATGTCTTGGCGGCGATATGCAGACAAAGGTTTATTACAGCGATTATTTTGAAAAAACCATTGCGGAAAATCTTGGAAGGGGGAACCCGGAGAAGGTATATAAAATCAGGGATCTTGTAAAATCTGAAGATATACTTGTTTCAATTACAGGGATAACTGACGGGGTTCTACTTCCAGGGGTACAGTTTTTTTCCGGCGGGGCAAAAACAAGCTCCATTGTAATAAGACAGAAGACCCACACTGTAAGGTTTATTAACGCTATGCACAAATTTGACTACAAGCCGCTCTATTAGCAGATTCATTGTACAGAGGGGATTATGAATTCAAACCCTCTTTAATTCTCCGGGGTAAAACCATGAAAATAAAACTTTTTGTTATCATAATTACCATACTATCTTTATCACTTCTTTCATCCTGCTCCGGGAAAAAGGTAAAGCTGGATAGTTCCCCTGCAGAAGATACCGGAAACACCGGTAAAACAGGTGAGATTCTAATACCGGGGAACAGTGTTAAAGAGAGCGGTGTTAAAGATATAAAGTCAGCTGCCGGCACCTTTGATGTGTCCATGGGACAATTCAAAGGTGAGCTTAAAATAGATGTAATAGATGGAAGATTCCACGGAACCCTGAAATTCTATAACTGGGGGAACGGTATTCCACAGCCACTTAAAAATCTCAGGATCAATAATGACCGCATATACTTTGTAAGATCTATCAGCACAAAAGAGGAGCTGGAGCGTTACGGAGGCACTGCCTTTTTTACCCAGGAATTTTACGGCATCTTCTCAGGTGACGGTACCCTTATAAGAGGATACTACAGGTTTCTTGGCGCACAGGACAACTGGGAAGCCAGGAGAAAATAGTATGCCCCTGATGGAGATTTTAATTGGATAAAAAACGAGTCGCAGTTATCGGCGCAGGGGCATCAGGCCTTACTGCCGCACTTTTTGCTTCTGAAAAATGCAGTGTAACTGTTTTTGAAAGACAGAAAAAAGCAGGGCGGAAAATCCTTGTCACAGGGAACGGCAGATGCAATATTTCAAACAGGTTTCCTGACAGCAGCAGGTATCATGGCAGGGACAGAGGTTTTGCCCATGCTGTACTGGAAAGGTTCGGCCTCAGGGAGACAGAGGCTTTTTTCAGCTCCATAGGGATACCATTTGTTGAGGAGAAGGATGGGAAACTCTTCCCTGCATCGCTTCAGTCCTCAATTATTCCCAAGGTCTTTTCATACGAGCTTACAAAGCGGGATGTAAGGATAAACCTTCACAGAAGAATCGATAACATTATTACCGGTAAGGAGGGGTTTAAGGTTATTACAGCCGGGGATGAAAAGCATGAATTCGACTCTGTAATTCTCGCCTGCGGGAGCTGCGCCCATCCTGCAAGCGGAGCCTCAAGATCAGGATACCATCTGGCAGAATCTTTAGGGCATAAGGTCTACGAGCCATTCCCTGTAATACTCCCCATTAACATACCATATAAGCCGCTCCACAGACTCCAGGGTATCAAGCATGACTGCCATATAAAGACATTACTTAATGGTGAAACCGTTTCTGAGGCAGTTGATGAACTCCTCTTTACCGGTTACGGTATTTCCGGCCCTGCCTCACTTAAAGTGTCCAGGAAAACCAATGAACTTCTGCTTAACAATAAATCTCCGCAGATTTCCATAAACCTTTTCCCCGGTACAGATATGGAGACTCTTCTCTCCATCCTTAACAGACTCTGGGCTGACAAAAACAAAAAAATAGCTTTCAGCCTCCTTGGAATATTGAAGGAGCGTGTTCCTGAGGTTATACTTGAAATTGCAGGAATAAATCCGGAGAGAACAGCAGGGAGTCTTTCTGATGATGAAAAGCTTAAAATTGCTCACACCCTTATGGATATGAGACTTGGGCCAGGGGAACCGCGGGGCTTTGAGGAAGCTGTAGCTGCTGCCGGGGGTGTTGCAACAGATGAGATAAATCCCTTAACCATGGAATCTAAAATTATCAGCAGCCTCTATATTACAGGGGAGCTTCTTGATATTGACGGCGACAGCGGGGGGTTTAATCTTCAGTTTGCCTGGAGCACCGGGGCAATAGCAGGAATGAGTCAGTAATCAGAACATTGACATGAATCCTTCAAGCATTGTTACCTCTGTACATATTTTATTCAGCTGATCCTCTGAATCCATGACAGCTGTTATAGTGTAGGAGATAAACTTCCCTCCGGAACTCTCTTTACTTGTTACACTCCCACTACGTTCATTTTCATGAAGAATTGTTTTAATACTCTCCATTGTGTAAGGTTTATTTCTAAACACGGCTTTAAAAATTATCTCTGCCGGGTAATCTATTACTTTTTTATTATTACAATTCTCTATCATTTTTTCACCTTATCTTTAAATTTAAAAAGATATATTCAGGAGTCAATGTTATTTCTGATTCTCAATTAACTGCCCTTAAATATTTCCTGTTCATGGAACAATAGTCAGATTGCAGTATTTTAATACAATTAAACATGGGGCGTGTAAAGCAAATCAGGGGTTGAAAGATACTATTTCAATATCCGGGATAGACTTATTCCCATTCATTTTTTAATGCCCTCTGGGTATCTACTGCGTTTCCTTCCCACTGCAATTTTCCCGCAATATCTGAAAAATCGTAACCGGATACAGGTTTATTCTTTTTCTGTATCACAAGAATCACTTCAAATTCACCTCCCTCTAAAGGAGTGGGGATATCAATTTTTAAATGACCATCATCTTTAATGATTGTATTTATCCGTATCGTTTCCATTTTTTTAATCCTTATTATTACTCATCCGCTAAAAACAACAGAGTTATTAAGGCATCTTTATTATAAAAAAATCCAGTGTTAATTCCTTAACTTTTATTTCAAATAAAATGCTCTAATATCGGGGCTGTCTCAAAAGTCAGATTTTCGGGGATTTGTCATTCCGGTTTTGCAACTTCAATTATTGCAAATACCGGAATCTCCTGATTAAATCAGGCCTAAGAGATACCGGCATTACGCTACGCTACAGCCGGTATGACAAGGAAATTACTTTTTGGACAGCCCCGATATGGGAAACATCATTATTACACTATAAAATATCTTTAGGAATAATTACTGATAAATAATTAATAAATTTATACTGAATCAAAATAATATTTTGTCAACAATGATTAAATAAGCAGAGGCTTAAATCATAGAGTAGCAGATGAACAACCACTGAATCCTGCAATAAGCAGTCTTCATAATAAATACCCCCTTGCGGGGGTATTTATTTTATCAATTAAAGTCCCTAACCGGGGCTTTCTTTTTTCTTTAATCTACTTTGCAGCCTTTTTAGCAGCCTTCTCTTTAGCGTAGGTCCCTTCAAAGAAATCTTTTGTCTCCTTAACTACAACCCCGCTCAACAGTAGAAGACCAATAAGGTTGGGAATTGCCATAAGTCCGTTCATTGTGTCTGCAAGATCCCATACAAATGAAAGCTTCATTACTGCTCCAAGTGCCACAACAATTACCCATACAAATCTGTAAGGCATAATTATCTTTGTACCAAAAAGATACTCAGCACACTTTTCACCGTAATAGGCCCATCCTAAAATAGTTGAATAGGCAAAGAGCATAATACCAAGGGCAACAATCCATCCCCCTGCCGCTCCTAAGCCCTTTCCAAAAGCGGCAGATGTGAGAGCCGCGCCTGTAAGCTGCCCTGGAACCGCCTCCTGCCACATCCCTGTAATTGCAAGTACAAGACCTGTTATTGAACATACGATTATTGTATCAAGGAATGTACCTGTCATTGAAACCAGAGCCTGTCTTGCAGGGTGGTCGGTTTTTGCAGCAGCTGCAGCTATTGGAGCACTGCCTAAACCAGCTTCATTTGAGAATACACCGCGGGCCACACCAAAACGGATAGCCTGTGCAACTGTAGCTCCAAGGAAACCGCCTGCAACAGGCTCATGGCCTGCAAATGCAGCTTTAATAATATACATAAAAGCATCACCTAACTGCCCGATATTAAGAAAAATAATTACCAGTCCGCCCAGAATATAGAAAACAGCCATAAAAGGAACAAGAATCGATGTTACCCTTCCAATCGATTTTATACCGCCGATAATTACCATGGCTGTTAATACAGCAAGAATAATCCCGCTGATATAAGGCTCAATATTAAAAGTAGACTGGATCGCATCAGCAACTGAATTTGACTGAACCATATTACCTATGCCGAATGCTGCAAATGCCCCGAAAAAGGCAAATATAATCCCAAGCCACTTCATGTTAAGTCCTCTTTCAAGGAAATACATGGGACCCCCTGCCATTTCGCCCCTGTCATCCACAATCCTGTATTTTACAGCAAGAATCGCTTCAGCATACTTTGTTGCCATACCGACAAGCGCTGTTATCCACATCCAGAAAACCGCACCAGGTCCCCCGAGTGTAACAGCTGTGGCAACACCGGCAATATTACCTGTACCGATAGTTGCAGCAAGTGCTGTCATAAGGGACTGAAAATGACTGATGTCCCCCTGAGAATCCTTATCCTGATGTCTTGTAAAAACAAGTTTTAACGCATAGGGGAGATACCTGAATGTCATAAAGCCAAGCCTTACAGTAAGGAAAAGACCTGTTCCTACAAGAAGCACCAGCATGTATGGACCCCAAACAATTGAGTTCACCGTACCCACAAAACTCTCAATAGCTTCCACTAACTTTCCTCCTAATTTTATTATTTAAAAATTCCGGTTATATTTTTTACGAAAAAAACTGCCGATATATATTCCAACCCCAAGCCGGCTGCGGATAGACAGTGCGCAATAGAAACAATAAGTTTTAAATTAAAAAAAGAGTCGGACTAAAGCTGCAAAATTTATATATCAGAAAAAGTTTAATAGTCAAACCATTTTTTTTATAAATAGCATAGTAATACTCAGGCTTTAATCATATTTTACAATTTTGTAATAAAAGAATAACCGAATTAAGGATTTGGAAGTAACTTTTATTGTTGAAAGATATTATATAATTAAAATTAAATGATATTTACCCGGATAATAAAAACAATCGTGAGTGATTAGTATGACAAAAAAAGATAAGCCTTCCATCATCAGCATTACCAGATCTGACAGATGGGGGAACCTGGCCCTAAGGATACCCCTGATTTTTATTGTTGTACTGGGGATTATGTTCTTTATGGAATCCCTTTCAGGGAGTGCATTCAGCTATTTTACTACAGAACCTGTATCTGTCCCGTCACTGGTCTATTTTACTGCAGGTGCAGTAATATTCAGCATACCTGTTCTGATCTGGAGATACCGGTATTTCCTGGATCTCTTTGAAAAGGGTACTCCCTTTGAGGGTGTAATCAACTCAGTATACCTGAGAGGGAGAAACGGCTACATTGAATTCTCATTTAATCATGAAGGGAGAGAGGTTAAATACTATAACTCATTTTTCAGAAATGCAAAGGCCGGGAAGATGAAAAAGGGGGACAAAGTAACAATACTGATGATGGACAAGAACCATGAGAAAACACACATTAAGGAGCTTCTGATTTAACTGATATTATTAAACTCCTCCCCTTTCAGCGGTTAATATAAGCCCTGGGTACCCTGGAGGTTATACCTGAAACAACCTCGTAACTTATTGTACCTGTTTTCTCCGCAATTTCATCAGCCCCTAAAAATTCCTCACCCTCTGCTCCAAAGAGAACTACCTTATCCCCTTCAGCGGCACCGGGGATATGGGAAATATCAAGCATGGTAAGATCCATGCAGACCCTGCCGATAACCGGCGCGCGTCTTCCATTCACAAGCATCTCACCCCTGGAGGACAAAAGCCTGCTGTAGCCGTCAGCATACCCTGCAGAGACTGTTGCTATAGTACACTCCCTGTCGGTCACATAGGTGCTGCCGTAGCTTACGGGAAACCGGGGGGGGACTTTTTTAATCTGCCTTATCTGCGATTTTAAAGACATTACAGGCTTAAGGGCGGTCCTCTCTCTATCCATCTCTGATGATGGATAAAGACCGTAGAGCATAATACCGGGCCTCACCATATCAAGGTGCGATTCAGGAAGCTCCATTACTGCAGCGCTGTTGGCAATATGGAAAAGAGGTGCTTCGGTAAAACATGGGATAACCTTCTCCCTGATTTCCAGAAATTTATGGAGCTGAGATTCTGCATCTGATTTGTCAGCAGCATCAGCATTAGCAAAGTGGGAATAGACCCCCTCCACCCTTATGCCGGGGAGATCATTTATCCGCTTGATTCTATCTGCTTCCCCGCCGTTGACCATGCCGAGTCTCCCCATCCCTGTATCAATCTTAACATGAACCCGAAGTTTTCTGCCAAGCTTTACAGCTTCATCTGAAAGCCCTGCTGCAGCCTCTAATGAATGGGTTGATATTATTATATCATGTTTAAAATAGTATTCAGTGTAATCTGGTGAACTGCGGCCGAAAAGAAGAAGGGGGGCATCAATTCCGCCCATTCTTAGATCAAGAGCCTCATTCAGCCTGGCAACAGCAAGATACTCCGCGCCGCATTTTAAGGCTTCAGGGGCAATTACATGAGCACCGTGGCCATAGGCATCACCTTTAACTACTGCTATTACGCGGCTTTTTTCATTAATCAGTTTTTTTACTGCATCCATGTTGTGTCTAAAAGCAGCAAGATCAATTTCTGCTATGATTGGAGATCCGGTAAAATTTTTAATCATTAAACAAGGCCCCTGCCGTAATCATCTGTATATTTTCTGAAGAGCTCCATAATCTTTTTACTGTTTTTACCCGGCTTTCCGTCACCGATTTTTATATCATTAAACTTAACTATAGGAACAATCTCTTTATTGGAAGCGGTAATAAACACCTCATCGAAATCTTCAATTTCAGCAAGGGGCACATCCCTGAGCTCAGTTTCAAATACTTTCTCTGTGAGTTTTAAAACCACACCCCTTGTAACACCGGAAAGAATATCCCTTTTCCCTGTTATCATCCTCTCCCCTTTAAAGAAAAAGATATTAGTAGTGGTACCCTCTTTAATATTATTATTCCTGTCAATATATATAGCCTCAACCGCGTTTCTCCTTTTAGCCTCCTGCTGTGCCATTACTGCACCGAGATAATTCGTGCTTTTAGCGCCGGGAAGAAATCTTTCTGTATTTACAGATATTACAGAAGCACCTTCACTGTACCACCACGCAGGGAGCTCATGCTTTGGTGTAACCATAATTATCAGTTTACCGTTCCCCTGGGGGATTACCCCGTCAGGGCTTATCCCGCCTGTACAGACTATCCTTATATTGCTTTCCTTATGATGGGGATTTTTATCCACAGTATCAATAACTGCGTCAAAGATCGCTCTGCTGCTCCACTGCAGTTCAAGATTTATAAGCTTTGCTGAATTTTCAAGCCTGGCAATATGCTCCTCAAGATAAAATGGCCTCCTGCTATATGTTCTCATAAAATCGAATATTCCATAGCCCCTCAGGACGATGAGATCATTCACAGAAATTACAGCCTTTTCTGAATCGACAAACTCGCCATTATTATAAAAAATATCCATATCAATACCCCTTATATAAATCAGGCTCAAAGCCTGTTTTAATCTGAATATATCCGCCCTGTTTCCAGGATCAGATGATCCAGAAATCCCTTTGCGGCAATAGACGCAGCCCTTGCTTCATGGAAATCTGTTTTAATAAATTTAAGCGCCTGCCCCGGCATATATTGTGATAGAAGATCAATATCAGCGCTTATACAGTTAAAAATTCTCGGGTAACCCCCCAGGGTCTGCCTGTGCCTCATAAGAATTATAGGCCCGGAAGGTGTAAGCTGAATTGTTCCGTCAGCTACAGCATCTGATATCATATCACCGGTATTCATTTCGAGGCTCACATACTTAGATGAAAGCCTCATGCCCATGTCGTTTGAATCTGCAGAAATTTTCCATAAAGAAGAGAAAAAATCTGCAGGATTTTTTAAATATTCAAACTCAGGACCCTCCATTACCCTGATAAAACCTCCGCTGTGATGCCAGGAAAAATCGGGACGCAGATTGAGTGAATTCACAGCATCAATTTTACTATCAGAAATATCCCCGCTCCCGCTCCTGAAGCAGAGACAAGTTCTGAAACCGGCAGACCTTTTCCCGGGCTTTAATATATCCTCAGGCTCAAACCTGTAAACACTTCTATGATCAACCGGGAACGGCTCCCCACCCCTTTCAAGTACTGACCCCTCAAGGGGCGCCCCTGTTATAACAAATATCCCCTCTCCGGTAAACTTTATTACAGGGGGAAAAATTATTTCTAAAGATGAAGAATATGGTTTATTCCCCAGGAGTATATTCCCCTCCATGGAGGAAAACCGGTCCATGGGCCCCCCCGGTGTAATCCCCCGATGCTGCATGCCGAAAACCGGCCCTTCTCTGGTTATACACAGACCCTTCTGAAGAAACCTGAGCATTAATATTATCCCCTTTTCGGCATAGAGGCAATTATACTCCGGAGCCCCTTTGCAAGATCAAGTGCAATTTCTGAATCTGAATGAATACATATTGTGTCACATTTAAGCGGAACCTCAAGGAGCTGGGGCTTCCCCTCAATATACGGGTTCACTGTTCCGTTTTTAATTATTCCAAAAGAATGGTCCAGGGCCTCCTGAAGTAATGCAATGGAAGCATGAGCCTCTTTCCTGCTTACAAGGGTAAGCCTCCCTGAAAGGGAATCGTAATCATATCGCCTCTCTGCAAAAGCCTCTGCAATTATTCTAATCCCCTCATCTACGCAGAATGCGGCAATTTCAGAATCAGCAGGCGCAAGAATCTCCTTAATATTCATACTCTTAAGCCACAGTGCCAGGCCTGATGCTAACCTGGAATCTGTAACAGAATCATTGTATAGAGCTCCATGGAACTTGACAGATCCCGCACCCCCAAGCAGATTAAACTGCTCATCAAGTGACCTGAGAAGATCAGAGAGCTCCATTTGAACAGTTACCCTGCCGAAATTTTTCCTGTCAGGATAGGAGAGATGAGCGGCAATTTTCACACCCCTGTCAGAAGCAATTTTCCTGAAAACCTCCACAGACTCCCTATCGCCTGCATGGCCTCCGCATGCGATATTAGCTATATCAATATAATTCATCAGATCAATATCAAGAGGGTGGTCCGGTCCCCTCTCCCCGATATCGCAATTAAGAGTAATCATAGTGTCCCAACCCCCCTGAAAATAACAATATCCCCCGGATTAATCCCTTTAAGAATTTCCGGGTCTGTTCTCCCTATAATGTTCCACCCGCCGGGCGAGTCCTCCGGGTAGATCCCTGTCTGCTCTCCGCCAATAGCAACTGAACCCGCAGGGACACGCTTCCTCGGGCTCTCAAGTCTTGGTACTGCCAGAAGAGGATCAAGCCCCAGGAGATAGGGGAAATAGGGCTTAAAACCAATCATGGCAACCCTGTATTCAGCAGATGAATGTATTTCAATAATCCTGCTCACAGGAAGATTCTTCATGGAACTTATCCTTTCAAGATCTTCCCCATCATAAACAACAGGGATTTCAATGTTTTTCGATCCGGGCATTTCATTTTGAGGGGTATATTTTTCAAGGAGAGAATTGATCTCCTTCTCAATATCCAGGGATACTTTTTCTATATCATTATAGTATGGATTAAAATGTATTGCAACAGATTTATAAGAAGGTACAATATCGGTGATGCAGGAGAAATCTCCGCTTATATATCTGCGCAGATTAGCGTATATATATAATACCTTTAAGCTTATTTCCGGGGAAATTTTATTATCAAGCTCAAAGATATGACATGAATCACCGGCAAACAACTTTTTCATAAATCCATTCCGGGAATATAGTCTTCACCTGAAGCTGCTTTATACATTTCCATATATATTCTCTCCTCCCATGACAGGTCAAGTCCGTCCACAGTAACTTCTTTTAGACCTGAAACACCATCAACCGCTCCCAGATTCACAATCCCCTTCAGCATATCGTCAAAGACCGCTCTATCTGCCATGAGATTCTCCCCTGCTATTCTTGAGAGCATGGCAGCCAGTGCATACCCGGCCCAGTTACTTACACCGGCGCAGATGCATATATCGCTTGAAATACCGCAGCTGAATGCCCTCCCTGGAGCAACATACTTATCAACTGAAGAGCCCACATCCCCCATACCCAGCTCATTCCCTCCGTCACCAATGGCTATTGTGGTTATCCCTCTTTTCTGTGCTTCAATGTAAGCTTCATCAAATGGGGCCAGATAGCTGGAAATATTTACACCCCGGAAATTATAATGGAAACCATCTGCAGATCTGCCGGGTCTTTCAAGCGCTATAAAATGTGTAGTATCATAATCAAGAATCTTATTAATATCCGGATTTTCCCCGCATTTAAACGATCTCACCTCTGACATGGAACCGATACTCTCCAGGGAGGTTTTCATAATCTCTTCAGCATGGTCATCAGTAAGTATGGTTACCCTCATACCCATCTTCTCAAGTGCCAGGGCAAGTACAGCTGCCCCGGGGGGCCCGTCAGTTTCAATTACCCCTGCGGATACAATATAGAATCCTGTTGCCAGAAGTATACTCCTCCCCTTTACGAGCGATTCAGCAGCTGTGAAAAGGCCCCCTTTTATCCCCCACTTATCAAGCCCCCTCTTCCCCGGATCCTGAAGGATTATTCTTTCCAGGGAATGAGCAGTCTTTTTTAAACCTGAAGCATCATATCCTGTATTCATGGTTCTTTCTGTCCCCCACAAACATGTGCCCCGGGGAATGTGTAATCATAATAGGAATTTTTGCTGTCATTGCAGCCATCTGCGGTGTTACTCCGCATCCCCAGAAAAGAGGGATCTCACTCTTCTTAATTGTCACAGGGTCACCCCAGTCCGGTTTATTTATATCCTTAATACCTATCTCATCAGGATCCCCCATATGGACAGGAGATCCATGAACACCGGGATACTCCCTGGTAATTGCAATTGCCCGCATAGCATTGTCAGGTGTAAATGGCCTCATACTCACAACCATGGGTGTATCAATAAAACGTCCGGCACTGCTGCATAAAACCGAGGTTTTATACATGGGAACATTTTTACCTTCACTTATATGCCTTACTTCAAGTCCTGATAAAAGGAGCGCCTCTTCAAAACTGAAACTGCATCCTATAAGGAAAAAAACGTAATCACTCTTCCAGAGATTTTTTATGTCAGTAACTTCACCTGTCAGTACGCCATGTTCATATATGCGGTATTTTGGAAGGTCGCTGCGGATATCTGCGGAATTAGCGGTGAATCTGGTGAATGGTGAACCGGGCTCGCCGGTTTCAATCACAGGGCATGGTTTAGGATTACGCTGGGAAAAGAGAAAAAAATCCCATGCCCAGTCATAGGGGACAACAGCAAGATTCGCCTGAACAAATCCGGGAGCCAGCCCCGATGTCTGCCCCGACCATTCACCCCCTCTGCATGCTCCCCTTACCTCTTCCCCTGTATTAAACATGGCATCACCCCGGCTTATTATAGAATCAGATCAGTATTTATTCCTAAACTTATTATAATTAATAAATGCCCTATTATCTCCGCCGCCAAAAGCGGCGGAGATATAAAATTTCCCATTTTTACACTAAAAAATATTTATGGCGCTACTGCAAAAAGTCTGCAACAGAGACACAGAGTCACAGAGTCACAGAGGTACGGAATTTTATAGAAATTAGTAATCAATAATACATATTTGCAAAAAATTGTAAATATATTTATGTACGATTTCATATATCTATATAATTAGTTCATCTTTCTCTGTGTCTCTGAGCCTCTGTGGCAAAATAAGTTACTTTTTGCAGGAACGCCATTTATAGAAATTAACATTGGAATCAGATAATTCTGCAGCATTATTCCCCTGTAAAAAAAAGTTCAATATATGCTTTTAAGGATAGAACATACTCAAGCTTAATCCCTGTTTCCACAGCCCATGATGATTCAGAGTAGAGCTGAAGATTCCGCTTAAAAAGGTTTTCAGAATCAAGAAGATGTGGGACTGTTTTCTCTCTTATAAATAATCCCCTGTTATGCCTGTCGTAAAAAAGCTCTTTGTGTGCCAGGTGGAGTGATTCATCCCCTTTTTTATAAATCCTGTAAGAATCGACCTCATAGCTGTCTTTATAGGAATCTATAAGATTAAGGCATTCTGAGGCTCTGTAAAAATTAAACATCATTCTGCTGAAAACATCGAAGTGCTCTATAAGCTCCGGATCATCTGTCATTGAGCTCAATTTTTTTATGCTGTGAAAAGTTCTTCTGAGAAGCAGCACCATTTCATTATAAATCTTTACATTTTTTCTCTCTTCACGCCTGTGAAAATTAAACAGGCCATACTGAAAGTAGCGGTACATACCATCCTTGGCAGACTCCCTGTAGCGGATAAAGCTGTTAATTAAATATTCCCTTCTTGCATCATCCTGGAGCCCGTAAAGCTCGTCTTTATAACTCTTTTCAGGTCTGCTCCGCCGCTCCCCCCTTACAGGCCCGGACCGCGGAGGGACCGGTTCCTCACTACGGGTATCCTCATTCTCCTGCTTAAATCTGTGACTCATTAATGTGGAATAGGCCATGTTTAGTGTTGTCATCTGTTCATTGGCCCAGTCCTTTCTTTGAGGATTTTTGTCAGGGTGATACTTCAGCGCCATAGCCCTGAAAGAGCGGGTAATATCCTCGTTAGAGGAATTTTTCTCAACCTGGAGAATATTATAACATCTGTTTATATCCATTCAATCTTCCGGGATGCTGTCATTCAGATAATCCGCACAGTTACGCGGCCGGCTGAAGATACAGCTCAGCCGCATAAAAATTAATTTTCAAATAGCGGATTAAAACTGATCCTGAGCAGGATAGTGCTACTTCTTGCTGATCTTGCCGTTTTCTACAACACGGCCCGCCTGCTTAATTACATTATCCGGGAAAGTGAGCCCAAGAGCTTTAGCAACATCAAGATTGATCAGAAGATCCACGTCTGAGGGGTCTGTCATAAATACAGTCCCTATTGATTCAGGTTTCTCACCCTTTAAAATTCTTGCTATAAGCCTTCCTGTTGCTCTCCCCATTTTGTAATAGTCAAAGCCCCATGCTGCAAGAACTTCAAATTTTTCTGCAGAGCTGGGATCTGCGGACATAATAGGTATTTTATTGGTTTTTGCCACATCCGCAACAGCGCTGAGGGCTGATATAACAGTATTATCCGTGCTCAGATAAAAAGCATCCACTCTGCCGGCAATAGACTGTGCTGCCTGCTTCACTTCCGATGAATTTGAAACAGTAGTTTCAATAAATTCAATACCAAGCTCCCTGCATGCTTCTTTAGCCATTTTAGCAAGGGTTACCGCATTTGCTTCATGGCTTGCATATATATGACCAAGTCTTTTAATATTTTTCACTTTCATTAAAAAAGCTATCTGATCTTTCACAGGGGTCATGTCTGAAACGCCCGTAATATTCTTTTCCCCCCTGGAGAATGAAGATACAAGCCCGGCATCAACCGGATCTGTTACAGCTGAATAAATAACAACATTCTCCTTCAATGCATTTACAAGAGCCTGAGAGGTAGGTGTGGCAATCCCCACAGCCACATCAACATTATCAGATTTAAACTTCTGAGCTATAGATGCTGCAGTTGAAATCTCACCATTTGCATTCTGAAGATCATACTTGACATTGGTGAAACCAAGCGCAGTAAGCTCATCCTGTATCCCCTTCTCAACAGCATCAAGAGCAGGATGGGCTACAATTTTAGCGATCCCTATTTTAATCTCCCCTGCAGGGCCCTTTTTACCGCATCCTGTAAAAAAAGATACAGCCATAATAATCGTTACTAGTGACAAAATTGCAACATAATACTTTCTCATATACTACTCCCCTTAATTTCATTTTACTGTTAATTACCACTGTATATCCTATTAGTCAAGAATTATGCGTACTCAAAAAAATTATTCCTCAGAATAATCTGAATTATTTTCGGCTCAATACTTCTTGACAGTTATAAGCTCTCTCTGTGGTATTAATTATCATATTATATACACCGGGGAGTTAATCATGAACAGCGAAATACCCTGTGAAGAAATCAGATTCACATCTGAGAAAGATTTCCATCAATTCTGCGAAAAAATAAAATCAGAACTAAGCTCAAGAGAGAAAAAAATATGCAGCAGCGCTGATTACCGGAAAGCATCTGTCCTGATCCTCCTTGTTAATAAAAACAGCTCCCCCCATGTAATACTGACTATGCGGACAGATAAAGTATCAACCCATAAGGGGGATGTTTCGTTCCCCGGAGGGACCATTGATGCAGAAGATGAGAATTCTCTCTTTACCGCTTTAAGGGAAACCTGTGAAGAGATCGGGATCCCCCCTGAAAAGATAAAAGTCCTGGGGGAGTTTGATGAATATATTTCGCTGGCCGGTTTTCATGTGAATGTTTTTGCAGGTGCTGCAGATTACCCTCTCCAGTACAATTTAAGTGAAGATGAAATTGATTCTATTCTGGAAGTTCCTCTCTCCTGTTTCTGCAACGAAGGGTATTACAAATGCGACAGATTTGAACATAAGGGGGAGGAGGTCTGCGTATATTATTACGATTACTGCGGAACCACCATATGGGGGATGACCGCCCGTATTCTTACTGATTTTGCCGCCATGGTGCTGAAACAGGATGATTGATAAAATTTGGCTCATCCCGGATTTTTGGGAAAAGTAATAATATGGTTTTTCACCACATATTCTGGAGTCAGCCCCCTGTCTACCAAAGGGGGCACGTAAAATAAAAACTTGAGCAAGTTGATGAATCAAAGTATTAAAAGATCCTTGATATTGTTGAGCTTGCAAAAGATATGCGGAATAATATAAGAATATAGTTATCAAAGTGGTAACAATTATATTTTCAAAGTGATAATAGATAACTCGTGCCCCCTTTGGGGGACAGGGGGAAAAGAAAAGAAGTACTCCCTTTGTATCCCAAAAATCCGGAATGAGCTAAAAATTTAATTATGCATATACATAATTATTGACACAGCCGGTAACAAGGATTACTTTTTTAATACAAAGTAATATATAAACATAATGGTTCTATTAATATACCCCATCGGGTTATCACCCCATAGTGTATAAGATATAATACCTGTTCAATACAAATTATACCCGGAGTAGAAGATGTCTAAAAAAAATTCAGAAAGAAAGCCGCACCTGTTTATCATTACCTTTGCCATGGGCCTTTTCATTGGAATCAATTTTTCACTCATAGCAGAGGTGAAGGAGCCGGCACACAAATATCTCGATTACTTCCACCAGGTTTTTCAGATAGTAACAACTGAATATGTGGATAAGCCTGAAAACAAAAGTCTCTTTTACGGAGCTATCCGCGGCATGCTCAGTTCCCTTGATGACCCCTACACCAGATTCCTTGATGAAGATGCTTCGGGGGAACTTCAGGAAATGACAACAGGGAAGTTTGTCGGCATCGGGGTTGAGGTGACAATAAGGGACGGTGATATAATTGTAGTTACACCAATAGAAAATTCACCTGCAATGAAAGAGGGGATTGAAGCAGGGGATATAATTACTAAAGTGAATGATGAGATTGTGAGGGAGAAGGAGTTCTCTGATGTAATCAAAAAAATAAAAGGCCTACCCGGAACAAAGGTAAATATAACAATCCGCAGGGAAAACATTGATGAAGAGATAACCTATTCAATAGAGAGAGCACCTATTAAAATCGACAGTGTGGAATACTCTGTAATAGATAAACATAATGCAGGTTATCTTAAGATTAAAACATTCGGCGCTGAAACTTCATCAGACGTTAAACACGCCCTTAAATTCTTTAATGATAAAAAAATTGACAGAGTAATTTTAGATCTCCGCTTTAACCCCGGCGGCCTTCTCAGCTCAGCCATAGAGATATCTGATTTCTTTCTTGAAAAAGATCTGGTAATAGTCTCCACAAAAGGGAGATCAGTCGCGGAGGCTGAATCTGTATTCAAATCAAAGGATCCTCTCTTATATGCAGGTAAAACAGTTGTTCTTGTCAACAGGGGGAGCGCTTCAGCATCTGAAATTCTCAGCGGTGCTCTGAAGGATAATAATAAGGCAGTACTTGTAGGTGAAAAAACTTTCGGCAAAGCCTCTGTTCAGAAAACCTACGGTCTTGATAAAAATATTAATGTTGCAGTAACTATAGCAAAATACTACACCCCATCCGGTGAGCTTATACATAAAAAAGGGATTTCCCCTGACTTTGCTGTTAAGCATTTTGATATACCTGAAAGTGAAAATGAAGCACTCAGAAAAATCGGGAAAGACCGGCTTCTAAGCAGCTTTGTAAATTCCAGAACAGTCTACGACAGTGAAACACGTAAAAATTTCGGGAAATTTCTTAAAGAGAAGAATATAGATCTTTCCACAAAAACTGCAGATTATATTCTTAAAAGAGAAGTGGGGAAATATCACAAAAGCCTCCCCTATGATCTGGAGTTTGACAGCCAGCTTATCACAGCAATAGAGAAACTGACAGAATAATAAAGCCATGATAAAAAATGCTGAGCCTTTAATAGGCCTTGGTCTTGAAAGCTCCTGCGACGAGACCTCGGCTTCAATTGTAAAAAACGGAAGTATTATTCTATCCAACAGAATTTTCAGTCAGATAGAGCTGCACCGTGAATTTTCCGGCGTTGTCCCTGAAATTGCTTCAAGGTCCCATCTTGAAACGATCAATACCCTGATAGACTCCGCACTGGAAGAAGCAGGGATAGAATTCAGCAACCTTGACTACGTTGCTGCAACAAACAGGCCCGGCCTTATCGGCTCACTTATGATAGGCCTTCAAAGTGCAAAGACAATTTCATTTACCCTGGGTATCCCCCTTATTGCAGTTAATCATCTGGAAGCCCATCTCTACGCCCCCTTTCTTGAAGGGGAAAACCTTCAATACCCCTTTATGGGTCTTCTTATTTCCGGAGGGAATACAGCCCTCTACAGGGTTAACGGGCCTGGAGAGATGGAGCTTATCGGGAAAACTGCTGATGATGCTGTGGGTGAGGCTTTTGATAAAATATCCAAATACCTGGGCCTTGGATACCCGGGCGGCCCTGTTATTGAAGAGCTGGCCCGCAAAGCTGTGGAGAAAAAAAATTTCTTCCCCAGACTTATGACAGACCCGGGTGACAACCGTTTTTCATATTCAGGCCTTAAAACAGCAGTGATCAACCATATTAAAAACAACCCTGAAGCGGATACTGCAGAGATTGTATACAGTTTTCAGGAGAGCGCCCTTGAGCTTCTTGTAAGACGCCTCTTCTCTTCCGCAAGAGAGCTTGGAATAAAAAGACTTGTAGTAGCAGGGGGGGTTGCAGCAAACGGCCGTCTCCGTGAACTTCTAAATGAAAATCGCAGGGGGGATGAAAAAATTATTATCCCTTCACCCCTTTTATGTACAGACAATGCTGCAATGATATGCGGCATAGCATATCAGTACTATATAAATAACAAATTCAGCCCCCTGAACTCCGATGTGCACAGCAGAATCAAAAATTAGTGCTTGCAATAATTTCTCATTTCAGATTGTAATTTACTGATTAAATTCAGTAATTATTCCAAAATATATCTTTTAGTAGAATAATGCTGTTTTTAATATCCCCGCCGCCTTCGACAGCGGGGATATTAAAGTATTTAATTTCAAATAAAAGTTAAGAAATTATAATTGGATGAAAGCATCTTATTCTACAATGTTGAAGTTTATCAGGAAAGGGGAACATGGATTTTGCAGAAGAGAGAACACCTTCAGGCTTCACCTTAAAAGTATTATTTAAGACATGGAAATTTCTTGTCTTTAACAGCAAAGGTGATTCCATCCCGGCTGATAAAGAGGGGAGAAGCCTTCTCCACAAGATCCCCATGATAATGTTTATGGGGAATATTTTCAATATTGAGCGCGATTTTGACAGGGAATACACACTCCTTAAAATTCAGAACAAAAACCTTATTGTTCCATACAGAAATATTATAGAGAAGAAAAGAAAATACCATTTTATCCCCCTTGAAACAGATATAGATCAGATCCCGGTTATTATTCAGCACCAGCGCAGCTACTCCTCCATGCTGAAAGATGTTCAGGCAAACCTGGGAATTGATTACCTGATAATTGACAGTTCAATTTCAGAGACCGAACTTTCTGTAGTTATCAGCAAATACAAACCTGAAAAAGTAATCGCTGTACATCAGCAGAAAAGTGAATCTTTCGATTCAGCAGATTCAGAATCTGACATGTCATACATAAACATAAATACCCTATCAGAAAACCCGGTATTTCTCTGCAGAATGCATTTACGGAAAATGGCACTCTCCAATCTA
This sequence comes from uncultured Leptospirales bacterium, assembly GCA_964491265.1. Taxonomy (GTDB): domain Bacteria; phylum Spirochaetota; class UBA4802; order UBA4802; family UBA5550; genus JBBAGC01. The sequence continues at coordinate 63,977 of CAZBFP010000002.1, read as the reverse complement.
AAACAGCTTCTTCTCGATTTTGACATTTCACCCCTTGATACACAGTATATACTTTTTTTTATCAATGAACTTCTTGAAGCAGACCCGGCCCCACCTGAAATTGCAAAAAACAGAAGCACCCTCCTTGATATCCGTAACTCTTTTGAATTCTATCTGGCACTGATACAGAAAGATGAGGAAAATATAAAAAGAATTCTGCTCATACTTGGCGACCCTAAAAAAATTTCACCATACAGAACACTGGTATCCAAGGTGCGCTCAATGCACCCGGGGAGCGAAGATCAGCTTCTCTACACAGAATTCGAAAACATGGTAATTGACAGAGAAGAGGAACTCGCCGCTTCCGCAGGAACCTGATCTTTTCCGCAGGAAATTAATCAAAAAAAATTCTCTTCATAGATAAAAATATCAGACAAAAACCCCATTAATTCGTAATAATAGTCAGAAGCATTATTCTGTTCTGCAGCCGGGAATCCCCTTTTCTGCAGATCCTCCGGACTGAAAGAAAAATGAAAAAAATAATTATTATTATGTTCACTTTAATAACCATCTCCGCTATTGCAGCTGATCATGTTAAAACCTGGCAGGTATATTTTACCACCCCCGATACAAAAATCAGGGGTATAGTCAAACCTGACGAAGGCCTTATCAATGCACTCAAAGGGGCTCAGGAATCTGTATACGGCGCATTCTACGATATTTCCTCAATTACAATAGCGGATGAATTTATAGCCGCTCACAATCGGGGGATTAAGATTGCTATTGTAACAGAAAAAGATAATTATTCCGGCAAAGCATTAACTGCAATGATTGAAGCAGGGATCCCTGTAGTAAAAGACAACAGCCCTGGGCTGATGCACAACAAGTTCGCTGTTATTGACAAAGAGTTTGTCTTTACCGGTTCCTTTAATCTTACTGATAACTGCAGAGTAAAAAACAACAACAATGCTGTACTCATTAAATCTGCAGAACTTGCTCATATATACCTGGATGAATTCAGGGAGATGTTTTACGATAAAATCTTTGCCAACAGAAAAGAGTATGGAGCCTTTTCATTTTTCCGCGGAAAAAATTCAGTTAAAACCGGTGACCTGATGCTGAAGGCTTTTTTTTCACCGGAGGATGATGTTGAAAAAATTATCTGCAGCAATATTTCGAAAGCTGAACACTCAATCCGTTTTATGGCATTTTCATTTACCTCCCCTGCAGTAAGCGAATTGATGATAGAAAAATTTCATAAAGGGATAGAGGTAAGCGGGGTTTTTGAAAGGAAAGGGGCCTATACAAAACACTCTGAATTCATTAAAATGAAACTTGAAGGCCTCCCGGTCAAGGTTGACAGGAACAGATTCCAGATGCATCACAAAGTTATAATAATTGATGACTACCGGGTAATTACCGGGTCCTACAACTTTTCCAGAAATGCAGCACTGAGAAATGATGAAAATATCCTGATAATAGATAACAGGGAAATAGCAAAGCAGTATATAGATGAATATAACAGACTATATCTGAAGAGGTAAAAATGGGGATTATACACGAAAACTACAAACTGCCGATTCAAAAATGTATTGAGGGTGAGGATGTTAACCAGCTTTCAGATATGGAACTCCTCGCAATTATTCTCGGGACAGGGACCAGAGGGCAGGATGTTCTTGAGCTATCATCCCTCATATTAAAAAAAATGGGGGGGCTAAGGGGAATTCTCAATTCAGGGATCAGGGAGATTGCTGAGGAGAAAGGTGTGGGTCTTAAAAAATCTATAAAAATCCAGGCTGCTTTTGAAATGGGGAAAAGAGCCATCACAGAGAAAAAACCTTCAAATATCCTCAGCTCACCTGCTGCTGTATGGGAGCTTCTTCTTCCTGAAACTGCCGGTTTTGAAAAGGAGGTTTTTACTGCCCTCATTATTAATAACAAAAATACTTTAATCAAAAAGAAAATTATCTCCATCGGAACTGTAACTGAGGCGATTGTTCACCCCAGGGAGGTTTTCCGCGATGCTATAAGAGAAGGGGGATCAGGCCTGATTGTCACCCACAACCACCCCTCCGGAAACATGACCCCGTCAAAACAGGATATTGAAACAACCAGAAGGCTTCTTGAAGCAGGTAAAATTGTGGGGATACCCCTTGTTGATCACATTATACTTTCTACTGAATCCTACTACAGCATGAAGGAGAACGGCTACATTGTATAATACCCGCCATCTTTCCCTGAGCTATCTGCAGCTCTATCTTAATATGCTTGACTATTCATAACCCTGCGCTTATATTTTCCGTAAAGTATTGCCTGCAGATTTATTCTGTTTGCACTATCCCGGATAAACCGGTCTTTCATTAGCCTTAATCACCGGAGATTGAATATGAAAAAAGTTTTATCCCTCTGTTTAACAGCACTGATAATTCTCTCCTGCACTGCTGCTGAGAATTCGCGCAAAGATGATTCCCCGGCACCGGCAGTAAAGGCTTCAGGCCTGAGCGGAGAGATAAAGCCGGGGAGGTGGCTTAAAAATATCCTTGTATCCAATGTGAAGATTCAGATATATTTCCCGGCAGGCTACACTCACGGGAAAAAATACCGCACCATAATTGCCCTCCATTCCTACGACTCCAATGAAAGAGAATTTGAAAAAAATGCCTCTCTTGAGTCGCTGGCTAATCGATATAATTTTGTTATTGTAACCCCTTCAATGAGGAAGTCTGTATATGAGGCATCATACTACCCTGAAACAGTGTACAAATGGAACGGATTGCCCGGAGGGAAATTTATAGGTGAAACCCTGATTAAGTTTCTCAATGATAATTTCAATCTCGCTTCAAACAGAGAGAGCACCGGAATAATGGGGGTTACAGTCGGTGCGCATGGGGCGATCAAAACTGCAGCCATTTACCATAAGAGATTCAATGCAGCTGCAGGTATATCCGGTTTCTACGACCCCACAACTATTCAAAGCGGGAAAATAATAGAAGCTGTTTACGGCAGCTATAAAAGCCACCCTGAAAGATGGGAGAATGAGTGCAGTCCCATAGCACTGGCGGAAAAACTCGCTGATGTACATGTATTCCTTTATCACGGTACCAGGAATGACGCCTTTAATGCAGGGCAGTCGCGGATGATGGCTATCAGGCTCCGTTCACTTCAGCGCACATCAGCATCCGGATCCTTTAATGTCACATACCGTGAGAATAAAAACGGCTACCAGGGGTGGACCTACTGGAAAAGACATATTCCAGAAATAATGGAATTTATGGATCAGAATCTAAAAGTCTGAAATCAGAGTATGACGCTTTTTATATAATCCCTGTCGAAGCGGAGTCTTTTTAAATCTCTGCTCTCAACCTGGTGACGGAGCGAAACCGCATCATTCCCCGGGGAAGAGAATCAGTACCGCAGGAGAGATCCCCCCTTATTTAACCGGCATCCCCTTATCGGCTGAATAAACCACTTTACCATTGCATATAGTATATTCAACAGAGCCGTAAAGCTCCGCCCCAATAAAAGGTGTATTTTTACATCTGGAAAGAATAAATTCTTTATCTATAAGAACTTTTTTATCAGGATCAATTACTGTTACATCCGCCCACCCCCCTTTTTTCAGGGAACCTCTGTCAAGATTAAGAATAGCAGCAGGGTTGCATGTAACTTTGCTGAATGCTTCAATATATGAAAAATTATTTTTCTTTACCAGTTCCGTAATTATTAATGGAACTGCTGTTTCAAGTCCCACAATACCGAAAGGGGCGTATTCCAGCTCCTGCATTTTCTCATATTGAGCATGGGGAGCATGATCAGTGGCAATAACATCAATAGTACCGTCACGGAGTCCTTCAATTATCCTCTGCCTGTCATGCTCTGTTCTTAATGGAGGATTCATCTTAGCCATTGAAAGATGTTCTTCAACTGCATCATCGTTTAATGCAAAATAATGGGGTGCAGTTTCGCATGTTACCTTAACACCATCCTTCTTCCCCCTTTTAATAAGGGTCACTGAGCCTGCGGATGAAACATGACATACATGAAGCCTCCCTGATGCAAGCCTTGTGAGGAGAATATCCCTTGCAACCATAACCTCTTCAGATTCCCGCGGTATACCCTTAAGGCCGAGCCTGATAGAATTAAGCCCTTCATTCATAATCCCTTCATCAGCCAGATCAAGATCCTCTGCATGGGCAAGTATAGGCACATTAAACATCCTTGAATACTCAAGGGCTCTCCTCATCACAAGTGAGCTCATTACAGGTCTGCCGTCATCAGAAAAAGCTACGGCACCCCCTTTTACAAGCTCACCCATCTCAGACATGTCATCCCCTTTACCCCCCTTTGTAATTGAGGCAATAGGGAAAACATTTACGGGGCCATGCTCAGCTTCCATCTTTATAAATCTTACAAGGGCCTGGCTGTCTATAACAGGCTGGGTATTGGGCATGGGGCATACTGAAGTATAGCCGCTTTTAGCAGCAACCTTTGATCCGCCTATAATTGTTTCCACATCCTCTCTACCCGGCTCCCTGAAGTGGACATGCATATCAATAAGGCCCGGAAGAACCAGGCACCCCTTTGCATCAATTACCCTTTCATCACCTGAAAGGGGGAGATCATTACCTATATCTTTTATCCTGTCTTCATGAATAAGAATATCCAGAATCTCATCTCTGCCCGATGCAGGATCAATCACTCTTCCGTTTTTAATTATTATATTCATATTTTAAACATTCCCTTCCGCGTCTTCCTGTAATTGAGAACCCCCTGCAAGGAGGTAAAAAATCGCCATCCTTACAGCAACCCCGTTAGTCACCTGTTCATTTATTATTGAATTAGGCCCGTCTGCAACAGCATCGTCAATTTCTACACCTCTATTCATAGGGCCGGGATGCATAACAGTTATATCAGGCTTACATTTTCTAAAACGCTCTTCTGTTAATGCGTAAAGCAGATTATATTCCCTTATTGAAGGGAAAAGAGATCCCTTCTGCCGCTCCCTCTGAATCCTCAGCATATTTACAACATCAAGCTCCGGAAGAAGTTTGTCAAAATTATATGAAATATCAATCCCGTACTGCTTAAACTCATCCGGAACAAGGGTGGATGGGCCGCAAACTGTTACCTTTGCACCCAGTTTTGTAAAGGCAAGAATATCTGACCTGGCAACCCTGGAATGCTTAATATCACCCACTATACCCACATGAAGCCCCTTAACAGAACCCCTCTTCTCAATTACAGAGTAGACATCAAGCAGAGCCTGTGTGGGGTGGGAATGGAAACCGTCACCCCCATTGATAACAGATGCTTTAATATTTTTAGATAAAAAATGCGGCGCAAGTGACGCCGCATGTCTCATTACAATATAATCGGCCTTCATAGCCTCCAGGGTGCGCACAGTGTCAATGAGGGATTCCCCCTTTAACACACTCGATGTGGTTACAGGAACATTTATAACATTGGCTGAAAGCATCTTTGCAGCGCTTTCAAAGCTGAGCCTTGTCCGGGTAGAAGGCTCATAAAAGAGGCTGCACACGGTTTTACCCCTCAGCACAGGTACACTCTTAATATCCCTGGTAAAAATATCTTTAAAATACTTTGCTGTATCACAAATCAGGAGAATTTCATCAGCCGAGAGTGATTTTATATCGAGGAGATCTTTTCTATTCAATGCATTCATATAAATAATATACCGGTCCTATTAATAAAAAGTCAATTTCTTTTATGTCTCATAAATACTTTTATACTTAAAAATTCAATTATTTTTTCAATAATTATTTCTGCTCTTTTTATACAGGCTCTTCCCTGATTCCCGGGATACGATATAAATCTCAGGAAACTGCCAGCCCTCATTCGCTTTGCCCCCTGTCCCCCAAAGGGGGCACGTGCTCATGTTTATCAATCTGATAATTCATTTTTTATCATTACTATAACTGTTTCAATATTATTTACTATATCTTCATCTTTAATCAACAATGTTCGAATTACAATACTCTTTTTCCCGATTCCAGCATATTGTTATACAATTTTTATTGCAAGCTCAACAATACAAACTGGTATTCTAATACTCTGATTCATCTACCTGCTCAACAATTAATTTTACGTGCCCCCTCCGGGGGACAGGGGGAAATAGATTTATGCAAGGAACTGTCCAATGACTCATTGCGTATTCCTCTTATTATCTACAAAACATCTGTTAAAGGCCATTAAAATATCATCCCGGCACAAAGCGGAACTTTCGTTAAAAAACGCAGATGAGCGCTGCATCTTCCACTCATTTTCCGGGGAAAAGACATTATAATAGACAGATGGAAATACCTTAACATCCAGTGTTTCCATGAAATCTATAGTATCATAAATCTCCCCCCTGTCCTGACCCGGCAGGCCTATAATAAAGTATCCCCGCACATTCATACCCGCTTTTTTCCCGAAGAGAGCAATCTCTTTAAACCTTGCAGAATCGAAGGGCCTTTTCTCAGCCCGCTGCACCTGAGATGAATGGCTCACCAGGGAGATATTCAGTTCATTAAAGCCTGCCAGCTTCATGAGCTCAATAATCTCTTCATCAAGATTTTCCAGTGAAACCCCGTTCATAGCTGTGAATTCATACTCCCTGCCGCTTTTCTTTTTCCAGTCTATTATTGCACTTAAAATATCAATCCCCCGTTTTTTTGAAGGGAAAAGATTATCATCCTCGAAATTAATTATACCCGCATTATGAGCATCCGCAGAAAGTTCAATTTCAGAAATTATCCTCTCAACACTATGCCCCCTGTAGCCCCTCCCCCATATAACCCGCCCTGTGCAGAATGAACAGTTATTTGGGCACCCCCTTGATGCAATTAAAGAAACCCCCCGCTTCCTGTACATTTTAAAATCGCTATCACGGAGAAGCTCCCTTGCAGGTATGGGCAGATCATCCGGATTGGCTGCCATTAATCTTTCATTTTTTATAATTCCGGTTTCACCTTTATAAATAAGGCCCGGAACTTTTTCAAAATTCATCCCCGATTCAAGAGCTTCTGCAAGATGGAGTGAAGAAATTTCACCCTCACCTGCTATTACAAAATCAGCACCGCTCTTTTCAATAATATACTCCGGGTACATTGAAGCATGATACCCCCCCGCAGCAATAAACACATTGCCATGCCTCATCCGGATAAGATCTATTACACGATCTGTTTCCTGGTAATAGGTTGTAAAAAGTGAAGATACAAGCCACAGATCAGCTTTAACTGAACCAATCTGTCTCTCTATTTCCTGCCAGCTCATACCGAAGTGAGAGTAATTGCTGAAAGGGAAGCGGAGCAGATTATCTTCATGATCAATATATTTTTTCAGGTATGCAAATTCAGACGGAATTTCCATGACGCTCTTCTTTCTGGAATGGCAATTGATCAGGCTTACATCATGCCCCTCATTAATCAGAGAAGCTGCTATATATAGAAGTCCCAGGGGCTGACGCCTTATACCTGTTATGTAGAAGTCCTCAATTGGGGGATTGGCAAGGGCTATTTTCAATAAAATGTTTCCTCCAAATCTGAAGCTTTTTTAAGATAATCGTGAAGAATAATTTTTTGACATTTCTTAACTCTTCAACAGAAAAATCCATCTTATTTTTCTCCTTAATTCTTCTTTACAACAAAAGGTTCACTTCTTTAGACTGCATTATAAAAGCAGTTTTTAAAAAAATTCAACAGAGGATTTCCCATATTATGCTGATCGATTCACATACCCATTTTGACCTTATGCTTGAAGATAAAACAGTAAATGAGGCAGATCTTCTCAAAAGCCTTAAATACAGCAATATAGAATACTCGGTACAGATATCGATTGATTCTTCAGGGCTGGAATGGTCGCGGAAATTTGCTGAAAAAAATGCAGATTACGGAATACTCTATACAGCAGGGATACACCCTTCATCACCGGCAAATGACAAAAATCTTAAAGACCTGGAGAAATTTGTAGAGACTGTAAAAAAATCTGCATTATCACATCTCCTTATAGGGATCGGTGAATGCGGCCTTGACTACTACCGGATGCGCCAGCCGAAAGAGATGCAGATAAAATCCTTTGAAACTCAAATTGATATTGCAGAAAAATATTCTCTCCCTCTAATAGTTCACCTGCGCGATGCAATGGATGAAGGGATGGAAATTCTGAAAAGAAAAAAGGTCACATCCGGGATAATGCACTGCTTTGCCGGCGGGGCTGCTGAGGCAAAAGCTGCAATAGACATGGGATTAAGAATCTCCTTCGCCGGGAACGTAACATACAAAAATGCTGTTGAGCTCCATGAGGCTGCAAAGTATGTGCCTGAGGATATGCTCCTCCTTGAAACAGACGCCCCCTTTCTCTCGCCTGTACCATTACGGGGGAAACCGAACAGTCCGGAAAATATAAAGCATACATATAAATTCATTTCAAATTTAAGGGAAGTATCATCCTCAAAACTGGAAGAGAGTATTTCAGAAAACTTTAAAAAACTGATAAAAAAATGACAATGTTATTTCCTTAACTTTTATTGGGAATAAAATTCTCTAATATCCCCGCCGCCTTCGGAGGAGGGGATATTAGGAACAGCATTATTACACTAAAAAAAATATTCAGGAATAATTACTGAAAAAATGATACGTTTAAAAGATGGAATAATTATAACTCAATTTAATATTGATGACCTGCACCAGATTTACAACCTGGGACTTAAGGAGCAATCCTTTATAGATTCAATTAATCAATGGACACCGGAAAATCTTTCCTCTCTTTTTGCTTCAGATAACTTCACTGCTTATACAGCAAGGAGAAAAAATAAAGTTCTCGGTTTTATAATAGGCGAAAAAGAAAATTCCCGTATGCAGATTCTCTGGTTTATGGTTACACCCCATCTTCGTAAAAAGGGTATAGGTTCAGCACTGATCGATTATTTCCTGAAAAATTCTGCAGGGAAATCTATAAATGAACTTTTTATCCGGATTAATGAAAATAATCTTGATTCAATAAATTTCCTGTGTAAAAAGGGGCTTATAGTAAACAGATCATTTATTGAACTGGCCGTTAAAAAGCCATAAAAATAATCAATGTTAATTCGTAAAAATATTTTTGAGAGTGAAAATGCTTTATAATCACCGCCGCCTTCGGCGGCGGTGATTATAAAGCATTTTCAAATAATAATAAGTTTAGAAATAAATACTTATATAATGGAGAAATCATTGAAAAAAAATAAATCAAAAGATCCTTCACAACTTGTTTCACAAAGCGGCAGAATGATAAAACCATCAGGCATACGCGAATTTTTCGACATAGTATACTCAATGCCTGACTGCATCTCACTTGGAGTGGGGGAACCAGATTTTGTAACACCCTGGAGAATTTCCGACTCCGGGATATTTTCCATAAAAGACGGCTACACACACTATACATCCAACAGGGGTGTGCCTGAACTGCTTAGAATGATCTCAGAATACCTGAACAGCAAATATAATCTATCCTATGATCCGGAAAGTGAATTACTGGCAACAATGGGGGTAAGCCAGGGACTCGATCTTACCCTGCGCAGCATAATCGATCCGGGTGATGAAATAATAGTAATTGAGCCGTGCTATGTTTCATACGGGGCGAACATAAGCATGCTCCATGGTGTGCCTGTTACTGTACCAACATTTTTTAAAGATGGATTTAAAATCGATCCTGACAGATTAAAAAAGGCAATCACGCCTAAAACCAAGGCTATGCTTCTCAATTATCCGTCCAACCCTACAGGGCTCACATTCCCTGAGGAACTGCTTAGAGAGGTGGCGCAGATTGCAATAAAAAACAATATCCTTGTAATTTCTGATGAAATATATTCAGCAATAACATATGACAAACCCCACTTTTCAATAGCCTCACTCCCCGAAATGAAAGAACGCACAATTGTTCTTAACGGCTTTTCCAAGTCCCATGCAATGACAGGGTGGCGTTTAGGATATGCAGCAGGACCTCAATATATCATGGATATAATGCTTAAAATTCACCAGTACACAGGATTATGCGCTCCATCCATATCCCAGTATGCTGCTATGGAAGCGCTGCAGAACGGGGATAAAGAAGTGGAGAAGATGGTCTCTGAATACACAAAAAGAAGAAACTATATATCCAAAACCTTTAATGAAATAGGGCTCCCGTGCCTTTCACCTGAAGGGGCATTTTACGCTTTCCCTGATGTATCAGGGACCGGAATGTCCTCAAGAGATTTTGCAATGGACCTGATTAAAGAACATAAGGTTGCTGTAGTTCCGGGCGGCGCTTTCGGGGATGCAGGGATAAATCATATCCGATGCTCCTTTGCCACTTCCATGGAGAATATTAAAACAGCACTGGAAAGAATTAAAATATTTCTAAGTAACAAATAAGTAGAAGTTCATTATGCCTATTCTCATTGACGGATTTAATCTTATCTATAAATTCCCCGACCTGGAGGAGCTGATGTATTACAGCCAGCTCGACAGGGCAAGGGATGGTCTCCTGACAAAAATGAAGGAGTTCCAGAAGATAAAGAAGTCCACAATCCGCATTGTTTTTGACGGCAGAAAGGGTGCTGCTGGAACAGCAACAAGTGAGAAATCAGGATCAATTGATATTTACTACTCCCTCGATTACTCTGCTGATTACCTCATTAAACAGTTCATTAAAAAAGATGTAAACCCTAAAATGACAACTGTTATCACCTCTGACAAGGATATACTTTTTTATGTAAAAAGATTCGGCGCTAAAACCATGCAGAGCGAAAAATTTGCTGATTATGTTAATAAAACAATTGATGAGTACAATCAGGAACTTGAGCTGAAAAAAATTTCCATCGAAAAAGAGAACCCCAGTGTCACAGATGATGAAATCTCATACTGGCAGAAGGTCTTCACCCGCAAAAAGAAGAATACTGAATAGATAAACTGCTGCCGGAACAGAAGGACCTTGTGAGAAAAGCCTGTCATTCCGGCCGAAGTGACAATGTAAAGCCGGAATCTCCCGCCAAAAATAAAGGTTATGAGATTCCCGCATGCGCGGGAATGACACCACCTACAAAATTCTACCGCAGCCCCTACTCCCTGTGAATTAAATACTGCTTGAAGATTTTTTTATCAAATATATGATTGTCTTATAAACAAAAAAATCTATACATTACTGTGAAATTATTCCAAATTAAGAGGTGCTAATTATGAGCGGGGAACCGAAAGTAAAACTGACTAAAGAGGGGCATATCGCCTTTATCACACTCAATGACCCCAGCGGTCTCAACCTTTTTGATAAAGAGGTTGTGCTTACTCTTGCTGATATCCAGGAGGAGCTTTCTAAAGATAATAATCTCAGGGCTGCAGTTCTTCAGTCAGCAGGGGATCACTTTTCCGCAGGTGTTGATCTTGCTTTTTTAAAAGCAGTGGATACAAGATTTGTAAAGGATAACCTGAATTTTCTCCAGAGAACCTTCAGCAGATTCCAGGAACTCCCAATCCCTGTAATTGCTTCAATTAAAGGCCTATGCTATGGTGCAGGACTTGAAATCGCCTTAAGCTGCGATATAAGAATAGCGGCAGAAGGTGCCCGCCTTGCACTCCCTGAAGTACGCTTCGGGCTTACTGCAGACCAGACAGGAACAACCAGACTCACAAAGCTTGTAGGAATAGGCCAGGCTAAAAAGATGATTCTCTGTACAGAGGAGGTTGACGCCCAGGAAGCATACAGAATAGGACTTGTTGAATACCTGGTAAAACCTGAAGATCTTGAATCGCAGTCTTTAAGACTTGCTAAAAGAATAGCTAACCTCCCTCCATCAGCTGTACGATTCGGGAAATGGGGTGTTAATGTTGCTGCAGAAGGGAACACATATGCAGGCCTCATGTTCGAGCAGGCTCAGTCTATTTACTGTTTCGGCACAGAAGATAAGGAAGAGGCTGTAAATGCCTTTATTGAAAAAAGAAAACCTCTATTTCATGATAAATAGGATTAATATCCGCGGGGGATCCCCCCCGCGGATAATCACCCCCCTATATAAATGACCGCTCCTGATTACATTAAAGCTGTTTTTAAAAAACGGATAAACCGGTTCGTATCTCAGGTATTAATAGATAATGAAACTGAAGATGTATATGTTCCTAACACAGGGCGCCTTTCTGAGCTGGCAATTCCTGGAAACAGTGTGCTGCTTATACCATCAGCAGGTAAATACCGCTACAGGCTCCTCTATATCATCCACAAGAACTTCCCTGTAATGATAGATTCAGCCAGGAGCAATTCCCTCTTCCCTGAACTTTTCAGCAAAGGACTTATTCCGGAACTTGCAGATTATTCAATTATACGAAGCGAGCCTGCATACGGGAATCACAGGTTCGATTTCCTCCTTCAGAAAGACAGGGCTCAATCTTACCTGGAGATAAAGTCCTGCACACTGGCTTTTAAAAATATTGCCTCATTCCCTGATGCAGTAAGTTCCAGGGGAGCAGCACACATAGAAGCCCTTGCATCAACAGAGGGAGGAAAACTATTTTTTCTTATTCTACACAGCAGCATCACCGCATTTGTGCCGAATTTTCACACAGACTATAACTTTTATGAAACTATAAAAAAATATTCCGGCAGAGTGGAGATTCTCCCCTACTCAGTTGAATATGACAGCAGTTATAATATTGTTAAGCTGAATAAAGTCCCCCTTATTATACCGGATGTAAAACCCTCAGGGGTCTACTATATTGTTTTATGGAATGATACAGACCGGATACTTGAATGCGGATCATTAGGGAATCTTGAATTTAAAACGGGATACTATGTATACTGCGGCAGCGGCAGAAATAATCTGTTTAAAAGAATTGAGCACCACAGAAAAAAGACGAAGAAGAGACACTGGCATATGGACTATATCTCAGCTGAAATGAAAATCGCAGCAGACATCCCCATAATAACAGATGAGTACACAGAATGCGGACTGGCGGAAATACTAATTGAAAATTCGGGGGAGCCTGTAAAAAATTTCGGTTCCACTGACTGCAGATGCGGCAGCCACCTGCACTACTTCCCGGATAACCCCCTTGAAAAATCCTGGTTTTGGGATATGGTACTTAAGCTCCGCTTTGGAAGATTTATAAAATAAATCTTATCCTTTGAAAAGCTTCTTCTCGATATCGATGCGCCCCATGCTTTTAAGCATAGACCTGATCCTTGATCTGTTCTCCTTAAGATACCAGAAGAAAAACAGTCTCTGCTTCTCCCTATCCCCCTTCCCCCTTGCAGAATAAACCTTCTCCCCTGTATATGGCTCAATACCTGTATAATAAATAACTGAAGAAAGTGTCATTGGGGTGGGAGTGAAATCCTGCACCTGTTCAAGCTTCAGTCCCTCATCTGCTGTTTTAAAAGCCAGCTCTGCCATATCCTCAATGTCCGAGCCGGGATGTGACGCAATAAAGTATGGAATAATCTGCTGCTTAAGCCCTGCTTTTTCTGAAATTCTTTCAAATAAACTTTTAAATTTTACAAATAAATTATAAGAGGGCTTCCTCATAAGATTAAGAACCTTGTCAGAGGTATGCTCAGGGGCCACCTTAAGTCTCCCTGAAACATGCTCCTTCACCAGCTCCTCAATATAGGGACCGCAAAAATTCCTCTCAGAATCAGTCTTTTTTTCAGGCATGCACAAATCGTAGCGGACACCGCTTGAAACAAAAATTTTCTTCACCCCTTTAATCTTCCCGCTCTTCCTGTAAAGGTCAATGAGCGGCAAATGGTTATAATTCAGGTTAGAGCAGATCCCCGGATATATGCATGACGGGCGGATACACTTTCCGCAGATAAGTAAATCCTCACCACCCATTCTGTACATATTTGCAGATGGCCCCCCCAGATCTGAAACATAACCTTTAAAGTCAGGCATGGCAGCAACCTGTTCAACCTCGCTGAGAATCGACTTCTCTGACCTGCTGCTGATAAACTTCCCCTGGTGAGCGGAAATAGCGCAGAATGAACACCCGCCAAAACACCCCCTGTGAGTGGTAACAGAGTGACGGATCATATCATATGCAGGGACACCGCCGTTTTTATATTTCGGATGAGGCATTCGCGTATATGGAAGGTCAAAACCTCTGTCTGTTTCATCGGAACTTAAGCTCCCCCATGAAGGATTAACAATAACCTTATAATCTCCGCATTTTTGAATAAGTCTAACATCCCCCTTACCGGAGCAGACCTTTTCAGTAATTAAAAAATTCTCCATAAACTTTTTTTTATTTCCAAGGCACTCTTCATGTGAATAAAGCTCAATATCCTCAACATTTTTCATTTCCGGAAGCTTCTCGTCAATGCCGGCAAGATATGCACTCTGGCGGAGATTTTTCAGTGATTGGAGAGGGATGTTTTTTGCCGCCAGTTTCACAAGCTCCATAAGAGGTTTCTCCCCCATCCCGTAGATAAGGAGATCAGCTCCGCTTTCAGCAAGTATTGGAGGCTTTAAAGAATCGGACCAGTAATCGTAATGTGTAAAGCGGCGCAGGGATGCTTCGATTCCCCCGATTACTACTGGGGTTTCCGGGTATAAATCTTTCAGAATTTTTGTGTACACGGCAACAGCATAGTCGGGCCTCATGCCGCTGCGGCCTGCAGGGGAGTATGCATCATCAGACCTGAGCCGTTTCCCTGCTGTGTAGTGATTCACCATAGAGTCCATTGCTCCGGCTGTTACAGCAGAAAAAAGACGGGGTGCGCCGAATTTTTTAAAATCCCTCAGGTCATCGCGCCAGTTCGGCTGAGGTACAATGGCGATACGGAGCCCCATACTCTCTATAAGTCTCCCTATAACTGCAGTACCGAATGAAGGGTGATCCACATAGGCATCCCCTGAAAAGAGAAGAATATCCAGTTCATCCCATCCCCGCAGCAGGGCCTCCTTTTTTGTAACAGGGAGCCAGTCAGTTAATATATATTCCTTTACCTCATTCATCCGGACAGATTACCTGTATATTACTTTTTATTCAATACAATATTATTCCTTCGCAATCCAATACTTGGAAAAAACAGTCTGGGTAAGCTTTTTTTATTGATAATTTTACCACTAATTATATAAAGACTTATCATATTAAGAAAATTTATCTGCTGGGAAAATTATTATTATGAAAAAATTATTTTGTCTTTTTTCTTTCATTTTGTTTCTAACAATTAATGCCTACTCAGAGGTTTACGAAGCATCAACACTTCACAACTCTGTTTCAAGGAGCGATACAGTTCAGGGGCTTTTCCTTGACAGATGGGATATACTTCAAGGTAAAAACTTCTACTTCGATATTTACGGAAAAATCAACTGGGTTTTCGGATTTAATGTGAATACATATAACGCAGGGGCAAATTTTGGAGAAGGCGCATTCGAGCCCACAGATCTTAATCTGGTGCGATCATACGGGAGTATGACACTGGCCATACCCTTCGGCAAACACAGGGAGTCCCCTGAAGAGACCGATTTAATTATGGCATTCACTGCAACAGGTTTCCACTACGGGCTTACCAAAACATTAGAGATTGACAGACACCCGGCAGGAACTGAAACCATTACCGACTACAAGCACTCCCAGTTCTTTGATGATATATACGCCCTGTCACTGCTATGGAGACCATACCTTACTGTTCATGCAGGCATAATTGTAAACAATGAATATGTACCGGAAGAGGATGGGACAATAAGCTACTTTGATCCTGAAGTTCATTACAGAAAATACTTTCTGGCCATGGAATTTATGGGTGCTGCAGGATATTCCATGAACCTTGATGACGGAAAACCTGAATCTATCAAGGTAGATCTTACGCTGAATCCCCTTATTGCATTTTTCGGCGTTAATCAGTCTATTTACTTCCCTGTAATAGAAACCGGTTTTGAATATACAGCAGCATATAATGACGAGCCCTTTGACTCTGTCTGGGTTAAAACCACAGCAGGGAAGGATATGTCAGGCGATTATTCTAAAGATTCAGCCAAGCTCCTCCTCCTCAACCTTAACATAACACAAAGGCTTTCTAAAAACTTTACAATAGAAGGCTCAGGCTCTCTCCAGTACATTACAGAGAAGATATATCGAAAAAGCGATGGGGAAAAGATAGATCCGGCAAAATCGAAGGAGTGGTATGTACTGCTCAATATTGATCCTGTAAGGGCTCCTGATGCAGCTGGATTTAAAGCATACACAGGGATGAGCCGGTACTGGGACCCGGCTGTGGCAATTCATAGAAATAAACCTGAAAAAGGGAGCGATATTTACGGATGGATCATAGGTGCTGAATTTGACATACCCATGTTCGGGGCCGGCCTTGTTGCACAGAGAAATTTCTCCAGGGAATTGAGAATGCTTGCTGAAACAGCAGACAAGTGGTCTATTGAAGGGAATATCTTTTTCAGAATATAAATAAGTTTGAGGTTAAATCATGAAATATATAAAATCAATAACAGTAATTCTTCTTTTACTCTATTCACTTACAGGCTGCTCCTATGTTTCAGATTATGTGGAGGGGCAGATCACAAACCGGGCTTCATTTTCTATTGATGCCGAAATCAGTGGGAACAATGTCATTCTAAGCTGGTCAGAAACAGACTACTCAGATGACTTCATCGGTGTGGAAATATACAGGTCAGAATATGAAAATGATGAATATGCTCCATATATAATGATCCAAAAAATTTCAGGCAATCCAAAATCATATACGGACTCAGGCGCCGTAACGATTCTTGATTCCGGAGTCTATTTTTACAGAGTCGGTTTTATTCACTGGGATGATCCGCTTGAAGATCAAACAGCTGAAAACGGTTACACAGGTAATGCAACTACAGACTATAACGATAAAACACATATAAGCAAAGTAAGCGGATATGCAAAGGTTTATATACCTTAAATAAATATGTAATAAAGACAAAAAAAACCGGTGTCTTAATAAGCACCGGTTTTTTATATATATAAACAAATTATAAAATATTCTTATGCCTCTTCCAGGATTTTTAGAAAAAAAGTGTTCCTTCTACGTGCCCCCTTTGGGGCGCCCTGAGCACAGCGAAGAAGTACTCCCGGGGTAGACAGGGGGCCTGTCCTATTAATCCTACTTATCACTAATCCTTGAAAAATCGATAATCGCTGAAAGATTTTTCAGTATACTTTCAATAAGATAAAGCCTGTTATCCCTCACCTCAATCCGCTTATCCATTACCAGAACCTTATCAAAAAATAAATCTATTAAAGGCTTACCTGCCGTAATCAGCTCAAAAAGCTCAATATATCTGCTCTCTTTTATAAGGCTCTTAATCTGATCCTGCTTTTCATTAAAAAATGTATAAAGCTCCTTCTCCTCTTTTTCTTCAAGAAGAGATTCACTGAATTTAAGCACATATTCTTTATTATCTTTTCTGAATCCGTTTAATATATTATTCATCCTCTTTAATCCAAGGAGCAGCTCTGAAAACTTTTCATTCTCCCTGTACTTATGGAGACTCCCTGCCCTTTTGTGCAGTTCAAGGTAATCTGTATCACCATGAACAAGTGAGGCATCAATCTCATCGTAGCGGAATCCCTCATCAGTAAAAATAGTTTTTACCCGCACATTTATAAACTCAATAATCTTGTCAACAAGAGCAGCCCCATCCTTATAATTCCCGGCCACACTGTTAAGAACATCCTTAAGCTGGAAATTGAGTCCGTTCCTTATTATAAGCTCAACAATAGCATTAGCCTGTCTCCGCAGTGCGTAGGGGTCCTGTGATCCCTTAGGGATATTCCCCACAGAGAATGAACCGAATATATTATCGATCTTTTCACTTAAAGAAGCAATCACTGAAACTATGGCAGCGGGTATTTCATCACCATGAAATTTCGGCCTGTACTGATCATATATGGCTTCTGCAACCTCTCTATCCTCGCCGTCATTAAGTGCGTATATTCTCCCGATATGACCCTGCAGAGATGCGAACTCATAAACCATTGCTGTATCAAGATCAGCCTTGCTCAGATAAACCGCCCTGTCCGCTTTCGATTTCACAGAGCTGTCAAGTGAGAGAGCGTCACACAAACTTTCAGCCCCCTTTCTCATCCTCTCAACCTTATCATATATGGAGCCAAGCTCCTTATGGAAAAGTACATTTTTAAGAGACTCCACCCTCTCTGCAAGTTTAAGCCTGGCATCCTCTTTATAGAAAAATCCCGCGTCACTAAAACGTGCAGATATTACTTTAAGGTTCCCTTTTACTATATTGCTGTTTGGAGGATTATTTGAGGTAACAAGAAATTTATTAATAAGCTTTCCCGACTTATCTGAAACAGCAAAATACTTCTGGTGCTCCTTCATCTCCGCAATAAGTACAATATCGGGTATCTCAAGGAAACGGCTCTCAAACTCACATGCGATCACATGGGGAGACTCAACAAGGTATGTCACAGTATCAAGAAGGTCCTCATCCTCAATTAAAACACCACCCGCACCCTCTGCAGCCTTATAAAGCTGACCCCGTATCAGCTCCTTCCTCTCAACCTGGTCTAAAATAACACCGTGTGCTTTCAATTTATCCTCATATTCGCTGATAGAATTAATTTCTATCATTTCGTTGAACTGGACAAAATGTCCCCTTGTTTTATTCCCCCCCTTAATACCCTCAATTTCAAAAGGTACAGGCCTGTCATTAAAAAGAATGAGAAAGTAGGCAATCGGCCTTGGGAAGGTAACCTTTTTATCGCTCCATCTCATCCTCTTGGGGAAAGAGAGTGTAGAGACAATATGCTCAATAATCGAAGGGATAATAATTTCGGTTTTACCGGACTCAAGTTTTTTTGAAGCAAAAATATAGTCACCCTTATCTGTAGCCCTTACAGTCACATCCTCAGTGGAAACTCCATTCCCGGTGAGAAATCCCTGCAGCGCCTTTGTGGGATTTCCATCCCCGTCGTAGGCAGCCTTAGCAGATGGGCCCTTAAGCTCAATAACCTCCTCCCTCTGATCAGATGCAAGCCCTGATATCAGAATGGAGAATCTACGCGGAGTTGCATAAACAGCAATTTCAGAAAAATCTACACGGTTCCCCTGAAGCTTTTCCTTAATAATATTTTCAATTGAAGCTATTGCCGGAGGTATATAACCTGCCGGAATTTCTTCAGTACCGATTTCGCAGAGAAAATTAGCATTCTTAAGCATATTCAGACTCCATAATATAAAATGACTGCACCGGCTGCCGGAATCAGCCATAAAAACAGCAGCGGAAGAAAAAACCCGATTCAATGTCTATAGAGATATTTCAAAGTGTGCTGAAAGAGTCAATAAATTTTTAGGAGGCTAAAACTGAGCTCTTCCGGTAGTAGTAGAATTATAGGGGGAAAAGTTTGTCATTCCGGCCGAAGTGATAACGTAGGCAAGCATTATAGAAACATCCTGTTTCGTGCTTGCAGGCAGTCATCGTGACTGCACTGCCGGAATCTCCTGAAAGAATCAAGGTTACGAGATTCCTGCATGCGCAGGAATGACATTACCCACAAAATTAAACTGCTACCAGCTCTTCCGGTTAAATGTGGATAATAGCTATATATAAAAACTATCTTGCTAAAAGAGGACGTGGATTGACGTGAGCACCGTTTTTAGTTATCTCAAAATGTAGATGAGGCCCTGTGGATCTACCCGTATTTCCGCTCCGGGCAATAACCTGCCCCTGCTTAACATACTGACCGTTCCTTACGCTGACCCGTGAAAGATGGGCATATAAGGTTTTATATCCTCCCGGATGAGCAATAATAATAACATTACCATATCCCCCCATCCAGCCTGCATAGGTGATTCTTCCGAATCTTGAGGCTTTTACCCACTCATACCTTGCAGCAATATCAACACCTTTGTGAAATTCCCTGTGAGCCCGGTTGAATGGATTTCTCCTCCATCCGTAGGCACTGGTAACCCTTCTGCTCGATGCGGGCCATAAAAAACCCTGAATAATATTCTGAGGCTTTGCATCCGGTATAAAAACAAGCTCTCCCGGCTTGATAAAATCGGGGTTGCTGAAATTATTCTGTGCCAGAATTTTATCAGCAGGGATCTTATACTTATTGGCAAGATTGATGAGGTTATTCCCCGCTGCCATATTGTAGAGTATACCGTCTTTATTAGGAATTCTTAAAACAGCACCCTCGTTTATAAAATCGTAGGATCTCAGGTTGTTGCTGCCGCAGATTGTATCAATTGATATGCCGTATCGTTTAGCAATTATACTGAGGTTTTCACCCCTCTTGACCGTATGAGTCTGTATCTGCAGTTTTTCATCTCTGCTCTTTTCTTCAGAATAATCTGTCTTGTCAGAGAGGAGAAGTTCATTTTTTATTTTTTCATCTTCAAGAATATTATCAATATCTTCATCATCCTGACTGATATTCTTTTCAGAAAGATCTTCAAGCGTAACAGGGATATTATTCCCCTCTATGTCGTTTAATTGTACAATAGCGCTGGTATCAGCAGAGGCTTCATCAGATGTAAAAGCGGCAATAATCAGGGAGGAGACAAGAATCACAGAAAGCCCCATAGCACAGGCCCGGGAAATCCGGATAAGGTGCTTTTTATAGAAGTTCTTTATATATGTACCTTCTTTCCCAATAAATATAACTACAATTTCATTTGTAAAAATATTTACTGTGAACCGGCCGAATTTATATGTACTGAACCCTTTTCTATTCATTTGCCTGTTTTTCTTAAACTTATCCCCGGGATTTTATTAATTTATCGGACAGTCCCGAAAATTATTAACCAGTAATTATCTTTTTTCTGCTATTTTTGCAGGATCAGATATTCCATTGAATGAATCCTCAATAAATTTCTTAGCATCCTTTTTAGCATTCCCTGTAATAGTAACAAGCCCGTGGGTTACAACACCCCGCTGAATAGAGATGGAAGGTGCGGTAATATCGCCAAGAACCTTAGCTGTTTCAAGAAGCCTTACTTCATAATCAGCCTGAATATTACCTATAACTGTCCCTGCAACAACTACAGATTTAGCATAAATGTCTGTTTTAACTCTCCCTTTTTCACCAACAACAAGCTCTTCATCGGTTTTAATCTCACCTTCGAATTTGCCGTCAATTTTGAGAGATCCGCTAATATAAAATTTACCTTCAAAAGAGGAGCCCTCCCCGATGGTACTGTTCATCCCTTCATTTTTTAGCGCCATAAAATTCTCCGTTATTATCTAATGATAATTATACAAATAATGAAAATAAACAAAGCCCGAAACCGGCTATTTTATTTCCTGCTGCATATGATCTAAATCAGATCATGAAAGATGTAAATCAAAATTTTAAAAAAAACCTCATCCCTGGAATTAAATAGATAAATCCACAAGGGTGCTCCTCTGCTTTTTCAATCTCCCGATTGAGATTAAAGAAAAATCCCTGTTTTTAAAGATTCTTTCACAAACCCTTACATAATCATCCATGGTTATTGAATCAATAAACCGGACAATATCGGTAAAATCGTAAGACCTGCCGTAGATCATCTCGTTTCTGGCAAGCTGGCTCATCCTTGTTTCATTACTTTCCAGGCTAAGGGCAAGATTGCCCTTCATAAATGTTTTTGTATCATCCAGCTCTTCCCGGGTGATGCTGTCCCTGAGCATTGTTCTGCACTCATTAATTATAAGCTCAACAGTATGCCTGAATTTATCCGCAGTAGTGGCACAGTAAATACCGAAAATACCGCAATCAACGTATGAGGAATGAAAAGAATAAATAGAATAACTTATCCCCTCCTTTTCCCTGATATTCTGGAAAAGCCTGGAAGACATGCTCCCCCCTAAAATTGTGCTGAGCACATAAAAGGGCCATCTGTCTTCATCAGCCTTTTTAATCCCTTCAAGACCCATGCAGAAATGTACCTGTTCAAGATCCTTCTCCTGATGTTCAACTACAGAATCAACAGGCCGGTGAAATATTTCTTCAGGGGACTGATAAGCGGAATCCCCCGCATTACTGAAATACCGGGAGATGAGACTTTCTGCTTTATCCTGATCAAAACTCCCGGCTAAAGCGAGAATTGCGTTCTCATTGACATAATGCTCATTATAAAAACCGGTTAAAGATTCCCGGGTAGTTTTATCAATCCCTTCAATGGGGCCGAGAATCGAATGACTGAGGGGGTGCCCCCGGAGCATCCTCTCCATAAAAAGATCATGGATAAACTCATCAGGTGTATCTTCATACATTCTGATCTCTTCCATAATTACATTTTTCTCTTTTGCAACCTCTTCAGCGGCAAAAAGGGAATTATAAAACATATCTGAAAGAATTTCAAGAGCAAGCTCAAGATGGTCTGAGACCACATTAATATAGTAGCATGTATATTCCCTGTTGGTTGCAGCATTATGCTGCCCTCCGACCCTGTCCACCATTCTGGCAATATCTTTTGCACTATATTTTTCAGTACCCTTAAAAAGCATATGCTCAACAAAGTGAGCATATCCATACTGGTCCTCCCGTTCATGCCTTGAACCTTTTTTAACCCATAGCCCCACTGAAACAGAGACTACAGCGTCAATCGGTTCAAGGAGAACGGAGAGCCCATTCCCCTGTTTATATTTCTTTACCATTAATTTATCTCTATTCGAGTGCTTCCTTTCTGCTCAGGTCAATTCTTCCCTGACGGTCAATCTTGATAACCTTGACCTTCATCCTGTCTCCAACATTACAGATATCTGTAACCTCTCTTACCCTTGCAGCGTCAAGATTGGAAATATGAACAAGACCCTCTTTACCCGGAACAATTTCAACAAAAGCCCCGAACTCAACAATCTTTTTCACAGTGCCTGTATAAACATTGCCAATCTCAACATCTTCAGTTATACCCTGAATTATTTTAACCGCCCTTTCTATTGCTTCAAGACTGATAGCTGATATAGCAACAGTACCTGTATCATCGATGTTTACTTCAGCGCCCGTCTCTTCAACAATCTTTTTAATAACCCTTCCGCCTGGTCCTATTACTTCACCGATCTTTTCAATTTTAACTTTTAAGATCCGTATTTTCGGAGCATAGTCTGAAAGATTATCCTCAGCTTTTCCAAGAAAGGAATTCATTATCTTCAATATGTGAAGTCTCCCCTCCCTTGCCTGTGCAAGCGCCACACGCATAATTTCCGGGGTAATCCCTTCTATTTTTATATCGAGCTGAAAAGCGGTAATACCTGTTTCAGTACCTGCAACTTTAAAATCCATGTCTCCAAGATGATCTTCAAGCCCTGTAATATCACTGATAACAGAATATCTGTCACCCTCCATTACAAGACCCATAGCTATACCCGCAACAGGAGCCTTAAGCTTAACACCGGCATTGTACATTGCAAGTGATCCTGAACAGACGCTGGCCATAGAGGAGGAACCGTTCGATTCCAGGGTTTCCGCAACCTGCCTTATTGTGTATGGGAAATCCGCAGTATCCGGAATTGCCCAGGTAAGCGCCCTTTCAGCAAGTACGCCATGTCCCACTTCCCTTCTACCGGGAGTCCCGGTTCTCCCTGTTTCTCCAACAGAAAATGGAGGGAAATTGTAATGAAGCATAAATTTTTTCGATGAATTCCCTTCTATATGATCTTCCCTCTGCCCCTCGGAAAGAGTACCAAGGGTTGTTACTCCAAGTACCTGAGTTTCACCCCTTGTAAAAACGGCTGAACCGTGAGCACGGGGAAGAATACCTGTCCTGATATCAATAGGCCTTACTGAAGTAAGATCTCTTCCATCAGCCCTTAATTTTTCATCAAGAATACGGAGCCTTACTATTTCACCGTCAAGGCTGTCAATAATCCCGGGGATCTCTCCTGAGGTCTCAGGGAACTCTTCTTTAAGTTCCTCAACAGCTTTTTTAATAATAGCCTTTATTGCATCCTCACGAAGCTTCTTCATGGTAATATGCTTAAGCTCTACAAGCTCGCCGTAGTATCTCTCTCTCACAACTTTTTTGAGTTCAACGTCAGGTGTAAAGGGCTTATATTCGATAGGTTCTTTATTAACAGCGGCTTTAAGCTCTTCCTGTGCTGCACATATCTTTTTTATGCTTTCATGTGCAGTTATTACAGCAGAAACCATATCCTCTTCAGAAACATTTTTTGAGGAGCCTTCAATCATTGTTACAGCAATCTTTGTCCCTGCAACAATAAGATCTATATCACTCGCTTCGCTTTCTTCAAAAGTAGGGTTAACAATAAACTCGCCATTCACTCTTCCTACCCTTACAGCACCAACAGGACCGCTGAAAGGGAGGCCCGAAACTGAAAGGGCAGCTGAAGCAGCATTAATGGCCAGTATATCGTGCTGATTTTTACTGTCTGCTGAAAGCACATATATAATAATCTGTACTTCATTTACAAAATTCTCAGGGAAAAGGGGTCTTAAGGGCCTGTCAGTAAGCCTGCACACCAGGATTTCCCTGTCTAAAGGCCTTGTTTCCCTTTTTATAAAACCACCCGGAATTTTCCCCGCAGCATAAAATTTTTCCCTGTAATCAACAGTAAGGGGGAAAAAATCCTGTCCCTCCCTTGCACTCCTTGCTGCAACAACAGTGGCAAAAACCTTAACATCACCAAGAGAAACCGTAACAGCCCCATCCGCCTGTTTGGCAAGATAGCCTGTATTAAAGTTCATCTTCTCTCTTCCCACATCTACACTAAAATCCAATGACATCTAAAACCTCTCACTTTTTTTTGGAATAATGCCGGATTTCAGTTCTTTTCTTATTTCCACAGGCCGGCATTTTACTGAAACAATGCTCCTTACTTTCTTAAGCCCAGCTCTTTAATAAGGGTTCTGTATCTCTCAAGATTTGTTTTCTTAAGATAATCGAGCAGTCTTCTTCTCTGGCCTACCATTTTGAGGAGGCCCCTTCTTGAATGATGATCCTTATGATGCAGTTTAAAATGCTCTATAAGGTGATTAATTCTCTCTGTGAGCAGAGCTATCTGCACTTCAGGTGAACCTGTATCTCCATCATGTCTTTTGTACTTGTCAATTAATTCCACTTTTACAGTCATACCTCTTATATCCTCCTGATTGATACATTGATTTCATGTTATATTTATACGTCAGTACTTATCCCTTTACTGTTCAGCAGGTAAAAATATTATAAAACCCCTCGTGGCGAAGTTATAGAAGGTTTTATTCTATATTGATAACGCAATAAACATACTGAGAAACCATACTGCACATATTTACACTTTCAGCTATTCAGATTATTACCTGAATCAGCAGGCCTTCTATTCAACTAAAGACCGAATCGTAACTGATGAACCAGTCTGCAACATCTATATCTGCTATTGCAATAAGATTTTCATCTTCATCTAAAATTAGAGTCTTATTCCCCTCTTCAATATGCATTTCAAGCACATTTTCTCTTGAAAAGAAAGCTCCATTTGCCACCCTTGCTGAACCTGCTGAATCGAGAACAAGTCTCCCGAAATCTTTAAGGGCATAGACAGGGTCAATAACAAATGAAGAGGTCGATTCACCCTTCATATATTCCGCTATCTCTTCCGGCGGAACAGCATTATCAATATTAAAAACACCCGACTCCAGGCGCCTCAATGCTGATAAACAGGCAGCTGTGCCCAGTTCTTCACCAAGATCTCTGGCAATAGACCTTATATAAGTACCTTTAGAGCATTTGATATCGAAGTCAATTAACCCTTTATCAAAGTCTATTCCTGTAATAGTAAAATTATATATTTTTACATTCCGGGGCTCAAGTATTACATCCTCGCCCCTTCTCATTCTGTCAGAAGCCCTTTTCCCCTTTACCTTCAGGGATGAATACCTGGGGGGGTTCTGGGATATAGATCCGGTAAAACGGGTAGCCCCCTCTTTTATATCTGATTCACTTATTCCGGAAAAATCCTTCTGTGAAAGTATTTCACCTGTAATATCATAGGTATCTGTTTCAATCCCCAGCTGTATTGTGCCCGTATATCTTTTATCGCTCTCAAGAAAATATCGTGTAAGTCTGGTAAGTTTCCCTGTGCATACAACAAGGAGTCCTGAAGCAAATTTATCAAGAGTGCCTGAATGGCCGATCTTTTTAACACCTGCATAACGCTTAAGGTCATTTATTACATCAAAAGAGGTCCTTCCCGCAGGCTTATCAAGGAGGACTATAGAGTTATTCAAAGATCGTAAAACCACAGGGGATTATCAATCCTCCTGAGGATTATTGTTGCCGCTGCTCTCTTTCACTCCGGGGAGATTTTCAAGTCTGCTGACCATCTCCACCCCTTCCTGAACAGACTTATCAAGAAAAAAGTATACCCTGGGGGTATTTCTTATTTTCAGTTCTTTTCCTAAAAGCTTCTGCACATAGCCGCTTGAAGATCTTATCCCCTCCATCCCCTTTCTCACATCTGTTGATGATCCGAGAAAAGAAACGCCGATCCTTGCTTCAGAATAATCCTTATTAAGTTCAACCCCTGTAAAGGTAAGGAAACCTATTCTGGGATCCTTCACCTCTTTCAGAAAGATGTCTGAAACAATCCTTTTTATCAATTCTTCTAAACGGTCTTTTCTGTATTTCATTTTAATCTAAACCGATTTACAGTTTTTTGGCTATCTCGATTATTTCGTAAGCTTCAAAACTGTCCCCTTCTTTAATATCATTAAATCCATTAAGGGTAAAACCGAATTCCTGACCTGCTTCAACTATACTTACATCATCTTTATATCTTTTAAGGGAGCTTAATTCCCCGTCAAATATTACTATGCCGTTTCTAATAAGCCTCATCTTCGATTTTCTGCTGATTTTACCTGACATACAGATAGAACCCGCTATTGTCCCTATTTTAGAAATCTTAAATACTTCCTTAATTTCACCGGTTCCATTAACTTTCTGCTGGTACTCAGGTGAAAGCATACCCTCCATTGCAGCCCTGATATCATCTGTAACTTCAAAGATGATATTATAAAACTTGATGGATACATTCTCTTTATCAGCAAGATCAGCAACCTTCCCTGTTGGCCTTACATGATAACCTACTATAATCGCATTTGAAGCAGCAGCAAGCATTACATCTGAATCATTAATACCGCCTGTACCTGAATGTATTACCCTTACCCTGATTTCAGGATTGGAAAGCTTCTCAAGAGATTCAGTCAGCGCCTGCGTTGACCCGTCAACGTCAGCCTTAACAATAACATTAAGCTCCTGTACCTCTCCATCTTTAATCATCTCATTAAGTGATTCAAGGGTAACCTTTCGTACTTTTTTTGCAGACTCAATCCGTTTGTATTCAAGCCTTTTATGGGAAACCTGCTTTGCCAGCCTGTCTGAATCAACACCCTCAAATGGATCTCCCGCACCAGGTACGCCCGATATACCGAGAATTTCAACCGGGGTGGAAGCCCCTGCCTCATCTATGGGCTTCCCCTTATCATCAAACATTGCCCTTACTTTACCTGAATAAACACCCACCACAAATGAATCTCCCACATGGAGAGTACCGGACTGGACAAGAACTGTTGAAACAGCGCCCCGCCCCGGATCAAGCCTTGATTCAATTACAGCCCCTTTTGCAAGAAGCCCGGGATTCGCTTTCAGCTCAAGCATCTCAGACTGTATTAGAATAAGCTCAAGGAGCCCTTCAATATTTATATTCTGTTTTGCGCTTATTTCAGCAAAAAGGTTGTTTCCGCCCCACTCTTCAGGGAGAAGGTCATATGCTGTAAGTTCCTGCCTTACCTTGGCCGGATTTGCATCTTCAAGGTCTATTTTGTTTATGGCAACAATTATGGGGACCCCTGCTGCTTTTGCATGGCTTATTGCCTCAATAGTCTGGGGCATAACACCGTCATTTGCAGCAACAACAAGGATTACTATATCTGTAATACTTGCTCCCCTGGCTCTCATTGTAGTAAATGCCGCGTGACCGGGAGTATCAAGAAATGTAATTTTTTTATCATTCACAGTAACAGTATAAGCCCCGATATGCTGGGTAATACCGCCATGCTCTCCGTCAGCAACATTAGCCTTACGGATTGTATCAAGAAGCTTTGTTTTACCATGGTCAACATGACCCATTACTGTTACAACAGGGGGACGGGTAATATAATCACTTAAATTATCCACCTGCTCATTTTTTATAACTGTCTCATCAAAGAGTGAAACAACATTTACTTCAGTATTATATTCTGCAGCAAGAATTGAAGCTGTATCTGCATCGATTGTCTGATTTATTGTAGCCATAACGCCAAGTTTCATAAGTTTAGAAATAACCTCATTAGCCTTGACATTCAGTTTTTTGGAAAGTTCCCCTACAGAAACACTTTCAGTTATACTGATCTTTTCAGGTGTAACTGATTTTTTCAGTTCAAGGGCCTGCTTTTTCTTTATTCCAATATCTTTTTCAACTACTTCTTTATCTTTTTTGGTTTTGAGCCACTCTTTCCCTTTCTCATGCTCTTTATCTTTAACCTTCTTTCTTTTTGAAGGATCTTCAACTTCAATTGAAACAGGAGCCTCTTCTTTACCTACAGAAGGACGGAATCCACCCTGGCCCTGACCCTGCCCCTGCGGACGCGGTCTCTGACCCGGACCGCCCTGCTGCGGTCTCTGACCCTGGCCCCCCTGCTGAGGACGCTGACCCTGGCCGCCCTGATAAGGACGCTGGCCTGTACCGCCCTGCTGCGGTCTCTGACCCTGGCCCCCCTGCTGGGGACGCTGACCTGTACCGCCCTGCTGAGGTCTCTGGCCCTGCCCCCCCTGATAAGGACGCTGGCCTGTACCGCCCTGCTGAGGTCTCTGACCCTGACCACCCTGTTGAGGACGCTGACCCTGCTGAGGTCTCTGACCGCCCCCTTCAGAAGGTCTCCTCTCGGAGTATGGTCTTGCCGGAGGCCTTTCCCCTTCTCTCTGCACCTGAGCAGGCTTTTCAGCTGCTTCTTTTTTATCAGGAGCTTTTTCTGCAATTTTTATATTATCATCAGCAGCGGAATCGTCTGCCACATCTTCCACATCACTTTGATCCTCTTTCGGTTCAGGACCTTTTGATTCTGTTATCTCAATCCCCTTCATCTTTTTTATGTCATTGGAAACATGTACCCTTTTCTTAAGCTTAAGCTTTTTATTCTTCTTAGCTTTTTCAGCTTCTTCCTGTTTCTTCTTTTTCACAACTTCAATTCTTCTCTCAACAAGAAAAATATCATTAGAAACAAGTTCAGAATCGCCACCTTCGCAGGGTATACTTATTTCACGGCAGATTTCGATAATATCATCAACTGTAATATGGTTCTTTGTAGCAACGTCAATAGCTTTCATGGAAAATCCTGATCATTAAATTTTATTCGTTTTCTTCTTCCGGGTTTTCTTCTTCATTCAGATCTTCATTCAAATCTTCATCTTCAAAATCAACAACATCAGCAATAATATCAAGAATTTTCTGTGCTGTCTTATCGCCAATTCCTTCAACTTTTACAAGATCATCGAATGATTTCTCTACAAGATCCTCAACTGAAAAAATACCCGCTTTTTCAAGCATCTTGATCACACGCGGTTCAAGATCGGGAAGCTCCTCAAGAGGTGTTTCATCAAGATTATCAGTTGAAAAGAGCTGATTAACAACTGATCTGGATTCGCTGGTTGTAAGAAATTCCTGATAAGACTCTTCAGTTTTTATATCAATCTCAAATCCGCAGAGCTTGGAAGCAAGCCGCACATTATGCCCTGACCGCCCCACAGCAAGGGAGTACTGGTCATTATCAACAACAGCAATAACCCCCCCTCTCGATGTTTTTACAACCTCTTTAACTCTCGCAGGAGTAAGAGAGTTTGCCGCCATTACTATCATATCATCATAATACTGGACAATATCAATTTTTTCACCTTCAAGCTCTCTGACAATAGACTGTATCCTTATACCCTTCATCCCTACGCAGGCTCCAACAGAGTCAACATCGTCTCTGTCGCTGTAAACAGCCACCTTTGTCCTCATTCCGGGCTCTCTGACAATTTTTATTATTCTAACAATACCATCATAAATTTCAGGTATTTCCATTTCGAATAATCTTTCAACAAATGATGAATGGGCCCTTGACAGAATAACATCCGAGCCCTTTGTGCTTTTCTTAACAGCAAGGATAACAGCCTTGATCCTGTCCCCTATTTTATATCGCTCAAGAGGGGACTGCTCTCTCACAGGGATTACACCCTCTGTCCTGCCAAGATCAACAAAAAGATTATCCTTTGTCTTGCGCTGGAGATAGCCGTTTATAAGCTCCCCCTCCCTTACGCTGAACTCATTAAAGATAATATTCTTTTCAGCTTCTTTAATCTTCTGGATAATCACCTGTTTAGCAGTCTGCGCTGCTATCCTGCCAAAAGACTCAAAGGGATTTTCCTCAACCCGGATATCATCTCCAAGTTTAACATCTTTTTTTATACTGACTGCCTTTTCATAGGCAATCTCCTCTGCAGGATTTGCCGGTTTTTTCACCACCATCTTTCTGCTTATAATTTTAACAGTATTGTTATCCCTGTCAAAAGCAACAGTCACATTTTCAATAGTGCCGTACTGCTTCTTGTAAGCTGAAAGCATTGCGGATTCAACAATACCTTCAATTTCATCCCGTGTTATCCCTTTATCCTTTGCTATCTGGTGAAGGGCTTCAAAAAAATTATTGCTCATTTCAGTAAACCTTTAATAATCTAAATTCGCATTTATTATATTTTTATATTTTAATTTAATAACATTGTTTTTTTCATCACTAACAGTCACTTCCTCTTCATCAGCTTCAAGGATAGTCCCTTTCACGGCCCGCCTTTCACCATCCTCTTCAAGAACTACCTTTACCGGGGATTTTATAAATCTTATAAATTCTTCAGCATTCCGGAGCTTGCGGTCAAGTCCGGGAGAGGAGATTTCAAGGACATATCCGGGGAGTTGGCTTTTCTCTTCAAGCCTGCTGCTCAGTTCATCACTGTACAACTGGCAGTCATAATGCGATATACCGTTTAAGCTGTCTATCTTTACGGCAATATTCGTGTTACTCCCTTTCAAATATATAGAGGACTCATACACATGATAACCAAGTTTAGACGCAGATTCTAATATAATTCTGTTAAGTTCATCTTTTATCATACACCGGACCATTTATAAAAAAAGAGTGGCCCCGCCACTCTCACCAACTGTCATTATCAGATTGGAAGTTTTTTTTTCAAGTGTTTTTTATCATTAATTTATAACCTGAGCTTTATCACCTCCTTTATTTTCATTTCACTGAAAGGAACACCCTTTTCACCTGTATAGGCATTAATATCGATATAAGGGGCAATATCTATCGACTTATTACCGTATGATATAGACTCAATCCTCTCCCATGCCTCTACAATTCGTTCAACAGCGGTTTTTATAAGATGCAGGACAGATTCATACCTTAACCCCTTCTGCCCTGCAGGGTACTGCCATCGCCCCTGATGAATATTAAGTGCATCCATATCAACCCTTTTATACCCCGGGTACCTTACCAGAAAGTCGGAATAAAAGAGAGGATAATCATTTACCCGGTCCATATACCTTTTAAGCCTGTCATTTTCCGTTCTTTTAATCCTGTAGCAGAGTTGTATATTTGAAGGAATCGTGTCAAAACCGGGCACATACCCCAGGGCTCCATTGATCTTTTTCCCTGCAATTCTCTTAAAAGCCCGGCTAAAAAGCCCTTCATCCAGTTCTTTCAATGCCTGAAGAATAAGAGCTTTAACTGAAGGTTCCAGAGAGGATCTTCTCCCGATTTTATAAAAGGGGAGCATTTCATCTATACCCGGATTTTCCACGCCCTCATCTTTATATAAAAAATAATTATCAATATTATACTGGAACAGAAGATTAAGCTTTCTGAAATGAATCGCCTCTTTCTTTGTACCCCCTGCAGGGAAGCCTGAGAAATAGAAGACAAAAGGGTGTATTACTGAATCAGCAATAATATGAGAGATATAACCCATGAGATATGCCCTCTGAGAAGAGGCCCATTCATTTCTGCTGTCACCATACCCCTTAATAATTTCCAGCATATTATCTGCAAAGGAGGAGACTTCATCATTATGAAGCAGATAGGCTATATCATTGCCGTAACTTCTCCCTCTGTACATGATGCTCATATAATCAAAAATATTAGGGCCGATACTCCCGAATAGACCCGCCCTTTTATGCTCAGGGGAGTTAAAGAGCGATACAACCGACTTATCTATATATGAGGAACCGCTCTTTTTTGCAACAGCTTCAAGGGCTCTTTTGAAGATTACATTATGAGTATAAATTCCAGGCATTTGAAAACCTCTTTGCATTGCTGAGGAAATATATAAAATCATGCTTACGCGTACAAAAGTGTCAAACAGAATAAATCTCAATGTTAATTCCTTAAAATATATTTTAATACAAAATAAAACATTCTCTCTCCCCGCCGCCTTCGGCGGCCTTTTCTTTACCCGCATCCTTAAAAAAGACCTCACCCCGCCTCCGGCGCGCCTTGTTCTCAAGGCTAACTTCTACCCACTTCTCAAAAGCCCCCTAAATCCCCCGGAGGGGGACTTAAAAAAGAAGTTTGGAAATATATCTTAACTTCAAAAACGCTTTTATTTTAGAATTTTTTGTTATTCAACTTAAACAAAGTCCCCCTCCGGGGGATTTAGGGGGCCAATACACCGGGTACAGGCACTCACTAAAAGATTTTTCGCGAAATATCTTTTAGCATTTTGATGGATCTCGACTTGTGGGTAGTAGTGAGCCTCAAGGAGAAGGCTCTTTGCAAAGATAATTTACTTCATAACAAATTATTTGAAAGCGCAAACAACTAATCATTTTCTGACATAACCCTCTCCCGACTTGACGGGAGAGGGTGCACAAGCGATAGCGAAGTGCGGGTGAGGGCATTTATCTTAATAAATTCACTTTTTTTTAAATAAATACTTGAGAAATCATTTACAGTAAATATAAATACACATAAATACTGCTTATGGATGTAAAAAAATGAATTATAAAGTTCACCCTCTTCTCAACGGTTTTTTTACTGTAGCTTTTGATAAAACTAACAATATAAAATTCCCCAAGGTGGAGAATATTCCAAGCTTCTCCTTCCTTCTTATTGATGAAAATAATGAACCGGTTCTTGTAGACACAGGTTTTAATATTAATCATATACCCGGCTCAGACTCCAGCGGGATTAAAAAAGATGAGCACAACCTGGAATATAATTTAAAGAAATTCGGATTTAGCCCGGGCGACATTAAAACCGTAATCCAGACCCATCTCCACTGGGACCATGCTGCAGGTATAGCCCTTTTCCCGGAAGCAGAAATCTTTGTGCAGAAATCTGAAATTGAAGGGCTCTTTAATCTAAGGGAGAACGAAGAGACATCATACTGCCCTGCACACTGGATAGATTCACTGAGCAGATTCCGCCTTATAGACGGGGACTGTGAAATAAAGCCGGGTCTGGAGCTTGTCATGTCAGCCGGGCACACAGAGGGGCATCAATCAGTAAAGATTAATAGTGAAGATGCGGTAATAACACTTATAGGGGATTCGCCATTTACATATGAATGGCTCTGGACACTGGTCCCTGATGAACTGTGGAAAAGCTTCCGCGCAGGGGAGGGGAGCAGATTTTTCTGGCAGGAGAGGCTTTCACAGAAATTATATGACTGGGTGGATAATCAGCCTCTCTACGAATGTCCGGAGAACGGCAAATGGGATGAAAAACTTAACAATACAGATAAAGAAGAAATTAAAATTTTCTCCCACGATCCGGGACTCATCGGGAAAAATATACTTTAACTGATTCAGCCGGGAATTTATTAAACCGGATACAATTAATTATCCGGTTTTCCCTTTTCCTCAACAAAAAAACTGAGTATCGGTTTTTTAGCGAACCTTACAACCTTTTCACAGTTATTCTGATGAATAACATGACTTATCCCCTTTCTTACATGATGCCCCATGATAACAACATCCACATCCAGCTCTTCAGCCTTGGCATTTATTTTCACACTCGGCTCACCAACATCTATTATCATTTCAATATTCTCGTAATCTCCAGCTACTTTAGCCACATAGCTGTTCATAAGCTCAAGTGTCTCCTTAACAGCACTGTCCCTGAAATCCTCCCAAAGCTTGTATGCGTCATAATAAAAGTTCAGTTTAGGCATTTCTGTGATTACATGCATAACATAAACCTCCGCCTCAAACTGTCTGGCAATGGTTATTGCTTTTTCAAGTACAGCTTTCGGCCTTTCAGTAAAACCGAGTGCAACGAGAATTTTCATATTTTTCCTGAACATTGATTACCCCTCCGGATGAACAACTTCTTTAAATTAATTATACCACAAACCGTAAATATTTCATATAATTTTTATTATGATGCTGATTTTTTTCATTTTTTGTAAAACCTGGAGAACCAGTTTAGCAGTTATTATATAATATAAATTTCTGAAGTTAAAGCAAATTAATGTACAAATACAGAATAATGACTTCCTTTCTCTCCGTTTTACTTAAAAAATTAAAAAAAATTTCTCTCTTTTAAAAAAAATTCAAAAAAAATCGGCAGAAAAACGTATATATATTGACCGATGATTGTACATTCACAGCCATCCCCAGGCGCCATAATCTGTACAGTTCCGGTCATAAAAAAATTCAAAAATATTTATATTTTAAGGAGACGTTTTTTATGAAAAAGTTCCGTAAGCTTTTTTTTGTGATGTTATTTTTATTCGCAGTATCAACTGTTTATGCTGAAACAAGCTTCAGTATAAACCTAATCGGTAATATGGGCTATGTTCCAAACTCATCAATGGATGATGCTGTTAAAGGTTATGGTGATTTCATTGCTAATTCCATAGATCCCGATGTTTTTAAAGGTAAAGACGAAAAATCTGTTCTTGGAGCCGGAATTGATCTGGAAGGAAGATTTTTTCTCGGATCAATCGGATTCGGATTATCAGCAGGTTATCAGTATGGAGGAGAGTCAAAATCAGTTGCCAAAGCCAGCGGTTATGCTTCTGAGCAGTACTTATCATTAACATTAACTGCTATTACATATCTTGGGACTGTATACTACAAGCACTCTATTGATGAAACAAGTTTTGTTCTTCTGGGAGTTGGCGGCGGTTATTATCAGGGAACCATGACATTAACTGAAGAAGCTAAAAAATTTATGAGCGGAAATTTTAAAGATGAATATGATTTTGAAGGGAATACTCTAGGCGGGCACATCAAGGTAGAGTACAATCGCATGATGGGATCTGCTGCACTCTTTGGAGGGGTCATGGGGAGATATGCAAGTATAGATGAATTTAAAAGAGGCGGTATTGCACTAAATTTCGGTGATGGAAATATTGAAGGTAGCTTTTCAGGATTATTACTATATTTTGGTGCTGGACTGGCATTCTAAATACAGAATAAAACTATTAAACCAGACACATGATACAGCTTATATGGGGAATTTTATTAACGATGCTTATAGCACACCAACTGTATGGATTGCAGATCATGACAATCAAAAAAGATTAGAAATTATGACAAAAAAATAAATTTATTCGATACAATTTAGATGGAATTTAGTTTAATATAAGGTGATAATTATTATGAAGAAAAAATTACTCGTCCTTTTGTCTTTGATAGTATTAGTTGTAACAGGTTGTACATCAAATCATATTAGATCTAGTAAATCATTAAAAAATAGTACAATTACTGCAAAGCTTTATATCCCTGCACTACCAGGTGCAGAGGTTAGATGTTCAGGTATTATCAACGCACAAAAAGAAATTGAGCATAATTTCAGGAATATCAATATTAAAGAAATTCTCATTAATGAATCTGATAAAACCCCTCCAGAAAAACAAAGAAGAGTAAAATTAATCGCAGATAAAAAATTATTAAGTAAAGAAGCTATGCCTTTAAATAACAATTACTTAAATGAAATGAAAAATGATCCAACCGTAAGCAATTACAAGTTCAGTACAATTGTCGATGAAATCGGGACTGAATATGTAATTGTTCTTAAAATAGACAGAATTTTATGGGATGGAAGCGGCTATACAAGAGGAGTATTTATTTCTGCTGAAGGATCGATGCATGAAGTAAAAAGCGATAAAATTGTATGGAGAGCAACCCTTGAAGACAGAAAAGTCATAGGTATTACTGATGGACCTGCAAAAGATATTGAACAGTTAAAATCAGGTATTGCCCAAACTGCTGCATTAATTTATGAAAAAATGTACAGGGAAATTTACAGATAATAAAGCTTATTTCACACTTCTCACTATGCAAGAGAAGTGTGAAATTATAATTAAAGTAGTTAATTTATACGTTTTAACATTTTCGACAGAAGCTGATTGTACAAAATCGAAATAATGACTTTCTTTATAGCCGATTCATTATAAAAACTAAAATCCCGGTATCATCTCTTCCATAATAAAAAGATTATCCCCTTACACGGTTTTTACCGATAATTTTTACAAATACTCTTCATCCAATACAGAAAAATATGAAAAAGAAAATAATTGCTGCAATAATGCTGATAACCTTAATTACTGCTCTTTCACCCGATCTGAGGGGTGAAGACTACCAGTACCAGTATTTCACTGAGGAGAAGGATAAATATGTCCCCTTTTCAGACTATATCCCCAG
Source organism: uncultured Leptospirales bacterium (assembly GCA_964491265.1). Classification (GTDB taxonomy): domain Bacteria; phylum Spirochaetota; class UBA4802; order UBA4802; family UBA5550; genus JBBAGC01. The sequence goes on along the minus strand of CAZBFP010000002.1, from coordinate 27,337 downwards.
GATACGGATGCATCAGAATACACACCCCCATTTTCTTGAGGATTACTATCAGCTTTACGGCATGAAGCTCTACTATAATGAAAACTCTCTCCGTAAAAACATAGAGATGCTGAGAAGAGGGCTTAACAGCAAATTCCGCCATCCATCCAATGCTATTGTAAAAGTTGAAACAGAGCAGGAGTATTTAAAATACCGGAAGCTCATGTTTATGCATATGAACATTCTGATTATGAGAAACTATATGCGTATCGCCGTAAGATACGATATGCAGAAAATATATTTTTATAATGCAGAATATGCTGAAGAAATAAGTGAGAGCCTTAAAATCGCTGAGCAGTTCTACAAAGACGCCCTCCCCTATTGGCGGGAGGCCAAAAAACACGCCGCAGAAGCGAGCAGAATAAGATTAACCACAAAGCTCTCAAATATTGAATCGGAACGGTATTCCATTATCTCAGGTGAGCTCGATTTTGAAAAAATAATCAACAGGCATATACGCGATATAGCATTAAAACAGGCTAAACTGCAAAATTATCTTGCTTCAGCTCAGAATTAATTTAACTTAATAGAATAATTACATCATAACTTATACCAGCAGAACCGTTAATCAGCTTAATTATGGAGAAAAAAATGGAACTAACTGACCTTATAAAAACACGCAGATCAATCCGGAAGTTTAAGGATGAACCGGTCCCTGACAGCCGGATTTATGAAATACTTGAGGCTGGAAGATGGTCACCATCAGGCAAAAACAATCAGCCCTGGAGATTTGTTGTTATAAAAAATAAAGAAATAAAAGATGAGCTGGCAGCACTGACAAAATACTCCTCTATTATTAAAAGTTCAGACTTCTGTATTGCTGTTTTTTATCATACCCCTTCAGGCTATGACAGAGACAAGGATCTTATGAGCATAGGCTCCTGCATACAGAATATGCTGCTTCAGTCACACTCCCTTAATATCGGCTCTGTATGGCTGGGTGAAATTCTTAAAAACAAGGAAAAAATTAATCCTGTTCTTGAAATAGACCAGGACAATGAAAATATGGCTATTATTGCCTTCGGCTACTCTGACGAAGAGGCTGAAAGCGATCGTCTCAGCATGAATGAGATACTTCTTAAAATACTATAGCGGCGATAATTTAATGAATAAAATAATCACCTTTTTCATTATCTGCATAAGCCTCCCCCTTTTTTCACAGGGGTCAGTCCCCGATGTTTCACTTAAAATTACAAGACTCAACAAAATATCTGATTCTGATTATACTCTGGAATATACAGTCACATACAAAGGTCCTCCCCCGGAAATTTTCAGCGATTATTCAGTATATATACCTGAAGAGTCACAGATTATTGAAGGGACAATAGAAAATTCCGTAATCAGGGAGAGGGACTTCCTCTTTTCCAGATTAAATGTGGATCTTAACAGAAACAGGAGCCTGGAGGATATTTACACTATCTCTTCCAGGGGGGGAGATGTTTTACTCAATGGTGAAAAACTTAATCCCCTTTACAGTAAAGCGGGGAATAGAGAAATTTTTACCCCCTTAACAACAAGAGCTGAATTAAGTCTGAACCGGACCGGTGAATCGGGGCGCCCCTTTACACTTCATTCTTATGACAGATCTTCAGGGGGAGTAAAAATCGGCCTTGCGCCGGAGGATGGTGATATTTCATTTGCAAAACTCCCCAATGCACAGGTTCTCATAGAAATTATTTCTGATACAGAAAATCCCGGTTCAATAAATACATCAATTGATAATGCCAGGATATACAGAGGCACAACAAATGAAAATATTCCAGATATACCGGGGGATTATCACAGACAAAGAACAACCGGGTCCAGGCATATTTCAATAAAAGAGGGGATAAATGAAGGCTCATTTAAGTTCCGGAATCCGGGTGATGCTGCGCTTATCAGGATAACGATATTTTTTTCTGTTTCCGGCAGAATATGTATTTTTGACCGGAAAACTGTTATTTTAAAACAGTAATGATTCCTGAAGATATTTTTACTGCAATAATGCTGTTTTTAATATCTTCACCGTCTTCGGCGGCGGGGATATTAACACATTTTATTTCAAATAACGATTCTTTAAACCGGACTCATACCGGAATATAATATACGGACAAATATAATTTGTTTTTTCTGATTTTTATAATTCTCTGTTTCATATCTATTCACCTGCTGCTCTTTATAAAAATCAGCAAGGCGCGTATACTCATGCTCAACCTCCTCCCTGTTGTTTTAATTGCCGCCCCTGCTTATTTTAACGAACTGGGGATTAACCTTTTTCAGGCAGAAAATATTACATATCTGGGTCTTTTCCTTATACCTCACACAATCACTATTCTCCTTCTTGATTATTCTTTTTCAGAAAAAATACCACTCCTCAGAGGCATGAATTTTCTTATCACTCCCTTTCTTGCTTTTTTTCTTCTCTTCACTGATTACCGGATTATGATTATCTGCGGCTTTCACCTTGCTGCATACTTATATATTGCTATTGCCCTGAGGAAGCAAATTTTTGAAAAAATATACCTTCTCCCGATCCTGTTAAACACACTTTTCATAATATTATTTCTTTTAAATGAAATCAGCAGCACCAGCCTCATTATTTTCTTTATTCTCTCATTCATCCTATATTACTTTATAATTATTTCCGGCTACAGCAGAAAAATTATAAATTTCAGCAGCCGCTTTTCAAGCATGAACATCCTTAATAAAAATCTTAATTTAAAAATTAACAGGCTCCGCCAGAGCAGTGAACAGCTGAAAAGAATCATTGCCCAGAAAGATATTGAGCTTCTCCAGGTTGCCCGGCATGCCAGCCTTGCTGAAGTCACCACAGGTATTGCGCATGAACTGGCACAGCCCCTTACCGGGATTAAATGCATAGCCCAGAATATGATTGATGACATAAACTGCAATGAGCTTGAAGGGAGACAGGCATCATCAGACCTGGAGAAAATAACATCACTGGTTGACCGGTCCTCATCGATAATTGACCATATACGCACATTCTCAAGAAAACGCGGATTTACCCTTCACCCTGTTGATATAAACACATGCATTCTTAATGCTATTGAACTTATAAATATCCAGATGAAAAAAAACAGCATAGATATTATATTTGTTCTTGATGATACTATACCTGAAATTATGGGGGACAATCTCTCCCTTGAACAGCTTTTCATAAACCTCATACTCAACTCAAAAGATGCAATACGCACAAGACAGGATGATGAACCATATCTTTCAGGATTTATTAAGATTACCACCACAATGGGGGAAAATCAGGTTATCCTGATTATTGAGGATAACGGGAGCGGTATACCAGAAGATCTTATTACTAAAATATGGACACCCTTTTTCACCACAAAACTTAAAGGTAAAGGAACCGGCATCGGCCTTTCACTGAGTCACAGAATCATAAAGGAACATCATGCTGAGGTAAACATTGATACATCAGCGAGAGGAACAATTTTTAGAATAAAATTTCCGGTGAGCAAGCCTGAATTTCAGCCTAATACATAAAAAATTATTTTATTGACAGAGCCCCTCCAGTTTTTTAATCAAACATCAGGTTAGTCAATATCTGCTGACCCGATACCTTAATTAACGAGGCAAATTATGAGTTTCAGTTATAACGCGGATAATATTTTTGAAATGGCGGAAGAGATCGAACGCAACGGCGCAAAATTTTATAAAGACGCTGCAGCAATGATAAAGGAGCCGGAAATACAGAAACTCCTGAACTCCCTCAGCGCCATGGAGATTGACCATGAAAAAACCTTTTCTGAAATGCGGACAAAGCTGAAAAGAGAGGAGAAAGGCTCAACTGCATTTGATCCATATAATGAAGAGTCTGGCTACCTTAAATCACTGGCTGATACAAAGGTTTTCTATGATAAAGAAATTGATCTTACCTCCCCGAGGGAGGTTCTAAAAGCAGCCATCACAGCTGAAAAGGAATCTATTCTCTTTTATCTGGGAATGAAAGGCTTTGTTCCGGAATCTTTCGGGAAAAAATGGATTGATGAAATCATTGAAGAAGAGAAAAAACATATTATTCTTTTAAGCTCACACCTGATTGCGTTGAAATAGCAAAACTTTATCACGATATGAGCTGCTAAGCAAACCGTAAATATTAAACCGGGCTGGTAAAATCAGACCAGCCTTAAAATAACTATTACCAGAATTATAACAACAAGCAGACCGATAATTCCCATAGATTCCCCCTTATTACTTTAATGCATCAGAGTTTACCCCCCCTGTAAAGGGGAATTTCACTGCTTAAACAACAATCCTGATAATCTTATAATACACAAAGAAAGAAACGGTGTCAACTTCTAAAAATTACATTCCCCTTTTTTATAAAATACCCCCCTGCAGCCGCAAAGAATAGTATCCAGCCCGTATTTACGGAAAAAGCAATAAGCGTATGAAGCAGGTCGTAGTGATCAAAAATTGCTGAGCGAATTAGGGATGAAAAATTCAGAACAGGTATGAGAAAAAAAATCCATTCCCCGCTGAAGGGATCACCCCCTATAAAACCGCTGGATAGTGCTGAACCGGCAATTATAACCGGAAGGGAGAGAATCCCACCCTCCTTTACCGATTTTGCATATAGCCCTATTACCATCCCTGCTGCAGCAAAAAAAACTACATTGAAACTGGCCATCAGTGTAATCAGAAAAAGACACTTAAATCCGGCAAATCCCACAAGGGGGATCCCCCCTGTAATTACCGGACTTAATTGGGAAAAAAATGAAAGGCCTGTGATTAGTGAAATTATTGAAAAAAATCCTATAATTGATGCTGCTATTATTTTCCCTGCGATTAATAACATGGGAGTGACGCTGCAGCTTAAAAGTATCTCAATGGTTAAACGCTCCTTTTCACCGGCAGTCATATCTATAACCGAAGATATGGTTGAAGATGCAGCAAAGACCATAAGAAAAACCGGCAGCATAAGGGCCAGGGTATGCAGGGTCCTGCTCTCTATTTCGCTTCGTACTGATGATCCCCTCAGTTCAGCCCCTCCATATCCTGGAGCAAGCCTGCTGAATGCAGAATCAAATAGATCATGTATATGGACAAAAGAAATAACTGAGTTTGTTCTGGCAGAATCATAATGGAATGTAAAGGATGTGAAGCGGTCTTCAGCTTTTGTATACTCTATATAAAGGTCCGCCTCACCATTTAAAACAGACCCGATTGTTCCCTCTTTTAAAAAATCTGAATCAGCATAAGATGCAAGAATAAGACTTTTTAACTGATTGTCATTATTCTGAATAATAATTCTCATTGCTATAGCATCCGGGCCCCCTGCCCCATCCTGAGGTATAACAAGAAGAAGGAGAGGAACAATAATTGCAGGCATAAGTATTGCTGCAATTATTGTCCGTTTATCCCTCACCTGATCGATAAGTTCTTTTTTGATAATAGTCAGAAGTTTCATTCTACTCTTTTATAAAACAGGTAAGATCTCTGCCATATAAAGCCTCATATGACTCTCTCTGCATATCGCAGTTTATTTTACCATTATGTATTATAATAATTCTGTCTGCACATGAAAAAATTTCATCGGTGCTATGGCTCGAGAAAAGAAGGGTCTTCCCGTTCTGCTTCAGTCTATAAATAATTTTTTTTACAGATTCTGCAGCAATAACATCAAGGCCGGTTGAAGGCTCATCAAGAATAATAAAGTCGGGATCAGTAATAAGCGTTCTGGCAATAGCTGTTCTCTGTTTCATCCCTCTGGAAAATGTGGAAACCCTGTCATGTAGAAATTCAGATAATGACAGCTCCTGAACCAGGATTTCAAGCATTCTATTATAGGAACTTTTGCTGATGCTGTTAAGTTCCGCATAATATTTAATATTCTCCTCAGCACTTAAACGATCATATAACCCGCCATCCCCTGAAAAAAGAATACCGGTTTTATTTTTTATATCACTGGAGGAGATATCTGATCTTACCCCGTCAAGGGTGAAGAACCCATAGTCCGGCTTAAATATCTGCGATAAAATTCTTATGAGGGTAGTCTTCCCTGCCCCGTTCTCCCCCACAAGGGCTGCAGCTTCCCCCCTGTTCAAAACAAAAGAGACATGGTCAAGAACCATCCTTCTCTTTGGAGTAAAGCTTTTACATATTCCGGATACTTTCAGCATGGGGATATTTATTCACAAGGCTATTATTAGATCAATAAGAAGATGAATCTGGAATAAATTTATTTTAAAGGGAATTGTCCTGTCCCGGCCTTAAAGCCGGGACAGTTATATAACTATTCCTACATCTGGTGCAGGTATTTATCTACCAGCTTTTTTATTTCATGATTTTTACCGTAAAGCTTTTCGCTTAAGCCTTTATCCTCATATGCCATTAGAGATTTCACAATACCGTCAATATGCTTTGGAGAGAAGATCTCATTCTTTTCAAAATGGCTTCTGAGTTTAAGAAGGCACTCTCCCGATTCATAGCAGGAGAGGGGAAGAGCATCAAGCTGAGCCAGTTTATCTTTATGCTCTTCATGAAAAATATTAACATTAACATAAAGCTTCTCTGCCATCTCCAGAGCATTCTCCATCTCCAGTCCATGGTTAACACCAATTACAAGTCCGGCCAGAAGAAGATGAATATTAGCGGAACCGTCAGGGCACCTGAACTCAAAGGTCTGTCTGTCTGAAAAATCTCTCAGCTCATCATCATAGGCGGGATTGGCCTTTTTAATCATATCGCTTACACCTATCCAGCCGAGAGGGACCCTTATGAGTACTGACCGGTTTCTATCCCCCCAGCAGATATTTGTGGGAGCTTCCTGATGAGGAACAAGCCGCAGATAGGATGTGGGGTTTGTGTTGCCGAAAGCTGTGAGAGCGGGAGTAATATCGAGAATCCCTGCAATAGCTTTTTTTGCAGCATCGCTAAGCCGGCCATTTTCAATTGTCGCTGTTTTCCCATCTTTATGGAGCTTCATATGTATATGGAGTCCGCTTCCGGCTTTACCTACTGTAATTTTAGGGGCAAAACTTATATTAACTCCATGCTTATTCCCCACCATCCTTATAATCCACTTTGCAATAGTAAGCTGATCTGCTGCATCCTCTATATCTGTGGGATTAAATTCGATTTCATTCTGTTCGTAATAATAATCATCATCTGTAGTAAAATTCCCCACCTCTGAATGAGCATATTTTATCAACCCCCCTGACCGGGCAATTGCCTCCATACACTCCTTCCTGATCTGTTCGAATTTTGCAAACGGCTCAGATTCATGGTAGCCTTTCTGGTCTACTGCAGGATAAAATTCCTGTTTCTGCGATATAACATAATACTCAAGCTCACCCATAACATCAAGGCTGTAACCTGTGCTCTCCTGAAGGTTTTTATGCGCCTTCATCATTACATTTTCAGGAGCGCTTGCAAGGGGGTTCCCGTCCTTGTCAAAGTAGGCGCAGAGAATATCGAGAGTGGGAATAGCTGCAAAAGGATTTAAGAAAGCTGTTTTATACCTGGGTACAACATAAAGATCACTGGAATTTGCGTCAATATACGAGAAAAGACTGGAACCATCCACCCTTTCACCGCATGAAAGGAGACTGTCCAGCTGTTCCCTCCCTGTAATAACGAAGTTAAGGGTCTTAAGTTTTCCATCTCCGCCGATGTAGCGGAAATTGATCATTTTAATCCCCTTTGCAGCGATATATTTCATCAAGTCAGCTTTTGTAAAATCTTTTGCCGGTTTATGAAGAAACTGCACAAGAGGATTAGGGCTGAAAGCAACATCAAGGGCTTCAAGAGTGGTCATATTAGTCTCCAAATTTGTTAAAAAGATGTTTTATTAAATTTTAATGAAAGGTTTTACATATATGTAACACTATTATCCCTATTCTTCATCCGTCAAATAAAAAACCGCACTATTCTTATCCTCCCCCGACCGGAAGCAGGTTGTTGACAAAATTTAACATAAATGAAACAAATGCTTTTCATGTTTTAGCTTGATCTTAATATATTTAAAAAAAAAAGTGTCCAAAATCAGTAATTATTCCTGAAGATATCTTTTAGTGCAGTAATGCTGTTCAATATCCCCGCCGCCTTCGGCGGCGGGGATATCAGATCATTTTATTTTAATATAAATTAAAGAATTAACACTGATTCAAAATAATAAAAATTGAGGAGAACCGCTAAATGAAGCTTGTTTATACCGGTAAAACAAAGGATGTTTACGAACTTGAAGATGGAAATTTTCTGCTGCAGTTTAAAGATGATATGACAGGTGAAAATGGAGTCTTTGACCCGGGATCAAACAGTGTGGGACTAACAATTGAAGGTGCCGGCAGAGCAGGCCTTAAGCTTACTCAATTTTTCTTTGAGAAATTAAAAGATAAGGGGATTCCCACACACTATATATCTGCTGATATTGATAAAGCAGCCATGACTGTAAAACCCGCTGATCTTTTCGGAAAGGGGCTTGAAGTTATATGCAGGTACAGGGCTGTTGGAAGTTTTTTAAAACGTTACGGTGCTTATGTCAATGAGGGAGCACACCTTGACGCCTTTGTGGAAATTACCCTGAAAGATGACGACAGAGGGGACCCCCCGATAACTGAGGATGCCCTTGATATGCTGGGAATTCTTTCTAAAGATGAATATAAAGAGCTGAAGGCTCTGACCCAGAAAATAGCTGCTGTAGTTAAAGAGGAACTTGCTAAAAAGAACCTTGAGTTATATGATATTAAATTTGAGTTCGGCAGAATCGACGGCAGCACTATTGCCCTGATAGATGAAATTTCCGGAGGAAACATGAGAGCATTTATGGACGGGAAACATGTTCAGCCCCTGGATCTTGAAAAGATTATGCTTTCATAGTAGAATCAGGAGTTCTGAGATTCCCGCACTTGTACTGAGTCTGCCGAAGTATGTGCGGGAATGACAGCACCTGCAGAATTCTACCGCTCCCTTTGAACTTATAGGGGGGATATACACTCTATCTGCTTGACAAATTTTTTACCGGGGGAAAAATTACCGTCATATCTCCGGGAGGATTTTTATGAAAGCAAAAGGATTCGATAACGAACTTTACCTAAAAGAGCAGAGCGCGGCAATACTCAGCCGCATTGAGGGGAATTCCTCCAAAAAACTCTATCTGGAATTCGGAGGGAAGATTCTTTTTGATTATCATGCGGCAAGAGTGCTCCCCGGATTTGACACTAACGTAAAAATGAAACTCCTGGCAGGCCTTAAGGAATCTGTTGAAGTAATAATGTGCATCTGCGCCATGGATATTGAGAGAAAAAAGATACGGGCCGATTTCGGCATTACCTACGATACAGACACCATGAAGAGTATTGATGATTTTACCGAATGGGGCATAAATGTAAACTCAGTTGTTATTACAAGATTCGAAGACCAGCCCGGTGCATACTCATTTAAGCAGAAACTTGAAAGACGCGGTGTTAAAGTTTATACACATAAATTCACCAAGGGATATCCCACTGATGTTGACACAATTGTAAGCGAAGAGGGATATGGCGCTAATCCCTATATTGAAACCAGCAGCCCCATAATCGTAGTAACAGGGCCGGGACCCGGGAGCGGGAAGCTGGCCACATGCCTGTCCCAGCTTTATCATGAACATAAGCGGGGCATCAATGCAACCTATGCGAAATTTGAAACATTCCCTATCTGGAATCTCCCTTTAAAGCATCCGGTAAATATATCCTACGAAGCAGCCACAGCCGAGCTTCGCGATGTAAACATGCTGGATCACTTCCATCTGGAAGCATATAATGAAAAAACTGTAAACTATAACAGGGATATGGAAGCTTTCCCCCTTCTTCAGAGAATACTTGAGAAAATTACCGGTGAACCATCATACTACAAGTCGCCAACAGACATGGGTGTAAACAGGGCAGGTTTTGCAATAACCGATGATACTGCTGTTCGTGAAGCATCCAGCCAGGAACTCATAAGACGATACTTCCGCTACTCTTGTGAATATGCTGTGGGTCTCTGTGACAGGGAAACAGTCCAGAGGGTAGAACTTTTAATGAAGGATATGGGGCTTAAACCTGAAGACCGGGATGTTGTAAGTCGGGCAAGAGAAGCTTCGCTCACTGCAAAAGAGAAAAATAAGGGGAACAAAGGTATATACAGCGGCGCTGCAATAGAACTCCCTGACGGGCAATTAGTCAGCGGATATAACTCACCTCTCATGCATGCAGCCTCAAGCGTAGTGCTTAATTCAATAAAAAAACTTGCAGGTATACCCCCGCAGATAGACCTGCTCCCTTCATATATTCTCAACTCACTCATGACTTTCAAAAAAGAAATAATACAGAGCGCCCCTGTGAGTCTTGATCTTGAAGAAACCTTAATCGCACTTGCAATAAGCGGAACAACAAATCCGGGTGCTGAAGCTGCCATACAGAAGCTGAAAGACCTTTCCGGCTGTGAAATTCATCTTACCCACATGCCCACACCGGGGGATGCGGCAGGACTTAGAAAACTTGCAATGAATGTTACAAGTGATCCCGATTTTTCATCAAAGGCGCTTTTTATAGTTTAAAATTATACTGGACTTCCAGCTCTTTTTTACAGATAATTAAGTATCAGCTCAGATATTAGAAGGAAGATTGATGGATTACGATCATATATTATTTGCATTTACACTAACTCTTTTCGCAGGACTAGCAACAGGAGTAGGAAGCGCTCTTGCTTTTTTTAAAAAAGAGGTAAGCCCTCCTTTTCTGTCAGGCGCCCTCGGTTTTTCAGCAGGTGTTATGATATATGTTTCATTTATTGAAATTTTTCCAAAAGCTAATGAATCTTTGTCATCTTTCTACGGCGAATTTGCCGGATATTTATATACAACCCTTGCATTCTTTGCAGGTGTGGGAATTATAGGAATTATCGACAAATTTGTCCCCAATGCTGAAAATCCCCACGAAGTTAAAAGCATAGGGGAAATGAACGGCAAGCAACACCGCAATAAAGAAGATTTAATGCGCATGGGTCTTTTTTCGGCACTTGCCATCGGTATACATAATTTCCCTGAAGGACTTGCAACATTTATCGGAGCTATGAATGACCCGGCAATAGGCGTAAGCATTGCGATAGCTGTTGCAATACACAATATCCCTGAGGGTATTGCCATTTCTGTTCCTGTATATTATGCAACCGGTAGTAAAAGAAAAGCATTTACCCTCTCATTTTTATCAGGACTTGCAGAACCTATTGGTGCGCTGGTGGGATTCTTTATCCTTCTCCCCTTTATGAATGATGCTGTTTTCGGGGTAATCTTTGCATCAGTTGCAGGTATAATGGTTTATATTTCACTGGATGAGCTTCTCCCCACAGCTGAAAAATATGGGGAACATCACATAGCGATTTACGGCCTTATTTCAGGTATGGCTGTTATGGCTATCAGTCTTGTTGTGATGGTATAATTATTACATGAAATTCCTGAGTTCACAACTTGCTTTTTTCCTTCAAAGCAAAAGCACAAGAAGGAACATACGCCTCCTTATTCGATTTATTATTATACTTCTATCACTCATAACTTTTTACAGCATTCTTTTCCACTTTATTATGGAGCTGGAAGGGGAATATTACACATGGGTCACAGGATTTTACTGGACACTCACAGTAATGTCCACCCTTGGCTTTGGTGATATTACATTTACTTCTGATTTAGGAAGAATCTTTTCAATCATTGTTCTTCTCTCAGGGGTTATTTTTCTCCTTGTACTTCTCCCCTTTACATTTATACAGTCACGGATACGTCAGGAAACCGGATGTACAGTAGTGGCAGTAAAAAGCAGAGCAGGTACATCTATAAATCCTGACCCCGCATTACCCTTTATGCCTGAAGATGAAATAATACTTATTGGAAATACAGAAGCTGAAAAACTTTTTATCCGTAAATTCAGCGCCTGAAGAATAAATAGAAACCTGAAATCATATTAAAATACTACTCCACCTCAAGCGGAAAAGTGATCCTGAAAATAGTACCATTGCTCCGCATTATATCCGCACTCCCCTTCAGCTGGGTCACCAGCATATGAACCAGATTCAAACCGAACCCGGTTGAGTTTTCCAGATCCAAACCCTCAGGCAGACCGACACCGTCGTCAGAAACGATAAGAGAAACCAGGTTTCTTACCGGTCTTGTAAAATATACCCTGATAACCCCGCCGCTCCCTGAGGGGAAGGCGTATTTAACAGCATTTGAAATGAGCTCATTTATTATCATCCCTGCAGGGAAAAGAAGTTTGGAATCAATTACAAAATCATCAAATTCCCGCTCAATAGTTATCCCATTTGTGTCTGAATATGAAAATGATATTTCATCAATCAGGGCATTAAGATACTCGTCAGTGGAGACATTTCTGAAATCTGATGATCGATAAAGCCTGTCGTATAGATTCATCATAATAAGAACCCTGTTTCTGGCATCCTGAATTGCAGCAGCGCCTGAAGCATCATTCAATGTTTCTGCCTGGATATATAAAAGCCCCGCAATAGTATTCATGTTATTCTTTATTCTATGATGAACCTCTTTTAAGAGGATCTCCTTATCAGTCAAAAGACTCCGGATTTTTTCATCCGCCTCCCGCCTCTCTGTTATATCCCTTGATATTGAAAGAACAGCAGGCTCACCTTTATACTCTATTTCTCTGCAGCTGATTTCCACAGGGATTATCTTCCCGGTTTTGCTTTTATGATCCGATTCAAAGACAAGATATTTCTTCTCCATTAATTCTTTTAATCTTTCATTAATTTTCTCTAAAAATTGATTAGCATCAATATCTGTCAGATGAAGGCCTGCAAACTCCTCCTTCGCGTATACTAATCTTTCACATGCAACCCTGTTCACTTCAAGAATTCTCCCCTGGTAATCATGGATCATTATTGCGTCCCCTGCATTTTCAAACAGTGTCCTGTATCTCTTTTCCGATTCCTGCAGAGCCTCTTCAATTTTTTTCTGTTCACATATATCGGTTATAATAAGGAGCAGCAGATCCCTCTTCCCCTTTTCATCCTCATTTGCCGCAGATGTAATAGTGTCCTGCTTCCCGTTGATTCTTGCAGCAGATTCGGTGCCGCCCTTTCTTATAAAAACATCCATGCTTTTACCTTCAGGATTTTTAAAAAAAGCATTATATCTTCCAAGAAAAATTCTCCGGCTCTCCTCAGAAAGAAAATCTACAAAACCTTTCCCGTGAATTGATGACACCTCCTCCCCTGTCATCTCTGCAAAAGTCTGATTCGATTTGATAATTATACCATTACTGTCCAGACTCACATATCCCATAGGGGCCTGATTATATAAACCTGCATAAATATTTTTTGTTTTCTCCAGTTCCTTCTGTGTTCTTCTCAGTTCCTCATTCTGCATTTCAAGTTCAATCTGATGAACCTTTAAATCATGAATAAGCGCCTGCGTATCTCTGCCGGAAAGTGTATTCATTAATTCCGGATTTTTTTTCAATTCATCTTCCGCCTTTTTAAGAAGAGATTTAATGTCTGATTTTTCTCTACTCATTATATGCTCCGGATTACTTTAAAAATTCTTTTTTTCTTTAAAAATATATTCAGCATTTTTCAAATCTGTAATGTCCAGGCATGAACCTATATAACCGAGAAATTCTCCGCTTTTACCGGAATATGGCTGACCCTGATCATAAATCCATCTATAGACATTATCAAATCTTCTAAGCCTGTACTCCATACTGAAAGACTCACGCCTGTCAAATGCACCTGTATAGATCTCCATACATCTGTCATAGTCGTCCGGGTGAACCCCCTCAGTCCAGCCTGCGCCCAGTTCCTGCTCCATTGTTCTCCCTGTAAATCTGAGCCATGGCTCATTAAACCATGTACACCCCTTATCCAGACCTGCTATCCAGACAAGTGCCGGAGAGGAGTTAGCCACCCTGGAGAATAATTCCCTGCTCTCCAGCAGGGTTTGCCGCGCCTCCGTAATTGTTGTTATATCCTGAAAAACACCGAATACACCGGTAATTGTACCATCCTCCAATACCGGTTTCCCTATTGTTCTTATCCACCTGAGATTACCCTTTGCAGTAATTATTCTCAAGGTCAGGTCATAGGGGATCCCCTCACTAATAACACTATTGAAGGATTTACTGATGATCTCTCTGTCATCAACATGATAAAAAGTTATCCCCTCTTCAGGGGTAAATTTTTTCCCCGGCTCAACTTCGTGAATCCGGTAAACCTCATCTGACCAGGTATGCTCCCCCGATTCATTGACATATTTCCACCACCCAACCTTTGCAAGTGAAGCTGTTTCTTCAAGAGCTGAATCTTTTTCAAGCAATTCTTTTTTTGCCGCATTTATCTCGGTAATATCCACAAATGATACTACTGTACCTGAAAAGGAATCGGGTCCCACTTTATAAGGTATCACCCTCATGAGAAATATTCTTCCATCAATTGTTTCAACTTCTGAAGAGTAGTGTTCATGAGTCTGCTGTACTTTTTTTATAACAGTGACAGGGTCGAAATTTTTTATATAGTGAGTTATATGTGTAATAGGCCTGCCCATATCATTTCCCAGGAGTTTAAAAACATTGCTGATTTCTTTCGAAAATCTCCTTACTTCCAGATTCTCATCAAGTATCATTTTCCCTATCTGCGAAGCAGTTAAAACATTATCCAGGTCATTATATATCTCAGTAAGCTCAATAATCTTTTTATGATATTCGGCGTTTACTGTATAAAGCTCCTCATTGGTTGACTGAAGCTCCTCATTAGTTGACTGGAGCTCCTCATTGCTTGCAAGAAGCTCCTCGTTTGTTGCCTGGAGTTCCTCATTTGAAGTTTCCAGCTCCTCTATTGTAGCCTGGAGATTCTCCCTTGTAAACTGAAGCTCCTGCTCAAGATCATTGATATGCTCCTCCGCCTCCTTTGACAGGTCAAAGGTCTGAATTATCTGATCCTGGTCCTGGTTTTTTACTCTTGTTGTTTCAATAATAAATACAGCTGCAAGCTGATCCTGCCCTTTTTTCCCCGGGAGAGGCTTTATGAGAAGATCAATCACTGCACCCTGCTCCCCCTGCTTAATCTGAATATTTGAAAACTTTAAATCCTTCTTCTCCCTGAAAACCTTGGGGATCCCGGTTGACACAGGGATTGCCAGCTCCCTTGAAGCCATCCTTGATATATCATTCAGGAGTTTCCCTGAAGGGAGTTTGAAATAATCTTTTACATCCCCTATTATATGAAGCACCTCAAGTGATTCGTTAACTATAAGTACAAGAGGGAAATAATCACTGCTCACAGCTTCAATAAGCCTGTCCAGTATCCTCTCCTCCTCCCCCATCCTTGAATGTTTTCCGGGTCCATGAAATGATGCAGTATACCCGCCCGATCTTCTCCCCGGTATATCGGAGATATGAGCAACATCTGTAATCTGCCTTACCTTCCCTTTTGATTTAAATATTTTCAGCTTATGATTAAGGGAATTGAAAAAATCGGCCATATCCCCTGTAGTTTCACTGGTTCCCAGGAGCAGTATCCCCTCTGATTTAAGAGAGAAATTAAAAAACTCTATAACCTTCTGCTGTAGAACGGGCTGGAGATAAATAAGAAGATTCCTGCAGCTGATAAAATCGATATTAGTAAATGGGGGATCTTTAATAAGATTATGAGGGGCAAAAACCACCATTTCACGGATTGTTCTGGCTATCTGGAAAGATTCCTCTCTTTTATGGAAATATTTAGCTAAAAGCTTCGGGGAAACATCAGCAGCTATGCTTTCCGGATAGGTACCGTTTGCTGCAAACTGAATCGCGTTACTGTCAACATCAGTTGCAAAAATCTTAACATCATGAACAACCCCCATGCTCTCCATACATTCCCTTAAAAGGATAGCAATACTGTATGCCTCCTCACCGGTTGAACATCCTGCCACCCAGAACCTTAATTCCCTGTTGGCTCTCCCTTTAAGAACTTCAGGAAAAACCGATTCTCCGAGATAATCAAAAACTTCCGTATCTCTGAAAAACCTGGTTACCCCGATAAGCAGCTCCCTGAAGAGAGCTGCAGTCTCACCGGGGAAATTAACAAGAAAGGAAACATATTCTTTAATATCCTCAACATGATTAATTGTCATACGTCTTTCAATTCTGCGCAGCACAGTACTGGGCTTATAATTGGTAAAATCGACCTTAAACTTATCCCTCAATATTGCAAAAAGTTTAGAAAGCCCGTCATCGTCATCAAGGAGCCTTTCAGTCAGTTCAGGCTTTGCCACATAGGGGTGTTTAATAAACAGAAGAAGCTGTTCCGGCATCTCTTCCGGAGGGAGAATAAAATCAGCAAGTCCTGTATTAATTGCTGAACGGGGCATACCGTCAAACTTGGCGGTTTTTTCATCCTGCACCATAACCATGCCATTATACTCTTTTATTGCTCTTACACCCCGCATGCCGTCACTGCCTGTACCTGAAAGGATAATTGCTATCCCCTTTTCACCCTGATCTTCACTTAATGAATGAAGAAATATATCAATCGGAAGATTAAGCCCCCTGTTATGATCCTGATCACTGAGGATAAGCTTTCCATGGAAAATCGACAGGTTTTTCCTGGGGGGTATAAGATAAACATTATCCCGCTCAACTGTCATACCGTCCTCTGCCCTGTGAACCGGCATCCTGGTTTTTTTTGATAAAAGTTCAACCATAAGGCTTTTATAATCGGGCGATAGATGCTGAATAACAATAAATGCCATGCCGCTTACAGGGGGCATATTGGAGAAAAAGGTCTCTATAGCTTCAAGCCCCCCTGCAGATGCCCCTATAGCTGCATAATGGGAAGGATTACCCTTAGGTTCCTCTTTTTCTGCATTTGATTTATTTTTTCCCATACACCCGCCTTAGAGATAATTTTAAGGATTAAGCATTGATTAAAATTTGAACACAATATAAAGAATAAACATAAATTAAGATAATATAATTTATCAACAATAATCGAATTCAGCGATTAAATTTTTTGATCCATCAAATAAAAATTCTCATAGAGAGTGAAATTTACAGCAATTTTACTTAAATGTATAATTACAGGATATAAATAAAATTTAAGGATAATATTAATTCAGTAATTACCCCTGAAGATTTTTTTTAGTGCAATAATGATGTTTACCATATCCCCGCCGCCTGCAGTGGCGGCGATATTAGAGCATTTTATTTTAAAAAAAGTTAAGAAAATAACACTGATTTTAATTACGTTTATTTCTTCATTAAGAAATTTTTTTACTAAAATTAATTTGACACACAGGTTTCACCTGATAAAATTTACAGGTTGTATATATAAAAAAAATAATGGTTCTTTTTCGACTAGATTCATATTCCCATATAATAATGACTTAACTTTATTATGATATATGACTCTAAAGAAATTAAAACAACACAAAACTATCCAGGAGGATAATTATGCCTGTTACCAGAAGAAATTTCCTGAAGCTGTCAGGTGCGACAGCTGCCGGGGCATTTTTAGGGGGGACCTCCTTCCTTACTGGCTGCAAACCCACTGACAAACTTAAAGGGGCGCGGGAAACCACAACAATCTGCCCTTATTGCGGAGTTGGGTGCAGCTTAATCGTTTCTGCAAAAGACGGAAACATCATAAACATTGAGGGAGATCCGGATCACCCGATAAACAGAGGGAGCCTGTGTGCAAAGGGCGCTTCTATTTATCAGCTGGCAAATAACCCCTACAAGAGACGTCTGGACAAGGTTCAATACCGTAAGCCGGGCGGAACTGAATTCGAAGAGATTACATGGGATCAGGCTTTTAAAATGATCTCAGAAAGAATCAAAGATGTTCGTGATAAAACATTTATTGAAAAGGTAAATAATAACCCGGTAAACAGAACAGCAGGTCTTGTTGGTCTTGGCGGGGCTGCCCTTGACAGTGAAGAGTGCTATGCCTGGAGTAAGTTTGCCCGTTTAATGGGTATAACATACCTTGAACATCAGGCCCGGATTTGACACAGCTCTACTGTCGCCAGTTTGGCGGCTACTTTTGGTCGTGGAGCAATGACAAATCACTGGAATGATATCCAGTTCGCAGATGTAATCCTTATTATGGGTAGTAATGCTGCTGAAAACCACCCGATCTCCTTCAAATATGTTGAAAAGGCAAGGGAGAAAGGGGGGAAACTGATCAGTGTTGACCCTCGAATAACAAGAACAACATCTCTGGCAGATCTATATGCGCCAATAAGACCAGGTACTGATATTGCATTTCTCAATGGTATAATTAAATATGCCCTTGATAATGACCTTATCCAGAAAGAATACGTTATTGAGTATACAAACGCATCTTATCTGATTAATCCGAAATACGGGTTTAATGATGGCCTTTTCAGCGGATATGACAGAGGTAACCGTAAATATTCAGCTGACACATGGAAGTACCAGGTTGATGACAAGGGGATCGCGAAGAGGGACACTACACTTCAGGATCCTAACTGCGTTTACCAGCTCATGAAAAAACACTTCCAGAGATATACACCTGAAAGAGTTAGTGAAATAACAGGATGTCCGGTCAATGCCTTTCAGAAAGTTGCTGAACTCTTCTGTTCAACACACAAACCTGACAGGGTAGCAACAATTATGTACGCCATGGGTACAACCCAGCATACAGTGGGTGTTCAGAATATCCGCTGTTACTCCATTCTCCAGATGCTTATGGGTAATATGGGGATGGCAGGGGGCGGGATCAATGCTCTCAGGGGTGAAGCAAATGTTCAGGGATCTACTGACCATGCTCTGCTCTGGCATATCCTGCCGGGATATAATCCTGCTCCGGTTATCGGAAAAGATATCAATTTCGAAACATATATTAAGAACAGCACACCTGTTTCCAATGATCCCATGAGTGTAAACTGGTGGCAGCACAGACCTAAATATGTGGTCAGTATGCTTAAGGCCTGGTTTGGTGAAAATGCAACAAAGGAGAATGATTTCTGCTACGATCTTCTTCCCAAGGCTCATAAACCTACACCAATGCCTGTTCTGTTTGAAGACATGTACAAAGGTGATCATAAAGGGGCAATAATGATGGGGACAAACCCTGTAGTTGGATCTCCAAACTCAAATATTGTTGCAGCAGGCCTGGCAAAGCTTGACTGGCTTGTATGTGCAGACATTTTTGAAACAGATACATCTGTCTTCTGGAAAGCCCCTGGTGTTAACCCGAAGAATATCAAAACTGAAGTATTCCTTCTCCCCATGGAAGCATCTGTTGAGAAAGAAGGAAGCGTATCCAACTCAGGAAGATGGGCCCAGTGGAGATATATGGCCAAGCATGCTGAAGGGGATGCAATTTCAGATCTCGATCTTCTTGACGGTCTTTTCACAAGAGTAAAAAAACTTTATGAAGATGATGTGAAGGGAGGGAAGAAAACCGCTAACCCTGATCCGATTCTTAAAGCATTCTGGAACTTTAGAAACAGTCCGGATGACAAAAAATGCGATCCTCACGTTGTAGCAAAAGAGATCAATGGCTATGAAGTTGGGCCTGACGGCAAACGGGGAAAGCAGATTGATACATTCGGGAAACTTAAAGATGACGGTTCTACCGTGTGCGGCAACTGGATATATGCAGGGAGCTACACAGAGAAAGGTAACCAGATGGCTCGTAGAGGACCTAAGGATGCCTCCAATAAGCTGGAAATGTATCCTGAATGGGCATGGTGCTGGCCTGTAAACAGAAGAATCATCTACAACAGGGCAAGTGTTAACACCAAGGGTGAGCCATGGAATCCGAAAAAAGCTGTTATTAAATGGGACGGCAAAAAGTGGGTTGGAGACGTTGTTGACGGCGGCGGCGGACCTGGTGAGAAACACCCCTTTATTATGATACCTGAAGGTGTGGGAAGACTCTTTACACCGGTACTTGCTGACGGGCCATTCCCTGAACATTATGAGCCTTTTGAAACTCCTGCTAAGCACACTTTCAGCTCGCAGCAGTTCAACCCCACAGTACCTATTACTGCTCTTTCAAGAGAAGGACATGGTTCTGTAGCACAATATCCCTATGTAGCCACATCTTATCGTGTTGTTGAACACTGGCAGGCAGGAGCCATGACAAGAAATACATCATGGCTTAATGAGCTTGTCCCAAATATGTTCTGTGAAATCAGCCCTTCACTTGCTGAATCAAAAAACATAAAAAACGGCGATAAAGTAAAGATCTGGTCCAAAAGAGGCGATATTTCCGCTTACGCGCTTGTTACAGAAAGGATTCAGCCGCTGAAAGTTAACGGCAAAATGATTGAAATGGTGGGTATGATCTGGCATTTCGGTTCAGGATGCGCTGCTTCAGGTGATGCGTGTAACCTGCTGACACCGCATATTGGAGATCCAAATACTGGCATACCGGAATTTAAATCATTCCTGGTAAATATTGAGAAGGCGTAAGGGGGTAGAAAATGTCAGATAAAGCTTTTTATGTTGATACTTCAAAATGCCTGGGATGCCGCGGCTGTCAGGTCGCTTGCAAACAGTGGAACGGGCTCCCCGGTGAAGAGACTGAATTTTTCGGCGGAACAGAATATACAAATCCTGCTAAACTTTCAGCTATAACATGGAACCATGTTGTGTTTTTCCCTGTTGATAGAACAATTCCGGAAAGACCAGTATGGACAATTATGCACAAAAAATGCTTTCACTGCAAAGAGGCTAACTGCCTTAGAGCATGTCCTGAGAAAGCAATATATGAAGTAGACGGATGGAAGATCATTGATCAGGAAAGATGCATAGGCTGTGGAGCATGCGTTAATGCCTGTGTATATGGAGTACCTGAAGTTAGTGAAATTCACCATACCAATGATGTTGGCCAGAAAATCGTTGTAAGAGACAAGGCGAACAAATGTAACGCATGTCTTGTTAACAAAAGAGAAATTCCGGCATGTGTAGCCACATGTCCTACAGGATCTCTTCTTTTCGGTGAAAGACCAGCCATGGTGAAACTCGCTCTCAAAAGGGTGAAGGAACTTCAGGCTGACAATTTTCCCAATGCCAGCGTATACGGTCTTGATCAGTATCATGGTCTCAGGGTATTAACAGTATTAAGAGATAAGCCGGAAAAATACGGTCTTCCTCTCAAGCCTGAAATTGTCCCTGTTACACAGATTGAGTCTACAAACAATATTTATGCTCTTCTTTCATCATTCACTTTAGGGGTTCCTGCTCTTAAGAGAGCTGCCTATAAAGTATCGAAGAATCTTTCTAAAGAAGCATAAACATTACTTTCAATACAGTATAAAAAGGGGTGCCTCAGGGCACCCCTTTTTTTGTTTATGTTATATTGAATTATAATTCCGGTATGCCCTCACCCGCGCATCGCTATCGCTTGCGCACCTGACGGACAGGGAGGGACCTAATGTCGCGATGCCATGGAGGGCAAAGAGCGACCTCTCCCATCAAGTCGGGAGATGGTTTTATCCGCGGAAGTACTCACTCATTGAAAATAGGACACGCGGTGCCTATTCGATAAAAAAAATATTATTACTCTTCACTGCATTTATCGATGAAATAAAAAAACTATTCCTGAGACACCATCTTCTGAGTAAGCTCATCGAGCTCACCCGATATTTCCCCTATCGCTTTTGATGATTCTGAAATCTCCAGGGATATGCGCACAAGATCCTGTGCAGATGTAGCAATATCCATTACAGTTCTGCTCGACTCACCTGTAGCAATTCTCTGCTCATTTGTTGAATTTTCAATGGTTTTACTTGAATCATGAATTCTCACATTGAGACTTTTAATAGTTTTAATTGTTATCCCAATATCATCTATAAAATTCCGTACTTCGGTAATTTCTTTTTCAATTTTTTTAATTGAGTCGTGGAGTTTTACCATTGTTGAAGATGTCCCGGCAATTGAATGATCACTCTCTTCTATGAGCTTCTTATTATCAAAAATAATCCGCTCAATCTCTTTAGAGTTTACAGCAGTTGCCTCTGCCAGTTTGGAAATCTCATCTGCAACTACAGCAAAACCCCGCCCTGCATCACCAGCCCTGGCTGCCTCAATTGAAGCATTAAGGGAAAGGAGATTCACCTTATCAGCAATATCATTTATTACCTGTATAAAATTACTCATCTCCTCACTTTTAAATTTCAAAGTATTAAATTTACTATGTGTATCAGATACATAATCTGCAGTCTCCATTGAGTAGCCGCTGATCTCTCCAATTGAATTAGAAATTTCATCAGAACTGACCTGAACCCTGTCATTCACTGACTTAAGATCATTTACACTTTCAACAGTAATCTCCAGCTCCTGGTAAAGATTCACTGCAATCTCATTTATGGAATTGGAGTTAGCTGAAAGCTCCTCCAGTGATGATGATATCTCTTCAAGGGAGGCAGCCTGATGCTGAGCAATATCATTCATTTTTAATGATATCTTATCCTGATCATCTGTCTGGTTCTTAAGAACCTCAATAGTTTTATGGACTCCCCCGGCCATCTCTTTAATATTATTCAGATTTTTTATGGAATCATCATTTTTATCTATAGCAAGCTTGAGTAGAAGTCGGCTTGCAGCTGCGCCGGAGGATGCGCTGAAACCGACAAAAAGAAATATTAAATATCTGACAATAACATTGCTGGCAGGTCCGGCAGGGATAAGTTCAGGCTTTATGTAAAGAACAGCTGTCTGGGTTAATAAAACAAGGATAGCTGTATAGATTGTTATTCTATGATCAAAATAAAAAATGCTGAGAGATAAAATAATAAAAACAACAGCAAAGAGTTCACTTGCACCGAAAAAAGTATACTGGAAAACTGTCAGGCCAAGCAGTAAGCCTGTTACTGTAGCATATGCAGATCTTTTCTTCCCTTTTGCATAATTTGCATATGAAATAGTTATACCCAAAATTGTACCATTTATTAAAAGCTGCATTAAAATGTCGGTATATGTTAAATATGCTGATCCCTTACCTGTAAATTTAATTAGTGTTACAGCTACATTAGCTAGAAGATAAATAGTCAGAAATGTTATAATAAGCCTTCTGTTATTCTCAATCAGTACCTCAGAAAATAGCTTGGATTGCTCAATATCAGTTCTTGAAGACATAACTCTCCTACCTCAAACAAATTTTATTTTATATCCGACGATAAATATGATATATTTATTTATAATTCATCAATTAGTAACACAGATTACCTTATAAAAAACAAGTATTTTTTGCAATTCTCTTACCTGCAATCTGAATTTTTAAGAATTAACGCAGTATTTCTTCATTTTTATTAAATATTTCTTTGTTTCAAAGAATTATTCTTATTAAAATAAAATGATTGATTATTCGATGTTAATTCCTGAAAATATATTTTAGTAATTAATACTGTTGATTATTTAAAAGTTTTTCAGTATTTTCTGATTAATCTGAAGCAATAAACAGGGAGGGTGAAATAATTGAAAAAAAGAATCACTATAATCTTCCTTTCTTTTTCAGTATTACTATCCTGCGGAGATAACTTTCATAACAGCAGCGACATTTTCCTCGCTGAAGAACAGGATAAGCCGGTAATCGGGAAAAGGATCATTCTTCCTGCAATGGAAGCATATTATAATGGCGCAATTAAGAACATAGATTTTAAAGCATATAAAAATAAATGGATTATACTCTTCTTTTATCCGGGCGATTTTACTTTTGTCTGCCCCACAGAACTGAAAGAGCTGGCAGACTATTATGATGATTTTAAGGCTGGAGGAGCAGAGGTATTCAGCATAAGTACAGATTCAGCACATGTACACAAGGCATGGAAAAAAGATAGTATATACCTGAAGGATGTAAAATTCCCCATGCTCTCTGACCGTTCCGGTCTGCTGAGCAGAATCATGGGGGTATATGAGCCTCAAAAAGGCTCAGCAATTCGTGCTTCATTTATTCTAAATCCGGAGAGAATTGTTGTTTCCGCTGAATACAGCGATGACTCGGTGGGGCGGAATGTTGGTGAACTTTTGCGTAAATTTGATGCTGCCCTCGCTGTGAGGAAAGGGGGAGGCGGCATGTGCCCTGCAGGGTGGACCCAGGGCGACACATTAATTACAGAGGAATAAAAAGGGGGAGACATGAAACAGATTAAACTACTATCCGCTCTTGCGGTACTGATATTCATATCAGGTTTTAATTTTTCCATAGCCCAGACAGGTTCTAAAACTATATACTACTTTTATGCAGAGAACTGCTCTGCATGCAAACAGGCTGAAGCTCATTTTAAGAAGCCTGCCGGTATTAAAGACGGAGAATCATGGCGGCACGGCCTCAATACATTCGTCCCTTACAGAATTGTTGACAATACCAATAAAGTTCAGATGAATAACATTAAAAAGCTCACAGATATGTGCGACGCTCTTTCAAAGAAGCTTGGTACAAACGAATTTGTTCACTTCAGAAGAGATAAATATAAGTATTATAAAAAAAATAAGCTTCCCTATTATAAAAAAGATGATAAGTACAGCAGAAGGGATGATCCCTTCCCCACGCCTGTATTCATTATCGGTGACAGAGTAATTCTCGGGTTTAACCTCACACTGATACAGCAGTCCATAAGTCTTATGAAATAAAATTGTAATGATTTAACTGTTTTTATTCTCCGCGCCTATAAGCGCGGAGTTTTTATTTATAAACGTATATTAATTACCCGAGGCGGTCTTAATAGTAATTATATTATCAGTTAACCACAACTACAGCAGCCAGCCCCCTGTCTACCCAAAGGGGGGGGGTAACTACGAAATTCTCCTTAGAGAGAACAGTATTAAAATCCACAATGAGCTAATAATAGTAATTATTCCTGAAGATACTTATTATTATATTAATGCTGTTATCAATACCTCCGCCGCCATCGGCGGCGGAGGTATTAGTACATTTTACTTTAAATTTCAGTTAAAGAATTAATTTTAAATAATAAAGTCATTGAAAAGAAGCACAGCAGTTATGATATGGCATTTATCTAAATACAGGATTATGCAGGTTAAATTATGATAAATATAGGGCAGATTAATAAGCTTAAGATTATTAAAAAAATCAGCTATAAGTATATACTCGATGGTGGAGAACTTGGGGATATAATTCTTGCAGACAAATCTCTTCCGGGAAAATATAAGCCTGGTGACGAACTGGAAGTTTTTATTTATAAAGACAGGGAATCAGTTATTACAGCTACATTAGACAGGCCTGCAGTTTTCCCCGGAGAAGCGGGACTTTTAAAGGTTGTTGCGGTTAATACATCAGGTGCATTTCTGGACTGGGGCCTTTCCAATGATCTTTTTGTACCCTTCAGCGAGCAGAAAAAAGAGATGAAGGATGGGCGCTCATATGTGGTTTATATAATTTTCAATAAAGAGAAAGGGAATATTATAGGCACCACAAAAATTGAAAAATATCTGAATAAAAGGGATCACAGTTTTTCTGAAGGTGAAAAAGTAAATCTTCTTATTTATGACACCACTGAAATGGGATATAAAGCTATAATTAATAATACATATACCGGTGTTCTCTATAAGAATGAAATTTTCAAGCCTGTTAATACAGGTCTTAAAATGACAGGATACATTAAAAAAATCAGGGAGGACCGTAAGATTGATTTATGCCTTGAAAAACCGGGATTCACAAAGGTAGCATCCATATCTGACAAAATACTTATATTTTTAAAACAGAATAAAGGCCTCCTGGACATTACAGATAAAAGTGACCCTCAGGAAATTTACAATCTTTTCGGAGTCAGCAAATCCACATACAAAAAAGCTCTTGGTACACTATATAAAAAGAATATTATTGAGATGGATGATAAATCTATACGGCTTATAAAATAAGACAGCTACTCATCAAAGGATTTCTGTATCTGCTGGGATCTTTTAAGCGCATCTGAAGCTATTGTAATTACTTTTTTATCCTTGGATACAGTTATAATTGAATTAAGGGCTTCTTTTAATGTCCTGTTCTGCATATCTGCAATGTATAATTCAAGCTCAGACCCGTCTCTTCCAAATGCCATGGATACCACCTTTTTATAATTCAGAATGATTATATGTCATCTCTGCCCGGAGGCAGCGGGGAGATATAACCATTTATTATACTTTAAAAAATATCTTAAGGAATAATTACTCATATTTTTTTATTTTTTTTGATATTAGGAGTAGCCTGTAAAAATCATCAAACTTCTTTTCATCAATAATTTTCCAGATACCCTCACCCCTTTGAGATATAACGAAATCATTTTTCTTTTCAGCTATACCTAATCTTAATGAAAAAAAGATACTTAAAGCTGTAAAAAAAATAAGGGATGATACAAATATAAAAATCCTCTGCTGAAAAGAGAGGGGATCAGAAATATTTTCTTTTACTAAAAATGTAAAAACCCCGTAAACTATCCCTGTATGAACAACGGTAATCATGAAGCTTAAGAAAAAACTCATTAACCAGGCACTATTTCTGAAAATCTCCAAAAGAGAGAGATTGAGGATATGTTTTTGAATTGAATTTTCATCCATTTCCATGACTGTTACTGTATATTCAGCTCCGGGGGGAAGCTTTTCCACAGCTACTATCTCTATGCTTCTGAACTCAAAGGGGATTTTCTTCATTTAATCCATTCCACGATTATAATTTTATAATATTTGAATGCTTTTTTAAAATTTAGTCAATTAAATTAATATTTCTGTTTCTGAATCATTTTTTCAGATCCCTATTGTCTGTCAAGACAGGTCTTCTTTTAAAAAAACTTGATAACCCGGTTAAATTAAATTTGCCTAAAATTCATAAAAATACTATCAGTGAAAATTCCGTAAGGGGATTTGGTGGATATATTTGTAAAGGGGGCACAAGACCCCCTTTTTATATTAATCTCAAATTAAGATAACATCCGGTTTAAAAAATCTAAAAATACAGAGACACACCTGCTCCCATCATTGATAATTCTGAACTATTGGCATTACCGACTTTTGCATAGCCCCCTCCAGTCCAGTCAATTTCATCCTGATCAGTAGATTTCATATAGCTGTAATATGCGTAGATACCCCACCAGAAGCGATCATTAAGCCTGAACCTGTTCTCTATTTTTAAATCAATACCACGATTTTTAGTAAACGAATACTGCTCCAGTTTCCAGTCATAATCAGCAATATAATTTTATTTTTATCGTTCCTCTAAATATTTCAATCTTATTCAAAATATATACACCTTTAATTCTCAACGTGTATATTTTACGTGCCCCCTCCGGGGGACCTGACTACTACCCACATTTTTATGTGAAGCACATGTCATCCGTAGAAGGCCCCCTGTC
>CAZBFP010000001.1:0-359695 GCA_964491265.1 uncultured Leptospirales bacterium | reverse complement strand
ATTCTGAATTATTGCGCTTTATAATGATAATTTTTGCAGTGGCGCCATTAATTAATAATCAGTTTACCGTTATATCCAAAGCTTATCAGAAGAGCTGAAGCTAAAATAAATAATGGAATAATTTTTTTCATAAAGAGACCTCTTTGAAATTATTGTAATAAAAAATATTCAACAGTATAACTAAATAGTCAATTAGAATATATAATTATAGAGTTTTTTACACTGGAGTGGTGAAATTTCATGGAATTAATTACTTGCCATTATGGCCATTTTTAAAATAGTTGTCGGTAAAGAGAGCAATTTAAATTTTATAGAAAATAACAGGTAGGATATATGGATTATTTTAAAGGCACAGATGAGTATGTAATTTCCAAGGATTTGAGAGACAATGTAAATGTTTCTATAGCACTTCAGAGACCCCTCATAGTTAAGGGTGAGCCTGGTACAGGCAAAACTCTCCTTGCACATGCAATTGCAAAGGGGCTTGGCAAAAAATTTATTATCTGGAACATTAAGTCCACAACCAAGGCTCAGGAAGGGCTTTATGTCTATGATACAGTACAGAGGCTTAATGATTCCCGTTTCGGGGACAGCGATATTTCCGATATAAAGCAGTATATAAAAATGGGTAAACTTGGTGAGGCTTTCAGCGCGGATGAGCAGGTGGTGCTGCTTATTGACGAAATTGATAAGGCGGATATTGAGTTCCCCAATGACCTTTTAAATGAGCTTGATGAGATGAGCTTTTATATCCCGGAAACAAAGGAGACAATAAAAGCTAAAAACAGGCCGATTATGATTATAACCTCAAACAGTGAAAAGGAACTTCCCGATCCATTCCTTAGAAGATGTATTTTCCATTATATTGCATTCCCTGATCAGGAGCTTATGGAGCAGATTGTTCATGTTCATTTCCCTGAAATTGAGAAGAAGCTTCTTCGTGAAGCGCTTAAAAAATTCTACTGGATAAGGGAATTTGATATGCTCAGGAAAAAGCCTTCAACAAGCGAGCTTATTGACTGGCTCCAGGCCCTGCAGATCGGCGGTATCCCTGCTAAAACAATTGAAAAGGAGATTCCATTTCTCGGTACTCTTCTGAAAAAGCAGGAGGATATTGATCTTGTACAGAAGTCGGGTAAATCCCATTATGCCTATAACTCCAGCATGAGGACAAGGGATGTTTATTAATTTTTTCTTTAACCTTAAGTCCAGGGGTATACCTGTTTCGCTTCATGAATGGATAACACTTCATGAGGCAATGACACTTAATCTTAATGACTGCAGTTTAACCTCTTTTTATCATATGGCCAGGTCTATTCTTGTAAAGAATGAGATACTTTTTGACAGGTATGATATGGCCTTTCTCGATACATTTGAGGGGATCAATACCACAGATGAGATGCTGGATGAAATCCTTGCAGGGCTGAAAAAAGTAAAGGAGCTTCATCTGTCAGAAGAGGAGAAAAAGCAGATTGAGCAGGTTAATCTTGATCAGGTGCTTAAGAATTTTGAAGAGCAGATGAAGCAGGGGCATTATAAGGATCATGTGGGCGGAAATAAAGCCATTGGTACAGGGGGGCGTTCAACCCAGGGTGCCTGGGGGTACAACCCTGCAGGTATAAGAATAGGGCAGGGGGAATCGCGTCATAAAAAGGCTATCCAGATTGCCGAGAAGCGGACGTTCCGGAATTACTCCAGTGATATTACACTTGATACAAGACAGATGAGGGTGGCCCTTTCTCACCTCAGGTCGCTCCTCCCTATGGGGCAGGGCGAAAAGCTTGATCTTAAAAAAACTATAGATAGAACCTGCAAAAATGCGGGAGAGATCGAACTTGTATGGGAAGATAAACAGAAGAAGAGCTCAAAGGTTATGCTCCTTATGGATGTGGGGGGGTCAATGACGCCCTTTTCCGAGCTTGCTGAAAGGCTTTTTTCTGCTGCATCTTCTCAGATAAGCAGGTTTAAGCATTATTATTTTCATAACTGTTTTTACCAGGATTTATGGACAGATATGGAGAGGAATCAGTCCATATCTACATTAGATATGCTGAAAGGTGAGGATTCCGACTTCAAGGTTATTATTATAGGGGACGCGGAAATGGCTCCCTCTGAACTTACATGGGCAAATGGAGCCATTGATTACTGGTACTATAATGATACTCCCGGGATTGTGTGGATGCAGAGGCTTAAGGAAAAGTTTAAGGATGTGATCTGGCTTAATCCCCTTCCTAAAAGATCCTGGGAATATGTTCATTCCATAAGGATGGTAAGGGATGTTTTCCCCATGTTTGAGCTTACACTTGATGGTCTTGATGAGGGGGTAAAATTTCTTATGACAGGGAAGTGCGACCTTTACGATTTCAGGAAGAAGTAGATTAAAGAACAGTAATTATTTCTGAAAAAAGTGGCTCATTCCGGTTTTTTGAGATACAAAATAAATTCTGCCCCCCTCGGGAGTACTTCTTAGCTTTGCCCCCTGTCCCCCAAAGGGGGCACGTAAAAGGGAACCTTTTGAAAAGGTGATGAACCAAAGTATCAAAACACCCCTTTATATCGTAGAGCTTGCAAAAGATATGTGGAACAATATAAAGGGACCAGAAAAAACTATCAGAGTAATAATGCATTAACCCGTGTCCCCTTTGGGGTAGACAGGGGGAAAGGCATTTCACAGTTTTATCAATAGCGTAAAATCATGGCTATCCTGTTGTGAACTTTTAAATCATCCTTATCAACAAAGTGCACTTCCCCCCCTCTGTTTATCACTTCCTCGATAATTTCATCAACTGCATCATCGACAACTCCCGGTGAAGTGGAATCTTCTGCAGGTGAAAGTAAACGGTTATCTTCGCTGATAACAGCCGGGAACTGAAATTCCTCTTCTACCAGAAGCATAGCACCTCTCCCTTCAAAAGCAGTGTTCCATACCTGGTCAATCCCTGAAGAGAAGTGGCCGTTTCCGATTGCATCTTCAAGCTTTTTCAGCATTCCGGTTTTAGATTTTGCCATATATTTTTCCATAACCGGCCATGTAAGTTTCGCCAGTTCATGGGGTGAGGCTTTATCATATGATCCATTAACTTCCCCTGCTATATGATCGGTCAGCTCTGTAATCTCTTTATAGTTTGCGAGATACCTTTCAACACCGGTAATTATGAGGGGGATTTTTGTGTCTTTTATAATGAGAGAAAGAGCCTTATCTATCTTTTTGAAAAACTTATTATACTGTTCATCTCTGTATGATGACATGTTTGTTATCTCCCCTATGGGTCTGGGTGAGTTTTCTTCATCCTCAATAAAAAAAGCAGGGAAATCGCTGTTGGAGATCTCTACCGGGGTATCAAGAAAAACGTCAAAGAGGCGGGTAGGTTTCTCGCTCAGGGCCAGGACAAGGTATCTGGGATTTCTGCTGGTTGCATAAATAAGGTTCCTTGTCGCAAAGGTTTCATCAATAATTACCTGTTCTTTAACTGTAACAGGGAGGTCGTATCGGGCTGAGAAATCTTTAGAGGCATATATTGCCATGGAGTCGGCTGTTCGGGTATAATCTATAGATGATACAATTGATTCGATTCTGTCAATTACAGGCTGGATATCCCTTTGAGGGAACTCCTGGTTCAGGCGGGTAATAGCCTCTTTAACGAGATTTTTAACTGTAATGGGGTCCTGTTTGTTCCCGGGACTTGTTCTGTGGGTAGGTGCTAATATTGAAACGCAGGGATATGACCGGTATGACATAACTTTTTTCAGTTCATCTCTGTTCATAAGCTCTCCTTCTGAATCTGAGTTTAGATTTAAGTATAATAATAAATGCGGATATATACAAAAAAAACTGTTACATTAAAATATAAAAAAACCCCGTCCTTTTCAGGAACGGGGCTTCCGTCTATTTTTTAAGGAACCTGATGATCTCCTCAATATCAGGTATTTCAGGAGTATCGTAGGCTCTGGAAAAAATCACTTTCCCGCTTTCATCAATGAGGATGTTAGCCCTCCCTGATATCCCTGCCTTATCAATGAAAACACCATATTTTTGAGCAGCTTCTCCATGAGGCCAGAAATCAGCAAGGAGATGTGTCCTCTCTATTTCGAGAAAATCCCCCCACTCCTTTTTGCAGGGCTGACTGTCAACGCTTATGCCCAGAGCAACAACATTGAGCTGTTCAAGTTCATCATATTTAATCTCAAGGGCTTTCATCTGGATTTCGCAGATTCTGGTCCAGGCCAGGGGGTGAAAAGAGAGGAGTACTTTTTTCCCTTCCAATGATTTAAGATTGATTTCAACCCTGTGCTGGTTTTTAAGGGTGAAATCAGGTGCTGTGCTCCCTGGTTTAATTATATTTTCCATAGATAGAGTCTCCTTTCATTGTTAATGTTATCTCTCCGAATTTTTTCAGCTTCGTCTATGCTTAAAAAAGTTTTCTTGTGAGAAAAAACTTATGGATGTTATGGTAATATAACTAAAAAAAAGGGTTAGGGCGAGTAATTATATATGTTTATAGGGAGTAAAAAGTTTATTCCCCTGGTTTGTAGCCTTTATCTTCAGGGAGGCCGGACTTTGAAGCAGAGGCTTTTGCCAGCTCATCGCATCTTTCATTAAGGGGGTTTCCGGAATGCCCCTTTACCCAAACAAATGTAATATTAAGCGGTTCAATAAGATTGAGAAGTTCATTCCATAGATCGGGATTAATGGCTGGTTTTTTGTCACTTTTGATCCAGTTATTTTTTCTCCAGTTTTTTGCCCAACCTTTACTTATCCCGTTAACAACATAGCTGGAATCGCTGTAGACTGTTACAGGCATATCTTTGTACTCAAGGTCTCTCAAGGCTGCAATTACAGCCATCAGTTCCATCCTGTTATTTGTTGTTTTACGGAAGCCCCCGGACAGCTCCTTTTTGCTATCTTTATATATCTGTACTGCTCCGTATCCACCGGGGCCGGGATTCCCCAGTGCTCCGCCGTCAGTGTAGATTATAACAGTATTATCATCTGCAGTAACAGGGGGAGGGGAGGGATGAGCGGTTTTGCCGGACATCACTTTTGAGGATGCTGATGAATTAAGCCACTCTTCAGCATCCTTAAGTGAGGTGAAGCCTTTGTAGACCGCTCCCTGGTATGCATCAACCTCAGCCTTTGCATCGGGCCAGTTAAAGTATATGCCCGGTTTCCGTCCCCGCTTAACAGCGTAATATTTCTTAGGAGCCATTAATCCCTCTACATTATTTAATTTTTCGCCAGTCCTTTCCCTTAAGGTCAAGTCCCATCTGTCCGCCCGGATTCATTATATTGTTGGGGTCAAAGTGTTTTTTCAATGCCCGCAGCACATCCATCTGCTCTTTGCCAAGGTGCTTCTCCATCCAGGGGCCGATCATCTTCCCCACACCATGGTGGTGGCTCAGGGAACCGCCGCTTCTGCATATTGCATCAATAATTCCTGCCTGAAAAGCGGTGTAATCTTTCAGGTCTTTCTCCTTCATAATATATATAAAGTAAAGATTTGTTCCCTGAGGATAGAAGTGTGATCCGTGTGTCATGCATAT
This sequence comes from uncultured Leptospirales bacterium, assembly GCA_964491265.1. GTDB lineage: Bacteria > Spirochaetota > UBA4802 > UBA4802 > UBA5550 > JBBAGC01. The sequence goes on along the minus strand of CAZBFP010000001.1, from coordinate 354,154 downwards.
TGTGCCTGGTCTCCCCTTAATAAAGGAGCGTACCTCTTTATGCACATTATGCAGGTTATCCCATGTAACAGTGGTTTCCAGTGTGTCAATAAGTATTCCGTAATCCTGGAGATCCTCTCTAAGGTATGGGTCTTTGTAGCGTCCAGGCTCCCACATCTTTGTAGGGAGTCCTGTTATGTACATACCGCCATGTCTGCGGCAGATTTTTTTAACCTGCTTTTTTACGTTTTTTGCAAAATCCTTTTCACCTTCGCATGATCCGAGAAAAAGTGACCGCTTCATCGGTTTAAAACCGCGGAGCTGCATCCCCTTGTCAAGGAGTGTTCCGTCAATGCCGTATAGTTTAAGTCCAATATGAGTCTCCTCCTCATCAGAAATCCGGAAAACAGCAGGCATTCCGAATTCACTCTGTGTTATTTCCCTCCCTGCATTTACGGCATCCGCAAATGTGGGGAAAATGAATCCGAAACGCTGCCTGTTTTCCGGCATATGCCTGAAAATTTTAAGAGTAAGCTCAACAAGAACACCGAAGGTCCCTTCACTACCTTTCATGATATCATTTACCTTCGGCCCTGATGCTGCTGCAGGGTATGCAAGGGTTTTAAATGATCCTGCAGGGGTTATATACTCCTGGCTTACAACAAGATCATAGGCATCTCCATAATAGGATGATGCCTGACCGGAACCGAGTGTGGCAACCCACCCCCCTGCTGATGAGAATTCAAAGGACTGGGGGAAGTGGCCGCATGTGTAGCCGGTTTTTGTTTTATAAAGTTCCCCGGCATTATTAAGTGCGGATTCAAGGGCAGGGCCCATAATTCCTGCTTCAACTGTGACTGTCTGGTTGAGTTCATTAACATCAATAATTTTATTCATGTGTGTGTTTAAGACAAGGGTAATCCCCCCCTTTGCAGGGCGGAGTCCGAAGTTAACAGATGATCCGCCGCCATAGACATATACTGGGATCTTTTTTGTGTTACAGTATGCAATTATTTCTTTTACTATTTTTTTGTTTTCCGGGTGAACCACCAGGTCTGATACCCTGTCAATACCGCTGCTTCGTAAAATTATTGCTTCCTCCACAGTTTTCCCTGTGGAGTATTTAAGCCTCTCGTATGATTCTGTGGAAACATTATTTTTACCCGCAATCTTTTCAATTGCAGATATCTGATCTTTTTTCAGCTTTACAGGACTTTTGTAGGAGACAATGGCATCACCGCTGGTTTTTACTTCATTAAAATGGGAAATGTCCAGATTGAATGTTTCAAGGAGTTCCCTGAAAAGTTTATCATTTGGGTGTTTGTATCCATCAGGGGCACCCCACTTAAAAATCGATCTGTATGATCCTTCAACCGGCGGTGTGGAGCGCCATATATGGCTATATTTGCTCTTTTTATCTTCCATTTTTTTCTCCTTATTTTACAGGTATTTGAAGAAGCTTTTCAGCATCTTTAATCTCTTTCTTTATCCGATCCGCGTCCCATTTGAGGATTGAGCCTGCGGTTTCAGCTGCAAGTTTAATAGATTTTTTACCCGGATTCCCCAGAGTTCCTATCCCTGTTCTGCGGAAAACAATGTCACTCAATGTACAGGCAGATTCATATTTTACCGCATATACAACCTGTGCAAGGATATCGCCATTGTTGTTAAGAGGCTGCAGCATTTTTTTATCCTTCACAGCAATGGCCATGAGTGCATCGAGTTCTGTCCCATATATTCCGGCCAGGTAATCTACAGTTTTTTCATCTGTCATCAACTTGTATTTATCTCTCGCATGGGTAAAGAAGGCATTCATATCTTCAATTTCACACCCTTTAAGGTAATCTTTTGCAGTAATGGACTTAACTTTTTTCTCATTCATTTTTTGTGAAACAAGAATCATCACCTGTTCTGCAAGGTTACGGCTGGTGGTGTATTTCCCCCCTTCAACTGTAATGAGTCTGTTGAGGCCGTCAATTTCATTGTCATATATTTCATATTTTCGCGATGTCTGGTAAACACTCTCTGTCTGGTCTTCTACAAGGGGGCGGAGTCCGCCATAGCAGAAAAGCACATCATCATAGCTGATTTGTATATGACCGCCAAAGGAGGCATTAAGATCCATTATCAGTTCATTGATGCTCTCCTTTGTTATTCTCCAGTCATCGGGATTCCCGATATACTCCTTATCTGTAGTGCCTATAATGGAATGCCCTCTCCATGGGATAATAAAGATATGTCTGCCGGATGGGGTTACTGTTGTAACCAGGTGTGTATTGACAATACCTTTAGTAATTATGTGAATCCCTTCTGATCGTCTCAGCACCTCGCCATTGGCAGAATTAGCTGAAAGAGAAAGGACCCGGTCTGCCCAGGGGCCGGCGCAGTTTATTGTAATTTTCCCTTTTATCTCCAGTTTCCTGTTTTTTATTTTATCTGTAACAGAAACACCTTCAACACTATCCCCGTTTTTAATGAAGCCTGTTACTTCCATGTAGTTTGCACTGTCAGCCCCTGCTCCCTGGGCTGATTTAATAAATGCCAGTGTGAGTCTTTCAGGTGATATGCTGGCACAGTCATAATATATCAGGGAGCCTGTGAGATTTTCATGTGACAGTGCAGGCTCTTTTTTAATGGTCTCCTCTCTTGAGAGCATGCTGTGACAGGGGAGTTTTTTGCTTTTATCCCAGGTCCATCTTTTATCGAAGGAGAGGATATCGTATAAGATCATTCCGATTTTAAGAATATTTTTTCTGGTTTTAAGGGATTGTCTGTCAGAGACAATCATGTTTGCTATGGGGTAGACAAAATTGGGCGCTATATTTTCCAGAATTCTTCTTTCACGGAGAGATTCCCGGACAAGACCAAATTCCATGTTGGCCAGGTACCGGAGCCCTCCATGGATGAGTTTGGAAGTGGCTGCTGAGGTTTTTGACCCGTAGTCATCCCTTTCAAGGAGTGCCACAGAGAAACCTCTTGAAGCTGCCTCGTAAGCGACAGAGGCTCCTGTTATACCTCCTCCGATTATAATAATATCATATTCTCTCTTCTCTTTAAATTCATTTCTTATCATTGTTTAACTCCTTATTGATTAGTGTTTCGCGTTCAGCGTAAATCAGTATATCGAGCATTATTTTTCTGCTCTTTTCCGGATCACCCTTTTTAAGAGCAGAGTAAATCTGTTTATGAAACCGGCCCGACTTTTCCCTGTTTTCCTGTGAGGAAAAATATAGATGGGAATAATCAATAAAAGTATCGTTGAAAAAATTAAGGAGAAATGAGTAGAATAGATTCCCCCCTGCAGATGCAATAGCTCTATGTATCTCCAGATCTTTTTCGGCTACATCCATACTCCTGTTGTCAATAATAGATTTTATCTTCTCCAGATCATTGATGCTTCTGTTCTGTGCGGCAAGTGCGGACATTTCTGGTATAACAATTCTCCTTATCTGCAGTATCCCTTTGAGTATAACAGGTGAAAGGGTACCCCCTGCACTGAGGATTATTTTTAAAAGCTCCAGGTTGCCGCACTCTTTGTAGTCTTTTATGTATATTCCGTCACCCTGTCTTATGTTCAGGAGACCGAGAATTTCAAGTTTACGGAGAGCCTCCCGAAGGGTATTACGGTTTACATTCATAACAAGGGCCAGTTCCCTTTCAGGGGGGAGTTTGTCCCCTGGAGCAAGTTTCCCCTTGAGGATGCTGTCTGTTATCTGTGTGGCGATCGCCTCATTGAGATTTTTTTTTGCTACTGCTGTAAACATTTTGTCACCATTTATGGTTTATTGGTTGAACCATTGATACAGTTGAATATAATGTAAAAAAAGTCAATTTTTTTATAAAAAATTTGCGGGATTAATAAAAAAATTGCTCTTCTTTGAGATCAGAACATTAATGTTTTGAAATAATAATAGAGAATAACAACTGATATGCTTTACAAAAAATATCTATAACACTCTAATGGTATATTATTAACAGGAGTTTTTTAAATGGAATTCAGCAAATATGGTTTAGATGATAGAATCCTTAAAGGGATTGAAAAGGCGGGCTTTACTGCCTGCACACCGGTACAGGCGGAAACCCTTAAGTACAGCCTTACCGGACGCGACGTGCTGGTGCAGTCGCAGACAGGAACGGGAAAAACTGCGGCATTTCTTGTTACTCTGTTCCAGCTTATGCTTACCAGGGAGGACCTGGCAGGGAAGAAGGCGCTTATACTTGCACCTACAAGGGAGCTGGCTCTTCAGATTGAGAAGGAAGCAAGGCTGCTGGGCCAGTTTCTTGATATTAAAATCGGATGTTTTTACGGCGGGGTAGGGTATAATCAGCAGGATAAGCTCCTGAAAGATGGTGTGGATATAATGATTGGAACACCGGGGAGACTTATGGATTACGGCAATTCCGGGAAGATCCTTTTTAGGGATTTCGGATATCTTGTTATTGATGAAGCGGACAGAATGTTTGACATGGGGTTTCTTCCCGATTTGAGAAGGATTATGAAAAAGATGATACCTGCTACCCAGAGGGTTTCAATGCTTTTCAGTGCCACTTTGAGCAACAGGGTTAAAAATCTTGCATGGGAATACACAACCGAGCCTGCTGAAATCAATATGTCACCTGAGCAGGTTACAGTTGACAAGATCAATCAGACCGTATACCATGTGGGCGGTAAGGAGAAGATCAGGCTTTTACTCGGTATTCTAAAAAAGAATAATCCCGAGAATGTGCTTATTTTTACAAATACAAAACAGAATGCAATAAATGTTGCTGCAAGACTATCCGGTAACGGTTATGAGTGTGACTATATAATAGGTGATCTTCCCCAAAACCGGAGAACAAAAATTATCGAAAGCATCAAGTCAGGTAAACTGAAATATCTTGTTGCAACAGATGTGGCAGCAAGGGGACTTCATATCAATGATCTTGACATGGTTATTAATTTTGATATTCCTGAAGATTATGAAAACTATGTACACAGAATCGGCAGAACAGCGAGGGCGGGGAAATCGGGAATAGCTATTACACTTGCATGTGAAAAGTTTGTATATGGCCTTGAAGCTATTGAAGATTATATTAAAATGAAAATACCTGTGGACTGGGTAAGTGATGAACTTCTGGCGGATGATGAGAGCAAAAGTGAACATGTTAACAGTTTTCTTAAAAATGCACGGGGGAGCAGAGTTGAAACCGGTGAAAGGAAAAAGGGCGGAAAACCTGAAAGGGGTGAAAGAACCGGGAGGAAACCTGCTGCTGCAAAACCTGTAAGGGTAAACAGAACAGAAGATCCGGATAAAAAAGATAAAAGAAAAACAGCAGCAAAAGCTGTATCAGCACCACAGGTAAAAACCGGGAAAGCAAAATCGGCTCATGTGGAGAGACCTGCTGTTAAAAAAAGTGAAGTCAGCAGAGAGAAAAAAGTACATGCAAAAGGTAAGGCTCCTCAATCTCAAAGGGTTCCCATGGATAAAGGGAAAACTCCCAAAAGCGCTTCCCTTAATGACAGGATGAAATATTACAGCGAAAAGTATGGTGAGGATTTTACAGTGAGCAGGGAAATAAAGCCTGAAACCGGTGTTGTTGGAAAGCTTGCTGGTAAAATTAAATCTCTTTTCGGGAAGAAATAAGGTCTTAGATAACCCCTCTGGCCTGTAAAAGGAAGTCGATTGCTGAGTCTGTGTCCCCTTTTAAAAGGTGGCATAAGCTCAGTGATATTAAATTTTTCTGTGTTTTATTAGTCTCAAGAGTTGTTATCTTCTCTGACATAGTACCGTATTTGTCATTATAAATATCTACAGGTACAGAATTGATATAGTCATCATAGCTTCTGTATGCTTCAGATTTTCTCTTTATCTCCTTTATTGCTGCTGCTGTTTCTTCGCTGTTCTCTGAACTGAAAAGAATATCTGTTTTCAGTTTTTTAATCCCTTTATCATCTTTGTGAGCTTTTGAAAGTCTGTTTAATAATTTTACAGATTCGCTGATTTTTCCCTGATTCTGCAGCAGTATGGAAAGGGCAGTTGCAGCAATTCTGTTGTCAGGGTCATGCATAAGAACATTAATAAAATTAGACCTGGCAGCTTTAATGTTCTGAAGTCTGCTGTAGCAGAGCCCTGTTATCAGTGAAGACATGAAAAAATCGGGGTTCAGTTTCCTCGATTTTTCCAGGTTAATGACTCCTTTTTTGTAGTCATTTTTTTTGTAGTATAAACATCCGATATTATAGAATAGAAGGTAGTCCTCTTTTATCTCTGCAGCTGCTGTGAAGCATTTTACCGCTGAATCAATATGGGAACCGGATAATTCAATCCCCTTTGCTATCAGCTTTTCTCTGCGGGCAAGATCACCTTCAGTTAAGGGCGCTAATGAGGATAGGTCTTTCTCTATCAGATTTTTATCCATTATTATAATCCATCTGCATCATCTTTATGAACAACTACCATATTTTTACCGTCAGCTTTTGCTTTATAAAGAGCCATGTCTGCTTTCCGGATAAGGGTGTCTTTGTTTTTATCTTTTTTCGGATCAAATTGAGAAATCCCGATACTTATTGTAATTCTGAGAGGGACAGGGGCTCCTTCGAAAACAGCTTCCTCCACTTTTTTCCTGAGCCGCTCTGCAATATGCAGGCCGGCTTCAATTTCTGTATCTGTGAGTATTACTGCAAATTCCTCGCCGCCGTATCTTGCCGCGATGTCAAAGCTGCGTATATTATTGTGGATTATTTTTGCAATATCTTTAAGAATTATATCACCCGGCTGATGCCCGTAGGTGTCGTTGATTATTTTAAAGTTATCAAGATCTGCCATTATCAGGGTAAGAGGGGCCTTATTCCTCTCGCTCCGCTTTAATTCCTCCGCCAGTCTCTCCTGAAAATAGTGGTGCACATAGAGCCCAGTCATCCTGTCAAGTGTTGCCATTCTGTAAAGACGGGAGTTTTCCACAGCAATAGAAGCGAAACGGGATAACTGGTGCAGGAAACGGATCTCATCCGGTGTATATGATGCATCTATAAGTTTTTTACCAAGAAAAATAAGGCCATTGATGGAATTTTTCGATTTTAAAGGTATAATAACTTCCGGAAGTAGATTTTTGTGGATCAGGGCTGTTTCAGGAGCTGTCTCCATAATCTCCCGGGCCCTTTCTTTATCCAGTATACTGTAGTCTGTTTTGAAGTGCTTAATAAGCCTGGAGTTCTCACTGATTGTAGCATCTTCGGTTAATGTGTAGCCTTTCTGCATATAGATTTTGAGCTCTTCATTCTCAAGGTTTACATTGAGAAATATAGCAACCTCATCAACAATCATCTGACCGATACATATATATAGAATAGATTCCATAAGATTGTCAAAGTCCAGAGTTGATGAAAGACTCATTGCAATTTCAAGGAGATTCTGAAGGTCAAAAACCATCTTCTCCAGTTCTTCTCTGTTCATTTCAGCCAGTTTTATTTCCCGGTCAAATGCCATAATACATCCTGTCAGAATATCTTAATAAATTTATCGGCCATATGGGCTCTATTTATTTACATTATTATTTGTAATAATCGGATGAATTCCCGGGAAGAGGTAAGTTCCCATTGGGATTAGTGGACATTAAAATAATATTTTAAAGAAAAAGTATACTCTTTTTCAGTAATTATTCCTGAAGATATTTTTTAGTGCAATAATGATGTTTTCCATATCCCCGCCGCCTATGGCGGCGGGGATAATAGAGCATTTTATTTCAAAAAAGTTAAGGAATTAACAGTGACTCTTTTTGATTTTTTAATAAAAAAGTATATATTTTTAGTAATGCGGATAATAGACATGAGAAAAGAAAAATTAAATAAGGATAAGATCGTGATGATTAATTGAAGTTATAAAAATGACTTTACAATAAGCAATATATGCATTTTTTTTATAATTTATGTGAGTGATGGATTCATGGAGTGTTTTTTCTGCACTTGTTTATATTCAATCCAGCATAATTGGCGGTTTCAGATTATTTAATAAATATTCTTTATTTAAGGAGAAATTTCATGAGTAAACGAGTTTATAGTTTTGGCGGCGCATCTTCAGAGGGTAACATAACCATGAGGAACCTCCTGGGCGGCAAAGGGGTCAATCTTGCCGAGATGTCTAACATCAAAATGCCTGTACCTGCAGGTTTTACAATTACTACAGAAGTCTGTACTGAATACTATGATAACAATCGTAAACTCCCGGCAGGACTCGACAAAGAGGTTGCTGCTGCTCTGTTAAAAGTAGAAAAAATTATGGGTACAAAATTCGGTGATCCTGATAATCCCCTGCTTGTCTCTGTGCGCTCTGGTGCAAGGGTTTCAATGCCGGGTATGATGGATACAGTTCTTAATTTAGGTCTCAATGATAAAACCGTAGAGGGGATCATAAAAAAGACAGGGAACAGCAGATTCGGATGGGATTCCTACAGACGCTTTATACAGATGTATGGTGATGTGGTAATGGGCCTTAAACCGGAGCATAAAAACGAAGAGGACCCTTTTGATTATGAAATTCATAAGCTTAAAGAATCGAAAGGCTATACCTCAGACCTGGAAATGGATGTTGATGATCTTAAGGAGCTGGTAAAAAGATTTAAGGCTCTTATTAAATCGAGGCTCAAAAGGAATTTCCCTGATGATCCCCATGAGCAGCTATGGGAGGCTGTAAAATCTGTTTTCGGTTCATGGAATAATGAGAGGGCTATTCTTTATAGAAAGATGAACGGCTTTGATGATTCCTGGGGAACGGCAGTTACTGTACAGTCAATGGTTTTCGGGAATATGGGGGACAGGTGTGCTACAGGTGTGGCATTTACAAGAGACCCTTCAACAGGGGAGAATGCATTTTACGGTGAATATCTTATCAATGCCCAGGGTGAGGATGTTGTAGCAGGGATCAGAACACCGCAGCAGGTTACGATTGAGGGTTCAAAACGCTGGGCAAAAGAAAATAAAGTATCTGAAAAGGAAAGAAAAGAGAAATTCCCTTCACTTCAGGAATATATGCCAGCAGCTTATAAAGATCTTGAAAAAGTATATATGCAGCTTGAAAAGCATTATAAAGATATGCAGGATATTGAGTTTACAATTCAGAATGAGAAGCTCTGGATGCTGCAGACAAGAACAGGGAAGAGAACAGCAGCAGCTGCTGTAAATATCGCTGTTGATATGGTTAATGAGAAGCTTATTGATAAAAAGACTGCAGTAATGAGAATTGATCCTGCATCTATTGATCAGCTGCTCCATCCCACATTTGATCCAAAAGCGGCAAAAGAGGTTATCGCCAAGGGTCTCCCTGCTTCACCTGGAGCAGCAACAGGGCGTGTTGTATTCCATGCTGATGAGGCTGAAGAGTGGAGCAAAAGGGGTGAGAAAGTTATACTGGTGAGAATTGAAACATCACCGGAAGATCTGAAAGGGATGAATGCTGCACAGGGTATCCTTACCCAGAGGGGGGGGATGACTTCCCATGCGGCTGTTGTTGCCAGGGGTATGGGGAAATGCTGCGTTTCAGGATGCGGCGCAATCAGCATTAATTATTCAGAAAAGAAGATGAAAACAGGAAATTATATAATCAGCGAAGGTGATTATCTTTCCCTTAACGGCTCAACCGGTGAGGTCATGATCGGGCAGGTAAAAACAGTTGAAGCTAAACTTTCAGGTAATTTCGGCACAGTAATAAAATGGGCTGATGAATTCCGGAAACTTAAAATCAGAACTAATGCGGATACTCCTAAAGATGCCAGAGCAGCCAGGGATTTCGGTGCTGAGGGGATTGGTCTTTGCAGAACTGAGCATATGTTCTTTGAGGGTGACAGAATAAAAACAGTAAGGGAGATGATCCTTGCTGATGATGCTGCAGGGAGGAAGAAGGCCCTTAAAAAGCTGCTCCCTATGCAGAGGAAAGATTTTATGGGTATACTGAAGGAGATGCAGGGCTTTGGTGTTACAATAAGGCTTCTTGATCCTCCTCTTCATGAATTTGTGCCTCATGACGCTGAGAGCCAGGCTCAAATGGCAAAGGAGATGGGTATCTCTGTGGAACAGGTTAGCGAGAAGGTAAAATCGCTGCATGAATTTAATCCTATGCTTGGCCACAGGGGCTGCAGGCTCGGTATAACATATCCTGAAATTACAGAAATGCAGGCAAGAGCGATTTTTGAAGCAGCCTGTGAACTTAAAAAGAAGGGTGTTGATGTAAAACCTGAAGTTATGGTACCCCTTGTGGGAACCCTTAAAGAACTTTCAATGCAGAAAAAAATTATTGTTGAAACTGCAGAAAAGGTTATGGCTGAGAAGAAAGTAAAGGTCTCCTATGAGGTTGGTACAATGATTGAGGTGCCGAGGGCTGCACTTCTTGCAGATGAAATCGCAACTGAAGCTGATTTTTTCTCTTTCGGTACTAATGACCTGACTCAGATGACTTTCGGCTACAGTCGTGATGACGCGGGATCATTCCTCCCTGAGTATGTTGATAAAAAAATTCTTTCAAATGATCCTTTCCAGGTTCTTGACAGGTCCGGTGTAGGGATGCTTGTGCAGATGGCTGTAGAAAAGGGGAGGGGTGTGAAGAAAAATCTGAAGATCGGAATCTGCGGTGAACATGGGGGAGATCCTGAATCTGTGGAATTTTGTCATGAGAGCGGGCTTAACTATGTGAGCTGCTCCCCCTTCAGGGTTCCTGTTGCAAGGCTTGCTGCAGCACAGGCTGCAATTAAAAACGGTGTAAAAAAGAAATAGCATATAAAAAATATTCTGTATAAAAAAACGGCCCCTTTCGGGCCGTTTTTTATTGAAGTTGTTGAATTATTATTGAAAATTAAGTGATTCAATAATAGAGAGTACTTGAGTAATTGAGGAAGGTTAAAATGAAACGTATAGTTCTATTGTTTGCAGTATTTATTATGACAGCTTCGGCTGCGTCAGCATCCTACCAGGAGGCTTTGAAGCTGTTTCAGGAACAGAAGTATGAGGAATCACTGAAGATACTTGCAGGTATTCTTGTGGTTGATGATGATTTAAAAGAGGGTTCCCCTAATTATAAAATAAGATTTCTTGCAGCACATAATCACTGGAAACTCGGCAATGCAACTGCAGTGATCGCTCATTTGAGAAGATGCACCGTCATTGATCCGACTACACCGGATCCATTTATTGATCTGGGATTATATTTTATAGATCAGAAAAGATATGGTGATGCCAGGGCAGCTGCTGATGAAGGGCTTAAGGTTAAGGAGCATCATATGTTTTTCTGGATTCTGGGGCGTGTTGCCATGGAGCGGGGTGATTATAACCGTGCTAAGGAGTTTTTTGAAAAGGCTAATACACTGAATCCGGAGTTTTTTATATCATATAATGATCTGGGTATTACTCTCATGAAGCTGAAGAGGTATGGTGAAGCAAACGCGGCTTTTTCCGTAGCCCTGGCTATTAAACCTGATTCAGCTGAAGTGAATAATAACATGGCCTTATGTTATTTAAGATCGGGTAAAGAGAAGGATGCAATTACATATGCGGAAAAAGCTGCTGAACTTGATCCCGGCAATAATGTAATAAAAGAGACAGTAAAAAAACTTAAAGAAAGCAGGTAGCAGGGGGGAGCTGTGGCAATTTCGAGTATAATCAGAGAATCAATTGAGAAGTCATCCTGGATAAGAAAAATGTTTGAAGAGGGTGCAAAGCTTAAGGAGGAGTTCGGGCCTGAAAATGTTTATGATTTCAGCCTTGGAAATCCTGATCTTGAACCGCCTGAGGAATTTTTTAAAGCAATAAGCAATATAGCTGTAAACAGGGGGGCGGGTGCCCATGGATACATGCCCAATTCCGGTTTCCCTGCAGTAAGGAATAAAATTGCAGAGGGTGTTGCACGTGATCATAAGATCAGCTTAGATGGTAATTCTCTGGTAATGACATGCGGTGCTGCAGGGGGTATGAATGTAATTTTAAAAACAATTCTTGAACCTGGTGAAGAGGTTATAGTAATTAAGCCCTATTTTGCTGAATACGGCTTCTATATTTCCAATCATCAGGGGGTTATGGTAACAGTAAATTCCGGTACAGATTTTTCTCTGGATATTAATAATATTGAAGCAGCAATAAATTCTAAAACAAGGGCTGTTATAATAAACAGCCCCAATAACCCAACAGGAAAGATATACAGCTCTGATGAAATTAGGTCCCTGGCCGTACTTCTTGAAAAAAAATCTGTAGGCGGGAGGCCCATCTTCCTCCTTTCTGATGAGCCTTACAGGGAAATAGTCTACGATAACAGAACAGTACCCCCTCTTTTATCTGCCTATAAAAATTCCATGGTTATTAATTCCTATTCCAAGTCACTCTCTCTTCCGGGGGAGAGGATCGGATATATAGCTGTAAATCCGGAAATACAGGAATATCCTCTTATTATGGCAGGCTTGAATCTGTGTAACAGAATTCTGGGGTTTGTAAATGCCCCTGCAGTTATGCAGCGTGTTGTTGCTGATTTAAGTGATGTTACAGTTGATGTGGGATTGTATCAGCGGAGACGGGATCAGCTTGCAGAAGGGCTTAAAAAAGCAGGATATCACTTTTCTCTACCTGAAGGGGCATTCTATATTTTCTGCAAATCTCCTGTTGAGGATGATGTGGCATTTGTGAGGCATCTGCAGAAGTATAATATTCTTGCTGTTCCCGGATCAGGGTTCGGGGGGCCAGGGTATTTCAGGCTCGCCTATTGTGTATCTGAAAAAGTTATAATTAAGGCTTTACCCGAATTTGAAAAAGCATTGAAGTCATTTAAAAGCGAATAATTACAGCTTTAATAATGGAGTCTATTCGCTAACAAGGCTGTCTTGAAAAAAAGGATCTGTCATTCCGGTTTTGCCCCGGGGGTGCTTCCTCACTCCATTCAGGACTTGCAGCTTCAAATTGTGGAGCAAAGATGAGGTTTGCCTGCCGGCATAAAACAGGATGTTCTAATAAATACAGGAAACTTCTGATGAAATCGGTTGTGTGCAATTAAAATGCTAAAATTTTTTGTTTTAACCCGTAGTAATACTTGACGTTAGTAACGAATATAGATACTATTGAATAATGATACGATCCTTTAAATCCAAAGAAGCTGAAAAGATCTGGAATGGAGAATTTTCAACAAAATTACCTTCTGATATTCAAAAAATTATGAGACGAAAATTGAGGATGATGAATAACTCAACTGAACTGAGTGATTTAAAAATACCTCCGTCAAATAATCTTGAAGCATTAAAAGGGGATAGAAAAGGTCAACATAGTATAAAAATTAATGACCAATGGAGAATTTGTTTTGTGTGGAAAAATGGTGATTGTAACAATATTGAAATAGTTGATTATCATTAATTATTAAAGGGAAAAATTATGAAAAGATTACCAAATATACATCCGGGTGAAATTTTAGATGAAGAATTTCTTAAGCCGTTGAACATCACTGCTTATAGAATAGCTAAAGAGACAAAAATATCTCAAACTAGAATTTCTGAAATAATTAAAGGGAAAAGAGGAATAACCGCAGATACTGCTTTGCGATTTAGTAAATTTTTCGGTAATTCACCGCAATTCTGGCTTGGATTACAAAATGATTTTGATCTTGAAGAAGAAATTCATTTAAAATCAAAAGTATTAAATACAATCCATAATTTTAAAGAATTAAATTTATCCCATGTATAGAAACTCTCCGAGCCAGCCGCATTTTAACAGCCGATAACTTATAGGAATTTCAATACTATTTTCATTCAGTCTTTTAAAATAACCTTCAAGAATCATTCGAAAATCTCTCCGGAAAAATAAATTTTTATCAGAAAAACCTGATATTCATGGATATGCTCCGGCTGAAGCGCATGAGGCGCCTTGTTGAAATATTCTGCAAGGTTCCTGACATGGTTTATGTACGTGGATATTGTTACCTCGCTGAATCCCCGATCTGCATTACCTTCCGCACCTCACGTCTTGTAAAATGTTTTACTGTAGCCATCTTCGTTCCTCCTGTAATTTGTACTTTACATTATTACAGGAAAAGATATGATTATATTCAAATAATTTCAAGGGCACCACCGCAGGTGGTTTAGTTTAGCACGGCGTGGCACGCGTCACTCCAGTGCAGGGCAAAGAAGACCGCCCTGCACTTCCGCTTAGGATTTGCCACATTGGCAATTTTTAGAAGCATAAAAAATGTCTTGTAAAAAAATTTACTGTATCATAAAGAAGAATGTGTCCCGGCAGCGTCGTGCACGCCGGGGGTGTTAGGCGCCATGCTCGGCTAACTTTTATTTGACTCGCCATCCATGGCTCGAGAAAAGATGAAACTAGTATTATAAAAATAATTATTTCCTAATTTAAAAAATGAACATAGATAAAGAATTACAACCTCTAATCAATATATGGATTCCTTTATTTGATAACAATTATAAAGAGAAACGGATAGAAGTATATAAACGACCATATCTAGCAACGATTGATTTTATTACCCACGCGATTTCAGAAATTACAAATAGCTCGAAAGATGAGCAAATGAAACCACCATGGTTCGGTCATTGGTATAAAAATGCGTATCATTGGTATGAAGAGAATTATGGTGAAGCGTTGAAAAAGAAAGGCATTAATACAATTAAGACTTTCACTATAATTGACCGAATCCCATATTGTGTTGATATCCCTAACAAGAAATCAGAAAAACAAAATAATGAAGAATCTTGGCTTATTATACCAAATAATGTTCATGACGATGAACCTGTCATGAGTTGGATTATTAACAAACCGACTAGAACAGTTATAGATAAAAATGATATTGAGAATGACATTATAAAAAAAACAAATTTATTACGGAATATTTGGGTTAATCTTTTAATCACAGGATTTGAAGAGGAGAAGAATGACCTCTATATCAAAAGTATATTTGATCATATAACAATTTTTTCTGATGATATTATAAATAATTTTCATAGGGGTTTAACAAATTCTATCTGGGAATTGAATTTAGCAGTTGAAAAAGCAATAAAAATAAACTTAATCAGTAAAAAAGCAAAATTTGATTACACACATGACGTCAATAAACTTTATAAAATATTTTTAGAAATGAACAAAGGTGTAAATGATATAACAATTACATTTTTACCAAGTGGCAAAGATGCAGTAAAATATAGATATGCTGAATTAATTGAGAAAGACTTATTCAATATTAATTTAATGTACTTTGAATCATTAGAGATAATTAACATTGCTTTAGAAAATATCGATAAAAAAATAAAGGCAAAAAATCCAAAATTCTTGATAAGAAATCCTTTTTACACAGGAAAATAATATCAGTATTTTACTAATTTGTTATTTTAAACATTTCCAAGCACCTATTTTGAGGGTATTTTACAATATTATTTTTCCTTTATAATCAATTTTAGAAATCAATATGTATATATTTCCCTTTGACAATTATATGCTATATTTGCTAATATTTTACTATAAACGCTTGTAATCAATTGCTCCTCAAGTCAAAAATTAAAAGTGCCTTCACATAGCCAGGGGATTTTTAATTTTTGACTTGAGGGTGACTATATCGCTTTAAATAACAACTTCATATGCCCCGGGAACGTTGTAAAAAATGACCGCAAAAATTTAAGAGCGGGCGTCCGTGGCTGGTGGAATGAATATATTGTGAAAATGAAATAATAAAGGAAAAAACAAATGCCGGAAATAACTAATAAAGATTTAGAAACTTATTTTGAAAAGGTATCAGAAAATCATAAATCATCAAAAGATAATAGCGGTTATGAAATAAATGATAGGTCAGTTTTTAAAAATGAATTGTTAAGGAAACTTGGCTACGAATTAAAACATATATTAGACGATGTTTCGATGAAGGTTGAAGGTGGCAGCAAAACACCTGATATCAGATTATATGGCGAGAACGAAAACAAAACAAAAAATAGCCATAGTCAATTTGTAATAGAAACAAAGAATTATGGGCTCTTAGATAAGAAAATTGATAATATTGATTTCAAACAATTAAAAAATTATGTAATTTCAAACAAAAGTAAAGTTCGTGTAATATGTTCAACTGATTACATTTCTCTATATGTTTTCAATGCCACAGAAATTAAAAAACAAATTAATATTAACACCTTAGATTCAATATCAACTCAAGAAATAAATATTTTCAAAAAGCATCTTCTCTTTGGAATTCATTTTAATGCTCTTAATAAACGAGATTCATCTGACTTAAAAAATCTCAGTTATGAAACTGTTTTTGCAGAACATAAATTTATAACTCCGACTGATAATGAAGACATCTACAGCATTCAAGATACTAACAATAGAAATAATTTTATTACTAATCTTTTCAGAATAATGCAGGTTATAGAAAGTGATGTTAAACTCGATTTTTATGACATTTTAAATGATTTCCATAAAGAGTTTGAAAAATTGGATGGCACAAATGGTTTTAAAAAACATTTAATCAATGAGGTGCTTAAAGAAAATTTCAATGTGATGAAATCATTTCTAATATGGGGCTCAGAAATGAATTACATTGTTGATTTAATTACTGATCCAAATAGTTCAATTACCAAAGAAGAGGCATTCATTTTCTTTGACAATGAAGAATACCAAGAAGCTTTCATTTTGACTTCTGTGTATAATTTAATAAATAAAACCTTTTTTATAAGAATATTGGAAGATACTTCAACTGACTCAACCCCATTTATTCGTGGTATCAAAAATAAACGTTATTTATCAAATGGCATTTTACAAGATAAAATTAATGAAAGCGAAGAGGAACTGATTCAATATTTAAAAGATATTTATGAGTTTTCAAAACCTGATCTAAAGCAATTTTCTTTCTTACTTAGAAAAGATATATACTCCTGGGTGCTTGAATGGATTGATAGTCCTAACCTTATATCATTTATAAGACTCTTTAATGATGTAAGCTTTAAAAAACTAAATCAAGATATTCTCGGTGATATATATGAACATTACCTTGAACAAGATAAAGTTGATGACTCAAAATCATTTAGAAGGTTATTAGGTCAATATTATACACCAAAACCTGTAGTTAGATTAATGTGGTTTTTAGTCAGGGATGTTTTAAAGAAAACTAAAAACAGAGATTTATTTCAAAAAGATAAGCCTTTATTAGATATTCTGGACCCAGCATATGGTAGTGGTACATTCCTTTACGAAGCTATTCTACATATAAACCAATCTGCTGTTGGTAAATCAATAACAAAAGATGGTAAAGTATGGTCTTTTATTAAAGAAAGAGATAAAAATTCAATAATTGAAAATCATCTCTATGGTTTTGAAATAAATCCTTTAAGTAAAAGTATTGCAGATGTAAATATTTTCTTTGGTTTAATTCAAGCGTATGGCAATAATATATTGAATGAGATTCCAGTTCAGCACTTAAATATATTCAGGACAAATAGTTTAGAACTAGACGTTAATCAGGATATTGAAGAACAAACAGCAAGTTTATTTCCATTCATGGCTGATGATTTAAAATACTCTCTTGAAGAAAAAAAAGAGATTCTTGAATCTAAAAATAAAAAATATGATATTATAATTGCCAATCCACCTTATGGTAGAACCACAACACGAAGAAATGAAGATAATAAAAATACTGAATTCTTTTTTATTGAAGAAAATAATTATAAATTCTTACAAAGTAAAATAATACCATTTGCTTATGCAGAAAATAATTTTAATAAAGATGGAGATTTAATCCAATTTAAATGGTCTGATAAACATACCAAAGGAAAAGTTCCCGATTTTGAAAAAAATAGAGGGAAAATTCAGGACATGTATGCTTTCTTTTTTGGAATTGCAAATCATTTAATAAAAGAAGAAGGGGTTATTTGTTATATTGTTTCCAATACTATTCTCGGTGTGCCAAGTTATAAGTGGTTTAGAAAATATTTATTAGAAAATTACAAATTTCATTATATTATAAATTTCAATAAAATTCAAGAAGATGGGAATTCAATGTTTGCTCCAGAAGCAAAAGTAGCAACATGTATCATTGTGATGCAGAAATCAAAACCTGATGATAGTTTTGAAGTAAAATATCTCGACTTAAGTAAAATAGAATCAACTATAGATAAATTTAATTTTATTTCAAATTGTAAATGGTCAGATAATCCAAGTAATAAAAATGATATAATATCATTTGAAGTTAAGAATTTAAATGATTTATCATTCATGGGTGTTCCTCAAAAGAAATTTTTAGAAAAGCCCGACTACGAATTAGTTGTTAGTTCAAATATTATAGATAAAATTGTTGCCAATACTGTTCTACTAAAAAACTGCGGTGAATACCAACTTGGAGTAATTACTAGCGATAAAGACCAAATTTTTGTTTCATCAGATAAAAAAAATATAAAAGTACAAGTTGAAGAGTTCTTTAAACCTTTAGTGCCAGATTTTAAATATGATGAAATCCATGTTAAAGAATATATTCGTCATAAAAATATTAATAAATTCAATTTAGCAAATACGGAGTATATTTATTATAACCCTGAATATGAAAAAATTATTCGGGATAATCTTTCAAAAGCATTTCGATATAGAAATCCCGACAAAATGAGTAAACGATATAAATTATTAATTGGCTCAAATAATTTTTATGTTGATGATGATTTTCGTATTTTAGACCAGAACTGTATTAATCGTAGAAATTTATATTTCTTGGTTAATGAAAATGAAAATATTCTTTATTATATCTGCGCGATATTGAATTCAAAATTATCAAAATACTATAGAAATGAAACACAAATTGATAACTATGAGGTCTTCCCTATAAAAGATTAT
Source organism: uncultured Leptospirales bacterium (assembly GCA_964491265.1). Taxonomy (GTDB): domain Bacteria; phylum Spirochaetota; class UBA4802; order UBA4802; family UBA5550; genus JBBAGC01. The sequence continues at coordinate 335,364 of CAZBFP010000001.1, read as the reverse complement.
AAACTAATAGATGACAAGTTAAAAACACGTATCATCGAACTGTCAAAAGAAATTCATTTACTTTACCATGATTTTAATTTATTTAATAAAAATATATCTAATTATAAAAGTGACTGGTTCTTAAAAAATATTTCATCAAAATCAAATAATATATCCATACTTGAAGGTTCTGAATTCTGGGAACTCTCTTTTTCCAATGATATGGTGCATGATTTATATGTTTCAGATGCAAAAATTGATGAAGATAATAAAACAGAAATTATTTTAAATACTGAAACAAAAATAATTTGTCAGTCCGAAGAAATTGCACAAAAATTATACGCAAAACATTTAAAACATTATGATGGAGATTTATCTGAAAAAGAGATTACAATCAATCTTACAGAGTTTAATGATGAAAATAAATATCAGGTTATCAAAGATTCCATAGAAAATAAAATTAAAGAAGTTGAAGATGAAATTGATGATTTAGTATTTAAAATATATGAAATTGATAATGATGAACGTGAAATTATTCTTCATGAACTTTCTGCAAAATAAATATGCCAAAACTCACGTCCATGTAATTTTTGGCATTTGTTGTGAGGGCGTCGGGTTAACTGCACTTAAAATAACAGCATAGCAAATACAGAGAGGATCTTGAATGAGTGAGCAGTTACCATTATTTGATAATGAGGTGGAAATAAGTATTACAATTGATGAAGCCGCAGAACGTGCCAAAGTTTCATCTGCAACGATAAAAAATTGGATTAAAACTAATTATTTACACCAGATAGGGGAAGGGCTAATAGCAAAAAGTTCATTTGACGATTTTTTGCAGAACATAGCAGGAAGTGAAAAACTAAATTCAAGAGCTAATAAATCCCAGAAAGATAGCCACAATCATGTTGTTTTAGTCGAAGATTTGTTAAGTGAAATTAAACATGGGGCCTATGGTTTAGATAATATTGGGAATAGATATGAAACATCACTTTCTAATTCTTATAGAAACATGGAAGGTGTCTATTATACTCCGCAAGAAATTGTAAAAGATTTACTAAAAGACTATAAAGAAATCGATAAGAGTAATTTGACTTTTTGTGACCCTGGTTGCGGTTCAGGGAATTTCATAATGGGTGCGTTAGAGATAGGTTTTAAACCTGAAAATATCTATGGTTTTGACATCGACCCGGTTGCTGTAGAAATCACAAAAGCAAGAATTAAGGAAAAAACGGGTTTTAGTGGAAATAATATTGTAAATAAAGATTTCTTAAAACAGATAACTGGCGTTACGTATAAATACGATTTTATTTTTACCAATCCTCCATGGGGGAAAAAGTTAGATAAAAAAGAGAAAGATTATTATGGAAGAATTTTTAATGCTGGTAATAGCCTGGATACAAGTGCCTTATTTTTCTTTGCATCTATGAAATGCCTAAATGATAATGGGATTATCGGGCTTTTGTTGCCAGAATCATTTTTTAATATTTCTGTTTTTGAAAATGCCCGTAAAAAATCCCTTCAATACAATATTCTAAGATTTAGAGATTATGGAAAGTCTTTTGAAGGCCTGGTAACCAAAGCTCAGGCTTTCGTTTTGAAAAATTTAAAAAAACCAAACGATAAAGTTTTGTGTGAGACCGAAGAGACAAGCTTCTATCGCAAGCAGTCTACATTTACAAATAATCCAAAATCAATATTCAATTTTTATTCTTCCAATTCAGATTCCGAGGTTATTGACCACATTTTTTCAATCGACCATCTTTCTTTGAAAGATAATGCAAAATGGGGCTTAGGTATTGTCACAGGTAATAACGCCAGGTTTTGTATAAGCGAGTTAAAGTCTGGTTATATGCCTGTGTACAAGGGTTCTGATATTACTAAAAATGATTTGAAAGCACCTACAACATTTATACCAAAGGATACGACTCTATATCAGCAAGTAGCTCCTGTTGAATATTACGAAGCAAATGAAAAGCTGATATATAAATTCATCTCATCAAAACTCTGTTTTTATTGCGATAAAGAACAACGGTATATTTTAAATAGTGCCAATATGGTGATTATCAATAAATCATTCCCAATATCTGGCAGCCAAGTAGCTCAACTCTTGAGTAGTGAATTTATGAATTGGATTTTTTCACAAATATTCAATACTCATAAAATACTAAGAGGCGATATTGAAAGTTTGCCAATACATCATGGGTTCTTTTCCGAATATGAAATTTTCACTGAAGAAAATTATTTAGAATATCTTAACCTAACAAGGAGCGAAAATGGAGCTTACAGGATGTTATAATAATGCCTGCCATCTTAACCGGCTGTGCAGGATCAGATTACCAAAAGAGTTTCAATTCTCCGGAAAAGATGTTTTAATCCAAAAAGTTGGAGATGCTGTAATACTAATACCTCATGATAAATCCTGGGAAGTATTTCTTCATGGCCTAAACAGTTTCACCGAAGATTTTATGGCTGAAGGACGGGATCAAGGAAAAAATCAGGAAATAGAAGATCTGTAATGTATTTATTTTATACTAACATTTGCATCTATATAATTAAAAAAAGCCGATTGAAGTTTTAAAGAAATTAAAAACTAAATCGAAGAAAGATATTAAGACTCTGTTGATGTTCAGTTCTGTTTATATGTTCTGAATAACGGCTAAGCAAGGGAACCAATTCTATAGTTCATCATCCATTAGTCTTGATCTTATAGCCTTGTCATTTACAGGGAGAATAAATTCTTCATCTTTTTCATCATCGATCATGTTTGTCCGTTCACTCTGAAAATAGGGGTCTCCCGTTGGCTTCATTTTAATAAGTAGTGACTCAAGGAGTTCCTGGAGCTTTTTATCATTGGGGTCAAGAATAGCAGCTTTCTCATAGTTTTCTTTAGATTTCTCCAGCCTGTTCAGCCTTTCATAGGAGAGGCCCAGATACATGTAGAGTGAGGCGTTTCTTTCCCTAAGGGATTCAGCTTTTTCAAGAAATGAAATAGCTTCGGAAAATCTGTTCCCGGAAAACATGAGTACCCCCATCTGGTAAAGAACATGAGGATGGTTCCTGTCAAGCTGAAGAGCAGCATTAAGATACCTTGAAGCATTGTCAAGGTCCTGCATTGTGATAAAAAGGAGGCCCAGTCTGTAATTAGCTTCAAAGTTTTTGTTGTTAATATTTAGAATTGCTCTGTAGAGAGTTGCCGCATCCTCCCATCTTTTCTCTTTTTCCAGCCTTTGTGCTTCAATAAAGTAAGAGCTCTCCTTGTAGTTAAGAATTGAATTAATATAATCTTTCAGCTCAGGCCTGAATGATGAAATATTTTTAAGCTGGAAAAGGTAAGCGGTTTCATTTTCGTAGGCACTAATTGATTCAGCGTATTCTGTACGTTTGATAAGGTTAAGGAGGGATCCGCTTCGCACATATCTGGAGATGAGTTCGCGGTTAAAGCGTGCATTTTCTTTATTGTCCTTGAGAATTCTGCTGAACCATTCCGGTTCAGAAAGAAGATAATATTCGATTAAAGGTTCAGGTAGTGACTTCTGTGTAACAGAGGTATACCTGTAGGGTTTTACATCTTTTGATTGAGGGAAGAAAAGGATCAGGTTGTCAATATCTGTAAACAAAATATTGTTTAGAGGGTGTATATCCTGGAAAAAGAGGAGACCAACGTTTTTATCGCTCCTGATAATTTCTCTAATTCTGGAAAGGGAAGATGAATCAATTTTTAGTTCTGAAGGATCATCACTTGAAATAATCATTAGAATGTTGGAAAAAAGAAAGATTATATGATGGTTAAAAGATTCCTTAAGGTTTTGAGCGGCAAATGAAAGCATCCCCCTGTCCATATATTGAAGATCAAAAATCGATGCATATTTACCGCTTGCATTCATATTATTTTTTAAAAGCCTGTAATAGAGGGGTGAGAACCGGTATGAATGGAAATTCTGATCAAGAATATTGGGAGCATCAATAATAAAATCAAAGGGGGTATTATTTTCAGTAAGATATTCAAAGAGGTATACACTCTCCGGGACATAGGGCTGACGTCCGGGAAAGGGGAGCCTGTTGTTATCTGCGATTGTGTCACTGAGCGTGTCAATGAATATAGAATTTCTAAAGAATGAGTAAACAGGATTTCGGAAAAATTTCTGGTTGCTGTCAATTATGAGGGTTCTGTTGTCCCCTGAATTAAAAAGGGCAGTTGATGCTGAAGCTCTTTTGTAATTTCTGATAAAGTTATCTGAAAGAAAAAATACAGGTGTCCCGAACATTGAAACTTCACCTTTCTCCATTATATACCTGGAGGTGAAATCGGTATCACGGATTATCTGATAATTTTCGATATTGGGAGAAAATTTAGCGCTGCTTAAAGGAATTTTAAAATACAAATGAATAAACATAACAGAGGGAAGGAAAAGAAGAGAAAATACAAAATAAATAATTTTATTTAAAGGATTCATCTTCATGTTGAAGATATAAATTCCCGGTATTATCAGGTTAATAAAAGCCAGTGAATAAAGGATGATAAAAAAAAGTGAATAGGTGAAATTTATAGCAGAGATTGAAATAAGAATGGGGACAGGTAAAATGAACATGGAAAAATTAAGGATATTAAATCGTCTGCCATGATCGTATTTGATTATAATATTTTTAATTGTCTGTTCCAGTGAAAATCCGAAGATGAGAACCGGTATTGATGAAAATAAGAGGCCTGTATAAATACTGATTTGTCCATTAAACATGTACATGAGTGATAGATAAACCATAAAGAAAACAGGGTAGAGCATTTCACTGTAAACATACCAGAATGATGCCTTCTTCTTTCTTCCAGGCAATATCCCGATTGAGAGGACTGCAAGTGTGGAAATAATATAAAGCAGTACATTGTAATAATTATTCCCGAAGAATTTAATAAATAGTGTGAAGCCAAGAGTAATATAAATAAGGATATATGAGAAATTCATGTATGTAAAAAATAGATCATCTCTCTGTACTACAGGTGATTCTGATGATGGATCTTCATCATAAAAGCTTTGAGCAAAAAGCTGTTCAGGGTTGAATGGGATTTTAATCAAAAAGAGTGATACAGGTATAATGAGAGATGCAAAAGAGAGGATAATCCCTGCAATATAGTTAAGAAGATTATGAAGATTAAGAAGATACCCTGCATAAAATCCGGAAGCTGAAGCAATCAGAAATAGAGTAATATATGGAATAAAGAGATTTTTTTCGTCAATAAAATCACCTGAGGAGACTTTGAGAAAATATGTATTCAGTATCCCTGTTAAGAATGAGGGGATTGCGATAAGCAGAATAATGTAGTATTTACTTAATATGAAAATATTGATTACTGAATACTTTTCAGGGAATATATGGTTTTTAGCAAAAAAAAGTATAGCGAATAATGACAGGAGTGATGCGGCAGCGAGATTTATTATCCTGTAATTTTTGATCAGCCTGAAGAGTAATCTTCCCAGGATATTGGCGGCAAAGATAAAGGAAATGACAGTTACCAGCACAGTTTTGATTACAGGGTAATAGGGTAAATACTGTTTTAACGTCACTATCAATTCAGATATAATTAATGAATTGATGAAAAAAGTCATAAAAATAGAGAGAAGTATCAGCCGTCTTTTTGATATATCAGGGTAGCTGAATTTTTTTATGTGGCTCATTTACCGGAGCTCCTTACACTGCATTAATAAAATTGACACTATTTGAAATGATCATAAATAGAGGATTTCAGTTATCATGGAAATATCAGAGAATTATATTTTAAGATCAGTGTTAATTCCTTAACTTTTTTTTGAAATAAAATGCTCGAATATCCCCACCGTCGAAGGCGGCGGAGATATGGAAAACATCATTATTGTACTAAAAAATATCTTTAGGAATAATTACTATTTTAAGATATATGTTTAGTAATAATTTCTAAAAAAAGACAACCTTTTTTTTAAAAATTATTTAAAAGGAAGAGGGGTTAAGTGGTGTGGAGTCTGGAAAGATGAGGATAATTTGCTGCTTTAATATCCAAATGATGTAATAGCATTTATTCAGGGGAAGAAGTGCCGATAATAATATTAAAGATGGTGAACGTATGAAAATATTTCCTGCAGTTCTGGTAATTCTGGTTTTAGTATTTCCCCTGTCAGCTTTATTTCCGCAGGAGGGTGTGGGCTATGTGCAGCTTTACGAAAGGGGGGAATACAGGGAAGCACTGGATACTGCTCTTTCAGGTTTAAATGAAATTTACAGTAAAAGGGTTGAAGGTAAAAGGATCCCCTCCGGCTATGTCTCCCTCAGGAATACCGGGGAGGATGTTGACCTGGTAGCCCTTTTCAGAAACAGAAAAGCGGAGGGTTTTTTTATAGAAAACAATCCGGAGCTTTCTCAGCTGCATCTCTATGCGGCAAGGAGCAGCCTCCGGCTCTTAAAGCGGAGAGATGCCCTGAACCACTACATACAGGCCCTCAGGTTCAGGGAGCTTGAATTCAGCAGGGATGATGTAATTTTTTATGAAATAGCAGCTGTTTTTAAATCCTACAACAGTCCGGAGTACTTCCGGGGATATACTGATGCCCTTGAGCAGGCATATACTCTAAATGCAGGGAATTACACATATTCATATGAACTCGGTATGGCCCTTTCTTCGACAAGGGAGATAAAAAAGTCAATTTTTCATCTTGAGCGTTACGTTGAAAATACTCCCGGAGCATCACCTGAAACTTTTCTTCAGATAGCATCGCTTTATGACAGTTCAGGTAAATATATTGAAGCGGAAAAATATTACAACAGCTACCTCCGGGAGGTGCCGGATAACGGGGCAATACACTTTGCTCTGGGGCACCTTGCATATGAAAGAACAGGGAATTATTTACTTGCCGAATCATCTCTTCAGGCTGCCCTTGCATATCTTGATGAAAAGGATATATACAGGCGCTCAAAATCTTATGAATATATGGGTGATATGGCAATGAGCGGCCTTAAGTACAGGAAGGCTCTTTTAATGTACCGCAGCACCATTGATTACCAGAATGATGTTCTGGGGCAGATAGATTCTCTGGGGGAAAGCGTTAAGGAGACAAAAAGCGCTGTTGATGAGCTTAAGCGGGATCTGATTCAGAATAAAGATTTTGAAAAATATGAAGAGTATGAAATAATGATGGAACAGCTTGGAGAAGTTGAGAGAGAGATGGAGATATTGAAAAATTCTTTCAAAAGGCTTAATCCGGGGAAGGTCAGGTGGAATGTTGCGGAAATATATGAAAAAACAGATGAGAACCAGTCTGCTATAGAATACTACAGGGAGAGCATTAAGTATAATTATAGAAGCAGCGAAGCCCGTGAAAGAATCTTAAAATTACAGTTGAAAATAAAAAGGGGATATTAGTATATAGATGATAAAAATTAAATCTATGCTAATATATAAAAAATTACGAGGTCTATATGTCGGGACACAGTAAGTGGTCTACAATCAAGCGGAAAAAAGGTGCTCTTGATGCGAAAAGAGGGGCTCTTTTTACTAAAATTATAAGAGAAATAACAGTAGCGGCAAGGGCAGGCGGAGATGATCTTGAATCAAATGCAAGGCTGAGAACAGCAGTGGCTAAGGCTAAAGCATCTAATATGCCAAGTGATAACATTGACAGGGCAATAAAAAAAGGGACCGGCACCCTTGAAGGTGTGGTTTATGAAGAGGTGCGCTATGAGGGCTATGGCCCCGGAGGGGTAGCAATACTCCTGGATTGTCTTACCGATAATAAGAATAGGACAACCCCTGAGATAAGGACCATATTCGGGAAAAACGGGGGGAATCTGGGTGACACAGGTTCTGTGAGCTATCTCTTTGAGAAGAAGGGGATGATTGTTCTTGAGGGTGACGGGGCTGTGAGTGAGGATGATATAATTGAGCTTCTTCTTGATTATGATGTTGAGGATATTAAAACAGAGGATGGAAGCATAATAGTAACAACATCCCCGGAGGCATACAGGGATGCATCTGACGCATTAATGAAAAATAATTATACAATAAATATGAATGAAATGACATATGTTCCTCTTACAAATGTTGTGCTTGATGAACAGAAAGCGGCCCAATGTCTTAAAATAATAGAGCTCCTTGAGGATCATGATGATGTGCAGGAGGTTTATTCCAATTATGATATTTCTGATGAAATTATGGCTAAACTTGGTGAGGATGGGTGATTGTACTTGGAATAGATCCCGGATATGATATAGTCGGATGGGGACTGGTGAGAAGTGATTTGTCCCTTGTTGATTATGGTGTTATTAAAACCTCTCCCGGGGATAATCTTGAGGAGAGGTTTTTTGCTATATATACAGCACTCGATGAGATCATAAAAAAATATTCGCCGGGGAGAGCCGCTATAGAAAAACTGTTTTTTAAGAATAATACAAAAACCGCAATGGGGGTTGCAGGTGCTATAGGGGTGATTATGCTCACTTTAAAGATGAATAACATCCCCTTTGCCTCATATACGCCAACCCAGGTGAAGCAGGCTATTACAGGTTCAGGCGGCGCTGCAAAAGATCAGATGCAGTTTATGGTCTGCAGAATTTTAAAGCAGAAGGAGATTAAGGGACCTGATGATGCTGCTGATGCCCTTGCGATTGCCCTGTGTCACGCCCTCGGGAGCAGGGGCAGCACCTCAGTCTAATCTTTATAATTCATCAATGATTGTTTCTATCATCTCCCTTGCGTCGTTTATCTCCTCCTGTATCTGGGAAAGCCTTGAAATACGGTTCTGATCTTTTGTTTTCTGATACTTCTCTTTAAGTTTCCTTAATGTTTCAGATAGCGCGTCTATGTGGCTGTCCAGGTAGTCGAAGCGGTTATCGGGCATTTCTGAGTATTCTGCAAATTCCGACTTCATTGTGTCAAGGTCTACAATCTCTCCCCATTTGGGAACATATGCAGGGATGCCGAATTCATCTATTACAGACTGTGCAAATTGTGATGAAGAATTTTCTTCTCCATGAACTATAAATACTTTAGCTTTAGGATTATTATTTGTTCTCAGCCAGTTTAAAAGCCCGTCTCTGTCAGCATGGGCTGAAAATCCGCCAAGGGTATGTATTTTTGCATTAACTGCAATATCCTCTCCATAGATGCGGACCTGCTTGGCACCTTCAACAAGCCTTCTCCCCAGGGTCCCCTGAGCCTGGAATCCTACAAAAATAATGTTAGATTCAGGCTTGTACAGGTTGCTCTGCAGGTGGAATCTTATCCTCCCTGCAGTGCACATGCCGCTTGCTGATATAATAATAGAACCCTTTGCCTCTTTTGTAAGAAATTTTGATTCTTCCACTGACTTTACAAGATTCAGATTTTCAAAATCGAGAGGGTTGTCACCGGAGTTTATCAGCTTTTTCATCTCCTCGTCGTAGCACTGGGGGTTGTCACGGAAAATTTGTGTTGCTGATATGGCAAGGGGTGAATCAATATATACAGGTATTCTTGGTACCTCGCCATTATTGAAAAGATTATTCAGGCTGTAAATAATCTCCTGTGTCCTTTCAACAGCAAAGGCGGGAATAACAATATTGCCGTTATTGTTTATTGATTCATTAAGGATCTCTTTAAATTCCGCATAAGTATCTTCTTTGTTTTTGTGGAGCCGGTTCCCGTATGTGGATTCTATAAGAACAATATCCGCATCTTCAAGAGGTTCCGGGTCTTTTATTATTGCCTGATTCGTGGGGCCCAGGTCTCCGGAAAATACAATTTTAGTTTTTTTACCCTTTTCTTCAACCCACATTTCTACAAAGGATGAACCGAGAATATGACCTGCGTCCCGAAAGCGTACTTCCACTCTGGGGTGTATCTGGATTATTTCCCCGTAATTTACAGGGACAAAATTATCCAGGGCGCTTTCTGCATCTTGAACATTATATAGCGGCTCCTCAAGGGGGCGCCCCATTTTTTTGTTTCTTTTATTAGTCCATTTAATCTCCATTTCCTGTATGTGGCCGCTGTCAGGGAGCATTATTGAACATAAATCTACAGTCGGTTTTGTAGCATAGATGTTGCCGAAAAACCCCTCTTTCACAAGTTTTGGGATAAGGCCGCTGTGATCTATATGTGCGTGTGTAAGAACCATACAGTCAATCCTTGGAGGGTCATATATGAGGTGGAGCTGATTCCGCTCAACAAGCTCCCGCTTACCCTGGAACATGCCGCAATCGACCATAATAGTGAAATCCTGATCTTTTATAATATATGAAGAGCCTGTTACCGATCCTGCGCCGCCTACAAATTCAATCTTCATGAATAATCTCCTTACTCTGTCTATTATCTTTGATGAGGCCAGATAGCAGTGTTATTACAAATATAGCCAATAAATTGGAATAGAAAAATCATAGTTTAATAAGTATAAGTAAATTTAAAGTAAAAAATATGGATCTTTCCGGATTTTCGGGAAAAGCAAAGAAGCATAACTCAGATAGAAAATGATATCTCCGGCATTACTTCATTGCTGTAAGTGCCGGAGATTTCATAAAGAACTTTATTGTGTACAGGGAATACGTCAGGAGTATCTCTCTGTATAATTTTATATTCCAGTTCAATCCGGAATTTCCTGAACCGCCCTGGCTGGTATTAATGGCGCTACTGCAAAAAGTAACTTATTTTGCCACAGAGGCTCAGAGATACAGAGAAAGATGAACTAATTATATAGATATATGAAATCGTACATAAATATATTTACAATTTTTTGCAAATATGTATTATTGATTACTAATTTCTATAAAATTCCGTACCTCTGTGATTCTGTGACTCTGTGGCAGACTTTTTGCAGTAGCGCCATTAATAAGACTCTCCCGGAATATCCGACATGTCAGGCTCTTAATACATTATGCAGAAAGCGCTTTGTCCTGTCCATTTGCGGGTTATTGAAAATCTGCTCAGGTGTGCCCATTTCAATCACTTCAGCATCATCCATATAGACAACCTTGTTTGCAGCAGCTTTGGCGAATCCCATTTCGTGTGAAACCACAATCATTGTCATTCCGTCATTGGCAAGGTCGGTCATTACATCAAGAACCTCTTTTGTCATCTCAGGGTCCAGTGCTGATGTGGGTTCATCAAAAAGCATAACCTTGGGGTTCATTGCCAGGGCTCTGGCTATGGCAACCCTCTGCTGCTGACCCCCTGAAAGCTGCTCAGGATAGGCTTTCTCTTTATCCAGCAGACCTACCCTTTTTAAAAGAACACGGGCCTTCTCCTCAGCTTCAGCAGGATCGGTATTTCTTACAATTCTCGGGGCCAGGGTAATATTATCAATTACTTTCAGGTGAGGGAAGAGATTGAAAGACTGGAAAACCATCCCGGTTTCCTCCCGTATTTTTCGTATATTGGCCTTTGGCCCGGTTACAAGCACATCTTCAACATAGATATCACCGCTGGTAACATTTTCAAGGCGGTTGATGCATCTTAGTAATGTGCTTTTGCCGCTGCCGGAAGAACCTATTATAAAAAAAACATCCCCCTGTTTTACTTCAAGACTGACATTTCTTAAGGCTGTAACATCTCCGAAATTCTTTGATACATTTATAACTTTTACTCTACTAGGCATCTGGTTTCATCCTTTCTTCCATTATCGCGACAATTCGTGAAAAGAACAGGGTCATGATAAGGTATATAATGGCTATTATTGTATAGGTTTCAAAATAATAGAAGGTTGTTGAAGCAAATTCCCGCCCCCTTCGCAGAAGATCGGAAACAGCAAGTATAGATACAAGTGATGAATCTTTAAGGAGAGCAATAAATTCATTCCCTATTGGCGGAAGAACAATTCGGATAGTCTGAGGAAGAATGATCCTGTATATAGCCTGTTTTCTGGTAAGTCCCAGGGCAAGTGCCGCCTCCATCTGCCCTTTCGGTATGGACTGAAGTCCTGCCCGGAATATTTCGCTTATATAGGCTCCATAGCATATGGACATTGCAATTACAGCAGCGGAAATATCATGGATTTTGACGAATTTGGCAAGGGCATAATATATGTAAAAGAGCTGAACAAGGAGAGGTATCCCCCGTATTACTTCAACATAGATTGTACATGAAATATTTATAATCGCGAATCTTGACATTCTCCCAAGGCCTATAAGAAGACCTATGATAAGGGCGAAAAAAATGGAAAGTACCGTGACCTTAAAGGTCATGAACACCCCATCAGGGACAAACCTGATAATATCCCAATACGGCTCCGGAGAAAGAACAGGGAGCAATATCAGTAATGATATTGCTCCGAAAAAAGACAATCTCCAGGCTGAAAATAAAGATTTATCATCCCTGCCGGGGATTAATACCCCGTCAGTCATCTGTATTTTAACTCTGGGTTTTAAATTTATTTTAGCCACTTTTTCTCAAGCTCTTTGTTTGTACCTTTTTTCATAACTTTTGAAAGGCCGTCATTGATCAGGTCAAGAACTTCCTTGTTACCTTTATTAACAGCGATTCCATATTCCTCTGTAGTAAAGGGCTCTCCAACAATTTTAAGAACATCTTTGTACTGTGGATTCTGAAGTGCAAAATCTGCAGCAATCGGAGAATCACAAACGACAGCGTCGATTCTGCCATTAGCAAGATCTTCTATGGCGAGTCCGATTTCGTCATAAGACTTGAGTGTAATCGCTTTGTTTTTTGCGATTTCAATAGCGCCTGTTGTACCGATCTGCGCACCCACACTTTTCCCTGTAAACTGCTCGAGTTTATCCATATCTTTCAGATCTTTTTTTATAACAAGAACCTGCCCTGCGTTTACATATGGAGCGGAAAAATCCATTGTTTTCTGTCTGTCTTCTGTAATTGTTACAGATGAGATAACAGCATCGTATTTGTCAGTTGCAAGACCTGCAAAAATCCCATCCCATGCAGTATTTTTGAATTCAACTTCAAAACCGGCTGCATCAGCAATGGCTTTCATCATGTCAATATCGAATCCCACGATGTTTTTTTCTTTGTCAACGAACTCCATAGGGGGCCATGTCGCGTCTGTTGCGATAGTGAGTTTTTTCCCTGTTTCTTTATCTTTAGAGCATCCGGAAAAAACAAAAAATGTGGATATTGCAAGAACAAGAATAAAAAGAATACCTTTTTTAAACATTTTGGACTCCTGTAAGTTTTTTAATTCCGCATACATGCCTTTTTATGGCAGAGTATGCCTGCAATAAGATCATGCAGTTTAATTAATTGAACTTATCCTTTATATTGTCATTAAAAAAATCAAGAAAAAATTAATATAGGGGATGTTTCGCTTGTGTGAAATAAAAAATACTAACTGAAAAAAGCGTATCACCCGATTAAAAAGATAGGGAGATTTTTTGCAAAAAAAACGTTAGGGGGTAAAATAATCTTTTATTTTATAATAATTGTTTATAATTAAGTTTAATCGCTTATAAACGCCTGCAATCAGGTTCAATTTCTCCGTGGTGATACCCGAATTTGTAAGAGTCAGGATAAAAAGACTGACACCCAAGGCAAGGATGCCGGGTTTAACAACAAGATTCATGGAGGAATCGAATGATTATTAACCACAATATGTCCGCAATTAATACTAACCGTGTTCTCAAGTTTCAGCACTGGAATGTCAACAAAAACATGGAAGCGCTTTCCTCCGGTATGAGGATCAATAAAGCGGGAGATGATGCGTCCGGTCTTGCTGTATCTGAGAAAATGAGAGCCCAGATCAATGGTCTCAGGCAGGCTGAGAGAAATACTGAAGACGGCATGTCTCTGATCCAGACTACTGAAGGGTATCTTGAAGAAACTTCAAACATGATCCAGAGACTAAGGGTTCTTGCTATCCAGTCTTCAAACGGTATTTATACTGCGGAAGACAGACAGCTTATCCAGGTTGAAGTATCACAGCTTGTTGATGAAGTTGACAGGATCGCTTCTCAGGCGGAATTCAACAAAATGAATCTGCTTCAGGGTGATTTCGGCAGAGTAAGTGCTTCTGCATCTATGTGGATTCATATGGGTCCCAATATGCACCAGAGGGAAAGGATTTTTATCCAGACTATGACAGCTAAAGCTCTTGGTCTTAAAAACATGATAGGAAATCCAATGACTCTCTCTACTGCAGGTGATGCAAACAGGAACATTGGTGTTCTTGACAATGCTCTTCACACAATTTCAAAGCAGAGAGCGGATCTTGGCGCTTATTACAACAGAATGGAGCATGCAGCAAAAGGCTTAATGACAGCTTATGAAAATGTACAGGCTTCTGAAAGCCGCATTAGAGATGCTGACATGGCTGAAACAATGGTTGATTTTACAAAGAACCAGATTCTTGTACAGAGTGGTACTGCGATGCTTGCTCAGGCAAATACACAGCCTCAGGGAGTATTACAGCTTCTAAGATAATATTGGTTTATTATCAGTATTCCTTGCCCGGTCGGTTTGGGAGAGCCGACCGGGTTTCCCGTTTCCTCGTGAATTGATCTTTGAAAACCTGAACATGATTATAGTAAGCATCTATCCTTGTTGTGAAGGGCTGATGGTTGCTGTAATCTTCAGCACCTGTATTCCCTTAAAGTAAAACCTGGTATCAAATGCCTGATAAGGAGATCAGGCAGTTCCCGTCTCAATCGCGGGGACGCATATTTAACAAAGGAGTGTTAAACATGATTATCAATCACAACATGAGTGCAATTAATGCAAACACGGTGTTGAAGTTCAAGCATTGGGAAGTTAACAGCTCAATGGAAAAGCTGTCGTCAGGTCTGAGGATTAATAAGGCTGGTGATGATGCTTCAGGTCTTGCCGTATCTGAAAAGATGAGAGCCCAGATTAATGGACTCAGGCAGGCTGAAAGGAACACTGAAGACGGTATGTCCTTTGTACAGACCACTGAAGGATATCTTAATCAGACTTCAGAAATTCTTCAGAGAATCAGAGTGCTTTCTATTCAGTCATCAAACGGTATTTATACTGATCAGGACAGACAGCTGATTCAGGTGGAAGTATCCGCCTTAGTCGATGAAGTTGACAGGATAGCCTCCCAGGCTGAGTTCAACAAGTTTAAATTATTGCTTGGTGACTTCGCCAAGGCTAATCCTAAAGCGAGTATGTGGTTTCATATGGGAGCTAATATGCACCAGAGGGAGAGGGTGTATATTGGGACTATGACTGCTCAGGGATTAGGTTTGATAGAAGGGAGTGGCGCCTTTATCGCTGATCTGGCAACTGCGGACGGCGCAAACAGAACAATAGGTGTGATCGATGATGCCTTGCATAAAATTTCTAAACAGCGAGCAGACCTTGGCGCATACTATAACAGACTCGATTATGCTGCAAAAGGTTTAATGACTGCTTATGAAAATATACAGGCATCTGAAAGCCGGATCAGGGACGCTGATATGGCTGAAACAATGGTTGATATGACCAAGAACCAAGTACTTGTGCAGAGTGGTACTGCGATGCTTGCTCAGGCAAATCAGAAGACAAGAACAGTTCTTCAGCTGCTTGGCGGTTAAAAAAAATAGATAGATGTAATTATAGGGAATACACAAAAACCCGCCGTGAGGCGGGTTTTTTTTGGGTCTTGAGGTATCCAAATATAGAGGTTATACTATAAAAAACCGGGAATTTAACTCTTTATTGAAGTATTTTTATAAAATAGTGACTTGACATTCAAACTGCCCCAAAAAAAATGTCCTTATAACAGGCATTTGTATGCTCAATTAAAATTTATAAAAGAAAAATGCAGGGAAAATTATGTTTATTTTAAAAAAGAATATTTCACGGGCAATAAATAAAGAGAAAGAAAAGGTAAAGAAAGTTTGCGAAAAGGAGCATAAGGTGAAGATTGATGCCTTGCGACGCAAGCTCGAAAAGGACTATGTAAAAGGTATAAATAATATAAAGTCAGCATACGAGGAGACAATCGAAGAGAAGGAGCGTGAGCTTAACAAGCTTCGTAATGTTCTTGATCGGAATTATCAGAGGTATCAGCAGATCAGGCAGAGGGAGAAATATCTTGATGATCTGAGTTTTGAAATTGAGGGTGTTGTGGAAAAAATGGTAATTGGAGTGCAGGAATCTCTGCAGCCTTTTTACAGGACAAGGGCAAAGGTCCTTACAACCTCAAAGCAGTCTGATAAGCAGCATACCAAGGTGAAGAATCTGCTGACTATAAACAAATAGTATAAGGCTAAATAATATACAGTGATAATTCCTGAACTATTTTTATAATTCATAATGTTCTCTTCTCGGGGCTGTCCAAAAAGTAATTTCCTTGTCATACCGGCTGTAGCGTAGCGTAATGCCGGTATCTCTTAGGCCTGATTTAATCAGGAGATTCCGGTATTTGCAATAATTGAAGTTGCAAAACCGGAATGACAAATCCCTGAAAATCCGACTTTTGAGACAGCCCCGAGAAATAATATTTCAAAGGAATTAATATTTCATCTTGTATAATAAAAAAACCCCGTAAACGGGGTTTTTTTATTATAATGCTTTTTTTAGTCTGCTCTTAGTATGTGCGGACCAGCGGGAAGCTTACCCCTGCTCTTGCAGCAAAGCCTGACATATCAAGCTCAAGATTGTCAGAGTTTTGAACTGGTGCTCCTCTGTAGCCTGCTTCAATAATAAACTGAAGGTCTGAATCTGATCCGAGTTTGAAAGCCGCACCAGCCATTACCTGCCATGTGAATCCGCGGAAAGTTTTGTTTTCCAGTTCATCGTGGCGGAACCATGTCCAGGAGTATCCTGCTCCACCTGTAATGTATGGCATAACACCATAGGTGTCCATCATATCAGCAAGACGGATTGTTGCTGTTGCAAGAAGCGGGAGCGAGTAAAGGTTAGTATTGTTAACATCATTAAAAGTAACACCGTCAATTGTTGAAGAATTGCCGGTTTCTTTCCATTTTATCCAGCCGAAACCGGATTCAACACCGAGTGTAAAATATTTATCAACACCAAGATTAAAAGCTACAGCTGAATCAAAACCTACTTTGTCAGGGGCGTCAGGATAGGCAGCACCTGCTTTAATTGTAACATTTGAATCCTGTGCGTAAAGTGCGGTCGCAGCAATGAGAAAAGTTACTGTGATTATAGAAGACATCAGTTTTTTCATATAAGATTACCTCTTTTTAAATTCTTAATCATGAATAATTAAATAATAATCAGCAGGGAAGTCAAGCATTATGGTATTTTATATTCCAATTATTTAGAGAGATTGATCTTCGGGGGGGTATAAACAGGGCAATAAAATTACAGCTGTGCAAGTATTATATTGACAAAAAGGGGACTTCATTCAGTAATAATTTTTTTTAAAAGCGGGTGAAAATAACTATAATTTTTTGTGGGGTGTATATATGTCATCAGTAGGTATAATACTTGGAAGCGATTCAGATCTCCCCCTCATTAAGGAGTGTTTCAATATTCTTGAAGAATTCGGCATTAACTATGATGTTATTGTTTCATCAGCACACCGCTCACCTGAACAGACAGTTGAATGGGTCAAAAGCGCCAGGGGGCGTGGTGTCGGTGTTATTATTGCTGCAGCTGGTGGAGCAGCCTATCTCCCCGGGGTTGTGGCTTCACATACAACGCTTCCTGTAGTGGGGATTCCTATTGAAACAAAACTTGCTGGCGGGCTCGATTCCTTACTTGCAATAGTGCAGATGCCTTCAGGTATACCTGTGGGTACAATGGCAGCGGGGAAATCGGGGGGGGCAAATGCTGCTCTTTATGCGCTGAATATTCTATCTGTATCTGACAGCAGAATTGAAGCTCAGCTTGAAGCATATAGAAAAAGGATGGCTGAAAAAATTTCTGAAAAGAATAAAAAGATCTCGGAAATGGGGCTTATGAATTATATAAAGAAATTAGAGGCGGAAAAATGATTGAGCATAATACAGCTGTACCTGATGAACGGATTCTAATTCTTGATTTCGGGTCCCAGTATACCCAGCTTATAGCAAGAAAAATAAGGGAGCTGAAAGTTTACGCGGAAATCGTCCCCTTCCATACTCCCATTGAGGATATTAAAAAAGAGAAACCTTCAGCCATCATACTTTCCGGGGGGCCTTCATCGATTTATGAAGAGGGGGCTCCTTCAGTTGATAAGGGGATTTTCAAGCTGGGTGTTCCTGTGCTTGGTATATGCTACGGCCTTTATCTTGTGGTTGATGCTTTTAAAGGGGGTATAGCAGGCACCTCTTCAAGGGAATACGGCAGGGCTTTTATAAATATTAAGGAAAAATCGGAGCTTTTCAAAGGATTCAAAAAGAAGGAACAGGTGTGGATGAGCCACGGGGATAAGGTTACCTCTCTCCCTGCGGGATTTGCTGTAACAGCTTCCACTGAAAATGCTGAGATTGCTGCCATTGAAAACAGTGAAAAAAATGTATATGGTGTTCAGTTTCATCCTGAAGTTTATCATACAACCAATGGTACAAAATTTCTTAAAAACTTTGTTTTTAATATATGTAAATTGAAGCCTACCTGGAATATGGAATCTTTTATTGAATCCTCAGTTGAGGCCATTAAGAAAGAAGTAGGTGAGGGTACTGTGCTTCTCGGACTTTCAGGCGGTGTGGATTCATCTGTAACTGCTGCGCTTCTGCAAAGGGCAATAGGGGAAAGGCTCTACTGCGTCTTTGTCAATAACGGTGTACTGAGAAAGGATGAGGAGAAAAAGGTAATCGAAAGGTTCAAAAAGCATATGAACCTGAATCTTATATATGTGGATGCATCAAAGAGGTTTCTCGATAAACTTAAAAAGGTTGAGGATCCTGAGAAAAAGCGGAAAATAATCGGGAAGGAATTTGTAAGCGTATTTATGGAAGAGGCTAAAAAGATCGGCCGCTTCGATTTTCTGGCCCAGGGTACTTTATACCCGGATGTTATTGAGTCTGTTTCTACAAAGGGCCCATCTGACACAATCAAGAGCCATCATAACAGGGTTCCTGAAATTTTAAAGCTGATAAAATCGGGTAAGGTTATTGAGCCGCTTAAGGAGCTTTTTAAGGATGAGGTGAGGGAGCTTGGTGTAAAACTTGGGATGGCCCCTGAACTTGTGTACAGACACCCATTCCCCGGGCCCGGCCTTGCAATAAGGATTGTGGGTGAAATAACTCCGGAAAGGATTAAAGTACTTCAGCATGCTGATGATATTCTTATTCAGGAGATAAAGGATGCCGGTCTCTATAATGAGTTGTGGCAGATTTTTGCCGTATTTCTCCCCGTTAAATCTGTGGGTGTAATGGGGGATAAGAGGACCTATGAGAACGTAATAGCCATACGTGGGGTCACATCAGTTGATGCAATGACAGCTGACTGGGCCTATCTTCCAGAGGCTCTTTTAAGGAAAATTTCAAATAGAATTATAAATGAAGTTAAGGGGATAAACAGGGTTGTGTATGATATATCCTCTAAGCCCCCTTCAACAATTGAGTGGGAATAGAAGTAATAATATTATTTGTTTCCACATCTACCTGAGTCAGCCCCCTGTCTCACGGAGCTGACTTCTACCAACTTCTTAAAAGCCCCCTAAATCCTACTTCGATGAGTTCAGTACACCGCCCGGAGGAAGACTTCTTCGTTTTTCCCCCTGTCCCCCAAAGGGGGCACGAATTATCTATTATCATTCTGAAAATATAATTGTTACCATTTTGATAACTATTCTCTTTATATTTTTCCGCATATCTTTTGCAAACTCAATAATTGAAAGGATTTTTTAATACTTTGATTCATCAACTTGCTCAAGTTTTTATTTTACGTGCCCCCTTTGGGGGACAGGGGGCCAATACACCGGGTAAAGGCACTCACTAAATAATTTTTTGCGAAGTATCTTTTGTCATTTTGATAGATCTCGACTTACAGGCAGATGTCAGCCGGGGGAGAGGGGGAAGGAGTTGAGGGGATTATTTTTGTCGTATTTTATCAACAACTTCCCGCACCCTCTGTGAATCATTTTTATTAATTACAAGAATATCATTCCCGGCCTGCACTACAATCACATCAGAGAGTCCCACAACTGCAATCCTGGCACCTTCACTGTAGGATGAGCAGTTATCTGCATCGATGAAAATAGAATCGGTCCCGTCGGGTGTTCTGTTGCCGCGATTATCCGGTGTAAGGATGTCATCTATCGCTTTCCAGCTCCCCAGATCAGCCCAGCCGAAATCGGAGGGTATGAGCATGCGGTTGTCAGAATGTTCCATAATGCCGTAATCTATTGAAATAGATTCAATCTCACTGAATATTTTTTTCTTCAATGCGGCTGACTCTTCAGAGTCTGAAGCTATATGATCCGGCTTAAGCTGTAAAAGAGGGAGAAAGGCCCTGTAGTGCTGAGGCATGAGCTGGTGGAACTGTTCCAGTATTACAGAAACTTTCCATATAAACATGCCGCTGTTCCAGTAGTATTCACCTGAATTGCAATATTCCTTCGCTTTTTCAAGATCCGGTTTCTCCACAAACATATCCACATTAAGTTCGGAGGGGTTACTGCCAGATGCGGCTTTAATATAGCCGTAGCCTGTTTCTGGATATGCAGGTTTTATCCCGATGGTAACCAGCGAACCTGATCGTGCCAGCTTTATCCCTCTCTGCAGAATATGTGCAAACTCCTCTCTGTTGCGGATGTAATGATCAGCAGGGAGAATAACCATAACCGGATCATTGTATTTCTGTTTAAGATATGCAGCCGCATAAAGAACAGCAGCAGCAGTATTTTTCGGTTCCGGCTCGGAAAGGACTGTACCCTTAAGACCGGAATTTCTGATTTCATCTTCTGAAAGATTTTTGTATCTGTCAGATGAAACTATGACAATCTCCTCTGGGACCAGGGGCTTTAATCTTTCAATTGTCTCTTCAAGGAGGGTCCCTTTGCCGGAGAGGTTGAGAAACTGTTTCGGTTTCTCAACCCTGCTCATGGGCCATAGTCGTGTGCCTGCCCCTCCTGCCAGTATTACAGGTATTATCATTTAATATCAAAGCTCCCGTTCTCGTCGAATGTAAACTTAACAGGATCTTTTTTTATTTTATCAGGGAACTTAACCATTGAGTAGCCCTTTAAAGCAAAATTACCTTTCCCTTTGCTGAATGCATCAAGGATTGATTTGCCCAGAGCTTTTGAACTGAAGTCATTGCTTACACCAAGAACATATTCTGATGAGCGGTTAGTAATATTTGTGGTGTAGCCGTCAACAAGCCTGCTTTTGTTAACCATGAAGTCGTAATTAAGGTCTTTAAATGCCAGGTTTGTTCTGGTTCTGTTTTTCATGAGTATGTCAAAATTTACCTTTAGCTTCAGATCAAGGTCTGATGGATCAATAACCTTTGCAGGATTTTTTCCGTCAAGAATTGCCCCGAACATATTCTGTACAGCAGAGGCGCTCAAATTTTTCTGTCTGGCCTTTGCAAGGGCCTCCTCAATCTCTTTTTTGGAAGGTTTGGCAACAGTGAAATTTCTGATGCTGATCTGAGGCATAATTACAGGGATCTCTTTTTTAAGCTTATAGTTGAAGGTTACTTCTCTCTGGATGTTTTTAAGTGCATCAGGGAGGGGTATTACAATAGTCATGTCAACAAGGCACTCAAGGGACTCCTTTGAAGTATAATCCCGGACAATTTTGACCATATCAGCATATTTCAATGTTACTTTAAAACGGTTTAACTCTTTTCCGCCAGCCCTGATTCTCATACCTGAGGATGTGGCGGTTTTAAAAAACTGCTTGTTTTCGATGTAAAATACTGATGTTATTTCATTGAGTTTCAAAGGTATGGGATAGGGGTTTCTGATCTCCACGTCAAAAAGGAGGGTTATATCCCTGAGACTTATTGAGTCTATATCAAAATTGACTATTTCTGCAGAAGGGCGCTGGTTAAGGTTCATTGTGGCGCAGGAAAGAAGGGATGCAATTGTAAAAATAATAACCGGAATTATAAATATTTTTTTCATAATCATGCCTCGTATGGATAATTTCTTTTCAGGTATAGTTGTAACTGCACTATGTCAATAATAATTAGAACAATCGGGTTAATAAATCTGCATTTGGAAATTTTGTAACTGTTCAAAAACAGATGGTATTTTATCTCCGCCGCGCCACAGGCGCGGCGGAGAGTAATTTCACCACCAGTTTATAAGTAGCTATGAAATTTTTCATTTATAAAACAGAAATTGTATTGATCTATAAAAAATAATCCGATTTATGGTAGTAACTTCCGGAATAAAGGATTAATTCTGCTGCTGATCTTTTTACTCCATTTTATGAATTAATTTTGTATTTAAGTAAATTAATATTAATTAAGTTGACAGGATTAAGGGTATATATTGTTTTATACTCTTTAAATGCCAATTTTGAAATTAAACCTTATTTTTATATAAGCGATGAGAGGATTGACTAATGAATAATAATATTCAGAAAACCTATGCCATGAAGGCATCTGAAATCAACAAAAAATGGTATGTTGTTGATGCTGAAGGTAAGGTTCTTGGAAGACTTGCCACAGAAATTGCCACAATACTGAGAGGGAAAAACAAGCCTGATTATACTCCATACCTTGATATGGGTGATAATGTTGTTGTAATAAACGCTGAGAAGATTGTTCTTACAGGCAACAAGGCGGAGGATAAGGAATACTTCAGGCATTCACAGTATCCGGGCGGTATTAAATTCGTAAATATTAAGAAATATATGAAAGAGAGACCGGAATTTGTAGTTGAAAATGCTGTTAAAGGGATGCTCCCGAAAACAAGACTGGGGCGTAAAATTATTAAAAATCTTAAGGTTTACAGCGGAGGCGATCACCCGCATTCAGCTCAGAAGCCGGAAGCTATCAATCTATAAATTATAGTTAAACAGGTATTTTAAGGAGATAAGAATGGCAGAAAACATGTACGCGACAGGAAGAAGAAAGACCTCTGTGGCTAGAGTATGGTTAAAACCGGGCAGCGGCAATATTATGATAAATAAGCAGCCTATCAATGAATATTTCAGAAGACAGACACTTGAACTAATTGTAAGACAGCCCCTTGAGCATGTGGGACTCCTTGCTAATTATGACATAGTTGCAAATGTTTCCGGCGGCGGATGGTCAGGACAGGCGGGCGCTGTTAAAATGGGTATAGCAAGATGTCTTGTAAAAACTGATGAGAAAATGAAGAAAACCTTAAGAGAAGCCGGTTTCCTTACACGGGATGCCAGAGAAGTTGAGAGAAAGAAACCGGGTCAGAAAAAAGCCAGGAAGAAGTTCCAGTTCTCTAAACGTTAAGAAAAAAATACAATTTATTATATCAAAAAAGGGTGCTTCGGCATCCTTTTTTAGTTTATATTTATCCGGATCAGGTTGATTTTTATATGGTGAGACTGTGGCGATTATTCAGAAACTAATCTATGGAGAACATTCAGTCAGGGCTGATCTTGATAATGGTGAATCCCTGAAGCTCCCCTATTCAGTTGTTTCTGACTACTCCCTCAGATCAGGGCTGGAGCTTGAGGGGGAATTATATGTAAAAATATATGATGAGTCATTAAAATTCGCCTGTATGGATAAGGCTCTCCGCTACCTCTCTCTAAGGAGCAGGTCTGCCCTTGAGGTGAGATCCTGCCTTAAAAAAAAATTATTCAGAGCGGAACATATAGAATCAGTCATTTCTCAGCTTACTCAGAGAGGCTATATAAATGATTATGATTTTGCCCTTTCATTTATTAAAAGCAGAATGGCAATGAAGAAGTATGGAAAGGATATTATCAGAAGAGATCTTTTCCTGAAGGGGATTGACCGGAATATTATTGATGAGACTATGGAAGAGTGTAATGCAAATGAGGTTGATGAGGATGCGCTTTATAGCCTGGCGCAGAAGAAATATAATGCAGTTAAGGATAAAAAAAACAGTTACATGAAAACAGCGGGATTCCTCAAGGGGCGCGGTTTCGATTTTGAGTCAATCCGGAAAATACTGGCGAAGGTTATTAGGGAGACCGGGGAAGAGCAGGATTAATGGTTCATAAGATCATTTTATTTTTATAATTGATACTCAGGTGACTTAAGGGGCATTCTGATAGTCAGAGGGGAAAATGGAATTAAAATACGGTCTCAATTCAAAGCCGGAAATTTTTGATACACTTATTTACGGGCTGCAATGGTTTGCTGTTACAATACCTGCTGTAATTATTATTGGGAAAGTACTGGCTGGGATAACATCACCAGAGGCTGAACTGCAGATTCTTTATATGCAGCGCCTTTTTTTTGTTACAGGCCTGGTTATGATTATTCAGCCTCTTTTCGGTCACAGGCTGCCGCTGATTTCAGGGCCCTCATCAGTCCTTCTTATCGGGATAATAGCTTCATCAGGAAACAGCATTGATGCTGTATACTCTTCAATTTTTGCCGGGGGGCTCTTGCTTGCTTTAATTTCTTTCACAGGGATATTTTCATATTTACAGAGATTTTTTACATTAAGGGTTGTATCTGTTATACTTCTTCTTATTGCATTTACTATTCTTCCTGTGATAATTCAGCTCATATTTTCAGGCCCCCTTCCTGCTCCTTCAGGGCTTGCTGCAGCACTTTCCTTCTGTTTTGTAATGTACAGGCTTAACAATATATTGCAGGGTCTATGGAAATCGGTTGTAGTTATTGCAGGGATTGTCTCCGCAACGATTTTTTTCAGGTTTGCCGGATATGAGGGGGTTTATGATAAATTCACTATGCTTCCTGCTTCCCCATTTTTAGGGTTGTCCCCCTCATTTACCTTTGACGCTGGTGTGATGCTGGCATTTATTTTCTGCTTCATGGCCCTTGCTATAAATGATATTGGATCAATACAGTCCCTCCGCCTGGTTCCTGAAGCTGATGGTACAGATAATATGGGGAAACGTGCTGCCAGGGGTATGGGGATTACAGGACTTGCTAATTCTCTTTCAGGGATACTCGGGGTAATAGGGCCTGTAAATTATTCCTTAAGTCCAGGTTTAATTGCCTCTACAGGGTGTGCTTCAAGGTTTACGGTTATACCTGCCGGTATAGCTTTACTTGCTTTGTCGCTTTTCCCATGGGCTGTTGCTTCTGTAAGTGATATACCCGCCCCTGTTGTGGGGATTATACTGCTCTACCTTATGGGTACACAGTTTTCAGCAGGCATGATGATGATCACTGAAAAAAAAGAGGCTGTAAAATTCAATGAAGGTGTAATTATAGGATTTCCTGTGCTTCTGGCAGTTTTAATTTCATTTTTACCGGAAAATGTTATTTCAGGCTTCCCCGGTATATTGAGGCCTATAATCGGCAACGGTTTTGTTATGGGTGTTTTATCTGTAATTATACTTGAGCACTGGATTCTCAAAAAAACAGCAGATCCCTTAGAGCTTGAAAAGTGATCCGAAACCTTCAGGCATCTTTTTTACCCCCGATATTTTTAAGCAGTTCCAGAATGTAGCCTGCACAGATGTAATTACAGGGAGCCCGGTAATTTTTTCAAGCTCTTCAATTATGGGGACTGTTTTTAATCCTGTACATGAGATAAAAATCCCATTACTCTGCGACAGGCCTTCAAGTGCCAGTACCTCTTTTTTTACAGTTTCAAGGGGGACCATGTCTATGTCATAATCCCTTATAAGTCCCATCCCTTTATGAGATACAGTTTCAATGGAGTTTTCCCTGAGATAGGAGAGAGCCTTATTGTTGATATCATCAGTATAAGGTGTAAAAAGGGCAATCTTTTCAATGTTCATAGCTTTAAGGGCATTGATAACAGACCTCCCTGTTGTTGTGCATTCAGTTGAACTTTCCTGTTCCATTTTTTTTATAAGTTCCAGGTCATATGAGCTGCCGCCGATAAAGCTTCCTGAGGTGCACCCCAGGGCAATAACATCCATTGGAGATTCTGAGAGGAGCTTTGCGGCTCTGCATGCCTGATCTCCAAGAGCAAGAAGAGACTCTTCAGTAACTGTATCCCCAAGGCTTATCCGTGTGGTGCATGTTATAACTCCTGGAGGGGACATGAGATAAAACTCCGGTTCCATTATCCAGGATGAAGCTAAATAGATAAGGCCTATCTTTGCAGTAGTACCGTAAATTTTTTCAATTTCATCATACATCAGATTACCCTTATGTTTGAGATTGTAATAATAAATTATATTGATATGCAAAACCGGTTGTAAAGGGATTTTTTTGTTTTCTGAAAGATGTAATAAAAGGGGGAGCAGCGCTATTAATAATATAAAAACAAATAATTCTTGAAAAAAATCCCCCCTTTCATGAAAAACTACAAAGGTACTTTAAATAATATGATATGACAGAGCTTTAGAATTTGCTGTGATAAAAAATCGCAGTATCATAATAAATCAGTGTTAATTCCTTAACTTTTTTTTGAAATAAAATGCTTTACTATCGGGGCTGTCTCAAAAGTCAGATTTTCGGGGATTTGTCATTCCGGTTTTGCAACTTCAATTATTGCAAATACCGGAATCTCCTGATTAAATCAGGCCTAAGAGATACCGGCATTACGCTACGCTACAGCCGGTATGACAAGGAAATTACTTTTTGGACAGCCCCGATATGGAAAACATCATTATTGTACTAAAAAAATTTTTAGGAATAATTACTGTAATTAAATTATAAAAAAGGAATTTCCATGCTGAAAGTAAAAGATTTACGAACTTCATTTATAGATTATTTTAAAAGCAAGGGGCATAGAATAGTCCCTTCAAGTTCGCTTCTGCCAAAGGATGATCCAACTTTACTTTTTACTACTGCAGGGATGGTGCAGTTTAAGGCAATGTTTGCAGGTACTGTTGATCTGGAATATACCAGGGCAGCATCAATTCAGAAGTGCCTCCGTACAAGCGATCTTGAGCAGGTGGGAAGAACAAAGCGGCATCTGACCCTTTTTGAGATGCTGGGGAACTTCTCCTTTGGAGATTACTTTAAAGAGGAGGCAATCGATTTTGCCTGGGAGTATTCAACGGATGTTATAGGTTTCCCTAAAGAAAAATTATGGGCAAGTATATATCAGGATGATGATGAAGCATATGAATTATGGAATAAAAGAATCGGCATCCCGGAGGAAAGAATTGTAAGGCTGGGGAAAGCAGATAATTTCTGGGGTCCTGCCGGAGATACAGGTGCATGCGGGCCATGTACTGAGCTTTATTATGACAGGGGTGAGGAGTTCGGATGCGGTGATATAAACTGTAAGCCTGGATGTGAATGCGACAGGTATATGGAATACTGGAATCTGGTTTTTAATCAGTTTTTCCAGGATGAGCAGGGGGTGTTAAACCCGCTGCTGAGAACAGGTATTGATACAGGTATGGGCCTTGAGCGGCTTGCCACACTGGTACAGAATGTTGATTCAATTTTTGAAACTGATGAGCTTAAGGGGCTTATAGATTTTGTAAGCAGGGAATCGGGGATGCCATATGAGGGGAAAAATATGCTCCCTATAAAGGTTATTGTTGAGCATGGGAGAACCCTTGCATTTGCAATGTCTGATGGAATCTACCCTTCAAATGACGGGCGCGGTTATGTACTGAGGCGTGTTCTTCGCCGTGCTTTGAGATACAGCAGATTTCTCGGTTTAAAAGAACCTTTTGTTTATAAAATTGTTGAGCCAATAGTAGATATAATGGGGGATTTCTACCCTGAGGTGAAGGGGAATGTGCCAAATCTTATAAGGGTAATTGAGTCTGAGGAGAGACGTTTTCTGGAAACAATTGAAAACGGCATGGACCGTATTGAGGAGATAATGAAATCACTGAAGAAAAAGGGTGAGCATATTATTCCCGGGAAAGAGGCTTTTACACTATACGATACCTTCGGATTCCCCCTTGAAATGACCACTGAAATGGCAGAAGAAGAGGGTCTTAAAACTGACATCGAAGGTTTTAATTATGAAATGGAGAAGCAGCGACAGAGGGGTAAGCAGAGCTGGAAGGGGAGTGAAGCGGGACTGGATGCTGCTTTTGATGAAATAATGGGTATTGCAGGTACTACAGAATTTCTCGGATATGAAAAGGAATCAGCTGAGAGCGAAATAGCGGTTCTTTATAATGGAACAAAAAAAACCGATCTTCTTGCCGCAGGTGACAGGGGACTTCTGGTTCTAAAAAGCACTCCATTTTACGGTGAGTCGGGGGGGCAGGTAGGAGACACAGGTGTAATAAAAAGCGGCGATTCCCTTTTCAGGGTAGAGGATACTAAAAAGCATAATAAAACTATAATACATATAGGCTTTGTTGAAATGGGTGAATTCAGGACCGGAGACAGGGCTGAGGCATCAATTGACAATGTAAATAGAAATCTTATCCGTGCTAATCATACTGCCACACATCTGCTGAATGCCGCGTTGCATAAGGTGCTTGGGGATCATGTTAAGCAGGCCGGATCAATAGTTGATCCTGAAAGGTTCAGGTTTGATTTTTCTCATTTCAATGCAATGACAGAAGAGGAGATCGGACAGATTGAGTCCCTGGTTAATCAGAAGATCTGGGAGAACATCGAAGTTTCTACAGAGGTTATGGATATTAAAGAGGCCATAGGTAAAGGGGCTGTTGCTGTTTTTGATGAAAAGTATGAGGATACGGTGAGGGTTATAAATGTTCCCGGATTCAGCATGGAGCTCTGCGGCGGAACCCATGTTTCAAATACAGGGAAGATCGGCGTATTTAAAATACTGAAGGAATCATCCCCCGGTGCGGGTGTGCGGAGGATTGAGGCTGTTACACTTAAGGGGCTCCTTGACAGGTTCATGGAGCATGACAGAATTATTTCTGCTCTTACTGAAAAGGTGAATGTTCCGGAAACCGGGCTTGTTAAGAAGGTTGATGAAATAATAACAAAAAGCCGGGCCCTTGAAAAGGAAACCGAAAAGCTTAAAAAATCATCCCTTTCATCTGATCTTGATTCAATTATTGCATCAGGTGAGGATGTGAATGGTGTAAAAATAATCTCCCGTGTTTTCAGCGGCCTTGATGCAAACAGCCTCAGGGAGGTTTCTGATGCGGTGAGGGAGCGGGTACAGAACTGCCTGATATGCCTTGGCTCAGATATTGACGGCAAGGCAATGATTCTATATGCTGCAACAAGCAAAGCAGTTGAAGCGGGTGTTGACTGCGGCAGGCTTGTTAAGGAGACTGCAGGGATTGTCGGCGGCGGCGGAGGGGGCCGTAAAGATATGGCCCAGGCTGGGGGGAAGTCCCCTGGAAATCTTAAACAGGCAATAGATGAGGCTGTAAAACTGGGACGGTCTATGACTGAGAAATAATATTTTTTAAAGCCCCTGCGAAGGGGCTTTTTTGATAGATGCAGCCTGAATTTTATAATAATATTTTCTATAGAATGGGAGTCTAATAAAAAAATTTGGAACCATTTAAATAAAAGAGGGTCTTAAATCTAATATATTAAATATTATATGGAATTGTCCCCAGAACATTTCTGATTCTTCCGGAGAGTTTTAATCTGATGCGGAATTATTTTTTTAATATTATATGCTTTATTCTGCTGCTCTCTGCAGTCAGCAGCATGACCTATGGCGCGGATAACGCTATTCTTGAGATGCATGGGCTCACATCAGCTGATACAGAATCAGCGGCTCATTCAGGGGCACTTTCGCTTTATGAAGTATTTATCTCCGCACTGGGGAAAAACAGTGATCTGGCTATTGAAAGGGAGAGGTCTATTCAGGCAGATTCCAGAAGGAGCCAGGCTATTGGTTCATATCTCCCCCGGATTTCTCTCAGGGGGGCAAAGATGTTCCCCGATGACGGTGCAGGTTCACAACGTACCAGGGTAAGCCTTTATGCCAGGCAGAATATATTTACAGGACTGACAGAATATGCAAGGTTAAAGTCTTCAGGCTATGAACTGAAGATGCGTAAATCTCTCCTCTTCTATTATTCAGGCACACTCCTTCTTGATTCAGCTCACGGCTTTTATTCTGTGCTTCAGCTGGAGAAGAGCATTAAAAACCGTGAAGAGACATTGAAGCTCTACAGTGGGATTGCCGCTGAGCTGAGGCGCAGGGCCAATCTGGGGAGAACTAAAAGGAGTGAGGTGCTTTTAACTGAAGCCCAGATTCAGAAGCTTGAAGCGGAAATTCTTTCATTAAAAAATGATCTTCACAGGACACGGCTTGGAATTGCCACACTTGCCGGTGTTAATATAAATTCGGAATTTACTGATACTCTTAATCTCCCTGATCCGGGGCTTGATCTTGAAAAATGTCTTACCGGCATTAATAATCGTCCTGAGATTGAGGCAGCGGGATATGATGTGAAAATCGCTGAGCAGAACCTCCTTGAAGCAAAGGGGGGGCATCTCCCCACAGCATATCTTGAAGGGTCCTACAGTCTTTACAGCAAGGGTAATTCTTCAAGGGATTATAATGCTTCACTGGGGCTGGAACTCCCCATTTTCAGCGGCGGCATTACAAGGGCCAGGGTTAAGGAGAGTGGGTCAAAGCTGCGTGAGGCTGAGCTGAGGCTTGATGCTGTAAAGGATTCGGCCGTTGAAGATGTGACTGATGCCTGGAAAACATGGGAGAGCTCTGCAGGGCAGGTGGAGGCCTTCAGGGCTGCTTTGTCTATTGCAGAGAGGAGCCATACTGCTGTAATGAATGAGTACAGGCTGAATCTCACAGGTATTCTTGATGTATTCAATTCCCTGCGGGAGCTGCAGAATGCCAGGGATGAATATGATAGGAGAAAGTTCCAGCACGCTCTTAATAGAATAAGGCTTGGTGTTGCCACATGCGAATTCCGCGGGGTTAAAGCGAAGACGCTCAAGCCTGTGATTCAACCGGAGCCTACGATAGCTGAGTAAGTTAAATAAAATAATCCGGGGAAAAGTATGACCCTATCTGACATATCAATTAAGAATCCTGTTTTTGCCTGGATGCTCATGTTCGGGCTGATTTTCTTCGGCGCTATCTCCTACAGCCGTATGGGCGTTTCCCAGATGCCGGATGTGGATCTTCCAATGGTCAGCATTAGTGTGGAGTATGAAGGTGCGTCCCCGGAAATTGTTGAAACAGATATTGTTGATGTTATTGAAGATGCTGTAGTAAGCGTGGAAGGGGTTACTGAAGTAACATCTGTAGCAAGGATGGGATCAGCCAGGATTACGGTAGAACTTGATATTAACAGAAATGTTGATGTTGCAATGCAGGAGATTCAGTCAAAGCTTTCCAGGGCCCAGAGGCTTTTACCCGCAGATGTTGATTTCCCCATTATCTCAAAGAGGAATCCTGAAGATCAGCCGATAATTATTTTTGCTGTTACATCTGATTCGCCATTAAAGGATCAGATGTCATATGTGCGCTATAATCTGCGCGACAGGTTCCAGACCATCCCCGGTGTCGGCGAGGTGAGGCTCTTCGGTTATATTGACAGAAATATCCGCATCTGGGTGGACAGAGATAAACTTAGACGCTACGAGTTTACAGTTGATGATATAATCAATGCTGTTGGCAGGGAGCATATAGAGGTTCCCGGGGGGAATCTGGAAACTGAGAAACAGGAACTGGTTTTAAGATCCCTTGGTGAAGCCTATACTATTGAGTCTATAAAAAATATCCCCATAACCCAGAGGGGGGGGAGCCCTGTTTACAGCAGAATTTTTCTTAAAGATATCTGCGAAATTGAAGACGGACTTGCTGATTCCAGAAGATTCTCAAGATTCAACGGTAAAAATAGTATAGGGATAGCACTCTTTAAGCAGAGGGGTGCAAATTCAGTACTTGTGGCTAAGGAGGGGATCAGCAGAGCTGATGATATCCGTAAAATACTCCCTTCCGGGTATGACATCCAGGTGTCCCATAACTGGACATCCTATATTGAAGAATCGATTGATGAACTTATATTTACTATTATTCTTTCTGCATTATTAACAGGTCTGGTCTGTTTCCTTTTTCTCGGTTCCTGGGCTTCTACTATTAATATCTTACTGGCAATCCCCATGTCTGTAATGGGTACATTTATTTTTCTCTACTTTTTCGGGTTTACTCTTAATACATTTACACTTCTTGCGCTCACCCTGGTTATAGGTATTGTTGTTGATGATACCATTATGGTTATGGAAAATATCAGCCGTTTCATGAGCCAGGGGAAGGATCGTATTAAAGCAGCAAGACTGGGGGCAAGGCAGGTAACATTTGCTGCAGTTGCTGCTACTTTAGCTGTTGTGGCAATATTTCTGCCTGTTGCTTTTATGTCAGGGGTTATTGGAAAATATTTTCTTCAGTTTGGTGTTACAATAACTGTTGCTGTATTACTCTCTCTTCTGGAGGCGTTAACACTTACACCAATGAGGTCTTCCCGATTCCTCACTGCAGCTGATGATTCAAAGGTGCTTAACCGGGCTGTTAATCAGAGTTTCCAGTATCTCTCTTCTCTTTACAGTTCTCTCCTTGTTGTTGCTCTGCGCAACTGGGGAAAGGTTCTTCTTGTCGCATCAATGATATTTGCGGTTTCACTTTTTATGCTGATCCCCCTTAAGAAAGAACTCGTACCTGAGCAGGATCAGGGGATGTTTCTTGTTAATATAAGGCTCCCTGCCGGTTCATCAATGGAGTATAATGACATGATGACAAAAAAGGTGGAGGAGTATCTTGCAGGGAGGCCGGAGATATCTCATTACTATTCAATAGTGGGTGGATTCGGTTCAGGCACATCCAACCAGAGTATGATTAATGTATCAATGCATAAACCGGGGAAGAGGCCTGTTGATCCAGAAAAGGGACGTCCCCTGGGGCAGAAGGAGCTTATAGATATTATAAGGGCTGCCGGCAGAGAATTCCCGAAGGATATGAGGGTGTCCATAAGGACTTTCTCTTTGAGAGGTTTTTCAGCTTCAAGGGGATATCCTGTGGAATTTAATATTAAAGGTGCAGACTGGGATCTTCTCGGGGAGTCTGCATTAAAGATACAGGATCTTATGAGATCGAGCGGTATGCTTGTTGATGTGGATTCTAATTATGATGTAGGTCAACCCGAAGTGAGAATTATACCTGACAGGGCTGCTGCTGAGATGAGGGGAGTCAGTATGGCATCAATCGGGAATACCGTAAGCGCACTTATCGGCGGGACCAGGGTAGGGAAGTTTACCGAAGATGGCCACAGGTTTGATATGCGTGTAAGGCTCAAGCAGGGGGAGCGGAGGAATATTGAGGATATCAAGTCTATCTATGTAAGGAATAATAGAGGGGAGCTTGTAAGATTATCTGAAGTGGTAAAAGTTGTATCGGGAAAGTCCATGCTCTCAATAAGCAGGGTTAACAGGGAGAGGGCAATCTCCATATACGCAAATCCGGCAGCAGGTTTTTCACAGCAGGAGGGTATTGATGAGGCAATGAAAATCGCAAGGTCTGTTCTCCCTGAAGGGTATTACCCTGAAATAACAGGGAGTGCGAAAGCCACCAGTGAATCATTTAATTCGCTTTTATTTGTTCTTATTGTTGGAGTAATTGCTTCTTATATGATTCTTGCCAGTCAGTTTAATTCATTTATCCATCCATTTATTATACTCCTCTCATTGCCTTTCAGCTTTTCAGGCGCTTTATTTGCATTGTATATAATGGGGCAGACTATAAACATATTCAGCTTTATAGGCCTTATTCTGCTTATGGGTCTTGTGAAAAAAAATTCCATACTCCTTGTTGAGTTTACAAACCAGATGCGGGAGAAGGAGAAGATGCCTGTTTATGAAGCTCTTTTGACTGCATGCCCTATAAGGCTCAGGCCTATTCTTATGACAACAATATCTACTATAGCAGCATCAATCCCACCGGCCCTGGCCCTCGGTCCCGGTGCTGAAACCCGCATACCTATGGCTGTGGCTGTGCTTGGCGGAATGATTTTCTCCACTGCCCTGACCCTTTTTGTTGTGCCCTGCGCATATAGTTTAACAGCAAAATGGGAGAGGAAGGTTTTTATAGATCTTGACGAAGAGCTTTAATTATCCTCTGGATATAGTGATTCCGATTATCCCTATAAGTGAGATAATTGTGAAAACCAGGAGTGAATAGTGGAATTTATCGTTTCTCCTTTTAGCCCTGACAATGTTTATTACTATTCCTGTGCATGACATAAGGAGCTGAATAATCAGCAGGATAAATGCGTATGTGAGAAATGATTCCTCCCATGGCATATCCGGTTCAAGGTTATATTTTCTGAAGTACATTATCTGTTCAGAAGTTTTAGGCATTAGTATGAGGATGAATATTAAAAACACCAGAGAGAAAGATGCCATTACAATAGCTGTCAGGGCTTTCATAAGCGGATCCTGTCCTTGTCTGCGGTTTGTTTTTTTTATAATGCTTTCTTCTTCACCCATAATATATACCTCATATTTATATCATAAGATTAATATAATAAAAAAACTTAACAAAAACGAAAAATAAATTCATATAGAAAAATTGGATAATAAAAAGGTTGACAAAACAACATTTTGTTTTACTTGTCTAACATTATTTAATAAGACTATCGCAAGGTGTTAATATGATTATTTCGGAAGTAAAACAGTTTCTTCAAAAACATGGACCAGCAACACTGGGTGTTATTACAGTAAATCTTAAATGTGATAGAGAGGTTGCATCTGCGGCAATAGATCACATGGTCATGCAGGGGAGAGTTGAGGTTTTAGAGCCGGGGGATGCATGCTCATGCAGCGGATGTCCCGGGACATGTCCTTCAAGAGGAACAGAGAAGCTTTATGCTTTTAAATAAATGAAATCTGAAATATAGTATATAAAATGTACCTTCAGAGGGTATTTTATATACTATATTAGATGAGGATATTTTTGTTTATGACCAGTAACGCAAAATTTAAGAAGAATTTTTTATCTATTGCCGAATCTGTTCATATGTGTGAATTCTGAAATATCCCGTCTTCTGGGGCCCTCTTTTTTGAATTCAACAGGTTTCCCTATGGGGAGAAGTGCAGCAAGTTCATAGGGCTTTTTAATTCCCAGTAGTTCAGCGCATTTATTATGATCCAGTGAACCTACAATTACTGATCCCAGGCCAAGATCATGGGCTTTAAGGGATATGTTCTGAACCGCAATTCCAAGATCGAACATGAACCAGGAATCAAATTTTGTGCGGGGAACTCCATCCCTGAACCCGGGTAAATCAGCTTTTCCTGCAACAGCAAGTATGACAGATGCAGTCATGGAGCATTTTTTTGCGGGATTGGTCTCTGAATATGTTTCAGTAACCTTTT
The DNA here is from genome assembly GCA_964491265.1 of uncultured Leptospirales bacterium. Classification (GTDB taxonomy): domain Bacteria; phylum Spirochaetota; class UBA4802; order UBA4802; family UBA5550; genus JBBAGC01. Next base: position 300,188 of record CAZBFP010000001.1, on the reverse strand, counting down.
TAATAAGCTCCCTGTCACGGATAACAATTATCTCCCAGCACTGGCTGTTTGACCATGAAGGGGCCCATTGAACTGCTTCAAGAATAGAATTTATCTCCTCATCAGTAACATAATAATCGGTGAATTTCCTAACCGATCTGCGTGTCAATATGGCTTCATTAAGTTCCATAATAATACTCCAATTTTTCTATTTTCCATGTGTATACATTGGAGATTATAGCTCTCTGCTGATGAGGAGTAAATTCTTTTTTTTAATTGTTATCTCAATAGTGACACTGCCATTACATAGTTCTTAAGATTAGTATTCGTCAATACTGGCTTCAAAATATCCCTCAGTTATCAGGATACTGCCTTCATCCATCGTCCCCTGAAATGTACCGGATGCTTTACCGCCTAATCCATCCCATCTTTCTACATTTATTGTGAAATCATCCCAATTTAATTCATTCCCTGGGAAATCTTCAAGCCAGTAATCATTATCGTGGGGATCTGTATAAAAAATATTAATTTGTCCTGTGCTGTAGCTGCTTCCTGATGATACGGATCCTGGTAGAGCTATTGTGAAGCGTTCTGTAGAGCCATTGTGCCATCCGCAACTCCATTCATCTCGAAATGTATTTTCTAAAAAACCAATGCCATCATAACTTTTTAATTCTTTCTGAACACCATCCATCTTAAATTTTATTTTCAAATATTTCTCTTCATCATCTGAAAAACACCCGGTAAAAGCAAAAAGCGCAGTTAAGCATAAGATTAGAAATTTTTTCATTGTAATTAAACTCTCCATTATTTAAAAATATGTCCTTATAGTTATTACGAAAAAAGGATGATTTTGTTTGAATTTTTTTAAAAAAAATAAGTTTTTTTATCTGTATAATAATCATGTTGACATATGAACATGCAAAATTAGTATTTTATTGTTTATTTAAATAGGAGTAAAGCGATGGCATTTATTACTTGGACAGATGAATTAAGCGTTGGAGTGGAGCTTTTTGATAATGACCATAAGGAGCTCATTTCTCTTGCAAACAGGCTTCATGACAGCATTACAGTGAGGGCGCAGCAAGGGATTATGTCTTCTCTTCTTAACGATCTTCTTAAATATACCATCTTTCATTTCGGGCATGAAGAGGGTTTTATGCTGCAGTACGGCTATCCCGGTTATAAAAAACATAAGATGGAACATGAAGGGCTTGTTAAAAAAGTTGAGGATTATATTGAACAGGTATCTGAGGGGAAAACCTCAATCTCCCTTAGCCTCATGGGATTTTTAAAGGAGTGGCTTGTTAATCATATTATGGGTAGTGACAAGGAGTACGTGGATTTTTTTGCAAAAAAAGGGATCAGCTGAAAATTTCTGCAGACTATGACGGGAGCAGGGACCTGATATATTCGTAGAATCTCTCCGCTCCTGCTGAAGCGGTGCGGATAATCTTATCTTCATCAATAGAATGATCTTTATTCATCTGAAATTTCATATTTAAGGCGTTTATTGCAGTATGGGGGATTTCTGAGCTGTAAAGCCCCAGGTCTGTAATATTCAGCTGATCTTTTACTAAAGCTGTGAGCTCCCTGTGGTAACCGGTCGGGTTATATGTAAAAAGTGAACAGCCGCATAATGAGCCTTCAAAGAGTGTGATCCCGAAATGTGTTATAAGCACTTTCGTCCCCAGAAGTATTTCAGGGTATGAGAGTTTCTCATATGCAGGTTCCCCTGAGAAAAAATCTATGGGGCTCCCCCCTGTGAGATGAATAACCCGGGCATTTTGCGGGAGGATATTTTTAAGTTTTTCAGTTACATATCCCGGAGTTTCTGATCCTGTATAAAATGCAATATCTATAAATTTTTCTTTACCTTTTCCAGCTGCTCCTTTTAATCCCTTTGTGAAATTGAAACCGTAAAGAAAAAATTCTTCTCTGTAGAATGAACTGGAGACTTTGTGCCCTTGATTGGGGAGTAGATCTATGGCATAATTTGACAAATCCCTCCCTCCCCCCGTATCATCAATAACAAGAGTTTGAGCTATTTTTTTCAGTTTTTCAATCTCTTCTGCTGATGAATCGCGCATATCCCTTATTATAAGGTCACATTTTTCCGGGAGAGATTCTATAAAGGTATGTCCGAATTCAGAGGGGAGAGATTCTCTACTGTTTAAAAGAATTGAAAGATTGTAATCATCTCTGTCAAGAATGACCGCTGCCAGAGTGAGCATTCTCTGGAGATGCCCCATCCCCAGTCCGCCGCCGGTTCCTGTTATAATTAGAATTCTATTTTTCATCGCTAATACTGCTGTGGGTCATAGGGCGCTGCTCAACATTGCGGTTAATCTCGATTATTGAAGGGTTCAGTTTAACATATTCAATAAGATCAATTAATGGAACAGGCTCCCCTTTATAAAGGGCATTGTATAAAATTTCAGCAACAGTAAAATCCTCTTCAGTGTCAACAGTGAGGCGCAGATGGGGGAATGGGTTATCCATATCTGCCTGGAAATGGCTCAGTTTGAAGATTCCGGGATTCTCTTTAATATAGGGTGTCACATGCTCTCTCTGGTAGGGTGTGGTGCCATGGACGAAGGCCTTTTCAAGAGCTGATTTCCTGATTATCTCCACTCCGGTTCCCAGGGGTATCCCCTTTACATAGGAGTGATCCGCATTATTGCTTACTGCATGGTTAAGCGCCTGAGAAGCTGATTCAAAATCTATGAATGGATTATCACCTGTAATCCTGATTAAATAATCACAATCGAGATTTTCAACAGCATTCCAGTACCTGGAAAGAACATCATCTTCTGAGCCGGAAAAGGATTCTATCCCAAGGTCATTTGACAGATCAATTAATGGCCTGTTCTCAGGCCTGTCGCCGGTTGCGAGAATAATACGGCTCACGCCGCTGATTTTTTTTACCCGCTCTATTACGTGCTGAGTAAGGGGGAGTCCGCAGAGTTTTTTTAAAGCCTTGCCCGGGAGCCGTGTTGAGGAGATTCTCGCCTGTATTACTGCTGCAGTTTTCACAATACCTTCCGGTTAATGAAGTTTAGAAGTTAAATGTATACCACTCGTCGCATTTTTTACAGTCAGGATTCTGTTGGAATTTCCCCTGGTAATTATCTGTAAAAAAGTTTTTACGTTTCTCCCAGATATCCTTTATAGAGAAATCATTAATCGAGAGGGAGCTGTATTCTCCATCAATATCCTGTTTGCAGAATGGAATTGTGCCGTCTGAAAGTATGTAGAGATCCCTCTGAAGATGCCAGCATGGCCCGCGCTTTACAGGGGAGAGATCGGAGTATCGTCTGTCCGGAATACGGCTGAAGTAGGTATTCTGCTTCTGAAGTATTATAGGTATTTTATGCCCTTCCCAGTAATCGTAATACCTGTCCAGATAGGATTTCTGGCTGGTTTCACCTGCAAGTACATCTGTTTCATTTATTTTCATTACCTGAATAAACATCCTTTCACCATTGCTATTGAGTTCCTTTAGAGAGTGGATATTGGCCAGGACTGATTCAAAATGATCAGATCCGTGGAGCGATTCATATGATTTGCTGTCCAGGCTGTTATTGTTAATGATAACTTTTATTTTAGATGACTCCGGTTTGGAAATGAATGATTTAAAATTGCTGTCAGCTTTAATTCCGTTTGTTTCAATAATAAGGAGCTCTGCAAGAGATTCATTTATTACCATCTCAGCCAGGGTGTAAAATTCGGGGTGATCAAGAGGTTCACCGGAGCCTCCAAAGCATACTGTATAGGGGAGATTAAAATCCCTGAGTCCGGTGAGAATTTTTCCCATAGATTCCCGGGTCATATGGCCATGTTCATTTTTTAATGACTTTCTGTAACAGAAGATACAGTCAAGGGTACAGGCTCCAGTAAGTTCAATTTCAACATAGGAGGGGCCTGTATACAGAACTTCCGGGTTGGAGTCAATCACTGATTTTATTTCACTGTATGAAGGGATGCTTTTATTTAATGAATATATGTTTTCGAGGATCTTTTTCTCTCCTGGTAAAGATGTGCGGAAGCCGAGTCTTTTATCACGGATGTCAGGGTCTTTGTAAAAAAGTTCAACATCAAACTGATTGATATTTGACCGCACCACCTTGCTTAAGGGGAGTGTCTTTTCAGCAGTTTCAGGTAACTGGGAAATAAGTTCACAGGAAATAATTTCGCATGAAAAGCCTTCCGGGAGATTTTCAGAGAATGTGAATTCCGAGAGATAGGAGGAGTGAAGATCGCACATCTCCAATATTACATCAGGATCGATAAAAGGGGAATCAGCCTTGATAACTGCAATATGGGAAGAACCGGTCTGTTCAAATATTTTTTTCCAGAAAGAAAGATCATCAGAATCGTCACGTAAAAATAATGAGGGATATTCCTTCAGCTTCCCTTCATAAGATTCCGGAATAGAAATAAATATGTTGGAGTCAGGAGATTTTTCCTGAATCCTTTTATTGATTAACTCAGGAATAAAATCTGTGTCAAGGTAAAGGGAGTTATCTGAAATGTTATTGTCCAGAAATAAGAGAAAATCTGTTTTAGCTGCGCTCATCGGTTTACCCCTGGACATAGTTATCCATAAATATAGTAATTGCTGATTCCTCTTTCTTCTTCTCGACCCATTTTTTAAATTGTGTTTCAAGACCTTCGGAGTAGAGCTTATACATAATCATATTTTCAACCTTGTCAAAGGTGATATTCCGTCTCCCCATATACTTTACCACATGGTAGCCGAAACTCGATTTAAAAACAGGTGATATCTGACCTGAACGTTTCATGTTGTGTACCTGGTTGGCAAAGAAGGGGTCAAGCTGGGCCATCATCTGCCATCCAAGATCCCCCCCTCTGGAAGCGGAGCCGGGATCCTGGGAAACCTGGGCGGCTATTTTTTCAAAAGATTCTCCGGCAATTATCCTTTTCCTGATAGCGTCTATCCTGTTATTTGCGTCCTTTTCATCTTTCAGTGAAGCGCTTTTTGGTATTATCAGTATATGTTTAACATTTACTTCATATCCGAGCTTTGCCCTGTTCTTTCTGAACCATGCCTGGGCTTCCTCCTTTGTGGGGGGGGTTATACCTACAGCTATGGACATTATCTGCTCTCTCGCTACTTTCGCTCTCAGGTCTTCGAAAAAAAGATGAAAATCAATTTTCTCATTTTTCTCCACATACTCTATAAACTTTTTCAGATCAGGGTCTTTTCTGAAGCGGGTGTCACCCATACTTGAAAGCATCTGTTCCATATTCTGCGAAACCCTTGCTATTATTGCAGCAAGTTCAGCCTCGTTTTTTGCGTCTGCTTTGAAAAAATTCGTCATAAAATTCTCAAGCTGACCTATCACTCTTTTGTCATTAATATAGATCGATTCCCTCTCAGCTGTTTCAAAAACCAGTTCATTTTCAATCATTACATCAAGGAGGCGGCTTTTTTCATAGGGGATTCTTCTTGCCGGGATTTTCTTTGTCTGAAGAAGGTGTTCCATTTTCTGCTCAAGTTCACTTTCGATTATAGGGCGGTTGTTGACCAGGGCTATTACCCTGTCATACTGCTCCCATGAGTAGGTGTGTGATGAAAAAACCGCAGTTATTAGAGAAATAATAGTAAGGGAGAGAATTCTTCTCCGTATCTTCATTTGATTTTTATCCCCTGCAATATTTTTTTAAAAATAGTAAAGTATTATAATTGTTTCATCAAAAACAGACCCTGATTATAAGTCTGCAGCATTATCATTATTCAAAAAACAGTTAAACCTGTGTAATGTTATTGTTGATTAATTTATAGAGTATTTACTGAGCAGAAAGTTGAAGAATAAATAAATTTTTTGCAAGAGATTTTTTTATTCTTTTTTCCCTCTCTTTTTAAAAAGGAGATATTCTATACCGTCAACAAGGGCCATCCATGATGCCTCAATTATATTGGTGGAAACCCCCACTGTGCCCCAGTGATCAGTACCGTCAGTCTGGTCAATAAGAACCCGTACACTTGAAGCTGTTCCATTGTCATCTTCAAGGACACGTACCTTGTAATCGGCAAGATGCATCCCCGAAATTTCAGGATAGAATTTTGTAAGCGCCTTTCTAAGGGCGTTGTCTATGGCATCTACAGGCCCGTTACCCACTGCAGCTGTATGTTCAATCTTTCCGTCAACTTCGAGTTTGATTGTTGCCTCACATTCGAGCCTGCTGTCGCCGTTCATTTCAGTAATAAGCCTGAAACCGATAAAGTTGAAAAAAGGACGGTACTCGCCGGTTGCTTCCCTTATTATCAGTTCAAATGAGCCTTCAGCTGCTTCGAACTGGAATCCCTTCTCCTCAAGATCCTTAATCTTTTTAAGAACATCCCTGGAGAGATGTATGTCGCCGTCAATATCTATGCCCAGCTCTTTAGCCTTAAATTCAATATTGCTTTTCCCGGAAAGTTCAGAGATCATGACCTTTCTCCGGTTCCCTACAAGGGCAGGGTCGATATGTTCATATGTGCGTGTATCCTTCTGAATCGCAGAAACGTGGATTCCCCCCTTATGGGCAAAGGCATTGCCGCCTGTATAAGGCCTGCTTTCGTTCTGGGGCAGATTACATATTTCACTGACAAACCGGCTTACTTCTGTTATGTGGGGGAGCACCTCTGCGGCTGAGCAGGTGTAGCCCATCTTGAGGATAAGGCTGGGGAGGAGCGCGATAAGGTCGCAGTTTCCGCATCTTTCCCCATAGCCGTTAATTGTTCCCTGTACAGATTCTGCTCCACCCTGCACAGCACATAGTGAGTTTGCCACTGCAACTCCTGAGTCATTGTGGAAATGTACACCCACCGGCATATTTACAGCATTTACCACATGAGAAGTGATTTTTAATGCCTCATCAGGGAGTGTGCCGCCGTTTGTATCGCAGAGTACAAGCATGTCAACACCGGCTTTAGAAGCGCTCTCCATGCATTGAAGCGCATAATCAGGGTTCCCCTTAAAGCCGTCGTAAAAATGCTCTCCGTCAAGAAACACAGTGAAGCCTTTATCCTTCAGATATGATACTGTGTCAGATATGATAAGCAGATTTTCCTTAAGATCCATGTTAAGAGCGGTTGTTACCTGGAAATCCCATGTTTTGGCAACAATTGTAATTACATCAGCACCTGATTCAACAAGGGCCTGTACCATTGTGTCATCTTTGCAGGTGTAGCCCTTCCGTCTTGTTGAGCCGAAAGCAGCAATACGGGAGTGGCTTAATCCGATATTTTTTATCTCCCTGAAGTACTGCTCATCCTTGGGGTTTGATCCGGGCCACCCGCCCTCAATGTAATCAATTTTCAGTGAATCAAGAATCCGGGATATGTTGAGCTTATCCTGTATAGACAGGGATATCCCCACTGTCTGTGCCCCGTCTCTTAGTGTAGTATCATAGATACTTAATATTTTGTTAGTCATAATTTCTCTTGATTTTTTAATGTATATAAGTTTTATGCATACTCATTATCGATTGTTGATATTTCAAGTAATTTTTTTACTAAAAAGGGTGCCGGCAGGTTTAACTGCCCAGGTATACCATACTTTTTTATTGACTAATTATTGCAGCAGGGGTAGTAGTATTATAAAATAAACTTTAAGGCATTAACCTCCAGCAGTTTTCACTCCGGGCATTGAGAGGGAGCGGTAAAGGAGCAGATGTCTGGAGTATGCTCAGACATACATATGAATTACATTATTTTTGCATTAACGCTTTTTATAATCTCCATCATTATAATGATAATGAAGTCATTACGTATACCCATGTCTATACGCAAGGCGGAGGAGATGATTGCTTCCGGAGATTATTCAGGTGCAGGTGAAATCGTAAAACTGATACTTAACAAGAAAAAGGATCATCCCCCTGCCAGGTATATTAAGGCGAGGATTCTTATCCAGCAGAGTCAGTATATCCTGGCAATATCGGAACTTAACAGCATACTCACGCTCCCTGATTTTAAAAAATACATAAGTGAACTTGAAATACACTATCACCTCGCTGAGCTGTATAATCTTACAAAAAATTATCAGAAGGAAATAGAAGAGTATAAGGCGATTATATCGTTCAATCCTGATGATATTAAGGGGCATCATCGTCTGGGCCATGCCTTTTATCAGCTTAAGAGCTATAAAAATGCAAGGGAGCATCTCCTCAAGGCTATTCTGCTTGACCCTTCCTTATCAGATATTTTTCTGCCGCTCGGAGTATCATGTTTCAAAATTTCAGATTATCAGAAAGCTGAACAGTACCTGATTAAGGCTTTTGATCTTAAGAAGGAGAGTGAATCGCAGTTTTATCTCGGGTCTATCTACAGGATGAAAAAAGACTACGAAAACGCGAAAGTGATGCTCCAAAATTCAAAAGATGACAGGCGGTTTTTAACATCAAGCCTTTACATGCTTGCTGAGATAGCTTTTGAGGGTGAGGATTATTCAGAGGCGATTGATTATCTGGAAAAGGGTCTTCATAGTCTTAAGGAGAAGGATGAGGAATCGCTTGCATACCGCTATCTTCTTGCTGAATCATATGAAAATGAAAATAAGATTAAAGAAGCTGTGCACCACTGGTCTAAAATTGAGGTAGAAAATCCCAATTACAGAAGTACAAAGATTAAACTTGAGGCATACAGGGAGATACTTGAAAATAACAGCTTGATGCAGTTTTTCCAGACATCTCTTGAGGAACTGCAGCCATATATAAGGGATATGATAGCCGGGCTAAATTTTAATATTGTTAATGCGGAAAAAATTTCGATGAATGAGTATCAGTATAAAACCTATAATATAAAGCGGATAAATGATCCCCCCATGCTTGTCTGTTTCTATAAAACTACAAGAGAAATATCTGAGGGCCAGATAATTGATTTTTATAAGCGTATCAATAATGAAAAATGCAAAGGGGGTATCTTTATCACCACATCCAGGTTCAGTCTAAGGGCAAAATCGAGTGCTGCATCGAAGATGATTGATTTATATGACAGCGAATTTGTTTCAAAGGCTATGGAAAAGATACATGCCCGTAAAAAAGGACAGAAATGAGAAAGTTGAAAATATATAGTAGAAGTGTGCTTGATTTATTAATTCCTGCAGCTGTAGTATTATTTCTGATGACTACAGGTTGCAGTAAAAATCCTGTTGAGAAGTACCGGAATGATCTTGAGAAATATCCTGAGGGTAATGCTGACCGGGAAGTTGTTGCAGAGTCATTTTTTAAGGCATTCGGCGAGGAGAAGCCGGGCAGTGAAACTCTTTTTTTCAACAAAAGGGTTATTCTAAACAGCGTAAATGATTCAATCGAAATTGTTTTCCCTGAGAAAGTGAAGCTGAAAATCGATAAAAGCATCAGGGGGAGTGTTGAGTATGCTGATACAGGTACAGAAATTATTGTATTAGGGAATAAAAGCGGTTTCTATGTTTTTGATATTAAGGGTGATTATATTTCATCATATAAGACAGAGGGGAAGGAGAAAATTGAGGCTGTTGCAGTTTCAGGGGGCTCGGTTCTTTTCCTGAAGGATCATCTTCTTTATTCCTACAGCTCTGCGGATCAGAGGGCTGTAAAATTTATTGACGGGACTTTTTCCCCACCTTACAGAATATACTATAAAGCTGATATGATTGTTCAGGGTAATTATCTGGCAATAATAACAGGTATTGCAGGTACCTATTATATAAGCGTTATAAATACTGAAACTGCATCAGTTAAGATGAAAAATATTGCCGCTTCATCATTTGAATTTGCTTTTACTGAAGATGAGGTTATCTGCATTAAGGGGACTTCAGGTAAATGGTCTTTAAACAGGTATGAGTATAAGATTAAGAGTAATGAAAAGCTGACTCCTCTCGGGAAGCTTTCTGCAATATATTTAACTCAGCATGGATATGTTCTGGAACAGGGGGATGACATAATTATTTATGATTTTGAGAATAACAGAATAAGTGTACCCTTTGACTGCACAGTTTCCGGAAGATCAAGAAACAGTTTAATTGTCAGATTCAGGGAGAATAATTATATTATAGATTTTTCTGTTTTCAGCAGGGAGATGGCTGATTTTAATAAAAAAATCCCTGATTTCAGGATCAAGAATAAAGACTAGCGTGCTTTTTCCCAGTTGCTGTAAGGCGCATAAGTATCATTGATATTTGTGCCGTTCATGTATGGATTCCCGGTGTCTGCTATTTTTAAAATCAGAATAAGTATAATTATGAAAATAAAGGACATAATTGAAAGAATAAGAAGATTTATTATTCTGTTTAAATCGAATGACATAAATATCCTCCCCGGGAGCAGCAGCTTTTATTTTTATAGAGTATTGACAATGAAATCATCTTTTATAATATAGTCATTTATGGTGATTTTTCAATAGAAGCGGTGTAAAATATTTAAGGTATATGGGCAGAGTTTAAGAATATAAAAAGATGAACAGATGTTTATCTCAGGATTTTTAAACAACTGTTTATATGCTTAATTATAGGACACTGGTTCAGCATAAGGGAGTCTGGAAAATCGGGAATCAGTATTAAGGGAACAGTCAAAATGAGGAAATTGCTGCGTAATGATCTCTGCTGGTGCGGCAGCGGACTAAAATATAAGAAGTGTCACATGGATTCTGATCTTGCTTCCGGTGCAGTACCTGGCGGGAAAGTGAAGCCTCCCAGGGGTATTAAAATCAAAACCCCCGGGGAGATTGAAGGGCTGAGAAAATGCGGCAGTCTTACCAGGGATATCCTTGATCTTGTGGGCTTAAGGATAGGCGAAGGTGTTTCAACTGAGGAGATAAACAGCTGGGTCCATGAGTATACAGTAAAAAATGGAGCCATACCTGCTACGCTTAATTATAACGGTTACCCCAAGAGTGTATGCACCTCTATCAATAATGTAATCTGCCACGGTATCCCTGACCCATCGGAGATACTTAAAAAGGGAGATATTATTAATGTTGATGTCACCTGTATTCTTGATGGTTACTATGGTGATGCCAGCAGAATGTATATTATAGGTAAGGCTGATAAAGAAGCGGCAAAACTTGTGCGTGTTGCAAAGGAATGCCTCTATCTGGGTATAGACCAGGTAAAGCCCTATAATGATTTCGGTATGATAGGGAAGGTGATAGAGGCTCATGCTTCAGCAAACGGTTTCTCTGTCGTAAGGGACTATGGCGGTCATGGAATCGGGACAAAGTTTCACGAAGAGCCTCATGTGCATCATTATGATGCGGGTTTTAGAGGGATCCCCATGTTTCCGGGTATGGTTTTCACAATTGAGCCTATGATTAATGCGGGGCGTTACGAAACGAAGCTTCTTAAAGACAACTGGACAGCTGTTACTGCTGACGGTTCACTCTCTGCTCAGTGGGAGCATACAATCTGTGTAACAGATGAAGGTTTTGAAATTCTTACAGGCTGAAAAAGGACAGGTTGATAGAAATGAAGGATTATAAACGAATCGCCCCATCAGAGATAAAGGGGAACCCATTCAGTTTAATCGGGGATGACTGGATGCTTATTACAGCGGGGGATATTGAGGATTACAATACTATGACAGCCTCATGGGGAGGGCTCGGTGTTTTATGGCATAAGAATATCTGCACCATATATGTAAGGCCGCAGAGATATACACTCGAGTTTCTGGAAAAAAATGAAATATTTACCCTCTCTTTTTTTGACAGCAGGTACAGGGAGGCGCTTAAATTCTGCGGTTCAAAATCGGGGCGTGATTATAATAAAGCTGCTGAAACAGGTTTAACACCTGCTGCCACAGAGATGAGGAGTGTGGGTTTTAATGAGGCAAACCTCATAATCGAATGCAGAAAAATATATTTTCAGGACATTGTTCCTGAGAATTTTCTTCATGAGTCGATACAGAAGAATTATCCCGATTCAGATTATCACAGGGTCTATGTGGGCGAAATTTTAAATGTTTACAGTAAAGAGTAGAAAGTTTAACAGGATAAAAAAATGAATGGATTTGCTAAGTCGGACAATTGGGTCCCTAAATTAATATTAATAAATGTAGTTATTTATTTTCTTCAAGGCTTTTTTGCGGAAAACACGGTGAATATGTCTATCCCTTATGGATTGCAGGTTTTTGAAAGGCAGATGCCTGTCCTTACCTACTATCTGGGACTTACGCCTGCCCTGGTTTACGGAAAAGGGTATGTATGGCAGGTTGTGTCATATATGTTTCTTCATGGAGGCATGTTTCACATATTTCTAAATATGTATGCGCTTCTTCTTTTCGGGTCTCATATAGAACATTTATGGGGATCAAAAAAATTTCTTTTTTATTATTTTTTTACCGGAATTGGAGCAGGTCTCTTAATTTTTGGAATCAATATGGCAGCAGGTGAGCCGGCTGCATATATACCTACCATAGGCGCATCAGGGGCCGTTTTCGGGCTTCTCCTGGCATTTGGTGTGCTTTTCCCTGATGTGGAGATTCTTCTTTTTTTCATCCTCCCTATTAAGGCTAAATTTCTCGTGATTATGTACGGGGGGATTGAATTCTACTCCCTTGTGACTATGGGAACATCGAGCAGCGTTTCTCATGTGGGGCATCTGGGAGGGCTTGTTTTCGGGCTGATTTTCTTTTTTATAATGAGAAGGCGGGGAATAGAGTTTAAGGCAAAAAAAGTCAGAGCCAGAATAAGTAAGGAGATCAGAAACAGAGATGCAGAGATTGCAGGATCCGATTCTTCCAGAGACAGCATATTAAAGCTTCTGGCAAAACTCAAAAGAGATGGTTCTGAGGCTTTGACTGATGATGAATACCAGATACTTAAACATGCTGTTATTCTGGCAGAGGAGAGTGAGGAGATCTGCGGGCCTGATGATTTTAATAGTGAGGATAAAGATTGTCTCTCCTGTGAAGATGTTGATGCATGTATCGCAAGAGAGATAAAGAGGTATTTGTGATTAAAGTAAGAGTAACACGAAGGGATGGCGCATTAATTCCTGAATATGTAAGTAAAGGAGCTGCTGGAGCAGATTTATCTGCTTCTCTTGAAGAGACTGTAATAATTGAACCAAATGAGACAATGCTCGTCCCTACAGGTATTTATCTTGCTATACCCCCCGGCTACGAGGCCCAGATAAGGCCACGGAGCGGCCTTGCCTTAAAGTATGGTATTACTTTTCTTAATTCACCCGGCACAATCGATTCAGATTACAGGGGTGAGATTAAAATAATAATGACCAATTTAGGGAAAGAGGCCTTTAAAGTGGAGAATGGTATGAGAATAGGGCAGATGATTTTCTCAAAAGTATATAGAGGAGAATTTATTGAAGTGGAGGAACTTGATGAAACAGACAGAAATGAAGGGGGATTCGGGCATACCGGTATATGAAAAATATTAAATCAAAAGATTTCGGGAAAGTAAGTGTTATACCCCTTGGCGGACTTGGCGCAATAGGGAAGAATATTACCCTCTTCAGACAGGGTGATGATATTATTGTTGTGGATTGCGGGATAATGTTCCCCAGGGAGGAGATGCCGGGGATAGATTATATTATACCTGACATGTCCTACATTAAGAAGAATAAAAGTAAAATTAAAGCTATTGTTGTAACACATGGTCATGAAGATCATATCGGGGCTATTTCTTTTCTGCTCCAGGAGGTACATGTACCTATTTACGCCACAAAGCTGACAATAGGTCTTATCAGGAGCAGGCTGGAGGAACGTTCCCCCGGATATGTTCCCGATTTCCGGGAAGTGGAGCCGCGGCAGGTTGAGGAAATTGCGTCTTTTAAAATTGAATTTATAAGGGTTAATCATTCTATTATAGGCGGTGTGGGTCTGGCAATTGAGACAAGTGCCGGAACTATTATTCATACGGGTGATTTTAAAATCGATTTTTCACCTATGGATGGCGAGGTGACAGACATATACAGGTTTGCTCATCACGGGGAAAAGGGTGTACTCCTTCTCATGTCTGACAGTACAAACGCTGAGAGGGATGGGTTTACAAAATCTGAATCTATGGTTTCTGACAGGCTGTCAGATATCTTTTCTGAGGCAAACGGGCGGATTATTATTGCCTCTTTTGCATCAAATATCCAGAGGATACAGCAGATTTTTGATACTGCTTTTAAGTATAACAGGAAGGTGGTAATTTCAGGCCTTACAATGATCAAGAATATTGAAATTGCACGGGAGCTCGGTTTCCTGAGCTTAAGGGATGACCTTATGATAAGCATTGAGGATGCGGCAAAACTCCCTCCTAAAAAGATAGTAATTATTGGTACAGGTACCCAGGGGGAGCCCATGTCTGCTCTCTCAAGAATGGCATTCGGTACACACAGGAATTTTGTGATTGGAGCAGGGGATACTGTAATTATTACAGCTTCAGTTATTCCGGGTAACGAGAGAATGGTTAACAATATCGTTAATTCACTCATGGAGATAGGTGCTAATGTCTATTATGACAAGGAACAGGAGATTCATGTTTCCGGACACGGTTCGTCAAAAGAACTGAAGCTCATGATATCTATAACCAGACCTAAATTCTTTATGCCGATACATGGGGAATATAAGCATCTAAAGAGGCATGCTGAAATTGCTGAAAGCCTTAAAATTAAACCATCAAGAATTATTATAGCTAAAAATGGTGATGTTCTTGAGCTCACGTCAAAATCATTTAAAAGGGTGGATAAACTCCCTCTCTCTGTAATTTATGTGGATGGGGGTGAAACAGGTGATGTGGCAAGCAGCTTTATAAAAGACAGATCTGTTATGTCTACAGATGGTGTTATTGTAATCAATGCTGTTATATCTCAGGGGATGCTTCTTGGAAAACCTGAAATTGTTGATAAGGGGTTTATCAGCAATGAAAACAATAAGACAAGAAATATTATTGCTAAAGATGTTGAGAACAGGCTTAAGAAAATGCTCTCGGAGGGCCATCCGGCAGATAAGATAGAAGAGGGGATTCAAAGAGGGATTAAAGGATTTATTTTTAAGCTCAGCAGACGAAACCCTATAATAACCGTTAAAATAATAGAGGTTTAGTATTATGATTCATCTCTACATAGCTTTAATAATCCTGGCACTGTTTCAGGGTGTTGCGGAATTTTTACCTATATCCTCCTCCGGGCATCTTGTGCTCCTGGGGGAAATACCCTTTGTCCGCAACGCTCTTTCTGCTGCCGGGGAGGATCTGAATCTGCTCATCAATGTGAGTCTTCATGTTGCCACCCTCATTGCTATATTGATATATTTACGCAGTGATATTTTACGGATATTTACCGGTTTTTTTTCGCAGTTGTTTGCAGAAAATTATTCAGGTAAGGAGTTTAAAACCGGGCTTTATGTACTTACTGCATCTGTCCCTGCAGGGGTACTGGGGTTGATGCTCCATGAGTATTTTGAAATGCTTTTTAATGCCCCCTTTTTAGTCTTTATATTTCTCATAATTAATGGGATAATACTTATTACTGCTAATAAAATCGGCTCAAAGGGTCGAAAAATAGAAGAGGCAGGCTTTTTGAGGTCACTGGTCATCGGCTTTTGTCAGGCTTTTGCCATGATTCCGGGGATCTCCAGAGCCGGTATGACTATTTCCGGCGGCATTCTCAATGGTCTGGAACCGGTTGAGGCAGCTCGCTTTTCATTCCTTATGGCTATTCCTGTAATTGCAGGGGCAGGTCTTCTGGAAGGGATTAATGCTGCAGGGAAAAGCTTTACACCGGAGAGTCTTGCTGCAGTTGCTCTTGGTATGGCTGTTTCTGTAATTGTTGCGCTTGGGGCAATAAGGGTGTTATTCTGGGTAGTTAAAAAAGTAAGGCTCGATATTTTCGGATACTATACAATTGCTGTTGGTATTTCCGGTCTGGCAGTCACATATCTTTTTTAACTGATCAGCGGATAAGCCTTAATAAACCTGATTTTAAAACCATGGAGGGTGAGGGTGTTTAAGGAGAAACAGAGCAGGGAAATCGGGGGTATTTTTTTACTTCTTTGCGGGCTTATTTTTCTGCTGAGTGTGGCAGCCTTTGATCCTGCTGATCAGAGGGCTCTATCCCTTAACAGGTCTGTGAATAATCTTATCGGCCCTGCAGGGGCCTTAATCAGTCATATATTCAGGTCTGCATTCGGCATAATTTCCTACTTCTTCCCTTTTATGTTTTTTTTATCCGGATGGTCCTGTATTAAATCAGGGAGCGTTTATCCGGTTGCAGATAAATTAATGGCTCTCTTTTTCCTCTCTATTACCTTTGCGGCATTTTCCGCTACAGGCGCTTCTGATGTATATTACAATAATGGCGGATTTATCGGATTTTATATATATGGAATATTGAAGTCACTCCTTGGAGTGGTAGGCGCTTATATAATTATTGTTATCCTGAATATTGTCGGCCTCATACTCCTTGGAACATTTTCAATAACAGCGTTGCTGGAAATGAAGAGAGGGGACAGGGATTTCAGTGAGAAAATTGAGAAATTTTTCAGATGGATATCAGTAAAAAAATATGAAGAACAGGTCCCTTTAAACAGTATAGACCTTCACTATCATAATGGCAAGGGGAAACTCCCCTGGGTGGTTAAAAAGAAGGTTCTTGTTTCCAGTCCGGACAGTATTAACGGCTCCGGTGATGATTTGAAATATCTGGCACTTAATGTACCTGCTGCTGTAAAGGAGGATATTTTCCGGACCTCTTCTTTCACGGATGATATTTACAGGCCTGAAGTTTTTAATGACATAAATGATGAAGATTTTTTCGAAGAGGATTCTTTTGCCGATGATTTTGATGATTCATCCGGTTTCCTTTCCGATGATGATTTTACTGATGAAAAGGTTTCAGCTGATCATGTTAAGCCGGGGCCTGAAGAACCGGGGATGAAGAAGAACCGCATATTCGGCATATATATGGCTGAAGATGATGAGCCCACACCTCAGCATTCCAAAGCATCAGATAGTATTGCCTTAAAAGAAACAGTAGTTGAGCAGAGAAAACCTCTGATAAAAGAGGATGAGGAGATTATCCCTGTTTCTGATGAGGATGCTGTTTTTAAAGAGCTTAAAATAAACCAGGAATATATAATTCCCACCGCATTTCTTCACAACTCAGTACCGGTTGACACAGAAACCTGGGAGGGTGAAATTAAAAGAAATTCCCAGCTTCTAATCAGGACCCTGGCTGATTTCAGTATTGAAGCAAGGGTAATAAATGTGAACAGGGGGCCGGTTCTTACTCTATATGAAATGCAGATAGCTGCAGGGATTAAAATAAACAGGGTAGTAGGCCTTTCCGATGATATTGCAATGGCACTGGCTGCATACAGGGTAAGGATAGTTGCTCCTATTCCCGGGAAGTCAGCTATCGGTATTGAAATTCCGAATAAGAAGAGGGAGATGGTAACCCTGGGTGATATTATTAAATCGAAATCCTACGGGGAACAGAAGGGGAGTCTTAAGGTAGGATTGGGGAAGGATCTTCTTGGTATGCCGGTTACACTTGATCTTAAAAAACAGCCCCATCTTCTTATAGCAGGCTCCACCGGTTCGGGTAAATCGGTCTGTGTAAATTCAATAATAACCAGCATAATCTATAACTATGACCCTAATTATGTGCGCTTTGTACTGGTTGACCCTAAGATGGTGGAGCTGCAGCTTTATGACGGTATGCCTCATCTGCTGACCCCTGTAATAACTGAGCCACATCTGGCTCCCGGAGTATTAAAATGGTCAATTTTTGAAATGGACCGGAGATACAGGCTTCTCGCGTCAATGAACACAAGGGATATTATAACCTATAATGAAAAGATGGACAAGGGGAGCGTGAAGGGGGAGAAGCTCCCTTTTATTGTTATAATAATTGATGAGCTCGCTGATTTGATGATGGTTGCTTCCAAAGAGATTGAAGGCTACATAACACGGATTGCCCAGAAGGCAAGGGCTGTGGGTATACACCTTGTACTTGCCACGCAAAGGCCTTCGGTTGATGTAATTACAGGTATCATAAAGGCGAATTTCCCTGCACGTATAGCATTCCAGGTGGCGCAGAAAACAGATTCCAGGACTATTATTGACCAGAATGGTGCGGAAAAACTCCTTGGTAAGGGGGATATGCTTTATCAGTCCCCCTTAAGCTCATACCCGGTGAGGATTCAGGGGGCTTTTATTTCCGAGGATGAAATTGTTGATGTTGTAAGACATCTGCGCACCCTTGGGAAGCCTGAATATATAGATATTGATGAGTTTCTTTTTACTGATGAAGAGGGGGAGCTGAGCGAGGATGAGGATGAGCTCTTTGTGGAAGCACTGAAAATAGTAGAAGAGACCAGAAAAGCATCAGCATCATATCTGCAGAGGAGGCTCAGCGTGGGCTACAACAGGGCTGCAAAGATGATAGAGCGTATGGAGGAAATGGGGTATATAGGCCCGCAGCAGGGGAGTAAGCCCAGGGATGTTTTTATTTAGGCTGCTTAATTGCGTATACTTCAATTGTATCTGAAAAGGCTGTTATATCGGTAAATTTTCTGTAAAGGGGCTCAAAAAGGGGCATTAAGGTTGCCTCTTTTTTTATTACCCTGTCAGGGTGATAACCGCATTTTTTTATTTTAACAGCTTTAAAACCGGCTTTTTGAAGCATCATTTTTACTGAACCGGGGCTTAAATCTATTCTGTGATCTGAAGGGTGACTCCTTATCCACTTCCCCCTGTGAAAGTAAAAGAGGGGCCCGAACCATGACGGGAGGGACATGGCAAGTATCCCGCCATCCTCAAGAAGGCTGCTGATTTTATCAAGGGATGCAGCCGGGTCTTTGCAGTGTTCAAGAAAAAACCAGGCTGTAACAATGCTGAATTTACGATTAATCTTTGCTTCATCAAAAGGTGTTTTAAATACTTTGATCCCGAAATTATCCATGCAGTAAGAAGAGGCGAAGGATGATATCTCAATCCCGGCAAGGTCTTTAATTCCCCTGTCCATGGCTGCTTCAAGAAAAAAACCTGCAGCGCTCCCTATATCGAGAATTGAAAGTTCCGCACTATGCGGGATATGGCGGAATATTATATCGAGCCTTCTTTGTGAAAGTGCATAAATATTTTCAAAATCTTCAATATAGGTTTTACCGTATTGCGCAGCATACTCTTCAATAAAGTATTCCTCAGAGTAGACCATTGGTGCCCAGGCATTGTTATAAATTACACCGCAGTTTTTACATTTGAGGATTTTTCCGGAGACCGGTTTATAACCCTCCCCCTTACATACAGGGCAGGGTCCTTCTAAAGAGTTCATCTTACTGTTTTTTCTTTTTAGCAGGTTCAACCACAACAGGCACGCCCCTTATCTTTGCATTTTCAAAGGAGTGAAGAACAAGCTCTGCATAATGCTCAGGTATTTCAAAAAATGCATATGTTGAATGCACATCTATTTTTCCTATAAGCTTACCGTCTATACCCGATCTTTTTACAACTTCTCTGATCAGGTCGCCGGGGGAAACATTCTGGCTTTTCCCGATATTGATAAAAAGTCGGGCTCTGCCGTCTTTGATGTCCTCAAAAATTATCTTACCTGACTCAGATTTGTTAATTATTGATACCCCGTCAAGGTTGAGGCGGGAAATGTCCCCAAGGTATTCTTTAAGGAGTGCTGAGGCGATTCTTTTCGTGCCGCCGAAAAAGGGGAGCTGTTTTTTTAAAACTTTTAACAGCTTTACATAATCATCAAGGTCTTCTGAAAGGGCGCTTTCCAGAATTTTTTCAATCTTCTTTTCCTTGCTCATTAAAATCCTCACAAAGGGAAGGGTAGTCTGTTGCATAAAATATTCAGCAGAAATTATCTGTCTTTACAATGAAATAAACTATTAATTAAAATAGCAAGTAATTTTCGCATTTACCCCTTAATTCAGAAGTTCCGGTCAGGGGATTTGTCTTTTTTTATGTTTTGACAGAGAAAAAGTTATTGTTCATAACAGTACTAATTCTGGAGGGAAATTTGTGAAAAGATTTATTATCGCTCTGATTATTATTTTTACCCCTTTTAGTTTATTTTCTGATTCTGCTGCATGGAAGGGGGATATTGAAAAAGGAAAGACCTGTAATGACTGCATAAAGAGGAGCTCATCAGTAATTAATGGATTCCAGGGCGGCGCTTACCTTCTGGTGCGGTTTTTCCAGATAGTGATTTCACCCCAGGACGGCCCGAACTGCAGGCATATCCCTGTATGCAGCGCCTATGCAAGGGGAGCTGTTGAAAAACATGGGGCATTTAAAGGGTCTATTCTTGCAGGTGACAGACTTCTCCGCTGCAACCCTTTTTATTACCTGGATAGAGACCCTGTCCCGGAAGAGGTATTGGGGGAGTGAGAATTTTTTTTATTTTTTCTGTTATTATCTTCCTGATCAGTCCCCTTACCCCTGGCGGGGCAGAAACCTTTTTGGAGAAGCAGAAAAATTTTACCCTGGAGCTTTATAAGAGGGGAAGATATTTTGACTCTATCGCTGAGGCAAGGCGCTTACAGCTTTTTTATAAACATGAGGGGCTGAATTATTTTATTTACTCCGCATATTTCTGGAAAGGGGAGTACGGGACAGTTATTAATAATTATCAGTACAGAGATGAATCAGCTGAGCTGAAGCTCCCGGCAGCTCTTCTTGTGTCCAGGTCCTATTTTGAAATAGGAAATATGGGGGGAAGTGCAGGGGTAATTGAGAATTATATATATGAGGATGCCGGTTCATTCCGTTTAGATCTTTTTAATGCCAGAATAGACCCTTTTTTATATGCTGATGATTTCCAATTAATGAAGAGAGAAATATATATTGCTGACCCCTTTCTTGCAGATGATTATAATTTTATCAGGCTCCGGAAGGAGCTTCTGGCAAGAGAGAGTATCACAACAAAATCCCCAGCCGGCGCTGCTGTATTGTCTGCATTTCTACCGGGGGCGGGCCAGATTTATTCAGGATATTATTCTGCGGGGTTATTGTCTTTTATCTCTGTAGCGGCTTTTCTGGCCGGCGGGGTTCACTACAAAAAAGATGGAAGTGATGCCAGAGGGGGAGTGCTTCTCTTTTTTTCCGGATTATTTTACGCAGGGAATATTTACGGCGCATACAATGCAGCATCTCTGGCTAATGAGGCGGTGATCAGTGAGTACAGGAGATCAGTTAATTCAGTAAGGGCCCCCTATGAGCCGGGAAGATTTTATGATATTGAAAAGGTATTCAGGTGAAGTATCTGACAATTATTATATTCCTGTTCTCATTTTCCTCTTTTGCTGCAGCTTCAGGGGGCCATCTGCTTGATACAGCTTATCTGCATCTTGAAAAAGGTGAGTACTATAATACAATTACTGAAACAATGAGATACCGATATCTTTACCCTTCAGGTGAGCGTTACAGCGAAAGCCTTATGCTTGAAGGGAGAGCTTATGCCGGAGGGGGGGATGCGGGGAGGGCAATAGCCCTTTTTCAGGAGAGCTACAGAACTTACCCCGATTCCTATTACGGCCAGCAGGGGTTATTGTATCTCGGGCTGGTAAGACTGATAAACGGATCAACAGCTTTTGCTCTGAATAACTTCCAGGAGTATAATTTTATTTATAAAGAGGGGTATTTTTACGAGGATTCACTATTTTACTTATGTGCTGCACGTGCATTATCCGAACAATATAATGAAGCACAAAGTTTATTAGAGTATTATAAGGACATTTTCCCTGAAGGGAATTATATAGAAAGGGCTGATGCTCTTTCAGCAATGATAAAAGATGAGCAGGAGCGGCCGGCGAAAAGCCCCTTTATTGCAGCCTTGTCATCAGCTATAGTCCCTGGTCTTGGATATGTTTACACAGAGAAATATCTTCTTGGCCTATTCTCTTTTGCTACAAACGGGCTGCTTGTTTACATGATTTATGACGGCTACAGAAAAAAGAATGAGTTCCAGATGATATTTTTTTCAATTATTGAATTATCTTTTTATAATTATGCAATAATAGGTTCAATACAAAGCGCTCATGAATATAATGACTCCGCCTCGTTTAAGCGGGAAGTGATTATGGGAATAAAGAAAACTTTTTAATGTTTCCGGAGAACTAATGGATAGAAAATCTTTACGATTTGATTCACTTGAAAGTATAGATCCTGAAAAGAGTCAGTTAATTAATTTTGAAAAAATTATTAAAAATGAGAAACTTGAGGATGTGGCTGAAAAATTTGTTGAGTCAACATATGTTGAACAGCATTTTATGCGCAAGGATGCAATAGACCGGTTTCTCGATTTTGTTTTTTTCAAAACTCAGACAGGTTACTACCATGTTATTCACATGGCCTATCCATTGAAGCGGATGTATGACAGGGAGCTTGAAGAGAGGGTATCTTTACTGATAAATGAATACCTTTATCCTGAAATTGTGTTAAGGATGCTGAAATTTTTTACAAGAAATATTCATGATTCTGATACAAATCTGTACATGGCGAACCTGGTGGAATCTGAAGCAATAATCAGGTCAGTTTATGAGTCCTTTCTCCTTTTCAAAAAGGATATTTTTATCTACGATCACGAAAGGAAGTGTCTCAATGTAAAGAGGGTGCAGCAGTTCTCAGCACAGTCAGACTCAAATCTTTCCCTCCCTCTGGACGCCTGCGCAAGGCTGAAGTATATACTGGAGTTTTTTCTGATTAAGCATAATGTAACTCACCTATATACCATGGAAGATATAAGAATGTACCCTGCCAGGGCATCGTAGCATCTTAAGAGAGTTTTATCCGTTTCTGTCTGACCAGTAACGGGGCTTCCTGTGTAAATGGGCAATTGCTATTACAATTATAGTTTCATTTTCAATCCCATATATTATTCCGAAAGGGAATCGTGTGAGGAGGCATCTTCTCAGCCCTTTTTCTATTTCAGCGCATGAAAATGGGTATAAGGAGGATCTTCGGATTGCACGGTCTAAATCATCGAGAAATTTTAAGCCGAGCCCTTCAGCTTGTTCGTTGTACCATTCCACCGCATCATCAAGTTCCGATTGTGCTGTTGCAAGAAAAAGAACTTTCATCGATTACGGTGCCTTCCCATTACCTGGTCATATGAAACAGTTTTTATGCTTCCCGATTTATATGCTGCCCAGCGTTTTTGTGATTCTTCAGCCCATATCCGGTCAATTTCCGGATCGGATTTATCCAGATCAGTCAAGATCGCGTCTACAATCTGCAGTTTTTCAATGTCAGATAATGAGTTTATTTCAGAAGCTATTTTTTCAGTTAGTTTGGTCATAAATGACACCCCGTTAAATTGATTGAGTTAAATCTGTGCTGAAAACAGGGGAATGTCAAGTTTTATATCACTACGGAATAAGAGGAGTAGCATCTTAAGGGTGTCCCGGGGGGTTCTCCTCCTTGATGTTTATGTCCCTGTATCTTTTCGAATCCTCGAAGTTTGCCGCATCATTAAGGACCGGTTTATGTTCGGTGATGAGCCAGTACATAATATCCTGCATATCCCTTGGATTTGTATCAATAATTGTGTAGCAGTAGTACAGGTCTTCTTCAAGAAGCTTTTCCCTTATATCATTGTGTTTGTCAATAAGGTCGTCCATGAGCTTTTTGAGCCCTTCGCGGCATCCGTCACGCCAGCATGCATAGAAAAGCAGGTTTACATAGCGGTTATTTTTTTTATGCATAAGACGTACGATCCCTGATAATTCAGGAACAATCCTTGTTGCGCTGTATTTTTCGAACTCAAATATCTTTGACCATGAAATTGAATAATAAACATTATTTCCGGAAATATTTTTTTTCATAAGCAATCAGTCCTTTTTAATCGAAATTTTTTCAATGAGCTCCTGAAGCTTTTTAAGAACTTTTATGCTTCTGTTGTAAACATCAGTTTCGTTTAAGAGCTCCTCTCTTAAAGTATAATCAAGAACAAAATAATTTCCAACAAAATCAGTGATCTGGCTTACATCAACCAGGTAATTAATGAGTTCAATAAGTCTGTCCGATTCATTTACATTGATTATAAAAATAAGTTCCTGTGCTTTAATCCTCAGCTCCTTTGCTATCCGGCTGTTTTTATTTGCTTCAATATCAGGTTCAATGATATTATACCGGGCCAGGTGGAGGCCTCTGGCTTTGCTTACGCGTACTCTGGCCAGGCCTTTGAGCTGAAGCCTTATGTGGCTCTCTGTATGTTCAACTTCAACTATCTCTGCAAGAGTGGAGATTCTTCTGCGTAAAAAAAGAATGTCAAAAAAATATCTGGTGGGGAAAACAATAATTTTATCACCGGCAGAAAGACCGGATGAGAGTTTCGATTTTTTCAAAGAAACAGAAATGGTACAGTGAGGGAAAAGGACCTTCTTTCCCAGATAAAAAAGCTTAATTTCTTCATTATTCATCAATGGTATCATTTCTTATTATCAATATATTAGTCCTATAGGAAAAAAAAGATTGTAAATTTTGTCAATATGTATATTATTAAGTTATATATTGCAGAGCAGATGATTATTTTTATTTATGTTTTGATTTGAAAATGCAATCAAACTCTTCTGAGAGGTTATTAAATATGTCATCAGATAAACGTAAAGAGGAAAGAGTAAAGAAAGAGATTAAATCCGAAGTAGTCAGTGATGAACTGATCAGCCGCAGTTCAACAGTTGATTTGAGTAGAGGAGGGATTTTTATTTCAACACCGGAGCCTCTTAAAAGCGGATCGGAAGTAACCCTTACGATAAATTCTAAAGATGGTGTACCTATTGAGGTAAAGGGGCTTGTAAGATGGCTGCGTGAAGATGAAATCGCAGAGGGCAAGTCGGGTATGGGTATTGAGTTTGTCGATATCAGCAATGATGACAGAAAGAGGATTGAAGATATAATAAAACAGTAAACAGTGGGGTACCCGATGGTTCCTGAATCATTAAGGTTCTGGTTTATTATTCATTTCGCAGCGGATATGCTTTTTGCAGTCCCTCTGATTCTATTCCCTCTCCGGTTTCTCGGTTTCTGGGGTTTCGAAGCTGTAGATCCATTAACTGCAAGGCTTGTGGGGGCTGCTCTTGCAGGGATAGGCGGGAATTCACTTTTTATGCATAAAGGTGGAATCCCGGAATTCAGCTCAATGCTTACGCTGAAAATTATCTGGTCCGCAGCTGCAGTAATTTCTATCGTTATATCTATAATTGAAGGCGGACCGGCTGCACTCTATATTTTTCTGGCAATATTTATTTGTTTCTCACTGCTCTGGATTTATTATAAAATAAGACTCCTGAGATATTAAAAAAGTTCCATAATTGCTTCAGCCATAATCAGATGTCCCGCCTCATTGGGGTGGATCCCGTCATTCTGTACCAGGAACGGGAAGCTTGAGCCCATGGCGATCCTTTTTTCCCAATATTCGTGAACTTTAACTACAGGCACTTTGAATTCTTTTCCGCATTGAACTATTTTATCATAAAAAGTATAAATAATTTTATTCTGTTCCCTGTCTTCAACGGTTGTTGAGGTAACCAGAATAATTTCTGATTCCGTTTTCTCACGTATTTCTTTTACTATTCTTGAAAGATTCTGGTAGAATTCTTCAGTATCAAATCCGGAGTAGAGATCATTCAGGCCGAATTGTATTATTACAAGATCAGGGTTATGCCGGATTACATCCTGCCACACACGGTAAACTCCCCCTTTTGCTGTATCGCCGGGACTTCCGCCGTTTATCAGGTTGATTTTTGCACCGGGGTATTTGTCAGAAATCATCTCTCTAAGGCTGCAGAGATACCCTTTGCTTACACCCCACCCGTAGGTAAAAGAATCACCGATGGCAGCAATTGTGAGCTCCTCCCCTTTCTGGATTCTTTTAATAAATTTTGCAGGTTTCATTAAAAACACTCCTGATCTGACTATTCTGTTATAATAATAGAATAGAGAAAATTGTCCAGAAAATATTTATACGAATATATATTATTATTAAGACTCAGGAGAGAGAAGCTGTTCTTGTCCTGAGTAGTTAATTTGGAAAATTATAGATGTAGAATAATTGATTATTTTAAAAAAAATGTTTTAAAATGTATATTTTTTTGATTAAATGTTGAAATGTTATTGCTTTTTGTCTGTTTTTAATGTAAAATATTTAATATAAAGTAGTAATTATTCCTAAAGATATTTTTTAGTGTAATAATGATGTTTTCCATATCCCCGCCGCCTATGGCGGCGGGGATAATAGAGCATTTTATTCCAAAAAAAAGTTAAGGAATTAACACTGAATATAAAGGATAATTTTAAATAAATCGAATGATTATTAAAAATTTTTTTATTTTTAATAAAATAGTTATTATATAATAGAAATCAGGTAAGCTATCTGATTTAAAAAAAAGAGTAAATTTCAGGAGTCAGCAATGAAAATCGAAATTACAATTCTGGGACTTTTAATGGAAGGGAATCTTTACGGCTATGAAATCAAGAAAAAGATAGTTGAACGTCTTGAGGATTATGTTGATATTAAATTCGGTTCAATTTATTATGCTATAAAAAAATCTGTGGAAAACGGCTGGGTGAAAAGAGTAGGCACTGAAAAGGAGAGCGGCAACCCGGAAAGATATGTTTATGAAATTCTTCCTGCAGGCAAAAAGCATTATAAGAAACTGTTAAAACAGTATTTTGACAGCAACTTTATTCATTTTGATGTTGATATTGTTCTTATGTTTTTCGATTTTCTCTCAGATGAGCAGAAAGAGCAGTTCCTTGAAGAGCGTACTTCACTGATAAAAGAGAAGATGGAAGGGATTAAGGAGAAGATTGAAAAAACAGCTCCAGAAGGGAATTCATACAGGCATATACTTACTTATCTTGAGCATCATCTTAAAGCTGAATTGAGCTGGCTTAAAACCCTGAAATAGCTATTTTATCAAATCTACTATAGGGTCCAGGAAATCAGCATTTTTTTTGTATGCAGCTTCGCTTATTTCATTTTTCAGTTTCCCCAGGTCTATTCTGATTTTGTCTATCTGGCCCGGTTTATTTTCACCTTCACATGATGTATTATTGAGATCTCTTTCAATAAGGGCTTTATTAACAGTATTTATTTTAATTAAATTGAAATAATGCCTTCTTGCAAGAGAGACAGCCACATTTTTTAATAAATCTCCATCTTTCTCACAGATCTGTTTAAGCATTTTTTTCTGTATTACTGTAATAACTGTATTATTATTAGCTCTCAATGTAGCAGTTCTTGTCTCGTTCAGCAGGAGAGCCATCTCCCCGAAGACTGTTCCCGGCTGGTCGATTGTGGCAACCTTGTTCCCTTTAATTTCCACATCTATTGACCCGGCCTGAAGAATATACATCTCCTCACCGCTGGTACCTTCGCTGCAGATAATTGAACCTCTGGGATATTCCACCATGCTGTCTGAAAGGTGATGCGATGTTTCAACGGTTATAGACTGCTGCGATTTGCAGAAGGCTTCACCCCGTTTAAAAGTAAGGGTTGTGAGATGCTTTTTCAGAATATCATTAAGCCAGGGGAGTTTTCTTTTGTCATATTCCATATTTACAGCGTTTACCGCCTTGTAATATGTAATGGCAAGATCTCTGATTATTTTTTCAACCCCTTCAAGCTGATCTATATTTTTATTGATAATCCGGTTTGTAAGAAGTACCTGCTTTGCAAGAACAATTGAGGTGTTCATTAAAAAGGGGAAAGACTTCATCCCTTCCAGAAATTTTTTTACAGATATTTTTTTTATCGAACTTTCCCCTGTACTGACTGCAGTTTCCATACGCTCTGTCTGCATGGAAAGCATATGGGTGAGAATAATTTCAGTTGAGCCGATAATCAGGTTGTTTCCTTTTACAGAATATTTATCCATATTTGAAGCGTAAAAATAAACGTTCCCATTCCGAAGGAAATATGCGTTTTCAGGGGGAGCATTAACTGTGTATAATTTTATAAATTCGCCGGACATTTTTTTTAAATTATTTTCTCAACAAGTTTAAGTAATGTTTCGCTGTCAAATGGCTTGGTAATATATGCATCTGCATTTATCTCTTCATCATTCATCTTTATTGTATTTTCATTAAGGGCGCTTACAACAATAATCTTTGACCCGGGGAACTTGGTTTTAATTTCTTTAACCGCGTTAATCCCGTCTTTCCCACCCATGGTGATATCCATAGTAACAAAATCGGGCTTTAATTCGCTGTAAAGGTCAACCCCATCCTGGCCGTTATCAGCCTCACCAATTATTGTGTGACCGCCTGAAACAAGTATATCTGCAATTATTCTTCTCATAAATTTTGAATCATCAACTATCAGACCTGCTGCCATGTAAAACCTCTTGTTAATTTTTATGAACATATACACCAGGCGGTGAATATATTCAAGTATAAAATATTGTCATGTTCAAGTTTAAGAGAGATGTTTGATGTGATAAAATGATTACATCAAATATACTTTTCTGATCTATTCAGGATAATAGAGTATTTTTAAACAATAATAAGTTCAGGAATAAATACTGTTATTCTATATAAAAAATTTGATTATTATCTTGACAATTATGAGGATATAGTTATTTTATGTTAGTAATGGCTAATATTATTCATAGTAGCTATCAGGAGAGTTATATGAATCATCTTAATGTGATTATAGAAAAAAATCTTACAGATATAAAACCCCGGACCAGAGTGCGTGTTCTGAAGCTTTCAGGCGGCGATCGGTTTAAGGAGAAACTTTTATGTATGGGTATACTCCCCGGTCATGAAATTGAAGTATTGTCTTCACAAAAAAATGGTCCTGTTATTGTAAAGGTCAATGATACGCGGGTTGTAATCGGTCATTCAATGGCGGAAAGAATTATTGTGCGTTAAAAACAGCTTCACATCATTCTTCAAAAAAGGCTTCTCTTTGCCGACATAGTAACTATAATTATCTCATATCCTGTAATTTATAATACCGGCATTTAATATGAAACAGAAAATAATCGCCCTTGCGGGTAATCCTAATTGCGGTAAATCAACTATTTTTAACGGTCTTACGGGTGGTAACCAGACAATCGGGAACTGGCCTGGTGTTACTGTCGAAAAACTGGAAGGATTTATGGGGGGGGATGTAAAGATTGTGGATCTCCCCGGTATATATTCCCTTTCCGCCTTTTCCGGCGAGGAGGAGATTCCCCGAGAGTATCTTCTTAAAGGTGATGCTGATCTTGTTGTCAATATTATTGATGCTGCAAACATTGAAAGAAACCTTTACCTCACAACACAGCTTATAGAAATGAAAGTTCCTATGATTGTTGTGCTTAACAGGATAGACTTGGCAGAAAAACAGGATAAAAAAATAGATGTTGAAGCGCTTTCATCACTCCTTGGGGTTGATGTGATATCTTCATCTGCCATTTTAAAAGGGGATATTGAAAAGCTTAAATCGGAAATATTGAAATATGCCGGTAATAGTAAAACACCTTCAAGAAAGGTTGAATATCCCAATGAAGTGGAGAGTGTAATTGAGAGCTGGGAAGAGAGACTTGCGCCACTAACCAGCCTTATTGGTGCTGATGAAAGATGGATTGCCTTGAGGCTTATTGAGAATGATCATAAGATAAGAAAGATCGTAACTGCACAAACCGGCATAGATGAGAATGAAATCGATGGGGCCATAAAAAACATGGAATCCCTTTTAAATGAGTCAGCGGATATTATTATTGCTGACTACAGATACGGTTTTATTCAGGGGATTGTACGGAAATCTGTTGTGAAAAAAACGGATAATAAAGAGGTGAGTGATTCAATAGACAGAATAGTACTGAGTAAATATGGGGGTATTCCTCTTTTCCTTGCAGTAATGTATGCTGTTTTCTGGGTAACACTTTCAATCGGCGGGGCTTTTATAGAATTTTTTGAAACCATTTCCGGTGTAATTTTTGTAGATGGATCTGCATATCTGCTGGGAGTTGTTAACTCTCCAGCCTGGCTTATAACTCTTTTGTCATCAGGTGTTGGCGCAGGGATACAGGCTGTTGCCGCGTTTATTCCGATTATTTTTGCCATGTTTTTTATGCTCTCCATTCTTGAGGATTCAGGGTACATGGCAAGGGCTGCATTTGTTATGGATCGTTTTATGCGCCTCATAGGCCTTCCGGGGAAATCCTTTGTTCCCATGATTATAGGTTTCGGCTGCACTGTTCCCGCAGTAATGGCAGCCAGAACACTGGAGGAGCATAAGGATAGAATAATGACCATATTTATTCTTCCATTTATGTCATGCGGAGCAAGGCTGTCGGTTTATGTTCTTTTTACTGCAGCTTTTTTTCAGGAGTATTCCGGATTGATTGTTATGTCTCTTTATCTTGCCGGTATTGCCCTTGCTGTTTTTACCGGATTTTTAATGAAAAAAACGATATTTGCAGGTGAGCCTTCACATTTTGTAATGGAGCTCCCCCCTTATAATTTCCCCAGAATAAAGCATATACTAATTCATACCTGGTCGCGGCTTAAGCTCTTTATGCTAAGTGCGGGTAAAATAATTGTTATTGCTGTTACAATACTTTCCTTTATGAATTCTCTGGGGAAGGATGGATCCTTCGGGAATGAGAACAGCGAAAATTCTGTACTTACGAGTATCGGTGCAAGGATGGTCCCGGTTTTTGAGCCTATGGGTATTGAAGAGGGGAACTGGCCTGCTGCGGTGTCGATTTTTTCCGGGCCCTTTGCAAAAGAGGCTATTGTGGGGACTTTAAATTCTCTTTACTCCCAGATGGAGAGCGGCATAGAGGATGAGGAGGAGGAGAGCAGCCCCGGTGAAAAGATCAGGGAGGCATTTATGACCATACCTGTAAATCTGGGCGGGGCATTCAGCGGAATTACTGATCCTCTCGGAATTGATCGTGAAGAGGCAGCGGTTTCGGAAACTTCCGGGTCGGGTATTTTTGAAATGATGAGAAAACATTTTAAAAGCGGGATTAATGCATACGCTTATCTCCTTTTTATTCTTATATACTTCCCATGTGTTGCAACAGTGGGGGCAGTGTTCAGGGAAGCCGGCGCTTTTGTGGCTGTTACGCAGACTCTTTATATGACAGTAATGGCATGGATTATTGCGGTACTCTTTTATCAGGCTGCTGCAGGGCATAGCCTGTTCTGGATTACTTTTTCTCTTGCTATGCTCATTGTGGTTATGTCTCTTTTTAAGGCTGCAGGTATAGCTGCCGGTTACTCCAGGAAGGATTAGTCCCCCCGGCTTTACAATATATCATTATTTCTCTTTTTTACTTGATTAATAAGTGCAGTTTATTATTTATTATTAACAGGTAGATTTTTCTATATCAGTTAACCAGTTTATTAACTTACTGTTATTCTGGCTGTAGTAAAAGTGAATAATAAGAATTTTCTATATCGTGTTTGCAGGGAGCCATGGCAGCTGCACTGGCGGAATATGACAAAACTAATTTTATGAAATTCCCCCCTTCGCGGGAATGATAAAGAATGGATAAGGTAATTTATTAAAATATGGATATATTTATGAGCAATATTAATTCTGATGCAGGCATGGAAAATAAACTCGGGAACCTGGTGCTTCTGGGGCTGAGTCATAAAACAGCACCTGTTGAAACAAGGGAACTCCTTTCCTTTCCGCAGGCGCAGATTCCGGCCTTTTATGAAAGGCTTATTGAAGCAGGGGTTGATGAGGCTGTATATGTGTCCACCTGCAACAGAGTGGAAATCTATATGACTGCTGAAGATTGCGAATCAGCTATAGAAACAATCAAGAAGCTCATGGAATACTATACCCGTCTCCCTCACGATGAATTTATGTCTTCAATATATACCAGGCATGGCACAGATGTTGTTAAGCATCTCCTTTATGTTACTGCCTCACTCGACTCAATGGTAGTGGGGGAGAATGAGATTACAGGGCAGATAAAGGAGTGCTTCAGCAGGGCTGTTGATTGCGGTGCTACAGGTTCTGTTTTAAACAGGCTTTTCCACAGGGCCTTTAAAACAGCAAAGAGGGTTAAGACCGAAACACTTATTTCCAAAAATCCCATTTCAATTGCCTCAATCGCTGTGGAGAGGGCAAAAAATATTTTTAATGATTTTTCAGGGAGATCTGTGCTTCTTGTCGGTGCAGGTGAGATGGGTGAGCTTATTTTAAAATATCTTGTTAAGGATAATCTTACACGGATCATCGTGGCAAACCGGACTGTTGAAAATGCCCGCAAGGTATGCCTTGATATGAATTTTGAAGCTGAAATAATCCCTCTGGCAAAGCTTGATAAAGCTTTAACCGATGTTGATATTGTTATTTCATCTGTAACAGCACCACATCATGTAATTACACAGAGGGATATGGATCTGATTATGATGGAGCGGGGGGGGAAACCCCTTGTTATAATCGATATAGCAGTTCCCCGGAATGTGGAGCCCTCTGTTGGTGAAATCGAAAATGTTTATCTCCATAATATTGACAACCTGAAAGAGATTGCGGATGTAAACAAACAGAGCAGGTTCAGCGAAATGGGGAAAGCGGAAATTATTATTGATGAGGATATTACCGAATTTTTATGCTGGTATGATGAGTTATCTATTACTCCCTCAATTACTGCGTTAAAGAATAAATTTGATGAAATCCGTAAGATGGAGCTCGAAAAAGCCAGATGTAAAAAATTGAAACATTTCTCTGAAGATGACTTCAAACTTATAGAAGATTTAACAATCCGGATTATGAAGAAAACTCTTCACAACCCTATTATAAATCTGAAGAAGGGTGCTGCTAATTGTGAAGAGGATCATGAGCAGAGTTCAGTGCGTGAAAGCGCAAAATTCCTGGAGGATTTTTTTACTAAATGCTGAAAAAACATATACCCAGACTTATCTTCTGGGAGCTTACTAAAAGATGTAATCTGAACTGCCTTCACTGCAGGGCAGAAGCTGATGATATAGATTTTTCCGGTGAACTTGAGTTCACTGCTATCTGCAAAGTCATTGATGATATTGCATCTGAGTATTCTCCCATACTGGTTCTTACAGGGGGGGAGCCCCTTTACCGCGATGATATATACGACATAGCTTCCTATGCTGCAGGGAAAGGCCTGCGCGTTGCCCTTGCCAGCAATGGTACCCTTATTGACGATTCTGTATCTGAAAAAATTAAAAAAGCCGGCATATCAAGGGTCAGCATTTCAATAGATGGTAAAAGCGCTGAGTTTCACGACAGCTTCAGAGGTGTTGAAGGTGCCTTTGATGGTGCTATAAATGGAGCCCGTTCCCTTGCAAAGGCGGGGGTTGAATTTCAGTTTAACTCCACTGTTACAAAACGGAACGTGGATATGATAGATGATATACTTGATGTGGCAGTAAAAGAGGGTGCTGCTGCCCTCCACATGTTCATGCTTGTCCCTGTGGGCTGCGGAATTGAGCTTGCAGAAAGCGATATGATCTCTGCTGAGAAGTATGAAGAGGTACTGAGCCATTTTTATGATAAGTCAAAATCAGTTCCCCTTGAATTTAAAGCAACATGTGCTCCCCATTATTACAGGATTATTAGACAGCAGGCAAAGTCTGAAGGGAGGAAACTTACCTTTGAATCTGATGGTATGGCTGCTGTTACAAGGGGATGTCTTGCCGGTACAGGGGTATGCTTTATTTCGCACAGGGGTGATGTTCAGCCCTGCGGGTATCTTCCGCTTTCTGCTGGTAATGTTATTGAGAAGAGTTTCCCGGAGATATGGGAGAATTCAGAGCTCTTTGCCACTTTAAGGGATTTTAAAACACTTAAAGGGAGATGCGGAGATTGTGAGTATAAGGGGGTCTGCGGAGGATGCAGGGCCAGGGCACACTATGCTTCAGGCGATTATCTTCAGGAGGAACCTTTCTGCCTTCACAACCCTGCTAAAAGGGGATAGTCAATGAAATTTACTGCAGATGAGTCAGCTGTGCTGGAGCTTCTCCAGAAGGGCCTTCCTCCTCTTGAAGAGCCCTTCAGGTATACTGGTGAAAAGGCCTGCATTGAAGAAGATAAAGTTTTATCTATTATTCATGACCTTAAAGAGAGAAAAATAATAAGAAATATTTCCGGTATCTTTGAAGGGAAATCTCTGGGCTATACTTTAAGCCTGGTGGCCTTTAAGGTTAAGGAAGAAAATATAGAAAAGGCTGCTGCAGTAATAAATTCCCATCCAGGTGTAAGCCACAACTATCTAAGAAAACATAGCTATAATATATGGTTTACCCTGGCTGAGGAGAGCAGCGAAGCCTTTGATAAAACTGTTGATCTGCTTTTTTGCAAGTCCGGGGCTGATGACTTCCTTGTTTTAAGAAATGAACAACTTTTTAAGATCGGTGTAATCCTTGATCTTGGCACCTCTGTATCTGATTCCGGATTTCCCCATTCGCAGGTAAAAGAGGGAGCGGAGAATAATATTGAAATGACTGAAGGAATGCGTAAAAGTGTACTCCTTCTTCAGAAAGATCTCCCTATTGTTAAAAATCCATTCCGGAAATTAATTGAAGATAATAAGATAGATATTGAAATAAGTGACTTAATCAGCAATTTCAGCAGGCTCCTTGAAACCGGCGTAATGAGAAGATACGCTGCTGTATTGCGTCACAGGGAAGCGGGCTTTACCTCAAATGCTATGACAGCCTGGAAAACAGGCCCAGGTTTTGACCCGGAAATCTTCCGGGAAAATAAAGCAATAACACATTTATATTTAAGAACACTGTTTCCCGGTAAATGGGAATATCCGCTCTTTGCCATGATTCACGCAAGATCAGGTGATGAACTGAAGCGTATTGTTGAAGATCTTGCAGAGAGGAGCGGAATCGATGATTACCTTGTGCTCGATTCATTGAGGGAGTTTAAAAAAACGAGGGTAAGATATTTTTCAGAAGAATTTAAAAAATGGAAAAGGGAAAACTATGATTGATATAGGTAAACTTTACTGTGGCGGAACATCAACAGGTGACGGTCTGAGATACGGCACAAAGTCGGGCCCTGACTGCCATGGCAATTCCCCTCATAAAATCGTTACATCTGCCAGGGAGAGGCGGCCCATAGTTGTATGGAATTCCACAAGAACCTGCAACCTCAGGTGCGTTCACTGCTATACAGATTCTGAGAACAGAAAATATGCTGATGAGCTTTCAACTGAAGAGGGGATGAAGCTGATTGATGAGCTGGCGGATTTCGGGATCCCCTCTCTTTTATTCTCCGGCGGGGAGCCTTTTACAAGGCCTGACCTGTTTCAGCTCCTTGAGTATGCTGCTAAAAAAAATATACGCCCTGTTATCTCCACAAACGGCACACTCATTGACAGAAGTACTGCACAGAGGGTAAAGGATTCCGGTGTTGTCTATGTGGGTATAAGCCTGGATGGTATGGAGGATATCAATGATACCTTCCGGGGTGTTCCGGGTGCCTTTGCGAAAACCATGAAAGGCTTTGATAACTGCCGCGCTGTGGAGCAGCGGGTTGGTCTTCGTCTTACCCTGACAAGGCGGAATTATCTCGATCTCCACCGGATTTTTGACTTTATTGAAAAGGAGAAGATCAACAGAGCCTGTTTCTATCACCTTGTCTATTCAGGGAGGGGGACTTCCATGTATGGAGATGATCTGTCCCACAGCGAGTCACGGGGTGCAATGGATATTATTCTTGAAAGAACTGCGGACTATTTCAGCAGGGGCCTTGATATAAATATTCTTACTGTTGATAACCATGCTGACGGGGTTTATCTTTACATGAAGATGAAGGAGAAAAATCTTCCCGGAGCTGATGAAGTCTATAACCTCCTGAAATGGAACGGCGGTGCTGCAAATTCAACAGGTGTGGGTATTGCAAACATCGATTTTAACGGTAATGTCCATCCTGACCAGTTCTGGCAGGATTATACATTCGGGAATGTGCGTGAAAGAAATTTCGGTGAAATATGGATGGATGAGTCTGATCCCCTTATGAAGGGGCTGAAAAATAAAGCTGAGTTTATTAAGGGGAGATGCTCACTCTGTTCCTACAGGGAATTATGCACAGGGGCTATGAGAGTGAGGGGTTACAGGGCTCACAACGATTTCTGGGCGCCCGATCCCCAGTGCTATATCACTGATGAAGAGATAGGGCTCGATGAGGATAAGAAAGCAATTCTGAAAGAGAAGGGTGAGGATTTTCCTATACCTGCGGAGCTTGCCCGGTAATGAAGCTTTATCCTGTAATGATGAATCTTGATAAGAGGCTTGCTGTGATTATCGGCGGAGGCTCTGTGGCTGCACGAAAAGCTGCTGATCTCTTTGAAGCGGGTGCAGTGATTAAGGTTATCTCCCCCGATTTTGATTCTGAGATTATGGAGATGTCCTGGAATTATCCCGATAGAGTGGAGATTTTTCAGCGTGTCTATAAAGTTGGAGATCTTGAAGGGGCTGTTCTTGTTTTTTCCGCAACAGATAATCCTGAAGTGAATGGACATGTGTTCAGGGAAGCGGAGGAGAGGAATATTCTTATTAATGCTGTTGATGATCCCCCTAACTGCAGTTTTTATGTACCCTCATTTGTAAGAAAGGGTGATCTGATTTTTTCTTTATCCACCTGCGGCGCTTCCCCTGCCATGGCTGCCAGGCTTAGACGCATGATGGAGGCGCATATCCCTGAGAGGGTTGATGATATGCTCTGTATCTTGAGACGGGGAAGGGAACTTCTTAAAGCAGACGATACTTTTAAAGATATGGATACATTAGCCAGGGGGGAACTCCTGAAAAAAGTGGTCAACGAAGACGCACTTCTTGAATCGCTAAACTGCTGTAGCAGTGATAATGATATTATACAATTTTTCAGCAGCCTGAAAGATAGGGGGAATTCTGTTTCAGGTAATTGATCTATAAAGGAATTTTTTGTCATACCGGTTGCAGATAGCGCTCCATGAGTGCAACGATGAAGTACCCTTGGGGTAAAACCGGAATGACATATTCAGGCATTATTCCTGATTCTATTATATGTTTAAGTCTTATCAGATGGCACTATAATTGTAAGAATAAAAAAAGTTGCCAGTGCAAAAATTACCGCACCTGTAAAAATACCGCTGCTCCCGTAAGAAACAAGAATTATACCTGAAGCAAAAGGCCCTACTGTCTGCCCCAGGCGGAGCACTGTGGAATTAATCGACATAACAGCACCTCTGTATTCAGCAGGCGCTATAATGGAAATCCTGGTCTGGATGTTGGGTATAAGTATGCCGTTAGCGAAACCGAATATAAATGCAGGAACAGCAAAAAATACCAGTAGAGAGATAAAATAAGAAAGAATCAGGGATACGATATAAAGTAGAAATGCTCCTGTTATAAGTTTTTTTGAAGAGAAAATTCTTGAGAGTCTCCCCAGATTAAATGCCCCCAGAATTGAGCCTATAGAAGCAGAAGATGTTATAAGGCCGATCTGAAATGGTGAGGCCTTAAAATTTTCATAAAGGTAGTAGGGGAAAAATGCCAGCATCACGCCATAGAGCAGAATGAATGCAGTCATTGTGCCGAAGAAAAGTGCCATTATTTCTTTTTTAAAAATTACCTTGAAAGAAGAGGTGAGGTAGTGGCCGATTTTACCGTTTTTCTCAGGTTCAGGATTCTTAAGCCTGAAAGCAGCAAGGTAGGCCACCGGAAATCCGGCCATTGAGAGGAGAAAAGGGTAGTTCCAGCCAAGCAGGGCAAGAGCTCCTCCGATTGACGGGTAGAGCATTGTGCCAAGGCTTAAGAATGAACTGTTATACCCCATGGCATCTATCCGGTTTTTACCCGGGAAAACATCACCTATTATTGTCTGGTTTAGTGAACTTAATGCAGCAGCCCCTGTCCCCTGAAAAACCCGGAGTATCAGAAGTATCTTAAAATCAGCAGTAAAAGCACAGGCAGTTCCGCATATAGAAAATATAAGTATAGATGGTACAAGGACCCTTTTTCTTCCAAGCCTGTCAGCCATTATCCCCAGAACAGGTGAGAGAAAAATTCCCGGTACTGTGAATACAACAATAAGGAGATTTACCTCTCTGGAGGTGAGACCCAGTTCCCTAGCTATTGTGGGGAATGCGGGTGTGATTGACGAAACACCCATAACTGCAATGAGGGTTACAGTAAATATGATCTGAAGATTGTAATTAAATAAAAGATTTTCCTGTTTTATGTTCATAGTATCCTGTTTATGTATTCAGCAGTATGTATTGCAAGCCTGTAATGAGAGTCAGCGCTAAGATGTGTGCCGTCAAGGGACGAAGTCTCAATAAATTCCGCAGTATTTATGAAGTGATAACCATGTTTTAAAGCTGCTTCGGCCACTATATCAGGGAATGCCTGAACTTTGTTTATAACTAATTCGTAAAAACCGGTTTCTTCAAAATCTCTGCTTATCCGCGGAAGCCCCATCAAAATTATCTGCGGCAATGGCCTGTTTGCTTCTGAATGTGCTGTCAGAATTATTTCTGCAATCTCTTCAATAGCTTTACAGATTTTCCAGAGCGGTTCATCCGGTGCAGCAGCTATATCATTCAGGCCAAGGAATATTATAGCCATATCAAGAGGGACGAAGCGGTTTATATTTTTGTGAATATAGTCTATTCCATTTGCTTCATCGTAACCGGGGTAAAGGTTAAGGGCTGACCGGCCATTGAGGCCCTCTTCAATAAGGGCGGATTTAACCTTAAGATTTTGCTGCATCAGGGCGGGCCACCTTTCTGTTTCACCGAATCGTGATCCGTCAGCCGGTTTATAGCCCCATGTGTTGGAATCACCGTAGCATAATATCCTTTTCATAGGTTAACTAAATGGAATTGCATGAATATTTCAAGCAGATTACCTGAAAGATAAAATATTAATCTCAGGGTAGCGGTAGGATTTTGCAGGTGTTGTCATTCCCGCGCATACTTCGACGCGCTCAGTACAGGTGCGGGAATCTCAGGACTCCTGATTTTTCCAGGGGATTCCGGCACTACGTTATCACTTCGGCCGGAATGACAGACTTTTTCCCTAAAATTTTAAGACTGCCAATATCCGCTGTAATCTACATGAGATGCCGGGGCTGTTCAAAAGGCAATTTCCTTGTCATACCGGCTGTAGCGTAGCGTAATGCCGGTATCTCTTAGGCCTGATTTAATCAGGAGATTCCGGTATTTGCAATAATTGAAGTTGCAAAACCGGAATGACAAATCCCCGAAAATCTGACTATTGAGAGAGCCCCGGAAACCTTCTGCGGGGAAAATCTATCCGAATTTTGACGGCGGAATTTCATCCATACCATGTTCAGATTTTGCTCTGTTCAGTTCATTCCGGATATTCCCCAGAATTTGAAAGAGCTTTTCAGGAACCATTTCCTCCGCCCTGTAAATTTTTTCAATACGGTCCATTTTATCAAGATATTTAGTAACACGGATTGAAAAGAGTTTATTAAAAAACTCCTCTGTAATTTCGCGGTTGAAGATTTCCTTGTAGAGCTTTTTAATATCATGGAATTCAGGAATAAATCCTATTGGTGTTCTGGTTGCATCATACTCACCGTGGGCTCTTCCTTCCATCCACATTATCCATACTTTTTTATCAATTTTATCATTTATAAAACTGCCGTTTTCTTTAAGAAAATAATTTGTTGCAAATACAAGGGGAGGATTCTCAAGCTTTGCTCCGAATTTAAAATGATTTTCCAGATACTGCCCCAGGGGAACAGTAAGAAATTCCATGTTTGCCATGGGGCTTGATGTGCGTATACCTGCCTGGCCTATTGTAGCAGCTGTAGTTTCAGATTCAATTGATGACCCGATAAAAACACCATGGTCCCAGTCGAAACTCTGGTAAACAGGAACTGATGTATCTGAGTCCCTGCCGCCGTAGATAAAACCTTTTACAGGCACACCTTCAGGATCATTAAGGGCAGAATCAACATTTTCAAGTTCACTGAGCCGTACTGTATAGCGGGCATTTTTATGGGCAGGGAGTATCTCCTTTCCTGTGCTGTCAGTATTCCCTTTCTTCCATAATCCGGAAAAGTTTTCACCCTCCCGGGGGAGATCCTTGCCCATACCGAGCCAGTATGGAACTCCGTCGTTTACAAGGACATTGGAAAAAATCAGTTCTCTCGGTGTTGTAAGTGTTTTATATATCACAGGGTCATCAATGGGATTGACATCTTCGATTATACCGAAGATCCCCTGTTCAATATTTACAGCATAGGCGTGCCCGTTTTCCCCTTCCCTGATATATGCAATATCATCACCGATTATAAGCTGACCCGGGATCATTGCAGTGGATGTTTTACCGCAGGCGCTGGGATATGCCCCTGTAAAATAGGTTGTCCGGTTTTTACCTTCCGGCTGTACCCCCATAATAAACATATGCTCGGTGAGCCAGTCTTCATTGTTCGATTTGTAAATAGCAAGCCTCAGCGCAAGCTTCTTTAAACCAACGCTGTTCCCCGCATACTGGTTGTTAACAGTAAAAACCGCACCTTCCATAATATCCGTATAAATACGCCTGTTCTGAATATTTTTTGAATTTTTTCTTTCATCAAGCTCACCTGCTGAATGAACAAAGTAGAAGAACTCGGGTGAGCCTTTAAGATTTTTAAACTGCTCATATCCGGCACGGTAGAGAATATCCTCGCTGTGAGCAACATAAGCGGAGTCTGTAATCTGCAGAGCAGAAATTGAGAATCTTGAATCCAGCGGCCCGAGACAGAAAAACCGGATGAGCATTTCCCGGCCTTCCATTATCCCATCCATAAGTGAATGGACCTCTCTGATCCCCTGTTCTCTCTCCATGGGATTAAGACCTTCACTAAGCTTCATATCAGGGGTGATCAGTATTTTAGTATTCCTGGTATCGCGCCCCTGATCGTTAAGCCCGTCAAAGTGGATGGTATGACCATCCATGTTAAGTCTCCTCTCCTCGCCATTGGAAATTGAAAGATTTCTGACATAACGGATGTCATCATCTGAGTCTGTAATAACAGATACTTTTGACGGCTTACACAGATTGATATACTTTTCTATTACCTGCACAGCTTTTGCATTGTTTAAGGCGTCGATTTTTTTTCTGTTAACTTCGTTAAGGATAGTTAAACTTACATTCATCCTGAACCTCCTGGGAATAGACAATACTTTTAAATTTTTATATTTTTGTTTGATTTAGGGAAATTTCTTAATATCACCAGTAGGGGATGAATAATTACCGGCAATTATCAATAAGTGAGATCTGTTAAAATACTTTAATCAGCTCCAGTGCTTTTTTTAGATAATATTACAATCTTGTTGCTAATTTCAAGCAATTAATTGTTTATATAAAAATTATATACAAAATAAAAAATATAAGGAGTAATGGGTAATACCTGATAGGGAGGTTGATTCTGTAAATTTTTCTTCTCTCTGGTGCTATTCTGCAGTAAAGAATAATAAATTTCAGCTTGAAAATAAATTGAATTTAAGCTTAGGCTGTTCTTTATTTTCACTAAGGATCTGGCTATGGATGAACTCCTTTCCTGTATTATAGAATTTATACTCCCCATGGGGAATTATTTTATATATCTTTTTCTTTTTATAAGTGCCTTTATTGAAAACATATTCCCCCCTGCTCCCGGGGATACTATTACAGCATTTGGAGCTTTTCTTGTGGGAACAGGGAGGCTTAATTTCCTGTCAGTCTATGCTGTTACCACATTAGGGAGTTCGGCAGGATTTATGGTCCTTTATTTTCTCGGAAGATATCTGGAGAGAAGTTTTTTTGAGAAAAAAAACTACTCCTTCTTTTCAAGGGATAAAATTGACGATGCTGAAAAATGGTTTTTTAAATATGGTTACCTTGTAATATTATTTAACAGGTTTATGCCGGGTCTCAGGTCTGTTATTTCAATTGCTTCAGGGATGTCGGGGCTAAGAGCATTCCCGGTGTTTCTGCTCTCTTTTTTGAGCGCCTTGATCTGGAATTTTATATGGATATATGCGGGATTCACTATTGGTAATAATTGGGATATTGTTAAGAAGGGTGTGGTTGAGCTTCTAAAGTGCTATAACCTTGCTGCAGGGGTAGTGATTTTTTCAGTAATTCTTTTTTTCCTGATAAAATATTTCAAAAAAAATTCAGCGGAGTGATTGTTCAATGGCGCTTTTGAGCTGCTTTTTCTTAACTTTATCTATTGATTTAAGAAGCTTATCAAGGTTGTTCTGAACTGTTTTCATCTTAACTGCTTCTTCAGCAACTCTGGCTTTAAAATCACTGGTATAGAATTTTGTAATAGCATCATTCCTGAATTTGTTATATCTGTTTGTAAGATCCTTCATATACTCCCGGTTCTGTCGCATACTTCTGGAGATTTTCCCTTTTGTTTCCTTTCTTAGAAAGAATGTAAAAAAGGAGGCAGCATAATTTTTTGAAATATTAAATATTGGCGATGGTTGAAAATACTTTTTCCCCACCTTAATTGAGTAGCCTCTGAATCTGTTTAAAGCGCTTTTTGATTTTATGAGTATAGTTTGTGTTGATTCCCGGAATCCGAAAATAAGCCTTTTATCGCGATCAGAAAATAAACGGTCCTTAACCTCAAGAAGGTGTGCTCTTATTTTCCCTCTATAAAATGGTTTTTCAATAAGCTGGTGCACAGAATTTTTGTATTCTGTATAGCGTGAATAAATATGGGAAAAACCTCTTCCTGCCATGAAATTCCCAAACCTGAATCGGAGTTCATTCAGTTTTTTAAATACCCCTTCAATTGTAAGGAGAATAGCAAAAAAAATTAATCTGAAAATATGTTCAAAAAAACCGTCGCCGATTTTCCTTTTTTTCATTTCATTAAAATAATCTTTTTTCCCCATTAACTTTTCCTGACCCTTTTGAGTTTTTTTACACTTTTAATCACCCGCGATGTTTGTCAACTTTTTATCCTGATCCCGGGCAATAATAATCCCTGACCATATAATTGCGGTCGCTGTTGCCAGAAGAAATCCTGCCGTAACAGGTGATATTTTTAATATCTTCATAATCGTTATTAAGCATTAACAATCAGTAATTATTCCTGAAGATATTTTTTAGTGCAATAATGATGTTTCCCATATCTCCTTCGACTTCGGCGGCGGGGATATTTTTATTGACGCCTGGAGGTTCTGATCTTTAAATGAAAAAATATGAAGAACTTTAAATAAAGGTATAATTATGGCAATAATCAAAAGAGCACTTATAAGCCTTTCGGACAAAACAGGTATTGCTGAATTTGCAAAGGAACTTGCCGGTATGGGAGTTGAGCTCCTGTCCACAGGAGGGACAGCTAAAGCTTTGAGGGACGCAGGCCTTAAGGTTAAGGATGTATCTGAGCATACAGGTTTCCCTGAAATGCTCGATGGCCGTGTAAAAACCCTGCATCCCCGAATTCATGGAGGGCTTCTGGGACTC
Source organism: uncultured Leptospirales bacterium (assembly GCA_964491265.1). Taxonomy (GTDB): domain Bacteria; phylum Spirochaetota; class UBA4802; order UBA4802; family UBA5550; genus JBBAGC01. The sequence continues at coordinate 256,855 of CAZBFP010000001.1, read as the reverse complement.
AGAGGTAACATGGAACATGTTGAAACAATGAAGAAGCATGGGATTGAGCAGATAGATATGGTAGTTGTCAATCTCTACCCATTTAAGGAGACAATAGCGAAAGCTGACTCTACTTTTGAAGATGCAATTGAGAATATTGATATTGGCGGTCCGGCAATGCTCAGATCCGCTGCCAAGAATTTTCAGAGCGTAACTGTTATTACTGATCCTGCGGATTACGGGGTCGTCATTTCTGAAATGAAAAGGAGCGGCGGAGCGGTTTCTTATAAGACCAACATGGGACTGGCACTTAAGGTCTATTCCGCCACTTCTCAATATGACGCAATGATAGCAGCCTATCTTGAGACAAAGGTGAAAGAGGGATTTTAATCCCTTATATCTCTTTTCCGGCCGAACCTTTCGGTTCTTTCAACCTTAAATTCAATGAACCAGACAGGGGGTGAGCCTATACCCCCTGTAGTGTATTGCTCACTTTTTTTTATAATTTCCCCTGTATCTGCTATGCCGATTTGAGGTATATAGCCTTTCTCAATATTTTTCTCCAGCGGGATAAGCTCTATCCCCATAGGTTCTGATGGCGCTCTTCTTACAAAAAAAGGAGCTGTATGATAGAATCCTTTCTGTTCCAGGTTTTCAAATTGCGTCATTAGTTTTTCACCCGGAATCTTAATCCATATAGGGATATTCCCTGAGTATATCAGCGCTTTCCCGGAAAAAGGCGCGGAGCTCTCTCTGCTGATATTGGATGAAATTGAACTGAACAGATAATTAAGGTTTGTTTTTATCGGCTCTTTCTGCAGGATTTTTATGTTTAAAGACTCTGAAAGAATTTCGGTCATGCTTTCAGGCGAGGGCTTTATTCTGCTCATATAAATCTCTTCCGGTGATGAAACAACTCCTGTTCCTCCAGGGGAAGTGATTACACCCTTTTGCCATTGGTTGAGCAGAGCTGCAGAGGTGTAAATCCTGGTTCTTTCCAGGTATATTTCGTGTCTTGCACCGGAGGTGTCATAGGCTGACTGCTGGTATACCACGCTGAAGTTTGAGCCGCCCGTAATATCGGAGAGGCGCTCAAGATCGCTTTTGCGGTTTTCTATTGCGAAACCGTTTATTGTATTAATCTGTATTTTTTTCTTTTTAGCTTCAAATGCGAACTTCTCAGGGAAGCTTAGTCCATCTGCAGGTGAAGAGTTTATAATAATAATTTTTTTTATGGCTGAGGGGCGCCATTTAATATTCCCTATTGAATAGTTCAGTACTTTTGCCAGGTTGTTTTTGTCAGGCGACCCTGCCGGTCTGATTGAATCGAGTCCCTTTCTCAGCTCTGTAATCGAATTAATATATATCTTTGCGCTTTCAAAGGATCTTCTGTCAGAGTAGGGGAGAATGTATATGCGGGTATTTATACCATTTTTTTCAATAAGTTCTGAGGTGAAGTGAGAGATTGCTTTTTTGATATCATCCCATTTGCTGTTGATTCTGTAGGAAAAATCTATAAGTATTGCAATATCAGCTTCACTCTCCCATGTGCCGGTGGTAATGTTGGCGGTGCTGATAAGGGATGATCTTATGCTTTTCTCCGCAGTACGGAAGATATCCCTGTCTGATGAGGTGGTTCTCGATATTATCTGCTTCCCCTTTACAGAGTAGAGGATATTCTCCGATACAAAGCTTCCGCTTTTTCTGGTAAGGGTGCCGATGAGCAGATATGACAGATTATACTTCATCCCGAAAATATCCAGGTCTTCAGCAGATAGAGATTCAGGCTTAATGCCAAGCTCTCTGAGCCCGATTGCGGTTTCATGAGGGGACTGTATTTCTATCTCTTTAACCAGGAGGGCTGTAACAGAGAGAAGTTTTGAATACTCTTCCGGTGAAATAGCAATACCCGGTGAGATCCGGTAGGGAAGAACAGCCATTGATGAATAGAGGGGGATGGCTGTTAAGAAAAAGATAAGTAATGCGATACTCTGTTTTATAAGTGACATGGTCTTATGTGCCTCTGGTTATGTTCCATAGTTGTGTGAGTATGGAACATAATGTCCAAAAGGTCAATTAAAATCCTTTCTTTGATGATTTACTGGTATAGGTAGCGGTAGGATTTTGGTGGTATTGTCATTCCCGCGTATGCGGGAATCTCATATCCTTGATTCTTTCAGGAGATTCCGGCACTACGTTATCACTTCGGCCGGAATGACAGACTTTCCCCCCTAAAATTCTACGACTACCCCGGTATAGTCTCCTGATAAAATTATTGATGAATAACCAGAATAGAGCAAAAAAATTTGACATTATACATGAAATATTGCTATACTGAATTCGGGCATTATACCAGGGAGGGGGTATAATTATGAAAATAACATCGGATGTTAATTTACTGAACAGACGGGTACCGGATATTAATCCGGGTGGGAATCCCGTCATTTTATCAAAACCGGATAACCGGACTTCAGATTCGCAGATCCAGAATCAGGTAATAAGGGGTATTCAGCGGGACAGGGCGCAGCTTGATGCTCTTATTATTGCCCAGGTATCAAGAGATCTGATTCAGAAGGCTATTACTATTTCCGCAAGGCTTCAATCCGCTGCAAGTGAAGCATTCACAACCGGGAGAATTGATACTGTTGAAGTAAAAAATCAGGTATCGTCTATTTCAGGGGACATTGCTGATTACGGCGGAATGGTTGCACCGCCTGTGAATCCTCAGCTCCGGAATCAGGGGGGGGGAGAGGTTGTTGTTGCTGAGCAGTTTAACCGGATCAGGGAATACGGCGAAAATCTTCTAAACAGGGAGAGGGTTGATCCGCAGGTATTTGCCGACATTTCGGAGAATCTTAATGAAGTGTCTGATCAGATGAGCAGAAGTATTGATGCCTTTTATTCAGATTTCAGGACAGAGGAGATAAGAGCGGATGGCGGTGCAGTGATGCCGGCAGCCGGAAATATGTCTCGTGAGATCGTGAACAACGCGGCCGGGGCTCTCACTGCCCAGGGAAATTTGAGTCCGGAGATTGCGGGTAATCTGACAATGGCGTAAAAAAAAAGTGTGTGCTAAAATTTATCTTGACTTTATATTAATTTTCATTGTAGGTTGCTTTATATATTAGTCATCAGTTCTTACCTTAAATTTTTTTGGCTTTCATAATCTCTGGCGTCCGCCGGAGAAACTATTATTGTGTGATGCAGAAATAAAATAATGATATATTATAAACCGAACAGGACAGTAAAACCGGGAACCGGAAGTTTGTCTTATTTTTTCAAAGGGACTGTTCCCGGCGAAAATCAGAAGAACCGCAGCAATGACCTTCATTTGTTTGATGCTGTTACAAAATTTTATTCTGCTGTTCCCGGGAATTTATACAGTAACCCCATGAGATTTAAAAATTGTTTTGCTCTCACTCTTGCCGGATTTCTAATTGAGAGGGTCTGCGCTGAAAAAATAACAGCACTTGACAACCGGATCTTCGGCGAGGAATTTTATTCCCGATGTGCTGATGAACTTATCCGTCTTAATTCTTCTGTTCAGGAGAGGGATCTTCTGGTAATCTATCTGAAGCAGTCTGTTCATATTCTTGAAGAAAGCGGCATCATATATCTGGATGAGAATAATATTGTCTCTGCTGAAAAAGGTTTAACCGGTGAAAGGCTTTACAGAAGGCTTTTTAATTCTTTCTGGAATGAGCTGGACTGGAAGGCAATTTTCCCCTCATCACCTGAGGCTGCACAAGCCCTTCATGAAAACAGGTATGCACTTGCTGAGCTCCTTTCAGGCTCTTATTCTGCTGTAAGTATTGAAGCGCTGGCTAATGACTTTTTTGAAGTAACCGGGATATGTGCAAGAAATGATTTTTTTATGATCTCATTCCTCGATTTTTATCTTCTAACATGGTTTAAACATTTCGGGATTGTGGAGTACAGCAGCAATTCAAATGACGGGCTTGTTTATGTTGCTCTCACTGATGACGGCCGGACTGCTTTAAAATCCTTAGCCTGATCTTTTTTAAATTAGTTTTTGTCTCCACCCTTAAGGCTTTTGATTGGAGACGGCGGGACTCGAACCCGCGTTCTACATCACAGAACAATGGCTTCTACATGCTTATCCTGTTTGTTTAATTTAAGCTTGCCAATCCGGAAACAGGCACCATATTGTAAGCCGATCCACCTTTAGTTTCGCCTTCATCGCGGAGGAAATGACTCGGGCTATCCCCTGTAATTTGATGCCCCTGCAACCCCCAGAGGAGAGGATGAAACAGGGACATAGCAGCAACTACGCTGCTAATGCAAAATTATTTTCTGCGTTTATATTTTTTCTGCCATTTTTACGAGATGACAGCACACTCGACATGCAACCATTGACCCATCAATGCAGTCGAAACCAGATCGTCCCCTGCAGTATAAGTAAGGTTCTACTTAAAATAGATTCCCCCCTATTTGTCAATTACATTAAATGATAATTGACACAGACTTTATAGTATGATATCTGAGAAAGAAAAATGTTACCCGGGAAAGTGTATGCCTTTTAAAAAATGGATTTCAATAATTATTAATCTCACCTTTCTGCTCCTGATTTTCGCCTGCGGCGTCAGTGAAAAGGGGGAGGTGGCAGTTGAAGAGGAGAAGGACGATTATAAACCGGAACAGGTTATAAGTTCAGATGTTGTGCCGGTTAACTTTAATTCAATTAAGGGGAGCTGGGATTTAAGATATGGAGACAATTACGGATACTCCTTCAGACTTGGTAACAATTATAAGGCGGTTGTGATTCTTTATTTAAACAGCAGTTCCCTTATTTTTAAGGGTGTCTATACTCTTGAAGAGGGGGATAACCTGCGGATTAATGTTTCAGGCATGAAAAGGGAGGAGCGTGTTACAGGTCTTAATCTTACCAGCGGTTTTGTTGATGTAAAATCCTCCTATTTTATTTTTCATTCAAGAATTTTTGAAAGAAGCGGCAGAACCATTATGGAGCTTAGGCCGGTTCAGATATTTATTGACCATAACAGCTCTGAAGGTTTTTTTGAGCCCCTTGTGCGTCTCACCAGAGAGGGGGGATGATGATTATAGAGGAATTCGCATTTACCAATTCAACAGGTCTTGATCTTCCTTCCAGGCTATATTACAAAGATGAAATCGGGAAGAGGGGGGTTCTTTTCAGCCATGGCCTTTTTTCAAGCAAGGATGGGTATAAAATTACTAATATGGCTGAGGATATAGTAAATGCGGGTTATACCCTCATGACTTTTGATTTCACCTTTTCCGGAGAATCTCCCGGGGATATTGCCGATATTTCTATCCTTCAGGAAGTTGATGATCTTTTGAGGGGGGTTGAGGTTTTTAAAAAAAAGGGGATAGAGAAGATTCATCTTTTAGGTTCAAGTATGGGTGGAGTTGTTTCGATACTTGCTGCTTCCAGGGGGAATACTTTATTTGAGTCATTAATCCTTATTGCCACACCTGTTTACCTGACCGGGCTGCTCCGGGAAGGTGCTGTTCAAGAAAAGGGCAATGATATGGTAAGCATTTCCGGGGTGGATGTTAAAAAAAGTTTTATTCATGAGCTTAAAAATCTTGATATAGCTGCTGCTGCAGAAAAGATCACTGCTCCTGTTCTGATAATTCATGGTATGCTTGACAATATTGTGAGTATAGAGAATTTTGAAGTGCTTAAGGGACTCTTAAAGGGACCATTTGAACCGGTTCTTATTGCAGATGGAGATCATAATTTAACCGGTGAGTCTCATTTGAGTATTATTAGAGAAAGGATAAATAACTGGCTTGGAAAATTTACTGTTTAAATATTTTATTTTTCTGCTAGCCTCTATACAGATTCTTATCGGGTTGACAGAACTGATCGCTCCGGGCAGGTCCTACAGATTATGGAAGAGATGGACATGGAACCGGTATTTTTATATTCATGGTCTTTTCCTGATTGCAGCTGGATTCCCCTTGACTATCTATAAGGGGCATTTTTCCGGAATTCTTTTCGCTATTGGATTGATAATTGTTTTAACAGGACCCTTTGTATTGATATATCCGGAAAAAATAAGGGGAGTGTTTTCTGAAGCGGAAAAAGATATGAAACCGGAAAGTATAAAGCAGCTCATTTATTTTGATTCTGCAATGAGAATATGTTTTGCAGCCATTCTTTATATCAGTTTCTACAGAACTTTTTATGTTCAATAGAAATAAGTATATTGATTTTTTTATATCCCAGCCGCATGCGGCGGCGGAGATATTAGAGCATTTTATTCCAAATAAAAGTTAAGGAATTAACACTGAGATTTTATTGTTAATCTACTGGAGATGAGATGGAGTATATAAATATAACAGAGAAGCGATATCATAAAGGTTCAATTCATCTAAGTTCAAGCAGTGATGATGAATCCTGTACTGCTGAGAAAATCCTCGATATTCCCGGCTACTGGAGTACTAAAAAAAGGAGTGCTCCTATTAAAGAATTTGTAGTTATAAACTACGAAGAACCAGTACCTGTGGATTCTTTCAGGATTAAAGTTTCCCAGAAGGGGCCCTCGGTTTTCCCCGGGAGTTTCAGAATAGAAGGGAGCATGAATGCTGAAGAGTGGTGCCTGCTCTATTCTGAGTCAAATACATCCCTTGAAGTAAGAGATTATGACATTGTAATACCACTTACTGTTGTTAAGTATATCAAATTTGTTATTACTGAGCCTGCTGTATCAGGTTCGCAGTATTTTTCCGAGATAGGTCTATTCGAAGCCGGAATTAACGGTGCGTTGGGTATTTCTGCAAGTTCATGGAGCTCAGGGAATGGTGCAGAAAACCTCATTAAAAAGGATAACAGATTATGCTGGGAATCTGAACTAAAGAGCAACAGTTCAAATGAATTTGTAAATATTGATCTGGGGAAGGTATGCAGTATAAACAGGGTTATTCTGGGATCATCTACAGAGGGATTCCCGGAGAATTTTCATGTTGAAACTTCTATTGATAATGAAGTATGGATAACTCTTTTTTATGAAAAAGGGTTTGAGGCGGAGAATAATAAGAGATACTTCTGGAACACAGGTATTACTGCAGCGCGATATGTGCGATTTGAAGCTGCGGGGAAACAGTTTGTAAACAGGAAATTCGGAATAAGAATTGCTGAAGTGTCAGTTTTTTCAGCATTAGAATTAAATGATCATACCCACAATATAGGGAACATTACCCCTCATGCTTCAATTTTCAACGCAGGGATGGTGAGGCTTGCCAGAGATGGAGAAAGTCTTCCAGGTGCGGTTGTTCAGTCATCGGACAGCAGGCTGAGAGACGCTTCCAATGTGTTTAAAGGTATTGTGCGCTTTGCAAATGACGGTGAATCTTCACCGGGGCTTGCTGTGCAGTCTGATGACAAAAGAATTAAACCAGCTTCGGAGCTGAAACCCGGGATTGTCAGGCTTGCCTATAACAGGGAAACCAACCCGGATGCTGTAGTCCAGTCAAATGACTCAAGGCTTCAGCATGCAGGTGAGGATAATTTCGGTATTGTTAAGATTTGTCCTGACGGTGAATATAAGGAGCATTCGGTTGTATCGGGGAATGATGTGAGGCTTCAAAAGGGAACTACCCTATCCCACGGTATCTGCATTCTTGCATCTGATGGTGAAAATTTACAGGGGGCGGTTGTACAGGGGAATGACAGGCGTTTAAAGGATGCCACCAGGTTCAGTAAGGGTATTGTACGTATTGCTGAGGATGGGGAGATCGCCGATGATGCAGTCCCTGCAGCCGGGGATAAAAGACTTAAAGATGCGACTACCGGGAGCAAAGGTATAGTTGAGCTTGCAGAGGATGGAGAGGACAGCGCGTCTGTGGTTGTACAGGGTAATGACCGGAGACTTAAGGATGCCACCAGTGAAACCAAAGGTATAGTTGAGCTTGCGGAAGATGGCGAAGAGAGGCCGGGTGTTGCTGTACAGGGTAATGACCGGAGGCTTAAAGATGCCACCACTGACTGTAAGGGTATAGTTGAGCTTGCAGAGGATGGCGAAGAGAGACCGGGTGTTGTTGTACAGGGTAATGACCGGAGGCTTAAGGACGCCACAGAAACTTCAAAGGGTATAATGAAATTTGCACCTGACGGCAGCGAGGAACAGCTCAGTGCTGTCCAGGGGAATGATAAAAGACTGCGTAAAGCAACAACAATTTCATGCGGCATAGTTGAGCTTGCTGAAGATGGCGAGGAAAGGCCGGGTGTGGTTGTACAGGGTAATGACCGGAGGCTTAAAGATGCCACCACTGACAATAAGGGTATAGTTGAGCTTGCTGAAGATGGCGAGGAAAGGCCGGGTGTTGCTGTACAGGGTAATGACCGGAGACTTAAGGATGCTACCAGTGAAACCAGAGGTATTGTTGAGCTTGCAGAGGATGGAGAGGAGAAACCGGGTGTTGTTGTACAGGGTAATGACCGGAGGCTTAAGGACGCCACAGAAACTTCAAAGGGTATAATGAAATTTGCACCTGACGGCAGCGAGGAACAGCTCAGTGCTGTCCAGGGGAATGATAAAAGACTGCGTAAAGCAACAACAATTTCATGCGGCATAGTTGAGCTTGCTGAAGATGGTGAGGATAGTGCAGGAGTTGTTGTCCAGGGGAATGATAAAAGACTTCAGAATTCAACAGAAGATTCTTACGGAATTGTACGTCTTGCCCGTAATGGTGAAAGCGGGAGCAGACTGGCTGTTCAGGCTGATGATGCGAGACTTGCAAACAGCAGGGAGCCGCTTCCCCACTCTCATGAGTATGCTCCGCTGAATCACAGCTACAGCAGTCATAAGGGGACTATCTCAATAAGGGAGAGCAGGAGCGAGTCTTTTAAGGATATAACACCTCCATCGGACGGCTCTTCAGTTATATACGGGAATAATACTTCTTCTGAAGGGCCCTCCATCGGGATAACCGGTATTTCAGGGAATAACGAGGGGGGTGATTCATATGGTGTTCTGGGACATAGTAATCATGTGGGCGTGAGAGGACAGGCATCCGGCAGAGGCGGGGCCGGAGCAGGGGTTCTGGGGGCTTCACGTTTTGGTGCGGGTGGTGTTTTTGCAAGTGAACATGGATTCTCCCTGGTTGCTGACGGCTCCGGGGCTTTAATCAGAGGTTATGATAAAAATCTTAACATGATGGGTAACGGGAAAGCTCTGCTTGTTAAGGGGTCAGCTGAATTTCAGGGGCGCATTACAATTAAGGGTGAGTATAATAAAGAGGGTTTTCCTGCAGGTTTTGTTGAATTATTTGAGGTGGATGAAGTGGAATATGTTTCACCAGGGGATATTCTTATCGCATCTGACAAAGGGGGGGCACTCCTTTCCAGATCAAGAAAGAGCTACAGCACCTCTGTAGTCGGGGTTGTTTCAGGAAACCCTTATATATCTATAAATAATTCAGGAAAAGAGGAGAAGGTCTACCCTGTCGCATTAACAGGAAAAGTCCTCTGTAAAGTAGATGCCAGGAATAATCCTGTTAACCCTGGAGATCTTATTGTTGCTTCAGATGTTGCAGGCTGCGGGATGGCCGGGAGAATTGATTCCTTTGACAAAATAGGTTCAGTAATCGGGAAGGCCCTTGAGAGGCTTGAAGACGGGGTTGATTTAATCCCTGTCTTTATAACGCATCAATAATACTGAAGGGTAATTACAGGATAGTTTAGAGCTGCTGTTAAAATAAATTGATGCAGGGGACCTGATTTCTATGTGGAAAGAAAAACGTAAGCGTGTTTTTTCGATTAGAATATTCATATCAATGGCATTTAACCTGATTGTTGCAGCAACAGGTCTTCTCCTCTGCATCTTTGTATTTATTTATATTAGAAATGAGTTGAGGGATAATCTTTATATAAGACTGAATGATCTGTCTTATACAATTGCCAGAAATATTGATGGTGATAAATTTGAGAAGATTACTTCCACAAAAGACCCCCTGAGTATTGATAATTACAGATACATTCAGAATAGGCTTCAGGATATTCAGCAGAATACCACAAAGATATTTTATATTTATTCCATGAGAATTAACAGCAGGGGGGAAAATGTATTTGTTGTTCCCACTGATGATGATCAGGGATTTATGGGCTGGTTTGATGTCCCCTATAATGAAATTCATGCGGATGCATTAAAGCTCTATGAAAATCCGGGGGTTATTGTAATCAAATCTTTTATTGAGGATGAATACGGCACCTGGGTTTCCGGGTTTGCCTCAATACTTAATTCAAAGGGTAAGATTGTCGGGGTTGTGGGGATTGATGTTTCAGCAGAAGATGTGATTAAGAGTGAAATACGCTGCCTTGTTATAATGATAATGATTACCGCAGCTATTGTTGTGGTTGTTTTATTTCTGGGGAGATTTTTTTCCGGCATGATTACCAGGCCGCTGCTGAGACTTCAGGATGAAATAGGCATGATCCAGAAGTTTGAACTTGAAGATGTTGTTCCATCTGACACGATTTTTATTGAGATAAGGGATATGGAAAACGTGGTGGACAGAACAAAGAAGGCTCTTCGGTCATTTAAGCGCTATGTACCTTCTGAGCTTGTTCACCAGATTGTGCTTACTCAGAAGGAAGCGGTTTTAAGCGGGGATGAGCTTACTGCGACTTTTATGTTTACAGATATTGAGGGTTTTACATCGATTTCAGAGGGAGTGGATATTGAATCTCTGGTGGAGAAGATGGGGAGCTACTTTGAGATTATGACAAAATCAATTCATCAGAACAGCGGTACTGTGGATAAGTATATCGGGGATGCGGTAATGGCTTTCTGGGGTGCTCCCAATTATCTTGAACAGCATGCTTTTCTGGCCTGCAAAACTGCTCTGGAGTGCCTTGAATCAGTGGAGAAGCTTAATGCTGAACTGATTGAACAGAATTTCCCCCCCTTAAATACAAGGCTCGGTATTCATACAGGGAAGGCAATTATAGGGAATATGGGGTACAGTGAGAGGCTGAACTATACTGCTATTGGTGATACTGTTAATATGGCAAGCAGGCTTGAAGGGATAAATAAATTTTATGATACAAATATTCTTATCAGTGATGATACATATAATATGGTTAAAGATGAGTTTGTTACCAGAAGACTGGACAGAATTATTTTTAAAGGTAAAACCGGGTGGATAACGGTACATGAACTTCTCGGAGTCCGTGGAGGGACTGATCCCGATTTGGTCCGGTTTGCTGATGCCTATAACAGGGCTATTGAGCTTTTTTACGCGATGGAATGGGAGGATGCGGAGCTGCTTTTCAGTAAAGCTGAGAGGATAAGAAGGGGCGACAGGGCATCTCTCAGGATGATTAAATATTGTCAGCAATACATGGAAAATCCTCCACCGGAAAAGTGGAAAGGGATAGTTAAGCTCAATTCTAAATAATAATTAAAGAATGCTGTTTATTAGAAATGATTTAATTCCAAAATTTTTTAAAAGCTCGCTATCCTGGCTTGCAGTAAAAAAAAGTATCAAAAAGTAATAAATATTGACAAAGACTAAGATTTAGTTCGTTTATTATGTAATTCTTGACAATCATTAAAACAAAATTAAAAAAGGCATTCCTATGACATTACCAAAAAAAATTAGTCCTTGTCCAATTGTTGATTCTATATTAGAGTTGAGGTTTGCAACAAGTTTCCCTCATGATGCGATTTTTGGTATAGTATATAATGCTTTTAAATCAGATTATCCCAGATATGAAAGCTTGCCTATACTTCAACTTCCTGAACCAGTAAGGAAAGCGGATCCTAATTTAAAGTTTAAACCTTATTATCGTCTATCGAATGATAAATTTGTAATTCAAATTGGTGCGGATGTAGCAACTATTAGCTCCTTCCCAGAGTATGTGGGATGGGATATTTTTAAGACAGAAATTACTAGTTTTTTTAATACTATAAAAGCTCTTGCAATCATCGATGATGTTTCAAGAATCGCATTACGTGTAATAAATTTTTTCCCCGATGTTGATATTTTTCAACAGGCAAAAATAGCTCTTATTATTTCCGAGGAACCAATAGTTTCACAAAAGACATTGCTTAATACAGGATTTGTATATGATCATGGCATTAATAGCACATTGAACATCTCAAATGATGCAATGATTAATTTAACACAAGGCTCTATAATAGATATAGATACATTTCGAGAATATAATAAAGTCTTTGATGTTTATAGTATAATATCAGAAATAGAAATGATACATGATAAAGAAAAAGCACTTTTCTTCTCATTGCTAAAAGATGATTTTTTGAAAAAATTTAATCCGGAGTATTGATAATGGGTACAGCAACAACTCTTAAAGGTGTATTTTTATTAGCTGCCTTAGGTGCATCAAATACTATTGCGCCATTACCATATCAATATAACCCCATTTATGCTTCTGTTATTGGAAAATATTATGAAATTAAAGAATTAAATGAAAATTATAGGCCATTTCAGGAAGAATCACAATTAGAGATAATTGTCAACGTTTCGAAACATTTAATAAAAAATTCAAAAAATATCGAAAGTGAATTTGTTGAAATCGTGAACAATAATTTTTGGGATCTGGTTTAATAATGCTTTCTGAAGATATAAAAATTTATCTTCCTAAGTTTTTATCAGGTGAGTCATCCCAGGAATTATTTAAATGCTTGAAGGATTTTCCGAACAATATTGATGAACGGTTCTATACATCTCATTTGAAAGAAGAGGAATCAATTTTTCAAGGGGACGGCATGAAGAATATGCTTGTTGTTAACCTTCCTCAACCTGATATTAGACCAATCCCAAGTATGATATTCTCCAATACATGCGATATTTCTCCGGATAATACAAGATTATTTAATACAAATATACTCTATTCGCCAATTTTCAATTTAAGAAAGTACAGGGAAAAAATTAGCTCAGATTCAACAAAATCACCTCAAGCCATTGAAGATCACATCGCAGCAATTAAACGACAAGAAATTACTCAAATATTTTTTCTTCCAGCGCTAATAGATCAAATAGAAGATTCTATTGTTTTTTTTGATCGTGTATGTAATTGTTCAAATAAAATGATGAAAAAAGAAAACATTGATACTGAAAGAATTTTTACACTCAGTGATTATGGATCATATCTTTTTGTATTAAAACTTTCAATTCATTTTACGCGAATTTTTGATAAAGTGGAAAGAAAAAACGGAGGGTTTTGAAAGAATACAATAATTAGCAAGCACAACATCTGTGTTTCGCTTGTATAAAACTTCTATTAATCGTACTTAAAGCAGATAATGGATAGATCTATTATAAATATTTTTAAAATTAAGAAATAGCATTAAATCAGCATTATTTTATCTTATAATAAAACCACATTGTACTCTCCCCCTCATAATAATAATCGGGGAAAGTTCCTACATGGACAAAGCCGTTGGTGGTCATAAAGGTTCTCATCGGTTCATATTCAGGCCTGTTCGATGTGTCTACCATGAGGAATCTGCCCTTCATGGATTTGACAAAGTCCAGGGCAGTAGAGAGGAGCTGTTTGCCGATCCCTTCATGTCTGTGTCTTTTGTCTACGGCAATGTAGCTTATGAGAAACCCTGATGTGCGGTGATCGGTCTCCTTTACTCCCAGGGCTGCAATGATTTTCCCATTTTCATCTCTGGAAAACCAGTATTTAAGGTCACGGCTTCTGAGACAGATGAAAGGCTCTCTGTATATCTGTTCAATTTCACCAGGTGTTAGCTTTGCGTCAAAGGCATGGACAGAGAGGAGAAAATCTATCAGCTCTTCAGCCTTGTCAGTATTGTCTACCTCTTCTACACGGTAGCTCTGATTAATATAAGTATCACGATTCTGCATGTTCATTCCTCGTTAATGCTATAAAGATAAGAAACGCCACAGTCATACCGGCTATTATGATAAATGTTCCCTGTTCATAACCGAAAACGAAAAGGTAACCCATGAGCAGAGGCCCTATCATCTGCCCTATATTCCCGACGAAATTCAGGTAGCCCACACTTTTATCATAGCCCATCTCTGCTGAAGCCTTTAGTTCAATAAGATAATCAATACTCATGGGGAGTCCGAAACTGTCGCCGATTCCGATAAATATTACAAGGATAACAGCAGTAGTAATATCGGGCTTTATTGCAAATATCACAAGACCGGCCAGTGTTACAGCTATATAAAGGGCCATGGACATTTTACCTCTTAGCAGATTGCTTTTTGTGAGAAACCTGACTATGGCCGGGCCGAGATATATTATTACAAGACTGTTGATCATGAAAACACGGCTTATATCACCTGCTGTTACTTCTTTTGATTCTGCAAAGACGGGAAACATGTAGGTGAGGAACATGCTGCATATTGATACAGGTATAAAAGCAGCAAAGAAGAAGAGAAAAATATTTCTGTTGGTAAAGAATTTGAATATATCTCCTGCAGAAACTTTTTTCGGCTCTTCAAGGGTATAGGTGCGGTTGTTTGTCATAAGGTGCCGGGCATAGAGAAGGGCCATTAGAGATACCATTACTGAGAATATATATACCTGGGAATATCCGAGATAATCAGCGCTCAGTCCCCCTATGGCAACTCCGCAGCAGTAGCCTGCATTGAGTCCGGAATTCTGTGAAGCCAGGCCGTTATTTCTTACAGTTATATCAGGTGATATCATGGGATAGCATTGGAGCGTAACCAGAGCAAAACCGTATGCCGCTCCTACAAATGTTCTGGCTACAATAAAAGCATAAGGGTCATTAATATAATAGGCTATAAATGAACCTGCAGCCATAAATATCGTCCCGAATATGAAAGGTGCCTTCCATCCTCTTTTTTCTACAAGGCTTCCGGAAAAAACAGCAAAAAGTGCTGTCGCAAGCATTTCAGCGGAAATAGGTATTGCCATTGCAATACCTTCCGGAAGATTGAACACTGAAGTTCCTGTGCTTGCAAGGATATCCCTCATCATAAGAGGGGTGTATGAAACAGGGAGTGCATATGAAAAGGCAATAACAAAGGCAAGCATCCTCACAATTTCAACCGGGTATTTCCCGAAGGGGTTGTCAGATGTTTCAGGATCGGTTTTATTTTTAAACACATTACGGAGTATAGTAATTTCTATCATTACCAGAACAAGAATTATAAGAACAGTGATAATCTCTTTACTGATATTTATTATAAAGTTTCTGATTTTAACTTCAAAGGCATTAAGGTCTTTACCGATTTCCAGTATGGCAGCGAGATTACCCTTTGAATCGTAAACAGGGCCGAGAGAGTATATCCATGATCCGTAGACATCACTCTCCTCTACTCCCACTATGGCACCCTTGTCGATTACATCTTTAAATTGTGTTTCTATGTAATTATCCCTGTAGGGGAAGTTCACACCGGAACTGTCATCAAAAAACATGAGAACATAAATATCATTGTTTTTTAAGGTGTATAGACCGCCATAATAATCTTCATTCCATTCATCCTCGTTCTCGTTGAACATGCTGTGAAGCTGGGATCTGAGCTTCACATAGGAGGGGTTCATGAAGTCCTCCCGATTCTGAATTTTTTTTACAAGATCACCATCCAGGTATTTTTGGGACAGCTGATTGACGTGCTTAAGGTTATTAAACTGATTCTCTTTATACATCCCTGTAAGGGTTGTGACTGCGATTATAAGTACAATTATTGTTGTGATAAGCACAGCTGTTATTATCATTACTGATTGAATAAAAACCTCGGGAAAACCATTCTCAAAAACAAAAGTGTATATCCAGGAGCATAGAAAAACAAAGCTTATGCAGAATAGTATGGCACTGAGAAAAACAATCCACCTGAGCATTATGATAATGTTTGAATATCTTTTACTATTCTCAGCGGAAATTATATTGCCCTGGAAGTCGCCTTGAATAATCGAGCTGTCAGTTACTGCAGCGAAGCCTTCCCCTGTGAGAAGAAAGGAACGGACTATCTCCCCTGTATCTCCTGAGTAGCTGAACTTTTCAGGCCCGGTTTTTTTCAGATCCAGTTTCGCGATTTTCCGCTGCCCCGCGTCTGAAAAGTATATAGAATTACCGTCAGCGATTATCCTCCATGGTATTGATGGTCCTGTTTTCATGGACGACATAGAGCTGGTATAGATCTGTTTAAAATCGAGGTTATATCTGCTCAGGAATATCTGCCCTTTCTGCGTAATATAGGTTATTGATGCCATGTTGGGGAGAAAGTCGCAGTCAACAATATTAAGCTTCGGGTCTTTAACTCTTATTTCTTTGAGTAGAGTATCCTCCCCTGTGGCAGGTGAAATAGAACCGATATGCATGGTTTCAGAATCAGTATAGTAATATAATATTCTGTCATTATAGAACCTGATTTTACGGTAATTCCCCTCCATGTCAGGCCGGTTTTCTTCATAATATCGATCAAAAACAGTTGTAATATAATCACCGCCGGAACTGAACATTTTAATACTTTCCCGTTCAACTTTAAGACCGGAAGAATCTGTAGCATAATCGAGGATGTAAAAATTCCCCATGCTGTCCGTGGCTATATCCCAGGCAAGGGCAAAGCGGTCAGGTCTTTCCGAATTTCCTTTGAGGATAAATTCAACCCTTCCGCTGCTGTTTACTTTTAATATTTTTTTTGATGAATCATAAATAACAAATATATTCCCTTTGTTGTCTGATGCGATTTTTGAGGCATTTTCAATATTAAGGTGTGAGTTAAAGGGGTTAATAAAAACAGATTCCTGATTATTAAAGATTATTAGTCCGGAAATGATAAGCGCCGATGAAATCAGCAGCAGATAGAGTCTCGATTTTTTCATGGGGATAACCTGATGATAAATTTATTATGGTGGATCTAATTTAAGAATTAAAATTTTTTTGGCAATAAATAAACTGATAAAAAAAGCCTTCATCTGTTTTTTTGAACCGATAAAGGCTTTTTATTTGCATTAAGCTGTAAGATTAAAATTTCAGGGGTTAAGCTGTCTTATCAGATCGATCTCTCTTTTATGAAAGATGGAATGGTGATATTCATTAAGCTGTGATGCTATCTCTTTATTCACATATACAATTCTTCTGCAGTAGGGTTTATCTTCATACTGGTCGATCCACATGAGTATTATAGTCTTTTCAGAATTCCAGGCCATGGCACCCTGGTTGTTTCTTATGTCTTCGCTTGAATGATCGCCGTATTTTTCTTTAATTTTGTTATATACCAGATCTTTGTTAAGATAGGGGAACTGGAGGGAAACATAGAAGAGACGCCCTTCATCCTTTATTTCCGGGGTATCAGCTTCAGTTTCAGGGGCTGTTTCAGTTTCTATTTTTTCACCTGTAATGAGCGGGTCCCTGTAGAAAAAACCGTAGTGGTACTCAAGATCTCCATCTCTGGATTTAATCACAGACTTGTCATCAGTGAATATAATTCTCCCAGCTATTTTATCTCTGGTATCTGTCAGGTATGCGCCCCATTGAGCTTCACCATATCCTGCCGGAATAACAATGGCATTGTTGTTCTGAACAGGCTGGTCTGTTCCTCCGGCACCTGCCGGTTCCTGGGAGTAGAGTGACGAACATATGAGAGCAGTTAAAAGAATTGGAATCAAAATACGCATAATATCCCCTCATGGCAGATCTTGTAGGTATATGAATATTATCGGATAAAAAATGTAAAAAAAGAGACTATTTTCAGTGATAATCCCTGAACTTTATTATAATTCAAAATTCTCTATTCACCCCGCCGCCGAAGGCGGCGGGGTGATATTATCGTCTGTTTGGCGCTAAAACAGGTTTAAAGGAATTGCCATTTAATTATATTATCTTTACCTTTTCATCTTTATGAGACGCTACTTCTCCAATAATATATGAGCTGTATCCCGATTCATTGAGGATTTTCATCGTCGCATCCCCCTGGCTTTTTTCAAGGAACAGCATCATCCCGATACCCATGTTGAAGGTGGTGAACATTTCAGCTTCAGCTACTGATCCCTCTTTTTCGATAATACTGAATATGGGGGGGGCAGGGAATGATTTTTTTTCTATTATTACAGATGCCCCGGCCGGGAGTATGCGCGGTATATTTTCGTAAAATCCCCCCCCTGTTATGTGAACTATCCCTTTAAGGTTTACTCCGGAGTCGATACACGATTTAATCCCTTTTACATATATGGCAGTGGGTGTGAGGAGTGTTTCCCCCAGATTTTTATCAAGATCACTGAACTTATGATCAAGGGTGAAGCCTTTCATTTCAAGGAAAAGCTTTCTAACCATTGAGTAGCCGTTTGAATGAATTCCGCTGGATGAAATCCCTATAATTATATCCCCCGGTGCTATTGACTGGCCGTTGATAATTTTCTTTTTATCTACAATCCCTACTGAGAAACCGGCAATATCATATTCATCATCAGGGACCACGCCCGGATGTTCAGCTGTTTCACCCCCAACAAGGGAGCATTCACTGAGGATGCACCCTTGTGCAATACCCTTGACTACATCAACGAGAACATCCTCCTGTAATCTTCCGCATGATATGTAATCAAGGAAGAAGAGAGGCTTTGCCCCGCTTGTAATTATATCATTAACACACATTGCAACTGCATCAATCCCGATAGTGTCGTGTTTATTCATCATCTGGGCGATTTTAAGCTTTGTGCCTACACCATCTGTGCCTGATACAAGTACAGGTTCATTCATGCCGGATAAATCGGGGGAGAAGAGTGCGCCGAAACCGCCTATATCTGTAATTACGCCGGGTGTAAAGGTGTTGCGGACAAAGGGGGCAATTTTTTTTACAAATCTGTTCCCCCCCTCAACATCAACACCGGAATCTTTATATGTAAGGGACATTCTTATACCTCATAATGTTAGTCAGTATAGAATAATCTTAACCCTCTAATTGTAAACAATATTTTATTACTTAATTATTCCCGAGGTGCGAATTAAATTCCGGGAAAAATCAATCGTCCCCTCACCCTGTCATCGCAACCGCTTGACCACCCTCTCCCGCTGAAGCGGGAGAGGGTGAGCGCCCTTCAGACTCGCTCGGGTGAGGGGAGTTGACGCATGGTGAGTTATATCCGGAAATTTAATTTCCACCCTTATTCCGGAAAAAAGCTTTTGTGCAATAATTCTGTATCTAATATCCCCGCCGCCTTCGGTGGCGGGGATATTAGAGCAATATATTATATATAAAACTTATGGAATTAACAATATTTTACTACTTAATTCTATATCCTGAATCATCGTAAAATGTTTTGATATAATTGTCTGTGTAATAAAATGAGATGAATACAGATATAAATGAGAGTATAACTATTACAATCAGACTCGGTATATCGTTAAAAATAAAAAAGAAAAGAAACCCCAGTGTAATCGATATGAACCCTGAAACAGCAACTGAAGCTCCAAAGACTCGGTTTGATGCCCTCCAGACATCCATGTTTTTAAAGGATAATTCTGTGCGGAATCCCAGGGGTGACCGGAATTGATTTGCAGAAAAAATAAAGATAAGTCCTCCTGAGAGTAGCAATATTATCCCCGGGATAATGAAAGGGAGAGAATATATCATGGCAATCCTCCATTATACTCTATTATTATAGTATAAAAAAATAAAAATTAGTACTGAATCAGGAATTAATTGTTACAAAAATCTTAAATCCTGTGAATAGGCGTTGATGATTATTTCGTTGACACAGACAGGGCGGAGAAAGTATTAATAGTGAATTTCAAAAAAATGCATTTATGATAACCGGAGATGAAATTATTTTATGGACTGGGAAAAACTTCAGAATGGATCTGATATAAGGGGTGTTGCAATAGAGAGGGGTGATGAAAAGGTTAACCTGACCCCTGAAACAGCATATATTCTCGGTTATGTTTTTATTAAATGGCTCTCTGAAAATTCAGGCATTTCTGCAGATGCTGTAAAGGTTGCTATTGGTACTGATTCACGCATTACCGGGACTGATCTTAAAAAAGGCTTTATTGCAGGCGCTGCATCAATGGGGGCATCTCTTTATGACTGCGGCATGGCATCAACACCTGCCATGTTTATGAGTACAGTTATTGATGAATTCTCCTGCCATGGCGCTGTTATGATTACTGCAAGCCATCTCCCTTTTAACAGGAATGGCTTTAAGTTTTTCACCTCTAAAGGGAGCCTTGAAAAGGGTGATATTAGCCTCCTTTTAAAACATGCATCTGAGGCAGAGTTTCCATCCGCCATACCTGATGTTACATCTGAATCTATCCCTCTCATGGAGAGGTATTGTTCAATTTTTATTGATAAGATCCGCATCGGTATAAACAGGAAGGATAATTTTGAAATGCCCCTTACAGGGATGAAGATAGTTGTAGATGCCGGCAATGGGGCTGGCGGTTTTTTTGCCCATAATATCCTTAAACCACTTGGCGCTGATATTGAAGGGAGTGTTTTTCTTGAGCCTGACGGCATGTTCCCCAATCATGAGCCTAATCCTGAAAACAGTGAAGCAATGGAATCGATCAGAAGTGCTGTGCTGAAAAGCGGAGCTGATCTTGGAATTATTTTTGATACTGATGTAGACAGGTCTGCAATTGTTGACAGCAGCGGGGTTATCATAAACAGGAATTCACTTATAGCGCTTATTTCCGCTATTGTGCTTGAAGAGCATCCGGGAACAACAATTGTGACAGACTCTGTTACATCAGAGGGGCTGAGAATTTTTATTGAAGATAAGCTTGGCGGCAGACACCACAGATTTAAGCGGGGATATAAAAACGTAATCAATGAAGCTGTGCGGCTAAACAATGAAGGTGAGGAGTGCCATCTGGCAATTGAAACCTCCGGGCATGGGGCCATGAAAGAAAATTATTTTCTCGATGACGGGGCCTATCTTGCTGCAAGGCTGATAATAGAATCTGCCAGGCTTAAACTTGAGAATAAAGGTTCGATCCTTTATCTGATTAAGGATCTTGTTCAGCCAGTGGAAGAGGTGGAGTTTAGAATCAATCTCTATGAGGATGATTTTGCTTCACAGGGGAAGATGATTATTAATGATCTTGAGCGATTTGTAAATGGGGTTGACGCATGGACTATTGCCCCTGTTAATTATGAGGGGATACGGGTAAGCTGCGGCAGGTCTGCAGGTGACGGATGGTTTCTGCTCCGTTTGTCGCTTCATGATCCTGTTCTCCCTCTTAATATTGAATCAGATTCTCCCGGCGGGGCTGCATTGATTGCAGGTGAGCTTGTAGAATTTTTAAATAATTATAAAAATATCAGTTTTGAAAAACTGCAGAAATATATATCCGGGTAAGAGGGATTAAACGATGAAATATCTGATAATAGGATCAGGGGGGAGGGAGCATGCCCTTTCATGGAGACTCCTGAGTGATGGAAGCGCCAGTGAGGTTTATGTGGCTCCAGGTAATGGAGGGATTGAAGAGAAGTACAGGGTTCACATAGGGGGGGATGATTTTGCCGGAATTGCATCATTTTGCAGAGAAAAAAATATTCACATGGTGGTTGTGGGCCCCGAAGTTCCTCTTGTAAACGGTATTGTTGATTATCTCGAAGAAAAGGGTATCCGGGTTTTCGGGCCGCGTAAAGATGCGGCAATGATTGAAGGGAGCAAACTCTTTGCAAAGAGAATTATGGAAACCTATGGGGTACCCACAGCCGGGCACTGGGATTTCACCGGAAGGGAGTCTATTACAGACTTTGTTAAAAAAATAGAGAAGTTCCCGCTTGTTATTAAGCTGGATGGACTTGCAGCAGGAAAGGGAGTGGCTATTCCGGAGAATGCGGATGAGGCGATTGAATTTATTGAAAAGAATGTGAATGATGATTCCAGGGTTTTTGTTGAGGAGTTTTTACAGGGTGAGGAGGCTTCAGTTCTGGGAATTTCTGATGGTGTAAATGTTATACCTCTGGTTGCAGCCCAGGATCATAAACGTATTTTTGATGGTGATAAGGGCCCTAATACCGGGGGTATGGGGGCATACGCACCGGCTCCTGTTGCAACACCTGAGCGGATGGAGTTTATAAAAAATAATGTTCTCCAGCCGGTTGTTGACGGCATGAGAAAAGAGGGAATACTCTTTAAGGGGATTCTATACGCCGGTGTAATGATAGATGGTGATAATATAAAAGTACTGGAGTTTAATGCCAGGTTTGGTGATCCTGAGACCCAGGTGATTCTCCCCCTCCTTGAAGGTAAACTGGGTGATCTCTTAAATGCATCAATTGACGGTACACTTGATCAGGTTCCTGTTAAATTCAGAAAAGGGAATACTATAACGGTTGTTATGTCAGCTGCGGGTTATCCGGGTGATTATGAAAAGGGTGATGAAATAACCGGGATCAATGAGGTTTCAGACAAGGTGCAGGTTTTCCACGCAGGTACAGAGATGAGGGGCGGTGCAGTCTGCACAAACGGCGGCAGAATCCTTAATGTTACTTCTTCAGGGGATTCAATTGAAGAGGCGAGAAGTAATGTTTATTCGGAGATAGAGAAGATAAAGTTTAAAGGTGCATTCTATAGAAAGGATATTGCCTACAGGGCGCTGTAGTAATATCCCCCCGGTTCGCTTTGCTCACCACCCCCCCTTAAAAAAGGGGGAGTTTTTAAGGATGCATGGCCATGCGCCCGTACCGTTTTCAGTTTTCATATATTTTTAAAAGGCTTTTGTACTTTTCAGTTAACTCTTTAAGTGTTTTTACTGCGGGTGTTGCAGGGAGAGATTCCACAAAGACTGAGCCGTAGCTTTTTGTCACTATTCTTGAATCGAGTATTGCCACTATCCCCTTGTCATCACCCCTTCTTATAAGTCTTCCTGCACCCTGCTTAAGCTTCAGCGCTGCTTCAGGTATTTGAAGATGAATAAAGGGGTTTTTCCCCATCTCTTTTAAGCGTTCAAACTTTGCTTCCATAACAGGTGAGTCTGGAACTGCAAAGGGGAGGCGTGTAATTATTACTCCACGGAGAAGATCCCCCGGGAGGTCTATCCCCTGCCAGAATGAATGTGTCCCCATAAGTATTGAATTGTTTTCTTCCACATAGCACTTTAATGCCCTGGACGCGCTCATCTCATCCTGTGAATATATGGTGTGAGATATTTTTGAAGCTATAAGCTCCTTTACCTCTTTAAGCATTCTGTATGATGTGAAGAGTATGAGACAGTTGCCGTTAAGTATATTAACTATTTCTATTATATTTCTGCCTACTGCGGCAGGGTAGGCTGTATCTTCCGGTGAGGGGAGATCACCTGCCAGGTAAAGGCACATCTGTTTTTTAAAATCAAAGGGTGATTTAAGAATTACCCCTTTCCCGTTTATAAAACCTGTGGTAGAGATGAAAAATGCAAAGTCCTTTTTTACAGAAAGGGTTGCTGATACAAAAATTGATGATTCGTAAAATGAGAATACATCCATCTGCATTATACTGCTTATTTCAACAGGCTGCCCCAGAAGGCTTATACTTCCCAGAAGATCGTTCTCTTTTCTTTCTATCCAGTAAACATAATTATTTCTGGCCAGTTCTATGAATGAATAAAATGCTTCAGCATATGAGGTAATTCTCCCCTTAGCTGAATCGAATTCAGCCCTGTTGTCGTCTTCATCAAGATCAGTTTCAGCTTCATCGAGTATTAGTAAAAATTTTTTTAAGGCAATTGTCAGAGGATCTCCGAAATCGATTTTTGATGTGAGTCTAATTACGTTTTTTGATGAGTTGAAATGTTCACGTATCTTCTCAAAGAAGATCTGCGCCTCCTTTGCCAGCTTGTCAAGAGCCTTCAATGATTCGTCACGGATCAGATCTTTTTTGAAACTGCTGATAACACCCCTTTTACCTTTTGCGTGAAATCGCTGTAGAAGTAGAACCAGTGTTTCGTAATCAATAGAAAAACCGAGCTGCTTTGCAGCAATTGTTTCAAGTGAATGGGCTTCGTCAAATATTACCGCGTCAGTAACAGGGAGGTATCCCTTCCCTGAAGCGATGTTGGAAAAAAAAAGGTAGTGGTTCATTACCAGCAGATCTGCCTGGGCCCATTCTCTCCTGGCAGCCTGGAATGCACAGGCAGAAAAATAGAAGCATTTCTGCTGGGTGCAGACCTCCGGGTCTCTGTTTATCTCATTCCATATTGCAGACGGGATTTCAGCGTCAAAGTTTGTGAATATTTTCTTTTCTTTAAAAAGGGCGCTTACCCTGTTTATATGGTAGAGGTCATCCCCTGAGAAAGCCCCTTTCTTTACTGATATTTCGAATTTACGCCTGCATGGATAGTTTGAGCTCCCCAGGCATAGGGAGTATTTAAAGTCCTGCGCGAACTGCTCCCTGAAGATTCTCCGTACAACAGGGATATCCTTTTCAAGAAGCTGCTGCTGCAGAGCCTTTGTCTCTGTGGAGAGGGAGACTTTTTTACCATGTTCAAGTGCATATTTAATGGCAGGGATAAGGTATGCCATCGATTTACCTGTACCTGTCCCTGCTTCAACAATACCGTTTTCCGGTGTGGTGAGCCGTTCATAAATGAAATCTGCCATCTGGAGCTGGCTCTCCCTGTATTCGTATCCGGGGAGATTTGTATCAAGGTACCCCTGTGGGGAGAATATTTTTTTCATTTATTTATGTTCTGTGCAGAGGATAGCATCAATTTATTTTTTTCTTTTTGAAGCTATAAAAACTGCAAAAAAAACAGCTACTACAGCAATAATTAAAACCGGAGGAATTTTAAACATTTCAGATATGATCATTAACATGGGCATGAGTACGAAAAGGGCTGTCATTGCAAGACCCGGTTTTTTAGATGCGTTCTGTTCCCCTTCAGCAGGAGGATTTTTCATTATCTGTTCGAATATGGATTCAGCATCAGGATCATCATTCATCTCCCCTTTTTTCTTATAAACTGGTTCTCTCCCTGCATAAGGGTCAACTGCAGGGATTGTATTTTTTTCAACAAGGCCCTTGAGCTTTGAAAGAGTTCCTCCAGGAGAATTTGTTGTTCCGCATACAGAGCAAAGTACTCTTGTGGATTTTTCAGGAGCCTGAAGGGGATTGCCGCATTTAATGCAGTTAAAATCAACTATTCTCATCATTAATACCTTTTCTTTTTTATAAGTATAAAATATAATATTATCCGTATTAATCAATAATAATAAATTATTTATGGCGCTTTCCGGAATGAGCTCTAACTATTTATTATTATTTGTTTACACGTCAAATAGAGTCGGCCCCCTGTCCCCCAAAGGGGGCACGTAAAAGGAGCGCTTTAGTAAATAGATGAATTAGAGTATTAAAACAACTGTTTATGCTGTTGAGCTTGCTAAATGGCAGATACTGGAATGAATTTCTGCAGAGTATTGGAATTCAAACATTGCGAATTAAAGATGAGAAAGTTCTTAATAATATTGAAATAGTTATAGAAATGATAACAAAAGCCTCTGCGGATTCAGGGTCGATATAAAAGGGGTTTCCCTTCATCATCTTAAAATAGAAAAGAGAGACGGAATTTTCAGGGGGGTTGCTGTATTTGATGCCTGAGCATTAAGTTTTTTTATTGCTTTTGTTTTATTGTATGCTATAGTGCTTCAGTTGTACTCATCTTCAGATTTTTTAAAAATAAAAATTCAAGGAGAATAATGTGATGCCTTCTGAACCGCTGAAAAGGAAATTAAAACTCCTCACACTTGCTTTATTTATTTTATGCGCCGCTTCACCGCTTCTGGCTCTGGACAAGGAACAGGTTGCGGCCAATGCTGCCTATTTCGGTTTATGGACCCTTATACCACCTGTTCTTGCCATCGCCCTTGCATTTATTACCAGGAATGTAATATTCTCTCTTTTCCTGGGTGTTTTTTCCGGTACCTTTCTTCTGGAGCTTCAGGGGGCCGGTATTATGGGGTCATTTTTTTACGGATTTCTTAACATAATTGATAAAATACTCGGGTCACTTGCTGATCCATGGAACGCGGGGATTGTTCTGCAGTGTCTTACTATTGGCGGCCTTATTGCCCTTGTTACAAAAATGGGTGGGGCTAAAGCGGTTGCAGAATCCCTGGCAAAAAGGGCAAAGGGGCCAAGGAGCGCCCAGCTGATTACATGGGTTCTGGGTCTGTTTATATTCTTTGATGATTACGCAAATTCACTAATTGTGGGGCCGATTATGAGGCCTGTTACTGATAAGCTGAAAATTGCAAGGGAAAAGCTGGCCTTTATAATTGATGCCACTGCTGCCCCGATCGCAGGGATTGCCCTTATATCAACATGGGTGGCATATGAAATCGGTCTTATTAAAGATGCCTATGCCAGTATAGGGGTGGATGTTAATGCCTACGGTATTTTTATCCAGACTATCCCATACAGGTTTTACAATATTCTGATTCTTGCTTTTATTGTCTTTTCAGCTCTGATGCTCAAGGATTTCGGTTCAATGCTTAAGGCGCAGGTCAGGGCAAAGAAGGAGGGGAAGGTTTTTGCTGATGATGCAAGGCCCATGATCTCAACAGAAACAACAGGGCTTGAGCCTGATGAGAAAACTGTTCTCAGTATATGGAATGCTATTATCCCCATATCTGTGCTTATATTCGGGGCATTTGCAGGTTTCTATTTTAACGGGTATTCTGCTATTACCGGCGGGGATGATGAGATACTGAAAGCATTAATGCTCACTTCACCGGCATCATTTGCTGCAGTGAGGGAGGCTTTCGGCGCCTCTGATGCTTCAGTTGTTCTTTTCCAGGCAGCACTTCTTGCCTGCCTTGTTGCCATGTCCATGGCTGTTTTCAGGAAGATCATGACTATAGAAGAAACCCTCACAGTTTGGGTACAGGGTGTTAAATCCCTTGTAATAACAGCTGTTATTCTTCTCCTTGCATGGTCCCTTTCAGGTGTTATAAAAGAGCTTGGAACAGCAACCTATCTTGTTAAGATTCTGGAGGGGAATCTTCATGTTGCTTTAATCCCTTCGGTTATTTTCATTCTGGGTGCGGTTATATCATTTGCAACAGGCACCTCCTACGGGACAATGGGTATACTTATGCCCCTTGCAATTCCCCTGTCACACAGCCTTTCAGGGGGTGATCCTGCTCAGGTTATAATCAGCACAAGTGCGGTACTTACAGGCGCGATTTTCGGTGATCACTGCTCGCCAATTTCGGATACAACAATTCTTTCATCAACAGGGTCTGCCTGTGACCATCTGCACCATACAAAAACCCAGCTCACATACGCAATTGTAACTGCGCTTGTTACAATATTTCTCGGCTATCTCCCAATCGGTTTCGGTGTGCCTGTATGGATTGTGCTCCCTGCAGGGATTGCCGCAATCGGAGGGATTATATGGTTCTTCGGGAAAAATCCTGATGATGTGATTGCCTGATGATTATTTACCGGGGCCTCTTTAATATTTCAGGGGCTCCGGTATGGGAAAAACTACTAATCTAAACTTTTCTTTTTTTATCTGAACATATTCATATCAGCCACCCCCTTTTACTTGACAGAGACTCCGTTGAGAAGTAAATTTCCCTAAAAAAATACCGGGAGAAGCAATATATGAACACCTATCTAAAGTCGCTTATCGTTGATGTGAACAGCGGATTTTACAGAGTAAACAGATACCCTGTGGGTGAATTTTTCGGCCCCATTGATCTGGGCCTTCATCTTACAAGAAAATACGGCAGTCTTAACATAGGTACCGGGCTCCTTGCAGGATCTATCTTTCCCGGGTCGAACAGGCTTATTGTTTCCGGTTTTTCACCAGGGTGGGCCGGTTTTTATATATCGACAATGGGGGGAGCCGGGCTTGTATTCAACAATCTTGGAATTGACATGCTTGCTCTTACCAGAAAAGCTCCCACACCTTCGGTTTTATATCTTAACAGGATACATGGCGAGGAGATTCAGCTTTCAATAGAGCCGGTTGATGTTGAAAAAGTATGGGGGAGCGGACGGTTGGGTATCTATTCCCTGACAGATTATGTGCATGAAAAGTACGGATCGCGTTATGAAAATGATCCCCGTATTCTTGTGACAGGCCCTGCTGCTTCAGCAACAGCAATCGGTGCTATAGCATCAATGCCGATAAAGAAGGGTGTTGTTTCCTTTGTTGATACCTGGGCAGGCAGAGGGGGATTTGGTTCCAAGATGCTTCAGGAGCATAATATTGCCGCAGTAATATATGGAGGAACCCATATTGATGAGGACTTCAGGGACAGAAATGTTGCTGACCAGTGGTTTGTGGATAAGTACAACCAGAAGCTTGCAGCAAAGGATCTTGAGGCTACAGCAAAATACAGGTTTGAGCCTAATTTTGATACCGGCGGAACCTTCGGAGTAAACTACGCAACCCTTGGCGGTAAAATGCTCTCTTTTAACTATAGAAGTATTTATATGACTGAGGAGCAGCGTCTTAAAATACATGAAAATTTTGTACGTAATCATTATCTTAAACAATTTAATGAAGAGACTATAAAAACCAAGCAGCAGAAAACCTGCGGCGAGCCATGTGTTGCTGTATGTAAAAAGATGAACGGCAAGTATAAAAAAGATTACGAGCCTTACCAGACCCTGGGGCCTTTATCAGGTATCTTTGATCAGAGGGCTGCAGAAAAGATCAATCATCACGCTGATATGTACGGCTTTGATGCTATATCTGTGGGGGGTGTTGTTTCATGGCTCATGGAGTGCCTCTATGAAGGGCTTATTGAGCCGTCATATATAGGTCTTTCCGAAAAGATTCCCAGTTTTGATCCTGATAATTTTGATGTGGTTAAGGATTCCATGCATAATGCTGATATCGGGGTTGAGATTCTTGATGCAATAATAGAAAAGAGGGCTAACCTTGACCTGAGTGCGGGTGCAAGGAAACTGGCGCGCCGTCTTTCCGGTAAAAAGCATAAGGATATTATAAACAAACTGGTAACCAACGGCTTTGCCAGAAACGGCTGGATGGTGCCGAATCAGTACTGGACACCTGGAGTATTGTCCCCCATGGCTATTATGGGTAAATACTTTATGTATTATGGTAATGATTTTCTCCCGCCCAGGGAACTGGGGAGGCAGAATGCCAAGAGGCTTAAGGGGGAACTGATACTCGATAATATGGGTATGTGCAGGTTTCACAGGCAGTGGGCGGAGGAGATGCTCCCTGAAGTTATTGAATCCTTATTTGGACTGCAGAAAGAGTTTCTTAAGAAAATTTCAAATACTGCAGCACGAATAAACAGCAGGAATTCATCGGTATTCTGGGAATCGGAAAGGAGCTTCGATTTTGTCTATACTTTTTTAAAGAGGAAAAGAGACGTGGATGGTGTTAAGGATCCGGAGCTTGACAGATGGATCGAAGCCTTTGAAAAGAACAAGCATGATGCAGCTATTGATTTCTGGTATGAGATCCACAAGGGTATCCATGAAACCCTTGAGGATTATTGAGATATAACCAGAGTTAATTCCTTAACTTTTATATTGGAATAAAATACTCTAATATCGGTGCTGTCCAAAAAGTAATTTCCTTGTCATACCGGCTGTAGCGTAGCGTAATGCCGGTATCTCTTAGGCCTGATTTAATCAGGAGATTCCGGTATTTGCAATAATTGAAGTTGCAAAACCGGAATGACAAATCTCCGAAAATCTGACTTTTGAGACAGCCCCTATATTGAAAACAGCATTATTGCATTAAAAGATATGTTCAGGAGTAATTACTGAGATATAACAAAAAATCCGTACTGGGCTGTCAGATTAGGGTTAATTTTTTTAATTCTGGACCTTTCCCCTGCAGATATGGAGAAGTGCTGTTCTTTTAATATTTTAAAGTCAAATTTCCCCGACATTTTTCTCATATCCTTAATGGTAAGGAGATGGATGTTGGGGGAATTATACCATTCATAGGGGAGAAGGTCGTTCACAGGCATTGTACCCTGAAGAAGAAGGTGAAGACGTGTCTGTATATACCCGAAGTTAGGGAAACTGATAATTACTGTTTTACCTATGCGGAGTACCTCTTTTATGACATAGTCGGGTCTTTTGGTATTCTGAATTGTCTGGTTAAGTATTACATAGTCAAAGGAATTTTTTCTGTAATCTGTAAGCCCCTCATCAATGTCAGCCTGATAGCAGTATAAGCCTTTTTCCAGACAGAGGCTTACCCCCTCTTCAGATATTTCAACTCCATAGCCCTTTACTTTTTTAGTCTCCTGAAGCATTTCCAGGAGAACCCCGTCGCCGCATCCAAGGTCCAGGACTTTCGATTTTTCCGGCACTTCTTTCAGTACAAGATCATATCCGATCATTTAATTATCCTCACTGATCTGAAGCCTTGAATACTGACTTTTGAGAAAGTTGGTTATATTTTTTTCCAGGAGCTCTCCGGGGAGGAGAAAGGCGTCGTGGCCGTTGTCAGTAACTATGTCTGTATAGTTTACATTTTTCCCGCTTACACGAAGGGCTTTTACTATCTGTTTTGCGCTGTCACTTGGGTAGAGCCAGTCAGTTGTAAAACTGATTATAAGGTAATTGGCATTTGCATCTTCAAAAGCAGCAGCAAGATCACCGCTGTAATCCTCCTGCATATCAAAGTAATCTATAGCCCTGGTAATGTAGACATATGAATTGGCATCGAATCTTTCAACAAACTTTATCCCCTGGTGATGCAGGTATGATTCAACAGTAAATTCCGAATTTATTCTTCTGCTGGTTTTTGAGGTATCCTGAAAATTTCTGCCGAATTTTTCGTGCATATGTTTTTCGCTCAGATATGTAATGTGGCCGATCATTCTGGCAAGGGAAAGACCTGCTGCCGGTACATCTTTCCCGTAATAGTTCCCTTCATTCCAGCTCGGGTCATTGAATATTGCCTGACGGCCCACCTCATTGAAGGCAATACCCTGCGCGGAAAGATACGCGGAAGTAGCTATTGCGATACATGAGTTCACCATTTCAGGATAGGAGACAGACCACTGCAGCGCCTGCATCCCCCCCATGGATCCCCCTGCAACAGCCAGTAGTTTTTTAATGCCGAAGCTCTTAACAAGATGGAACTGGGCGTTTACCATATCTTTTATAGTAACCATGGGAAAATCGAGAGCATATGGTCTTCCTGTGGCAGGATTAATCGATGCAGGCCCTGTTGAGCCGCTGCACCCCCCAATAACATTTGAGCAGATAATAAAATATTTGTCACTATCAAAGGGTTTGCCGGGACCGATATACTCATCCCACCACCCGGGGTATTTGTCATCAGGGTGATGCTTCCCTGCTGCATGTGCGCTTCCGGAGAGGGCGTGTTCTATGAGAATCGCATTGCTTTTGTCATCATTAAGTGTGCCGTAGGTTTCATAGGCAAGGGTTATGGGGCCCAGTCTGTCGCCGCTTTCCAGAATCATCTCTTCCGGAGGCTCTGCAAAGGTAAAATATTCTGTTTTTACGATTCCTGCTGACTTTTTTTCACTTAAACTATTCATTAAAAAAACCGCCTATTATTGAAACAGCGGTTTTTTCCCAAAACCTGCTGTCTCATCTCCCGGAAATAATCCGTTGGAATTAGCACCTTTTCCATAATGGAATGGTTGCCGTGGCTTCGAAGGGCCATTCCCTCCACCACTCTTGATAAGACCTACAGTGACAAAATCTAAAAGATGTATAAAAATTGAGAGCTATACTGTCAATAAAAATGTAATAAAAATTATGGAATCATTCCGGATTTTCGGGAAAAGTAATATTCTTTTTGTTCATCCCATCTACCGAAGTCAGCCCCCTGTCCCCCGAAGGGGGCACGTAAAAGGAAAAATTGAGTTAGTAGATGAACCAGAGGATTAAAACACCTGCTTATATTGTTGAGCTTGTAAAAGAATTCAGTATTTATTCTTAAACTTATTATTGTAAAGAAATGCTCTATTATCCCCGCCGCCGAAGGCGGCGGGGATATAAAATAGTCCATTTTTACACTAAAATATATTTTTAGGAATTAACATTGAAAAGAATTGATAAATGGTATGACCAGATCAGAAAAAAATGTGGCGAAATTCAAAAATTGCGAATTAAAGATGTATTAAAAATTGGAAAAGTTATATGAGTGATAAAAATTTAATTATATAAGCGATATATGGATAACTCGTGCCCCCTTTGTGGGACAGGGGGCAAAGCGAAGAAGTACTCTTGAGAGGCCAATGATTTATTTTGTATACGAAAAATCCGGAATGAGCCAAATTTGCTAAAAAAGTATTTTCAGTGATTCTTTAATAATCTCCTCAACCCCTGAATCCTTTTTCTCTTTAATAATATCATTAACACATTTCATGGCCTTTGATTCATCAAATCCAAGGGCTACAAGAGCGTCCACTGCGTCTCTTGAAGGTGAAATTATTTCTTCAACCGGATCAGCTATCTCTTCAAGTGCCGCTGTTTTTCTTTTCAGTTCAAATATCAGCTTTTCAGCTTTACTTTTACCTATCCCGGGTACTTTAATGAGAAGTCCGCTGTTCCCGCTTTTAACTGCTTCGGCAATTCGTTCTGCAGTGAGGCTTGAGAGAATTGAAATTGCCATGGATGGCCCTATTCCGCTTACGCTCAGGAGGATGTTAAAGAGTGACTTTTCTTTCTGTGTGGCAAATCCGAAAAGTCTGAACTGGTCCTCTTTGTGTATAGTATGCACATGGAGAGAAGTTTTATCAAGGTTCTGAATTTTATCAAAAGTTGAGAAGGGGATTGTGAGTCCATAGCCCACTCCATTTACATCGAGTATAAGGGAAGTCGGTTTTAAATCTTCTATAATACCTGTGAGTTTAGAAATCATTATATCTGCCTTAATTAAATGTTTGAGAGAATGTACTGCTCAATAAAAAGCTTTTCCTTAAGCTTTAATCTTGATGTGTCAGCCCTTAAAACGCTCCCTCCCGGAATAAAGATGCGCGAATCCTCCCCCTTCTCCTTTGCTTCCATAATTTTGTTTGCAGCTTCAGCCCAGATTCTGCTCCCTACAACAAAATTTTCATTGCTCAGGTCCATGGAATTTCTTGTTATAACAATATCTTCTTTAAGTATAAATACTTCATTTTTCTTTTTACCGAAACTTTTTCTGTAGGAACGGATTCTGCCTCTGTATATTATAAAAAAATGCCTGGTAGTGATAGAGGAAATAATCCATGCCAGAACCAGAGATAGTAATAAACCCATTGATGAATATATAAATATGATAGCGGGTAAAAAAGAATTAACATAGGTTATTGCAAAAAAATTTATTATATGGAAAAAGCCGTAATATATTGCAAGAATAAGGACGAACTGCATGGGGTGATGTGTTGTGCTCCATGAAATTCCTTTTGAATTGGGTCTTTCAGTTATCTTTATTGAGCTGTTTGCAGGGAGCGTAAGGTCGATAGGAGTGAATTCCCGGTTTTTAGGGAATAGGGGCGGAATTGTGAGATCGTTAACTTCAGCTTTAATACTTAGAAGTTCTTCCAGTTTTTTACCGAACAATAGAGCCCTTTCCCTGTCAGGGAACCGTGCCAGCATTAAAAAAGATCCAGGTATGTTTTTAAGGAGTACATCATACTCTATTTTATTATTTCTGTTCACTATTCTCTGTATCAGTATGCCGGAAAAATAGTCAGTAGGGATTTTAAATGCGGAGATGTCCCAGTTGTTTGACTCGACAAAACTGAGAAATCCCGGCTCCTCATTTACCAGAAGTTTGTAATAACGGGAATTAATTACATAATATAATCCCAGTGAAATAAGAATTATCCCGGTGCCGATGAGCAAATGATCAGGAAATGATACTGCATTAAGATTATATATCCCGACAGTAAAAAGAACAATGCCGGATAATTCCAGAAAAAGAAATATTTTAATAGGCGTTTTGATGTTAAGACTGTTGCCGGAGAAGTTTAGTCTGGATTTCATATTATTATCACTGTATAATTTATTTTGGTAATTATATAAAGCTTTATACATTATTCAACAATTTTTTATGGAATAATTCTCTTTGGAGGAGTTTAAGAGAAAATAATAAAATACCCCGCATAATTTTTGCGGGGTATTTAAATAAAAGGCGGAATTATTGATTATTATGGTGCTACATAAATTTAGGTTCCTTGTATGAGTACATGTCATGTACATGCCCTTCCCGTTGAGCCATGGGTGACCTGAGTTCAAAACGTAATTTCCCTGATTTAAGGTTTTCATGGAGTGTTTTTATATCTCTGACCCCTATATCCTGAAAAGAGTGTTTTAAGCCCTGAATAAGGTAGGGGATATAATCGTGAAGTGAACCTTTGTCAAGAACAGCCCCTGATACACCTTGAGCCACTATTACTTTAGCATCCTCTGCAAAGTATCTTTTGGAACCCCCTGCTTCCATAGCCTCCATTGATGCCATACCCCGGTATCTTTTAAGCCTTACACCGTTTTCGTAAAAATATTCACCCGGCGCCTCATTGGTTCCGGCGAACATTGAGCCCATCATTACGGTGGATGCGCCAAGAGCAAGTGCCTTTGATATATGGCCGATGTTGGCAATCCCTCCGTCTGCAATTACCGGTACATTGTATTTAGCCGAAGCCCTGGCTGTTCTGTATACAGCAGTGGACTGTGATCTCCCCACAGCCATTGTGGTTTGTGTTGTGCAGATGGAGCCCGGTCCCATACCGATTCTTAAAGCATCTGCACCTGCTTTGATTACATTAACACACTGTTCTTCAGTAACTACATTCCCGCCGATTACATCAATTTCAGGAAACTTATTCTTGATATATTTAATCATCTCAACCTGGTAAACTGAGTTCCCCTGTGCTGAGTCAATAACAACAACATCAACGCCCGCTTCCGACAGAGCTTCAAGTCTTGCCTTTGATTCATCCTTTGTGGATATGGCTGCTCCCACCCGGAGCTGTTTACTGTTATCTTTGGAGGAGAGAGGGTATTCGTAGTTTTTTAAAAGATCGCTTCTGCTCATAAGAGCAACAAGCTGCCCTTCATCATTGACTATGGGAAGTTTCCCTTTTTTTGATGTTTTGAGAATTTTATTGGCCTCAA
The DNA here is from genome assembly GCA_964491265.1 of uncultured Leptospirales bacterium. Lineage (GTDB taxonomy): Bacteria > Spirochaetota > UBA4802 > UBA4802 > UBA5550 > JBBAGC01. The sequence continues at coordinate 221,883 of CAZBFP010000001.1, read as the reverse complement.
GAAGAGTAATCCCCTCTTTAGCGGTTAAAAGGTCTCTGGTCATTACCTCCCCAAGAGTCCGGTTCCGGTCTTTTTCAAAGTCGATGTCCCTGTTTGTTACAATGCCAACAAGTTTGGAGTTGATCTGACCGTTTTCAGTAATAGGTATTCCTGAAAAATTATATCTGGCTTTAATCATATCTATTTCATAAATGCGGTTTTGCGGTGAAAGAACCATGGGGTTATTAATAAATCCGTTTTCATAACGCTTTACTTTTTTTATCTCATCTGCCTGCTGTTCAATGGTATTATTATAATGAATAATACCGATCCCCCCCCAGAGTGCAAGGCCTATTGCCATTTCAGCCTCTGTTACAGTATCCATGGGGCTTGAAATAAAGGGACTTTTAATTTTGATATTTCGTGTAAGATGGGTTTCAAGGAAAACTTCCTCAGGCGCGAAATCTATATATCCGGGAAGTATTATAAAATCATTATAAGCGTAACCTGTTGATCCGGTGAAAATATCCTCTGCGGGAAATCCGTCTTTTATATTCATTGCTGAACTCCTTTATGTGCGGTTTTTATATTTTTCAGGCAATTACTAAGTTAAGCCCCCTAAATCTACCCCGGGAGTACTTCTTCGCTTTGCTCAGGGCGCCCCGGAAGGGGACTTCTAAACTCTTTTAACAAATGAAAAGTTCAATATCACAGCCTTTAAGTCCCCCTCCGGGGGATTTAGGGGGCAGGAGCCGACTCAGATAGATGTGGAAACAGGTAATATCATTACCTCTCCTCGAATTCCTGAATAGACCTTTAATATTGAACATTTGCGACTTTAAATAATTAAATTATGTTCGACATAAATTTTATAAATGTTATTTGTCAACAAAAGATAGATGATTTTCAGGAATAATATCCGATTATTTCTCTGCTGCGTGCAGAGCATGATCCGGTTTTAAAGGTGAAGAGATGGGTGAGTGTAAAAGATGCGGCAGCTGCTGTCAGGATGTGAGGCTTGCGGAGCCGCCGGAACTTCTTGAGAAGGCATATTACTACTGGAAAAAATCGAAACAGATAGATCCGAATTTTTCGGAAATATACCTGATATATCCAATGCTTGTTTTCCTTTACGAAAACAACAGTGAGGATCTCCCTTATCACTACAGATGTAAACATTATACTCTTGATGGAAGCGGCCTTCCGGCCTGTTCTATACATGATATCCGCCCCAGGATGTGCAGAGATTTCCCATATTATGAGGATGTTGAGTACCTTGCAAAGGAGGAGAGTATAAGCCCCTATGAAGGTTGCGGATATAATGATCCTGATTAATTACGCTTATTTCCCTGGCGGGAGATATTCATGATGTATATTGGACATGGATTTATAGATGTTTGAAAGGCCATTCTTATCCATTTCAGTAATCGTTGATATAAGCTTTTTTATTTCCGCCCTTTGAGATTGATTTGACCAGGGGCAGATTTTTGCCTGTTCAGGGAATTTTCTGATTTTTGCGTACTCAGTAATTTTATCTTCAGGGATAAGGGAAAGGGGCCTTATGAGCCTGATTCTGCCGCTGAAAAGCTCCAGTGCAGGGGGCATTGAGCTTATTGATCCGCTGAATATCATATTCATGAGGAGTGTTTCAGCCGCATCATTCATGTGATGCCCCAGTGCGATTTTACCGCAATTCTCCTCTGCTGCCAGATCAAAGAGCTGCTTCCGCCTGTGCCATGAGCAGAGGAAGCATATCGATTTATCTTTTTCAGGGGAGATATCAGTTTCAACATCAATAATCCTGAGCGGCACCCCCAGGTCATTGCAGAAGGATTTCAGGAAAGCTCTGTCGCTTTCATATCCTATGCCGTGGAGATGAATATATGCTGCAATGATGTGGTAATTAATGGGGAGGCGTTTTCTCCGGTTAGAGAGGGTTTCAAGGAGAACCAGTGAGTCTTTCCCTCCGGAAAGCCCCACCAGTACCCTGTCATCCCCCTGCACCAGATTGTACCTGTTTATACATCTGCCCACTTCACGCTCAATTGAAGAGATAAACCTGTTTCTGTTTTTCATCAATTGCCGAAGCTGAAATTGTTTATATAGAGCCTTGTTCCTGCCCAGTACCCCGGTCCGGCAAAGCGTTCTCTACCCCGTACTTCTTTTTGGGCTGCGGTGAAAGATCCTGGTATTGAAATTCCCTTCTTAATGCTGCTGTAAAAAGTTTCAGCAAAAAATGCATTGTTCACATCCTGCAACGGTGAGGCATTGATAAGCACAATCCCTGTACCGAGGCCGTGATTAAATGCGGCAAGATTAATCTGCCCGTAATCTGCAAACTGTGCTGATACATATACCATATCTGCACCTGAAACAAGCGCGCCATAGGATCTGCTGTCTATAGTAAAACCTCTCGATTTCCTGTTGTATCTCACTTCACCTGTAATATGTGCAAGTCCGGAGGTTACCCTGCCTATACTTTTCTGTTCTATCCCTGAATGCCTTATACCGGCAATTTCCAGTTCAGCATTAACTGAATCTGCTGTTCCTGCGGTGTAAAGCAGAGGGGCTGTCTTTATGCTTCTGAAATCAGTGAGCATGGGTGAGACCATATAAAAAATATCCGCATTATCAGCAAGAATACTCTTCTTCCCTGCTGTTTCAAAGGGTATATTCTCTGTAAAGAGATCGGGCGAAAAGATGATATTTTTTTTACCTTCAATCAGCTTCATCAAGGGGAGGAGAATATCCTGTAGTTCAGAGGAGGCTCTTGAGGCATCACTCCTCTGCATTGAAGCGGGCTTATAGCTCTTAAGAAAATCAGAGGTTTTTGAATAGCCTTTGTCGATTACCAGGGCTCTTCTTGCTGATCTGTCAAAGACCCAGACAAAGAGATCGTTTTTATTTCTGGATATATTTACATAAACAGAATCTGCAGGGAGGGCCTGCTGCAATGCCTGAATATCAATAGTCCCTCTATCCCGGAGAAAGTTTCTTCCGGTTTTTGATGAGATATCAGCAAGTTTTTTAAATTCATTATAAAGGTGGGCATCACTGTGCTGCCCTGTGCGCATTTTATAATTTATATACTCATCAAAAACCTGTTCACTTATCTCTCTGTAGCCCTCACGTGATAATATTGAAATATCATTTCTAAGCATGGCAGCTGAGGAGAGGAAGAGATTTTCAAATTTTTCCGCGTCTGCCTTTGACGCTGATTTAAGTGTGCTGAGTCTGTTCAGCTCAAGAAGGGAGAGCTGGAGGTTCAGCATATATCTATGGGGAACTGAAAGGTTTTCAATTGATGCAAGGGTGTTCCCCTTTTCGGCAGCTGCACGGAATTGAGATGATCTTATCTGAAGGTTCATTATGAGTAGCTGAAGATCAATATGGTTTTCTTCTCCGGTTTTTATAGTTTTATCAGCTTCAAGAGCTGTTTTATAAGCACTGCCCATGTCCTCTGCTATCATGCTGCTTAGAGCTTTTCTGAAAAGGGTCTGACCTGTTAAATGGCTCAGTCCCGATTCCCTTGAAAGTTTCAGTATCATATCCTGAAGAGGAATTGCTGCTGCATGTCTTCCATGGCGAATATGAAGCTCTTCCAGAAGTGAAAGAAGATATAGGGAGTCAGGCTTTTCAGAAGATGCAATAATCTCCGGAATATCGAGATTTGGAAGAAGAGGAAAAAGCTCATCATCAACACCGTAAATCTCATGATTGATTAAGGCGTAAATAAGGGGGAAGGGTGAGTATCTGTCATAACCCTGTGATGTGACTGTGTTTCTAAGTACAGATTCCTTCAAATGTGACAAGTTCTTCTTCTCCTTCTTGAGCGGAGCGATACTTCTGTATCTCCGGTCGGATATATTCAATTCACCGATTTCCCGGGGAATTTGCGGGGATAGGCTTTCGTTAAATGACATTAGAATGCTTCCAGGGAGAGCTTCAGCTATTGCTTCAGCACCTGCAGGATTTGAGGCTGCAAGATATCTTGAAAAGAGGAGGAGGTATCTTTCTGCAGGGAGAAGAGTATTATAGGGTTTTTTAATGGAATTGATTTTGTCCAGAGACCTTGCCGGACCCTCCTCTGCAAAGGTTAAGAATCCTTTAATAAAAAGGGTGTCGCTGTAATCCTTTATCCGCTCTTCACCTGCAGTAAATAACCGGCCTGCAGAGTTAAAATCCCCTGTATATAAAGCCTGGTATATTTTCCTGACAAGTATACCCTTGCTCTCCTCATCTGAAGCACCCTTAATTGACATGAGGGCCTTGTCAGCTTCAGCAAAATCACCTTTCAACAGCTCAAGGAGCCAGAGGCTGGAGTAATAATCGAAACTATCCCCGGCGCTGTTTAAACTGTTCCACCTGGAAAGATGCATCCTGGCTGCATCAAACTGCTGAATCGACATGGCCCTGTTGAACCGGGCAAATTCTGCTGCAGCATCCCCTTTAGCGGACTTATCAGTAAAGGAGTGGATGTTGCCGGTTATAATAAAGCTGCTGCTGTCGATTGTAACTTCTGTTCCGGAGAAGAAGGAGTCGGCAAGGTTTGCAATAGAGTCGCTATTCTGAGTCAGAGAGAGGATTACTGAAGGGATACCCGCATAGAGTCCTGCCTCAAGCAGGGCTGCAGTATAGTTATACCCCGGATTTTCTGTAATCATAATAAGCGCTGATGGGGAAATACCCTGTGAAAGAAAAAGGATTTCAGGTGTGAGAGCATCCTGATCCTTACTGTTTTCTATAAGCACAGAAAAGTCTCTAAGGTTTTTTCCCGGAGTTTTTGTGTGAGCATCAGCACCGGGGGTTTTAATTTTACCTGCAATATCTTTCTCTGAAGAAAGGAGTGACAGGGCCATTCTGCTCTCAGCAGATGAGAAAAATGCAGCTCTGTCAAGCCCGGTAATGAGCCTTGCTGATGCAGGTTTTTTATCCTTCCCGCTCAGAATTGAAAGAGCTGTCTCATTGAGAATAATGAATACAGGGGATGTGCCTGAATTTTTTTCTATAATATCAGTAATCCCTTCACCAGATGGTACAGTACCGGAACTTAATCTTCCCCCTGAAATTCTCCAGAAGACAAGATCTTTATCTGTGTTGTGGAATTTATAAACATCGTTTTGAAGAGTAGGTATGTTAAGATCACCAGCTGTAATATAGGAGTTGTAGAGAGGATCAATCCCTGCAATAGCTGCTGCGAATCTTCTGAGATCCCCTTTTATAGCGGCTCCCTCTTTTTCGAAAGATTCTATCCCTGCTCTGTTCCGCTCTGCCCCCGATTCTATGAGCCTTGAAATAGAACGGTTTACCTGATCGAGCTTTCTAAGTCTGCTGTTATATGCGTAATAGCGGGTAGTAAGCTCTTCATTGCTGAATTTGGGGGAAAGGGTATTGATAGACATTAATCTGGAAATCTGAAGCTTCTTCCTTGAAACATTAAATGCCCGCACCATATTCCCTGAGTCCGCAAGAAAATTTATGTAGTCATCATAGAGAGAATTAATTCTATTTTGATGAACAGCGTAAAGGAGGGGGAGTTTTTCGATTCTGCTAACAGCTGAGGCGTATTGTGCCCCTGCCATGGCTCTGAAGTCACCTTTCTCCACATCCTTCCCTGAAGAGGCCAGGAAGCGGGCCATTCTGTATGAGGCATCGATCTGAAGCCAGGTGTAGCGGTTCTGGTCAGCCAGATTTTTAGCATCAATGAGGGCCACATATGCTTTTTCCGTGTCGCCGGTTTTTTCATAAGAGACTGCCATATTAAAAAGGAGTCTTGTCATTAGGGGCTTTAAGCCGCGGCTCTTTGCGATTTCATAACTATTCTCAAAGGTCGCAAGAGATTCGGCGTAAAGGGTGTAAATCGTGTGGTTATTTTTAAGTATCTGCAGGGAGGTTTTTAAATCATCACCCGAGTCTTTTAAAAGGGTATTAAAGAGTAGTTCCCCCCTGTAGAATTTAAGTATTCCGGAAGCAATATCAAGAGAGAAATATTTATCTGCAGTTTCCGCCTCTATTGAAGCTTTCAGTTTTGTGATCTCATCAGGGTCAACCTTCTCTTTTTTTGCCTTTGCAGCCTCTTCGAGCGCTGTGCGCTCTTCTTTAAGGCGGAGATCGTAGTAGCTGTTTCTGTAATTATCCAGAGATGCAGCCAGGGTTTCGGTATCTTTGATCCAGTTTCTTTCAGGAGACAGGTTGTTCTCAATAAGCAGAGCATAGAGATTTGTAAGGTTCATTATTGAAGTAAAAAGACCTTCAAGGTTATTGCCTGCTGATGCAGTACTGCGGGACTGGTTAAAATATTTTTCAGCATCATTGAACCGCCCCATTTCATAGTAGTAATAGCCGATATTGTTTAATGACCTGATCTTTGTTTCAACTGCAAGAGATGTCTTCGATTTTTCCAGGAGCTTCAGCTTTGCTTTCTGGAATTCGATTGCTGCGGAGTAGTCATTATTTTTCAGGGATATATCTTCAAGCATGGCGATGTTGAGAAGACGTTTATCATTCCTGTCAAGAGGGTGGAAAATTCTGTTATTTCCTATTACAGCATTGTCAGGGCCCATATTAAAAAGAGGGATTGGCCCGATCCCGAATAGTCTGATGTTGAGATAATATTTCCTTTCATCATCAGGATACTTCTTCAGCATAGCGCCTGCACGGTTAATGAATATTGTTGCGGTCTCAAGTTCACCATTTTCCATGTAGCAGTGGGCTATTTCCTGAAGATAACGGGCCCTGTCAACTGAAAGGGAGTTGTTGTCTGCAAAGGTGAGTATTCTCTGGTACCAGTTAATGGCTTCATCATACTTCCCTTCGTATCTGCTTAAGAGGGCAAAATACCTGTAGAGGATAAGGTACTGGTTTGTAAATTCCTTTGCAGGGGCCGATGCTGCCAGGGTGCTGTATATGTTGTAGGCTTTTTGTATTTCAGTCCTGGCCGGCCCGGTTTCCCCGTTCTGCCAGTAGCAGTATCCGTAATGAAAATGGAAAAGAGCCTTTTCTATTTCGGAGTTAAAGCGCTGCTTGTACCTTGCAGCCTCCCTGTAGTGTCTAAGGGCCCTGGGATAGTTGAGAAGAAGGAAATAGTTGTTGGCCATATTAAGATTGATGTTCCCTTCATTCTCCGGGTAAAGGGCTTCATTGTTGGCATCAAGGGCTTTTTCAAGAATCTGTATATTCTCCTCCCAGAGTCTTTCAGGGAAGTATTTACCAATTACTGAATTGTCCGATCTGCTCCGGTTTTTTCTCTCTGTATCAATGTACTGGTATATCCATGTCTTAAGGAGGTAGGGTTCAATAAAGGTGTCATCAATAAAGAGTGCCCACTCAATCTGCTGGTCAGCATCTTTCAATGCTTTCATGGCATCATCAATTGATACAGCATTATCAGGTGAGTCAGCCTTATGCATATGGGAGAGTCCTTTTTGTGTGTATATATATGCAAGGCCGTAAAGTGCAGCCTTGTTAAAGTCCATACGGTATATGGGGAGTCTATCTGTGTAGGCTTTCTCAAGCCCTGCAATTGCCGGAGTTCCTTTCAGCGAAATGAGTGAGTCGATGTATAATATATGAGCCCTTGGCGCGTATTCGCTGTAAACATCGGTAAAGAGTCTTTTGTTATATGTAAGGGTAATCATATTAATATATTTTTCATAAATTGAGGATGCTTCTTTGAAATTTTCTACAGCCTCGTTCCGCTCACCTGTCTGCTCATAATGGTTTATTGTCCAGAGGAGTTTCTCTCTGAAATTTTCTGTTTTAAATCTTCTGGAGTATCTGTTAATGGCTGCGCTGTAATATTTTTCAGCTTCAGATGCTTCTCTGTTATCCCGTGCAATATCACCCAGCCTTATATTGGATAGATAAAAAGTAATATCATTTGGATGGGATGCCTCTATGGAAAGGGTATACTCTTTAGCCGCGTCATTTCTGTCTCCCCTGCTGTCAAGGAGGAGACCTGAGGTGTAGTGGAGCAGGGCCATGATTTTTTTACTGCTGCTCTGATCTTTCTTGAGCCGCTCCAGTCCCCTGAGGTATTCAGCAGTAAGGGGAGGGGTGAATTTTTTATCTTCAAAAACCTCTGCCAGATGCTTGATGAGGCCTATCTTCTGGTTTGTTCTTCCGTCATTGATTATTTTTACTGCTGATTCTGAAAGGCTTCCTTTTCTAAGATCATCCCCTGAAAGTGCTGCCTTTGTCCGGATATCAAGGATCCTTTCAAATTTAGGGTAATCATTTATAATAGTGCTGTATATTCTTAATGCTGAAACTTTGTCACCTGAACTGAAGGCGGAGTCAGCAATATCCTCAAGTGCAAATGGGGCAAAGTATCGGGTTTTTTCATCAATGGTGAGTCTGCTTATTCTACGGTTTACTTCATCAGGCCTTAGTCCGGATGCGGATCTGTTTATATTTTCAAGTACAACTTCAGCATAGATATCCTTTTCCCCTGCCCGTGATCTGAGGAATGAAAGCATCGATTCTGCTGCACTTTTATTGCCGGTTTTTAAATAATATGAAGCGGCTTCGCCCAGGGCTCTGTTTACATATGCCCTGGATGCAGGGTCTTTCTGATCTCCGAAAAAGTAGAATACTGACTCAAGAGCCATTGCATATTTTTCAGGATCATCATATTCATTAAGATAATCGTCGCATATATCGTACTGCTGCCTGGCATTGAGCTTTTTAGGTACAATCCCCTTTTCAGGTATAATATTAAGGTTAATACTTTCATCCCTTATATCAGTAAAAATTATAACACCATTGTAATCCCTTGTCTGCAGTACAGGGAGCCATTTTGCCTTAAATGATGAGAGTGATCTCCTTGTAAGGGGGTATGTGATTCCGCTTTTGATGTTATGATATCTGATTACAGATCTGTCCTGAAGATCGAGTATGCTGTTTCTGTTTGTATCAGCTTCTATTGATGAGTAAATAATTTCGTCTGAATTCCCTGCGTATGAGGGGTTCATTTTAATATGATTATCAGCAGTTATCTGTTTCTCCTCTCCGGTGTTGAGATTAATCGAATAGATATCTCCATTTCTGTTTTCCCTGTATGATACATATAGAATTTTTTCACCGTCTGGTGAGAATGCAGGGAAGTCTGCACCGCCGGATGTAATCTTCCGTTTGTTATTCCCCTTTGAATCCATTACCCAGATATCTGTGTCACCTGTTATATTACCCCGTGATGATGACCAGGCAATAAGCCTGCCGTCGGGGCTCCATGCAGGGGATGAGTCTTTAATGTTTATTACAACATCTGTATCTCGATTTTTTTCCAGTGTAAGATTAACTGCACTGCTGTCCATGGAGGGGAGCCTGGTAGTTGAATCAGCAGCCTTTTTTATCAGGTCTGCAGGTTTAAGATTCAATAGAAAAATATCACCTTCCGGATCATCTCTGAAAGAGACAAAGGCCACATTTCTGCCGTTAGGGGAGACCGCGGGGCTTATATCTTTTGAGGGGTGGGATGTGAGGCGTACGGTTGTGATATCTCTCATTGACCTGAGGTATATATCGAAATTTCCCCCCTCCCGGTTTGAGGAGTAGAAGAAAAACCTGCTGTCAAGTGAGATGTCTCCGTCTGTTTCAATAGACTTCCCTATAGTTACAGGGATTACACGCCCGATGCTGAACCTGTACTCCTTGTCAATAATACTGTTGTAGCTGAAAGTTACCTCTTCCTCCTTATTGTCACAGGAAAAAACCAGAAGAGATAGAAAAGATATTATGGATGCTCTTAATATTTTTTTCATCATTATTTTCTTGTCCACCTTCCTGAGTTGTCCTGAATCCAGTCACCCTTTTCAGCAAGGGCACGCTGCTCCTCAGCAAAGAGCCTGCCGAAGTTATCGAGTTTTCCTTTGTCCGGCTCTGTACCGTCAATATTAAAGAGTGATCTGGAAAAAATAATTTTCCTGGCCCTGTTTTCTTCATCAACTACAAGGATCAGTGCTTTTTTTAAATCAGGGGAGGTTTCATATTTTCTCATCTCCCTGTATGCAACATATCCATTAGAGGCTTCACCTATTGCCCCTTCTCTTTTGTAGGCTGAGAGTTTTTCACTGTTGTAATCTCTCAGCTTTACAGCCTTTACTATTTCAGGGTCGCCGGAAATCTGCCCCTGAGAGAGGCTTCTCCCTGTTGTAGTCTTTACAGATGAAATTGACCAGGCATCCTCTTCAAGCTCCCTGTATTCACCAACGATCTGTCTTTCTATTACTGTCTTTTCGCCTGTAAGGCTTATTGTAGGGGGGACTACTGTAATACAGCTGGGCCCGGAGCTGCACCCTGTGTAAATTGATATGAGAGATATGGCGCTTATTAATATTATTATTCTTTTCATGTCAGTTAACCTCTGCAACTTTTCTCAGGTATTCCTGGATTGGTATTCTTTCAAAATCTACGCGGCTTCTGTCAACAGTGCCGAGAAAGCTGAGTCCCCGGCGCTGGAATGTTACTGTGGCATAAACCAGGCCTCTGTCGAGACGGAAATCGAAACCTTTTATCCCCATGGCATTGTCAACTATCCACTGTACAGGGCCTCCAAGTTTTGATTTTCCCTGTTCTTCGCTTAAGCCCTTCATGAGCCTGTTTGCAAAATCCTGCCCTATTTTATATATGCTGATACTCCCTGTGGCTGTAAGCTCCTTTTCGATATTGAGCCCTTTCCCTGAAAAGTTGGCATTAAAGGAAAGTTCCGCCTCTGACGATTTTGCCATTGGGTCGGGATTGTCGAGTCTCCCTATGTCTATATTGTTCCCGTCTATGACAAGGTTGAATTCCATATTTTCAGTATTAAAGTCGGCAAGATTGAAGAGGATCGACCGTCCGTATAAAGACCCCCCCATAATCGATGATCTTAAGTCACTAATGCTGAATACATTATTTTTAAAAATAATATGAGAGGAGAAGTTGCTCATATATTCATAGGATATATCCCTTGCCGGGTGCTGTGCCTTCACAGATTTTATTGTAAAATTAGGTTCAGGCCTGAACCGTGAAGTATCGAGCACCTTTTCCTGTGTTATGCTGATATATGATTTCTGATCAGCTGCTGCGGTGAAGGCATACTCAAAGGGGAAGTTCATGTTCATTGAGTCAACAGCCAGTTTCTGCTCATCATTTTTCATATTGAAGTTTTCAAAAACCATGCTTCCCCATGCTCTCCCTTTTTCCAGGTCACCCTTCATTGCAGCATCAAGCCTTATTTTACCTGAAGTCATCCAGGGGCCTGCAACGCTTTTCATTGCCGGGTTGTTCAACTCAAGTGAAATTTTCAGGTCTGAATCTGAGAGCGGTTCCTTTTTAAGCTCAACCATACCTGATGCTTTAAGCATAAGGTTCATTGAGGCGCTCCCCAGGTTAAGTTTTTTCAGATTAACTTTCTGCGCCCGGTTGTTCATGGAAATAGCAGTTTCCAGCTTGAGGTCTTTAAGGTTATAATCGGGCACCATTGCAAGGAGGGTTAAGTCCGCCTCTGTTATATTTTCTCCAAGGGAGAAGTTTGTGTTTATTTTCAGATCCACAGGTTTTTTCAGCGGTATGTCTGCAATATCTTTTCTGAATCTGCCAGGCACCATCTCTGCAAGTGGAGCTGATGCAAAGCGGAGCTTTGTTATGTTAATAGTCCCCTTAACCGCATCTGCCAGTGAAACATCACCTTTCATTTCCATTGCAAGGGCGCTTTTACGTCCTGATGGATTGTAAAGGTCAAGTGAAACAGAATTGATTACTACCCTGGCAAAATTATTTAATGCAGTAATATCCGATTTAAAGATAAAGCCGTTTTCCCCGGATCTGCTCCCCTGTACAGTGTAGTTTAAACGGGGTATGGCAAGCTCTGTACCCAGGGCCATGGTTGTACCTGCGGTCTTAGCAGAGTAGCTGAGATTAAGTGCAGGGATTGATGCTTCAACATCAGGATTGCGGAAGGAGAGATTTCTTATCGCTACAGTACCCTTTATGTCAGGACTTGCTGCTGTACCTGTTACATCCAGGGGGAGGAGTGAAATGTTCCCGCCGAATCTCATTGTTCTGTCCCCGGTGAGTGAAACATAGTAGGGGTAAAGATCGCTGAGGGGGATAAGGCTTTTCTCCATTTTTATATTAAGGAACTGATTCTCTGTTACGCTTTTTATTGTGCCCCCGAGTTTTATCCAGTAGCTTTCCTTAAACCTGACGCTGAAATCATTTATGGAGAGGAGATCAGTACCGGGGTTATAGATCATGTCATAGGATACCATAAATTTAAGGGGCGCCAGGTGCCGGTTCTGCAGGCGTAAAGGCATTCCTGAAGTTCCTATCTTCATCTGGCTGCTGAATACTTTCTCTTCACTGTTCTGAAAGATAAGCTTCCACATTAATGTTAAATCAGGCCTTGCAGATATACCGCCTGAATTGTATGCCAGGGTCATGCTGTTTTTCGGGTTAAGCTCGATCTTCATGGTTTTTAAAAGCTTCACTGCTTCAACAGAGGCTGGAATGGTTTTGAACGGGGGGATTTCAATCCCCGCATTAAAGGTGAGGCCTGTCATATCTGCAGTAAAGGATTCACCCTTTACATATACATTCAGGTCTTTAAGTATAAAATTAAAAAGAAAGTCCACAGCTATGGGTAGATTGATATCCCCTGCCGGTTCCTTTGTTCCGGGAGTTTCAGGTTCCTTTTCCGGTTCATCCTTTTTTTCTGCAGCAGTTTCATCTGCTTTCATCAGGGCCGCAACATTCCAGACCCCCTTCTCTTCTTTAAGATAAACCCTTGGGCTGTATAGTCCCACTTCCGGGATTCGTATGCTTGCGGTAAATATGCGGAAAAAACTGTAATCAAGAACAGCCCTCTCCATTTCAAATACCTTGCCATGTCCGAAATCCTTACCGCTTCTTAATATTATATTGTTTATAACAAAACCGGTGTAGGGGTTGAATTTTTCAACCTCCAGCTCCAGGGAACCGTGGGACATGTTTTTAAATGTTTCCACAGCCAGATTCTCCACAGTTGCCGGGGTTAAGTAGAAACGGGCAAAGAGGAGCACAGCTCCGATTATTATAACAAGCGCCGCAGGTATACGTATAAACAATGTTTTTGCACTCTGTATTGCAGCCCTGTTTTTTAAGGGCTTTGCCTTGTAAGCGGCTTTTTTCGCCAGCTTCTTCTCTTTCCTGCTTACAGGCGTATCAGTTTTTTTGTCAGATGGCGGAGCTGTACCTGTTTCCGGCTCAGCAGAAACTGCCGTCTCTTCAGATTTTTCTTCAATTATTGCGGCCTGTTCCGGCTTTTCAATTTTTTTTGAAGCCCGGGGTTTCCGTTTTTTTTCTGTCATTCAGTTGACCTGCTTTGTAATAAGATTTTCACACACCGGAAAGGCTGTGTGTTTATGGGGGATATGATTACAGGTTAATTATTATAAAGCGGGGGGATAAATTTCAAGCAAAAGAATAAAAAAAGTGAAGGCCTGATTTCACCCCGCCTACCGGCGCGCCTCGTTCTCAGGATGAGGTTGATGCTGGCTCAGGCACAGGAGGTGCCGAAAAGAGCCTGCCTCCCCGTACGGCTCACTGCTACCCACAAGTCGAGATCCATCAAAATGCTAAAAGATATTTTGCGAAAAATCTTTTAGTGAGTGCCTGTACCCGGTGTATTGGCCCCCTAAATCCCCCGGAGGGGGACTTTGTTTAAGTTGAATAACAAAAAATTCTAAAATAAAAGCGTTTTTGAAGTTAAGATATATTTCCAAACTTCTTTTTTAAGTCCCCCTCCGGGGGATTTAGGGGGCTTTTGAGAAGTGGGTAGAAGTAAGCCCCGTACGGAGAAGGCTTTGAGATATAAAAATTCAGATTTTACAAGAAACTAAAAGGGATATGTAATTATAAATTATAACTAAATGATATCTGCAATGGGTTAAAAATATAAATTAAAGTTCAGTGATACTTCGTGCCAGGAGTGATCCATATTTCTGTTGTATGAGTAATCGGTCATAAGTGATACATTTTGCGTAATTTTTAATCTTTCGGAAAAGCCTGCTGTTATAATATGTCTTTTATACCCTGCCGGTACATAATAGTAATTGCCGAAAAAATGCCCCTTCCATGGCCCCAGTGATACAAGCATTCCTGCTTCACCCCCGGCATGGAAGTCGGTGTTTCCGGAATACTCAGGTGCAAAGTAGAATTTCATACCTCCCAGAAAATATACCTGTACATGTTCCCCCAGAAGTGTACTTAAACCGGAGGCTCCTTTAATCCAGTAGGATAAAATATCCTCATCTTCAACTACGTTTTGTATAAAGCCTGTTTTAAATTCGTAACAGGGACTGGTAAAAAAAGCATCGGACTGGGGGAGTGAAATAATATCTATAATATCAAAGCGTTGAAGGATTGGTTTCTTTTCATCATAGTAATATCTGGCTGAAATATTTCCGAATATTATCTGTGAATTGAGATTGTAGCCCTCATCAGGATCCATTAAATGGTGCACTGACTGGCGGTAGCTTAACTGTGAATACCACCCCTTAAGGCCGTAGCCCGATTCAGGGGTAAACCGTCTCGATTTATGTGAATCTTCAGGTGCCGGCGGTATCGGCATATCTTTGAGGGTATCATGTCTGCCAAGTTTATTCCTGTTTATCAGTATAGACATAAATCTTGATTTATATTCATCCTCGGTGATTTCACGCTTTATAGCCAGAAATTTTATATAATCTGCTGCAAGGTCGTACATGATTATTTTCTTTTCGTCAGAGAGATCCATCTCTTCAATTGCAGATACATCCTTTTTACCTCTGCAGACATGTCGCACCATCTTCTCCTCTGTACCTGTAAGGAGGGACCGGAGATATTTCATTTTTGAAAAAACCGAGGGCCTGTATTCACGGCTGCTGATTAGCCCTTTATCTCTGGTTACCCTGATAGTGTTTATAGGCTCAACCCCTATTCCGAAGCTGTCAGTAATTGCAGTTTCAGGACGCGCTGCTTCAATAAGGAAAAGAAGATTGTATGAGCAGTTTTCATCTATGAAAAAATAATCTGAATAGATATTCTCCATTTCCACAATGTGGCGGATCATCATTTCAAGCTCATCAGGTGTGAGGTTAAGTTCGTATTCCCACATATCCCTCATTTCGCCGTCGCTGTATTCTTTGATTTTGGTGAAGTATGGAAGAAAAGAGTAGTATCCTTTATAGGCTCCGAATAGACCCCGTATTGCGAAAATAGGGCCAAATTGCTCATCTGTACTTGCAGCGTAATTAACTGAACTTGCCATAAGCCTGCTGCCGCTGTCAGATTCTATTATTATAAAGGTATGGCCATACATGGAAGCAGGGCTGTTCATATAGCCTGCGGGGAAAACAATTAATGCTTTGGACGGGTTAACATTTTCGTAGTACTGGGACAGGAAATCTTTATCGCCATTATAAGGAATTTTATTTGTATCTATGTGGAGTTTTTCCCGAAGCCATTTATACCTTGCAGAAAATTTTGCAGTTGCATGATCGGTATCCTCCGCCTTCTCTTTAAAAAAGGCGCGGATTGTTCCCTCCATTTCTGCAGAGGGGTTTATTTTACCGTCAGGAGCAAGGAAAAATTCCGGATCATCAACCAGGCTTTTATAATTTCCGGAAAAAGTTTTTTTATAATGAAGAATAGTATTCCAGAAAGGATCAGTGTATAATTTTTCCTCTCTGGCTTTTTTTACCAGTGATTCAATATACTCATCATCCCTTTCAATTGTTTGAGAAAAAAGTGCGCTACCTGAAAATAGGAATAATCCTGCTGCAAGGGTCAAAAGAAGTACGGCCCTGAGGCCGTACCTTTTTTTGAATATTATATAAGATGAAAACATTCTTAACTGTTCTGGATGTCCCTTATATTTGCAACAACTTCTTTGGAATTTACATTTTTGGATGTATAAATTTTTGTGAAATTCTGCTGAAGTTTTGCTTTAAAAGCAGATTTGTCTTCAACTTTCATAAGTGTTGCAAGAGCGTCAAGGTATTCTCCGTCACCTTTTGCGATGTCAGTTGCAAGGTTGTCCATATTGTCAGCAACATAGGAATCGACAACATTTACGCCAATTACCAGGCCGTCTTTATATCCTGATGTACCAGATGTGATAGCAAAAGTGCTGGTATAGGATGTTCCATTTGTAGTTACTGCAAGAACTTCAAAAACCTTTCCTTTTTTTCCCTGAAAAACAACAGCACCAAGGCCTACTCCTGAATTATTTGCAAACAGGCTTGAAACTGAAAACAGAGCACAGATTGTAAAAGCCGCTACTAAAACTTTTTTCATATTTTCCTCCTTAATTAACTGTTATGGATATTTCTGATGTTTGCAACAACTTCACCTGAAGTTACTTCTTTAGAAGTAAAAATGGTATTGAAGTTTTTGCTGAGCTTTGCTTTAAAAAGGTCTCTGTTTTCCACTTTCATCATTGTTGCAAGGGTATCAAGATATTCTCCCTCACCTTTTGCAATGTCTGTAGCCAGATTGTCCATGTTTTCTGCTACATAAACATCCACATAATTAACACCAATTACTGCCCCTTCCTTGTATCCTGAAGTTCCTGAAGTAATGGCGAAGGTTTGTGTACCTATAGCGTTTAAGGTTACGCCGATAATTTCCATGGCTTTACCTTTCTGGCCCTTTAATGCAAGTCTGCCAAGGCCTGCTCCGATGTTATCTGCGAAAAGATTAGACGCAGAAAACATAAGTGTTGCTGCAAAAAAAGCAATTAAAACTTTTTTCATAAAATCCTCCGATTTTAAATTATAAAGATTTGTTTAGTCAGTTTATAAGCTAACTAAAAGGCGGGAATGTTTCAATGCCTGTGGTGTAAAAAAAACACCAGAAATCCCTATTGTTGCGTGTTTTTTAAAAAAAAATTAAAAGTTTAGCTCAGAATTGTATTATAGACATGGTTTTTTAGAGCAATATGATGAATTATATGTCACCGCCTTTTCTGACTGCGGTGACAGTAGAGTATTATTTGTCTGGAATAATCAAAAATGGAGTTTCTTTCTACTCTATTTGATGAAGTTGTGCTGTGACCAGGTACCCAGAATTTTATCATACCTTAAAATAAAGTTTTTTTCATAAGAATCCTGGCTGCATTTTACAAGATATGTAATAGAAATGATGCTGTTCTGGTCCTCTTCATGGGAAAGGTAATCCATATTAAGGTTTGTGCAGAGTTTTTCTGCTCTCTCTTTTGTTTCTGTTGGAAAGGAAGCGAATACAACTCCCGCTGAAATTAATATAAAAAACAGGATAATCAGTTTTTTCATAAAGCCTCTTTAACTTATTTGAGAATATTTTTTAAAGATTTAAAAAGTACTGTAATTAATCAACAAATAAGATGATAATAAAAGTGCAGTATGGAAATCAATTCTTTTTTTATCTCTTGGATAAGGCGGATGATCTGCGTCCCTTTTTCAGCTGAAGTGCTGGGCAGGGGGGGTGATGTGGAATATTATTTTACAATAGATTCCGCGTCGATTTCGCCTGGCATAAAACCCTGGGGCATTGAAATTATCTTACCTTTAATTGTTACTTTTGATCCCTGGTAATTATTCCATAACTCATCTTTTGCATTTCCTGTTACTTTGAAAACCCTGCCGTCATCTGCAGTGATGGCAAGGTAGGTGTGGGGCATATTCCCTTTAACAGAGATAGTGCCTGAGATCTCACCGCTGCAGGAGGTGAGAGTGGCTGTTGAAAAAAATATAAAAAACAGAAAGAGAAATTTTACAGCAAATCTATTCATTACAATTATCCTCGAATTATTATATTCAGTGGTTAAAATATATTTTAAATTTTAATGCTGAATTCAGTCTTTGACAATTACAGTGAGGCTTACTCCATCCTTCATCCTGAATGTCCATTCCTGCAGCTCCGTAAGACTACCGGCATAAACATATGTATTTGATCCGCGATATAAGCTGTCTTTATTGCTTTCCAGAGAACTTAATGAATAATACCATGGACCGTTGAGTGAGTCGTACTTATAATTATATAGGTTAATTGAGCCAAGATTGTATGTAATGGGGCTTAAAGTGGAAGTGAATGCCGCATCTTTGTTATATCCATGCAATGATAAATCGGGCAACTGTACTGTTTTGTCTGAAAGTACAACCGAAGCTCCCCATTCGCGAAGAAGATCTGTAAAAGTATATCCGGATATGGCATTTCCAATAGCTCTGTGATCGCCGTAATTATTCTGAACAATATTCCTGAATAATTGCGCTCCCCCATGATTGCGGGCCAGATACGCTCCAAAAGCATAGGCTATCGAATAGCTACTTAATGCCTCATCGTCTGCAAGCCATGTTGTAAGTGGTGCGTCATTCCAGTAATTGAAGAGCGGGAGTCTCCCCTCAGTGTTGTTTGCTAATCTTGCAGTATAGTCACCATTTTCAACTTTAACTCCTCTTGGCCCATCAACTTCGAGTTTATCCGCCACAAAATCCTCAGCAACAAGGGAGCACATCTCATTGAGCCAGGTGTCAGATGGAGTATCCAATACTACTTCTTTCTGATACCAGTGAATTATATGCTGGAATTCATGGGCAAGTGTTGATATGAGTTCCTCTTTCCAGTCAGCATCAGTAGCAAAAAGCACAGAATCCATATAGAACATAATTCTTTCATTGGATGATGGATCTGATGTTGTTTTAAATGTATCCCTGGGGTGGAAAAAACCCAGCGTACCACCACCAGTACTTTTGTCATTGTCTATATCATAGAGTAGTATATGAATCTCATTAGTTACCCCTATAAGATTATTATAGACGGGAGTTCCCCATTCCGCTCCGAATATACCGGTTATCCATTCGTATATCCTATCTTCATCTGTATGCAGAAAAGCATCAGCCATTTCATTTGCCAGTGACTGGTTTATTTTGCCAGTGCCAAGCCCTCCGCCTGAGTCTACCCACTGATTATTCGCTACCCATATAATAAGTGTTTTCCCTTTCCCTGTAGCTGAAACTACAGCTCTAACAGTGGCAGGTACTATGTTCCCTGCATCATCATAAAAATCATTTGTAGTTGTGTTAATTGTGTATGATTTCATCGGCTTGAGAAAATTATTGGCTGAACTCTCAATATTATATTTTCTTTTCCCGTCAGTTTGAAGGAGTTCCCTGGCTGTTTCATAAAAAGCTGTTGCTTCAAACTTACCCCTTGTTGCAGGTTTATTTTTAATGCTTACTGACGGCATTGATGACTTTTTAATTGAGGGGACTGAAAAAGATTTAGTTGAATAACTGATATTCATCAACTCAGGAACAGATACATCAGCACCTGTGTTACTGTTGGTAAAAACGAAATATACTTTCTTTGTACTTGATCCAAGATCAAGGGAGTATGTGAGTTCAGTATTCCCTGATGTTGAGGGATAAAAAACCTTATCGCCTGACCCTGAATAAGTATCACTGATAGATGTTTCAATATATGTGATTCCATCATCACTATCCCCGCTGCATCCTGTGAAAAGTGAAGCTGACAGGAGAACAGTGATCAGAGTAAAATAGAGTATATTAAATAATTTAATTTTTTTCATAACATCTTAGTTTAATTTAGAATTAGCTGAATTACCAATATAATCAATAATTATAGCATCTGTTATAGGGGCAAGGTTTTTTTTCTGAAAAAAATGTTTTCTAATGCGTAGAAATCTATCGAATGCAAATCCGGCTGGATACTGATTGACAAAGAGCGGATGAAGCTGTATTATCAATTACAGCAGGTAAGGAAAAAACGGGAATTCGATTGATTTTTAAATTCAATTTATTACAGTAAATGTAACCTGAATCAGAATCGATTATCTTTATTTATTATAAAAGGAGCTTACTATGAAATCAGAATTTACCGCTATTATTGAAGCAGCCCCTGAAGGGGGGTACTGGGCAATATGCCCTGAGGTGCCCGGAGCTAATGGTCAGGGCGAAACTGCGGATGAGGCAAAAGAAAGTCTCAAAGAGGCTATTGAACTTATATTTGAAGACCGTAGAACTGATATGCTGCGCGGATTGCCTGATGATGTAATCAGGGCAAAGGTCTTCCTTGGATGAAAAAGAAAGACCTGGAGCGCAGGTTAAGAATAGCCGGATGTTATTTAAAGCGGGAGGGCGCCTCTCATTCTATCTGGATAAATCCTAAAAATGGCACAATTGAAGCAGTCCCCAGGCATAATGAAATTAAGGAGCCCCTTGCTAAAAAGATTTTAAAAAATATGGATGCAATTTGATCTCAGACCATATTTTTATACACATCAGATCTGTGTCGTATACGGATAACAAGGATGATAAGTTCTTTATCTCTGATTTCATACATGCTGCCCTCTGACCTTTTGACATATAATTATTATATAATTAAATTATAATTATCAAAAAAATATCTTTTATGTGGGATTTTAAGGAAAAATCTGCAAACATTAAAAAGCACGGGATTTCCTTTGAAGAAGCGAAATCCGTGTTTTATGATGATAATGCACGATTAATACACGACCCGGATCATTCAGATGAGGAAGAAAGGTTTTTACTTCTTGGACTGAGTGAAAGGCTGAATATCCTGATTGTTTGTCATTGCTATAGAGAAGAGAATGAGATAATAAGAATAATCTCGGCTCGAAAAGCAACAAAGAATGAGAAAAAGCAGTACCAGGAGTTTTTAAAAGTTAAAGCTTAACTGGAAATAAAGAAATGGATACTTTTCTAGATTTTTTTCTTTATACATTATTAATGACTTTTGCGGTTGTAATATGGGGTATGATTCGCGGGTGGTCAAAGTGGTGGATGGTCATACTTATTGTTGCAGCATTAATATTTGCAATTATTAGGAGTGTAATGAAATGCTAAAGTTCGCTGCCATACTGCTATGCAGACACAGGGAGTTTAGAATACAGCAAGGAAGAGATATAAAGGATTGACAATTTATAAATTATCAGGTAAATTTAAGTCATCAAAGTAATTGTAAGAGGATCAGGTGATGCTGTCAGAGCAGAAAATAAAATCAATCAGAAATATAATTGTCAGTAAGTATAATCCGGAAGCGATATATGTTTTCGGAAGTTATGCCGCAGGCAGAGCCTCTGAAGAGAGCGATCTTGATCTTCTCGTTATAAACAGTTCTGAACTGGAAAATGATAAAGTAGGTATTGAAATCAGTAAGTCTCTCTTTCCCAGAGACTACTCACTTGATCTATTTGTTTTACGTGCTGAAGAATTCCAGAAAAGAATAGATGAGGACCTGAGTTTCTGGAAAAATATTCACAAATGCGGGAAGAAGATTTATGAGCGGTAATGAAGTAAGAGCCTGGCTCGAAGTTTTTAGTCATGATATTGATACTGTGCGTATTCTCCTCAAAGAAAAAGGACATGCCGATATCATAATATACCATATTCATCAGGCAGTAGAGAAACTGTTGAAGGCTATTCTTGTGAAGAATAACGCGGCTGTTGAAAAGATTCACAGGCTGGATAAACTGCTTAATAAAGCTGTAGTATATCATCCCGAGCTGAATAAAATAGCAGATGAAGTTCTTGAAATAGACTTTTATATGCCCAAATTAAGATATCCCGCAGGTGAGCATATTGAATTTGACACTGCCGTTAGATTATATGATAAATATCAGAACATAGAAAAAGTGCTTCTTCATTATGCAGATGAAAAGTAGTTTCCTGGTATTTTGCCGGCACAGTGGTGTCATCCCCCTGATACTTGATCTATCTGCTCTTTGAAATTATTTATGACATTTTTACCTGACAGGCCTTAATCGCAATGTTGCCCTTGCCCAGTACGGAACCCGCGACACAGGATTTGAGGGAGGGTTTACAGTAGATGACACATTAGTAGATACCCTGACCAGCCCTGTGGATACATACAACAAAACAAAGGAACAGGTGCTTCAGGGATATGAGGGGTATAAGGAAACAACAATAGGTCTATACAATGATGCCGGTGAGCTTATAGAGAAGACCGGCAACTATCTTGATGATAAAGGGTTTAAGACTGATGAGGAAGTGAAGGCTGAAGAGGCAGAGAAAAATAGAGAGAATGAAAAAGAGAATAAAATAAGAGAAATCGAAGACCGTCTAAAAGAGATTGAATTGCTGTCCGGTAATGCTAAAGAAACAGCAAAGATGTTGCTGGATATACTTGAAGGGAGAATCCCTGATGAAATAACATTAACATTGTTTTTTGAATCGATACGCCAGAGCCGCGGAGGTGGTACAACATTGCAAAGTGAACTTGAGAATATAATTACAGGCAATCCAGAAGCTTTTCGGGAAATAATGCAAAAGGCTGGCATGAATGTGAATAATCCGCGAGATGTAGAGACATTTGCCAGGCAGACACAGGGTGGTCAGTGTGTTCAGTTAACAATGTTTGTACAGGGATTGGTGAATGGTTTTCCTGAACCTGATTCAATGGGAGAGTACTACAAAGCGGCTGTACAGAAAGGACTGGTGGATGAGAGAGGGATGCAGAAAGCATCAACTCAAAAAGTATTTGATGAAATCTATGGAGAAGGGAAAGTAGAGGTAATTGGTTACGGCAAAGACCGTGATGGGAGTAGTTTTGCGGGCACTCCATCAGGTGATTACAGCCAGCGCGATGTGATGACCGGTTTTTATGAAGCTCTGGAAAACAGCGGAGCAGGTGTAATAACAGTGAGAGTTAATACAGGTGGAGGTATGCATAATATGAGTGTAATAAATAATGGTGATGGTTCATATACATTATATGATACAAGCTACAGGCAGAGCAGCAGCAGCCAAAAGGGTATAAATGTTGATAACAAAAAATTCGGTCAATATATATCATCAGATACAATACAGTCGTTTTATTATATTAAGAAAAAATAGTATTGGAGTTTTATCTATGAATAAAAATACAAAAATAGGTTTTATGATATTAGCAATATTTTTAATTACTTCTTTGGGAACTTCCAAGAATGCTTTGATTAATAATCGGGAAGAAGCTCTAGATTTCTATAAGAAAAAATATGGAGCAATTAATCCATACAGCAAAACTATTTCATTTCATTTCGCAAGAGCTGATAAGATTACTAATAAGGATCTTGAACATTTAAAGTATTTTCCCGATTTATCTTATATATCACTTGGAGGAGAAAATATTACTGATGATACTTTAGAATTTTTGAAAGATAAAACTGAATTAGAGGCGATTTTACTTTATAATACAAAAGTTGCTGGAGAGGGTTTTAGATATTTAAAAAATCTGAAAAAAATTGATACTATATTAATACATGATTCACCATTCACAGACATAGGATTAAAATATATTTCTGAAATAAGATTTAAAGACAATATTGAAATCAATTTGCATAAAACGAAAGTAACAGACCAAGGCTTAAAATATCTAGCCAAGGTTAAGCTTAAAGGAGGTTTATCATTAATCAATACTGCTATAACTGATGGTGGACTAAAATATCTGGCTAATCAAAAAGAGTTAAATGAGCTGAATTTGCAAGGAACAAAAGTTACAAAGGCCGGAGCTGAATGGCTGATGAAGCAGTTGCCAAATACCGATGTCCTATATGGTGAGTTTATTGAAGAAAAGGATTGATTAATCCCTTTTGCTTTAGGGGGTATTGTTAAATATAAAAGTTCATTGAAAACACCAGAATAAAAATCTGAACAAAATATATTAAAACAACAAAAAGGTCAGACAGTCTGACCTTTTTTGAATTCCGGCATTGGAAAAAGTTCAATGCAGGAATAGGGAAGACCCCTCCCCGCCTCTGGCGCGCCCTCCCCGCACGGAGAGGGCTATGCGGTCAGGATTTTTCCAGAAAATTAACTTAAACTAAAAAGTCAGTAAAACCATCCGCCAAAGGCAGATACAATTACGCCCGGACGTTTCCACAGCCATTCCCTAAGGAATGCGTGGAAACTTTGGAGCGTAAGCCTCTGCTGGCGTATGATGACGGGCATGGATGGCCTAATGCAGAACGCAGACAGGAAGTCTGAAAAGCGTTCTGCTCAGAGCGCGGGGGGTGCAGGGGGGGCAGTCGCGAAACTGCCCCCTTGCGTGTAAAAGTTCATTGAAATGTATTTAATCATGTCACAATGCGTGAGGGCCCCCTCCCTGCCATCCGCCGGCGGCAGTGCGGTCTCGATGACCGCCTGCAGGCAAAGAACATGATGTTCTGATGATCCCTGCTTAGAGCCTCCATGCTCGTCAGATTTTTGCGTTACCCCGCAGCAGGCCTGTATAATTACAGGTGCATCCTTCTCCAATATTTTCCAAATTATTAATTGACAATATATCACATTGTGATACGCGTAATTTATGTTCAAATTAAAGACAAAATGGTTTCACAAATGGGCAGCGAAAAACAGTCTTTCGGATTTAGATCTCAATATTGCTTTAAGTGATCTGGAAGAGAGCAAGAGCGTTTCAAATCTTGGGGGTAATCTCTATAAAATCAGGTTGTCGAGAGAGCATGCGGGTAAAAGCGGAGGATATAGATCTTTGCTCGCATATAAAAAAGATCAAAGTGCGATATTTCTTTATGGATTCGCAAAAAATGAAAAAGAGAATTTGGACAGGAATGAGTTTTCAGTATTAAAAAAACTCGCAGGTGACTTAACGAGTCTTGATCTTGAAGAAATAAAAAGACAGATAAAGCTGGGGAACCTTGTTGAGCTGGAGAGAAAAAAATGAGAAAACAACTAAAAGAAGCAATAAAAGAAACTGTACAGGATCTTATGGATTCCGGCGTAAAAACATCTTTTACTGAAAAAGAACTAAAAAAACTGGGGGTTATTTTCCATGATATTTCAATAACACCGGGTAAAATTAAAAAGATAAGAAAAGAATCCAACTACAGTCAGTCTGTATTTGCAAAACTTCTAAATGTAAGTATATCTTCTGTACGACAGTGGGAGCAGGGCTCAAGGCAGCCCACAGGTTCAGCAAAAGTTCTTCTTGAGCTTATGGAGAAAGAGCCGCATATTCTTGATTACAGGATAAAAAAGGGAGTAACAAAAAGAATGAGATGATTTTTTTGTTATAGGAAAAGTCGTTTGCCATATAGAACAATTGCTATGTAAATGCAATTTATAATGAGATTATAGAAACGCACGACCATGCGATTCGTGATGAGGTCGCAGAAACTCATGCCAATGAGTCTGTACTCTGGAAAGCGCGGTCCTGCAGAAGGTAAAGAGAAATTATATTATAAAACAGGTAAATGAACACAGAGGAGGGACGTAAGGCATTACGTCCGTTTTTATAAAAGTGCTGCAGGGACACGCCCGGAAATACCTGCCGCAGAAAATAAAAATAATATATAAATCCCACAAAGAAACAATCATAGTCCTACCGGATATGTATTGACAAAGAACAGATTAAGCTTTATTATTTATTCAGAGTTTTCTCCTGGATAAATAATGCCGGATACAAAAACGGCATGAATATGGAGTTAAATATTGAATGAAAAAATAGACTGGAATTCTGTTCTGAATTACTGGCTTGAAGAAGCGGAAAACGATCTAAAAGTTGCCGGTGATCTTATAGATAAAGAGAATTACTCATATTCCCTTTTCTTTGGTCATCTTGCAATAGAAAAATTATTAAAGGGATATTATGTTAAAAGATTTCAAAAACATGCTCCTCTGATCCATAACCTGGAGCGGCTTGCAGAATCGTCAGGACTGAATATGACCGAACAGCAGAAAGAGCGCCTGATGAGAATCAGCACTTTTAACATAGAAGCAAGATATCCTGACATTAAACGGAGTTTCCGAACTATTTGTACAAAAGAATTTACTCAAAAAGAACTGGAAGACGTGAAAGAGGTGTATCAATGGCTCAAGTCAATGATGAAATAATCAGTAAGGTTCGTGAAACAATAGGGCTTCTAAAAAATAGTAATATTTTAATAAAGAAAGCATATTTATTCGGTTCATACGCTTCAGGATCTGAACATGAATGGAGCGATATAGATATTGCTCTTGTTTCCGATGATTTTTCAGATGATCGATTCAAAGAAAGACTCAGGTTAATGAAAATTATAAACAGTATAGATAACAGGATAGAACCGGTTCCATATAATCCTGAACAGTTTACAGAAACAGACCCGCTGGTCTGGGAGATAAAAAAACATGGGATTGAGATAAATCTTAAGTACTGATACTGTACCTGACCCCTAAAAAAACCAGCCTTAATTCCTGAAGAGAATGTAAAGGAACCAAATTTCACATATCTCTTTATTGTTGGTGCAAAATCAACAGACTGATAGTATTGACCCACTGCAAAATCATGAATCAGTAAATATAAAAGTTCATTGAAAACACCAGAATAAAAAGCAGGATAAAATACATTAGAACAACAAAAAGGTCAGACAGTCTGACCTTTTTTGAATTCCGGCATTGGGAACAGTTTAATGCCGGAACAGGATATATATGCAAGACCCCTCCCCGCCTCTGGCGCGCCACAGTCGAGCGTTATTTGGACTTCCTGTCCTTGCTCGACATAGCCGCATCCTGTGGCTAATCCCCGCATCGAGAGGGCTATGCGGTCAGGATTTTTCCAGAAAATTAACTTAAACTAAAAAATCGTAAAACCATCCGCCAGAGGCGAGAAACTCCATCAGTAAATGCGGAAGAAGAACATTAAATTTGAATTAATCCTATTTTCTAATTCAAGCGAATTTAATTGACAAAAATGACAGATTAGCTAAGTTATTTATATTCTATTTAGCAGATGAAGAGGAATAAATGCAGAATATAAAATCGCAAGTAATAGAAATGATAAAAGGTTTACCGGAAAATATAACTCTGGATGATATTATGGAAGAGTTGTATTTTAAATCCCATGTAGATGCCGGATTAAAAGAACTGGATGAAGGGAAGGGGATTCCTCATGAAGAAGTGGAAAGCCGGTTTTCCAAATGGCTAAAATAATATGGTCACCAAAAGCAGCAGATAATCTGGAGTCTATTTTTGAATATATTTCGAACGATTCAAAAAGATATGCGCAGATGGTTGCGAAAAAGATATTTGAAACAATAGAATTAATTAATGATAATCCTTTAGCGGGAAGAGTCGTTCCTGAATATATGGATGAGAAAATAAGAGAGAGAATATATAAAAATTACCGGATAATTTACAGAATAAAAAGAGAAGTCATTGAGATAGCGGCTATTTATCATGGAGCTCAACTTGTTGAGAAAAAAGAAAAAATATTTAATCCGGAAAAATAAAAATAATACGATTGATGGTATTGTTGGTGAAATAAAGAATAAGTGATTTTTTTAATATAGATATACAATGATGCCGGTGAGCTTATAGAAAAGACCGGCAACTATCTTGATGATAAAGGGTTTAAGTCTGATGAGGAAGTGAAGGCTGAAGAGGCAGAGAAGGCCAGGCAGGAAGAGATTGAAAGAGCAGCAAAGGCTTTTGAGGAGCTGCTTGCAAGGACATCTGAAGAGACAAGGAGAATATTAAAAGAAACCGGCTGGGACGGAAAGGCAATAATTGACAAGAATAATACTGCAATCCTGGATCAAAACCAACTTGCAAAATATGGTATGCCTGGCGAAACCAGCGGATGTGTATTCCTTTCAACGGTGGGTGGCGTTGCAAAAGCTCTTGATATTGAATTAACACCCGAACAAATTAAACAAGTATATGATTTGGCCAAGGATAATAAAGCAATAGGAGTAAACTGGGGAACCTATGGGGTTGATGATTATGATAAGTTAGCTCAGGCAGTGGCAACAGTTGCCGGTGTGAATAATAATGCTAAAGTAGGACCTTTGACGCTTGTTAATCGCAATGATGAGACATCACGAGTTGAAGCAACTAAAATAACACAATAATTGAGGCGTTAGATAATGGTGGAACAGTAAATATTCGTTATGATAAAAATCCGAATAATACAAATAGTAGAGCTCACAATATGAATATAACAGGTGCGTCTATAGATAGCAATGGAAACACTATTCTTCATGTAAATGACACGAACCATCCAAATACACCAACCTATATAAATACAAGCACCATGGCACTATATACTGAAGATGATGATGGTAGAAAGACGCCGAGTAGGAGGCCACTTTTGAATTATAGAACGATAATAAAAAAGGAAGAATAAAAATGAAGATAGTATATTAACAGAAGGGATTGTCCGCCTTTCTGCTGAATCAGAGAGTTTTGATTTTTCTTAAAGATGAAGAGGAACTTTATACTCTTGCTGATATTAAAGAGCCGGCAGAATGATAAAAGGAGACGTTGTGCTGATTAAATTTCCTTTTACCGATTTGTCAGGGAGTAAATTGCGTCCCGCGGTGGTTCTTTTTGATTCGGGTAATGCGAGTAAGCACAGATTCGTGAAAAAGCAGTATAAAAACTGTATAGAGGGTGTTATTTGTAAACGTCCCCTCTGAAGTCGATAACTTTTATATGGATAATTTTTTCATTTTCAATTATTAGATAATATAATTCTGATATCACCTTTTCTGACCCGAAAAGAATCCTGCCATGTGCCTTTCATTTTTTTAATATCAAGCGGAACTGTTTCACCGGAAAGTTTTTTAATAAATAGTTTCAGGCACTCTTTGACACCCCCCGCATGTGGCGGATTTTTTTGAATGAATTTAGCCGCTTGTGATGAATAGTTTACTCTCCAGCTCATAAATCGATAGTCTCAGAAAATGCAACATCGGTATATTGATCAGGTGATCCGTATTTTTCGGTAATTTCATTCATTTCTAAATCGGTTATTTCCGGAAAAGAATGAAGAATATTGGTAATTTCCTTTTCCCCGATAACTTCCCGTACTGCGTCTTTAATCATGGCATAGAGTTCTTCTTTAGTAATTGTAATTTGCATAATTAAACCGCCTGGTTTACTTTTCGATTAGGAAATATTTTCATTTCTTATTTTGTTAATATCGAATCAATAACCTGCATTGAGGATAGATCCTAAGTAAAAAATAGGATAATCTGTGAAAAAAGCAATAAAATTTTTTCGTCGAAAAAACCTCTGTTACTCGAACAATTGAATTTTTAAATGAATCCTGGAGAAGAGACTTTAAGTGAGGGATTGAAGTGTTACCCCCCCCCTTTGCGGTAAAATTTTATTCCACCTGCTTCCCCATTCCTGTTGCAATCGCATTCTTCCCTATAATATGTTTTACGCTCTTTGCTATATCAAGAAGCTCCTCAGCGCTTATACCCAGTCTTGAGGGAGCGAGCTCATGAAGCTCCTCACCCACATAGCCGACCCCGGGGAAACCTGTCATGTATGCCAGGGCATCTGCCGCATGCATAACAATAATCATGTCAGCATCGCAATTATCCGGGATTTCCGGAAGTTCGTGGTGCCAGCGGCAGCTGTCGATTACAATTTTCGGCAGATTCCATCTTAAGGCTATTTCACTCCCCACATCGCAATGGTTGGAGCCGAGAAGTTTACGCTCCTTTTCAGGGGAATCGAAAGTCCACCAGTTTGCTTCAGGCATGGTTACAGCAAGAAAATCCCCTATAACAAGCTGCCCTATGTCATGGAGCATCCCGGAAGTGAAAGCCGTGTCAGCAGAGGGGAGGTCAAGTTTTTTTGCCAGGGCATCTGCAATAGTAGCTGCAGCTATGCAGTGTATCCAGAACTTCTGCGCAGTAATGCCGTAGCCCGGAATACGCGCCGGAAGTGTGCGTCGCAGTGAGGAACCGACCGCCACTTCAAAGAGGCGCTGCATCCCGATAAGCTCCACTGCCTCACGAACAGTGGTTATCGGTTCGCTGCTGCCGGGATTAATCGTGTTTGAGGCCCGTATCATATTTACAGTAAGCACAGGGTCGAGCAGAACAGCCTGCTCAAATTCTTCAGCTGTAGCATGTTCATTTTTTACAAGTTCTGAAAGCTTTGTAACTGCTTCCGGAAGAGTGGGGAGAGAATTTATCCCGTCAAGTATGTCGCGTGGTCTGAACATTAGCAGCTCCTTAAAATATATTTGCCGGACTCAAATATAAAACGTTTCGTTACTAAAGTTTTTTATAAACATATACCCGTGGGAACTTCTAAAGTTAATTCTGATTTAGTGATATATTGTTTAAGGAAATATCATGTTACAAAAATAACATTAAATAAACCGCTGTGTCAATGAAAAGATTATATATTGATTAAAAGGGTTTATGGTTATAAATATTAATAAAGCATGGGTGATGATGCACCAGCAGATATTCTGCCTGTCCTTGCAAATTAATCATCCGAATCTGGTGGATACTGATTGACAAAGAGCCGCTGAAGCTGTATTAATAATTAATTATATAAAAGAAGGTTATTTTATGGAACGCCAACAGGTTATAGATAAGACAATAAAATATTTAAAAATATTACCGGAAAACAAAATAGAAGAAGCTCTGGATTATATAGAATACTTATATAATAAAAATGAAGATGCTGTATTAGCGGAAGAGATGACGCGTCTTTCAGCTGAATCAGGGAGTTTTGATTTTCTTGAAGATGAAGAGGAACTTTATACTTATGATGACATTAAAGAGCCGGCAGAATGATAAAAGGAGACGTTGTGCTGATTAAATTCCCTTTTACTGATTTGTCAGGGAGTAAATTGCGTCCTGCAGTGGTTCTTTTTGATTCGGGGAATTATCTGATCGTTGCTTTTATAACAGGTGTTTTAGCAGTAAAATCTATCGGTGATATCTCTTTAAAAAGAAATGGTACAAATGGTCTTAAGAAAGACTCAGTATTAAAACTTTCAAAATTAGCTACATTAATCAAGGATCTTGTTGCGGGGAAAATTGGTGTATTTTCAGATGAGGAAATTACAGAAATAAACCGCGTTTTACGGGAGATGTTGCAGCTTTAAATTGAATTTGGCAGCATGCATGCCCCCCTTCATTTTTTAATTGAATTACACCCGCCGATTATAGACATTGTACCATATGAAATACATGTTTAAAATATTAACTGCTTTTCTGATAATTGCAGCCCTTTCTTGCTCCGGCGGCCACAGGGAGGAGCCGGGCGGTTATGTAATCCCGGAGTTTTATCATTCCCCTGAAGAGATAAATGAATTTCTTGATGAGATGTACGCCCTGAATTCGGCTATTACCCGCATTGAAACAATCGGACGAAGCGTAAGCGGCAGGGAGATTAAGGCTATAATTATTTCCGGTGATCCGGTGGAGCCGGGCACTAAACCGAGGATACGCCTTACCGGCGGGATTCATGGATCGGAAATTATTTCCGCTGAGCTTATGGTCTATTTTATCAGGTATCTTGTGGAAAACTATGATACTGACAGTGATATAAAAAGCCTTGTTGATTCCCGATACATAGCAGTAATTCCTGTGCTAAACCCTGACGGCCTTGCTGTTGCAGGGAGGCGAAATGATAATGGAGTTGATCTTAACAGAAATTTTTCTTCTACATGGGTTTCCGGCTACGGATACGGTACAGGCCCCTTTTCCGAACCTGAATCTCAAGCTCTGCGCGATTTTTCTATTGGAGAAAATGGAGAGAATTTTCATCTGTCGCTCACATTCCATTCAGGAGCTGTGCTTGTTAATATTCCCTTTGATTATGTCAGTGAAATTGAAGATGGAATTGTGCCCGCAGAGAATAACCTTGTAAGGGAATTTGCTTTTGCTTATTCCATGGCAGGAACTTTTCTGGATAACCCGGACCTTTTTGATCCCTTGCGTCTGGAAAACGGGATCATTAATGGGGGGAACTGGTATGTTATTTCAGGTTCTCTGCAGGACTGGAGCTATCTTGAAACAGGTTGCCTTGATCTCACCGTTGAGGTGGCAAAGCGAAGCCCCATGACAATAGAGGGGGTTGAGCAGGTTTTCAATTACAACAGGGATTCTATTATTGCCTACATTAAAAAGGGTGGGCAGGGTGTTTACGGTAGAGTGACTCATGCCGGTGCAGGGGTTACTGGGGTGGAGATTAAACTGACCCATGTTGCCGGGTTACTCTCTGCCGGTGATATTATTGTACGGACAGATGCAGAGGGATATTACCACAGAATTCTCCTCCCGGGGAATTATACTCTCTCCTTTGAAAAAACCGGTTATACTGCAGAGAGTATAAATGTAACAGTTCCTGATTCGGATTATGGTATATTAGAAAATATTGAATTAACACCATAATAAACTTTTATAAAAATTGTTGTAATTATCCCGCTGATATTTTATATTTATTCCAAATCAATTCCGGAGTTATTAAAATGAAAATAAGAATATCAGCACTTTTATTAATAATTTTATTACCAATCTATGCCTATTCCATGAAAGTCTCTTTTTTCCTTGGTGATGTTAAAATGGAGAGAGGGGGGAAGGTGACCTCCTTAAAAGTGGGGGATGCTGTGGGGAATGGTGATATTATAAAAACAGGGAAAGGCGCCATGGTTGAGCTGTCATATCCCAATAACAGTAAAATCACAGTTCAGGGTGATACTGTGGTGAAAATCGGCAGCGCCAATATTAAGGATTCAAGTGAGGTTTCAATAATATCAGGGCAGGTTAAGGGTAAGTTTGAAAGGCTTCAGAAGGGTGAATATAAATTTTATACACCAACAACTGTCTGTTCTGTGAGAGGCACCGAGTTTGATGTTGCTGTAAGCAGGGGCGGTGATTCCATGACAAGCCTCAGCCAGGGCGCTCTTGATATTGAGAATTTTTACGGCTCAGTAAAGCTGAGGCCGGGAAATTCTGTAGAATCTGAGGTGGCTGGAAAACCTGTTTCAAAGAGGGGACAGATTAAGGCTGATTCATGGGAGAGCGGAAGAAACAGTGATCTTGAAACAAAGGCTGATAAGCAGGCAGAAAAGTATAACCAGTATATGGACAGGTTTGAGCAGGAGAGCGGTAAAAACAGCACTGCTATAAATGCCATAGGAAACGAAGTTGAGGGTATAGAATCAGAAAATGACCTTAAAGCATCAGGCAAAAAAGTGGAGAAGGCTCAAGCGGAAACCACAGCTTATCTTATGCTGTCTGAGGCTTCAAATATGAATGTGCGCAGCCTTATGGATGATTTTAAAGGGGATGATATTTACGCAAAATTTCAGGAAGCTGCTGAAAAATCTAATAAAGTGAAAGAGCAGCAGCTTAAAAATTATCAGGAAATTCAGAAGGTGAAAGAGCAGTATCAGGAAGCCTATAATAAAATTATGGAAAAATATAAGGCGGACAGAGAGAGGATTCTCAGAGGGGTCAAGGATTTTAAAAAGGATAGTATTGACGAGGAGGAGAAGTAAACTTCGGCAATCTCATCAGGGCATATCTCAGTATATTAAGCAGTAATTCCCGACAGATTCGTGCCGGGAATTTTATCTCTATCTGATTATCCTTCTGCACATTGATTCATCTGCTGATTCATTTACTTCAATAAGATCATTGTCTTCCGGGTTCTGCCTGAATCTGAGTACATTGAGCATAAATATTTCCAGTTTGCTTATAATATTCGGCGGTAGTACTGCCCCGTCAATTTCTACAGACATTACAGGATAATTTCTCTCCCTGCTCCATGGTGTTATAAGGCCTTCTATTACCCGCCCTATAAGGCATGCAAAGGGTGAAATATTAATTATTCCTGAATAATCCCTCATCATTGCTGTTGAAGCCACACCGCTTGAAATGGAAATCTCTGAATCGAGTTCACGCGATACAAAATGTTTCTGGGAGTTATCCATGATCTCTGTCATGTCATGAGGTGTGTCAGGGATAAGCCCTGTTGAGGAAAGGGCATCCTTTACCTGTTTCTCCACACGGTGCTTCCATTTTTCCTCCAGGTTCCATAGAATAATATCTTTCATCTCCTTTGAAAAATATCTTCTGTACCATGGGAGGAGTCTGTATTTTTTCATTATCTCATTTTTCCGCACATAATCGGTATAGTAGATCCATTCGCTTATTCCCGAAACCTTCCCTATAATCCCTTTCCGGCTCATTAGTCTTATAAGCTCATCAACTGCAAAGTCATCACGCCTTACATATATTTCACCCACAACCAGAACCTTGGGTGTATCTTTTACATTCTGCTTCAAAGGTATTTTGGAAATTTCCGCTGCTATTCTTTCCAGCGCAGGCACGACATTTTTAATATCGCTCTCTGCAATTTCAACAAGTTCGTGCCACAGCTCATCGTATTTGGCGATAGCTGCAGCCGGGTCCAGGGCACAGGTGCGTAGAGATGTTTCAATATCTTTCATGTAGTCTGCAATTATAATTCCCCACCAGGCGTTTCTGGAAAAACCGGGACCCAGTTCATTATAGGAGTTTTCCGAATCCAGGGTGATAACAGTAACGTTTTCCAGTTTAAGATCCCGGAAAAGGTTTTCGTAGAATATATAGTACTGCCCGGTTCTGCAGGGCCCTGTTGTTGATGGAACAAAGAGGAGATATTTTTCATCCTTTCTGTATTTACCGGACTGGAAGTATTTTAAGGCGCTGCCGAGTACCAGCTGCGACGGGAGGCACTCTTTTCCTGACATGTAGCTTCGCGCAGCCTGGAGTGTGTATATGTCGGGCAGGGGCATTGCTTCAGCGTTTATGTCAATACCGCGCAGGGATGCTGCAAGGAGTTCACTGGAGAGGCGCCCCATATTTGCCAGCAGAAGTTTAACTTTAGGGTTGCCGAATATTTCTATCCTCCTGTTATTTGCAGAATCAAAGATATGTATCGGTTCACGTTTACTGTTAATAAACCGGAGTCCGTTATCGTACCTCTCCTCATCCGCTCCTGAATATTTTGTCCTGTATCCTTCGATTATATCAAGAAAGGCTTCTATCCTGGTGTCGATACCCGCATCTGCAGAATGTGAGTCCAGCTCAAGAATAAGAAATGGTTTTGTCCCCATGAGCCATTTAACATAGTGGAGCATAAATGAATCAGGCGCGCAGGAGAAATTGGAAATAAATGTTATAAAAATATTATCCTCATTTTTCAGAAAAGATGCCGCCCTCATATCCTGCTGGCCGTAGTACCAGTACATGTTGTCATAAATCTGTGCATCCTCATATGGGAGCATGTCATAGGGGATAATTGAATAGCCTCTGCTTGTAAATTTTTTCGGGATACCCATGTTCGCGTCTTTTGTAAATGCATTGTAGGGTCTACCCAGAAGAGCAATTACAGGGTGATCTGCTTTCCTGGCTTTTTTCAGCGCTTCAGCTCCCATGTACCGGTACCGCTTAAAAAAGTCCTCCTGCTTTTTGCAGGCAGTATGGAACGCCACCTCTATCTCCTTTTCTGTTACACCGAGCTGGCCGCTCATAGAGAGGAAGCCTTCCAGAGCTTTCTCCATCCCGTATTTGAAACTGATTACCGGGGCAAGAATCCGCGTTTCATCTATTTCAGGAAATGCCTTTTTCATGTAATAGGGGAGGCTCTGGGTAATGGGGCAGAAGTTGGCGTGTACATCCTTTTCGTAGGATGGCATGTCCCGGAAGTGGGGTATGAAAATAAAATCGGCCCCGTCTTTAATTACAGACTTCATTGCGCCATGGACTATTTCCGCGGGGAAACAGTAGGCGCTCTCAACCCGTGTGATACCTTCAGGGTCTATTGAGTCTGAAAGTTTTGCCTCAATACCAAGGGTGTGGAAAAACCATGAGTAAAGGGGCCAAAGGGTGTATACGGAAAATCCTTTCGGTATCCCCACCCTGTACTCTTTCTTTTTTATGAATTGCTCCGCAGGGGGCGCGCATTCTTTAAACATGAGCTCATCACGTTTTTCAATATAATTAAAAACTTCAGTTTCGTTAATTTCAGCTTTCTTCCTGGAATTAGCATACTTGTTGCATCTTCCGCCGAACATGTAGTGATGATCATTCACTTTGAGAATTCTGATGGGGCAGTAATTATCACATGAGCGGCATATAAACTCCTTTTCGTATACAATATCACTTTGAATTATTGTATCAAGATCGAATGATTGTTTAGCCAGAATCCCCGCACTGTATTTCTGCTTTGCCAGGAGTGCCACGCCGAATGCGCCGAGAAGTTCCGGGTCCGGGGGTACAGTTATATCTTTATCAAGGAGCATGGCAAATGCAAGGGGAACAGCGCTGTTTTTTGCCACTCCACCCTGGAGAACAATATTCTGTCCGATGGTTCTGTTCCCTACAACCCTGTTTAAATAATTGGATACTATTGAGGTTACAATACCCGCAGTAATATCCTCTCGCGATGCCCCATACTGAATAGCTTTCCTTATATCGGAATTGATAAATGCTGAACAGTGCTCGCCGAATTTCAGGGGTGAATCAGCTGTGAGTGCAATTTCGCCTATCTCTTTTACGTCAGTTATGTTCAGATCACCTGAGGCTGATTCTTCGAGAAATGATCCGGTCCCGGCTGAGCAGGCTTCATTCATTGCATAATCTATGGGCACACCATTCTTCATATATACATACTTGGCGTCCTGCCCCCCTATTTCGAAAATTGTGTCTATCTCCGGTTTGAAATAGGTGGTTCCTGCAGCGTGTGCAATAATCTCATTATAAATTCCCGGTGTTTCCATGAAGACACCGAGTATCTCCCTGGAGGAACCTGTGGTTGCTGCAAGACTGATATTCAGTTTTGAGTCCCCTATTTTTTCTGCAGCCTGTTTTTTTACCTCAATGAGGCATTTTTTCAGCGCCTCCACAGGGTCGCCATGTGTTCTGCCGTAATGTTCGGCAACAATTTCATTACTCTCTATATCAATGAGTGCAACCTTGGTTGTTGTGGAGCCTCCATCAATCCCGAGGATATATTCGCCATCTTTTTTTATCATCCCCCTTGTTGAGGGGATGTAATCTACCCTCCCTGCAGCTGAGATAAGTGAGGGGTATCTGCCGAATCCGATATTATGTTTTTTAAAGAGCCTGTTTGAAGGGGGCATTTCACTCCCCGATTTTTTTGCAAGAAGGGCTGCTCCATATGCTTCAAAAAACGCAGCCTCTTCAGGAACGACAATTGTAAGCTCCGGGAGTTTCTCTTTGAGGAACCTGATTATGTAATTATTGTTGGCAACCCCCCCTGCAAGGAGAACCCTGCCGGTTGTGATCCGTGCTCTCTTTAAAAAGTCAGCAACCTTGGATGCCATAACGTCGCTCAGGGACAATACTATATCGTATCTGGTAGCCTCCCCTTTGTTTAGCTTGTGGGTGCAGTCGCTCTTCATGAAAACAGAACAGCGTGAAGAAAGGGCTGCAACTTTTGAGTGGGGCGGAATATCGTTTATGTCCGCCAGGGTCATGTTCATCCTGCCAAGCTGCTGCCTGAAGAATTCACCTGTACCTGAGGCGCATTTGTTTCCGGAGAATTCGGTTATAATTTTATAATCTTTATCAATAGTATATACAACAAAGTTTTCTCCGCCAAGTGAGATGACAGCATCAACTTTTTCTTCAAGATCGCTGAGGGCTGCTTCAATGCAGATAGATTCTATTACACTGTTAATGTTGAGCAGATATCTCCCCTCAGTACCTGTTGCCAGTACCGCAACATCTGCGGGTATATTCTGACTGCTGATAATTGATTCAATGGTATTCTTGAAATTACCTTCATGCGGTACAATTCTGTGCCAGATAATTTTTTCTTCATCAAGGAGCACTGCCTTAATGCTTGAAGAACCGATATTAATACCAAGACTGTACATCTTTATAAAACCCCCGATAATTTTGATAAGCAAATGGTCAGTGTGTAAAATTATTAAGCATATTTTTGTTAGGGGAAAAGAAACAGTTTAATAAATTAACAGTAATAATTTCTAAACACATACTTTAGAGTGAAAATAAATTACTGCAAATCTCCTCTCTTTTAGTGAAGGAGAGCAATTTATGTTCAGTTCCCCCTGCTTTATGTTCAATATAATGTTGATATTTTTAAAAGCAATAATTATTATGTAGACTGAAACATATTTTTATGATATTCTGGTGCAGAATTATTTATTTAATTAATGCGGGCTCTTTAATTTATAATCGTGAGTGCAATATTGTTCAAGGGAATCGGCTATGCGGGATATTCTACTGGTTGAAGACGACAGGATAACATCAAAGCTTATACAGAAGTATATTTTAGACCTGGGTTATAGTGTAAGTGCTGCAGTATCTTCAGGGGAGGAGGCTATCCGGGAGATTGAGCTTCATCTCCCCGACCTTGTTCTTATGGATGTGAATCTCCAGGGGGAGTTTGACGGTATTGAGTATGCTAAAAATATAAATTCAAGATTTGCCACCCCCTTTGTTTACATCACATCTTCATCTGATCTCACAACTATAGAGCGGGCAAAAGAGAGTAATGCCTACGGATATATTATAAAGCCCTTTGATAAAAAAGATCTGCGCGCTGTTATTGAAATGGCTCTTCTGCGTCACGATCTTGATATGAAAATGCAGGAGAGTGAAAACAGGGTTTCCACTATTCTCAATACCATTATCGATTCTGTTGTGGTATATGATGAAAACGGGAAAATAGATTATGTAAATGATTCATCCGTACTCATGCTCGGCAGGGATAAGCCGGGAATGATGGGGAGGCCAATAAGTGAAGTTATTAAAATCAGCATCGATCCTAAGGTGGAGGGTGAGGGTTTTTCCCCCATGTCTATGAGCTATGTTGAGTTTAATAACTATCTTACAACAGAAAAGGGTAAAATACCTGTTGATTTCACCTCAACCCCCATTCTTCAGGAGGATGGAACTAAAAAGGGGGCTGTTCTTCTGATTAAGGATATTACACAGCAGGTTGAGTATGATAAAAAAATAAAGGAGAGCCTTGAAGCTCTGCTTCGTACCATGTATGGCACAATTGAGGCAATGACAAAGGCAGTTGAAACCAGAGATCCCTATACTGCCGGTCATCAGAAAAAAGTGGCGGATATTGCCAGTGAAATAGCAAAGGATATGAGGTTAAGCAGGGAGATTGTGGAGAGTGTAAACCTGGCAGGGCAGATTCATGATCTGGGTAAAATAGCTGTTCCTGCGGAAATTCTCAGTAAGCCGGGGAAAATAAGTGAAAGTGAATTTAATCTGATAAAATCCCACCCTCAGATGGGATATGATATTTTAAAGAATATCGATTTCCCCTGGCCTATAGCAGAGATAGTGCTGCAGCATCATGAGAAGCTTGATGGTTCCGGTTATCCCAGGGGCCTTAAGGGGGATGATATTATTATACAGGCCAGAATTCTAACTGTGGCTGATATAGTTGAGGCAATGGCAACCCACAGGCCCTACAGGGCTGCACTGGGGATTGAACTGGCTCTTGAGGAGGTGCAGCGTCTGGCAGGGACTGCCCTTGACAGAGATGTGGTCGTGTCATGTGTAAAAATCTTTAAAGATGAAAACTGCCCGATATTTTTTTAGTCCTCTTCCCCTTCTTTGAAATATTTACTTTCCAGTTTGTTTATGAGAAGAGTATAGTAATCGTTTGCAAGGCACTTATAAATATTGAGGCGGACTTTGCCGAATTCGTCCAGAATCTTCCTGAAGTGGCATTTGTTCGCGGTATCTGTGCAGATGCCATGTCTTTTGCCGTATCCGCATTCAATACATGCAGGATTGTATCTCCCCGGTTTTGTCAGTGAATGGTCGTAGTTATTTTTATAACAGAAAGGGCATAATTTGAAGTTAAGGCCTGATGCCTCATTTTTTTCTATGCAGACTTTAATTTTTTCCCATATTTTTTGTGAGCTTTCCTGATCCCATGAGATAATCTCTTCCTCATCAGCGTCGGTAAAATACCATTCATGGGGGATCTGGCAGAAGTCATTCATCCAGAGAGCCTTATTTTTCATAAATTCAGCAAGGATTTTATTGTAATCGTTCATTCCGGTAGCTCAGCTTTTTTTTTAAATTTTATACACGTAACTTACTATAAACAGTTTTATAATTTAAGCAACAAAATTTTTTTATGAAGATTTATTTGCAGTAACTGGTGAAAAAGGTTTTATCGGAGAGATTAATGTCAGAATTGGGAGAAAAGTGTTAAGTGAGCGGCGGCGGTTTTAAAAAATTTTATTTCAAATAAAAATTAAGGAATTTACAGGAAAAAATATTAACAATTTGGGTAGTTTTGTCCTATTTTATGGGTACTTCTAGAAAATAACTACTTTTTTTGGTGGTCTTACCAATAATTGCTTGCAATCATATTCCTTTTTATATTTAATGTAATTAATGTTATTTGATAAATAGAAATAATTTTTAAAAGCAGGTTAATATATGGCTTTTATATTCTACTTCGTTTTAACCCTCGGCTCATATCTTTTTCTTACATCAGGTTCCGGTGATATGCTTATGTTCTGGGCAGTAGAGGAGATGGCAGCCGGTACGGCTGTCAGTTTAATCACTGCAGCATTTGCCTATAAAATAGTCCCTCAGTCTGTATCGGGGCAGCTTGTAAATCCATTTAAATGGCTCTTCCTTACTCTTTACATGACAACACCGTTTTTTCTTTCGCTCCTGGTGGCAAATGTGGAGGTGATTTACAGGGTTATTACCGGGAAAATCTCCCCGGCTGTCGTAAAACTGGATACCGGCTATAAAAGCGGACTGGGGACCTTCTTTCTTGCAAATTCAATCACCCTCTCTCCCGGAACTTTAAGCATTGAGATGGATGAAAGTGACAATTCACTTTATATACACTGCCTTGCCTGGAAGAAAAAAGCAGGTGAAAGTTTTGAGCCAAAGGATGTTGCACCTTATGTTCATTACTGGCTGAAGAAAATTTATAGTTAGGGCAGGTTAATATGGCCACATATCTGATCATTACCGCTCTGGTTATCGCTGTACTAATACTTCTTGCGATTATCAGGATAGCTTTCAGCAGCAATATCCCGGAAAGGATAGTTGCACTTGATACAATAAATACCCTTGTTGTAGTATTGCTTGTTGCTCTCGGTGCAGCATACCGCAAGGCTCTTTATATTGATATAGCAATTGTTTACGGTCTGCTTTCATTTATCGGGACCCTGTTTATTGCAAGATATCTACGGGAGGAGAGGAATAAATAAATGGAAATACTATTTTTTGTACTCCTTGGAATCGGTATTTTTGTAAACTCCATGAGTATTCTGGGTCTCATGCGATTCCCCGATGTTTATACAAGGCTTCATGCAGCCACAAAAACTACTACTTTCGGCAGTATCTTCATTGTTGCTGCTGTTGTGGTAATGAATTTTATCGATTACCAGGAGACCAGTTTGACTATAATAGTTCACTCTGTTGCTGCTCTTATGGTTATTATTTTCACAAATCCTATAAGCGCTCATGCAATAGCCAGGGCTGCCATGCTTTCAGGGGTTAAGCCTTTCGGAGCGGATATAAACCATTATGCTGAAAAGTTTAGAAACAGTGAGGGGATCAACCCGCCGGGTAATCGGGAATAAAGAGGGGCAGGTTAATAATATGTCATTGTCAACTATAATTATAATTCTCTGTGTGATAGGATTAATTACAGCAGTCATCGCCCTCCTTCAGAGGGATCTGCTTGCCAGCGTTATAGGTTTTGCAGTTTTTGGTCTGGTGCAGACAGCACTGTTTTATCTCCTTGATGCTCCTGATGTTGCAATAGCTGAAGCTTCAATAGGTGCGGCTTTAACAGTCTGTATTTTTGTTATAGCAATAAGGATGACAAGAAGGAGGGAGGAATGAAGCTTGCCAGTTTTCTTTCAATTGTTCTGATGACAGGTTTTCTATTGGTAGCAGTTATGAGGCTGCATCCTGTTGGTCAGGCAACAGGTGACCCTGATGTCTTTTCTGACAGGGGGAACGTAATTATTGACGTTCAGAACGTGGCTACCATGGATGACTATTTTCTTAGAAACGGTCAGATGGAGACAGGTTCAAATAATATAGTAACTTCTGTTGTCTTCGACTATCGGGCTTTTGATACTCTCGGAGAGGCGGCAGTTCTTTTTATAGTAGTAACAAGTATCACAATGCTGCTTTACGGCCTGATAAAACCGGGGGAAACACCTGATGATGTAATTATTGCAGCTGATGGTTTCCCTTTGAAAATATCGAGAATAGTAACTATAGGGGCGCTTCTTCTGTTCCCGGTTATTGCAGCTTTCGGAGCTTATATAATAATTCATGGGCATCTTTCACCCGGAGGCGGATTCCAGGGTGGAGCCATACTCGGTACCGGCACAGCTCTGCTCCTTGCAAGCTCCTACATGACTAAAAAGCTTTATAAGACATATAAGACTTTTGCATTCTTCGAATCATTCGGTTTAACCCTTTTTATCGGCCTCGGTTTTGCAGGGGTTGGAGGATCTTTTCTTTATAACTTTCTTGCAAATGGAGATCCTCTGCTATTTGGAAGGGTAATTGAAATGGGCCCTAATGGCGGCTTTTTAAATTCCGGAGGGATTCTGCCTCTTTTAAGCCTTGCAGTGGGGATTGAGGTTTTTTCAGGGATAAGCATAATTCTGATAATGCTTAACAAGGCTCTCTACTTAAATAAGTCTCAGAAATCAGAGGGGTGAACCGTGGCTGACTTCTTTTTATATATAACTGTTGTTTTTCTTATCTTTATGAGCGTGAGCGCAATATGCTATAAGACAAATCTTATAAAAATTGTGATTGCACTGAATATTGCCGCAAGTGCGGTTAATCTTTTTTTCATAACCCTGGCATACCGGTCAGACAGTACGGCTCCGATTTTTACTCTGGCTCCTGCATTAAAAGATCTTAAAATGGTGCTCCCTTCTCCGCAGGCGCTTATTCTGACCAATATTGTTATCGGTTTTGCCACTTCTGCCCTGATGCTGACAGTTGCTGTCCTGACCTATCGTAATAACGGGACACTTGATATAAGAAAATTAAAAGGTGTTGAAGACAATGAGTAAGCATATACCGGCTTTTATAATAACAATTCCTCTTCTTCTGGCTTTTTTACTTCCGGTTATAGGGCGTTCAGCCCCGAGGCTGAGGAATCTTCTTGCCCTGGTTGCCCTGGGAATGGTAAATATTCTTATTTTTTCCCTGATACCTGAAGTGTTCATTCATGGGAAGACAATTTTTTACGCTTTCGGTGCTGCTGATCCATTAATGGCTGTCCCTGAAGGGCTGGACTTCCCTGTAAGGATTCTTCTTAAAATTGATTCCTTTGCTATGATACTGGCTATTGTAGTCGGTATTGTATCGCTCTCATCATTTCTCTTCTCAATCGATTTTATAGAAGAGGATTCAAGGAAAAACTACTATACAATTATATTTTTTCTCCTGGTGGCAGGCCTTTTCGGCATGAGCTTCACAAATGACCTTTTTAACTTCTTTGTGTTTCTTGAACTTGCCTCAATATCGGGGGGCGCTTTAGTTTCATTTGTTACTTTTAAAAAAAGTCCCCCATATGCGGGGTTTAAATATCTTCTTGTAAGTACACTGGCTTCAACCTTATTCCTGGTTGGTGTTGCCCTCTGTTATGCGCAGTACGGCTCATTTAATATGAATTACATAAATTCAGTTCTGAATCATTCCCTGCTGGATAAACTGGCGCTTATATTTATTCTGGCTGCTCTTGCATTCAAAGCAGGAGCGGTTCCCATGCATATGTGGATACCTGATACATACTCCGAAGCTCCGGCTCCAATCACCATTATGTTGAAGACCACAGGTCTTATATGT
This sequence comes from uncultured Leptospirales bacterium, assembly GCA_964491265.1. Taxonomy (GTDB): domain Bacteria; phylum Spirochaetota; class UBA4802; order UBA4802; family UBA5550; genus JBBAGC01. Next base: position 178,274 of record CAZBFP010000001.1, on the reverse strand, counting down.
CTTGGTGTACTTTTCAAAGTGTCATTCTCTCTTTTCGGGAACCCTGTACCAGGTATTGTGAATGGAATTAACCACTTAACACTGGGATGGATTATAATAATACTGGGTGTTCTGTCCATGTTTGTGGGTGTTACCATGGCCCTTGTTCAGCATGATGTTAAACGCCTTATGGCTTATCATTCAGTTTCACAGACAGGCTATATCCTCCTTGGTGTAGGTGTGGGGGTTGCGGTATATACAAAGGCTGACGGCGGTGCTGCTTTTAAGGCTTTTGGAAGTATGGCCATGGCAGGCGGTATTTTCCATTTTATAAATAATGCTTTTTATAAAAGTCTCCTCTTCCTTACCTCCGGTGTTATGGAAAAGCGTTTCGGAACCCGTGATCTTAATTCCATGATAGGGATGGCTCACAGGGACACATTTACAACTGTTATATTTATGATCGGAGCCCTGGCTATTTCCGGTATACCGCCCTTTAACGGTTTTGCTTCTAAACTGCTTATATATGAAAGTGTTTATAAGTTCCATCCTCTCCTTGCTATTATTGCCATGTTTGTTTCTGTAATGACCCTTGCTTCATTTATGAAGGTTTTTTACAGCGCATTTCTTGGGCCCCGCAGAGAGGATCTTATCGTAGATAAAAGGAAACTCCCTATGGGGATGGGGCTGGGTATGCTTATACTGGCAGTACTTGTAGTATTACTCGGTCTATTCCCTGATTTAGTAATCAATAATCTTGTAGGGCCTGCTATATCCGGCCTGGTGAATATAAGGTAAAGGTTAAATATATGGATATTGTAAGCACTATTTTTAAACAGGACATAGGGGTTTTCTGGTATCCCTTTATTCTTCTTCTGATTCTTGTCTTCCTGATAATTGTTTTTAAGATCTGGGGGAGAATCTATTTCAGCGCGGATTATAATAAGGATTCGGATCAGGTAAAACCGTATAACTCCGGTAACATTGATGAGGTGAATTACAGTATAAAGTCATCGAATCTTTACTGGGGTTTCAGAAAATCGATTCAGTCCTACTTTGACAGGATGGGAGCTCTCCATAACGGAGATTTAAATGACTATATCAAGTGGTATGTAATATTTATGGGGGTCTGTTTTCTTCTCCTCGGGGGTGGTTTGCTGTGAATAAAAAGACGATTAATACGCTGAAAAGATCTTTATGGGTCTTTCATATGAATACCGGTTCATGTAATGCCTGTGATATAGAGATACTTGCTGCTCTTACTCCAAGGTATGATGCAGAAAGGTTTGGTATAAAACTTGTAGGTACACCAAGACATGCGGATGTCCTTATAATTACAGGGACTGTTACTGAAAAGATAAAGGATAAAGTACACAGGGTCTTTGCCCAGGTGCCGGATCCGAAACTTGTAATGGTAGTTGGGGGATGCGGTATCAGCAAGGGTGTTTTCCAGGAGTCATATGCAATGGCCGGCCCTGTAGACGCTAATTTCCCTGTTGATGTATATGTTCCCGGATGCCCGCCAAGGCCGGAAGCCATAATATATGGTGTAGCAAGGGCATGGGAAAAGCTTGAATCTCTGGAGAAAAAAAATGATATTGCGTCCTGAAGATATTATAAAAAAACTGAGTGATGAACTGGGAGAAAGGCTCCTCGATTCATCAATCAGGGAAAGATATGATGGCCATGTAAACAAGGTAATACAGAAACATCTGTATCTTAAGGTTGAAAGGGATTATCTGCACAGAACAGTGTCGCTGCTGCGGGAGATGACTATCCTTCATGTTGCATGTCCCATGGCTACAAAAGAGAATGAGGATTTCCTTGAACTGGTTTATTCTTTTACACTCTTTTTTGCTGAGGAGAGATTTAAGGAGCTCCCGGTTATGATAACTGTGGTTCTTCCGAAAGATGATTTAAGAGTCAGATCCTGCACAGACATAGTTCCCGGGATTTTAATAATGGAAATGGAAGCGCAGGAGATGCTTGGAGTTCTGGTTGAAGATATTCCAGACAAGAGACGCTTTTTTACACCTGAATGTCTGGAAGCGGGATATCACCCGCTCAGAAAGAAATTCGAAACTAAGGCTGAGGAGGCCACAATAAATGAGTAAGGGGAGTACTTACAAACTTCAGATAGGGCCTACCCATCCTGCATTTAAGGAACCTGTACGCTTTGAATTTGAAGTTGATGGAGAACATATACTTAATTGTGATATTGATATGGGCTATACCCACAGGGGTATAGAGAAGGTAGCAGTTGAGAGGAATTTTATTCAGATAATATATCTTCTTGAAAGGGTATGCGGAATATGCTCATTCTCCCATCCCATGGGTTATTGTCTGGCGGTTGAAAATGCTGCTGATATGGAAGTTCCTGCCAGGGCTAAATATATAAGAACTATTCTGGGTGAGCTTGAAAGGCTTCATTCCCATCTTCTCTGGACCGGTGTAGCAGCGCATGAGATAGGTTTTGATACCCTTTTCTACTACACCTGGACAATCCGTGAAAAGGTAATGGATTCACTTGAAGCTGTTACAGGCAACAGGGTAAATTACGCCATGCTTACAATTGGCGGGGTAAGACGTGATATAACCCCTGATCTTGTTCCAATGCTCAGGGAGACAGTAGATTACTATCATGAGCTCTATGACAAGGCTTCTGAAATTCTGCTGGATGATCTGACAGTAAGGCTTAGAAGTGAGAATGTAGGTATACTTACCTATGATCAGGCTGTAAATCTCTGTGCTGTGGGACCCACAGCCCGTGCTTCCGGACTTGCCAAGGATGTTAGGGTTGATTATCCTGTAAATGCATATCCCGATATCCCCTGGCTTAAGGCTATTACACCCAGGGATTTTGGTAAAGAACCTGTGGGTGATGTTTATGACAGATTTATAGTCAGGGTTCTTGAAATAAAGCAGTCCATAGATATAATTGAATTCTGTCTTGATAATATGCCGGAAGGCCCGATAGCAGTTGAGACCAATGCAATTAAAATGATAAACAGTCTGAAAAAGATTCAGGGTGAGGGAATCGGAAGGTATGAAGCCCCCAGGGGTGAGGTTTCCCACTATCATATACTTGATAACAGGGAAGGGCCTGTATGCTCAAAGGTTAAGGCGCCAACCTATTCAAATATTATATCCTGGGTACCTATGTTTTTAGGTGCTGAAATCGCAGATATCCCGCTTATCATGTCAGCAATAGACCCTTGTATTGCATGTGCAGACAGGATGAGTATGGTTAACAGAAGTGGTAATAAATTTCAGATGAGTGCATCGGATCTTCGGAAACTCAGTATTGAAAAGATGAATAGAATCAGGGGCATTAAAGGATAATCAGAGGTAGATATGCAGGAAATTCTAGTATTGATATTATTTATCCTGATGACAGTAGTCACAGGCACTTACATAGGTCTTGTCTGCAAAGGTGTGGACAGGAAGCTGGCTTCGTATTTTCAGGCAAGGATAGGGCCTCCCATATGGCAGCCCTTCTGGGATCTGAAAAAGCTGATGCTCAAGCAGACAATTATTCCTGAGAATGCCGTTAAATGGATTTTCACAGGAGCACCATTGCTTGCTCTTTCATCTTCTGTTCTTCTGCTTATTTATATCTGGATCCCCTATTTCCTCCATCTTACAGGGATGGGGAATGCCTTCTTTATGAAGTCAGGGGATCTTATTCTGATTATTTACCTTCTCATGGTTCCTGCAATAGCGCTTGTAGTGGGGGGATTTGCTTCAGGTTCACCCCTTGCAACAATCGGGGCACAGAGGGAGATGGTTATACTTATGGCTACAGAGCTTCCAATAGCTGTTGCAATAGTAACAGTTGCCTGGAGGATGGGCACACTGGCTCCAGACGCTGCACCGTTTGCACTTGGTACAGTTGCCGCGTATCCCTTCTGGGGGGGGATGGGGCCGATAGGGATTATAGGGGGTATTCTCCTTCTCTTCACATTTCTGACAGTAATACCTGCAGAAGTGGCAAAGATCCCCTTTGACCAGGCTGAAGCTGAAACAGAAATAGCTGAGGGCCTTGTAGCGGAATATTCAGGCAAACACTTTGCATTTTTCCAGCTTGCTGAAGGGATAAAAGCAGTTGCAATAACCTCTCTTACGGTTGTTATGTTTTTCCCCCAGGGTTTTACCGCCCTTACCGGGTACAGGCTTGAGGTAAGCGGAGTCAATATTACAATTGCCGCTGATATATTCTTTTTTCTTTTTAAGATGTTTATAGTATATACTCTCGCTATAACTATTGTGAGGGTTTCAATGGCCAGACTTAAAATAACCCAGGTATCAAGATTATTTATTCTGATTATAACAGCAATCAGCCTGAGCGGTTTTGTATTGATTTATCTTGATCCGGCAATTTTGAAGATGTAGAGTGGAGGAATAAATGGTAGCAACTTTATCGCAGGTAATAGCTCAGTTTTTTAAAAAAAAGGCAACCAATGTGTTCCCCGCTAAATATACGCCTGACTCCATAGTGGATTTTCTTGCAAAAGGCGACATTCATCCGCCCATACCTACTCCTGAAGGATTCAGGGGTACACTGGGGTATGATTTTGACGGATGTATAGGGTGTGTAATGTGTGAAAAGGTATGCCCTGCCAAGGCGGTGGTGTCATATCCTGTTGTTATTGCAGAGAAGAAAACTAAACGGGTGGTATTCTATCTGGGCCGCTGCACAAGCTGCCAGGAGTGTGTTAACATCTGTCCTAAAAAAGTAATATGGATGGAGAAAACATTTATGAATGCCAATTACGAAAAGTATGGCGATTCCCAGGTTATCGGGAGTGAAGAGAGAAAAAAGCATGAGGTAACTGAGTAAGGGACTCCTTATTAAGCAGTATCAATTAAATGAAATTTCCCGGAGAAAATTATTTCCTCCAGAATTTTAATACCATCCTGGACTTCGGGGTTCAACCCCTCCCCGAAGTCCATTGACTCAGGTTCTATCCCTATAAATATTATTTCCGGAATGAATTCACCTATGTAACTTATAAGTTCAATTATCCCTGGAGAGTGGGAACTGAATGTATCCTCATCATCAATTCTTTTAAGCGCAATTTTTCTGAACTCACCAGGTTTAAGCCCCATAGCGCATGCATCAACAATTATCAGTGTATCAGGAGCAGCTTTACGTAAAGCCCCGGTAAAATTTTCCGGAACCACTGCACTGTCAAATGAGGTGAGTCCGCGTAATGATAAATTTTCCGCAAGAATACTCCCTGCTCCATCATCACGCTTGAGTCTGTTCCCTATGCCTAGTATTGCTATTTTTGTTTTCAATATAAAGTTCCTTTATTCTAAATTAATCTGTCAATTGAGATGTTAAACATATCCGACAGCTGTTTCGCATTCTTTTTGCTTATGGGGCGGATATTCCTCTCCATTTCAGAGATATTCTGCCTGGAAAAATTCCCGAGTTTTTCTCCAAGTTCTTTCTGTGTCATTTTGTGCATCTTCCGGTAAAAAGATAAAGTTTCTCCAGGTGTAATTTTTGATTTTATATTTTTATACCATTCAGTGTCTTTAACATTAACATATTTATCATCTGTTACAGTAACCTTTTTGCCATAAATGTCTTTTAACATTCTGATAATTTTTTCAGGAATATCTCCGGTCATATCAATTTTAGTATGGGGCGTTTTCACGTGAACCTGCATAGTATACCTCTATTATAATCGATTTATTTTCATTACGCCAGCATGCAACCCACTTATGAGAAAGATGACAGTGATATTCATTTTTCCCAAGGCTGCTGAAATTCTGCCATTCCGTCCTGATCGGCCCGAGTCTTTCCAGGTCATTAATTAAAAAGAAAAATTTCTTTTGAATAGATAGGGGCATCTTTTCAATATTTTTTTTAACATGATTGTTCTACTTTACAGTGTAGCTAAAAAAAAGGCTACTTTATCAAGTTAAATTCCATTTTTTTTAAAGATTCTATCCACTAAGCTCAATTCAGGCGGGGTGCATTTGTGTTCAATATCAGCTCCTGTATTCCGGATATTTTCGGGTTAAATAATATCTTAGATTCAGTAATTATTCCTAAAGATATTTTTTAGTGCAATAATGATGTTTTCCATATCCCCGCCGCCTATGGCGGCGGGGATAATAGCTCATTTTATTACAAAAAAAAGTTAAGGAATTAACACTGTATTATTTTTGTTTTATAGATTTTAATCGCTGCTTAATGATTCTGATTTGTTTGTTTCGATAATATTTCAGTTAAATAAAATTATCCAGTTTAATTTTAAGGGTCAGAGCCTGTTTTTTCTATATAAAGTTCTAATTCATTATTTAACTGCTGCAATTTTTCTTTTGAATAGATAGGCAGCAAATTATTTTTGGTAAGTATGTCATTCCTGCGCATACTGAACTGAGCTCAGTACAGGTGCAGGAATCTCATAACCTTGATTCTTTCAGAAGATTCCTGCTCTACGTTATCACTTCGGCCGGAATGACAAACGTTATCCCCAAAAAAAATTGCTGTCTGCGTTCACTAAGCTCAATTAAGGCGGTTAAATATATATGTTATTTTAAACATTTCCAAGCACCTATTTTAAGAGTATTTTACAATATTATTTTTCCTTTATAATCAATTTTAGAAATCAATATGCATATATATTTCCCTTTGATAATTATATGCTATATTTGCTGATATTTTACTATTGTAAACGCTTGTAATAAATTGCTCCTCAAATCTAAAATTAAAAGTGCCTTCACATAACCAGGGGATTTTTAATTTTTGATTTGAGGGTGACTATATCGCTTTAAATAACAGCAGAGCTGTCTTTTGCCTCCTGAAGCGACAGGGTATTAATCAAAATTTCCTGATTTGGAATACTGCGGGAAAGGCCTTTTAGTTCTGCCAGGTAGCGATGCGCTGATGCTGCTTTTTTCAGCACTGAAACTGTTTCGATATCGCCTGGAAGAGGAAGAGAGGGGATTTTATAGGGCATATGGAACCTCATCAAATATAGAAAACAGGCTTTTTATATACTTATCAGCGGGAACATGTATAGAAAACAGGGGTTTCTTATACATGTTATGGGTATAACTTAATTTTCCAGACAGTGTCTGTATTTTATGATTTGTATCGGGTCGTTGTGGGAAGAAATCTCTACTCATTTTATATTTCAATAATCCTTTATTTACAGAATAAATTATTTACATCTTGGCCCGGCACGGACGCCGGGCTTCTTAAAGGGGGTATGGGGGTTTCCATTTTTCAATTACTTTTTATTAACACAAAAAGTTTGGCGCCCTAATTGCACTTAACTTTTATTATCTAAATAAATCATCATCTATTCTTTAAACGATTCAGATTATCAGTAAATTTATTATCCTTCCTCTAACTACTTTGTATTGTATTTTACTATTCAAATACAAGATATATAAGATTAGAGCATGTATGTCAATTGTTATTCTATTTTTAAATCCCGGTGGGTTTTTCACGGTTTGTTTGAATTTTTCTTCTTTGTGAATTATGCGGGGTGCTATTGCAGCACCTGATTTATTCTTCATCTGAACTGAGCCGAATATATGAATTTCCTAAAGATATTGTTCATGTCGATTGGCTGAGTGAATGGAATCAGGAGAAGGTTGCTATCCCGGCGTAATACGCTGCGCTCTAACTCTCACCTGGGCTTTGGGCAAAAAAATAGTCGGATTTCCTGGCCTGCTTTTATATATTAAATTACTATAGTTAAAAACTTGACACCCTACATAATAGGGTGTATATTTGTTTGATGAAAGTTGAATTTATAAGCTTTGATATTTTTAATAAAATCTGGGAAAACCTTGGATTAACTGATAATGATCTTAAAGATTTACAGGAATATTTAATTATCAATTCTGAATCAGGAACGATTATACAAGGTACTGGAGGAGTTAGAAAACTCAGGTGGGCCTTAAAAAATAAAGGTAAAAGTGGAGGTGTTCGTGTATTATACATAGACTTTTTAGTTTATGAAAAAATATACCTCCTGATGGTTTATCCAAAGAATCAAAAAGATAATATAACAGATAATGAAAAGAAAATAATTAAAAAACTTGCTGTAGGCCTTAAAGATGAATTAAGGAGAAAAAATTGTGAAAAAAAGCTATAAAGACTTATCAATAGGAGAAGGAATAATTACTTCTTTAGAAGAAGCTATAAAATATGAAAGAGGGGAAAAAATTAAAGGTTTAAAATCTCATTCAATAACTGTTGCTCCTCTACCTGACTATAAAGGCAAAGAAGTAAAAGAGATAAGAAACAAGCTCGGCTTAACTCAGACTATATTTGCTTATGTATTTGGTGTCTCTATAAAGACTGTAGAAGCCTGGGAATCCGGAAGGAATCATCCAGCTGGTCCTGCGCAAAGGATGTTATCGATCCTTGAAAAGGATAAAGGATTTTTGAAAAAGTATAAATTATTAGGAAAGAATTGATTCTGTCTGTTTCGTAGTCTGTGGTTCAACAGGAAAAACCTGTTAGTTTGTCCAGGGCCGTATAGCAATGCGTAATGCGCCGTGCGATCTGTATAAATATAACAGTCTGCAGATATTATTATTATATGACGGTATATACAATAAACCTCCCAAACTGGAACAGCTGTTACACTATCTGTGATGGGGATAACACTCTCCCGTAAACATATCACCGCTCCTTCTCCCGTTTCTTTTTTCAGAGATTTTAAAACGTCGAAACTCTTTGTGTCGCTCAAAGAGGGGGTTGCTGTTTTTTTCACTTCTATGGGATAGAGTTTTCCGTTGGTTTCGATTACAAAATCGATCTCTTTCTGATCATTATCGCGGTAAAAAAATACGGGCGCCTCTTTACCGTTATGCCAGTAGCTTTTGATTATTTCCGCGTAAACCCAGGTTTCGAGAATAGCTCCGCTCAAAGCTCCAGCTTCAAGGGTTTTGGGGCTATCCCATCCTGTCAGATAAGAGCAGAGGCCGGTATCCAGAAAATAGAGTTTCGGAGTTTTAACATAGCTGCTTCGGATAATTAAAACATTATCTTTTATTCTGTTAAACCGCTAATGAAACTTAGCGGTTTTTTTGCGGCAGCTACGTTAAGACTTCTATAAGTTGGGCGATGCGACGTGCTATAAATTAAATTGTCAATAAATAAATATTTATTGACCTAAGTAGCTTGACACCTTATATTATTGTTGATTATTTGTTAATAGAATGATATTATTTTGAATTTCAACATTTAGTAAGGGTATAATAAGATTATGTCAGATGAAAATGTAAAGATTATTAGAGAAGCAGATACAATATTCCCTTCAGGAATGAGTATTAATAAAGCCAATGATGATATTGTTATAATTGAATTTACAGCACCTCATGTAATTGAAAGCGGAGTATTAACTGAAATTAGGGTTGTGGGATCATTTGCAATAACAAAAAAAATAATGGATCAATTAATAGAAGATTTTCAGAGTAAGAGTGAAGATGATGAAACAAAGTGCTAAAAATATAAAAGACGAAATTGCTCAATATAGTTTTCAAAGCAAATCGATTAATAAGAATTTTTATAATGATGGAAGCTTAAATATTCCTCAGTTATTTAACCAAACTGATAATATTTGGAGAACAACTTTCGAGTTGCCAATTATTAGTATTGTAAATCAGGCAAGGGCTTTTAAAATAATGACACAATCAATTAGTCATTATTCTTTGTATTTACCACAAGGTTCTGTTGAAACATTTAAAAATTTTTCTGAAGTTATTACTTTTTTAAAGGAAAACATAGACTTAATTAAAGCTGATAGAGTAGCAGAATTAATTGCGGATTATATTGATGATTACAATGGAGAACTACCTTCTATAGATTCAGCAAAAGCAATGTGTTCTTTTTTCTATCGTAGTGATTTACCTTTTATCCACAAGTCGGAGTTGTCATTATCGGAAGAAGGATTTTTTACATTACACATTCAGAAAGAATCTGATAAACATCTTACTTTAAGATTTACAAATTATCATAGAATTGAATATTTGATTGTTACACCAAGTGAATGTGATGGATTGAAAGATACTATTACTGGTTTCTCCTCTTTAAACAAACTTCTTGACATAATTAAAGTATCGAAAATATACAAAGTGTTGTAACAATATGATCACCCTTAATGAATGTGATCATATTGTTAGATATGTTAAAAAATCAACTCTTGATAGCAATGGTCAACCTACTGTTAATTCATATCACCTAAGAGACGTAACTACTTCTGGACGTAGGGAAGATTTCCTGTCGTTTGATCATGTTGAATTTTTTGGTCATCAAGGGAATTTTGAAACATATAAACTGGTATTAAATACATATAAAAAAAGAAATTTTAACTACAAAAGTTCAGGTGTGCTTGCTGAGCATAATACAGGTTCAATATCCCGCCATGTAAATGAGTTTAGTGATGGGTGTATTTTTAAAATAGAAAGATCTTCTGAAGATTCCAAAGTAAAAGTTGAACCTATACCGCGAAATCTTTATGATGAATTTATTTTTGTTAGTACAATAAAACAAGTTTATAAAATAATAGATATTGAAGATAACTAAAGTTTCTAAAGAATAGATAAGTTCACATCGTTTCATATAGCTGAATGTTTCCGAAAATCTTTTCATCTACTTTCTGAACTGAGCCGAATAAATGGATCTCCTGAAGATATCTTTTATGTTTATTGGCTGAATTAATCCCCACCTCCACTTTCTCAGAAATAACTAAGGGAAAACCTGATGTTCTTAATAAAGGCTTACCACTCATTTAAAGGCGAAGTCACACAAAATGAATTCTTCTGATGATAAAAAACGGCAGAATATCAGTTGAATAAAATCAAAAAAAATAATGAAGTAAAGTTAACCTTACATTTTTAACATTGACTTATTATGTATAGTTTGCTATATTTACCGTAAAGAGTGAGTAAGGAGGAGTGGGATGCTTGATGTATTAGCCAAAAACATATACAGGCTGAGAAAAGCTTCCGGATTAAAGCAGGAAGAGGTAGCTGAAAGGGCTGATTTAAGCAGAGCAGCTTACCTGGCTATAGAAAAAGGGAAAGTCAATGCCAGGTCTGAAACCCTGCATAAAATTGCGGAAGCACTTAATGTAAGTATAAGAGATCTTTATATTGATTTACCTCAGCTTAAATCTGTACGATTTAGAATGAAAAAAATTACTGAGCAGAAGAAAAAGGCAAGAGAACAGGAGATAATAAAAATAGCCATTTGGCTTAAAGATTACAAATACCTGGAAGAGAAGCTTGATAAAAAAGTGGAAAATAAGCTGGCAAAAGTAAAAGGGAGTGATCCGGTTAAACTCGCTGCAAAGGTTAGAGGGCTACTTGGACTTGATCCAAACGAACCTGTCAGGGATATTTATGAAGTAGTGAATGCTGCAGGTATAAAACTTCACCTTGCTGAAATGCCAATGGATGACTTTTTTGGCGTATCTATTGGTGAAGCTGATGGCGGGCCGGCGATCAGTGTAAATGTATCAAAAGGTATAAGTGTTGAAAGGCAAATATTCACCGTTGCACATGAGATGGCTCACCTTATATTACATAAAGAATCTTTTAAGCCTGAGATGTTCGATGATGTTCCGGACGAAGAGAAAGAGGCTGATAAATTTGCCGGCTATTTCCTTATGCCGGATGACGAATTCAAAAAGGCTCTGGACAGATGCAGAGGGATGCACTGGGTGGATGCAATCCTTACTGTAAAAAGATATTTCAGAGTAAGTTACCTTACTGTAATAAGGAGGCTTCTTGACCTTGGAATGGCAGATACCTCTATCTATCAAAAATTCAATTCTGAATATTTGAAAATGTATAAAGTAAGCCTGAAAAATCACTATGAACCGGTTGCTCTTAGAGAACCAGATACCTCCTCAAGCAATATCATCGTTGAAAAAAAACTCCATTCACTTGTACGGGAAGCAATCGAAAAGGATATAATTACCATAAGCAAAGCAGCTGAGATACTTAATATTTCACACCATGATATGAATACTCTTGCAAACTCATGGAAGGAGATAAACTGGAAATTGAACTAAAAACAGTAATAACAGATGCCAATGTGCTCATTGATTACCTGGTAATCGATAAAAAGATTTTGAAACTGATACCAGGTTTATTCAAGGAGGCAACAATACCTATTGATGTGCTGAATGAGGTGGAACAGATTACAGAAAGTCAAATCAAGGCTTACGGCTTTACAGTTTATTATCCTGAACCTGATACTTATTATAAAGCTATTAATAGTTATAATGGTTTGTCCTATGAGGATAATATATGTATTATCGATTGCCAAAAAAATGGATGGGGAATTGTTACAAATGATACAAAGATGAGAAAGAAATGTGAGGAGGAAGGGCTGGAGCTATTCTGGGGGCTTCAGTTAATAGTAATACTTGTTGAAAAAGGAAGACTTTCAAAGAATGAAGCAATAAAGGCAAGCGAGAAAATTGAAAACAGTAATCCGATGATAACGGAAGGAGATATTAAAAAATTCAAAATTAAAATAAATGCCATTATACATTAAACCTCCCAAACCGGAACAGCTGGTACACTATCTGAGATGGGGATAACACTCTCCCGTAAACATATCACCGCTCCTTCTCCTGTCTCTTTTTTCAGAGATTTTAAAACGTCGAAACTCTTTGTGTCGATCAAAGAGGGGGTTGCTGTTTTTTTTACTTCTACGGGATAGAGTTTCGGAGTTTTAATTATTCTTTTAGTGATGTTGTTGTAATAAGGCTCACTGAACTGAATAGTTTTTGATAATGTTCGTTTTAACACAGCAGACCCCTTCGTGTAATCAGGAATTATATTCCAGATTACACGAATCGAAGTTAAAGTAAATATTTTTTTTATCTGCCTCATTTTCATTGAATCACTTTGTTCTGAAAGCAATAGAACATAAGGTAGTAAATAATTAAATTGTAGTAGCGTACGTTTTAAATTTGACACATGTACGCCTTTTTTATTATACTGTGTTTATCTATACATGCGGGAGGTGTTGAGTGAAAGTATCTGCTACTCAACTGAGGCAAAATCTATATAATCTTCTTGATCAGGTAATCTCCACCGGAATTCCTCTTGAAATTGAAAGAAAGGGGAAAGTCCTGAAAATTATACCTCAGAATAAAAAAAGTAAGCTTGATAATCTTGAACCTCATGATGTGATAAATGGATCTCCTGAAGATATTGTTCATGTCGACTGGCTGAGTGAATGGGATGAGGGGGGAAAATTATGATTTTTCTGGACACTCATATTGTTGTCTGGCTTTATCAGAAAAATCTTGATCTTTTTTCAGCTGAAGCCCTTGCGATGATTGAGAAAGGGGATATATATATTTCTCCTATTGTACAGCTGGAGTTAGAGTATCTTTACGAAATTGGCAGACTAAAGAAAGGTTCTGCAATAATCACATATCTGGCAAAAAAACTCGGATTAAAAATAGAGCAAAGCACTTTTGAGGAAGTAATAATAATGGCGCTTAATGAAAAATGGACCCGTGACCCCTTTGACAGAATTATAACTGCTCATGCGAGAAAGCGTAAAGCCTCTCTTATTACAAGAGATGAAAGTATAAGAAAAAATTATAATAAGGCATTTTTCTGATTGCAGTTACTGATAAACATCCGGTTAGCTTGATCAATAAGATATATTATAAAATAGTTTTATGAAAATAAAAAGAAAAAAAATTACAGTTCAGGGTATTGTACAGGGTGTGGGTTTCCGCCCTGCAATTGCGCGTCAGGCTGCGCTTTTAAGCCTTACAGGTACTGTTCTAAATACCAGGGACTCTGTTGAAATAGAGATCCAGGGCGCAGTATCCGCAGTTGATAAATTTATTGATGAATTCTATAATTTTATCCCGGTTAATGCTGTGATAAACAGCTTCGAGCATGAAGATATTGAACCTGCAGAAAATGAGAGCTCCTTTTTAATCATAGAAAGCAGGGAGCATGGCCCCACACGCTTCAGCATACCTCCAGATATAGCCATGTGTGAAGTGTGCAGAGAAGAATTTAATGATCCTGCAGACAGGAGATATAAGTATCCCTTTATTACATGCGGTGACTGCGGCCCCAGATACACATACATGGAGGATATGCCTTATGACAGGGTGAAGACCTCCATGAAGCATTTCCCCTTCTGCCCTGAGTGCAGAAAAGAATATGAAGACCCCTTAAACCGGAGATTCCACATAGAGGGATTCTCCTGTCCTGTATGCGGCCCATCTGTAAAGGGACTTAATGAAGCAGTTGATGCAATCTGCAATAGCGGCATTGTCGCTGCAAAGGGGCTCGGGGGATACCATATTATCTGCTCGGCAGTAGATAATGAAGCTGTAATGAAACTCCGGGAAAGAAAAAAGAGACCGGCAAAACCATTTGCTGTAATGTTTTCATCTGCAGAAGAGGCAAAGAAATATGTAGCAATGTCAGATGCTGAGGAGGCGCTTCTAAAAGGTAAGGTCTCCCCTATTGTTATCTGTAAAAGCAGGGGAGATTCAGCTATAGCACCTTCAGTGGCTCCACGCAATGCTTTCCTGGGGGTAATGATTCCATACACTCCGCTGCATGAGCTTATACTTGAAAAAGCCGGGGTTCCCCTAGTGATGACAAGCGCTAATGTTTCCGGCGACCCTCTTATAATTGATGACACAACTGCACTGGAAGGTCTTGCTGATGTGACGGATTCATTTCTTACGCATAACAGGGAGATTTATAAGAGGGCTGATGACAGCATCTCTTTCTTCCATAAAGATGTGGAGATGAGTGTGCGAATGGGACGGGGGAGAATACCGCTTCCAGTTAAGATAGATAATCCGGGGAATCTGGAGATCCTGGCAGTAGGTGCTGAGCTTAAAAATAATATAACAATTATTTCCGGCAGAAATCTTGTAACAGGGAACCATGTTGGTGATCTGGGCACGCCTGAGACATTCAGCCATTTCGGTAAAACCATTGATGAAATGACTGCTTATTATTCACTTAATCCGGGGATTATTGTATGCGATAAACATCCCGATTATGAATCAACTGTTTTTGCAAAGGATTTTTCAGAAAAGAATGGTGTGAGGCTTATTCAGGTACAGCATCACTATGCACATTTTCTCTCCTGTTATTTTGAAAATTCTCTTGAGGGTAAGGCTCTGGGGATAATTCTGGACGGTACCGGATATGGTGATGATGGTACAATCTGGGGCGGGGAAATAATTACCGGTGATTTAAAGTCATATAAAAGATCGGGTCATGTTAAACCCTTCCCCCTCCCTGGCGGGGAGAGGGCGATAATTGAACCGTGGAGAATACTGGCCGGTTTTTTTGACTATGAAGATTTTATTGATATCTGCTCCTTTGCTGATCCATCTGTGCTGGAGAATATTTATACAATAGCGTCAAAAGCGGAATTTTCCCCTGTAACTTCAAGTGCAGGGAGATTGTTTGATGCAGCTTCCGCTCTCCTCGGCTTTACCGGGCGGGTCACCTTTGAGGCGGAGGGTGCAATCTACCTGGAGCAGCTGGCTCTCAGGTGCAGTACGGAAGATTTTATTGAGATTCCGGTAGAAAAATATGGCGGCGTATACTCTGCCGATTCTGTGCCGTTTTTGAGGGAGCTCTACAGGCTTAAAAAAGAGGGGAAAGATATGGATTATCTTGCAGCCATGTTCCATAATTCACTCTGCAAAGCAGCAGCTGATATTGCTCTGAAGATCTGCATAGAACGTAATATAGAGAATGTTCTTTTAAGCGGAGGGGTCTTTCAGAACAGGATTATGCTTGAAATTATTGAAAAAAGACTTGCCTCCTGCGGACTTAATGTTTTTTTAAATAATAATATTCCGGCCAATGATGCCGGTATCTCTACAGGTCAGGCTGTTTACGGGGTTTATAATGCATGAATTAGGGCTTGCCATGAGTGTGCGTGAAATTGTTGAGGATACTGCAGCAAAGAACGGTTCTGTAAAAGTTAATGCGGTAAATATTGCTGTAGGGGAATTCAGCGCTGTATCAATAGATGCCCTGGAATTTGCACTTGATGTGGCAAAAAAGGGGTCATGCTTCGAAGATGCTGAAATCAGAATCACTCCTGTTAAGACTATTTTTTTGTGTGATGACTGTAAAGCTGAAAGTATTATGAAGGATTATGTTTTTCAATGTTCCTCATGCGGGTCAGCATCTGTGAAGATTATAGCAGGGGACAGGATGTACGTTGAATCAATAGATATTGAAACAGGGGAGTAATACTATGCACTATATTGAACTTGAAAAGGATCTTCTTGAGAAGAATGATATGCTGGCGCAGAACATAAAAAAGAATATGGATGACCATGGAATTTTTGTTTTAAATATAATGAGTGCCCCGGGTGCGGGGAAAACAAGTCTACTTGAGGCAGTACTCCCTGAGCTGACAAAAAAATATCGTGTTGCAGTTGTTGAAGGGGACATGCAGGGAACAGCTGACGCTGACAGGCTGAGTAAATTTGATGTGAAAATACATCAGATCAATACTCACAGTATATGCCATCTTGAATCTGCCATGCTTGAGAGAGCACTTGTGAATTTCGACCTCCATGAAATTGATTGTGTTATCATTGAGAATGTGGGGAACCTGGTTTGTCCTGCGGATTTTTCTCTGGGGGAGGATGAGGTGATGATGGTAGTATCTGTTGCTGAAGGGGATGATAAGCCTCATAAATATCCGGTAATGTTCAGCAAAGCTGATTTTATTGTGCTCAATAAAACGGATCTTATTGAATTAACAAATTTTAATAAAGAGAAATTTACAGGCCAGGTGCGCGCTCTTAATAAGGCGGCGGAGATTTTTGAGGTGTCAGCAACAAAAGGGATTAATATAGAAAGTATAGTTGATCATATTGTTCACGGCATTCAGCATAAAAAAGGTGAAGGGCATCATCATAATGGCCTTGATCATCATCATAGCCACGACTGATTTTTTAGAGGGTGAGGGAGTATATTTTTGCAATATCGCCATCAGCATCAGGGGCTGAAGCTAGGTACTGCCACCCTCTTGAGGTATAATATTTTTCAAGATAAGCAAAGTCCCTATTGTCAATGAAGAGATAAAGTTTTTTATACCCCATTTCTCTCGACTCAGTGATTATTCTCCCTATAAGCTCATCCCCAACCCCTTTTCTTCTGAATTCCGGGGGCACATATAAAGTTGAAAGCCATGGGGAAAGATCTTCCCGTGCGGCAAGGTCCTTTTTTTTTAGAGTGACCATCCCCCCGGGAATATCATCAATAAGCGCAACAAAAGAGAGCGGGGGATCTGTGTCCCCTGCTCTCCGTTTATATTCATTGAGTATAATATTAAAAGGTATTTTTTTTGTCAGATACCAGTTGGTATATGCCCAGTAAGCAAGGATGGGGAAGAAAATCTTTCTTTCTGACAAAGGGTAGATTTTAATCATATCTGTTTTTCTTAAAAATTACTCTTTGCAATTTTAACAGGATCTCTTATTATATTATTTATTACTGATTTTTTCTCTTACAGCTTTTTTCTTTCTTTTAAGTCTTTTTTTAGCTCTTTTACGCTTTTCAACCGGTCTATGCTGTTTACCCACAGTAGCCCCCTTTTTTAATTTTTATTAGTTATGGTAATAATTTAATATTTACTTCCCGATAAATATTAAATAATAATATATTCCTGCCCCGGGCTGGCAACGGGTCTATACCTCATTTATAATTACAACAGGTTAAGAAATAAATACTTAAGAAAACAATTAAAATAGCATATAATCTTTGTCAATAATTATTAACAAAGGAGAAACGCTGTTTGCTTCATAGTGATGGCATTAAAGTAATATTTCCAGCCGGATTCAGTATAATCAGACTATTTTGTTTCATCCCTGATCCACTGAATAAAATCACTATTCCCATCTTCAATAGGGAGCGTAACAACACAGGGGTTGTCATAACCGTGAAGGTTTTTAACATGCTCAGTAAGTTCATTGACCAGGACTTTTTTTGTTTTGGCTATGATAATAACCTCATTGCCGGTTTCAATTTTACCCTCCCACTGATAAATCGATTTCATATTGCTGATAATGTTTACGCAGGCAGCAAGGCGTCTTGAAACAAGATTTCTGCCTATAATTTCCGCATCCTCCATTGATTCTGCAGTTATATAAACCATACATACTGACATATTATCCTCGCATATTATAGAATTGATCTTCAAAAAATATGAACCTGTTTTTTAAAGGTTGATTTTAAGGTTGATAAAAAACAGGAATTCATATATTCTGTGATATGGATATTATCAATATAATTAAATTTAAAGAAAAATCAGTATTTATTTCTAAAGATGTATTTTAGTATAGTAATGCGGCTCCCAATCTCTCCGCCGCTTCCGGCAGGGGGACTGGAGCATTTTATCCCGGATAAGAGCTGAGGAATTATAAGTTATGAAAAATATATATTATGCAATAAAATTTCCCTGGAGGGGATATGGCGCTTAAACTGAATAATGAAGCAAAGGTGGGTCTCCTGATTATGGTCAGTTTTACCGCTTTTATTCTTATAATCGCGCTTCTGGCCAAGATGAATGTATCAGCCAGAGGGTATACTTTGGGGATATATTACGGTTTCCTCAATGATCTTCAGGTAGGAGCACCTGTGAGTATTGCCGGGGGGATAGAAATCGGCAGGGTAATTGAGATAAAGCAGTCTGACGAGAGAACAGAGGTTGTGGTATGGATAGACAACAGGTTCAAGCTTGTGAGGGAGACCAGATTCGCAATTTTTACAAAAGGTCTTATCGGGAGTAAATATATTAATGTCTTTGTCCCGCCTACAATGAACACTGAGGATTTTTTCGAAGACGGTGATAAAATTTTCGGAATTGACCCGCCCAGCTTTGACCAGATGATGCTCATATTCCAGAGTTTTATGAATGATCAGAGCGGCGGTGAGATGCTGGCTGATATATTTATCAATTCGAGAAATTTTGTAGAAAATCTTAATAATATTTCCAGGGAGAACCGGGGTGATATAAGGACATCTGTATTGTCCACAAAGGCTACAATAATGCTTTTTTCCCGGCAGATGAAGATATTTATGGATGAGCTGAACAGGTTTACCAGTAATGTATCCGGAATTTCCGAAAAAAATAAAGAGGAGATTAATATTGCCATTAAAAATATTTCCGAGATTTCCAGCAACCTTAACAGAATCATACAGCGCCTTGAACAGGGGCGGGGGAGCCTTGGCAAGCTTATGACTGATGAAGAGGTTTACTACAATATAAAGGATGCTTCAGTATCAGCGAAGGAGCTTTTCAACAGTCTTAAGCAGGACCCTTCAAAACTTTTTTTCAGGCAGAAGTAAAGAGATGTCAAAAAAGAAAAATCATTTTGTCTGTACTGTCTGCGGGGCTGATTACTCAAAATGGAACGGGAAATGTCTTTCATGTAATGAGTGGAACACAATTGTGGAAGAGGAGCAGAAGCCGAGAACAAAGAGCAGGGGTGCACCTGCAGCAATCCCTTTAAGTTCAGTTGAAAAAGAGGGGCTCCGCAGGATGAAAACCGGAATAGGGGAGTTCGACCTTGTCTGCGGCGGCGGCGTGGTCCCCGGATCTGTACTTCTTCTGGGCGGAGAGCCGGGTATAGGGAAGTCAACCCTGGCTCTTCAGATATCGGAAAGTCTTCAGGCTCTTTATATTTCAGGAGAGGAGTCCCCTGTGCAGATAAAGGGGCGGGCTGACCGGCTGGGGTTGAAGGGTGATAAAATCAGAATATCTGTAAACAATGAGGTCACAGATATTATCCACCTTGCAGAAACCCTTAAGCCTGGTTCACTGATTATCGATTCTGTGCAGACAATATATTTTAATGAAGTGGCAGGTATTACAGGGTCAGTATCGCAGATAAGGGAATCTTCATCACGGCTGGCCGATTTTGCAAAAAAAACCGGCATACCTGTTATTCTTATCGGGCATATTACCAAGGATGGTTCAATTGCAGGGCCAAAGCTTCTTGAGCATATTGTTGATACTGTCCTTTATTTTGAAGGAGATTTTTCCAGAGATTTCAGGGTTTTAAGGGCTTTTAAAAACCGCTACGGGTCGGTTAATGAACTTGGTCTTTTCAGCATGACCCCTCTGGGGCTTGAAGAGGTAAAGGATAAAAATAAAATATTCCTTAATCCCTTCAGGTCTTCATCCCCTGGCAATGCAGTTTCAGCAGCTGTTGAGGGGAGCAGAACAATCCTCTTTGAGGTACAGTGCCTTGTGACCTTTTCCAGTTTTTCAAATCCAAGAAGGATGGCAGACGGTTTTGATCTTAACAGGCTGATAATAATAAGTGCTGTACTTGAAAAACATACAGGTCTGAAACTGGGAACATTTGATATTTTTATTAATGTTTCCGGGGGCTTCAACATCAATGAAACAGCTGCAGATCTTGCAGTTGCAGTGGCAATAGCATCAAGTCTTAAGGAGAAACCTGTGGATGAAGGTGCAGGTTTTATTGCGGAAATTTCCCTTTCAGGGGAACTGCGCCCTGTTTATCAGATAGAAAAAAGGGTGCAGGAGTTCAGGTATTCCGGGTTCAGGCGCCTTTTTGTGTCAGCAGGTGATCTGGAAAAGGTGAAATCTCTCGGTTTTGACGGTGAAATACATGGTCTCAGTACTTTAAAGGATGCTCTGGATATTATTTTTGAATAGATATTCCGAAATGATCAGTAATAATTCCTTTGTTGACGATAATATCATAAGTAGTTTAAATTGGCCGTATTTGTTATTCCGGCTAAAATAGTGGAATTTTCTGGAAAAATTCCGGAGTTATGAGATTCCCGCACCTGTACTGAGCTCGTTGAAGTATGCGCGGGAATGACATGGCCCGGGGAATAATCTGCTGCCGGTATAGTTAGGCAATTAATGTGGAAAAATAGTTGATAAAATAGATATATTCTGTAAAATGTTAACAAAGTAACCGATTAAAAATAAATGAAGAAATGGAACAATGAAATTTAAATTAAAAAATATTCAGAATAAATTCTCGCGGAAATTTTACGAAAACTACTTCGTCTTCAGAAAGAGGAAGGAGAAGGTATGGAAGAAATTTGTTGAAAAGGGTCACGAGAAGATGACCGTAATGTTTATTCCTCACAATGAAAAGAAAATTTTCAACTTCCAGATCTCCAAGTTTATTATCTCCTTTTTTGTAGCTCTCTTTGTTGTGGTAATTGTCACTTCTTCATACGCTGTAATTAAAAACAGGCAGATTAAAAGCGAAGAGCAGAAACTCCTTCTTTCATATAATGACATCAGGGCTGACCTTATACGCTATGAGAGGCTTACAAATGAAATCTCCGGAATTATGAAGGATCTTAAGCCTGAGGTTGAAGAACTCTATCAGCTTGCTGCAGGGACAAATGAAATCGGTGATATCTGGACCTACAGGGATCATGACCGGGAGACAATGGATGAGCTTCTTGCAATAAAGAGAATGATGCCTGAAGAAATTTTTGCTATTAAGGATGTGCAGAAAGATCTTCTAAGCAGTACAGATACAATACGGACAATTAAGAACTTTATAGATGTGAGGAGTAAGGTCGTTAAAGATACCCCCTCCATTGTGCCGAATCCGGGCCATATTTCATCTTTATTCGGGTGGCGAAGATCTCCTTTCGGCCATGGCAGGGATTTCCATACAGGGATAGATATAGCTGCTTCCTCAGGAACAATAATCAGGGCAACTGCACCAGGTGTAGTGATGTCATCAGGCTGGATGGGAGGGTACGGTAAAGCTGTGCGTATACAGCATAAGTACGGTTTTGAAACAATCTATGCTCATCAGCGTGCCATAATAGTGAACAAGGGGCAGACAGTGCAGAAGGGGCAGGCAATCGGTTATGTGGGGATGACAGGTAATGCTACCGGACACCATAACCATTATGAAATAAGGCTGGGCGGTATCCCCATTAATCCTTATCCCTACATGAGCAGGATGTGGTAAAGCTTCAGCCCGTCATGAGTTATTTTAAATAATCAGATATATACAATACTGCGGCATTATACCTGGTGTTTTTTAACCGGCACTGTTAAAATAATTCTCTCAGGTTCCGGATGAAATGTTGATAATTAAATATTCTGTAAAAATTCATAAATAGTGCCGCATCTAAATGTTTAGACTGCTCCCCCATTATATTATTTCATCTATTATTGTACTCTCCGGCCTCTATCTGGCGCGAGCTTCTGATAATCTGCAGTTTACTGATTCACTCTTTTTTGCTCCATTAGAATATTCTTCACAACCCGGCATAACAGTAAAAGGTGAAGCTAACTCATTGTCTGAAAACGAAAGTCCCCTTCAGTACAGAGAGGGGGACTGGTATAAATATATCATAGAGCCCTCATATAAAAGAG
This sequence comes from uncultured Leptospirales bacterium, assembly GCA_964491265.1. Taxonomy (GTDB): domain Bacteria; phylum Spirochaetota; class UBA4802; order UBA4802; family UBA5550; genus JBBAGC01. The sequence goes on along the minus strand of CAZBFP010000001.1, from coordinate 155,884 downwards.
AGGCTGATGAGATAGAAAAGCTTAATATTTACAGTAAGGGTGATGTAAATATCAATACCTTCGGATCTGCCAAGCTCGACCTGAAGTACGGCAAGTCCATGTTTACCAGGAGCAGGTATAAACAGTACGATGAGGATACACCTTTTTCCAGGGTTATCTCTTCAGGGTTTACGCCGGAACAGGTGGTACTCCTTCATATGGAAGGGGAGGTGGGGGAGCGGATTACTGTATATATCGATCATGACAGCAGGAGGAAGGATAACCGCTATCTTATGCAGTACAGGGCTGTTGAGGATGATGAGGTTGTAAGGGAGATTAATACAGGGGAGATCGATATTGAGTTTAATCACTCCAGATACGCGGTTTATGACAACAGGGGTGTAAAGGGACTGGGTGCGGATTTTACCCTTGCAAAGAGCGGACTCCGGATTAAAGGTTTTGCAAGTGTATCAAGGGGGGAGACAGAGGTTGAATACTTCAGGGGGAACTCATCCCCGGGGAGCGTTAAAATATCGGAGTATCAGTATTTAAAGAGAACTTATTATCAGCTGGAACCATTTATCAGATATGATGGAGTCACGTCAACACCTCTCCCGGGGGAAGTTGACGATCTCATTGCTGTTACTTCAGAACCGGATGAACCTGGAACTTACTCCCCTTATCAGGTGAATATCATCCCTTCCGGTTTTGAGCTTTATATGGATGATCAGAATCCCTACAATAATCAGGGGGCTATAACCCTCCCCTTTGACGGAGGATTTTATACAAGACTAATTAATGGTACAGATTACTCGATTAATTATACCACAGGTGTTATTAAATTTCTACGTAATATTCCTGAAAGCGCGAGAATTTTCGCAGCTTATACAATAGATGGTGGTACAAAAGACCTCTTTGTAATCGCTCCAGGGGATGCTGATCATCCGGGTGGTGCTTTTTCAGGTAAAAACATTGCATTTATAAAATACGGCTATTCGCTAAGTGGTATTGGTAAAAGGGATGTTTATGAAATTAGATCTTACTTCTTTATAGGCGCAAGAAATATCCTCCCTACAGGATTCTCCCTCACTTTTTTCAGAGAGAACAGCAAAATGACAGATGCAGAAGTGAGGGAGCTTTCCCGATACAGCATTGACAGGGGAAACGGGATTATTTTATTTTCAACAAGGGAGCCATTCAGGCGGCTTTTTACTGATACTTCAGCTGCAGACCGGATCTATAGCGAGGTGCAGCCCCCTGATGTTTATATTTCATCAAGGTACAGAATAGGCGCTGATTATAATGTGGAGGCAAGGAGCTTTCAGCTTAAGCATTTTAACCTCATAGAGAACAGTGTAAAGGTTAAGGTTAACGGGAAGGAGATATCATCCTCCCTTTACACAGTGGATTACTACTCCGGTTTTCTTATCTTCAGCGATTCTAATAATCCCCTCATAACTGCAGATACAAATATAGAAATAAAATATGAATATCTTCCATTTGGCTCCTCAGATTCATCCTTCATGGGGGGGCTCAGGGCCGATTATGACCTGACCAGGGACATCAGAATCGGCGGCACTGTTTTAATATCAAGGGGTGCAGAGAGTGAAGTTGTTCCTGATGTGGGGAGTGAGTCTGACCAGACAGTAGTGCTGGAGGGGGATGCATCTTTGAATCTGGGGCAGAAGAGGCTTGCTGATCTTTATAATGCAGTTACAGGGAGCAGGGTAAGTTCAATCCCCCTTGAGGTGAAGGCTTATGGTGAAGTTGCAAAGAGTATCAGGAATACCAATATTTTCGGCAAAGCCCTTATTGATAATATGGAATCCACAGATGAGATAGTATCGGTTTCACTTTCTGAAAAGGAGTGGCAGCTCTCATCAATGCCTGATGGCCAGGATCAGGATAACCGCGGTATTATGAATTATTTTTTCTACAGAGATCCCTGGTCACCGGAAACATTAAAGGGGCCCGGTTTTACACCATATGCTGTGCCTTATTCAGTAAAACCGGGTCCATACAATATTGCCATGGGGCATATTGACAACAGCATTGTTGAACAGTCTTCACAGCGGTCTCTGGTTTTCGATTTTGATTTTACCGATGGTAATTATGTATCTGTTGTTACACGAAAACTTTCCGAGGAAGCTGTTGATATGTCGGGACTTCAGTATGTTGAGGTCTGGGTTAAGTATGATGGTTCTGAGGCTGATGGAGTCGATCTTTTCGTCGATCTGGGTGTAATTGATGAGGATTCAGACGGGGACGGTTTCCTTGACACAGAGGACCGCAATAGAAACGGATTTATTGACTCAAATCCATCCTCCGGATATTCGGAAGACCGGGGTTATACTTTTAACGGTAATAACCCCACTGTTGTTGGCTCAGGGCCCGGATTAAGCAGCTACACGCTTGGTGATGGTGTTCTTAACACAGAAGATCTTAATGGAAACGGGATTCTTGATACTGATGAGAATGTGTGCAAAATCGAATTAGGTTCAGTGGGTAGAAATGGCGGCAACTGGCAGAGAATCAGGATCCCGGTTAATATATCTGCATTAACTGATGATCAGATCAATGCCCTTAAGCAGGTAATATCCGCAAGGCTCTATCTGAAAAAGAACTCAGATAATGAAGGGAGACTTTATATAAGCAGCCTGAAGTTTGTAGCATCAAAGTGGAAGAATCCGGAGCGGGATGATGGAACTATTGCAGTACCTGATGATATAAAGGTGACACGGATAAACAGCATCAGCGATGATGAATACAGGGCTGAATCCTTTATGCTTCTTCAGCGGGGGGTATTTGAATCACTCTACGGGAGCAGGAGCAGTGATGATTTGAAAAGCGAGAGCGAAAGCGCCCTGCAGATAGATTATAAAATCCCTGCAGGGAACACAAGTGTTTCCATTACAAGGAGCTTCGCTACCCCCTTTGATATTAGGAATTACAAGACAATGAATGTCTGGGTTAATCCCAGAATAATGAATCTGGCTGATTCAATCGGCATAGTTATAGGTTCATCCGAATATGATTATGTGGAGTACAGATCAACTCCGGCAAATCTTCGGACATGGAGAAATTTGAAGCTTAAGCTTAAATCAGGTTCAGGCGGTAATGTTGATCTATCTTCATCTGCGGGTAATACTGATTTCAGGAGAATCAAATATCTGAAAATTATAGTTTATGGTGCACCGGGATCTGCAGGTGAAATATGGCTCAATGATATTTATCTGTCTGAGCCGGAAACACTTACAGGTAAGGCGCAGTGGTACGAGGGGGAGGCTGCTTTTAAACGCCCTGTTTATGTAACTGAATCGGGTGTGCCTGTTTTCTCCGATATGCGGGTTAAGTATTTATACAGAGGGAATTCCGCAAATTTTTCATCACCTGCCAAAGGGGATGATGAGATAGATGAGAGCGCCTATGAGCTGTCATCATCATTCAAAATACTCCCTCACTGGAGTACAGCTATAGATTATACAAAGGAGGAGAGCAGCAGCGACAGCAGGGATGAAAACATCCCATATGACAGCCGCGGTGATACAGAGAGGGAGCAGATTCTCTTTACTACAGCCTACAGGAGCCCGGGGGAGGGGGGCCCTTCTATCAATATTTCATATGGGATTGACAGGCATAATAATCTGAAGGATAGAAATCTTGACTCTCAGATATATACTGAAGAGAGCAGCAGGGTTGTACACACTCCGGTAATAAGCATTGACCAGAGATTTGCCGATTTTCTTGACGGTACACTCACCGCAAAGATGCTCCTGAATATGGCTTTTTCAGCTATCTCCCTGAACCGTTATTCAGATACAATATCTGATGAAACACTGCAGCAGCAGTATGGCGGTGATGAAAGGGACAGGCGCCAGAGATCAGAGCTCCTTGTGCAGCTGAATTATACGGGTAAATATTTTTTCCTGAGGCCGAAACTTGCAATAATGTCTGAGGAAATTGTGGACATTCAGGGTGAAAGAAGATCTGAAGAGGCGGGGATTAAGAATGATTTGTCAGGGGGGTATCACCTCCCCTTCACCGGCAGGGATATGAAATATCTGGAACGGAAAAACGGGTCAGAGCTGGTTATAGGCTTTTCAGGTGAGGGTATAGTTATGCCGGAGCTTACATTAAGTGCAGATTATAGGGAGGAGTCATTTTCAGATTATGATGAGGAGATTAATTCCTCAAAGGGGACATTCCTCCGCTCCAGGGATGCAGGTTCATATTTTTCCACCAGGGTGAGGATACCGGTTTCGTTAAAGGATATACCGCTCTTTAAAAATGTGCGGCAGTTCCAGCTGAACTACCTGAGAGGCATTTCTCTTAATGAGGAGGGTGTTCCATACGAGGGTGAGAATAAGGGATTTTTCAGTGAAGAATACGGATTCTCAAGGGTTATGTCGGAAGTTTCGGGGAATGCTTTTAATCTCATGGGAAATTATCCGGGAAAATTTTTTACCGGCAGGGGGAATTTTGCCGGCGGCAGGGATATGGTCTATTATACAATGAATAGGGGTGTGGAGACTTCCTCGGAATCGGCTGATTATAATAATTCACTCAAATTGGTTGATGATATCTCCTTTGATTTTGCCATGGATACAGGCCTTTTCGATCTTTCAGTTAATAGCGGTTTAAACCAGATATGCGAACGGTCAAATATTTACGGGATACCTAATCAGGTCATTACATTGAGCAGCGGTTTTTCCTTGAGGTTTGATCTTATGAATCTATTTTCCTTCGGATTTTTCAGGGGGAATAGCGCGGGTCTCCCTCATCATTCATCCTCCCTTGATCTGGGGTTCTCTTTTGCAGACAGGATGTTTATCACTTCAAATATAGATGAAAAAACCTTATCCCCTGAATCGGGTATAATATTCAGGTGGGACAGGTCGAGCCTTTCTTTCAGCGCTGCACTGGATTATAGAATTAAAAAGGACAGGGAATTTATAAATTACGGCACATCTCCTGAAGGGAGGGATTATATATATATAAGCAACATGCCTGAGCAGGCATCTTTCAGTGAGAAGGATTACGGTTACAGGTTCTCCACTATCTATGAAACTGATGTTGCATGGGTTTACGATTATTTCTCCATGTTATACAAATTAACCGCTCTTCCTGTTTTTACCTTTGAGTATAATATGGCTCTTAACAGATACGATTATTTTAATTCAGTTTCACCGGAACCTTATGATCTTTTTATGATTAAATCAGCACTTACCTTTGATCTGCATAAAAATATAAGAGGGGGGGTGGGTGGAGCGCTCTCACTTGAGAGATTCAGGAACAGGGATGACCAGGGGATAAGCAGAGAGGTGTTCTCCTATGAAATATCAGGTAATATCACTATCCTTTTTTAGGAATGAGAAAAGTTTGTTTTTAATATTGCTGTAGAAGCTTTCAAGCTCACTGATATAGAGAGTATCTCTGCTTTTTTTAAGGGTTTCAATTGTAGTGGCTTCAACAACAGACCAGAGCATATCAGGGTCCGGGGCGTTGCGGAAATAATTCAATTTTATCTGGTATGCCCCTTTATATTGCCGTCCGCCGCCGCTTGGAGTAATACGCTTTATTACTCTGTTCAGGTCAACAGAGGCACTTTCAGATCTTAATGAAACATCCAGATAGAGCTCACTCTTTTTATGGTTCTCAATAAGGGCAAAAATCGCTACTGTTTTGTGTTCTGTATTTTTTAGAATCATGTCAGCTGAGATGGCAATTGAATCCCTCTCTTTAGCATCAATATAGCCTATCCCGTATATCCCCCAGTCTTTATAAACAATTTCGTTAGCCCTGCTTCTGTTATAACATAGAATAGTCGCAGGTGATACCGGCATACTGTTTATTCCTTTTAATATCTCCTTATCTGCAAAGCTTTCAAGATAAGTGAGGGCTTCAACATCAAGCGGGGTAGTATGATCATATTTATCTGTGTCTGTCTGAATCCCGAATGTAAGGGCAGTGGCAATTGATTTTATCTCCCGGTCATTGAAAAAAATATCCAGATTTTTCATAATCAGGGCTACCAGTGTGCTTGTGGAGCCGGAATCGGTTCTTATAAGTGAAAAATCTGATTTGATGCTCTGTTTCGATTTTCCATGATGATCAATATGGGCAGCACATGGAATCTGGTCTCCGATTTTATCCACGCGGTTGTTCTGAAAATCGGGTACAATATAGGCATCATAGTTTTTTGTGTTTACCTCTTTCCCGAAAATAACAGGAATTTTAAGGCGATCAAGAAATGCCTGATTCTGCGGCAGCGAAAGTTTTTTTTCAGCAAAAATATCGGACTCAATCGAAAGGTGATTTAGAATAGCCTTTATGGCATATGCTGAAGCAATGGCATCAGGATCGGGTGAGCCTGGAATATATATGGCGATGCTTTTATATTTAGATACAGCTTCAAGAAAGAGTGTTGCTGTTTTATTCATTATCTTTTTTGACCTTTTTAAATAAAATAACTGTTATGTCTTCAAGCTGATCCCTTTTGTCAGTGAAAGTGTTAAAGAGGGTAAAAAGTTCCCTTGCAATAACTGCCGGGGTCTCTCTGGAAAATTTTGAAATTACCTCTTTGGCCATATCCAGTGTGAAAAACTCTCCCGACTTATTGCAGGAAGCGAGAAGACCTTTTGAATAAATAAGGCCAATTGACCCGTCACGCAGTTTCCCGGTAGTAAGGTGATAACGGGTATCCATATCCTTCCCCAGGGGGGTGCTGGGAGAATCAATTTCAGTGAATTCATTCCTGTCTGCATCGTAAATGATCAGGGGGTGGAATGCAGCATTTGAATAAAGAAAATCACCTTCAGATGAAATAATGGTGCATGAAGCTTCAGCATTTTCAGTAGTGAGCCGTGAAGTTTTGATTACCTGGTTCATCATATTCAGGACTCTGTCGGGTGAGTTGAAAATAAAAGAGCGTGTATGGAAAATAGAAAAAAGTTCAAGTCCAAGGAGAGCTGAATTTACACCGAAATAGGATAGATCAGAAATGAAAATAGAAATTTTATCTTTCGAGATTTTTACTGCATCAAAATAATCACCCCCATCGGGAGAATTGTTCATATAAAATGAGCTCATCCTTATCCCATTAATCGAAGGCATCTCCCGGGGGATAATACGCCTCTTGATTGTGTCTACAACAATGCTGTCGTGTTCTGTAACCTGCTGTGCTGTTACTTCATCGAGTATGAGACCGGTAATAAGGAGGTTCTGAAGCTTTATCCGGTAAATTTCAAATGCAGAAATATGATCCGCTGTATATGGTTCACCACTTGACAGCCTGCCGAGAAGGAGAAACCCAATAATATTGCCTGACATACTTCTAAAGGACATTGCGATTTCTATGCTGTTATGGTTGAAAAAGTCATGAATTTCCGGAGAAACATCAATTCCGGTATCAGCTATTAAATATGATTTTTCAAAGATCTCTTCCTGTGATGAAAGGAATTGTGCAAGCTTGCTGTCAAAACCGAAAGATGATGGCTTGAGTTCAGGTCCATATCCGTATGTAAAGTTATAGGATTCATTTCTTCTGCCGGGAAGGAGGAAGTAGGAACCTGTTATACCCATAGTATCCTTAAGGCCTGCAATACTGTCATTTGTCAGTGTTTTCCAGAAATTTTCAGTGTCGGAAAATTGCTTCAAATCATCTACAGACATGAGAATCCGGTTAACATCAGCAATGAGAGCTTCATATTTTCTGTTGTGCAGCCTCTCCCGAATTGCGGCAGTTCCCCTGTAGAATAGTGCCATGAATAATACAGTGACCCCCCCTTTTATAGAGAAATGAACATCCCCTAAAATTTTCCCCTCCTTATCCAGTTCAAGGAAAAAATAAACAGGAAAAAAAAGAAGTATAAATATTGAAAAGGTAATTAATGAATCTGCATAATATCTGCTGAGATTGCTGCTTTTCATGTCATAAACAAGGTGGTGGATAATGATTAGAATAAGGATCGGCGTGATGGTAATGCCGGGATTGGCAGTTATACCGGTTTCCAGGATAATCCGGCCCCAGAGGTAAATTGCGCAGCCCAGAAGGTAGACAGCGAGAAAACCTGCAAGGAGGTAAGCAAGATTATGCCTGATTCTGATATATTGCGATCTTTTCATCGCCAGTGCAAAAAATGCCGGAATTGATATAATGTAGAATGCCATTATAGAAAGCTGAATAAGATCAGTAATCCTCTCTCCCAGAAGAAGGCCGGAGTGTGTAAAGAGCGGGGCATGGAATGCAATTACATAGTCAATTACCGATATTATGAAAGCGAAAAAAAGTGGAAAAGCTGCCTGACCCGGTTTTTTGCCGGGGTATAGGGCACTTATGCAGAAGAGGAGAGATGCCGCAGGCACAGGGAGAAAGAAAATTCCTCTCATGGCATAGGGGTGCAATCGGGTAAAAGTTCCGGAATTTATCATGATTAAGAGCAGAAAAAAAATCGCCATAAGCAATGAGCAGGAAGAAAGGAGCAGGTTGATAAATGAAGATTTCTTCTTGAGAATATTTGCAAAAGTTATATAAATCGACGTAATAAATGCAAATAGATTAATAAAGAGTATGGAGTATTCCAATTTACTATACCTGCCGGAACTTATTTTTATTATTATACCATTTCCCTTTTGTTTATTTCAAGTTAAATATTATATAAGATTAAAATTTTACTCTGAAGCTGGATGGATGGTCAATGACACTGCCTTTACTCGGTGTATTGGCCCCCTAAATCCCCCGGAGGGGGACTTTGTATAGGTTGAATAACAAATAATTATAAAGTAAAAGCGTTTTTGATGTTAATGTGTATTCCAAAACTTCTTTTTTAAGTCCCCCTCCGGGGGATTTAGGGGGCTTTTGAGAAGTGAGTAGTAGTAAGGAGTGAACCATGGGGCCTATTTGAATAATATACTTGACATTCGTCAGATTTTGTGATTATAAAAAGTAAATGTATACAATAATTGAGAAAGCTGGTGCAAAGATTAATCTTCATCTCAATGTTTTAAACAGAAGGGGTGATGGTTATCATAATATATTCAGTCTCATGGCAGGGCTGGAGCTTCACGACCTGCTGATACTTGAATATTACGATATTACTAAAGTGGATAAGCCCCCTGAGGTGAAAATAGATAGTGGCGGAGGTACTTACGGCCATATTTTAGACGGAATTGATGTTAAGGATAACCTGATAACTAAAGCAGTTTCGGTTTATCTGAAAAAAGCGGGCCTCAGCGGTTCATTTCATTTTGTTCTGGAAAAGAATATACCCCAGGGGGCGGGACTTGCCGGGGGGAGCAGTGACGCTGCAGCTGCTTTGCGTGCTGTGAGCAGTATTATCGAAGAGAGGGATGAGGATCTTCTTCTGGAAGCAGCAATTGAAACAGGTTCTGATATCCCCTTCTGCCTGAAGGGGGGGCTCGCTTTTACTGAGATGAAGGGGGAGAGGATTATTCCTTTAAGCCGGAGTTTTGATGGTTATATCCTTCTTATCAATAAGGGGATAGAAGTTAATACAGGGCGCGCCTATTCCCTGCTGAAAAGGGATAGTGGTGACTGCAGCAGCGGTTATTTTGAATCAGCCAGGCAGGAGGTTCTTGACGCTCTGGATAAAGGGATCTTTTCATGGAGAGAAGTTTTCCGCAATGATTTTGAAGAGCCTGTTTTTGCGGAGTTTCCTCAGCTTGGCGTACTTAAAAGTGAACTTTACGCAGCAGGGGCTGATTTTTCAGCAATGTCCGGGTCAGGATCGACTCTTTTCGGGATTTTTCAGGATGAAAAAGCATGTAAAGAAGCATTCAGGTTCTTTGAAAAAGATAATAATAGATGTTTTTTTTCTAAATTTGCTATTCCAGGCATTTTCTGATTGACAATGCGGGCAGTTATTGAGAAATGTGTCAATGATTTGCGGCATTAGTATGGGTTTGCCCGTATGATGAAAATTGAGGCGTAGCCAAGCGGTAAGGCACCGGGTTTTGGTCTCGGCATTCCAAGGTTCGAATCCTTGCGCCTCAGATAATATCTTTTCAATTAGGAGATATATAATTAAAAAAATCTCTTCAATTGTTCTTGCCGGGGGAAAGGGTGTTCGCATGCAGTCTGAACTTCCCAAAGTCCTCCATCATCTTAATGGAAAATCCCTGATCGAATATGTTGTTGATAGCTTAAATTCAGCGGGAATTGATGACATATTAGTTGTTGTAGGTTATAGGGGTGATGATGTAATTTCCCGGCTTGGAAACAGGGTTAATTATGTGTGGCAGCATGAGCAGCTGGGTACAGGACATGCTGTTATGCAGGCTGCTGATTACTTCAAAGGTTATGATGGAGATATTGTTGTAGCCTGCGGCGATGTTCCTCTGATAAAGCCTTCAACCTTCCGGAATATGCTCAGTGAGGGTGTTGATCCTTTAACAGGTGCTGTGGTACTAACAATGATTCCTGAAAATCCCCATGGTTACGGCAGGATTGTTAAAGATAAAGATGGATATTTTGTCTCGATTGTAGAAGAGAAGGATGCATCAGCAGAAGAAAAACTGATAAAAGAGGTTAACAGCGGAACTTATCTTTTCAGGAGTTCTCTTCTTTTTGAAGGATTGAAAAATATAACTACTGATAATGCTCAGGGTGAATATTATCTCCCTGATGTTCTGTCATTTGTGGTAAAGAAGGGGTTAAAAGTTAAAACCACCCTTCTTAGTGACAGTCAGGAAGGGCGAGGAATAAATACACGTGAAGAATTGTTCGAACTTGAAAAGTATGCAGCATCGAACAGCAAGGATAGAGTTGATGAACAATAGTCCGTTAAAGATTTTTTCCGGAACATCTAACCTGCCACTGGCGGAAGAGATAGCAGCATATCTGGGGACTGAATTGTCCGGTATAGACGTTAAGCGTTTTAAAGATGGTGAAATTTCAGTAAAAATCAAGGATAATGTAAGGGCCCACGACGTCTTTATTATTCAGTCCACATGCAATCCTTCAAATGATAATATAATGGAAATGCTCCTTATGGTTGATGCTGCTTTAAGAGCCTCTGCTTCAAGGATTACAGCAGTAATTCCATATTTCGGATATGCCAGGCAGGATAGAAAAGTTGAGCCGAGAGTGCCCATTTCTGCAAAGGTGGTGTCCAATATTATCCAGGTTACAGGTGCTGACAGGGTTCTTACAATGGATCTTCATGCGGACCAGATTCAGGGATTTTTTGATATTCCTGTGGATAATCTTTACGCTTCTCCAATAGCTATAGATTATATAAAAAGCCTTGAGCTTGAGAATGTAGTGGTTGTTTCTCCCGATTCAGGGGGTGTGGACAGGGCAAGATTTCTGGCCAAGAGAATTGATGCGGGTCTTGCTATAATTGACAAGAGGAGACCGGAAGCGAATATCTCCGATGTAATGAATGTAATTGGTGAAGTTGAAGGGAAAAACTGTATTCTCATTGATGATATAGTTGATACTGCAGGATCAATAACAAAAGGGGCCTCAGCATTAAAAGAGATGGGCGCTCTTGATGTTTATTGTCTTTTTTCACATCCTGTATTATCCGATACAGCTTTAGAGAGGTTGAAAGAAGCGGATTTTAAAGAGATAATATTTACTAATTCTATTCCGCTTCCAGACACCAGGGTTCTGCCGAATATGCGGGTTCTATCAATAGCGCCTCTTTTTGGTGAAGCTATTAGAAGAATCCATAATGGGGAATCGGTAAGCTCCCTTTTTGTGTAATTTTTGATTTAATCTAAGTTGTTAATAAAGTAAGGGGTAGAAATAAAATGAATGGAAAACAATTGATCGCAGAGCCAAGAGAGCTTACTGGGAAAAATAATAATAACAGATTACGTGCTGACGGGTACATTCCAGCTGTTCTGTACTCACACGGCAATTCAGAACCGGTTAAAGTGAAGGGAAAGGATTTCGCTAAACTCTTTAAGGGTGGGATTTCTGAAAGTATTATTTTTAATATTGATATAGCAGGTAAAAGTGAAGGTGAGGATATGGCTTTCATTAAGGATTTCCAGAGAGATCCTGTAACCGGCGATATCATCCACCTCGATTTTTTTAAGGTTACAAAAGGTGAAAAGATTAAGACAAATATTCCTATTGAGCTTATTGGCACACCAATAGGGATTAAGATGGGTGGGATATTTAAACATGGAGAAAGAGAGCTTTTTGTCCAGTGTATGCCACGACATCTTCCGGAAAAGATTGAAGTGGATATTTCAGGTCTTCAGCCCGGTGAATTGATACATGTTAGCCAGATAACAATCAGTGATGATGTTGAAATTTTATCAAATCCGGAGAATATTGTTGCAGCTGTAGACAGACCTCGTGCCGTTGCTGATGAGGCTGAGACTGATTCAGAGAGCACTGAAGAAACAACTGAAACAGTAGAGGAAAAATAAGATTCTTTTCCGGAAATAATTGAAATTAAATGAAACATTTACTATTTATAGTTATCTTACTATTAATAGTAATGTTTACAAGGAGCATCTTTATTGAAATTAATAGTAGGTTTCGGAAATCCGGGTGAAAGATTTGCAAATAACAGGCAGAATATCGGTTTTAAAGTAATCGATATTCTTGCCAATAATGAGAATATTGAAGTCCGGGTTAAAAAGAAGAAATCGATAATAGGGCGGGGCAAAATAAACAAACAGGATGTAGTTCTTCTAAAGCCCCAGACTTTTGTAAACCTGATTGGTGAATCTGTTCTTTATATTGCCTCTTTCTTACGGATAAACGTAAAAGATATATTCTGCATTGTTGAAGATTCCACTCTTGAACTTGGTGAACTCCGGGTTGATTATATTCATTCAGACCTGGGTCATGCCGGGGTTGATTCTATGGCTGTAGCGCTTAAGTCGGAAAAATTCGCTAAAGTCAGGGTCGGTGTAGGTGGATGTCCTGAGGGTGTATCAATGGAAGATTATCTTTTACAGGATTTTACTTTTGAAGAGAATCTTCTCCTCATTGATGTGCTTAATAAGGCTGAGCAGGCTGTAAGAATGCTTGTAACAGACAGGATTGAGGATGTACAGGAGAGGTATAATCCTGAAGGCGCTCCTAAAATAAAGAAACGTCAGGTTAAAGCAATACACATTGATCACAGAAAGTCTCAGAAAAACAACTGACCCTCTCCTTCCCTTCCCCCGGAAATCTGTAAAGAATTCCTCCAACAATATTATTTTAAGCTGTAATATACAATTTTTCTTGACTTTATCCATTTATTTGATTCTATTAAATACATTCAATAAATAGTAACTCAGGTGATTTTTCTGATTTTATTGTACATTCCCGGGGGTTTAAATCTATGTTAAAATACTGGTTTTTGACAATTTTTTCATCAATGATATTATTTACTTCTTTCAATTCTGTAGATGCTCAGAGCGGGGAGGCTGGATTCAATCCGCAGTATAACCCGGTTTCTGTTGTTAAACGTTTAAGTTATGAAAATTTCAGAAATATTAAACTATTGAGAACTGCTATTCTGAACTTCGGCGGCGGTGATGCTGAAATGCAGAAGCTAATTGATCAGTACGCTGATGCCAGTGCCCTCTATTTTCAGGATAAAGTTGTGGAAGCTGCAACAAAGTTTACAGAGAATGAAAGGGCAATATTCAGAACAGCAAAAAGTATTGCAGCTCAGTATAAAAAAGAATCTGAAGAGTTTCTTACTAAAGGTATAAAGAGAAATATACAGATTAACCTTGAGTCGGAAATTGAGGGGAAGGGGCGCAATGCTGTTATGGAAAAGTATCTTGACAGCGCGAAATTTTCTCTCAGAACCGGGAATTCGATTTTTGATGACTTCCAGTATGTTAATGAAAATCAGGCCGGTTCAGCCAACAGGCTCGTTACATCAATATATTACTACAGAATGGCTAAGGAGAACCTCTTTTTGATGTACCTTGCTCATGTGGAATCTCTTGAACTTGATAAGGACAGGAAAAAGGATCGTGAGATGAAGGATGCACTCATGGATAGTATGATTAAAGAGGATTTTAAAGCTGACTATCAGAAACATATGCAGGATAATAAAAATAAAATATTTACTGCCATGGAGAAAAGGAACTGATTTTATAGCTGTTCCGGTTCTTCCCGTAGAACACGAAATGCGGAAATCCTGATATCTCTGTCGTAATGCGTAAGCAGGGATATCAGTCTTTCCCTTGTTTTTAAATCGAGCCTGTATCCTCTTATTGCATTTAAGGCTGCTTTCATCAGAGACCTGCCGCTTTTCCGGTTATTTATAACCTTTGCAATTTCCACATAGAGAAGATCATCTTTTAATTTCAGGTGATTAAGCGTGGCGAGCCGGACAGATAAGATAGAGTCGTTCATGGCATTTTTTAAAAGGGGTATGTTCCTCTTTTGCGTTTCCATGTCGATTATTGAAAGAATGCCAATCACTGATGCCTCTCTTATAATCCAGTCCCTGCTTTTAAATCCTTCAATAAAGAATTCTTCATTTTCAGGTAATCCGTAATCTCCTAGAGCAAGGAGGGTATGCCATCTTACATTTGTTCTTGGTTCATGGCGGGCCATCTCACGAAGTCTCTTAAGGGCAGCAGGGTCTTTCCTGATCCGTAATCCCTGGAGAGCTTTTATCCTGACTGCGGGCTGCCTGTCCTCTGTTGCTTTTATAAAGAAAAGGGTCACATTAACGGCAAAAGCTGAGTCGGCATATCTGTGCATCCTTACAACTGCTCTTTCCCTCTCCTCCCAGTTGTCTGATGAATACCGGTGTACAGCAGCTGTAATTTCACCTTTTATTTTTTCTGCATCGCTGAATGGTGCAAGTGATTTCCCGCAGGTTAATGTAAAGAGGAGAGCAGGAATAGATAGTGTATTAATAAGTTTACGGATATTTACGCGCATATGATTAATTTAATCTCTGTTCCTGAATAGCCAGTCAATTACAGAGCTGTCACGCTTTGTCCGGATTATACTGCGTTTATCAGGGGAGAGATAATTTTTAGAGAGCCATGAGCCTCTCAGGAGCGGTTCCACACCTGCCGGAGACGAAAGGGGTTTATCGGTTTTAATATAAATTTCCTCACCCTCTTTAAGTATAAATGCTGTATCAGCAGAAGGGAGTGAGCTTGCAACTCCTGCTTTGTTTCTGTAAATCATCATTGCAGTTTCATCAATTGCTGCAATAATATACATTGAAGTATCTACAGACTTGATTAATGTTGCCCGTGTACCTATTACAAGAGATGTATCCATAAAACTGTTGTTTTGTGTTATGGTAAATGTGCCGTAGTCAGCATATATGCGGGTGGGAGCATCGTCTCTATTCTTACGTATGCTGAAGATGGTAAAGTCACATGCATCTTTAATCTCTAACGCAGTGCCGTCATTGAGTATTATGCGCGCTGCTGAATTACTGGAAGTTTTAATACGGTCACCGGCAAAGATTTCTGTTGATGATTCTGCGCAAACTCCATAGGGGCAGTTAATGCTGTTCCTCTCAATCCTGCCGTGGCTCTGAATAAACCGGCCTATGGGGGCGCTTTCACCATATAGATAAACCGGAATTAAAAGAAGTATGAAAAAAGTTTTTTTCATAACCTCTGCCCTTTACCTGTAAATCGATTCATATTGTATGGAAAATTTTATGGTTCTGTATATATATCCCCTGGTTTCCGCAAAAGGTGTAAATTCAGCGAAATAGTCCATATTCTCTTTTTTAAAGCGCTCTATCCAGATGTTTACATTCCCCGGGCCTGCATTATATCCTGCTACCATATATTCTATCTGCCCTTTGAAATATCTGTTAAGCCATGCGATATAATTTGTGCCGAATTTAATAGAAGTACATGGATCTTTAAGATCGTATCGGCTAATTTTAATCTGCCGGGCAATACCTGCGGCTGTTGGCGGCATAAGCTGCATAAGCCCTGCCGCACCTGCAGATGAAACCGCCTCCGGTATGTAATTGGATTCAGCTTTTATTACACTGTAAATGAGATGGGTCGGGATATTATATGCAGCACTCTCCTTTTCAACACATTCCCTGAAAGCCAGGGGGTAGAGTATTTGCGACATTTCTCTGGGGAGGAGTGCTGTGTTTTCCTGTATTTTAAGGAGATGAAGGAGCCGGAACCCGTAATAAGTGCTGTAATTATGGTGGCCGTACTTATGGGAATAGACAGCCATGGCTGCAGCAATGTCGAGCGCTGCTGCATCATCATCCTGGGGGATCGATTTCAATTCCCGGT
This sequence comes from uncultured Leptospirales bacterium, assembly GCA_964491265.1. Taxonomy (GTDB): domain Bacteria; phylum Spirochaetota; class UBA4802; order UBA4802; family UBA5550; genus JBBAGC01. The sequence goes on along the minus strand of CAZBFP010000001.1, from coordinate 139,678 downwards.
TAACAGCAGCTATGTCCCCTGTCTGGAAATATTTCTCCAGGTCTTTAATACGGTTTTTATAACTGCTCTTGAGATCCAGGGTTGATATAAGATTATAGATAGACCGGTACGGGTCAGTTAAATCTCTGCCCAGATCGAGAAGCCGCTTCTCCCATTCCGGTGTATATCCGGTTTTCATGTAAAGTTTTGTGTGGTAAAGATGCATCCGTTTCAGATTATTCTCTGCTTTGGCAATATCATATTTTCCCTGCAGGGTCTTTACATCATATACAGCAAGCTCCTCTTTCAGGAGTTTAAGGGTGTAGGCTGATTCAGGGTTATAAAAACATAGATCATCAAGGATCTGATCTTTTCGCTCAGTTGATATAGATTTTTCTGATGACTCAATGAGATAGAGCCAGTAACGGGAGTTTGCGGAATACTCCCCATTTGGGAATGCAGCGATCGATTTTTTAAAATAATCGGAGGCCCGTGAATAATCTGAATCGCGTAAATAGTTGCGTCCTGTCATCCAGAGAAGTCTCCCTGTCAGATCATCCTCGGGGAACCGCTTTATAAAGTTATTCATAAAGCTGACAGCTGAATCTCTGTTTCTATCCTCGTAAAAAAATATGAGCCTTACCAGTACTCTCCTGGCAATGTCATCTGCTGATGATCCTGCTATTTCTCTGTAGAATCTCACAGCTTCATGCCTTGCGCCTGTATCCCAGAGGGTGTTGGCGTATTCAAGAACCAGGCTGTCGTAGTATGGCAGGCTTCTTTTCTCTCTGAGAAAGGCGGCTCCATGGGCTCTGTTCTGCATGGTCAGGGCCTTTATGGCTACTGTATCTGAATCACTGTCTTTATCAGAATCTTTAAGTTTTCCAAGAACCAGGTTAGCCCTGTTGATTTCACTGGCAGTTAGAAGAGCATCAGCAAGAAGGAGAATCTGGTCTTTTGATTCGACTTTAATGCTGTTGCTTTCTAAGAGTGCGGCAAGTCTTCTGGCAGCAATATTATCCTGCCACTGATCTGTGCGTGCGCTTATAATGTTGAAATATGAATCTGCTGCTTTGCTGTAATTATTCAGGTTCTCATATATTGAAGCAAGGCGTATGTTTATTAAAGCCATTGAATTGCTGTCGCTGAATTTTGAAGTCAGCTTGGTCAGTTCAGCGATTGCTCCCTTATTATCAGACAGCCTGGACATGGATCTTGATTTTAAAATAATCGCGTCCCTGTAAAGGAAGGTGCTGTCCTCTTTAATAAGATCAATAAACCGTTTTACATACTCATGTTCACCGTATTCTGCGAAAAGGGAGGCAATCTCGTAAACTGAATCATTGTAATAGGGGCTTTTAAAGTTAAACCCCTTAAGAAAAGTATATACCGGGTGCGGGAAGATGCGAAGATTATAATTGAATTTTGATCTGAAAGCGCTGTTTGTATAGTAAAGAATAGCTGTTTTAAGCTCTTTTTTCTCTTTATATGCACGGGCCAGGGTAAAATTTTTTCTGTAATCGCTCCCCTCTTTTTCAATAGATCTGATAATTTGATCAGGTTTTTTGTAAAATCCCGGACCTGCCCATTCTTCAACAGAGCTTGATTCAACACATGAGACAGTCATAATCAGTATAAGGATCAGCAATACCCTTGTAAAAATTTTCATCAATAATTTTCCTCACGGTATTTTTCATATTCAGGAATACTTTCGAGATCGGGATTAAGCATTACCTGATCGTAGAATGAGGCATTTTCTTTAATTTTATAGTAGTTGTCGAAATGTATGGCCTTTAATCTCTCCGATTCATCGCTCAGATATCTGTCTATCAGTTCCGATTTTTTATCATAGTCATTGTATTGGGCTTTACCTTTATCAGCAGGGTCAATGCGGTTTTCAATAAGTGCTATGATTGCATACCTCTTGGCATATTTGGCAAGTTTTAAAGCCTTAATGTATTCATAAAGTCTTATGGAATAGTTTGTTTCCGGCAGGTTATCTGCAATCATCTGTACCTGACCTGATTCATTTGACGCCCTGTAGCCGAGTGAAAGGTATTTTTTTGCAGCATTGTCACCGGTTTGTAAAACATAGGGGGCGAATTCATGGAGAAGGGACATTGCCTCTTTCATTTCTCTCTCAGTGATGAGTTTCATCAATTCTAAAAGGAGTATCTGGCTTCTCTTTATTTCAGTAAATGAATTGTGAAATTCAAATTTCAGGTAAAGTATACGGGCAAGAAGATCTCTTCTGGCAGCTTCGGAGTAGAGCTCTTTCTCTCTCTCTGTTCCTGAATTTGAAACAGTTGTATTTATAAAATAAAAAAAATATCTGCTGTTTTTCAGACCCCTTTCCGCATGTCTCTGCTCCCCTGCACTGAGACTCGATTTTGTTCGCTGGGGGAAGGCAGGAACTGCCATGAACAGAACCATAAACCATATAAGAAATCTTTTTTTAAAGGTCAAAAATCATACCCTCCCTGGCCAGGAATATTTCAGTTTCCACATCGTTCATCTGCAATGCGTGTTCAAGTGCCAGAGTATAGTTTGTATAAAGGATATCGTCTGAATAGGCCGGTTCATGATGAGTCATTAAAAGTTTTTTTACGTTCCAGTTAATTGCGCAGTTTACAGCCATTGTATAGCTGGTGTGACCCCAGTCAACTTTGAGAAAAGCTTCATCAAGGGTATACTGGGAGTCAAGAACAAGGAGATCCGCATTGTTGAAAAATTCCTTTGTGTCGCTCCTGTTTTCTATTGTTTCGCCGGTAAATTCTGTATCAGTAGCGAAGATGAATGTTTTATTATTCTGAGTAAATTTGTATGCGAAACATCCCTGGGGATGCTTAAGGGGGAAAATACTGACGGTAAGATCATCTTCAAGTTTTATTGTGTTCCCCGGTACAGGTTCAATATGATAGTAGTTTTTTATTGATGCTGTTCCTTCGAATGTTGCAGGGAAATATGGACTTATCATCTGCCCTTCAAGAATCTGCTGCTGATGCTTAAAGGGGGAATAGAAATTGAGTCTATTGCCCGGTACATATATGGGCCTGAAAAAAGGGAGGCCCTGCAGGTGATCCCAATGGTTGTGGGTTAAAAAGATATTGATAATCCCCTTCCCCCTGCCGCAGTCCCCTTCCATAAGATCATTCCCTAAACGCCTTATCCCTGTGCCGCAGTCGAGTATATATGTTATGCCTGAATCTGATTTTACAGTTGCGCAGGTTGTATCACCTCCGAATACATATTTAAGCTCATCAGAAAGAGAATCTATGAAGGAGTTTATCTCATGAGATGCCGGTTTTTCTCTGGCAGCAATATCGAGAATTCTGACAAGTTTACTTCTGTATTCATCATTGCTTAATGGGGAGGGAAGAGAGCCTCTAACGCCCCAGAGTTTAATTTGCATTCTAAATAAAGCTCCCTGAATCAATAATATAAACGGGTGAATAATCTTTCAATAGATATGGGACAAACTTTTTTTTGTCAAATATATTAGAGTAAATATAATATAATCTTGCAATATGAGGCAAGATATTTTTAAATATCACAATGTGTATAATGATAATACTATAATATCTGTTTAAGTGCTGTATAAAAGATTCTATCTCCCTGCCCGATGATGACAGGGGAATTTAATATTTTTAATTATATAAAGGTTCAGAAATTATTATTGTTAAAGAAATAATAATATCCCAATACTGAAGTGATACTGTGAATAGTTTAAAAATGAAATCAGAAATTTTCCGGAAAATCAATAACAGGGAAAATATAAAATTAACCTTTCAGTATGTATCAGATGATACCCTTATTCTTTTGAACAGCATTATTTCCCGGGTACTTTCCAAAAATGATATGGTATATATATTATATTCCATGCTTACGGTTGTTCGTGAAATTGTTGTAAATGCATTAAAGGCCAATGCCAAGCGTGTTTTCTTTATGAAATCGGGGTATGATATAAATCAGGATCAGGATTACAATAAGGGGATTTCTTTTTTTAAAGAGAAGGTGGTGGGCGATTTTGACAGTGTCAAAGAGGATTTAATTAAGAGCAGTTATTTTATTCAGTTTGATCTTAAATTTACAGAAGAGGGGATGTATTTCTCTGTAAAGAATAATGTCCCCCTCATCCCCCAGGAACAGGAAAGAATTAATCAGCGTATAGCTGCTGCATCTGATAAAGAAAATTTCCATGAAATTTATGATGATATCGAAGATGATACAGAGGGGGCGGGTTTAGGTATAGCCCTTGTTGTTCTTTTTCTAAAGAAAATGAGAGGGGGGGCTTCATCATTGAAGATCAGAAGTGATGGTAAGATCACAGTAACCTCCTTTGAAATACCATTTCATCTTAAGCCTGAAAATGTAACCTCTTTTGTGAAGGAGCGTATCTTAAAAGAGATAAAAGGGGTACCTACTTTTCCGGAAAATATTCTCAGGCTTCTTGATCTCTGCTCTGACCCTGATTCGAGTATTGAAGATATTGTAACACGGATTAAGACAGATGTTGCCATTGCCAGTGATGTGATAAAACTGGCCAATTCCGCCGGATTTATTACTTCAGGGAAGATGGAGGATGTGGGGATGGCAGTAATGAAGATCGGGCTTAAGAATCTTAAGTCAATACTTATTGCCAGCAATGCCAGGAAAATTATGGAATCCCGCTACAGCCTCTTTGAAGAGATCTGGGAGCACTGCAACAGGGTGGCGGTTTATTCAAGGCTTATTGCGGAAAATTATAAAATGAAGGAGGTTGCGGAGAATGCATTCCTTGCCGGACTCCTTCATGATCTGGGGCAGGTAATTCTGCTTGCTGTTGATATGAATGCTATAAAGAAAATTGCGGAAATTGTTCATGACAGGAATATTCTCTCAAGTGCAGTAATGGAGGAGATCTCAATAGGGATAAGTCATTCGGAAATCGGAGCCCTGGTTTCGGAGAACTGGAATTTCCCCGATTATCTTACAAAGACAATCCGTTTCCACCACTCCCCGCAGAATATTCAGAAGGAATACCGCGATATTGCATATACCGTTTATCTTGCCAATCTTCTTTGCGGGATTGAAAAGAAGAAGTATTACTACTATTATGCAGAAGAACCGGTTCTTGAGAGGTTTAACCTGGAGGGTGAAAAAGACCTTGAGGAGCTTCACTCCCGTATAAAGAAAAAATTCGAAAATCTTTAAATATTTTTTAACGCCTCTGTCAACGCTGCCTGGTACACAGTTTTAACAGGTACACCTTTTTCTACTGCCGCTTTTCTGCACTCTTCATATTCCGGTGCAGCTGTTATTACCTCCCCCTTGTGTTCATGGATTTTTACATTTATAATACCATATGGAGTAGAAGTTGCCCTGATCTGTCTTTTCAGTATTTTCCGTCTCACATTCTGTATTCTTAAACCTGAGGTTGTGGTTTCCCTGAAGATTATATCTGATACAGCGTCAGCCCTGTCAATGGGGCAGAGGATTTTTAATATTGAAGCAGGACGATTCTTCTTGCTGAATGACGGGATTATAGCAGCATCAAGCGCTCCGCTTTTAAATAGCATGTCAAAGATGTGTGAGTAGAATTCCGGGTTCATGTCATCAATCGATGTTTCAATTTCAGAGACTATATCTTCTGTAATGTGATCCATCTCTGCTGCTCCGATAAAAACCCGCAGCAGGTTTGGAACCGGCAGATCCTTCGAGCCTGCACCATATCCTATAGATGTGACATTCAAGCCGGGGAGGGGTGAGGTGCCTGATGAATAGTATTTAAGTATTGCAGCTCCGGTAGGGGTGGCAAGTTCAGCATCAATATCATCTGAATAGAGAGGGGTCCCTTTCAGGAGTTCTGCTGTGGCAGGTGCCGGTACAGGGAGTATGCCGTGGGCTGTTTTGACAAAACCCTTCCCTGTATTTACAGGTGAGTTTATAACCCTTTCAATCCCCAGCATCCACATGCATATCGCGGCTCCGCAGATATCAATGATTGAGTCAATGGCGCCTACTTCATGGAAGTGTATTTTTTCCATGTCTGTACCATGAACAGCGGCTTCTGCCTCTGCCAGTATTCTGAATATGGCGAGGGAGTCGTTTTTAATTCTGCTGTTGAGGCCGCTCCCTTCAATTATTGAAGTAATATCATTAAGGTTTCTGTGGCTTTTCTGCTCTGAAGTTCTGACTTTGAAGCTGGTCCCGCTTATTCCGTTTTTAACTGTTTTTTCTGCTGATACTTCAAATCCGGTTATATTGAGGGTGTTGAGCATATTTTTAAAATCGTCAAAGTTTATCCCTGCATCAATGAGGGCGCCTACTGTCATGTCTCCACTTATCCCTGAGAAGCAGTCAAAGTATGCTGTTTTCATACAAGATTACCCCTGTTTATTACTGCTGCCATGTAGCCTGCTCCGAATCCGTTGTCAATATTGACAGTGGCTATACCAGGAGCGCAGCTGTTGAGCATGGTAAGGAGCGCAGATAGCCCCTGGAAGTTTGCGCCGTAACCTACGCTGGTAGGCACCGCAATCACAGGTCTTTCAACAAGCCCTGCTATGAGTGAAGGGAGAGCCCCTTCCATCCCTGCAACAGCAATAATGACAGAGGCTCCGCGGATTGTGTCAATGTGACTTAGAAGCCTGTGGAGACCGGCAACACCCACATCGTAAAGACGGGTCACTGATGAGCCCATTGCCATTGCTGTAAGTGCAGCCTCTTCAGCCGCAGGGATGTCGGATGTCCCTCCGGTTGCAACAAGGATGTATCTCTCTGTTACAGGTTCAGGGAATTTCCCGATACTTATCAGCCTACCATGCTCATGGTATTCTATATTACTGAATGAATCTTTAATGTAATCGTAGGTAGCTCTTTCAGCCCTGGTTGCCAGTATTAAGCGGTTCTTTTCCGTGAGAATTTCCGCGATCCTCATAATCTGTTCATTGCTCTTCCCCTGGCAGAGTATTACCTCAGGCTGCCCTGTCCTCATTGCCCGGTGGTGATCTATGCGGGCAAAATCGATATTTTCGTAGGGGAGATTTTTCAGGTGTTTATAAGCATCATCCGGTGATATGGTCCCGTTCCCCACCTGTTCGAGTAAAGATTTAATAATAGTGCTGTCCAATTAATTTTCCTCTCTCTTTATCCCTATATTCATGCTCCCGGTGCGATAACCGGTCATATCAAGGGTAATGTATGCGAATCCCCGGTTTTTTAATTCCGATTCTATGGCTGATCTGACTGAAGGATCAAGAATTTTTTTTATATCCTCTTCTTTCACTTCAATTCTCGCAAGATTCCCGTGAGCCCTTACACGCACCTGCATGAATCCCTGAGATTTAATGAAGTTTTCAGATTCATAAATCATTGTTATAAGATCATCTGTGATTTCAGTGTCATAGGGGATTCTTGTAGCCAGACATGGTGATGAAGGCTTTTCCCAGGTATCAATACCGAGATGCCTGGAAACTTCCCGGATTCCCTTTTTGGTGAAGCCCGCATCTTTCAGGGGGCTTGCAATCCCCAGCTCATTAAGGGCTTTAAGGCCCGGCCTGTAATCAGCTGTGTCATCATGGTGTGAGCCTTCAAGTATTGTGAAAATTCCCATGGACTTTGCTTTTGATTTTATAGCAGAAAAGACCTCTTTTTTGCAATGGTAGCATCTGAGTGGAGGGTTTTTCTGTATTTGCGGGATCTTTTTTATATCCAGATCAATTACAACATGTTTTATCCCCAGTGCAGCGGACTGTTTAGCTGCTTCAGCAATCTCTTCTTGAGGAACGAACATTGAATTAACAGTAAAGGCGGTTATCTGAAGCCCCGGAATATCTGCAGCAGCCCGCAAAAGAAGTGTACTGTCAATGCCGCCTGAACAGGCAATGGCAGCTTTCTCCATTCTGCTTAGGATACGGCGAAGTTTCTCGTACGATGCAGCCGCTTCCTGAGAGAGAAGTTCGAAGCTCATCGCTTTATACCCTGATCCGGTGATGCTGCCGGTTTTTTAAGCCCTTCAGCAACTTTGCTGAGTATTTATGTTCCATGATGTCCTCTGCATTTTAGTAATATATCAGTATTAATTCCTAAACTTATTATTGTTAAGAAATGCTCTATTATCCCCGCCGCCGAAGGCGGCGGGGATATAAAATAGTCCATTTTTACACTAAAATATATTTTTAGAAATTAACATTGGTAATATATAGAAAATTAATTCTCCGATCCAGCTTTGTGTATATTTTGTGTATATATTATAAAAATAAAGATTTCCCGCTATCAAAAAAGAGGTTTCCGGTTAAAAAAGAGAGTTCAGGAGATTCAGAATTTCAGGGAAAGACCAAGGTTGTAAACAGGAATGTTATTGCTGTCAAGGGTCATGAAGATTTCCGGGAGGATGTATTCATCTATCACAGTGCCGTTTTTTATATTATCTTTTATGATTATACTGTGGACAATTTCAGCGGTTTTTGAAACAGCAAGTGCTGATGCAAGGAGGGCACCCCTTTTTTTATTATTATCACCCCTGGAGTATTTATCTGTGGAGTTGTCATATATCTCCGGGGTGGAAAATTCTCTAAGCATTGAATAGAGGAGAATATTGTTTATATGGAAATAGAAATATCCCCATGATCTGTGACCCCTGTAGAACATCCCCCCGCCGTTGCTCACTGCTGCCAGATATGCTGCAGTATAGGGGTTCCCCATGAGCCCCTGTTTCTCCCTGAAGCTGGATGCATCATAAAGATATTTAGATGCAAATGAGTCTATGAACAGGGGGGTTCCACCTGCAAGGAGCATGTACCAGGCAAAGTAGTTTAAGGCCCTGTCGTCCTTTGATATATCTTTTCTATCTTTTTTTAATCTTGAAGGGGAGTTTAGAAATCCCCTTGCTTCAGCATATAAATAGGGGGAGGCATTTAGAGCCCATAATCCAAGCCCCTGCCAGTCATCATTGTTAAAATAGCCGAGTAAAGGTGCTGAAATGGGCATTGTGGCACTGCCGGGCAGAGTAAAGAAAAAGACAAATAATGTGTCGTAGAGTGAGGGCTCTTCAAAAACCAGATTTTTTTTCCCATCAGCATAATACCTGTAAAGATCCTTCCCCTCCTTCCGGAATTGAAGAAAAATTCTGTCCCCCTCTGAAATAATATGGCTGTCAGGGTGAGCTATGTTATCTTTGAAATCAACTGTAATTGATGATTTGTCGGGAGCAGAAGTATGAGCATTAAATATTCTATAAGAACCGTTAACCTTAAGTTCTGTAACTGCCTTAACTGTCTCCCCTTCAACAGTAAGTTTTACAGGGAATTTGAATATGCATAGGACCTTTGAAATAAATATTCCTGAGTGCTCTTCCAATATGAGGCTGAAATCTCTGGGTGTTATGGAATCATGGGCAGGGATTTTTACTTTATAGCTGTAAATCAGCTTTTTGTTAAAGGGGATTCCGATTCCGAATGCATCCAGGGTGAGAATTGCATAATCACCATTGTCTGAAATTTTACCCCTTATAATAAGATCAATCCCTGCATTCTCTGCGAAATTAAGAATACACTTTTCATCAAGGCATATAAATTTTTTCAGTTCCCTGTTTATAATCCCTTCGTTAATTGTACTGAAAAAACCGGTGTTGTTGAGAATATTTATAGAATGCTTTTCTATAAGGGATGCGAAGATTTCACCCCTGGATGAGTTATGATCGAAAAAAACTATACCCGCCAGAGGTTTTGCTGTAAGGGGAGCAGAAAGAAGAATTAATATAATAAATGTTAATAAATTCAGCTTCATAGGGAAAGGCATTTTAACTCCCTGTACTGAGTATTACTTAATACAGTTCTTTCTGGAATGTTAGGATAAAAAGTAAATCTTACCAAATTTTTTTCCCACTGTCCCCCAAAGGGGGCACGAGTTAATATATTTTTATGATCCCGACATATTATTGCACAAATTTTTTGCAAGCTCAATAATACAAACCAATGTTGTAATACTTTGATTAATGGCGTTCCTGCAAAAAGTAACTTATTTTGCCACAGAGGCGCAGAGACACAGAGAAAGATGAACTAATTATACAGATATATGAAATCGTACATAAATATATTTACAATTTTTTGCAAATATATATTATTGATTACTAATTTCTATAAAATTCCGTACCTCTGTGTCTCTGTGGCAGACTTTTTGCAGTAGCGCCATTAATCTTTTTATTCAAGTATTACTTTTCCGTGCCCCCTCCAGTGCGCCCTGAGCACAGCGAAGAAGTACTCTTGGGGTAGACAGGGGGCTGACTCCGATAGATGAGGAAACTAATAATATTATTACTTTCCCAAAAAATCTGGAAAGAGCCCTTAATACCTATGCAGAAATAATCTGCAGGTTCTCTGAATAATATAGAGGATGATCTATTTTATAGTTTTAAAGCAGGGATAATGTCAAATATAAAAAAATAATCAATACTGTCTGAAAACGCCAGCCAGTTTCCCCAGTATTGTAACATCCCTGGTTTGAATGGGGGTGTAGGAGGGGTTCATGGGAGCAAGTTCCACTGCATTCGATTTTTTTCTGAAAACCTTTAAGGTCGCTTCATCATTTAGGAGTGCTGCAACAATTTCACCATTGTTGGCTGTGTTCTGTTTCCGGATAATAGCTATGTCTCCGTCAAAAATTCCCCCTTCGATCATGGAGTCACCTGAGATATTAAGTGCAAAGAATTCCCCTTTACTGAACATCTCTTTAGGGAAAGAGAGATAGCTTTCAATATTCTCAACTGCCAGAACTGGCGCACCTGCTGCAATTCTTCCGAGTAGGGGGATGCTCACTCCCTTTGATTGAGGCTCCGGGGATAATTCAGAATCAAGTATAATGATTGCTCTCGATTTATTCTGTTCGGTTTTGATAAAACCTTTTTTTTCAATAGCTTTAAGGTGATCGTATGCCCCTTTTACTGTTATGCCGAATCTGTCCCCTATTTCTCTTACTGTAGGGGGGTAGCCGCTGTCAAGTATGCTGTCTTTAAGAAAATTGAGTATAAGCTGCTGTTTTTCAGTTAATAGTTTAGACATAATAGGCCCTCTCCTCAAGCTAAACATAATATTAGCATACGTTTGTTCGAATGTCAATGATATTATTAAAAAATTGTAAAAAGAATCACTATTTACAGAGAATTTGTTAATTAATGATAATTCCTTTACTCTATAAGCGATTTATTGTTTTACAATAATTCATGTATTGATTATTGTACTATTCATAGTGATAATTTTTGATTTGTTTATAATGGAAACAGCTCTATTCCCCCTGCTGTAAAAGAAGATGGGGGAGATATAATTTTATCTTTTTTCATATGAGATATGTTGAAAAATTAACATTGTATCATTTTCAATGATTCCGGGAGGATTTATGTTCAGACAGGAAAGCATGGATAGCAAAATAATAGATCCGGGGGAATTTATATCCTTAATTAAGCCGGGGAACAAGATCTTTTTAAGCAGCGGCCCTGCAATCCCTTCACTTGCAGTAAAAACATTAAATGAATCAGACACTATTAGGAATTACGATCTGGAAATAGTACAGCTGTTTTCAGTTGAGTCTTTTTTTGATAAAACCACATGCGATATGCGGAATTACAGGCTTAAAACTTTCAGAAGCGGACAGATCCCGGCCAATGAGGTCTGTGACGGTATGGAGGATTTTATTCCTGCCAACCTTGTGGAGATCCCCTATATTTTTGCCACACGTGCCATAGAAATTGATATTGCTGTCATTACCACATCACTTCCTGATAAACGGGGCTTCATGAGCCTTGGTGTTGCCATTGATGTTGCAGATATAATTATTAAAAATGCATCTATTGTGATTGCAGAGGTAAATCCTAACATGCCATTTACCTATGGAGAAACAGCCATACACTGCGATCAGATCGATTATATAATTCAAAGTGATACCCCGCTCCTTGAAAGGGAGAGAAAATCTTTTGATAAGATACATGAGAGAATCGGCTGGCATGTCAGCAATCTTATACAGGATGGATCAACGGTTGTTATGCATGTGGGGAGAATTTTTGATGCAATTGCCCTTAATCTCATGTCAAAGAGAAACCTGGGTATTCTCACCAATGTTATCTCTGACTGGGCCATGGATCTTGTAGAGGCAGGGGCTATTTCAATTGACAGGAAAAGGGAGTCTGGAGGGCAGATATCTACAAGCTACTGCCATGGATCAAAAGAGCTCTACGACTATGTTGATCATAATCAGGTTTTCGGATTTTATCCCATTGCAAAACTGGCAAATCCGGTTACTATTAAAAATATTCCGCGGCTCATAAGTATAATGAATGTTGAGAAGATAGATATTACTGCCGGTTCCATTATTTTTCACTCCGGAGATAATCTTCTCTCCGGTTTTGAGAGTAAATTCAATTTTGCAGCAGGTACAGCATTTTCAGGAAGCGGGAAAGTGATTTTTGTATTAAGGTCTGTAAACAAAAACGGGGAGAGCAATATTGTCATTTCTCATGATAAGGATCATGAAAGATTAAGGTCGACATTGAGCGCTGCAAGATATGTTGTTACTGAGTATGGTGTTGCAACCCTTTTCGGGAAGTCCATAAGGGAGCGTGCACTTTCATTGATTGAGATAGCACACCCGGATCACAGGGAGAGGCTTTTTGAAAAAGCGAAGGAGACAGGGTATCTCTATAAAGACCAGATATACAGGTCTATTTCAGCCGATTATCCTGCAAAATATGAAACAGTAAAAACTTTTAAAGACGGGCTTGAGCTTCGCATAAGGCCTATAAAGGCATCTGATGAGGATATGATGCGTCGCCTTTTTTATAAATTCTCAGATGAATCGAAGTATTACAGGTATTTTACTCATGTGCGGATTATGCCTCATAAAAATATGCAGCAGTATTTAAGTGTGGATTATGAAAAGATCTTTGCTGTGGTTGCTGTTCACCAAATTGGTAATATCGAGAAGATAGTGGCAGAGGCCCGTTACGCAGCATATCCTGACGGGCAGTCCTATGAAATGGCATTCCTGGTTGATGAGCAGTATCAGGGGAGAGGGATAGCTACTTTTCTTGCCAATTATCTGATAAAGATAGCAATTGAGCGGGGGATTAAAACCCTTACAGCATCTGTTCTTGCGCAGAATGGTAAAATGCTCAGGGTCTTTGAAAAGCTTTCAGTGGTTCCGGAGAAAAAATATGACGGGGATACTATTGAGCTTACCTTCAATCTTTCATAATTGAGAACAGTATTTTTTATCAGAGTTAATTCCTTGATTTTTATCTGAAATGAAATGCTTTAATATCCCCGCCGCCGAAGGCGGCGGGGATATTAAAATCTGCATTATTGCACTAAAAAATATCTTCAGGAATAATTAATTATTTTTTACCCAACTCCTCAAGGGAGATGCGGTTATTTAAACTTTTCATGTATCTGAAGACCAGTAAAAGTACAATAATGGCATTGAGAAAATCTGAGAGGGGGGCACTCATCCACACCCCCTTGAGGCCGAAATATCGGGGGAGTATAATAAGAATGGGGAGTAGGAGAAATATCTGCCTCATGAGAGTCATCAATGTGGCAATATTGGATCTCCCGGTTGCCTGAAAATAGTTTCCTGTTACTATCTGGAATCCCACAAGGGGGAGCATTAGCAAGAAGATTCTCAGACCGGTTGTACCTTTTTCCAGGAGTTCAGGGTCATTATTGAAAAGCATAATGACAGGGGAGGGGAATAATTCAATAAATGCAAATGCAATAAGAGCGATATATGTAGAGTACTTTATTGTAAGAATCCAGGTTTCCTTTACCCTCCTGTAATTTTTAGCCCCGAAGTTATACCCTATTATAGGCTGGGACGCCATATTTAAGGCGATAATTGACATGATAATAATTGTGGTAACGCTGTTTGCCACCCCCATTGCTGCTACTGCAATATCACCGCCATGCTTTATGAGCTGCGTATTGAAGACTGCCTGCACAAAGCTGTTTGCCATCTGCATTACAAAGGGGGCCATCCCTGCCAGAAAAATATTTTTTATTATCACCTGATCAGGGCGCATAAAAGATAATTTCAGTTTTATAACAGAGCGTTCTCTGCGGAAATGGAGAATTACCCACAATGTAAGAACCATCTGGGAAATTATTGTGGCATATGCGGCCCCTTTTACACCCATGTCAAAAACAAAAATTAATACTGCATCCAGGATAATATTAAGTGCAGCACTGATTATCATTGAAACCATGGCAATCTTTGCATTACCCTCAGCCCGTATGATTGAGTTAAGGCCATAACCTGTTATCCCGAATATAGAACCGGAAAGAATTATATTAAGGTAATCATCTGCGTACTGCAATGTTGCCGCTGTTGCACCAAATGATTGAAGGATCGGGCCTTTTATAGTAAATCCCAGGAGTGTTACAAATATTGATACAGCAATCATCAGGGAAAAGGCATTACCGAGAATTGCTTCCGCCCTGCCTCTGTTCTTTTTGCCAAGGGCAATTGAAGTAAGAACAGCGGCACCTATACCTATAAGCATGCCGAATCCCATAATTATTATCATTACAGGGAATACCACAGAAATCCCGGAAAGTGCAATATGGCCTACACCCTGGCCGATAAAGATTCTGTCAACTATGTTGTATAGAGCATTTGCCATAACCCCGATAAATGCGGGGATGTAGTAGCTGAGAAGAAGGGAGCCAATTTTCTTCTCAGCAAGATCAACAGTAATTTTTGTCACATGCGCCCTTTGAAAGTTTTGTTGAGAAATGATATTACATGTTCAGCAACTTCTGAAAGCTCATCTCCCCGGACAATCCCATGTCTTGCAGAATTGATTTTGATTAAAGTTTTTTTCTCTGATCCGATCTTTTCAAACACTTCATCAGCACTTGCCGGATTTACCACAGGGTCGTGGGATCCCTGGATAATAAGTGCCGGGGCTTTAATATTCTTCAGTTCCTTCTCAACTACACCCATAAGCTGGTCAAGTTCATAGGTCCCTTTAATCGGGTTTCTGGTGTAGTTAATGTGCGGGTTTTCCGGGTTGTTGGCAACATATTCAATCATCTGTTTCTTCATTTTGAATTTATCGAGAATGCTGTTGAAAAAAACAACAGCTCCTGACAGATGAGCCCTTATATCCTGCAGTCTCAGCGGTGCACTGATAGGAATTACTGCTTTAAATTTGTCAGGCTTTCTTGCAGCCTGAAGAAGGGCAAGGCCTGCTCCTGTGGAAAATCCGGCAATTGCAAATTCTTTTGTGCTGTTTTTTATCGCCACATATCCCCTGTTGACAGATTCATACCAGTCCTCCCAGCGTCTCCCTGCAAGGTCTTCGGGTGAGGAGCCGTGCCCTCTGAGGCGTACCCCGTATACATCGTATCCTGCCTTGAATAATTTTTCCGCCAGAAGTCTCATCTCCTCAGGTGCAGCCATATATCCGTGGATAAGAAGGACTCCATATCTGTTGAAAATGCTGGTCATGAAAAATGGCGCTCCAATATGTTCCGGTTTCGATTCACCCTCTATGTAGTATTCTTTATAGTCTTCACGGAATAATTCTAAATCAAGCTTTGAGAAGGTATTATGAACCTGCCTTCTTATAAGGAATGGGGGTTTAAGCATGAGCCACCAGAGCATACGGGTAAGTTCCTTAAGGGGTTCAATTTCATTATTAAGAACTTCAACAAAGTTATCTTTGCGGATATTATGAAAATTATATGAGGGTGTAAATTTAGAATGATTTTTTATTATTTTATTACCATCTATCATAATGAGACCATTTGCAACAGCCTCTTCAATAAAGCTGTCATATTTTTCATGAAAAATATCTGCTCCGATATTTTCATCTTTATTTAGAAGGGTGGTATGGAAATTGCTAAGTTTAAGCTCTTTTATCCGTTCAATTGCCAGTGAAGCACGGTTTTTAAAGTCGTAATCGCTTATTACCGTGTGGGGGTGTTTTTTGAGAATATAGGCGAAGATATGGTCATGATTTACAGTGGTCATTTTGTAAATTGACTTCATATATTTAAGCATAATATCAATGCTGCTTTTTCTAATATCTATGGAGTTTATGTATTCATCAATTTCTTTATCCATTCTGCTGCTGAAAACTTTATCTGCATAGCCCTGTTTTTTTATGTATTCATCAATTTGGATAGGGGTGCCGAAGTTTATGTCAATATCAACACCCTGGGCAAGCATTGTCCCTTCGATCTCAAGTTCTTCTGCAAAACGCCCATCAGTGGGGCCTGTAAATCGTTCTACAATTTTTTTTATGGCATTATTGCGCGCCCTTATAGGGTAATATGTAATATTAACCGGAACAATGGAGGTCGAGCCCTTGATAATACTGTTTATCTCCTCATCGCTTATTCCATATTTACTTTTGATTATTTCCAGCTCAGCATGGTTTCTGCTTTCATGAAGTCTGCGGATTACCTGCCTGAATATTTCCACGCGGAGTGCAATTCTTGCTGCACCTGTGTGCGGGGGGCGCCTCATACCTGTATTGTAGACAAGGAATTTCCCTTTTTCAATCAGTTTTTTGTCCTTAATCATCTGCCCCTCAGGGAAAATAACAACAGACATTTTGCCTGTAAGGAGGGCATTTGCCAGTATCTTATCCCTGTCAGGATCTTTTGTAGACACCCCCCCCAGCTTTTGCAGCAGTGCACCGAATTTTCCTGTAAAGAAAGTTGAACTTGCAAGAGATAGAACCAGCTGCCCGGTGTGCTTATTGATAATATATGGGAGAAATGCTGTTTCAATCCTTGTGAAATGGTTAACAACGTAAAGAACGTTCTTTTCAGGAACACCTTTCACGTCATGGACCCTTATATCAGCTTCTGAAGCCTTGAATGCTGTATCAATAGTCATTTTTGCAGCCTGAAGAATTAATCTGGAAAGAGGCATTTTTGAGTCCTCCTGAAATCAGTATTTTTTATTAATATAATCAAGAATTATAAGTCTGTGGTCAAAAGCCATCTCTTCCGGCAGGGCATTGACAGAAAATATGCGCGCTTCAGCCGCGTCATCACATCCAACCGGTACCCCTTCAGCCTCTGCAATGAAAACAGTACTTATTGTATGCCCCCTTGGATCTCTTGCAGGGTCTGAGTATGTGTGGAACTGGCGTATTAGTTTAATATCAAGGGATGTCTCCTCTTTAGCCTCACGGATGGCAGCATGCTCCAGTGATTCCCCGTAATCAACAAAGCCGCCGGGAATTGCCCAGCCGTAGGGGGGATTTTTTCTGGAAATAAGAACAATCCCCGCCCCGCCACTCCGGTTTATTTCAATGATAATATCTACTGTGGGAGCCGGGTTTCTGAATTGTTCCGTAGTCATTATTGATATCCCTTTAAGGATTTGCCCTGAGGCAATTATCCCTGTAAATGTATCAGGTTTAAGGAATTATAATCGCTTCTTCAAAATTAAAAGGCAAGTAAAAATATTGAATATAATTTTTTTTCTAATGGAAGAAAACCGGATGCCGGGGGCAAAACAGTTTGACTCTCCGGTTTTATTAAGTTTAAATTGGCAGGGAATTGCCGGATTATCTTTTGAATTTTATAAATAAACAAAGGGGTATTTTTATGCATGTATCAGAGATGTTCAGTCTAAAAGGTAAAACAGCCATAGTAACCGGAGGAGGCCGCGGTATCGGGGAGTTTATTGCAGCTGGACTTGCTGAGGCTGGAGCAAACCTTGTAATAGCATCACGAAAAGTGGAAAACTGTATTGAGGTTGCGGATAAGCTTTCTAAGGAGCATGGAGTTAAGGCTATTGGAGTAAAGTGCGATCTGGGGAGCAAGGAGGAGATTGAAGCGCTTGTAGATGAGGCTGTGAAGGAGTTTGAAAAAATTGATATACTGGTGAACAACGCGGGTGTAACCTGGGGAGCTCCCACACTGGAATTCCCTCTTGAGGGTTGGGACAAGGTTTTCAATGTGAATGTCAGGGGGGTATGGATTCTTACCCAGAAAGTGGCAAATATTATGAAGGATAACGGAGGGGGTAAAATTATTAATATCTCCTCGATTTTCGGTTCCAGAGGCTCACTGGAGTTAGCTCACCCTGCTGTGCCTTACAATTCGTCAAAGGCTGCTGTTGAGGTTCTTACAAAGAATCTTGCTGTAAAGCTGGCAGATCATAATATACGGGTCAACTGTATTGCTCCAGGATTCTTTAAAACCGATATGATGGGTTACGTTTTTAAACCTGGAATGGAGAAGATGCTTGAGGCTATGCTTTCAGTTATCCCTGCCCGCAAAGCGGGTGAGGAGGATGAAATTAAGGGGCTTGCAGTATTCCTTGCATCAAAGGCTTCAGATTATATGACTGGAGCTGTTCTCCCCCTTGACGGGGGGATGGCTGCAAAATAGATAGATACTCTTTTGTGAGCAACAATTATACCTTAAATAACCCGGTTTTATAGCCGGGTTATTTATTTATTGCGGGAAAGTGCTAAAAATGGAAAGATTATGTCTCTAAGTGATCATAATAGAGAGTCTATATAATAAAAAATTTATGTGTAAAACAGGCTCAGCATCTACTAAAATTTGTGTTTTCCACAAAGTTATCCACATTATCCACAAAGAAATTCACATAGGACATTAATTTCCTCAATTAATTTCCCGTATAACGGTTAAATATTAAACAATTTAATTAAACAGGTAATTTATATGTGACATAAAGCTTAAACCCCTGAAATACTCAGCGATTCAGTTATCAGTTCTATTGAGAAAATGATCTTTTAGCCTATTTTTTACCTGAAATTCAGGGTTATGTTAAATGACTCAAATTAAACTTTTTGTTAAGTTTTAAGGAGATGTTGATAACCGGCTTTTTGCTTGACTTTTGTCTCATTACAGAGGGTTTTATAGTGACTCTTTTAATATTATCCTGGAGCTAACTATTATGGAAAAACCTGTACTTTTTGAAGTTAATGACAGTATTGCACTTATTACACTTAACAGGCCGGATAGAAGAAATTCAATCAATAAGGATCTCCTTATCCATCTCTATAACTACATTGAAGAGGTGAGTAACAGGGATGACATTAAATGTGCTGTTATAACCGGTAACGGGAAATCCTTCTGCTCCGGTATTGATCTTGCTGTAATAGGTAAGGAGGATATTTTTGATCCCAGGGGTGACGGCCGCGACCTTCCCGATATTATTGGTTCATGCAGTAAACCTGTAATTGCAGCTGTGAACGGCCATGCCATAACAGGGGGTTTTGAAATTGCCCTTAACTGTGATTTTATGATTGCATCCGACAGAGCTGTCTTTGCTGATACACACGCAAAAGTGGGGATTCATCCGGGGTGGGGCATGACCCAGCTTCTGCAGCAGGCTGTGGGGATGAGAATGGCAAAGCAGATGTCCCTTACATGTAAGGCTGTTGATGCTGCTGAGGCTTTGCGCATAGGGCTGGTAAATGAGGTTGTCCCTCATGATAATCTCATGAGCAGGGTTATGGAGATATGTGGTGAAATCTCTTCTACACAGTATGGAATGATGATGAAGATAAAATCTTTAATCGAGAATCGTAACCACACTGTACTTTCAGGTGCATATGAATATGAAAGGGTGGAGTTCCGTAAATTTGTTGAGGAGAAGCTTAAGGTTCTAAACCCCTGATTTCAGCGGGTATTCCAGCTCAAATAATTAAGCATGTTGGAGTTCAGGTCCCCCGATTTGAACTCATTTTTTTCGAGTATTGAATTTAGTCTGTAGTGGAATTCGATGCCCAGCTCATCAAGACGCCCTGTGAGTCTGTTAAAGATATTTTTCGGGAAAAGATCAATAAAGTTTATTATCATCAAAAGTTTTTCTTCACTGTTGAGAAACTCTTTAATTCCTGAAATATCGATGCTGAGCAGAATGTTGCTCATTGATGTGTTGATTTCATTTAGCCAGGAATTTTCAAAATTCATTTCAGGGACAAGGCTTAGGATGTTCAGTATCCAGTTTATTGATCTGTTGTCATTGAAGTTGTGAATATTTTTTTCAATGTGTAGCAGGGCAAAGGTGATTTCCTTCCTTTTTGCCGGCTCTCTGTTTTTCCATATCTCAGAAAAATTGAAGTTTTCAGCATATTCAAGGAGTTCCGTGCTGTAATTCTCTAATTCATCACGAAGAGACGGGTCAGCTATGACTTGACTGCTAATGTCAGCGCCTCTATATTTTAATCCGAGGATTGAAGCTGATCTTATAAACGGATGGGATGATTTTCTTAAGGAATCAAGAAAAAAATCATCAGGTGAGTCTTCAGCCAGGTAGAGGAGTGTTTTGATTATAGGCTTCTGCAAAAGGGTTATTTCATCATACTCTGCAATCAATAGCGGTATGGCTTTGGCAAGTTTTCTTTTTTTTATTATGAGCAGGTCATCCGGAGTAAGGGGTCTGTTTTTAATATTCTGCAAATAAAGTGTAATATTGTTGTACGATTCAAGATAGATATAGAGCCGTGAGTAGAGATCATCTATAATGTAATCCCTTATGTTTGCTTCGTATTCGGTATTATCTTTGAATTCATATATTATCTGGTCCAGCAGCTCTGCAAAGTTTATCTCGATCTCATCTGTGAGGTTAAGGTTTCCCGGTATTATAAATTCGCCAAAATCTTCGGTGGCCCTTGCGGCAATATTTTTTAGTGCTTCACTGCGTGAAGTGATTGATTTTAATATTTCATAATATCTTTCTGTTATCTCTACAATTGAGATTGAACTTTTTTCTATCATTTATTCTTTCATCGATATTATTTTTGATGTTCGGATATCTATTGTAGATTTTTTTATATTGGGAAATTGTCGAGAAATTTTTTGTTTTTTATTAAAAATTAGCGATTATTGAATCAGGAATAAATAAGGATATGCAGTGAAAAATATTTGACATTGTTGCTTTTTCCTGCAATTTTTTATAATCTGTGTTAATCTGCGGATTAACCTTGTGTTAGCAAGCCAAATATATGAAAATAACTGAAACCATAGAAAATAACTATATTTTATTCAGAAAATATAATGAATTAAAATTTCATCGTTTCCAGCAGCTCTTCCCTAATGCCGGTGTTAAGAGAGTGGTTAATACTATACCCCTGCTCCTCTGTATTAATGATAAAAAGGTTCCCGGTTTTGTTGAGGGGGGGGCCCCTTTAGGGATTTCCGGTTACACCCCTGATCCGGAAACCCTTCGCTATGCCAAGGGGCGCTTCGGATTTGATGCTTACCAGGATGCAGGTTCTCCATTTGTTCAGTCCCTCTCTCTTATGGGGAGTGTGGGCACTGTGGCATATAACCGGAAATCGGATTTTGATTACTGGGCCTGTGTTGATAAAAGGGGTTATCCGGAAAAACTTCTATCTGCCTTTCAGCGTAAAGTTGACGAAATACAGAAGTGGGCGCTGAAAGAGGGGGGAGTTGAAGTCCATATTTTCATCAATGATATTACTAATTTAAAAATGAATATTTTTGCTGAAGATGAGGAGGAGGGTTTCGGATCAACCATCGGCGGGGTGCTGAAGGATGAGTTTTTCAGGAGTTCCATTATCATTGCAGGGAAAACCCCTTTCTGGTGGGTTGTTCCGGTTTTTACAGGTGATTCCGATTATGAGAAACTTTTTGCCCATATCCCGGAAAAGGATAGGGCGGAAAAGTATGTTGATATAGGTAATCTTTACAGTATTTCAAGGGAGGATTTTCTTGGTGCCGCACTTTTCCAGCTTATTAAGGCTGTGGGGAGTCCTTTTAAATCTATTTTGAAAATTGGTATTCTGGAAAAGTATCTTTTCAGTGAGGGGAAGGCTGTACTTCTAAGCCAGAAGCTCAAATCTTCGCTTCATAGAGGGAAGATTACAGATTCGGTTCCAGACTCCTATCTTATAATGTTTAATGAGGTTTACAGATATTATGAGGAGGCGCTGGAGGATAAGGGGCTTCTCCTTATATTAAGACAGAATCTATATCTGAAGATTGATCCCCAGCTTTCCAAATACCTGGCGCTTAAGGAAAGGAAAAATCTTCCCTATAAAGTGGTGGCCATGTTCAGGCTGATTAAGGAGTGGGGGTGGACAATAGAAGATATCAGGGATCTGGATGATTTTGAAAGCTGGGATTATAACCGGATCATTCAGTTCTGGAACAGTGTAAAAAAGTTTATGCTTCTATCCTACCAGAAAATCTCCAGGGAGATGCCGACGCTTAATCTTCAGAAAAAGATTTCATCTTCCGACTTTAAGCTTTTAAGCAGTATTATTAAGGCTAACTTTTCTATTGAGCCGGGTAAAATCGAAAATTTTATTACTTTTAAGGATACACCAAATGAAGCTTTTCTATATATTGAACCTGAAGCAGGGGGGGTAAAGGTTTCCGGGTGGCGTGTTTATAAGAAAGTGAGATTGTCCGGTAATTATGAAAAGGAGATAAGTATTAAGAGTGAGGATGACCTTATTAAGCTTCTTGCCTGGTGTTCCATCAATCAGATATATGAACCTGCTTTTTCAAGGGTCTTTTTTGAATCAGGCTATCATCATATAAATAAGAATCTCGTTACTGAGCTCCTTAATCATATTTTTGATATGTTTAATTCGGAAAAGACCCATCTTGGGAAAGAGCTTTTTGTTCAGAATCCCAGGACTCTGAAAAATATGATTATAATGAATTTCAGCGAGAGCAAAGCCAGTGAGATAAATTCCTTCAGCCATCTTTATATAAATACCTGGGGGGAATCCTTTATTAAAAATTATTCCTCCTATTCTGATATGATAGCTGTATTTTCAAAGATTGTTAAAGATGGTATTACTTTTGGCAGATCCTTTGATGATTTCTGTTTTTTTGTTTCCCCTGAACCTCACAAAAGGCTTTATAAGAGGGTGGAGAAGGTTTTCAGTGCTGCATTCGATTTTTTTGTTAATAGTAAAGAGTATGTTTCACAGAGGTTTGTAACAAATTTTGATAAAAATCTTGTCTGTGTTACCAGGAGCGGTTCTGATATTTCAGTGGCTTCATTTGACAGCATATTTGAGCTCCTTTCAAACATCTCCCTGGCACCATTCAGGTATCCTGATCTTAAGATTTACTCTGAAGATAATCCCGGTCTGGAAATCCTTGATGAAATTTACAGCAGGAGATCGGTTAATGGTTTTACTATTGTTTATGAGGATAAGAGCAGATACAGTGTGGTTTATCTTTGCGATGAAAACGGGAACCTTTTTACTTTTTTAAAGAAGAGAAGTGAACATGATTCAACACTGGCTGTTTACAGGTTCTGTCTTAATATTATGGAGGAACTGAAAAAAGGTTCATTGAAAAAAAATATTACGGGCGAGATAAAATGCTTTAAACTTGAAGTTGACAGGTTCGGGAAATATACTTTCAGAGATGAGACCAGAAAGATGAATCAGCTGGACAGTATTAATCCCTTTATTAAGGATTCCCTCTCTGTGGAGGTTTTCCATAATATTAAAGAGAGCCCCTATTATGTTTTACAGAAGGGTGCGGCAAAGATTGGTCCATTTCATGGGAATGAACTGCAGGAGAAGATTAAACTTCTGGGCCCCACAGCAAATAGAAATATGGAAGTAATCAGTATGGAGTTTCATAACCTTCCGGAAGAAATTGGTATATGGGGGGCCACACCCTATTTTCTGGAAAAATATAAAATAGAAAGACTTCTCGGTTCCTCTATTTAACTGAAGAAGTATTATGTTGAGGGGAAATTTTCCCTGAAAAATTTGACTTTTTTATCTTTTTCTATAGTCTTTCTGTTTACCGATCCCTTCTCAAGTGCAATATCGAGAAGCTTTATGCTGTTTTCATCATGACTGCTGCTTCTGTCACCATATATCTCTTCATCTTCACTCTTCAGGGGGTCTTCATCAGGGATAATTTTTTCCTCTTTTTTATGGTCTCCCTTTATCTCCTGCATTGAGTCAAATTTTGCGTCAATCTGATCCTGTGTGAGCATGGGCATTTCGTCAAAATCGGGTATATCTATTACAGGTTCAGCCTGAGGCTCCTCTTTCTGCTGCTTTGATTTCCCTTTTTTGACGTTTTTTTTCGGCTCAGGTATGGAAGGGAGCATCTCTGTTTCCGGTTCATGGGCTTCACCTTCAATTTCGGCTATGAGATTTTCAGGGGGGTTGGTTATTCTCAGGTCAAGGAGTTTTATCCGTTCCCCCAGGAGAATGTTTATCTGTTTCTCGATTGTCATATATATGGGGGTAGAGAAAGACTTATCCCTTGACAGTGATTTTTCAAGTTTTCTCAATTCCTTTATGTCATTGTCTATAGTTTCAACCCGTTTGATTACATGTACAACTTTCATTAAAGGACTCCTGTTTTTTAATTTATGTAAAATTGTATTATCTAAAAAGTCAATAAGTTTTCAATTGTAATCAAACAACTATTATTCATCAAAGGTTTTTCTGATTACTCCCGGCTATTTCCTTACCTTGATAAGCTTTATAATAAAAAATCCACCGTTGCCAACTTATTATTGACATATGCCTTTAAAGCCTTTATTAGGTTCCTTTATATCTATATAAAGGGAGTCTGAAAGTGTCATCTGTTACAGCATATACAAGTGAAAAATACATTAAGAAGCTTGAGTCAAAAGACAAGTTCGATGCAATTGAAGAACTTGCAAGGGTTTTTGAGGGGACAGGTTTCTGTTCAAATATTGATGTACTGATTAATGCTCTCAAGGAGAGAGAGGAGATAATGAGTACAGGGATCGGATTCGGTATTGCAATCCCTCATGCCAAAATTAATTCGGTTAAAGATATGGCCTTTGCCATAGGGATTTCTGATTCAGGCATAGATTTTGATTCTATGGATGGTGAACCTGTTAATCTGATTATACTCGTTATCGCGGGTGAAAAACAGCATAAAGACTATCTACGTCTCCTTTCCAATATTATGGCGATTCTTAAAAAAGAGCCGGTTAAGAATAAAATTATTGAAACCACCTCCACGCAGGAAATTATTGATATCCTCAAAACAGAATCCTGATTCGTACCTTATCACATTTGCATCCAGAGGAGTAAAAAATGCAGGAAAAAGATTATAATTTTTCTGTCATTGAAAAAAAATGGCAGAAATTCTGGGAAGATAATAAGACCTTTAAGGTCTCTGAAGATAATAGTGTGCCGCGGGGGAAAAGAATGTATGTTCTTGATATGTTCCCCTATCCATCAGGAGCAGGCCTCCATGTGGGGCATCCGGAAGGATATACCGCTACAGATATTTACTGCCGCTATCTGAGAATGAATGGTTATAATGTGCTTCACCCAATGGGTTACGACTCATTCGGGCTTCCGGCTGAGAATTACGCCATTCAGACCGGAACACCTCCAAGGGAAACCACAGAGAAAAATATAGAAAGGTTTACAGAGCAGATAAAATCACTGGGGTTCAGCTATGACTGGGACCGGGTTCTTTCCACTCATCATGAGGATTATTATAAATGGACACAGTGGATATTTCTGCAGCTCTTTAAAAAGGGTCTCGCTTATGAGGCTAAAACACCGATTAACTGGTGTCCTCAATGTTTAACCGGACTTGCCAATGAAGAGGTTAAGGAGGGGGGGTGCGACAGATGCGGGGCTTCTGTTGAAAGGAGAAATATAAGGCAGTGGATTTTACGCATAACCGCCTATGCTGAAAGGCTTCTTAATGATATTGATAGTCTCGACTGGTCAGATGCAATAAAGGCTATGCAGCGGAACTGGATTGGACGCTCCGAAGGTGCTAATGTTATTTTTAAGCTTGAAAAGGGGGATGAATCGATTGAGGTTTACACAACAAGGCCTGATACCCTTTTTGGCGCAACATACATGGTTCTCTCCCCTGAGCATGATCTTGTTGAGAAGATAACAACACCTGAGCAGAGAGGTGATGTTGATGATTATATAAAAAAAGCATCACTCAAATCGGATCTTGAACGTACAGATCTTGCAAAGGATAAGACCGGGGTTTTTACCGGCGCCTATGCTGTTAATCCTGTAAATAACGAAAGAATTCCTGTCTGGATTTCTGACTATATACTTATCTCCTACGGAACAGGGGCGATTATGGCTGTTCCGGGGCATGATCAGCGGGACTGGGAATTTGCAAAAAAATTTGATCTCCCCATCGTTGAGGTACTTAAGGGGGGTGATATTGAGCAGGAGGCTTTTACAGGTGACGGTGTTCATGTTAATTCCGGTTTACTTGATGGTCTCAATAAGGAAGATGCTATTGAAAAAATATCTATCTGGCTTGAAGAGAAAAATCTGGGGCGCAGATCAGTAAATTATAAGCTCAGGGACTGGGTATTCAGCAGGCAGAGATACTGGGGTGAACCGATCCCCCTTGTGCATTGTGAAAAGTGCGGCATTGTACCTGTTCCTGAGGAGGAACTCCCCCTTACACTACCTGATGTAAAGAGTTATCAGCCCACAGGTTCCGGTGAATCACCTCTGGCCGGGATTGATGAGTGGGTAAACACAAAATGTCCGGAATGCGGCGGTCCAGGCAAAAGGGAGACCAATACCATGCCTCAGTGGGCAGGGTCCTGCTGGTATTATCTGCGCTTTCTTGATCCGCATAACAGCGGCGGGTTTGTTTCAAAGGAGAAAATGGATTACTGGATGCCTGTAGATCTTTATGTGGGGGGGGCTGAGCATGCGGTTCTTCATCTCCTTTACGCGAGATTCTGGCACAAGGTCCTTTTTGATCTCGGTTTTGTTAATACAGATGAACCTTTCCAGCGCCTTGTAAACCAGGGTATGATTACCTCCTACGCTTTTCAGAGGAAAAACAAATCCCTTGTGGCAGTAGATGAGGTTGAAGAGACGGAAACCGATGTTTTTGTTGAAAAGAATACAGGTGAGAGACTTGAGCGGGTAATTGCAAAAATGTCCAAGTCGTTGAAAAATGTAATCAATCCTGATGATATTATAAAAGATTTCGGCGCGGATTCTATGCGTATGTACGAGATGTTTATGGGGCCTCTGCAGGTTTCAAAGCCCTGGTCCACCAGCGGTCTTGCCGGTGTACACAGGTTTCTTAACAGGGTATGGAATATCTCAGTGAGGGAGATTACTGATGAAGAGCCCCCTGCTGAACTTGTTAAGGTGCTGCATAAAACAATAAAGAAAGTTACCAATGATACATCTGACCTTGAATTTAATACTGCCATTGCACAGATGATGATTTTTATCAATGAGGCAATTAAGCATGAAAAGTGCTATAGGAAATTATGGGAACCCTTTGTGCTTATACTTTCACCCTATGCTCCTCATATGGGTGAGGAGATGTGGAGTATGCTGGGCCATAAGGATACACTTGCCTATGAAGATTGGCCTGCATGGGTGGAGGAGCTTACCAGGGATGATGAAATTACAATCGTAGGGCAGATAAACGGCAAGGTCCGTGTTAAGATTGATGTTAGCGCGGATCTTGGTAAGGATGATATGGAGAAGCTTGTTTTAAATCATCCCAGGATTATTGAGCTTCTTGAGGGGAGAGCCCCTCTTAAGGTGATATCTGTACCAGGCAAGCTTGTGAATATTGTAATTAAGGGGAACTGATGAAAATTGTAATTGCTTCTGATCATGCAGGTTACAGGCTTAAGGGTATTTTAAAGGATAAGCTTGAGGGATACGATTTTATTGATGCAGGAACAGATTCTGAAGATTCCTGCGACTATCCCGATTATGCTCAAAAAGCTGCATTAATGGTTGCCTCAGGTGAGGCTGATGCGGGGATTGTTATATGCGGTACAGGTATAGGGATCTCCATTGCCGCGAATAAGGTTAAAGGGGTCAGAGCAGCCCTATGCTTTAATGAGTTTATGGCTGAAATGTCCAGGCTTCATAACAATGCCAATATTCTTGCACTTGGCGCGCGTGTTATAGGCGAGGATCTGGCTGTAAGAATTGCTGAGGTGTGGCTTAAAACCGGTTTTGAGGGTGGAAGACACCAGAGGCGTGTTGATAAAATAGGAAAAATTGAAGAATAAGGGGTAATATGTGCCGATATTATTTCTATGAAAAGATCTCTCAGTAAAATTGTTATTATTTTTCTTTTTGCACAGCTCCTCTCTGCCTCATCGCGGCATGAATCGGGGGAGATTGTTTTCTCCGATTTTTCAGATAAATCTCTTCATAATGTCAAAAGAATTCTCCTCCCTGACGGGAACAGGGCTTATTCCATTAACGATATCTCCTATCGTGATGATAAAGATCCCCTCCTTACAGATATTGTTCTCTCCTTTGATAAGCCGGGGGATCAGTATATTCGTGATGATTCAGGTAAATATGAAATAAATGCGGGGAACTATATATTCTCCACTGAAAGCGGCGGTTTCGGCAGGGGGTGTGCCTCTTTTTTCCGCGCTGATCATTCAGTGAGGGTAAAAACAGTTAATTCTTTATGGCTTGGAAGCTGCGGCGATCTCGGTTCCTTTAATATTGAGTTCAGGTTTAATGCCAGGGAGATGCGCAGGGGGACCCTTTTTTCAAGAGTAGGATATTTTTCAGGGATGAAAAAAGGGATCGAAATTACATTAAGAAATAAGAGGCTTATTGTTCACCTGCATAATCTTTTTCAGCTCCCTGACGGTTCATGGGAGAGCCGGATCCTCACAGGTAGGGCCCCGCTCTCTCCCGATAAATGGTATCATTTCAGTCTCAGTTATGACAGAATTTCCGGGAAACTTGCGCGCTTTATTGACGGTGTGGAAGAGGAGTCACTCTTTATGACTGCAGGGGGGACGCCGTATGATTCAGTATATACACCTTCATTCGGACATAGAAATTCAATTGATGAAAATTTTCAATGCCTTGATCTCCCCCTTGTTACCCTGGCTTCAGATTTTAACGGATTTCTTGATGAGTTCCGTATTTCCTACGCATTCTTTGAAAATCTTAAAGAGACCAGAGATCTGGCTATTACCCGTTACAAAGGGAGTTCTTTTGCAGGTAGGATACCTTATAACAGGGAGGGTGTTATAACCAGCCCGGTTCATACTTTTGCCGGTACAGGAACTTCTGTTACAGAATTATCATGGCAGGCGCATATTCCGGGGGAAAGCTATATATGGATGGAGTTCCGTATCTCAGACACATTTTTTGATGAAAGGGATATGAATCTTAAATGGTACAGGGTCGATAATAATCAGAGACGAATTTTTCTGATGAAAGGTGAAGATGGGGAGTACTTGAGGGGGAAATATTATCAGTGGAGGGCCCATCTTGTTGCATCACCGGACGGGAAAAGTTCCCCTCTGCTTCAGAATGTTAAGGTCAATTACAGGCTTGATAAAGCTCCCGATACCCCCATGTTTCTTGAGGTTGTAAAGGCCGGGGACAGGCATGTTATTCTCAGATGGAAGAAGAATGTTGATCACGATATTTCCGGATACAGGGTCTATTACGGTGCGGTAAATGGCAGATATGACGGTATTATCTCACAGGTCAGGGGTAACAGAATAACAAATGAGACAGGTTCCGGGAATTATGTGGAGATTAAAATCGATAACTCTGTAATTGATGAGAATAAACAGGCTGACCGGCGGGGTGTGCTCATATATCCGTCAATTGAAAATACGGTGCTTTACTATTTTTCTGTGAGCGCCTACGATTCATACAGGCCTGGTACAGTTTATAATCATGAATCGGAAATATCTAAACCTGTAACAGCAAGGCCATTTGCCGGATCTGAAATAGATTAAGTTTTTCCCCCGGTCTTAATTATTTAATTATATTTTGAATAAAATATTCCCGTACCCGCACCGCTCAAGGCGGCGCGGGTACGGGAAACAGCATTATTAAAGTGAAGAATGTTATTGGGTATAATTACTGATTTTACACCTTGTTTTTTACGCTATTTTGTGTAAATTCCTTATTGACTATAATGCTGTTGATATTTATCTGGTAAATACCTATTATGAAAACAGAAACTACTATGCTATTAAATAAATCTGTCAATATTCCTGATGATTTCTATGAACCTCTCTCCAGTTTTGTAAAGAAATTTTATGACAATGGATATGAATGTTACCTTGTGGGGGGTTCGGTTCGTGATCTTCTTCTGGGACTGGATATTTACGATTACGATTTTGCAACAAATGCCAGGCCTGAGCAGGTGATGAAGCTTTTTAAAAGGGTTATCCCTACAGGGGTTAAACATGGCACTGTTACAGTTCTTGTTAGCGGCCTTGAGTTTGAGGTTACAACATACAGGGCGGATGGTAAATATTTTGATGGAAGGCGTCCTGAATCGGTGTCTTTTGCCTCATCCCTCCAGGAGGATGTAAAGAGGCGTGATTTTACAATAAACGGCATGGCTTATGATATTAAAACAAATGAAATAATTGATCATGTTAATGGTCTTTCTGATATTAAGGATGGGATTATAAGAACTATCGGTGCTCCGGGGGAAAGGTTTAAAGAGGACGGGCTAAGAACCTACAGAGCCTGCAGGATTGCTTCAAGACTGAATTTCGCTATTGAAGAGGATACCTTTAATTCGATTACTGATGCTCTTGACGTGGCAGCAATGGTTTCTGTTGAGAGAATAAGAGAGGAGCTTATTAAGCTTCTTGAAACAGAGAAACCCTCGATCGGGTTTGAATATATGCGTAAATCGGGACTCCTTAAGTTGTGCCTTCCTGAACTGGCTGAAGCTTATAATGTTGAGCAGAACAGATTCCATATTTATGATATATATCATCACTGTATATATTCCTGCGATGCGGCTCTCAGGGGTAATCCGCTGGTTCGTCTTGCCGCACTTTTCCATGATATAGGTAAGGTGCAGACAAAAAGGATGGGGGATGATGGTGATTATACTTTTTATAATCATGAAGTTATAGGCGCGCGTATTGTGCGGAGAATTATGAAGAGGCTTAAATTCTCTAATTATGAAATTGATAAGGTGAACAATCTTGTTATTAATCATATGTTTCATTATACCAATGACTGGACCGACGGTGCTGTGAGAAGATTTATGCGTAAAGTGGGTGTAGAAAATCTCCCTGAACTTTTCACCCTGAGAGAGGCTGACAGGAGCGGGACCGGAACCCGTTTCGGTATACCTGAACCTATTAGAAAGCTTCAGGAAAGAATTGATATGATTATTGAAGCGGAAAATGCCATTACTGTTACTGATCTTGATATAAATGGAAATATAATAATGGATGCCTTTGATCTTAAACCTGGTCCTATTATAGGGACTATTCTAAAAGAGCTTCTTGAACTTGTGCTGGATAATCCTGAGATTAATGACAGGGATATTCTCCTTCAGGAAGCAGCTGAAATATATGAAAGATTAAAACAGTAGATTTAAGGCTGATTCAATCTTTCTTTTAGTTTTCTCCCCTATTACGGTTTTTTCACACCTTATGTAAACTGAATTTTTATTCCATTTGTATGCGATTTTTGCTGCTGTTCCATATCCTGTTTCAGTAAATCTGTAAGTTCCGGAGAGTGATCCTGATCCCGGAGGTACACCGGAGTAAATATAATTATCCCTGGAAATGTTGATGTATGAAAACCCCCACTGTAATATGAATCCGCTGAAGGGGATTAATTTTATACTGTGAGAAATGGACTGTGATTCCTCCCCGTCATATGTTTGAATCATACCGCCTGTTATATGAGAAAAAAAATTAAACGGTTTATGGTCTGCGCTCATAATATACTGGTATTTTTTTTTCTCATAATCATCGCTGTAATAGCTGAGACTTTTTATGGAAAATTTAATGTCCAGGTCTCTGGAAGCTTTTATTTCAGCAGTTACCTCCTCTCTGAGTGTCCCTTGTATATCGGGACGGTTATATCCTCCAAGAAGATAGTTCCGGCTGTAAATAGTGAGTCCAATCATAACTGACTGAACCGGTGTGATGGTGCTTTTCATCTCCCAGGTTTTTTCCGGCATGCGGCTCCCTGATGAATAATCTGCCTGAAAATTTGTATCTGCAGATTTTCCCTGAAGGGAAAATCTGAAAATTCCGCTTCTGAAGGCTGTTCCCCACATAAGTGCATATCCATCAATTATCTCGTCAGTATGCTTTCGTGAAATTCCCTGCTCAAAGAAAAGAGAAATATTTTCATCAGCATACTGTAGAAAAATACCGCCGTAACTCATTCTGCTTAAACCTTCATCAAGGCCGTATTTCTCAGCGTCCCACCTCATGTCACTTAAGTCAGCTTTTTTAAGATCGGTTTCAAAACCGAAGGTCTCTATGGTAAAGTGATTGAAGAGGGTCATAGAACCCATGATTCCGTAATTGATAATGTAAACCGGTTCATCACCTCCGCTGTTATACAGCTTTGTGTTTAATGTTGCAAGGGAGGATGTAATATAGCCGTCATCTGCAGATTCAGGTTTAATAAATCTTTCCTGACATGAGAGAAAGGGTAGAATGGAAATTTTAAAATTTTCACCATGGTAATAAATACCTGCTGCTGCTCCTGTGAATGAGTAAACAGGGTTTCCGTTTATTGAAGGTGACAGAGCCTTCTCTCTGGAAGCTGTAAAACGCTGCGTAAAGGGATCTGATGAAACAAATATTTTTCTCCCCATGAGAAGACCTGATCCGAAGTTAAGGTTGTAGCTCCCGAGTATTATCTCACTATTATCCCCGATTCCGGAAAGATGAATATACCAGGTATATAAATATTCATGGTCAGTGAAGTTTTTAATCCCTGTATAATTAAGGGTGAACTGCTCACCGATCAGGAATGTTGAGCGTGATTTAAGCAGAAGCAGCTCCTTCTGCTCATCATAATCGATAATATCGTGGCGGATCTCATTTCTCAGATTGACGGAGATTTCAGGAAATGTTCTCTTCATTTCTGCTGCTGCTGAATTGATGAGCAGAATCAGAAGAATAATAATTTTTATCTTTGAACTGATTAAATTCCGCATATTCTTCTGATCTCTTTTTTCTGAAGTTCTGTCAGTTTTGTATCACCCTGGAGGAGTTTGAGAAACCGGGATTTTTCCCCTGAAGCGGCAAGCCTGCTGTATTCAATCCCCCGCCCTGCAGGTATCCCCTTTGCAAGCATGCTCCTGAAAAGCCTTCTGGTTTTATCCTCCCTCTTTTCACGCTTTTTATAGGGGGTAAAAACAGGCCTGGTCTTCTCATTCTGCAGAGATACCCTGTCCCGTTCCAGCCCGTAGATGTATTCATCTATAGCTTTAATCTCATCGTTGTTCATGCCGATCCTTGCAAGGGCATCAGCTGAGAGAGGGCCTATGCTTTCTCTATAAGCCACAATCCTTTCTGCATAGGTTTCACTTATGCCCGGGAGATTAACAATATCTTCATATGGGGCGCTGTTAATATTAAGAGGGGGGATGTCCTTTTTAATAAAGCCGGGGCTTTTCCTGTAGCTGATTGATTCTGTTCCCCGATTAGTAAGAAAGGTTATTCCAGCGCTGTGAGTATAACCGAGGTAGGAATGATAAATAAGGGTGTAGGTGATTTTAAAACCGGATATAAAAATAGAAGCGGCAGTGCCGTATGATGATGTCTCCCTTGAGTATCCTCCGGAAAGGGATAATATGGGTAGCGGATTGACCACAGCAGTGAATGTATTTACCCTTTTAACTGAAGTATTAGTGATGTTCCATGTAATCGACAGGCCTCTGTCAGGTTTTAGAAGAATCCCGGCGCTCCTTTCCGGGTATATGGTTCCTTTATTGGAATTTTTTAAAAGGGAATTTATATTGTTCTGCACAAAGGAAATATCCATAAAATCGAAGGGACGTAATGTTGCTGATGCTCCGTAGTCAAAGAAGTTTATCTCATCAGAAATTTCTTCAGTCCCTATTTTAACAGAATAGGCGCTGCAGCTGAGTCCGAGAGATATCAAAGATATGGGGGAGTAGCCGAATTTTGCCGAGTAGATATTCTCTCTGTATATATCTGTACCGAAGTGGCTCCATAGAGCCTGAAATCCTGCTGAGTGACTGCTGTACTGGAAAGCGGATGATCCGGCCATAAGTTCCTCTTCCGAGTATGGCCGTGATGCTGATCCGGAAATTGCAAAGCCCTCTGAAAAGGGGAGAAGGGAGGGGTTGCCTCTTATCCCGCCTGATGAATAATCCTCTGCGGCTGTTGTGTAGGGGAACAGTCCCCCCGTGTCAGGGCTTTGATATTCAAATGCATTTCCCAGGGCAATTGCAATGGCCATAATTATTGAGAGTTTCATTTTTGGTTCACCATTATAAGGAGAATCGTAGATGTTTCAGAACCGCGGTTGGAGCGTGCCACGGCTTCAATCTTTATCGGGTAGATCCCTGTAAGGGATTTACCCTTAAGGTCACGGTCGCTGATGGTAAAGATGAAATAGCCGGGATTGATATTCTGTATTAAGTCGGATGAATATACTGGTATTCCGGTTGAAGAAAAAATTCTCAGCTTAAGGCTGCTTTGTTCATAGAGAAAAACCGGGATACTTATCTTTGAGGGGTTTCTCCGGTAGAGGTGAGTGATTTTTTTAGATTCATGCCTCAATATTTTCCTTTTCCCTTTTTGGGGATCAATTATATTTTCCCGGCCCGGCGTGGCAAAGGGTGTTATGGCGAAATCATCCGGTGAGTTTGTATCTGCACCCGGTTTCCTTGCTGCAGTTGAGTAGCTGTTAAGGCCTGATGGCCCTATGTCAACAGCACAGTTCTGGAGATTCTCTGAGGTGCAGTTAATCCATTCTCCATGCTCTACAGCTTTATTGATATATCCGGCTATAGAGGTATGTATCGAACCGTCTCTGTTTGACAATGCAACAAAATCGATGATTCCGCCGTTTCCCGGGTCTTTATCTGTATCAATTGCCACTACAGTGTCAGTATTCCATAGGCCGTAGTTGTCACAGTAGAGATCGCGAACCCCGTTGCCGTTAAGGTCGCCTGCCTCATCTGTTTCATCAGGGAGCGGAATAGATGTAAAATGTATTACGGCAAATCTGTCATCAAAGGGGGTGGAGGGATCATTGCAGTTTTTCAGCGTAACAGGGGAGTCTGCAATTTTTTCGCTTTTCCCGTAGTACATTGTAACCATTAGTTGTGAAATATCCATTGACTCGATATTTCCGGTAAGCTTCACTTCAACCCAGTTAGGGGAGCTGCTGGTTGATATTTCATTTATTACCAGTCCCCCTCTAAGCTGTGCAGGAATAGAAAGAATCAGAAGTAATGCAAAGAGGTTGTATTTTATCATTCTTTTACTCTCCAGAGAAAAGGCCTTATATATTAAACGAATTTGGAGAGTTTTTTTTTGAAAAATTTTTTAAAATTTAAAAAAAGATTAGTGGATTAAATAATCACTGTGAAAAAAAATGTTATATTCAGGGAAACGGGGGCAGAATTGAATCAAGAGAGTTTTAGTAAATATATAGTGGTGGAGTATTATTGATGGATATTGAAGACTTAATGAACGATAATGGAGATTTTACACTGGAAACGGATTTTTTTGAAGGGGATTTTGATTCTGCTGATCTTGTTCTGCCGGAACAGCTGTATATCATACCTATAAGATACAGACCTATTTTTCCCGGAATAGTGACACCCCTGATAATTTCCCAGGGGAGATTTACCAAGGTTATAGACAGGGCATTAAGTGAATCCCGCGCTATAGGCCTTGTTATGATAAAAGATGACGAAAAAAATGAGATCGATTTTGAAGATATTTATTCATACGGCACAGCTGCGAAAATTCTGAAAAAGATTAATCTTCCTGACGGCGGGGTGAATGTTCTTATCAACAGTGTAAAGCGATTCAGAATTTCTGAACCTCTGGACAGTAAAAAGTTCCTCCTTGCAAGGGTAGACTATCTTGAAGATAATATGAGCAGAAAGAATAAAATGGAGATTAAAGCCCTCACAAGGGAGATTCTGGGGAAACTGAAACTTCTTTCGGAGAATAATCCTCTTTTTACTGAAGAGATGAAGCTTACAATGCTTAATGTTGAGGAACCGGGGAAGATCGGTGACTTTGTTACATCGATTCTTAATCTGGAAAAGAATGAGTACCAGGATGTTCTTGAAGAGCTTAATGTGAGGGACAGACTCGGTATGGTGCTTCATCTTCTGCATAAGGAGATGGAAGTAGCAGATGTACAGAAAAAAATTCATCACCAGATAAGTGATAAAATTGACAGACAGCAGAGGGACTTTTTTTTAAGGGAGCAGCTTAAGGCAATAAAGCATGAACTCGGTATTGACGAGGATGAGCGGAGTGTCGAAGTAAAGGAGATGAAAAGGCGTCTTGAGGAGCTGGCTCTTAAAGGTGAAGTCAAGGAAAAGATGCAGGATGAGATTGAGCGTTTTCTCTATATGGAGACAGCATCATCAGAATATTCTGTTACAAAGAACTACATAGATACAGTGCTCTCCCTCCCATGGAATTCTGTCACAGAGGATTCTATCGATCTAGAATGGGCTGAAAAAATTCTTGATAAGGATCATTACGGCCTTGAAGACGTTAAAAAAAGAATAATTGAATTTATAGCCCTTAGAAAAATAAAACCGGACGCCAGAGGGTCTATCATCTGCCTTGTGGGGCCTCCGGGTGTGGGGAAAACATCTCTCGGCAAGTCTATAGCAAAGGCCCTTAACCGGAAATTCTTCCGCATATCTCTTGGAGGGATGAGAGATGAAGCTGAAATCAAAGGTCATAGAAAAACATATATCGGTGCAATGCCGGGTAAGATAATGCAGGGCCTTAAGATAATAAAAAAGAAAAATCCCGTGTTTATGCTTGATGAGATTGATAAGATGGGGCAGAGCTTTCAGGGGGATCCGGCTTCAGCGCTTCTGGAGGTCCTTGATCCAGAGCAGAATAGTGAATTCAGGGATTATTATCTTGATGTGCCATTTGATCTTTCTGATGTGCTTTTTATTACAACTGCCAATACCCTTGATACAATCCCTCAGGTTCTGGCTGACAGGATGGAGGTTATAAGGCTTTCAGGCTATATTGCCCTGGAAAAATATGAGATAGCAAGAAAATATCTTCTCCCCAAGCAGTTGAAGATGCACGGCCTTAAAAAAGGGGATGTGAAAATAGATAAAAACGGGTTCATGGAAATAATAAACAGCTGGGCAAGAGAAGCGGGGGTCAGAAATCTGGAGAGAAACATTGAAAAGATCTGCAGGAAGACTGTCACCATTATGGCAAAGGGGGGGGAAATCCCACGGGGTGTATTAACAAATGAGCAGATAAGGGAATACCTTGGTATAGAAATATTTGCCGATGATGAGAAGCTGCCAACAAAAAAACCTGGAATTGTCAATGGCTTGGCATGGACATCTTTTGGAGGGGTTACAATGTCTGTTGAGTCGATTGCTGTGAAAACCAAGGGTGGTCCGGGGCTTAAGCTTACAGGGCAGCTTGGCGAGGTTATGACTGAGTCTGCCGGCATTGCATATACTTACGTTAATCATCTTCTTCAGGATGAAGGGAGAGCAAGGGATATTTTTGATAATCACCTGGTTCATCTTCATGTCCCTGCAGGAGCTACCCCTAAGGACGGGCCGTCTGCAGGGATAACAATGGCTCTTTCAATATATTCAATGGCTACCGGAAAGATAGTATCATCTGACCTGGCAATGACTGGTGAACTTACCCTTTCAGGGAGGGTTTTCCCTGTGGGGGGGGTTAAAGAGAAGGTTATTGCAGCTAAAAGGGCTGACGTGAAGCATGTGATTCTTCCTAAAGGGAATATGAAAGATCTTGCTGATATCCCTGAATATATTAAAAAAGGGCTGACATTTTATCCGGTAAGTGATATTGTTGAAGTAATCGATATTTCCTTTAAAAAAAAGATGAGGAGAAAATAAGAGATCTATGGAATATTTTAATTTAATGGAATTTATTGTATCAGATATAGTGGATCAGGTTTTTGAAAGGGATGATTCTTTAGAGAATGAGAATTTTTCTAAAAGTGATGTTATTGCCTATGCCCTTAACAGGGTGCCGGCCAGGTATGTGACTGGTGAAAGGGGGGTAATGCACAGCAGCATCGATAGAAGGCTGAAGTTCCAGCAGCATACAGATCTTCTTTTCCTTATTTATGAGGCTATTGATATTTTTTCAAAAAGACGCGATTCTGATTTAGAAAAAGCAGGAACCGATGAAGGGTGGCGGGCAGGATTAACCCCCCATATAATAGGGGAGGTTCTTGAAGAATCAACACTCTCGATAGTTCCGGAGATTAAGGTTTCACTTGTTTATGCAGGGGCTTGTGCTCCCATGGTTGATAACAACTGGGAAAACCCTTATATAACTAAAACCGCTACAAGGGGATATTATCATTTCTGGCCATTTGTAGATGGCTCTCTCCCTGATTCGGCTGATAAAGTAGATTTTCGTATAACCTTTGAACACCCGGAATTTGAGGAAAGATTTATCGATGTCTCTGTTGATATAAATAAAAACAGGGATATGGGGCGAAATTTCCATATACCGCTGGTTCTTCTGAAGCTTAAACCGGGGGTAAGTCCTGAGTTTCTGTGTCGGGATTAGACCGGAGGATTATTTTTCCTTTTTTTTAAGAAGAAATCTTTGAGTATGCGGGAACATTGATCCTGTAGAATCCCTTTTTCTATTTCCGG
Organism: uncultured Leptospirales bacterium; assembly: GCA_964491265.1. Classification (GTDB taxonomy): domain Bacteria; phylum Spirochaetota; class UBA4802; order UBA4802; family UBA5550; genus JBBAGC01. The sequence continues at coordinate 101,090 of CAZBFP010000001.1, read as the reverse complement.
GATATGGTTCATCAGCCTGCTGCCGCATATGTCGAAGACAGTACCGCATGCCCCGTATTTGATATCATCAGCTCCGATAATTACCTTTTTCAGCCTGGAGTGTATAATCGCCCCTGCGCACATTGCGCAAGGTTCCTTGGTAACATAAATATCACAACCGGTGAGCCTTTCATTCCCCAGGAAAGCGGCTGCTTCACGTATTGCTATAATTTCCGCGTGTAGTGTGGGGTCATTCCCGGCTCTGTTCCTGTTAAAGCCCTCCCCTATTATGACCCCCTTGTCAACAATAACCGCACCTACAGGGATTTCATCCTCATCTGCTGCAAGAGCTGCAAGATCCAGGGCTTTCCCCATAAATTTTTCTTTATCCATCTCAATTTCCGGCATTCTATAGATCGAGTATAATATCCCTGAGTTTTCTTTTAGGTACATGATGATTCAACTTTTCATCGCGATAATATTTAATGTTCCCGTTTTTATCAATTTCTTCTACAATAACATTTTCTTTCGGATGGCCAAGTGCTATTACAAGTTCAATTTCGTATTGTTCAGGGATTTTAAGGTCTCCCCTCAGTTTATCTTTATTTATGGAACCGATTATGCATCCTCCATAATCTTTAGACACTGCACCAAGAAGAATTGTCTGGGCGGCAATTCCATGGTCCCATTTAACCGATTTTGAAACAGAGGTGTCGGATAGAATGATTATATATGCTGATGGTCTTTCCCCTTCATCCGGGCCCTGCCATTCTGTGAGATACCCGGCCCAGTAGAGGGAGGTGAATATGATAGAGCATTTCTCTTTATCTGATGCGGGGATGTATCGTAAAGGCTGAAGATTCTGAGCAGAAGGTGTGAGCCTGGCCATATCAATAAGCTCTATAAGATCATCCTGCGGGATTGGCCGCTCTTCATAAAAGCGTCTGTAGCTTCTGTTCTGTTTAACTATATTTTTGAATTCCATATAAGCCTCTCCTTATATCTGTTATAATATTCCTGCTTCTAATATTTTAAATACTTTTTCCCTCTGTCCCCCAAAGGGGGCACGTGCTTATTTAAAATCAATTTGTTAATTTATTCTTATCATTCCTTTAACTATTTCCATATTGTTTAATACATCTTTATCTATAATTTGCAATGATTAAATTCCAATACTTTGCGGAAGTTCATTACCTTATTCAAGCGTTCTTTCTACGTGCCCCCTTTGGGGGACAGGGGGCTGAATCTGGTAGATGTGGGTATTAATAACATTAATACTTTTTCAAATAATCTCGAATGAGCCATAATTAATAATAAATTATATTAACCGGCAAGGTCAATAATTTTATTTATGATAGGGATGAAACGGTTTTTTTAATAAATTGCTTTGCTCATTCTAAGGTTAGTGATATGATGAGTTGGTTTTTTATCGATTTTTACCGGAGGATTGAATGAAGAGGGATGATCTGGCAAAAGTTCTATCAAGGCTTCCATACGAACCGGGCATTTACGGCAGGGATGATTATCCCAATTCTGTGGTGATGCTTCTCCTTGCAGAGATTGACGGGGAATATCACTTTGTCTTCCAGAAACGGAGCGAGCATATCCGGCAGGGGGGTGAGGTCTGCTTCCCGGGCGGGATATTTGACAGCAGGTATGATCAGGATAAAAAAAGCACTGCAGTGAGAGAAACCTGTGAAGAGCTTGGAATAAGTGAAGATGACATAACAGTTGTGGGGCGTCTGGACACACTTGTGGCGCCAATGGGTGCGGTAATAGATATATTTGTGGGAATACTGCAAACTGATCCGGCATCTCTCGATTTTAACAGGGACGAAGTTGAAAGAGTGTTTACCCTCCCTGTAACTTTTTTCCAGGAGAATGACCCTGAAATATACTATATTATGACCAGATTCCTCTCTTCAGAATATGATGAGATTTCCGGTAAAGAGAAAGTTTATCTCCCTGTAAAAGAACTCGGTTTACCTGAAAGGTATCTTGAACCCTGGGGGGAATTTAAACTGAAAGTATATGTTTATAAAACCCCGGAAGAGGTGATCTGGGGTATTACAGCCGGTATTGTTGCAGATTTTATTAAATATCTCAGGGATGATTTTTAAAGATGAAATATTCTATAAAGCATTTATTTCCTAAAGCTATAATTTTTTTCCTGTTTCTCTTCCTCAATAATTTTTCATACCTCTGGAGTTATGAACCCTACCCTGAAGATCAGGTTGCTGTATATAATATATCAGGTCCGGTTAATATCTCTTCACCGAAAGGTTATGCGGTTATTGCTGTTGAGCTTCCTGATGAATTCTATACCTATGCCAACCCAAAAGGGCCGGGCACAGGTATGGCCATTGAGGTCAATAGCGCGGATGGTTCCCCTTTTACAGCAAGTGCCAGATATCCTGAAGGGGAGAAGTATTTTGCCCCTGGTGATAAAGATCATGTTTATATCTATAAGGGTCTGGTGCGAATACCGGTTTTACTTAAAATGGGTAAGGCGGGGTCAGAGCCTCGCCAGCCGGTAAAACTTGAAGTCTCAATGCTCATATGTGATGATTCCATATGCCTCCCTGTTAAACGGGAGGTTATGCTCCAGATCGATTCAGCTTCTAATCTTCACAGGAAAGCGGGCTTTGCTTCATTGGGGGAATATGCTGCGCTGAATGCTCCCCCTGATCCGGTTTATTCTTCTGTAAAGTCAGGGTCTATTGATACCGTTGAGACCGGGGGGAAGGCTTTTATGAGTCTGGAGGAGTTTGTTTTTGAACCTCAGTATAAAGGGGCTTCAATGTCGGGATTTCTGGAAGCAATTATTTTTGGACTTATTGCAGGTTTTATTCTGAATTTTATGCCCTGCGTACTCCCTGTAGTGAGCCTTAAAATAATGTCCTTTGTGCAGAATGCGGGGCAGGAGAAAAAAGTGATTATTCTCCAGGGGCTCCTCTTCTCTTCAGGTATTATTCTCAGTTTTTTTATATTAGCCACACTGGCAGCATACGGCGGATACAGCTGGGGGGGGCTTTTCCAGAATCAGGGATTTATAGTTTTTATGGCTGCATTTATTTTTGCTCTTGCACTTTCACTCTTCGGGGTTTTCTCTATTACCCCCCCGGCTGCGGCAGGTGTGATTGCGGCAAAAAAAAGGGGTATTTATTCTGATGCTTTTGTAAAGGGGATTGTTGCCACTCTTCTGGCAACACCCTGCAGCGGCCCTTTTCTCGGCGGGACACTGGCATGGACTTTTAATCAGCCCCCATCTGTTATATTTATGGTATTTATCTCAATCGGAATAGGGATGGCATCACCATATATAGTGATGTCTTTTAAACCGGACCTGGTGAAAATTATACCAAAACCGGGGAGCTGGATGATTTTTTTTGAGACCTTTATGGGGTTTCTCCTTATATTAACAGTAGTATATCTGCTTGGAATACTTGATGATTATCATCGAACAGCTTCAATTCTCTTTTTTGTTTTTATAGGAATGGGGCTCTGGATTTTCGGCAGGTACGGTTCTTTTGAAAAAAAGGGTATTCAGAAAATTACAGCTTTTCTTCTATTTCTGGCAATATCAGGGTCAGGGTATTTTATATCTTTTAAATATCTCTATTTGCCGGCTGATGGTGCTGGAGTAGCTTATCACGGTTTCTCTTCAGAGCTGCTGCTTGAAAACAGGGATAGGGGTATTGTATCTGTGGTGGTGTTTACTGCTGACTGGTGCCCTAACTGTAAGCTTGTGGAGAAAATGACTCTTGAGAAAAGCAGCGTAAAGAGAGCCTTTGCTGATGAAAGGGTTAATGTTATGATCGCTGATATAACATCTTCAGGGAGTGAGGGGGAGAAGCTTATGTTTATGCTGGGGAGCAGGGCAATACCATTCCTTGCCGTATTCCCCCCGGGAGAAAATTTCCGGAATCCCCTATGTCTCAGGGATATCTATTCAGCTGATGATGTAATAGAAGCAGTTAATTCTGCTAAAAGAGGGGGTACTTAAAATATGTCTGAGAAAGATCTGATTATTTTAAATACAGTAGATGAACTTAGTATACAGAAGGCTTTTTTTATAGATATGGATGGTGTTATCAATAAGGGGTATAATCTTATTCCAGGGGCTAATGAGTTTGTTGACAGACTTTTTGAAGGAGAACATAAATTTCTTTTTATTACTAATAATTCGTATCATACACCTGCTGAACTGAAGGAGCGGCTCCATAAGTTAGGGATTAATGTGGGTGAGGAGTATTTTTACACATCTGCAATGGCTACAGCAAGTTTTCTTGATTATCAGAAAAAAAACTGCAGCGCCTATGTTATCGGGGGGAAGGGGCTGAAGCTGGAACTTGAAGCAATGGGCGTTACAATAACAAATAAAAAACCGGATTATGTAATTGTAGGTGAAACAGAAGAGTATGACTATGTGCGGATTATGGAAGCCACATGGCTTATTCAGGAGGGGGCAAAATTTATCGCCACTAATCCCGATATTACAGGACCAACAGACAGGGGCCCGGTACCTGCCTGCGGAGCCCTTGTTGCGCCAATAGAAAAAGCAACAGGTGTTACCCCATATTTTCTCGGGAAACCGAATCCGGCAATGATGTACTGGGCCAGAAAGAAACTTATGGTTCACACCAGAAACTCTTTTATGATCGGGGACCGCATGGAAACTGATATTGTGGGGGGTATGGAAGCGGGGATGACATGCTGCCTTGTTTTAACAGGTGTTACATCCAGGGAAGCGCTTTCCAGGTATCCTTATCAGCCCGATTATCTCTTCAATTCTATTTCCGAGATCGATCCGGACAGGATAAGATCAAGATGGGACAAGGATAAAGCCTGAAATTGTTCAAAGCTTCCGCATACACATTTCCTCTTGACTAAATCTATCTTTTATTGGAAGTAGTAATTAATGGCGTTCCTGCAAAAAGTAACTTATTTTGCCACAGAGGCTCAGAGACACAGAGAAAGATGAACTAATTATACAGATATATGAAATCGTACATAAATATATTTACAATTTTTTGCAAATATGTATTATTGATTACTAATTTCTATAAAATTCCGTACCTCTGTGACTCTGTGTCTCTGTGGCAGACTTTTTGCAGTAGCGCCATTAATATATTTTAACAATTATTGGAGTCGGCCCCCTGTCTACCCCAAGGGTACTTCTTCGCTTTGCTTACTTCGGCGAGCTCAGTACAAGCAGAGGGCGCCCTGGAGGGGGCACGTAAAAGAAATACTAGAGTAAGTAGAGAAATTATAGTGTTAAAAATTCGTTTAAATTATTGAGCTTGCAAAAGATTTGTGCAGCAATATATTGGGGATAGAAAAGATTTGTAGAATAATATGTCGGGTGAAAAAATAAATTATTAACGTTGAAATTAATTAACTCGTGCCCCCTATGGGGGACAGGGGGAACAACATTCCGGAATTATCCGGTTAAACAGGAAAAGTAATGAATAAAGATATTTTTGACAGACTCTTTGATGTAATATATGACAGAAAGATGACCCCCTCAGAAAAGTCTTATGTGGCTTCACTGATGCAGAAAGGGACAGACAAGATCAACAGCAAGATCCTTGAAGAAGCTGAAGAGGTCTGCGAAGCTGCCCTGGAAGATGGGAAAGAGCATCTTACATATGAAATATGTGATCTCCTTTTTCATACCTTTGTTCTTGCATCATACAGGGGGGTTGGTCTTGATGAAATCAGGGGTGAGCTGGAAAGACGTTTCGGAACCGGGGGTCTTGAGGAAAAAGCAGGGAGAAAAGATAAATGAATCTTACAGAAACAGACAGAATAAAATTTGCAATCCCATCCAAGGGGAGATTAAAGGACCCTACAATTGAGCTGCTGAAAAAAGCAGGGTTTAAGTTCAGAACCCAGGGGAGAAATCTTTATGCCACCTGTACTAATTATGATATAGTTTTTATATTTATAAGGGCTGATGATATCCCTGTACTTGTTGATTCCGGAGTGGTTGACCTTGGAATAACAGGGAGCGACCTTATACTTGAAAGGAACGCTGATGTGGTGAAAATACTTCCCCTTGGATATGGACAGTGCAGGCTCTGCGTGGCTATTAAGGAGAGCTGGGCCCCGGAAAGCATTAAGGAGCTTGAAGGGAAAAATATTGCCACTTCATTTCCGGTGCTTACAACAGATTTTTTTAAGAAGAATAATGTAGATGTTAATTGTATTGAAATGAACGGTTCTGTTGAAATTATGATAGCCCTTAACCTGGCTCACGCAATAGTTGATATAGTTGAAACAGGGGACAGCCTGCGGGATAATAATCTTAAAGTGTTCAGCGATATAGGGGTTTATGAAACAACCCTTGTGGCGCATAAATCTGCAGCTGATGATGAGAGGGTTCAGAAAATTAAGCGCAGGATTGAAGGAGTACTTGTTGCAAGCCAGTACAGCATGCTTGAATATAATATTAAGGAAAAATTTCTTAAAGACGCGGAAAAGGTTACACCAGGTTTCGATTCCCCGACTGTGTCAAGGCTTGACCTGGAAGACTGGTGTGCTGTAAAGGTTATGGTTAGAAAGTCGGATGTTGTTCAGGTAATGGACAGGCTTGAGGCAGTTGGTGCTACTGCGATTATTGAAACTGAGATAACCAACTGCCGGCTTTAATTAAAGGTCCATGGAAAATCTGTCATCCCCTGCTGCTGATGTGCCGGTAAATTTTAAATCACCGCCGCAGGAGGGGCACTGTTCAATATCTATCCTCACAGGGTAGTCATTGCCGCAGTAGGGGCATGCTTTGAATTTCAGTTCAAACTGGAATTCAGGGAAAAGGTAGAATGTACCCTCTGCGGAGGATTCACGGAGAGCGCGTTTTTTCGATACAAGCTTCCCCAGCTCAAAAACAGTAAGGTCCCTTATCCCTGTTTCAGCAATCAGGGCATCCTCTGAAACCCGTCCGTTCTTTTTAGCAGCAGCTTTTAAAATTACTCCTTCAATTGCACCGGGCCTCAAAACCATCCCTTTCCGGAAAAGCCTGTATCCGGCAATAAAGAGGAGCGCACCTGCTGCAAAGAGCATTACCCCTATAATGAGGCGTGTATTATTGTCTGATGAGGCTATTAAAAAAACAGTTCCCATAAAAAGATGGATTATTCCTGCAAGTAAAAGAATAGCCCCGTAAATAATCTTTGCTGTCATTACCACTGCTCCTTTGTTCTTTTGTTCAGTTCAGTTCCCATGAGATTAAAGAATTTTTCTATCTCCGTTCCTGCCAGGGCAGATGCTGTACTCTTTTCAAGTTCTCCGGCAAAGTGGAGAGGATGAATATTGTGAAGTTTAACTTCTATGCTTTTATCAATATTTTTCAGATTTTCTGCAAACTTCCGGGAAAATTCCGGTACTTCAATTTTCAGAGTGGGGAGCTGGGAATACCTGTCCTGTGTTGCTTTTACCTCTTTTATGCTTTTAATAAATTTTTCAAGCCCCCCTTTAATCCCTCTCATTAAAGCAATATGAGAGACACACTGTTTTACACCCTCCATAAGTGATGTGAAAATAATGTTAAGCTCACCTGTCTCAATGAGGCTCCCGGCAATATCGGGCCTGTTCTCAGAAAAATGTTCACCGCAGTAGTCGCAGAAAAATATATTTTTTTCATTTGCCGATCCGCATCTGGAACAGTTTTCATGTTTTATAATCTTTTCTTTAAGAGTCAGAAATTCTTCCGACCCGGTGAGCGTGGAAAGAGCTTCAGTAAAAGCCCCTTTACGTATAAGATCATCCCTGCTGTTTTCAAGATTTAATATTTTTTCTGTGAGTATGGAATATTCAGCCTGAAGATAATTCCACTGCTCCTGAATTTTTGAGTCCTCTTTCCCGATATCCTCTTCAGCTTTTATCCATCTTGACCGTATATCTTCAATCTGTCCTATATATTCATCCCTTTTATCTATAAGCTCTTTTTTCAGTTTATCTTTTTTCTTCATGGTGAAAAAATTTATAATAAATCCGAAGCCTGTATTCATTTCATCAATTTTTCTGTTATAATTTTCTATTTCATTTTCAAGTATTGCTATTTTCTCTTTCAGGGCTTCCTCTTTTTTATCCAGGGCGATATTCGATTTTTTTAGCCTCTCCATATAGGTTATTCTGGTTTTATTTATATCATTAAGTGTCTTATTCATATCTGCACTTTTCTTTTTCAAGTCCTGAAGATTTTCCTGAAATAATTTTTTCTGTGTTTCAAGTGATATGTTGAAGAGCTCTGTAACTTCAGGGGGGAATTGTGACTTATCTTTGAAATATTCATTCTGAAGAAATTCAATTTCATCGCTCCGTACCTTAACAACATTGTTAAAGTTACTGTTAAAATGAGCCTGAATTTTTTCAAGTTTACTGTTAATCCTGTCCATTGATCCGGCAGTCTCTTCCAGAAATGATATCATATTTTTCAGTGTACTCATTACTCCCCCTTTATACCCTTTATACCTTTACTTTTTATCCTGAAACCCTTTTCCATAGACCAGAGCATATTTTTTAATAACGGCGCCTTTCTCCCTGTTGCCTCAATCTCTTTAAATGAACCGGCATTCTCCCAGTAGAGGGGGCACCCCCCTGAACAGAGCTTCTCCAGTTCGCACTTTTTACAGAGAGGGGGAACATACCGCTTCTCTCTGTAATATAAGGCCTGGTCAGAATTCCATATATTATTGAAACTCTTTTTCAGCAGATTCCCGATCCCCCTGTCGTAGCTTGAACATGGAAGTATTTCGCCTGATGGATTAACAGATAAAAGCCCGGAAACACAGGCGCAGGATTTTGACCCCAGGCTGTGGTCAACCGGATTGAAAATGCAGTAGGGTGTGGGTGAATACCATACAAACTTAATTTCATTTGCAGCGCAGAATTTAAGGAGAGGTTCAAGTATGCTCCCGATTGTGGTGTATCCGATATTTATATTTTCATTATCCCTTGCTATCCCTGTGGCAATAATCATATTCATTGAAAGGTATGGGGCATTAAATTCTTTTTTTACAAAATCCGCAATCGGTATAAGATGATCCCGGTTCCCCCTGCATATTGTGGTGTTTGTATGGGTATGAATACCGGCGTTTTTAAGGTTGTGAATCCCCTGAACTGTATTTATAAAGGCGCTGCTGTTGCCGGTAATTGTATTGTGTATTTCATTGTCATGGGATTCCAGGCTTACCTGCGCTGACTTGAGGCCTGCATCTGCGAGACTCTTTACAAATGCCATGTCTGAGCATCTGATACCGTTTGTAATGAGATTTGTCCTCATACCCTTTTTCGCAGCATACTCTATTAGCTCAGGGAGATCATTTCTCAGTGTAGGTTCCCCCCCTGTAAATGAAATTGTGGGGACCTTTGCCTCATCACAGATTTTATCTATTATTATCTTTACTTCACTGCTGTTCATCTCAGGCTTTTCCGCGCCCCTGTAAGGGCTTGAAGCGTAGCAGAAGTCGCATCTGTTCTGGCATCTGTAAGTGAGTGCTATTTCAGAGAGTATGGGGAGAGCGATATTGCCCGGCTCATAGGGGATGGTTTCGATCATTGTGGCAGAGTCGTAGCGCTCATTCATTATTGCGCTTAATGTGTTTATTATTTCAGAGAGGTCTTTTAAAACAGTGAGGCTTTCTATCCCGTACTTTAAGGATATTTCAGAAACTGTATCTTCAGCGTTTTTCCTTCTGCTGTAGAGGAGGTTGAGCATATCAAAGGCGGTAGAGTTAAGGTGTTGAATTTTGTTTGGGCGTACAATGAGGAGAGAGTCCTCACTTCGCAGAGAAATTACGTCAAGGGTAGACTCTACAAATGAATCGATTTGTCTGTATATTCCGCTATTCATAGATTACACCTAAAAGCTTGAAACACATGCTGAATGGCATGCTGAGTGACATGCTGAGTGGACACATGCTGAGTGGCATGCAGAATGACATGCTGAGTGCACACATGCTGAATGGCATGCCGAGTGGCACGCTGAATGACAGGCATCATAGCTGAATGATGAAATATTTTCAACACCTGCAGCTGCTGCCGCCTCAAGCCCTTTAATGTCTGATGATTTAAAGAGGCCCTCTATGCTGTCAACAATCCTGGTGGATATGTTCTCCACACCTTCAACAACACCTTCAGAAAAATCGCGTATACTGTCTCCGATTGACGAGGTGCCGCCCCCTGTGATTTTTTCAAAGAATTCGATCGGCTTCCCGGAATCGCCCCTCTGATCCATAATATCCCGCATATATTCTTCCGATTGACGATCAAAACTGTCGTTTATAATTATCCAGGGGTGGTGGGCATCGTAGTATTTTCTTCTTCTGGTTATATCCGGTTCTGTGAAATCCTGCCAGTGTTTATCTATCTTCTGATTGTAAAGCTCAGCTGTTTTGTCAATATCGCCCCTCCATACTTTTGACTGGAGACTCGATGTTATCTCTTTGATTATAACAGGTATCCTGTTTTTTGCCAGAGTACCATCAGAGGCGATTGAATTTATAAAAAGGGTTTCATAGGATGACAGGGTGTCATCACCCTCTTTAAGAATCTGAATCTGCAGGGGGTTTCTGTTGATTAAATCAATAAACCCTTTTTCAAAAAGATCCATTACTATAAGTGTAATAGCCTTGGAAGGGCGGTTTAGAAATACAGCAGTTTCAACCGGGTTAAGGTTTTCAACGGTTTCACCTGTTTTAAATGTTTCAATCTGTATTTCCGGTGCAATATATTCAGGCTTCTTTTCAAATCGTTTGTTGATTGCCGGATGGAAGCGCAGCACCTTCACAAAGAGGGCAATGAGGGCTGCCATTAAATACCAGAATACCCTGAATGGGACCAGCAGTGCATTGAAGCTGAATATCCACCCTGAGTTGATGCTCACCTTTTTTCTCCCTGAAGGGAAGAAGATTTTAGAGAAGAAATCGATCTTTGTGATTTTGGAAATTATAAGAAGCGGTATCCCCAGAATAACCATCTGCAGCAGAAGGAATGGATAGTTGGCTATAAAAAAGATGAGTGCATAAAGAACAGCTGTTCCAAGAAGGTAAAGTGCCATTTCAGGAAGTGTTTCAGAGAGATTCCATTTTATTATATCATTTGCAATTATGATCAATGACTGCAGAGGGTTTACATCCAGCGCAGTAATAGGTACATAAAAGCTTAGTTCAACGTGGGGGATGCGGTTCGTCTCCCATTTGTCGGAGATTCCTGTAAAGCCGATGGTTTTCTCACCGGCCTGGGCTCCCTTTTTCACTTCCTGTGTTATGTAGTCCCATTTCCCGAATTTGTCCTGTTCTGTAATTTTTACTGAAAATGGATTTATATCCCCGCCCCATGGATCTGACGGGTCTGTCTCTGCTTTAAAGGGCTGGGTTACATTCACTAATAGTGATCGGGGAGCGCCCGGTAATTCAAAACCGTTCCATTTGTATTTTACCTCAAATCTTCCGTTAATGAGATTTTTCCCCAGATTGATATTATAATCATCTATCCCCCTGTATGATATCATAAATGCAAAGGTTTCCCCCTTTTCAAGGGGCCTGGATGTTATAAGATCGAATCTCTCATAGAGGGTTTCACCATCCGGAGTGATGGAGTTTCTTAATTTTGCTGTTATTGCTTTTTCACCTGCCGGCTCCTTATATGTGACAGGGTCGAAGACTTTTACTGTGCTGCCGGTAAGGCTCTCCTCTGAGTAGAGGATTTCTCTGAATATATTCCGCTTACCATCTTCTTTTAATATGAGGAAGAGTACTGTGCTGTGATTGATTGAATTTACATATACAGGGCTTGTGAGAATATTTATATATGCTGAAGCCGAATCAATGGAGTATTCCCCCTCCTCAACAATATCCCCGGCAGTAAATGCGTTGAGGGAGTAGGTTCCCCCTTCCGCACCTGAATCAAGGTATTTGGCAGGGAGAAAAAAAGCAGCCTCCTGCTTGTGGCGCGGGGAGAGGGAGTTCTTCTCCATGTGTATGGAGAGGTAGTTTTTCCCTTTCCAGCTTGAGGGGTAGTATATCCATCTGTCATTTTTATTAATTGTATCGCTGTTTGCAATCAGGCCGTACCTGTTCACCAGGTCGTCTTTTATCTGTTCCGCTTTTTTGTAGTGTTTAGGAATTTCTAAGGGTGTGATTACCTGAATAGTCTGTTTTTTAATGGGGAGATCCCACTGTACAGCAGGGAAATAGAATGCCGAGTATTTTTCATTATTGTATTCTGTTGGTGTTGTGAAATTCCGGTCTGCCTTGTAGCGGATGTTTACTGTATAGACTTTGCCCGGCTCTGTTTTTTTGGCAAAGAGCGCGGCATAATAGCCGTTACCGTTGTTGCTCATTGTCACATTGAATTTTTCATTTTCATGGGTGCCCCATGCTTCAATTACTGTAATAGGTTCAATAAACTGCCCTATGGAACGTATCCGGTCCCTCCCTTCATGGTCAGTGAAGGTTATTGAGTAGAGGACCTCAAGATGCCCCCCCTGCAGAATGGTTATATGGAATTTTGTCTCTTCAAGGGTAACCGGCGCTGCTGATACTGCGCCAGGTAGGAATATACTTATAATGATAGATGCTGCTATAAGGGCTGAAGTCCATTTTTTTTTCATATAACTGCTCCGGGTATTTCGGCAGTATGCCTTTCAGGTGTTTAAATTACTAAGAGAAGCTGGATAAATTATACCTTTCAATCGGTATATGTCAATTAACTTCTCTTTTAGGGAATTTAAAGTTTTAATTAAAAATAATCAATTTTTTTCGAATCAGCAGACAGCAGTATTGAATTGCCGGTTGGCAGGGAAATTAATAATGAAGGACTTTTTTTATTGATTATTATCCTCTTCTGTGATTTTAAGTAATCAGTCCGGTGCAGGTTTAATCTGAGCCGGGTAATTTTTTCCAGAGGTTTTGAAATGATACAGAGGCCGAGAAGACTCAGGGGGAACAGCATTATCAGGGATCTGGCAGCGCAGGTTAATCCTGACAGGAACAGGCTTATTATGCCCTACTTTGTTCTTGAGGGTGAGGGGAGGCGCGAGGCTGTCCCCTCTATGCCCGGTATTGACAGGGTCTCCAGGGATAACCTTATTGCAGATTTAAAAAGGGACCTGGCTGTAGGGATACGGAGCATTATGCTTTTCGGCATACCTGAATTTAAGGATAGTGCAGGCTCTGAGGCTTACTCTGAAAACGGCATTGTTCAGCAGGCGGTGAGAGCTGTTAAAAGGGAGTTTGGTGATTCTATTCTTGTTATAACCGATGTGTGTCTTTGCGAGTTCACTGATCATGGTCACTGCGGCCTTGTTGAAAACGGGAAGATTTTAAATGATCCTACACTGGATCTCCTGGCGCGTACAGCAGTGAGTCATGCTCATGCCGGAGCGGATATTGTAGCACCATCTGACATGATGGATGGGCGAGTGGGGGCCATAAGGGATGCCCTTGATGATAAGGGGTTTACAGATACGCCGATTATGGCTTATTCTGCAAAGTACTGTTCCGCATTTTACGGCCCCTTCAGGGATGCAGCAGGGAGCGCTCCTCAGTTCGGGGACAGGAAAACCTATCAGATGGACCCGAGAAACGGCTCTGAGGCTGAAATGGAGGTTCTCCTTGACCTTGAGGAGGGGGCTGACATTGTTATGGTTAAACCTGCCCTTTCCTACATGGATATTATACAGAGGGTCAGGGGACTGACAACAGCTCCAGTCTGCGCATATAATGTGAGCGGCGAGTATTCCATGGTTAAGGCGGCGTCAGAAAAGGGTTATATTGATGAGGCTAAAATTGTTACTGAGATAATGACCTCTTTTTTCAGGGCAGGTGCTGATATGGTTATTACATATCATGCAAGGGATATAGTTACAAAGGGGTGGTTTTAGGATTTGTTTCGGCTGATTCGACTACGCTCATCACGAGTACGCTCAACAAGCGTGTGGCTGATTCGACTACGCTCATCACGAGTACGCTCAACAAGCGTGTGCCCCAAACCCCCCGGAGGGGGGTTTAAAGGCTGAGATATTGAACTTTTCATTTGTAAAAGAGTTAAAAATATTAGAGAGGCTGGTGTTATGAAATTTGAAAAATCTGAAGGTTTATATAAAAAGGCTCTGGGGCTTCTCCCCGGGGGTGTGGACTCGCCTGTAAGGGCATTTAAGTCTGTGGGGGGTACCCCCCTTTTTATGAAAGAGGGGAGTGGGAGCCGCATTACTGATGAGGATGATAATACATTTATTGATTACTGCATGTCCTGGGGGCCATTAATCTTGGGGCACGCGGATAGTGATGTTGTAGAGGCTGTGCGTGAAACAGCGCTTAAGGGGACAAGTTTCGGCACACCTCACAGGTTCGAGCCTGAGCTTGCGGAGATTGTGGTTCAATCTGTCCCGTCAATTGAGAAGGTAAGGTTTGTCAGTTCAGGCACAGAGGCGACCATGAGTGCCATCAGGCTCGCCAGGGGCTTTACAGGGAGGGATAAAATAGTCAAGCTGGACGGATGTTATCATGGGCACGCGGACTTCCTCCTTGTTGCTGCAGGCTCGGGCCTTGCCACATTCGGCACCCCCGATTCAGCAGGGGTTACTGAGGGTAATGCCAGGGATACCCTGGTTGTTTCATATAATGATACAGCTGCGCTTGAGGAGCTGATGAAAAGGGAGGGGGACAATATTGCAGCCCTTATCCTTGAGCCGGTTCCATGTAATTACGGGCTTATACTCCCCAATGAGGGGTATCTTAAAGAGGTGAGGGAGCTCTGCAGCAGGTATGGGGTTGTCCTTATTTTTGATGAGGTAATAAGCGGTTTCAGACTCGGTATGGGTGGAGCTCAGGAGTATTATGGAATTAAGCCCGATTTAACCACGCTGGGTAAAATCATAGGGGGAGGGCTTCCAGTGGGCGCTTACGGGGGTAGGGCTGACATTATGGCCATGATAGCCCCTGAGGGGCCTGTATATCAGGCTGGTACGCTTTCAGGGAACCCCCTGGCCATGGCTGCAGGTATTGCAGCACTGAGTAAGCTGAAAAGGGATAAGGTCCATGAGGCGCTTGCACAGAAGGGAGCATTGATGCAGGAGAGGTTGAGGCCGGTTACTGATAAGCATAAGGGGAAGGTGCTTGTTAAGGGGATAGAGTCTATATTCTGTATCTACTTTACAGGCCTGGATAATATCACGTCAGTTGATCAGGTAAGGGGGTGCGACATGAAGCTCTTTGCAGCATTTCATCGGGAGATGCTCAACCGGGGGATATATCTTTCGCCGTCGGGCTATGAGGTGGGATTTCTCTCTTCAGCTCATTCTGCTGAAGATATTGATAAAACTGTGAAGTCTATTGATGAGTCCCTGGAGATTGTTTTAGGCTGACAGATGGAGCGGGGATTGCTGCTGCTCTGCCTGATCCCGGAAAGAGCAGCAGGTCAATCGTTTAGCCTTAACGCCATAAATTTTCTTAAAATCTCAACCTTCGCTCTATATCCTTCCTTTTTTTTATCCAGTAAACCAGCATTGATCAATTCTTCAAGATCCCTTGATAAAGTACGTTCAGATAATTCAGAGTAGTCTCTAATTATTGTTGGATGAAGCGCGCTGATGTCTTCTTCTGACAGGTAGTCATCAACCGGGATTCTTAATATTAAATTCCTTCGACGCTTAATAGCGATTGAAGCTTTGCCGGTTGCTTTTTTGTTATCAAAAATTCCATAAACATAATTCCGCCAGGTTATTTCTAATTGATTTTCCTGAATAATGTTTAATGTTTCAAATAATCCATCTCGAAAACCGAGTATTGCATAATCAATAAACTCTGTTAAATCTTTTTTTAATGTAGCATTTTCAATTTGCCTGTAATATTCACTTCTTGTTAAATTATAGTGATTGGATAATACATGTGATGCAATATCGGGAACTCCAGCGTGGAGCAGTAAGTAATATTCCAATAGGCGGGCAGTCCTGCCATTACCATCAGAAAATGGATGAATCCAGGCAATATACACGTGAGTAACAATCGCCTGTATAATTGCCTCTTCGAAACTTTGCTCTTTTCCGAAATGAAATTCATTTTGCAGCCAATCGCATAGTTGATCAATCATTCCGGAAACATCTTTATGTTCCGGTGCTAAATAGCGGCCAACTGTGACATTATTATTTCTGAACTTGCCGGGAATAGCTTCGAAATGATCCCCCAGATCCTTGCCGACAAGTTTGTGGAAAGTTAGTATTAATTGAGGTTTAATAATTAAAACTTTATTTTGTACTACCAGATTATTAAGGATCTCATTGAAAGCATCAATAATATTCTGAACTTCAATCTGGAGATATTCTTTACTTGGTGGTAATTTTTTGCCTTTTTGCATTTCCTGTATCTGTTCATAAGTTAATGTATTCCCTTCAATGGCTGTTGTAGCCTGGGCGCCTTTTATCAGGGCAATAGAGTGAAGGTGCTCTCTGTAGTCTGGCCTGATAGGAGTATTTGAGATAGCTTTAATTAGAGCATCACATTGACCTAATTGGAAAATAGTTTTATCTTTCAGCTTCCAGGCTTTTTTAAATTGTATATGCGGGTATTTGATGTTTGTTGGTGACATATCTCTAACCCCCCTGTTTTCTTCATGCCATATTACAGAATGTCAATTTAATTGTCAATTGAATTGACATATCTATTGTCAGGGTTTGAATTAAACCGAAAAAAATTTAAGACGATCGTCTGAAAATCGGGAGTCATTTTGTTGGTTTATGAAGCTGTAGAAATATTAAATCCTGGTAAAAATGCAACCTTGATTGAAATGGATCAGAAGTATAAGTCTTTGCTGATTCGGCTACGCTTAACAAGCGTGGTATATCGTAAGCTTATCTCGGGTGTATTCTGGAATTATGGTCGAATTAGGGGATTGCTGCTGAGGCTATTACCGTTGAAGTTTTTATTTTTTAAAATATCAATAAGATCTTTTCCTGACAAAACCGGCAATTTAGGCATTGATCGGAACCTCAAAATCCATAGTCATAAAAATTTTTTCATTTCCAAAGAGAAGATCCTCTTTAGGATTAAAACTTTCAATATATAACTCTACAGCTTCCCTGATATTTTCTTTTGCTTCATCTATTGTTTTACCCTGGCTTGCAATCCCCAGCTCCACACAATGGGATACATACCATTTATCCTCTTTTTCGATTATTATAGAATATTTTGACAGCATGCCAGTCTCCATATTTTTATTTTGAATATAATCATAATTTGTAAATAATCTTTAAAAATACACCTGTCAAGAATTAAATGACAGACATTACTACTGTAGCTGTAACAATATTCAGCTCTAAAAAGTCATTGACTATTGTGTTTAAGTTTAAATATAAATATGGATACATCGGGTTCCGGTATTTTCAGGGAGTTTATGGGGATGATTGCGAATGAAAATGATTGTAATTAATTGCCATTTAGCATTTTTTTGTAGATGATTAAAAATTGATAATAAAAAAATAATTTTCAGGAGCTTAAAATGACAGCAGAAGTTGGTCTCCTTAATAAAACAGCAGTTGCTTTAGCAGCTGATAGTGCTGTTACAATTAGTTCTGGTTCAAATAGGAAAATATATCAATCAGCAAATGAGTTGTTTATGTTATCAAAATTTCACCCAGTTGGTATTATGATTTATGGGAATGCAAATTTTATGGATATAAGTTGGGAAACTATAATTAAAATTTACCGTGATCATTTGGGAACAACTGAAAAACCAACCTTGGAAGACTATGCTGCAGATTTTTTACAGTTTATTGAAAATAATCATGAACTATTCCCGGAAATTCAGCAACAAAGATATGTAAGAATATTTATTCATAGACTATTTGAATCAATGAAGTACCTAATACTTGAAAAATTTGAAGAGAAAGATACTGGTGATGAAGATGTTTTAAAAGAAATTTTTGATGAAATCATAGATCATTTTTATAAGGATTATCAAGGTCGTGAATCTTTAGAAAGAATAAAAGGGAAAGCGATTACATCTGCAGCTGTTAATTCATATAAAAAGAAATATCTAAACTTAGTCGAAGAAACAAAAAAAATTGTTTTTGAGAAATACAGCATTTCTTCTGAGAATAATAAAAAATTGGAGTCTATAGCAATTCAATTTTTATATAAAAATATTTTTCCGTCTCATTCCGGAATAGTGATAGCTGGTTATGGAAATGTTGATGTATTCCCAAAACTTAACTCTTATATTATTGAAGGTATATCTAACAATATTTTAAAATTTAAAAAAGATAGAATAATTTCGATCGATTTTTCAAATACTGCTTCAGTAGTACCTTTTGCACAATCTGAAATGGTTTATACATTCATGGAAGGCATTGATCCAGCATATCAAAATCTATTTGAAAAAAATGTTGGTTTATTGTTAAATATGTATAGTGAAATGTTTGTTGACTTTTTAAAAAAGAATACTACTTTAGACGATAAGATTATTAAAAAGCAACTTTTAGATAAAAATGATCAAATTATTGAAAAATTTATAAATAATTTAACAAAATATCGTAGACAGAATTATACTGATTCAATTGTTGGCATTGTATCTGTTTTGCCAAAAGATGAATTAGCTGCAATGGCTGAATCATTAGTAAATTTGACCTCATTTAAAAGAAGAGTTTCATCAGATGATGAAACGGTTGGTGGCCCAATAGATGTTGCTGTAATTTCTAAAGGTGACGGTCTTGTCTGGATAAAACGGAAGCATTATTTTGAATCGGAGCTAAATCATCATTTTTTTGCAAATTATTACAGAGGGTGTTATGAATAAAAAAAAAGCAAACTCAAAAGTTACATCTGTCAAGGATATAGAGAAAAAATATTTCCCCAATTATGTAACAAATAAAACTAACAAGGTCAGAAATAACCAAATTTCTGATTTCGTTATCACAAATGACATTAGCGCCATTTTAAAAAACGGGATCGTTTTAAAATAGATGCTTAAAATTTCTGTACATATTTGTCGTTTCTATTGAGAACAAGGCTTACAACACTTCGCTCAGAGTGACTTGTCTCTGAAACTCAATTAAAAAACCCCTTCTCCGTCTCTTCAGTTTCAGGATTAAAATCCATCACAGCCTCTTTCATCCGTTCAGACAGGCTGTTCATTGCTCAGCTTCTCAGATTCCATCTGGAGCCCTGCTCTCCCTTCATTGATGTCGTTAACCGCATTATAGGTCTCGCTCACCTCAATCCCCCTTGACTCAATATCATCGGAATTATGTATTCTTAAGTTCATGTGCGTAAGCTGCTGCAGGAAGCTATAGTATAATTATTTTAAATATCAGTTTCACATTGTGCACCCTCCAGTATGATGCTGGAACATGTTTATTCGCAGGGGGGTTTCTGTAAATAGAATCAGGCATGTCTGCTTCTATAAGGGACGGTTTTTTACACGGGTGTAATTTTGTGAATAATAGATGAGCGGGGTAGATTGTTCTAAGCTGGAATTGCTGTGAATAAAAAAAGAGACCGCTCCGATGAGCGGTCTCTTTTATGCATCCCCGAGGGGATTCGAACCCCTGTTGCCGGGATGAAAACCCGGTGTCCTGGACCCCTAGACGACGGGGACAAACTCTTCTGCTTATGTGAGTCGCCGGGGAATCGAACCCCGGACCCACTGATTAAAAGTCAGTTGCTCTACCAACTGAGCTAGCGACTCATAGTCACAAAAGTAAAAACCTTGTACAAAATAGGATTATGACTGTCAACAAAATTAAACATTTTTTTTAAAAAATGTCTCCGGGTGCCTATAAAAATTTTTTTGGTATTAAAAAAAACTTTTATAGTATCTGTACTCCCCTGTACAGCGGAGCTATTAGAGCTTTAAAAAAAGGGGATGGATAGGAGATGATAATTTTATCTTACCAGTGTATATTCTCTTCCCGGTCCTAAAGAAATAAATTTAATAGGGACATTCAGCTCCTTTTCAATGAAGTTGACATAGTTGCGGGCATTTTCCGGGAGCTCGTCAAAGGATCTGCATTTTGATATATTTTCTGACCAGCCATCCATTTCAATGTACATCGGCTCTATCTTATTAAATCTGGAGAGACAGGCTTCATCATCTCTTTCTCCATTGAGCTCATATCCGGTTGAGATGAGTATCTTTTCGAATCCGGTGAGCACGTCAAGCTTGGTTAGGGCAATCTGTGTTATTCCATTAATCATAATTGATTTTTTTAACAGCGCAAGGTCGAACCAGCCGCATCTTCTGGGGCGTCCGGTAGTTGAGCCGAACTCATTACCGTTTACCCGTAATCGTTCGCTGTCAGTTTCATCAGCTTCAGTAGGGAAGGGGCCTTCCCCCACTCTTGTGACGTAAGCCTTTGTTATTCCGATTACATCCTTAACCTGCCCCGCATTAAGGCCTGATCCTAAAAGAGCACCCCCTATTGTGGGGTTGGAAGATGTCACATAGGGATAGGTGCCATGGTCTATGTCCAGGCCGAATCCCTGGGCTCCTTCAAGAAGAACATTCTGCCCATCCTTTATCGCCTTGTGAAGATACTGCTGGGAATTGATTACCATGGATGCAGCCTTCTCCTTGAAATTGAGAAGTATGGCCATTATCTCGTCAACAGTAAAGGGCTTTTCATTGTGTATTTTCTGAAGATGGTCGTTTTTTATTTTAAGTGTATAGGTTACTCTTTTACGCAGATACTCTTCATCAAAGATATCCCCTGCTCTTATGCCGATCCTCAGGGCCTTATCCGCATAGCATGGGCCGATCCCTCTTTTGGTTGTTCCCAGCTTATACTCTAAAGTGTCTTCGGAGACACTGTCGAGAATTTTGTGGTAGGGGAGAATAAAGTGTACAGCATCAGAGATAAAGAGCCTGTTCTGCACATCAACTCCTTTAGTTTCAAGGAGTTCTTTCTCTTCGAGAAACTGAATAGGATCAAGAACAACCCCGTTTCCTATAAGGCATTTTTTACCTTCATGAAGAATTCCTGAAGGGATCAGGTGGAAAACAAACTTTTTTTCATTTACAACTACTGTGTGACCCGCATTCGCTCCACCCTGGTATCTTACAACTATATCAGAATCCCTTGTAAGGTAATCGATCATTTTTGCCTTACCTTCATCGCCCCATTGAGTCCCTATTGCTATTGAACAGCTCATAATATCCTCGTTTAAAACTAAATTAGTAATTAATTTTCTTGATCAAAATTATAGTCTATTATTTCCCCCCGGCATTAACAAGCATTTTTTTCAGGTATAATTGTTAATTCAATGTTAAATAATAGAAAAAATGTGCTCGCGGCACTATTTATGATAATAAGGTGAGAATATTTCTGCTGTCACCTTCTTTTTGATGATGCGCATTTAACACAGACTCTTGTTTCAGGTATTGCGAGAACACGCTCCACAGGGATTGCGGCTTTACAGATTGCGCAAACACCGAACTCCGGGTCGTCAAGCCTGGAGAGTGCCAGTTTTAGATTGAAGATCAGTTTCTCCGCTGACTTCAGATTGCTCTCAGCCATACTTTTCTGCTGTATAGCGTCCATGCGTGTGAGGCGCCCTATTGCAACACTTGGCGGTACAGGCGCGGTCTGGATCCGGAGAGTTTCGAGGCTTTCTTCTGCTTCCTTCATACGTTTTTCAATTTCTTTTCTGATATCATCTTTCTCTTCAGGGGTCATGTAAAACCTCGCAGCAGGATTAATCCTGTAATTTATGCCAGTAATTATTCCTTAAGATATTTATTAGTGCAATAATCATGTTTTTAATATTCCCGCCGCCTCCGGCGGCGGAAATATTAGAGCATTTTATTCAAAATAAAAGTTAAGGAATTAATACTGAATTTATACTGTAAATACAATCAGTCTTTTATCGATTGTCAATGAGGAAAAATTGAAGCGGTTCTTAATCCATTCAAGGCTTCCCTTATGGTAGAAAAATACATGTGTGGGGTCATCTTTGTAATACCATCTTGTGAAGCCTATAGAGTCACTATAGATTTCTGTCATGCAGATCAGTTTCCCTTTATGGTTGAGCATTGAACGGAGAAGAGAGAATTCTTCCGCAGGATTGCGGAAGTGTTCCATCACTTCACAGCAGGCGATGTAGTTATATTTATTTTTCAGCAGTTCAGGCCTGTTGTCGAAAAAGGGATCGTATGTGCATATATTATATCCCTGGTCCCGCAGCATTTTTGTTATTACCGGGCCTGTACCTGAACCGAAATCGAGTCCAATGTTTTCAGTGGTAAAGTTTTTCATTATACAATTAACAATTGGTGATACAAATTTCTGATACCCGGGATCATTGACGTCATTATTGTGCTCCAGGTATCTCTCCTTTTCGTCATGGCGGTTCAGATAATTTTTCGGGTCCATGAACAGGCCCATGCAGGTATTGCATTTGAAATATTCAGTTGATCTGATATTACCAAATAAGTGAGAATCACTGTTGCAGAGCGGGCATTTTACTGTTATCATAATGTCTACGCTTCATTAATCCTTTCGGTGTATACCCTGCAGCCTTCATTTATCTGTGTGCTCAAAATAATTGTTAATAAAACAGGTATAAGAGAAATACCGGATATGAAGGAGAGGGTGTATCCTTTGTCAAGGAGCCAGCCGAAAAGAGCAGGGCTTACTGCTGTACTGAGCACCATTAATGTGACGAAAAAGGAGCGTATACTCCCCAGGTTATCTGTGCCGTAAATTTCCGCCAGCAGAGCTGTTTTTACAGTGCTGCTTAAACCTATAGATACCCCTGTAAGGAAAAGGTAAAGGATTGCTGCAAAGGGGTGACTGAAAAATGTCAATATAAGTAGTCCGGCTGCAAAGGGAATCAGGTAGAAGGGAAATATTCTGGCAGCGGAAAACCGGTCGATCAGGGTGCCGCTTATTAGTGAAAATAGCGCCCTTGCTCCGGCGTAACCGATAAAGCAGGCAGGGAGTAGAGCAGGGGACCATCCTTTTTCAGATGAAAGTGGGCCCTGGTAGAAGAACAGGCCTGTAATAATAAAGGGGAGCACAAAAGATGAGGCAGCAATGATATAAAAATTTCTCTCTTTAAGAATGGATGATCTTCGGAATTCATCCTGTGAATTTCTGTCTGTCTTAAGTTCCCGTATGTTTTTAAATTCACTGCTTTTCATTGTCCAGTAAATAAAGGGGAGAAGGATTATCAGTATAAAGAGAGCATTGATAATCATTGAGTAGCGCCATCCCAGAAAAAGAATTATAATTCCTGTAATTATGGGGAAGAATGCCTCCCCGGCTGGATAGCCCAGTGACGTGAGGCTCAGGGCCTTCCCTCTGGATGATGAGTAAATTTTTGAAATGGCTGTTGATTGTATGTGGGTCATGAGCCCCTGCCCTGCAAGGCGGAGTCCCCAGAATCCGGCAAAGATAATTGCAATATTAATGGAGAAGGCCATGACTATGCATGAGAAGGCCAGGAGAATAACGGCAAAGATTGTATAGTTTCTCATGTCGCTGGTATCAATAAATTTCCCGGCATAGGCAAGTGACAGGGAACTGAGAATAGTTGCTGCACCGTATATTGCACCAAAGGAGGAATTGCTTACCATGAGATCGGCCATAATTCCGGGGACATAGAGTGCAATTAAAAATGTCTGCCCGAAACTTGAGAAGAAGGCCAGGGTAAATCCTGTTAGGAGAACTTTTTTATTATGTGAAAAAAAATGGATATAGGACACTATTCACCATCTGCCGGGGGGGAATCGAAAAGCTCAATATCAGGATTGTTTTTAATGAAATATTCCATGGACCATTTGTTGGGGAATAGAAGTACCGGCCTGTCCCGCTCGTCTCTGCCGCAGGCACTGTTATGGGGGAGTGTATCCTTTAGCGGATTAATATCTGTACCTGGAGCTACCCATCTGAGCACCTCCCACTGCTTCATTTCAAGGTTCGATTCAACCCCGTATTCATCTTTAAGTCTGTACTGGAGAACTTCAAACTGGAGAGGCCCCACAGCTCCAAGGAGGGGCACAGCGTTATTATAATCGTCAATATAAAAAGCCTGAACAATATCCTCTGCAAGGAGATGATCCAGCCCTTTGCGGAATGATTTGTATCCTGACATTGAAAGATTCTGGAGATAGGCAAAGCATTCAGGCGCGAATCGTGGTATTTCATTAAATGTCACTGCGGGGTCAGAGCTGATTGTATCCCCTATGCGGAAATCGGCATTTGAAATAAATCCCAGAATATCCCCGGGGTAAGCCTCATCCATGGTTTCCCTGTCTCTGCCGAAAACATTATGTGAGCTTGAAAGGCGCACCTCTTTTCCGCTTCTTGTATTGTGTACAACCATATCCCTTGAGAACTTCCCTGAGCATATCCTGGCAAAAATCATCTTGTCCCTGTGCATGGGGTTCATGTTGGTCTGTACCTTGAATATGAAACCGGAAAATGCAGGTCCTTCCAGAGGGAAGGGGGTATCCGATATTTTCCGTGGAACCGGCGGCGATGAGTATTTAAGAAAGCCCTTAAGGAGCAGCTCTATGCCGAAGTTGTTTGCCGCACTTCCAAAGAATACCGGGGTTGTACGGCTGTTAAGTACTGCATCCTCGCTAAATCCATCCTGGGCAGTATCAAGAAGCTCCAGCTCTTCAA
Organism: uncultured Leptospirales bacterium; assembly: GCA_964491265.1. Classification (GTDB taxonomy): domain Bacteria; phylum Spirochaetota; class UBA4802; order UBA4802; family UBA5550; genus JBBAGC01. Next base: position 76,486 of record CAZBFP010000001.1, on the reverse strand, counting down.
TAATTTCATTGTATGCTTTTTCGTTGAGGATTTCTTTTATAAAAGGATCAGTAATATCGTGAATTGTAACAGGGGCTCTGTATGATCCGCCCGGTACCCTTTCAAAAAGGTGAACCTCCTTTTTGAGCCTGTCATAGACCCCTTTAAAGAAAGGGCCGTTTTCAAGGGGCCAGTTCACAGGGTAGGCATGGATATTCATTACTTTTTCAAGCTGATCAATCAGGTCAAGTGGGGGCATGGCTGGACGGTCAAGCTTGTTTATAAATGTAAAAATTGGGATATCCCTTTTGCGGCATATTTCAAAAAGCTTCAGGGTCTGGCTCTCTATACCTTTACCTGCGTCAATCACCATTATAACCGCATCAACAGCCATGAGTACTCTGTATGTGTCTTCAGAAAAATCCTTGTGACCCGGTGTGTCCAGAAGGTTCATTCTATACCCTTCATATTCAAACTGAAGAACAGTTGAGGAGATAGAGATCCCTCTTTTCTTTTCCAGTTCCATCCAGTCAGATGAAGTCTCCCTCTGCTTTTTTTTAGCTGTAACAGATCCTGCAAGATCAAGGGCACCTCCGTAAAGGAGCAGTTTTTCTGTCAGTGTAGTTTTACCTGCATCAGGGTGGGATATAATTGCAAATGTGCGTCTTCTGGTAATTTCATTTTTGATGTTATTCATTTTTTTACTTTTTACTTTTTAGATTTTTGCGGATACTTATTGTTTATTACTTTACAAAATATTTAATTGTTCATATTTTTTAGTATTGCTAATTTCATGAAAGGTTAATATATTCTGATTGTCAATATCGAATCCTGAAATTCTTTGTCAAGAAAAGAATAGGGCATGCTCTTTTATCGTATCCTCTTGCGCAGAGTTGTCTTAAATTAAGTATTAATGAACGGCATTTCCCTGATTCTGATCAGTAATTCAGTAAAGGTTTATTTTTTATATCTGTAAAAATCAGCTATGGGTGTGTACTATATGAATAACGGTTTAAATACAGCAAGAATCAACAGGTATGTACTTATTGTAAACTGGGTACTCGATCTTTTCCTTCTGCTTGGCTACACAGTGGAATATTTTAAAGGGGGGAGGTCGTTACAGTTTGTTATTGTTTTTTTTATAATTATGCTTATCCCCATGGTTGCTGCCACACTCCTTTATTTTAAAAATAAGGGTGATGAAAGACTTAAGTTAATAACTCTTACCGGGTATTTTATTCTCTATACTTTTGCGGTTTTTTCCACTTCAAGAACAATGGTTTATATTTATATTGTGCCAATGCTCTCAATTTATCTCCTCTATTTCAACTTAAGCCTCATGAAGGTGAGTTGTGCTGCGATGGTAATAATAAATATGCTGCGCGTTATATATCTTGCAGGCTTTAAGGGGCTTAATGACCCTTCAACTACTACAGATTATACAATACAGATGGCTTCTGTTATACTCTTTGCTGTTGTCTATATTGGTACCACAAAGATTTCAAATGAAATAAACAATGAAAAAATAAAGAATATTGAGGATGAAAAGGAGAAGCAGAGGGAACTCCTTGCCAGGATGATGGAGACATCAGCGGTACTTATTGAGAATTCCAGAAAAGCATATTCCATAGTTGAAAGACTCGCAGACTCATCGGGTGAAATAAATGCATCTGTAAGGGAGATTTCAAAGGAGACTCTGGATATTAACCACGATCTGCAGAATCAGCTTAACTTCAGTAATGGAGTAAGTTCCAGTATTGAAAAGTGTACTCTACTTGCCGGGGAGATGGGGGATGAGTCGGTAAATACAGGAGCCAGGGTTGCTGATGCCCTGAGCAGGGTAGAGGGACTTACAGAAAACAGCGTTATTGTAAGGAAGAGCAGCTCCAGGGTAAATGAGGCAATTGCCAGTCTTATAAGTCAGTCTGATGAGATTAAACAGGTTATTGATATTATCCGCGAAATTTCGGACAAGACTAATCTTCTTGCCCTTAATGCTTCAATTGAAGCTGCACGGGCAGGTGAGGCAGGGAGGGGTTTTGCTGTTGTTGCAGATGAAATTTCCAAGCTGGCTGATCAGAGCAGGGTATCTGCTGAAAGCATAGGTTCAATTTTAAATGAAATGAAGCGCCGGGTTGATGAATCTCTAAGCGCGGTTAAAAGTCTTAGTGATGCAAATTCAAAACAGGACAGCATGATTCATGATACTGAGAATGTTTTCAGGGATATTCTCGGCAGGATGGACTCGGTTAAGGAGAGATCCTTTACTGTTGTAAACAGCGTTAAGGAGATTCAGAAAATTAATCTGCAGATTGTAGAGGGGATTAATCGTATTACTCAATATAGTGAAAAAACCGCATCAGTCACTGCAGCAGCATGTGAAAGCACTGAGGAGAACAGGGCCCAGGCACTTCAGGGGAAAGAGATTGTCAAGAGCCTTATTGATACTTCTGCAGATATGGAAAAGTACAGGGTATAGGTTTAATAGGTATTGCCGGATAATTTGAATGCTGAATTATCTATTCCTGATTTTTAAAAACGGTGTTTATGGTATTGAAAAAATTATTGAACTATAAGGATAAAGTAGTAATTGTAACTGGAGGTGCCCGGGGTATCGGTCGTGCTATTGCCATGGCTTATGCTGCAGAAGGAGCATCCGTAATTATAGGTGACATCGATTCTTTTTCAGCAGGTGAAACTTTGCGCCTTATTGAAGAGAATGGAGGTGCCGGATATTTTATTGAAACAGATCTGTCAATTCCTGATCATATCGTCAATTTAATCTTTGAAACAGAGAAGAGGTTTTCTTCTATCGAGATACTTATAAATAATGGGGGAGTATATGCGCCTAAGTCCCCCTATGATCTTTCTGTTGATGAATGGGACCGGATTATCAACACAAATCTACGTTCTGTTTTTCTCTGTTCCCGTGAAGCGGCAAAGGTAATGCGTAAAAATAAAAAAGGCTCAATTGTTAATATTGCCTCAACCCGGGCATTTATGTCAGAACCTGCCACTGAGGCTTATGCAGCTTCAAAGGGTGGAATTGTCGCAATAACACATGCCCTGGCAGCATCGTTTGCATCTGATAATATACAGGTTAACTGCATAAGTCCGGGCTGGATAGAAACCGGAGATTACAATTCACTGAGCAAAAGGGATCATAAACAGCATCTGTCAGGAAGAGTGGGATTCCCTGAAGATATAGCCAGGGCCTGCCTTTATCTTACCGATGAGAATAATAATTTTGTCAATGGCACAAATCTTATTATTGATGGCGGCATGACCCGAAAGATGATTTACGAGTAGCAGGATTTCTGTTAAAATTTCGTTTTGGGGTCAGTTCGGATAATAAGGAAGTTGCTCAGAAAAAGTTTAGAAATTGTCGCTGATTTTTGTTACTATATTCCAATAATATTTACTAAAAAATATCTTAATGTAGAAGTGAAATTGTGAATATGCCAGCCGCCTGAGGCGGAGAGAAAATCATTTTTTTCGATTATTATAAGGTGGTTAAAAAATGAATATTACTAATATTAAGAATATGAGCACAATCGAACGTCTCCAGGTTATGGAAGAGATATGGGATTCTTTTACTTTTGAAAAAAGTGATCTGGAGTCACCGGAATGGCATAAAAAAATTTTAAATGAAAGAAGGGCTAACATTGCCGGTGGTAAAGCAAATTTTATCACCCTTGATGAACTTAAAAATATTGCAAAAAGATGAAGTTGGATAATGTCTTTATACTTGAGGAAGCTGTTGAAGACCTGAATGAAGGAAGGTCTTTTTATGAATTGCAGGCACCTGGAATTGGTGGTTATTTCTGGGATTGCCTGATAACTGACATCGAATCTTTGATAATATATGCGGGAGTTCATAGCAGAAGTTCAGGATTTTATAGAATGTATTCCAAAAGATTCCCCTATGCTATTTATTATGAAATTATTGATCAAGCTGCTTATGTTGCGGCTGTTTTACCGATGAAGAGAGATCCTGCATGGATAAGTAATAAACTGGAATATAGATAAAAAACAGTTGGTTTTTTAAATTTACCCCATTCAAAATTTATTGACACCCCCTTTAATCGGACATTAATGACTTTTAGTAAAAAAAATGTTGCTTTTGCATCCCTTTTATATTAAATGGATATAAAAACCCATACGGGTTTATTTCAGCAGAGGCAGATTCTTACAAAAAGTTAATAATGGGGTATTTAAATGGAGCTTCCTTCTTCTTATGAACCTGCTGATGTGGAAAAACGGTGGTATAGTTACTGGATATCTAAAGGGTATTTTCATGCTGATGTAAATGACGGCAAAGAGCCCTATTCCATAGTTATCCCCCCTCCTAATGTAACAGGGAATCTTCATATGGGGCACGCCCTTAATAATACCCTTCAGGATATTCTCTGCAGATGGCAGAGGATGATGGGGAAATCTGTTTTATGGATGCCGGGCACAGACCATGCCGGGATTGCAACACAGAATGTTGTGGAAAGGCTTCTTGCTGAAGAGGGGAAGTCGAAGCACGATCTTGGAAGGGAAAAATTTGAAGAGCGGGTGTGGCAGTGGAAGGAGCATTCCGGTAATCAGATTCAGGGTCAGCTTAAAAGGCTCGGCTGTTCTCTCGACTGGGAGAGGGAGAGGTTTACCCTGGATGAGGGGCTCTCAAAGGCAGTACGGAAGGTTTTTGTGACACTCCATAGCGAAGGGCTTATTTACCAGGGGTACAGAATAATAAACTGGTGCCCCAGGTGCGAAACCGCGCTTTCAGATATAGAAACTGAATACAGGGATCTGGAAGGGAATCTGTGGCATTTAAAATACCCGATTAAAGGGACAGATCAATTTATCGAGGTGGCCACTACCAGACCGGAAACCATGCTGGGTGATACAGGTGTGGCTGTTAATCCGGATGATGAAAGGAATGCTCACCTTATAGGTAAAACCGTAATACTCCCCCTTATGAACAGGGAGATCCCCATATTTGCAGACAGCTATGTTGATAAAGATTTCGGCTCCGGATTTGTCAAGGTTACACCTGCCCACGACCCTAATGACTTTGAAATGGGCAAAAGGCACAACCTTGAAGAAATAAACATAATGAGTGAAAAGGGCGTAATAAACGATCTTGGCGGCAGATACAGCGGCCTTGACAGGTATGAAGCGCGTAAGCAGGTTGTGAAAGATCTGGATGAACTGGGGCTTCTTTCAAAAATTGAAAAGCATGACCATTCAGTGGGGCACTGCTACAGGTGCAATACTGTTATTGAGCCTTATCTTTCAAAACAGTGGTTTGTTCAGATTAAGCCTTTAGCTGATGAAGCTATAAGGGTTGTTGAAGATGAGAGCATAAAGTTTGTTCCTAAGAACTGGGAAAAAACCTATTTTGAATGGATGTATAATATAAGGGACTGGTGTATTTCACGTCAGCTCTGGTGGGGTCATCGTATCCCCGCATTCTACTGCCTTGACTGCGATCATGTTAATGTGAGCATGGATGATCCGGTAAAGTGTGAGAAGTGCGGTTCCGGCAGTTTGAAGCAGGATGAGGATGTGCTGGATACATGGTTTTCATCAGCCCTGTGGCCATTCTCCACCATGGGGTGGCCCGATAATACAGATGAGCTGAAAAAATATTACCCCACATCAGTACTCGTTACAGGCTTTGACATTATCTTCTTCTGGGTTGCCAGGATGATAATGTCGGGGATGAAGTTTATGGATGATATACCTTTTAAAGATGTATATATTCACGCACTTGTAAGGGATGAGCATGGCCACAAGATGAGCAAGTCCAGGGGGAATGTTATTGATCCCCTTATTATGATGGATAAATACGGTACAGACGCATTCAGGTTTACCCTGGCAGCCTTTGCTGCTCAGGGGAGGGACATTATCCTTTCTGAGAAGAGGATTGAGGGATACAGGTCGTTCTGCAATAAAATATGGAATGCTACAAGATTTATTCTCATGAACCTGGGGGATGATTTTAAGCCGGGAGAGATTGAAGCTGATAAACTGGAAAAATTTGATAAATGGATTCTTCATAAGCTTAATGAAACAATCAGTACTGTGGATAGCGCCCTTGAAGGGTACAGGTTTAATGAGGCTGCAAATGTCCTTTACGGCTTCTGGTGGAACGAGTTTTGTGACTGGTACCTGGAGCTTGTGAAGCAGAGAATATACGCCAAGGATCCTGCCATGAAAGGGTCATCAGATACTGCAAAGCAGGTGCTTTACCATGTTCTTAAAAAGGGGCTGCAGATGCTTCATCCTGTAATGCCTTTTATTACAGAGGAGATATGGGAAAAAATTAAAGTTCAGGGTGAGCCTGACATTATAGTTTCACAGTGGCCGCGTGTTAATGGTAACTTTAATTTTGCAGCTGAATCTGACTATACTGAGCTATTTAAGGAACTGATTTACAGGATCAGGAATATCAGGGGTGAGATGAATGTGGCCCCGGATAAGAAGGCTGATGTTGTTTTTAAAACCTCTTCAAAAGCAGTAAGTGAAATAGCAGAGAGTGAAGCGGTTCACATTAAGGCCCTTGCCAGGGTTGAGGGTATCACGGTTGATGCTGATTATATCCCGGAAAAGACCGATGCTTCTGCTGTGCTCCATGATGCGGAGATTTTTATGCCTCTCAAGGGGCTTATCGATATTGAGAAGGAGAAGGGGAGGCTTGAGAAGGAGATTGTAAAGGTGACTTCCGAGCTTAAAAAAGTTGAGGCGAAGCTTTCAAGTGAAAATTTTGTCAGTAAGGCGCCTGAAGAAGTGATTCAGAAGGAGAAGGGGAAACTTGAAGAATATACAGATATCCTGTCCAAACTGCAGGAGAGTCTGTTGAAGCTGAATTAATATAAGTTAAAGAGGACAATATGAAAGGGAGATTGATTAAAAAATTTTTTGTGCTGTTTTTTATTTTTGCTGTAGCGGCAGTTTACGCCAATATTGAGAGTATACAGGTTAGTCCTTTGAGCAGTGCCAGGATCAAGCTTTTCCCTGTGCCTGAAGATAATAAAGATTATTTTTTTCTTCAGTCCATAGGTAAGGATACTGCTATTGTGATAGGTGATTTTTCAGCCCTTGAAAAAATGATTGTTATGATAATCGATAAAGGGGGGGATAACACCATTGATGAAGTTGTGGAGTATTTCCCCGGGTCAAAAACAATAAAAAAAGGGAAGACATCATCTTCAAGATTTTTTAATCCTGATATTGCAAAGATGAAAAGGGATATAATCAACGGGGCAGTTTACAGTGGAAGGTATACAGATCCCATGAAGTCTGCTGATAAGCTTGAACTTATACTTAAGCAGGGTGATTCTAAATCTGTTCAGAAAAATGTCTACGGCTATGAAGCGAAGTTTTTTGAAATAGATGAAACAGAGAAGTTTGCAGCTATTTATTCATTCGGAAAAAATTCTGAAGGGTATTATCTTCAGTTCCGGACAGATTATTTCCGCAGGGATCATCGTGTGGTTGAAACTCCCCTGATGAAATATTCAGTCTACTCAAGAGCCTCATCAGATGCAGTTGTAAAAGAGACTGTTGAAAATCTTATGAAGCTTGCCGCTGAGAGAAAGTGATAAAGGATTATAATGGAGCTGTTCCAAATGTCATTCCCTTGTCATGCCGGCTGTAGCGTGCGCGCCCTGAGTGCAACGAAGAAGTACTCTTGGAGTAGAATGCCGGTATCCCATACACCTGATTTTATCAGGTGTTTCCGGTATTTGCACAAATTGAAGTAGCAAAACCGGAATGACAAATTCTTTATAATCCGACTTTTTGGACAGTTCCATTGATTCCGGGTGTTATTTCTAATAGCTGCAGACTACTAGCAGCAGGTACATTTTGATTTTTTCATATCTAATGCCATGAGTCTCAGCTTTTTTCTCTCTTCAGCTTCGCAGAATCTTCTCTTTTCCGTTTCTGTAACCGGAACAACAGGGGGAATGACCTTTGGTTTGAATTTTTCATCAAGTGCCACAAAAGTAAGGTATGCTGAGCCGGTGTGCCTTACAGCACCTGTTGCAAAATTTTCAGCTTCAACGCGCACACCTACTTCCATAGATGTTTTCCCTACGTAATTAACACTTGCACTGACCCTTAAGAGATCACCAATAAATACGGGGCTGTGAAAATCGATGCGGTCAATTGATGCTGTTACAACATTCCCGCCGGTGTGTCTTACACCTACTATCCCTGCTGTATTATCTATAAGTTTCATTATCACTCCGCCATGCACATTCCCTGCAAGGTTTGCATCCTGGTGAGTCATCTGCTGTACAACTGTAATGCTGCTTGTTTTTATTTCTTTCCCTTCCATAAGTGTTACTCCTGTTTGCTGCGTGATTGAAATGTAAAAATTCTTAAATACTCTGAGAATGCCCCCTAAATCCCCCGGAGGGGGACTTTATAATGCTATTAAGGAATTAGTTAGATTACATATTTTCTTATTTTAATTCAACCCATAATAATTCTTCCGGGATTGTTAAGGTTATGCGTATTTGTCTAGCAAGCTCTATAATATATTCTGGAGATCGTATTTTTAAACTCATAGAAGTATTTTATATTTAAACATTTATTTGTAAAGCAATCTTTAAGTCCCCCTCCGGGGGATTTAGGGGGTGCCTTAAGCAAAGCGAGGAAGTACTCCCGGGGTAGACAGGGGCCTGATTCAAGTAAGCATATATATTAATATACATAAAAGAGTACAAAATGTCAAAGAAAAAAAGTATTTTATTTATTTATAAAATTATTAATTATCCTTATTCCTTCATCTGCACACTCAGAACCTGATCCTTTTCTTTTTAATACAAAAATTCCCGTATCTTCATAACCGCCCAGGAACATGCCGTATCCATGATGGCTGTTTGTACCTGCAATGAAAGTCGAGGTTTTCCCCCGGAATCTGTCCATGTCGATCTTCCCGTTTCCGGTGTCTATGGTGCTTCCTGAAAACCGGGCTGTGCCTATGTGGAAAGTGTCATAGAGGGAGCGGGAGATTAAATCAATATGTCCGGGGGGGAATGAATTTTTTACCTTAAGAATATTTTTATTCTCACTGCTGCCGGGTGCCAGGAGCATGGCCAGAGTCATTATATCTTTGATTTTAATATTAACTTTAAAGTCCAGGCCGCAGAGGATTTTACTGAAATGTTTTTCAGATGAGACAACAGGGAGAAATATATTTATCCCCAGCTGATCTGCAAGGTTATGCGTGAATTTCCGGAAATGATCTGCATTAATATGCTTTGCAAGAGATCCGAACCATGAATTACAGGATAGCGGCAGTGCTCGCTGCAGGTTGAGTTTCCCATGCCCCTCCCTGCTCCAGCATTGAATACTGCCCTCAGAGGGGATGCCCCCTTTGCAGGTAAATTCGTGATTGTAAAAAAGATCGGGCCTTTCTGATGCGAGATAGAGTGAGGTGAATAATTTAAAGATTGATCCTGCGGGAACGGTTCTGTGAAGAAAAGATTCTGTTTGTGATGTTTCAATAATCTTCCCGTTTTTAAGATCAAATAATATATAATCTGTATAAGGGCTTATATTCTGATCCGGGGAAGGTTCTGTATAGAGCCAGGGATGGTAGTGCTCAATAATTTCATAGCGGGTGTAGCCTCTCTCTGCAAGTTCCATCGCACCTTCAAGGCTCATCCCTGTCCCATGGCCAAGTCCGCTCCCCATAAAGAGAAATCCTTTTCCAGTATTGGAAACCGTGTAGTTGTTGCTCTTTATGAAATTCCACCCCTTTATTCTGTTCACCTTAATGCGGAAGCTTTCAGGGGACTCTCTGATGGTTTTCTCTTGTAAGGTGATCTCCATAATTTCTCTGTCATGGTTGCTGGAGATATTTTCTATAATCAGCTTTTCTCCGGGGAAAAGAATAGAGGACAATTCTGCTGAAGTCAGGTATGTCTGCCAGTTCATGTGGGAGCGGCTGCTTAGGATGTAATTTTCACTGTAAATAATATCCGCCGGGGGAGAGATTTTTTTCTCCCTGCTGTTAAATACAGATTCAGTAAAAAGTCTCCCCCCGCTGGATGAGTGAAAAAATATCCCTTCAGTATTACTGCTTCTAAGTAACCCGCGGTAATCGGGGGGAGTTCCTGTGATCCCCCTGTATACCTGGCAGCAGGTTAAATCGCAGAAGTCGTAGCCGGAATTTTTATGATTCCCCGATTTTAAAATATATCTCAGCCTGATTATTTCTGCTAAAGCGTAGAGCGCTTCTCTGTGTATTGCGGAGGAGCTCCCCAGTTCTGCAAAAGCGGAATCTGCAGCATAGCGTTCAATGCTGTCACTTACAATTAATTCCGGTACTTCCTTATATTTTATGGTTAGAGGGAGGGGGTAGGCTGCTTTGAAATCCCCTGCCTCAGCAGTAAAAGCTGCGGCTTCTGAAGCGTTGATGATCAGGTCTTTCCCGGTCACATCAGCGGGGCCGGTTGCTGCAGTAATCCGGCCCTTTCTGTATAGGAAAATTATATGATCGCTTTTTATTTCCTTTCTGCTGCTGCGGATAACAATGTTTCTGCAGAAGTTTAATTTAATACTGTCAATTCTCCCCTCTTTTAATAAACGGAACTGTTTTGTAAGAATATTAATATTCACTGTTCCTTTTTCTGAGCTGCCTGAGCTGCGGGGGAGGATGAATGTGAAAGATAATAATAATGCAATAACTGATGCAGTTATCAGTTTTTTTCTGCTGAACAGGGGTATCACGGTTTTCCGGATACCCCTGGTGTAAATACTACTCTTCATTTTTTACGTCAATAACCGCGGGTAAAGACCACCCCTGTATTGAGGGATCATACATTGATCCGATTCTTGTGGGTCTTAAAATGAATGACCCGGGGAGTTCAGCACGGATAACATAGGCTGCCTCATACTCCTCCCCCTTTTTTATATCTGTAAAAAAGAAGATCATCCTGTTGTCCCATCTTTCAACCCTGGAGTATGACTCAAGGCCGTTATAGGCGCTTTCTTTAATTACCTCAAATCCTGAAGGGAGAAAATCCTCCAGAATAAGAAAGCCGAAATTATCCTTAGCTGTAAACTTCACCCTTACCAGCAGTTCATCACCAACAGAAATTTTACCTCTTTCATCAAGTGACTGGGGAACCATATACTCCTGCATCTTTACATCCTTTACCCTGCTTAGATAAAAGAGATCCCTTCTTGCTGATATACCGTTTGACAGCTCCCCTATACCTCTCTTCTCAGATTTAAGAAATGAGAAAATACCCATGGGCCTGAACTTCAGATGCCCTTTAAGTATTGCTGTATAGGTCATGTCCCCTGAAGCTGTACCTGATACCTCCAGTGTGTAATTATCTGCAGTCATATCTGGAGCAATTTTTACAGTTTTTACCAGGTCTTTAAGATCTGAGCCCGGGGTAATATTGTAACTGATATCTGCAATTTTTCTGCCGTTAAGATTGAAAGAAGTATTCCCTTCAGATTTAAATGCGGCAGATGATGAAGAAATATAATCGCACATGGCAAGTATTACAGTACCGGTCTCCTTAGTGGAACCCCATGCCTCCCCTGAAAATCTTTTTGAAAGGGATGCGAGTGCCTGGGACTGCATCTGCTTATTCCAGCCTGTGTTAATTAGTGCGGAGAGGACATGAGCAGTGATCTCTGTGTCACCGCCCGGCCATGACCATCTTTGCGATCCTGTTGCGGGCCAGTAGAGCCCCTTTGAATCGCGTTTGGCAGTGTCGGTAATTACTTTTCTCAGGAGCGGTAAAGCCTGGTCTATCTCCTTTATCTGGTATTCATCAAGTGATGATTTTACCTTTGCATTAAATAGGGCCTGCATAAGGTTTGCAGCCTGGAAGGTGTTTATATTTTCAGCAGAAGAAATACGTTTAAATGACTCATGATTCCATCTCCCCCTTAAGGAATAAATATAGAAAAGGTATGAAGTTTCATCATTATCATTTACCTGAGGATCAATAAGCATCCGCTCAATAGCGCTCAATGCTGTATTAATTGTTTCCTTGTTCACTTCATATCCGAAGGCTTCCGCTTTATGGAGTGAAAGTAGGGCAAAGCCTGTTATAAAGGCATTCCCTCTGTCGCCGCTCCACCAGCCCCAGGTGCCGTCATAGTTCTGGGCATTCTGAATCCGTTTTATCCCCTCTTTAAGATTCACTTCAAGATCTGTAATCGCAGCGGCCGGAATCACTGATGAATAGTTCCCTGATGAGAGGAGTCTCTTTACTGCCATGGATGGGATAAATTTATTTATAGTCTGCTCAAGGCAGCCGTAGGGGTATCTGCTCAGGTATTCGACCCCTTTAAGGAGCTGGAAAACAGGTGAGGGGTTAACCCTGATAACCAGCTCATCCGGGACAAATCCAAAATTGTCTGTTGATTTAAGCGCTTCAAGAGTGATCCCCCTGTTTGCGGTCATATCCCCTGATCCTGACATTGAAAAGCTCAGGCCCCGTGTTTCCACAGGAATTCGCTGTCTTACTATATCCCCTTTGTTTTTTTCTGTGACTGCAGAGTATTCTATTACTGCTTCACCTGAGCCTTCAGGTACGGTGAAGGTGAAGAATTCTCTGGCAGATCCGTATTCAGGGAGACTCATTTTTATCTCTCTGTCAGGTTTTATTTCACTGCTGTTCAGTTTCATTGAAGTGGTTATACTTCTAATCCCTGAATCGGTGTTATTATTCACAATGCCGATAAGAGAGATAGTGTCCCCTTCTACCATGAATCTGGGTTTCCCTGTTCTTGCAGCTATATCTTTTGTGGATAAGAACTTCTCTCTTACTTCACCCATCCTCCCTGACAGGTCGTGGCCCCGTGCTGTGAGGCGCCATGTTGTGAGGTTATCCGGTATGGTAAATGAAACTGCTGCCTCACCCTTACTGTCGGTCCTGATTTTACCGTCCCAGAAAGCGGTATCTTTAAAATTTTCACGCACCTTAACCTGTGAATCCTTACCCGCGCCTGCAAGGAGTGTAATGGGATAGGAGTATGTTGTAATTACCCAGTTAGAAATTCTGGAGTAGAAGTATGAGGAAATTTCCGGTGTATTATCACCCCTTATTGAAAAAACTGATTCATCAACAGCTGCCAGGGAGAGGTCGCTCCGCTGCGGTTTATTATTCAGGTCAGTGGTTTTAATTTTAATATTAACGGTTTCACCGGGGCTGTAAACACCCCTGTCAGGTGTGACGCTGATTTTAAGCCTGGTATCCTCAACCGGGATAGTGATCTCCTGTATATCTGTGTACAGGGCTCTCCCTCTCTGCATAACAGCCCTGACAAAAAGATTGGGCGCGTATTTTTTATCAACATTGAATTTAACAGGCACAATGTTTTTATCCATCTTCACAACTTTAGACTGGTAAATATCCCTCCCTTCAAGAGTAACCCAGACATAGGAATCGGTGAACCTGCTTTTAACAAGTGAAGTAATCTCTCCGCTATCCTCAATTATATTTTTATTTACAGACAATTCAATATTCCTGAATTTTGAAGCAGCATCACCGCCGCTTTCCCTGTATATCCATAGAATTGTTGAACCCTTGATCCGGTTGTCCCTGGAATCTTTACCTGTTACAATAAGGTCGAATTCGCCATAGCTGGAAAATTTTTCCGGCAGATTTATTTCCGCTGTACCGTCAGCCCCTGTGGTAACTTTGCGGCTGAATAATGGCCTGGTGTCATGAACATAGACCCGTTGTGCCGGCTTCCATATATATTTAAAAAGATTAACATCAAAAGAGCCGGATACCGGTTTTCCGGAGTGACTCACTGCTGAGATTTTAATCTTTTTACTCCCGTCAATATTGAAGAAGTTCTCCTCAGGCTCCACTTTAATAAAAAATTCCCCCCGCCCCACTTTTACGGTTCTACGGGATGTTATGCTTATATTTGATCTGTCTGTTACAGTTGCTTCAAGAGTAATCTCCCTGTCATAGGGGTATGTTCCTGCTGCAAGCCTTAAAAGGGCTGTTCCTGAAGAGTCAGCATATTTTTCCCCCTCCAGCCTTATGCGTGAATATGAACGGCCTGCGCTGCTTTCATCATTGTATGATAAATCCGCGGTTTCTATACGTCTTTCATAAAATCTGTATTTAACAAGTGCATCCTTAATAGGTGCACCGAAAAAATATTTTGCCTCAACCCTGAACTCTGCTGTGTCACCGTTGATAAAGAAGCTTTTTGACGGCTCAATCTCTATTTTAAATTCCGGCTTTCTGTATTGCTCCACATGGAAGGTCCCTGAGCCGTAGAGGTTATCCCTGGCAAACCCTGTGTTGATTGAAAAAAGTCCAAGATCGGAATCCGCGGGTATATCAATAACCCCTTCAGCTGTACCCCAGTCATCAAGAAGAAGCTCCCCTGTGACCTGATTCTCCTCAGATCCTACTCTTCCAGCCTTGAAGAATATATCCCTGTTTTTTATAGGTACAAAGCGCCCCTCCCTGTCCTTTGCAATTACCTTGAAATGAACCCTGTCGCCAGCCCTGTAAACAGGCCGGTCTGTATAAATAAAGAATTTCTCCTTTTCAGCAGCATGGAATGAGGCAGATCCAGAACTGGTAATAGCATAACTTCCATCCTTTGATAAAACCAGAAGGGATAAGCCACGGGGATGTTTCAGCGGTGCGGAGAAAATCCCATCATTATTCGTGGAACCTCTTGCGATCTCTCTAAGGGGGAGCTGCTCAATCATTGAAGGGACGGAGCTGCCGGAGATCTGTTTCCCTGTCCTGTCCCTGCCGATCTGGTCATAGGCTATTATTGATGCATCCTTTACCGGTTTATTCTGTACCAGGTCTGTTACATAAGCGTAGATTTTATCAGGTGATTTTTTAAGAACCACACCAATATTGGTTACAGTAAAAAACTGCCTGGCTGCGGTACTGCCGCTCCCCTGCACTTCAATGCAATAGCCCCCTACCGGGAGGGACTGATTTATATTTACTGAATAATACATCCACTCATAGGGTCTGAAATCCTTTACAGGTTCCTCCCATTCAGTTACTTTAGTAAAACCGCTTTTAACCGGGTCCAGTGAGTCCGGATCGGGAGCTGCGCTCAGGAAGAATTTTACAGGTACCCGGTAAACGCGTATCTTAACTGCATCAAGGCGGAGTGATCTTAAATTGAAATCAAGCTGGTTTCCCGGAGTAAATGTGGTGCGGTATGAATGAATTTTCACATCGGGAGATCTTGTCGCTATTTCGAAATTCAGGTTACCCTTTTTTTCCCCTTCACGAATATCGATAAACTGCGATTTAATATTGTGAAAGCCCTGGTGTGAAAGCTCAAGCTGATATCTTCCAGGCTTAACATCTTCGATATTGAACGATCCGTCATGGAAGCTTTCAACTGTGTAAATCTGTCTCCCTCTGGCAGTGATATTAATATTTGATGCCGGGGCTTTGACACCGCTGATAGCCACATTCCCGGAGATGGATGAGGGCCTGTAAAGGACCATCTGCAGTCTGAAAGTTTCACCTTCACGGACCTGCTGAATATGGGCAGTTTCAGCAATGTAGCCGTTTTTCCCAAAACTGAGTATGTATGAGCCGGTTTTCAGCTTTGGAAAGGAATAGTTTCCTGCGGAATCGGTTTTAATAAAATCGGGTCTGTTGCCTGATGCGCCGTTATATTCGTTATAGCTGCTCAGCTTTACTTCAGTGTCAGGAACAGGCACTCCTTTGCTGTCCCTGACAGTACCTGTAATTATCGATTCCTTTGCCAGGACAATATTATTCTCGACCGCGCTTATCTGAATTGTTTGATTATATGAAACATAATCGGGTGCAGTAACTTCAATATCGTAGCGGATATTGGGGATAAAGTCATCAATCCGGTAATGGCCTCTGCTGTCTGTTGCTGTTTTGTAGTAGCCGATACCCCTGTTTGAGTTTTTTATCTCAACAACAGCCCCGGCAATCCCCTTCTTCTCATCCGATTCTGTAACCCGTCCCTCAATATATGTCTTTTTGCCCGGGGTTTTCCCTGTACTGCCGTATACGGTTTCACCGCTCTCTGTTTTTTTAATATCAGATGTAGTACAGGAGACAATTGAAAGTAATGCAGCAGTAATAATAAGTGGTGCTATAAAAAATTTTTTCATGACCGGCTCCGCAATCGATTATTTGATAGTAACAGCCCTGAACCTGGATACTTCACATCCCGGTTCAGTAAATTTCTTTTTAATGTAAGATGAAGTTCTGAACTCTTCAGGAACAATAACTGTACCCTGTCCTGAACTGCATTCAATGAGTAAACCGTAACCCGATAAATTAATACTGTTTATATTATCCACTCTTTCAGGGGTTCCTGCAATAGTAAGAATAATTTCAGTGTTGCCCAGTTCATCCGGATCAAGGGGTCTGTACCTGGGGTCGAGAAATAATGCCCCTTTAATGTAGTATTTCAAAAGAGATTCAATATTCCCGTTTTTGTGATAAAAGGCGCCGAAACATCCCCGTACTTTTCTGTTTTTAATGAAAGTAATAAACAACCCCCTGTCTCCGTAAAATGGAGGGATCTGCCCGGGAATGGGGTTCTGCTGTTCACCACCGATGATGGTGACAGCGGCAGTTTCCTGAAGCCATGCGATAAGATTTGCCTTACCCGCACCTGCGGAAAAGAGGGCCCAGTCATCCAGATCAGTGCCTGAGCTTGAAAGCCTGCCCGATGGAATAAGTATTATTGCTGCGGCTGCTGTTGTTAAAATAAAATGTTTCATTCACTCTACTATTATTCAATATAAACCGGAGGATAAAAATCTCTGTACATGAGAAAAGTTTCAAGGAGTTTTCCTCCGGAATATTTTTTTCTATATACCTCTATGGATAATCCGGGCTGAATATTCCTGCCGCTATCTTCACTGAAGGGGAGATTTATTTCACCCTCTTCACTGAACATCTCATAGGCAAAGGGGATTATCCCTGATGCTTTTATGAAAACAGTAAGACTGCTCTCATTCACGTCAGTAAAAATCTGAAGATCGAAACTGTAAATATTCCGCATCCTTAAATCTTTTTTGCCGTATTTAATGGTGGCATCAAGTCCCGGGGGTACATATAAAACCGGGTGCATATGTCTGTGCCTTTCACTTATTGAACAGCCTGCAAGGAGGAGAGCATTAAAGAGGGTTGATGAAACCTGGCATATACCCCCGCCTGTTTCATATGCCACCCTGTCTCTGTAAAAGACTCTGCCGCTTAAAAATCCGTTTTCCGCTGAACCTTCGCCAACAGTATTGTTGAATGAAAAAACTTCACCGCTTTTAATAACCGTTCCGTTGAGTCTCCGGGAGGCTATGGCAATATTCCTTTTTACATTCGCCTCCTGATCTGCAATGGAGGTGGTAAATGAAACTGTCTGCTCATTACCGGTTCCCGGATCAGGGTAGGCATCTGCTGCAAAAGCAGAAAAAATAATGGCGGAGATGAGTAGAGTAAATAAACTTTTAACAGGCATTATTGTTCTATCCTCAACCGTCAGCTTTGTCCGCTCAGAACCAGGCCTTTTATGCCGTCAACCTTTACAACTATGCCGCTTGTAAGTATTTCAGTAGCCCTTTCCGCGTTTGTTATAAGAGGAATATCAAGGGCCCTTGCAACAATGGCAGCCTGTGAATCATTTTCATCTTCTTCAGTAATCACAGCCCCTGCATTTTTTATGAGATGAAGGATAGCATCATTAGATTTTTTAATTACCAGAATATCACCACCTTTGAAGTCCTGAACAGATGACTTATTGTCAGCAATAATACAGAGTATACCTGATGCAGAAAGTTTGTTTGAAGGTTTCCCCTGCACAAGGATATCACCCACAACGTGAATTTTAATCATGTTTGTGGTGCCGCTTATCCCTATAGGTATCCCCCCTGTAATAATTACCAGGTCTCCGTTTTTAAGGAGCCCCGCATTCTGCACATCATCAACTGCCAGGTTGAAAATTTCGTCAGTAGTGGAAGCCTCCCTTGTGAGCATTGGTGTAACCCCCCATACAAGGGCAAGCTGGTGATATACTTTAGTAAGTGGTGTTGATGCGATAATGAGACAATTAGGCCTGTATCTTGACACCATCCTTGAAGTATGGCCCGATTTGGTTACAGATATTATTGCTGCAGCGTCCAGAGCATGTGCAGCTGAACATGTGGAGTAGCTTATGGCGTCTGTAACATTTTTGGCGATTGTGCTGTGGCGTTTGTTAAAGTTTCCCACATAATCAATATCGGTTTCTGTTTTTTCCGCAATTTTAGACATTGTGGAAACTGCAAGTTCAGCGTATTTCCCTATAGCTGTTTCACCGGAAAGCATAATAGCGCTTGTACCATCATAGATTGCATTGGCAACGTCTGTAATTTCCGCTCTTGTGGGCCTGGGGTTGCGGATCATAGAATCAAGCATTTGAGTTGCTGTAATTACAGGTTTCCCCATCTGCACTGTTTTTAAGATAATCATTTTCTGCAGAGAGGGGATCTCCTCAAAGGGGATTTCAACACCCATATCGCCACGTGCAACCATGATGCCGTCGCTTACCCTTACAATTTCATCAATATTTTTTACGCCATCCTGATTCTCAATTTTAGAAATCACCTTGATGAAGCCGCCGTTGTTCTCCTCAAGAAATGTCTTTATCTGTTTCACATCTTCAGCGTTCCGTACAAAAGAAGCTGCAATATAGTCAAAATCGTTTTTTATCCCGAAAAGAAGATCCTCCCTGTCAATATCGCTCAAAAAGGGTATCCCCACAGTGATGCCCGGAAGGTTAATCCCCTTTTTATCACTTACTTCACCGCCGTCAATAACATGGCAGAAAACCTCTGTGCTACTGGTTCCGGTTACTTTCAGTTCAATAAGACCATCATCAATAAGTATGCGGTCCCCTTTACTTACGTCTGATGGGAGGCCGGGGTAGGTTACTGAGACGATATTTTCATCCCCCTCTATATCCTCTGTTGTAAGTGTAAATTCCTGTCCCTGATTAAGTGTTACCCCGCCTTGCTTGAATTTTTTAAGCCTGATTTCCGGACCTTTTGTGTCAAGAAGGAGGGCAGCAGGTCTCCCCAATTCCAGGCGTATAGTCTTGAAACGATCAATTCTTGCCTGGTGTTCATCGTAGGTGCCGTGTGAAAAATTCAGACGCGCCACATCAAGGCCGCTTTTGAATATTCTTTTAAGCACTGCAGTGTCATCTATTGCGGGACCCAGTGTGCATACTATTTTGGTTTTTCTCATAATTCCTTCCCTATTTTAATCCTGAAATATTCAGGTCTTTATTAAAAACAATAACCACGTCATAGGTTATTTCCCTTTTTGAACCCGGGGCCATGTTTAAAACATATTTTCTTATACCCCTGGCATAGTCACTGCTTTTTTTTGTTTCATCATCTGAGAGGGGCTCCAGACTCAGCTTCTCTATGTCAACTTTGATCTCAGAATTTCTTGATACAGGAATATTGTCCATCACTGTAACACTTTTACTTTCCCCGGTGCTGTTTTCTACAGTAATTTTATATGAGTAAATAATTTTTCTGTTCCCGCCGAAAAGTCCTGCCTTGTCTTCATATTTTCTCACAAGTTCCTTCTCCGATTTGACAGAAGGATCAATCCCCAGTACCAGCTCTCTTTCTGCATTAATCGGTGTGTCAGGAATGTTCACTTTCCCGGTGTATTCATTTTCAAGAAAAACCTGAGCTTCACCTGCAAGCCATGGAAGCTCTGTGTTGTTCTTTACAAGCGCCATAAGATATGCCTGTGACGACATTCCAGGGACCATCTGGTAGAAAAAGTTGAGATCATTACCGCTTTTTACAGTATAGGCTTTCAGATATTTTTTCTGATATGCCAAGGATGACTCAATTGTCTGCTTTATCGGGAATGCTATTTCCATACTAACACCTTTTGAAGTGACTGCGGTTTCAGGTATGGGGGCTTCATCCACGGTAAATGATTCTTCATCAAGTTTTTTTGCTGAATAGGCTTTATCAGCTATAACAGCCCCTTCCATTTTGCTTCTTTTATATTGGGTTCTGATGTCCAGGTACCAGGGGGGGATATCAGGAAGATTTATATTGCTCAATGGCGACCATGTTGAAAGGCTCAGATTAACATTATTCCAGTCCTCGCCCGTTTTCTGGTAAATGTCTGAGTAAACAATTATTTCAACCTCATTTTTATTCCTGCTGGCTCTGAAGTCGTATTTCATTTTCCAGAAAGTATCAGGGATAAGATAGGATAATGAAAAATCAGCAGCACTGTCTGTGGAAGAGAAAATAGTAAGCATAAGCCGTTTTTCCGTATCAATGCCGCTCTGTGATTCGGTGAGGGATCGTTCTCTTGCCGCGTACTGATCTGTCAGGTTCCCGTACTGCTGAATTTCCATTGATGCCGCGTTCTGCTGAATCGCCTGGTCAAGCTTCATATAGCTGCTGTAGTATGTTCTCCCTGCAATCTGGCTTAAATCGAATTCCAGTTTCTGAATCTCCTTTGCCAGGTCTCTCCTTTTTTTGTGGATATCTCTTCTTGATGAGAGTATTCCTTTCCTCTTTTGACTTATGTATTCCATTGTACTGCTCCAGACTGCGGTCTGGGGGAGGCGTGTCGTCAGCTCCTTTGAAGCTTCCTTTTCAGTGAATCTTGTAACAGAGTCAAGAAAGCTTTCCTGCTGCTTTAAGTTGGCAAGATCATCGGTAAATTCGGAATCACGCTCTTTCAGTTCCTCAAGTTTTTTTTCAATCTCCTGAATTTTTTTCCGTTTTTTTTCAACCAGTGCAGTTTTGGATATTTCTAGGGACATAAGCCTTCCGGCAAATTTTTCAGGAAGGGTCCCTTTTACTGACCAGTCATAAAGGTTGTCGGGGAGACCCTCGATTACAACTGTATTAAGCCCTTTTTTAAGATTCAGCCGGGCATTTCTTGTAATTTCAGCTCTGTTTGTGAAAAGCTTAACGGAGGTAATTGTGCTGTTTGCAGGCACAGGGTCGGAAAACAGCATATCTCCTGATATAATAATAGTCAATATTACAGCAAAAAGTGTCATCCTTTTCATGATTTTCTCCTCTTAAGTTGTCTTTATCAGATATCATATTGTAATGAATTTCAGCATCATTTGCTATAAAAAAGTTAGTGTTAATTCTTTAACAATCCTGTTCAATTAAATGTTCTCATATCTCCGCTGCCAAAGGGAGCGGGGATATTTAAAACTGAAATATTATACCGAATAATATCCTCAGAAATAATTGATAGAAAATATTATATCAGTATCCCCTTAACAGGGGGTTGACTCCGGTATATAACGGAATTTATTTATCATAAATGGAAAACTTTTTCAACCAGGTTTTAGTAAATAATGGAGGGGTAAAAATTTTTATTTTATAATTTTATTGTTGTTAATTATTTGTATATCTGGTTAAGTCTAAGTTGGAATTATAAAAATTTTCTTGACTCAGAGAGGTGATAAATATGAAATTACTTTATGCTCGCTATTGAATAATTAAAATTTATACAATAGCGAGTAAAGTCAGCGGTCTGATAACTTGTTGATTTTTTGTTCCCGTGAGGGTGTTTCCATGCGGGGCATGTTGAGTTCTCCGGACCTGCTGTCTGGTATAAAAAGAAATCAAAAGTGTAAAGGGGCAGGTTTATGACAGTAAAATCATTGAAAGAGGCGCGCAGGGATCAGATACTGAAGGCGGCTGAAAAAGTTTTTTCTGAAAAAGGGTTTCCTAATTCAACTATTTCCGATGTTGCCAAGGAGACCGGGGTTTCAGACACTACTATTTATGAATATTTTTCATCAAAAGAGGAGCTTCTTTTTTCGATTCCTGTTGAAGGTATTGAACTTAGCAAGCAGATGCTCGATTCCCATCTCAGCTATATAAGCGGCACAGTTAATAAGCTGAGAGGTATGATTTATCATTTATGCAAATATTATCAGGATAATCCATATTTTGCCTCAATTTCTCTTATGACTCTTAAAACAAACAAAAAGTTTATGGAAACAGAGACATATAAGTACCTGAGGGATTATTATGATATAATGATCAAGGTTATCAAAGACGGAATTGCTTCAGGTGAGCTTAAGGATGATATTGATCCTTATTTTATCAGGTCTGTTATTCTGGGGAGTGTTGAGTTTATAGTAATTAGATGGCTAATGTACGGCTGTCCGGATGATAAAACGAGGCCTATAGACAGTGTGGACTCTCTCTTTAAGCTTCTTATGAGCGGTCTGAAAAAAGATAAGCGTATGAGAAACTTTAATTTCAAGATCAAGATTGAGCCGGAGGATAATGAAGGGGACGAATAAACGCCCCCTTTTGAAACAGCTTAAATCCAGCGGTATTTTTTCGCGGTAAATGTTAGCTCATCCCTGAAGCGGGGGTGAGCAATGGAAATCATTTTCTTTACCCTGCTTGAAATACTTTCAAGGCTTAAATCCACAACACCGTATTCGGTAACAACATATTCCACTTCATTTCTGGGGGTTGTAACAACAGTCCCCTCCGGAAGTGTGGGGAGTATCTTGGACCTCAGATTCCCTTCCTTATCTGTATAAGTGGATGCCAGGCAGATGATTCTTTTACCTCCATCTGACATCTTGGCCCCCTGGTTGAAGTTTACCTGACCCCCTGTTTACTTTTGCCTGAATGAGGCAGTGGTTTCCCGGCAAAATTATTGCTGGATATTGTTTTTTTATCATAAAAAAGTAATACTGCATAGATAATTGTCAATTAACAAATGCTTTGTTAATAAAATATTTAATAAATTTTAGTGATTATAATATAAATTTAAATTAAAGTGTGAATTTCGATTTTTTTTGTATATAATAATCCGTGATTATCCGGATTTAAAATAAAAAGCGTTGATTCTATGTACAGTGCCTTATAGTATCATTACTATAAGAGGTAAATTATGATAATAGATTTTCATACTCATATCTTCCCGTCTGGAATTTCTGAATCACGGGATAAATATCTGGCTGATCCGGGATTTAAGCTCCTTTATGATTCTGCAAAATCCCATATGGCAGATGCCGCGGATCTTACAGCATATATGAAGGAGAGCGGAATTGATGCTTCAGTTGCCATGTCTTTCCCCTGGAGCGATGATAAGCTCTGCGCATATCATAATGAATATATGGCGGAAACAGCAGCAGAGTACAGAGGGAAAATTTTCCCTTTCGGCATGATCCCACGTAGAAGCAGATCCCCGCTGCTTGAGGCTGAAAAGATTAAGGGGTCAGAGCTTTACGGCATTGGCGAGATAGCTTTTTATAGTGGTATGGATAAAAGGAGCTGGAAATTCCTGGAGAAAGTCTTTGAAGGGGCTCTATTATCTTCTCTTCCGGTATGCCTCCATGTTAATGAGCCCCTGGGCCACAGCTACAACGGCAAGTATAATACCCCTTTTTCGCAGCTCTATAATATTATAAAAAATTTCCCCGACCTTGTTATAATACTTTCCCACTGGGGCGGGGGGATACTTTTTTATGAGCTCATGCCTGAAGTTAAGGATGCGTTCAGGAATGTTTATTACGATACTGCTGCAAGCCCCTATCTTTACAGGGATGAAATTTATAAAGCAGCAATTGATATCTGCGGCAGCGGGAAAATACTTTTCGGCAGTGATTTCCCTCTGTTGAGAGCAGAGAGGTATCTTAAGCCGCTTCGAGCTTTATGCGATAATCAGAAGCAGGTTGCTGAAATTTCCGGATTGAATGCTATGAAGATACTTGGTTTGTAAAAAAATGATGCTCTGACCCCTTTTTCGTTAAAAAAATGCTCTGACCCCGTGCCCAGCCCTGCCTGTTCTATTTTCTCTTTAAAAAACAAAAAAAAATGCTCTGACCCCGATTTTTTTTCAAAAAAAATCCTCTTAAAAACGTATTAATATCAAAGGCTTTTCAGATTCTGATATGAATAGGGGAGACAAAAATGCCAAGACCACTAAGGACAATTGCACAGGGTGTAACATATCACTGCTTCACAAGATGCCGCGGGAGACGGGACCTGCTTAAAGGTAAGTATGGAAAGAAATATTTTATTGAATCTGTACAGATGTGCCAGGAAAAATACAATTTTGAGCTCATTGCTGCAGAAACTGTTGCCAATCATATTCATATTCTTATAAAAACTTTAGAGAACAGAGAGACCATTTCTCTTATAATGCAGTTTATTAAAGCACGCATGGCTGAGAAATACAATCGGGCCATGAATGAAACAGGGCCTTTTTGGAATGAAAGATTCGGTTCCACAATAATCGAGGAATCTGACAATCCTGAGGAGTACCTTCTGTGGCTACTCTGGTATATCGGCTATAATCCGGTGCGTAAGGGGCTCTCAAGGAACCCCCGCCAAAATGAAATCGGTTTTATAAACTGCTATCTTGATGAAAATTTCGTTTCTCCGCTAAATTTTACTTTGCATGAATATTTCTTAAAATTAGGCAGGAGCTTTGCAGAATGCGTGGATAAGTTTCTTTTTTATGAAGATGCATACAGGAAAAGGCTTGTCTTGTGGATTTAGGGAGATAAGGGGTCAGAGCCTTATCCCTAAATCCTTAATATCCGGCTCAAGCCCATGTAAGGGAAGTGGCCTTAAAGATAAGATAGACCATTTTCCCCGGCAGGATGTTCATTTTTACAGCAGAGGCTTCTGTAATAAGCACAGTGAAGATTCTTCCTGATGCTTCGACCTCAAGACGTATGTCCCCCGACATCTCATCTGTGAACATCATCTTTACTGTTCCTTTTAATCTGTTTGCCGCAGAAATATTTTCAATTTCACTGTCTGCTACAATAATCTCTTCAGGATTGAGAATGGCCACAGAATCACTTTCCGGTGGCCTGGATGCGTAAATTTCGGTACTGTCAGGGAGTTTTGAAACAAAAAGATGATTTTCCCTTTCTGTCCAGGGCCCGGGGATAATGTTTACATTGCCGCTCCCTGTTATGCGGCCGTTGTGCATCTTCCAGATTCTGTCCGTGACAGTGGTGAGCCATGACATGTCGTGGCTTGTTATTACAAGAGTGGTGCCGTATTCTTTTTTCATTGTTCTTATCGCATCACTAACGGCCCGCGAGGTGTCTGTATCCACATTTGCAACAGGTTCATCGAGAAGGAGCACTGAAGGCTGAAGAATTATTCGGGAGGCAAGGGCTACTCTCTGGGACTCCCCTCCGGAAAGCTCAAACCATTTTCTATACATAAACTTTGCAGGGTCTAGCCTTACTGTTTCAAGGGCTTTCTGTACTTTCTGTTTTAGCAGAGTTGTATCCTTTTTGATTTTGAGGCCATATGCCACATTGTCGAAAACAGGTCTTTTCAGCAGATATGGGTCCTGCTGGAGCAGGGTGACAGGTACGGTACCGGGCCGGATTTTGAGGAGAGATATATCCCCTTCTGCAGGTTTTTCCAGCAGAGCCAGCAGCCTCAGGAGTGTGCTCTTGCCGCTGCCGTTGGGCCCGGAAAGACCTATAGACTCACCAGCATTAATGGAGAATTCCGGTATCTTCAGCGTGAAGTTCCCGTAGCTCTGTTTAATATTGTTGAGCTGATATATAATATTATCTTTATTCATCCTATCCCCTCCTTCTGAAAAAAATGAGGGCATAATTGACAGTAAACCCTATCATAAGAAGAACAAGCCCAAGTGCAATACCCATTGCAAACTGCCCCTTGCCTGTTTCCAGGGCTATGGCTGTTGTAATGGTTCTTGTGTGCCACTTGATATTCCCTCCTATCATCATGGATATTCCTACCTCTGCTATGGCCCTGCCGTAGGCTGTTACTCCGGCTGCCATAATTGCAAAGCGGGCTTCATATAGGCTGCTCATTATTACTCTGCTCCCCTTTGCGCCAAGAGTGATAATTGTTGCTCTGACCCTTTCATCAAGGCTTTCAATTGCAGTGGCTGTAAGTGAGATGACAATAGGGATAACCAGTATCACCTGTGCAAGTACAACCCCTGATATTTCGAAAAGGAGCCCCAATCCGCCTAGTGGGCCCTTCTGAGTTATAAAGGCGTATACAAGAAGGCCTACAACTACTGTAGGGAGTGCAAGGAGTGTATCTGTAACAGCCCTTATCTGTCTTTTTCCGGGGAAGTCGTAGTAGCCAAGCATAAAACCCAGGGGGAGCCCCCCTGCAAGGCTTATCGATATTGAGGCAGTTGAAATTTTTAATGTGGCAGATATTGCGCTGAATGTCTCTTCGTCACCGTTGAAAAGGAGAACAAACGCATTAAGGAAGCCCTGTGCAAGGTAATCCATTTTATAATCCTTTCTATATTTATTATATACCGGTTTTAAGATTAAAATCCCCTCTTCTCAGGGAGGGGATTTGGAAATGTTAAATAAACCGGTTTAAACCGTAAATTATTTTTTCGCGTTAGGGGTAAAAAGCGGCTTGTTTAACAGTTTAAACTCGCCTATCATTTTTTGAGTTTTGTCAGATGCCATCCACTCAATATATTTCTTTGCAAGGTCATTTTTAGCATTGGTACATTTTTCCGGATTAACTTCAATGGCGCTGTACTGATTAAACAGCGATTTGTCCCCTTCCACAAGAATTACTACCGGAGGATTCCCCTTGTGGGTGTCTTCATATTTAATAAAGGTTCCTCTGTCAGTAATGGTGTAGCCGCTCCTTTCCGCTGCAATATTAATCGTCTGGAGCATCCCCTGGCCGGTCTGGACATACCATGCCTCTTTTTCAGGAACTGCTTTGCCTGTACTTTTCCAGAGATTCATTTCCAATGAATGGGTCCCCGATTTGTCGCCCCGGCTGGTAAAGGTCGCTTTTTTCGCACGTATTGTGTTAAGAGAATTGATTACACTCACCCCTTTAATTCCGGCAGGATCCTCTGCAGGGCCGATAACTACAAAGTCATTATACATCAGCTCAGTTCTGTTTAAACCGAAGCCTTTGTCGACAAATTCCTTTTCCGCATCGGGTGCGTGCACAAGGAGTACGTCCACATCACAGTTTTGTCCCATCTGCAGGGCTTTACCTGTGCCTACAGAGACCCATTTCAGTTCAATGCCTGTGTCTTTTTTAAATTCAGGCGCAAGTACATCAAGGAGTCCCGTATTGTCTGTGCTTGTGGTTGTTGCCATCATAAGCACCTGTGCAGGTTCCTTTGAGCACGATGAGGCTGCAATGGTTAATGCAAGGAGTATGGAGAGCAGAATACCTGTTCTTTTCATTTGATACCTCTGTAAAATTTAAATTTTAATGAATTTCTATGAAATTTTATGACACAATTTCCGGTAAATAATATCTGCACAACAAAGATAGTCAATAATAATTTGTAGTATTTTGTAGGATATAGTTTGTTTAATGGGAAATATCAGTCTAAAAAAATGTTTTTTTTAAAAAAAAGTCTTGAACCGGCTTTTCAGATGGTATAAACTTTTTAATATATCAGATTGAATCAATCTCTGGTGCTGCATAAAAGTTTTCTTTTGGCCAATACCGCGGCCGGGTCTTAAAGTTGGTTATTCCATATTCTGTCATTATAATATATGTAGTGAACTTTGTGCATGCAGTATAAAATATGGAGTTTTTTTAATTGATAAAACGTATTAATGGAGTTTGAAATGAGCTGGAGAGATGAACTTAAAAATAATATTACCACCATAGAGGACCTGGAAAAGTATATAGTTCTGTCGGATGATCAGAAAAATATACTTAAAGAGGTTACTGATCTTCATCCCATGAGCATCACACGGTACTATATGTCCCTTATAGACAGGTCAAATCCGGCTGATCCTCTGCTGAAAATGATGGTCCCTTCAACTGATGAGATGAATACAATCGGATCCTATGACACAAGCGGGGAATCTGATAATACTGTATTGATGGGGCTCCAGCACAAGTACAGCCAGACAGCGCTTATCCTTTCAACAAATCAGTGCGCTGCATATTGCCGCTACTGTTTCAGAAAAAGACTGGTGGGCAAATCGAATGAGGAAACCATAAGCCGATTTAGGGAGGGAGTGGCTTATATTAAGGAGCATAAGGAGATCACCAACGTGCTTATTTCAGGGGGTGATCCTTTTCTTCTTGATACAAAGGTTTTAAAAGTTTTTCTTGAGGAGCTTAAAGGGATTGATCACCTGGAATTTGTAAGGTTTGGAACACGGACCCCTGTTGTTTTTCCCCGGAGGATTTATGAGGATGATGAATGGGTCGATTACTTGAGCCACTATTCCAATAATTTCCACAGAATTTATATTGTAACACACTTTAATCATTCTAATGAGATTACATCTGAATCAAAAAAAGCCTGCTCAAAACTGCGGAATGCGGGGATTATTATCCAGAATCAGACAGTTCTTACAAAGGGTGTTAATGATGACCCTGCTGTACTTGCAGCTTTAATGAGTGACCTCCTTAGATCAGGGGTTCTCCCATACTATGTTTTTCAGTGCAGGCCTGTTTCCAGGGTAAAGGGGCATTTCCAGGTTTCATTGAGAGAGGGATTCGAGGTTGTGGAAAAGGCGAAGGCCATGCTCAACGGGCATGGGAAGGGCTTCAGGTATATTATGTCCCATGTTACAGGGAAGATCGAGATTGTGGGAATTATGGGTGATGAAATATATCTTAAATATCATCAGGCAAAAAACCGGGACGATATTGGGAGATTCTTTAAGATGAAGCTCACAGATGATGCTGCGTGGCTCGATGATCTGGAAGATCCTGACCGATAGCAGTGTTATAAAAGGTCTCCGGTTTAATCTTCATTTCTCCCCTTTTTGTGCCGATAACTATAATCAGCCCTGCTGTATGGCTGAAGAGGGATAGGGATGAAGATTTTTTTATGGAAAGATGTAACTCAGAAAATTCTGAAACCAAAAACAACTCTTAAAAGGGCCAGGCCTGTTTCTGAGTCAACCCTTGAGCTTAAGCAGTCTGTGCATGGCCGTGAAGAGAAGCATGAGTATGGAGAGGGCCGCGAATATGGCGAAGATGTAAAAGATAACTCTATCCCCATTGACCCGGAACTAGTTGAAGAAGCTGTAAGTGATGATGATCAGGAGAAGCATAGGGAGGCCCTCCGCAAACACCCCCGCTTTATGAAGCGGATAATTCAGAACGGCTATGTTAAGGTTAAAAAGGCCTTCTTTATAGATAAAAAAGTGTAATTATTTCCACCCACAATTTATTTTTTCAATACAATCCCGCACCATAAATAATTTGACATTAGCAAACTGGTTTATTAAACTGGTTTTATGAAAATAGTTAAAAAAACAGTCGGCTCTTTTGAAGCTAAATCCCATTTAGCAAGCCTTATAGATCATTTTGATACAATCAGAAATTCTGTGAATGAGGGGGTCGATATCAAAGAGTATATTTCTGAGGGAAGAAAGCATTAATAATCATTTCCAGCTATAATTTATTTTTTCAATACAATCCCGCATCATAAATAATTTGACATTTAATCTCCTCTGTAGTAGAAAAAAAGAGCTTGGTAATTATTTTAGAATATTTTTTTGTTTAATACTGCTGTTGTCATTATCTCCGCAGCTGAATAGAGCAGTGACAGGGAAGCAGGTTTTTTAAAAAAAATTTATAACCTGTACTTTTTTTTGGGTAATTTTGCCGTAAAAATTCTACTACAATAATAAGATGATGGTGTGCATTTGAATCAGAAAGGGAAGCCTGCTGAATCGGATATGGAAAAATTTATCTCTGTTTATGACAGCTGCTATTCAGTTGTTTTCAGCTCTGTTTATGCCAGGATAAATAATTTTCACGACTCGGAAGATATATGCCAGGAGGTTTTTATCCGTTTCTATGATAAAATAGATGAGGTTGAGAACCCGAGAAAATGGCTTTTCGGCTGTCTCCGCATTGTTGTGCTGGATCACTATAAAAGGAAATACAGCAGGGATGTGGACATTGAAGAGATTTTTGACGATATAGGGATGAGTTATGTAAACGGATTCAGGGATACCAGGATGATGATACAGGAAATTATGAGCCGCATGACAGAAGAGGAGGATGCTGCTGACATGTCTTTATTTGATCTTGTGGCAGTACATAACTTCACCTTTGTTGAAGCTGCAAAACATCTTGGAATGAATTATAAACAGGCAAGGTACAGGTTCAATAGAATTACAGAAAAAATCACAGCAGCCCTGAAAGATAAGGGGATAAAGAGCATTGAGGACCTTTTATGAAGGAAGCGCTTTTAATCAGGGGACTTTTTAAAAAATATAACCTTTCCGCGCCTGTAGCAGAAGCAGACCGGAGCAGAATTCTCCGTTCAAAAAAAGCTGCGCTGAAAAGAATAGTGGAATCCGGGGAGAGGGCGTTTTTTATGCCGGCTCTGACCCTTGGTTTATATAATCTTTACCGCTCCGCAGGGATTAATATTACCCTTGCCGGGGCTGCAAGGAGCGGCATGGCTGCAATGGCAGCATCAGTAATTATAGCTCTTTCTGTACCATTTCTGCTTATGCAGGATTATCTTTACAAGGCTCCATTTATTGCAGATGAGACGGCATTGCAGAAAGGTTTTATTGTCGCCTATACAGGAGATGTAAAAATCTCAAGGGGTGAGACTGATATTGAGGTTTCATTAAAAGGGGCAGTTGAAAAGGGGGACAGAATTGCTTCAGGTGATTCATCGGGCCTTCTGTTCCGGTTTGAATCAGGTTCAATAGTAAGGGCATTAAGCAGCACCGCTCTTGAAGTTGAAGAAACAGGATCAATTATAAGGCTGGCTCTGGGAAAGGGGGGTGTGCTTTCAAGGCACAGATCCTCTGACAGGGGGATTGTTTATGAAGTCCATACAGAGGATGCATCTGTAACAGTAAAGGGGACGGAATTCGGGGTGATAATTAAAGAGGGTGTAACATCTGTTTTGGTAGCTCAAGGGGCGGTTGAAGTAAAACATAAACCTTCAGGAGAGGTTTATACACTGCAGAAAGGAGAGGCATGCGAAGTAAAGAGCGGGATGTCTGCCAGAGCACTTGAGGCTGAAGAACAGGCTTTGATGAGCAGATTCGCAGAATTTGATTTAACATTATCGGTTGATTCAATGAGTGATGCAGAGCTTGAAAGTTTAAATGAAAAAATAAAAGAACATGAAAAGAAACCTGAAGCAGAAAAGAAAAGCAGCAGGCTCACCCTTGAGGAGATTAAGTCCAGGTATGGAAGAATAGATGTGGTAACCCTTTATAACGGCAGGGTAATACGCGGGGCCATCATTTCACGGGGTGCAGTTGTAAGGGTGGTTACAGTAAATGGAACAGTTACGGTTCAGGCAAAGGATATTAAAGGGACCGATATTATAAAATAGAATTCAGGAGGAATAAGGATGAAATCATTAAAGTTTTATTGTCAGTTGATATTGATTTTAACAGTTACAGCTGCAGTATCATGCGCGGGGAAAAAAGAGGAGAGAGCTTTTGTTTCTTTTTTCGCGGGTACTGCGTCGATTGAAAGGGAGGGGAAGGCTTCCATTCCTGTTAAGGTGCAGTACCAGGTAAAGGATGGTGATATAATAGAAACCGGTGACAGGTCTTACGTAATTATTCAGACTGATGACGGGATTGTTATACGTTTTGATTCAAAAACCAGAGTTGTGTTTAAATCAATATCTGATGAAAAGAACAGGGAGCTTAATCTTGACAGGGGGAAGGTTGTTTCCAGCGTGTCAAAGCTTAAAAAGGAGAGTGAGTACAGGGTAAAGACTCCAACAGCAGTTGCATCTGTGCGGGGAACCGAATTTTTAACAGAGTATGATAAAGGTAAAACAGTTGTGGCAGTAGGGAAAGGGAAGGTGAGTGTTGTTAAAACCGCTACAGAAGAAGAAAATTTTGTTGATACCGGCAATACTGCGGTTGTTGCAGAAAGCACTGATGCCGCTGTTGAACTGCGCGAGATCAGCAAAGTAGAAGAACTGGAGATAAGCAAGATACAGGGGATTCCGGTTATTGATAATATAGAAAAGATTGATTCTGCGGCAATAGAAGAGAAATTCAGCGATACTGAAGAGAATACTGAAGAGATAAATCAGGAAATAGAAAAACTTCTGGAAAAGGATTCCTGGACCCTTGAAAAAATAAAGGCAAAGTATGGAAGAATCGATGTAGTTACCCTCTATAACGGCAGAGTAATACGCGGAGCCATAATCGGAAGAGGGGCATACGTGAAAATACTTACACCGGGCGGTGTGGTTACTGTTCAGGGGAAAGATATTCGCACAACGGGCGTTATGTAGAGGTGGCTCACTGTGCCCCGGGAGTCAGCCCCCTGTCCCCCGGAGGGGGCACGTATAAGGATAATTTTAGCGGGTTGATGAATCAAAGTATTACGGGTTAAAGATGAAGATGTATTAAGTAATATTGGAATAGTTATAGGAATAAAAATAAAATTATCAGAGTGATAGTATATGAACACGTGCCCCCTTTGGGGGACAGGGGGAAAAGCAAAGGAGTACTTTGTCGCTGCGCCCGGGCGCCCCGAATTGGGACGTGGTTATGCAATAATAAATAAAATTCAGGTATATGTTTTATGAAATTGAAAAGAATTGTGTCAGCTTTTATCGCAGCAATGATTCTGGCGGCGCCATTATCAGCTGAGTATATTTTCCTGAAAGATGGAACAATATTAAAGGGGACCATCGTTTCTGATACTGCGGCAACTGTTAATATCCGTCTTGAAGACAGAAGGATGCAGAGAATTCCCCGCTCAAATATAATGAGGATTCTCTACACCGACCTTTACATGGGTAAGGTTTATATTCAGAAGATAGATGGTAAAAGTATAGTTGCCTACATGGTTGATGAGGACAGGGAAACCTATACATTCCGTATGGAGATTTATAAACCGGAAGAGTTTAAGCTGAGGCGTGACCAGGTTCTCTTTATGGCCAGGGGGAATCCCACAGGGCTGAATGCTGAGGCAGGCACAGAGAGGGCTGAGTTAAAATGGTTTGCACCTTATATGCCTGTCAAAAGCTATAATATTTATGTCAAAGGGCCGGGGGAGAAGGAGTACAGGCTGGCAGGGAATACCAGGGGGAAGTCATATTCTCTCCGGAATCTGACAAGCAACACCAAATACCAGGTCCATGTAACAGCCATTGACAGCTCAGGGGATGAGACCCTCCCCAGTAATGAAATTGAACTTATAACACTTAATATCCCGCCTGACAGGCCTGTGATTGCTTCAGTGTCAAGACAGGAGAAGGGGGGTTATAAAATCGAATGGAATGAGGCTGCAGACCCTGACGGCAGGGTTACAGGGTATAAAATTTACAAACAGTATAAAGGGGAAACTGAAGAGCTGGCATCTGTAAAAAAGATAGAATATCTTCTGGGTGAAAAGGTCGATTTTGATGCCATATATGTGAAAAGCATTGATGACAGAGGGGCTGAGTCTGATGCTGCAAGGGTATATTTCGGTTTGCGGCCGGAGATGGGTATAAGTATTTCACCGGCATTTTTGTACCCAATGGGTAAGCTTTCAGATATTTCCGATTATGGATATGGGGCTTCATTAAAATTTGAGATGTCCAATTATTTTTTTGCCGGACTTGAGCTTAATATTGAAGTTTTATTCTTTTATCTTACCGGGAAGGATGATTTTGAAGAGCCTGAATCAAAAGTGAATTCCATCTTCCTTGCGCCCTTAATGATAAGCGCAGGGTATGCCTTTTATCCGGGCGAGTATTTTGCCATAATACCGTATGTGTCTTCCGGCGGTGTGGTGATGAATTACAGCTACAGCTATTTTGATATTGTGGAATCAGAAGAGAAAGAAATATCAAGATTTTACGTAAATCCTTCAGCAGGGGCCGGGATAAGTTTCCGCTACAGTTTTCCCGGCGGTGTATATGCGGCGCTTTCTCTTGATTACAGGATATTTTTTGAAGAGTCGAATAATTATAGTTATGTGAGTGCGGGAATTGGTGCAGGGAAGAGGTTTTGAGGCCGGACTCCCGGCGGACACTTTAGCTAAGGCCCATTTCAGCACAGTGGCGAAGGCCCCCTAACACTTCGGCAAGCTCAGTGACCGCCCAGGAGGGGACTTGATTGACTTGATAGGGTGAGAACCTGGTTTTTTACAGACCTCACCCCCTAACCCCCTCTCCACATGGAGAGGGGGGATATGTGAATAGAATAATGAGGTTGATATGAAACGTTTATTTTTAATTTTACTTCTGGTTTTTCCTCTGTCATGCTATGACGGTTTGAGTGATATGCTTGATGAGGTTACAATGAAGGCTCCCATTTGTGTATGGGATGCTGCTCCGGGTCCTGTTCATGACGGAAGAGGATGGGGGAATGCATATTTAACACTGGCCGATGCAGTTGCTGCTGTAGATGAAGGTGAAACAATATGGGTTGCCGGTTCGCAGAATTTGACAGCAACAGTTACAATCAGCAAGGCATTGACAATACTGGGGGGATTCAGCGGGGTTGAGAGCAGAAGGGATCAGAGGGATGTGAATTCTCGTGCAGTAGTAAACTACTTATCAACAGATTCAGGGGCGATATTTATTTCATCTCAAGATGTTGTTTTTGATACATTCAGAATTGAAAATCTAGACAGCGAAAATGGTGCTGTTACTATTACAGATGGAAGTTCTGCGGTTTTTGAAAACTGTCATTTCTATGATAATAAAGCTGGTGTCGGCAATGGTGCTGCAATTAATCTGTATAATGCCGGTGTTCAGATAAGAAATTGTATATTTGATAATAATAGGATAAGTGTAGCGGGTCTTAATGGAGGTGCAATTTCTGCTGAAAATGATTCAGTAATAACTATTGATCGCACTGAATTTTACAACAATTCAGTCCAAGACAGTTATGGGGGTGCTATAGCTTTGGACAGCTCCACGCTGACAATAAGGGGTGGAATTTTTGGGGATAAGAATGACTCAGGTAGCGGTAATAAGGGTTTTTATGGTGGCGGGGCAATTTATGCCATTAATAGTTCAAGTGTATTTATATCTGAAAATACTGTTTTTTATCGAAACAATGCTGCTGCAGGCGGAGCGATTTATGTAAATAAGTCTAACCTGGATATTAAAGACGTATTTTTTGGAAATAAAGATACGGCAGGGAGCCAGAATACTGCAGGGACTGGAGTTGCAGTCTATGCTGTCAATGAGTCAGTAGTAACAATAGAGAGTTCTGAATTCTACAGACACACTGCAGGAAATCAGGGCGGAGCTATTTACACAAATTTTTCCTCAATTGCAATCAGCAGATCAAAGTTTGGAGATAAAGATACCGTAGATAGCGGTAATACAGCTTCTGAGGGTGGTGCGATTTATGTTATTAATAGCAAAGTTGATGGTAAAGGTTTAACAATATTTGATAATACTGAATTTTACAGGAATAGTGGTAGCAGTACAGGTGGAGCAATTTCTGCGGAAGGGTCAACTGTAACAATTACAGGGAGTTTATTCGGTGATGAGTTTACGGAAGGCAACGGGAATAGTGCTAATTATGGAGGGTCTATTTATGCAATTACCGGGACAGTTTTATCAATATCGAATAAGACTAATTTTTACAGGAATAATGCCAATGAAGGAGGAGCCATATATTCTGAAGGTTCAAGTGTAACAATTTCAGGGAGTTCATTTGGTAGTGAGTTTACCGCAAACAGCGGAAATACTGCTAATTATGGAGGCGGAGCGATTCGGTCAGTTAGTAGTTCAATACTTACAATAACCGGGGATTCAAAGTTTTTTAGAAATCAAGTAACCACCACAGGAAGAGGAGGAGCAATTGATCTTAATGCATCAAATTTAACTATTGAAGGGAGTCAATTTGGTGGAACTACAGAAAATTCTGGTAATTTAGCTATAACCGGTGGTGGAGCAGTTTCTACTCATCTTTCCGGAGGATCCAGTATAGTATATATATCAGATTCTATTTTCATTGGGAATTCGGGTGGTCAGGATGGGGGAGCTATTCGTAACTACCAATGTGATTTGCATATAAACTCTTGTATTTTTTCAAAGAATGTAGCAGTTGGGAATGACGGGGGAGGTGCTGTTTATCTGTGGCATGAGACTAATGAGTTTTCCATAGTTAACTCATATTTTTATGATAATAAAGTAACCGGAGTTTCGAGTCTTGGCGGGGCTTTGAGAATTTATCAGACAGCTGATAATAATCTGGGGGCATATATCCTTGCTAATCTCACTTTTTATAGTAACAGTGCAGCTAATGCCGGGGCGATACATTTTTCCAGTAATCAATCCGGGGAGTCTCGGCATAATTATAGAGTATACAACAGCGTATTTTATGAAAATGTCGCAACAGCGGGTGGTTCTCTGAGTGATAATATTCATTCAGATGTTTCTTATGATTTATATAACTGCTATTTTAATGGTGGAATGGTGGTTGATACTGGTCTTTTAGATTCAGGGAATAAACATTCCTGTAAAGAATATCCCGATGACCCCTTTGCCAGCACAAATCCGGGAGCTTCAAATTTTTTACATCCGGCAACTAACCTTGGAATAAATGGATTGATTGATAATGGAATTCTTTCATTTGCCGGATTTCCAGCTTCCTTCACCATGCCCTTAACAGACCTTGCAGGGAATAACAGGGAAGTGGGTACAATTGACATAGGGGCATACGAGAGGCAGTGACCTCATCCCCCCCGCCCCCTTCCCCCCGGCGGAGAAGGGGGAGTTGCTGCCAGTATTTTTTACAGGGTATTGAATTAATAGTTTTTATGAAATGAAAAGTCTGAGTTTATAACCCCGAAAGTTTGCTGTACACAGGAAGTGTGTGTTTCGACGTGCGACAGGAGACCGCTATCAGCATCGGAGGAAAGGGGAAAATTATTTTTTGAAAGCTGATAAAATTTTATTAAAAATATCTTCAGCAGCATTAAATATCATTCTTGCATCCTCAATGTCCGGAGATCCATAGGGGAAAATACCCGTATCAACAGGATATCTCGAATCGATATATATTTTATCGATAGGTAATAATTCATCTTCATTTACATCTATTATCGTTTTTATCTCATCCGGAACGAGGCTGAACAGTTTAATCAGCGAATGTGTCTTTGGTATTATTATTTCATATTCTTCAAGTATTGCTTTAAGTGACTTTTCAACAGTCTGCTGACAGTGAAATGTAACAATTCGTGCAAGTTCTTCATCATCAAGAAGTTTCTTTGCAGATTTATAGTCTGCCCGGGCGGAATTCAGCCAGCTCTCTGTTTTGCCTTCACGCTATTCTTCTGCCTCTGGCGGATATTTCGTTTATAAAAGATGAGCCTGTTTTGACAAGCTCTTCCCATTCAGCACTGGTATAGACAAGAATATCAAGCGGAGTTTTTCTTTCAATATCTATTAACAGTTTAGACAGTTTAACTCTTCTTTCAAGAATTTCACTATATTTTTTCGCCTTATAGTTCTCATCAAGTATGATTACCAGATCAATATCACTGTCGCAATGGGGTTCCCCATCAGCATAGCTGCCAAAAAGAATAGCCTCTCTGACTTTATAGTTTGCTTTTATGCGGTTAATTATTTCCTGTTCAAGTGCCCTGGTAATCATAACAGCTTCCTTTTTGTAGTTTGTGAAAGTATAGAAAAAATAAATGCAGAAATCGGATTTGTCAATATTTTTATAAATTTTCACCCATGATAAGGGGTAGATAGAGATCAGAGACTGAAGAGATAAAACAAAGGCTGATTTTCTTAAATTAAATGAACTTCACCATGCTCTCTTTTACGCTCTTCCAGAATCCGGTCGCATCATCTGAAAGGAGTTTATCTAATTCAGAACGGGAGTAGACAAGGATATCGGTTGAAGGTACAAGGTCAAGGAGGTCGGCGAATTCAAAAGCTCTTTCATGAAAGGGCCTCCCTGTTTCTTTCACTATAATAATATCTATATCGCTGAATTTATTAAAAGTATTACCTGTAATGCTGCCGAATAAATATGCTTCCTCCACTCGCCCTTTAAGTCTGGTTTGAAGTTTTTCCATATACTCATCTTTAGTCATGCCGAAAAGGGGATCGCGGTCTATTTTCAGAAGTACATTATTATTCATTAAAATATGTTCCTGCAAATTCAAGTATCCTGGCTGCAAATGCCATTGCTTCTTCAGCCTGTTCTTTTGTATAATATTCAAATGGAGCACCACTGGGAAAAGCATCCGGGTATCTGGTGCTGATGTAATATAGATCAAGCCTTTTGGCAATGTTTTCTATTTCGCCATTAATACCGAGACTTCTTGCTATTTCCAGGACAGAATGGGATTTAACCATATCATAATCTTTAAAATATGCAATAGCCTTAAGTGATTTTTCAGCAACCTGCTGACATATGAAACAGGCCTGGGCGAATTTTTCACTGTTAAGAGTATCTTTAGCCCACTGGAAATCATTTTCAGCCTGCTTATACCAGTCATGCGCCCTGTTTTTCATTTATGTGATACCCCGGTAATCAGATTATTGTTTTTTAAATAAGCAGTATTATGGGGATTTTGTCAAGAATGATAATTTAATAAAAAATATATTGATTCTTCTATGTGCAATGTGTATATTGTCTATATCGATACACATGGAGGATCTATGCGTACAAATATAGTCATCGACGACGCATTAATGGATCAGGCTATTTCTGTTTCCGGATTTAAAACAAAAAAAGAGACCGTTGAGGAAGCACTTAAATTACTGATACATGTTAAAAAGCAGTCAAATATCCGGAAATTTCGGGGAAAACTGAACTGGGAAGGGGATCTTGATAAAATGAGATCAGATTTATGATTGTCGCAGATACTTCAGCATGGATAGATTATTTTCGCGGGATCGATGCGTCTCATACTGATGCGCTTGATTATGAAATTCAGCATAACAGAATAGTTACCGGTGATCTGATTATTACAGAATTACTTCAGGGATTCAGAAATAATAAAGATATTCTTAATGCAAAAAAAATTATGGAATCTCTTGAGTATAGAGATATGGTGGGCAAAGAGATTGCATACAGATCAGCTGAAAACTACAGATTTTTAAAAGGGAAAGGGGTTACTGTAAGAAAAACTATAGATGTAGTAATCGGAACTTTCTGCATAGTAAATGAATTCCAGTTGATTCATAATGACCGGGATTTTGATCCCATGGAAACTTATTTAGGCTTAAAAGTCAGAATTAAAAAATCCCCATCTTAATTGAAGGGGATTCGCCTGTAATCGGGTGCTTATATATTTTCCGGAAATTATTTATTCGTTATGAGCGTTTCAATCTCCTCTTCAGCAAGGCCTGTAACTCTTGACATTTGATTGATTAAGGCTCTTTTTCTCATCAGGACACGCGCTTTTTCAAGTCTGCAATTCTTTATTCTGCAGGCAAGTGAAGCGGGGATCTCTTTTGCGCAATCTGGATCTTTTCGGGTAATAAATTCGGTAAGTTTCATCAGAAACCTCCTGATATTTTCAGGAAATTTAAGTCTTATTGAATATTACATGAATTAAAAATAAATTTGCAGGTTATGTCAATATAAATACTCCATTTTTGCGAACAATATTCATTAAAATGAAAAAGCTAATTATTGCCTTTGAATTCAGCAATTATTATGGCAAAGTCATCTTCAATATTGTTAGAGCAGCCGGTCATGGAAAAAATATCATCATAAACTTTGTCGCATAAAAGCCGGGGCGTAAGATGACGGTTTCTTTTTATTATATCAATAAGCCCCTCAACTTCAATCATACTGCCGCTGGAGTCTCTGCACTCAAAAACCCCGTCAGTATACATTATAACCTTATCTCCGGGGTAAAGCTTTCCCGGGGCTTCTTCATATTCTGAATCGGCAAAGCTTACAATAATCCGCCCCTTTGGTCTTACAGATTCAATTTCTCCATTTTGTCTCAGTATCAGCATGGGCGGGTGTCCGGCATTTGCTGACACAATCTCCCCCGTTTCAATATTTATTGTGCACATGCAGGCTGTCAGAAAATTAGATCCGATTTTGTCCTGCAGCTGCCGCTTCATTTCAATAAAGGCATCTCCGGGATTAAGAATATACTTCCCCCATGAGCTGAGCGACATCTTTACCATTGAGGCAATGAGGGCAGATGCTACCCCGTGACCTGACACATCACAGATAAAGAGGCCGGTTTCCTTCATCCCCTCCCTGTAATGTATGTCAATGAAATCACCCCCTACAGCCATCATGGGGACATACTTGTAGGCTATATCCACCTGCTTAAGACAGGGAATTTTCTGCGGCAGGAGTGCTCCCTGTATTGTTTTGGCAAGGTCAATATCCTTTTCCAGCTCCTCTTTCTGGCTTTCAATTACCGCAGTGCGATCCTCAACCATTTTTTCAAGGTTATCTTTTATATCGAAGAGATTCTGATACATAATGGAATTTGCAAGGGCGATTGCAGCATATCTGCTTATTCTGTTTACGAACATAAATTCTCTTTCTTTAAGCCGCTTAGCTTCAGCTTTACCTGATAGAAAAAGAATGGCAATGAGATGGTTGTTGTGGCTCAGGGGCACCATGTATTCACTATCCTGAGATTCGAAGAGATGGAGAAACTTTTCTTTCAGAGATGACAGATCATTGTTAAACTCAATGAAGTGCTTTTCAATATAATGCTCCTGTCCCTTCATCAGCTCAACAAGAATGGGGTCGATTACCAGAGGCTTATTTTTAAGATTAACAAAGCCGCCTGAATAGTCCCTTCTGAAAAAGAACTTAATTCTGGATATACCGAGGGATTTTCGCAGAACAGTTATTACTTCCCTCACCAGATCATCCAGTCCTCTAAGGAGAGAGATATCGTCGAGAAATTTTTTCTCAACCCTGGAAAGGTTGTGGGATCTCCGGTTGAAGAGCTCATTTATAAATGGCTGTATTCTGTTAAAATAGAAATAATTACCCTGGAACCAGATAAGTAGAATAATAAAAAGGAGAAGCGGGTGCAGGGTAAAGAAAAGAGGCCTGAGTAATAGAAGTATAATAAAATTAGGTATAGCAATAAATGAAGAGAGTATAAGCCAGATACCGGTAATGTGAAGCACACTGCTTATTTCAATAATGCGGTATCTTAAAACACCATAGGTTAAAATCCCCAGAGGGATAAAAAGAAAATTGCTTAAGGGGTAAAAGTCGATACCATGCATTGAAGGTATATTCGACATTGTGAGAATCACAAGTATGAAACATGAGATGAAAAAGTAGTTTAATTTAAGACGGGTTACCGGATTTTTTTCGGTCCTGTATTTTTTTATAAAGAGGCTGAATACATATACTGTTGATGCAGAAGCAAAAAAGGTAAAGATCTCAAATACGGGGCCCGTTTTTGCAATTAGTCCCCAGCTGTATTCATGAAAGCCGTAGAAGTAATACTCTGTAAAAACAAAGAGAGAGAGGATGAAGCTTAAAATAAAAGCCGGGATTGTTATTGAAAGTTTTTTCTGCCCTGTAATTGTCTGGAAAAAGAGTATTGTCAGAGGAGGATTATATACATAAAAAAAATGTATAAAGCGTTCGATATGGAGCAGTGTTTCCCGGTTTTCTATTAGATGGTGCGATATAAAAGCCCATGAAACAAGGGTCCACCAGACGCATAAAATGGCCAGAAGAATATTCTCGTTTTTTGACCTGTCTTTTATTATTGCCACAAGGCCAAGTAAATATGCTGTCACCAGAGATAGGATAGGGGGGAGAATATAGGGTGATATGTTTATCTCAGACATTATTATCTCCCCTGTTGGTTATATTCATATTGTTTCACAAATCTTAACAAAATAAACGGGTGTTTTAAT
Source organism: uncultured Leptospirales bacterium (assembly GCA_964491265.1). Classification (GTDB taxonomy): domain Bacteria; phylum Spirochaetota; class UBA4802; order UBA4802; family UBA5550; genus JBBAGC01. The sequence goes on along the minus strand of CAZBFP010000001.1, from coordinate 34,712 downwards.
ACTGTGATTCATCAACAAGCTTAAGTGTTTGTTACCTGCCCCCTCCAGGGCGCCCGAGCGAAGCGACAAAGTACTCCCGGGGTAGACAGCGGGGCCTGCCTCAAAGTAAACATCTTTAAATGATTTTTTAAAAAAGTCAAGAGAATAACCCCGGTTAACCTGGAGTATGTGGATAAATATGGCAATTGATCTTGACAATTGAGAACCTCTTTCCGGTAGTTTTATCTGGAGATATCTCTCTCCACTTTCTTGACTCCGGAGGCACGGGTAGTGTTATGAACAGAATTAATAAACCTGCATCGATTTTAGCAGGTACTATCTATACAGTAAGCGCATTTTTAGCCTGGGGGCTTCTCCCCGGTTACTGGAAGCAGCTTGGGTCAGTCCCCTCTGAGGAGGTTGTAGCCCACCGCATTGTATGGACATGTATATTCGCCCTGATTTTTGTGGTTGCTGCGGGGAAAAGAGGTATTATAAGGGAGATTCTGAGCAGAAAAAAACTGAGGTTCTCCATAATTATCAGTGCTGTTACAATCTCGCTGAACTGGCTTATTTTTATTTACGCTGTCAATTCAGGCAATATTGTCCAGGCAAGTCTGGGTTACTATATAAATCCCCTTGTAATGATTTTTCTGGGAATGGTTGTGCTGGGTGAAAAATTAAATAAAGCGCAGGGTCTTGCTCTCCTCTTCGCCTGTCTGGGTGTTTTATATCTTGCAGTTGATTATGGTGAGTTCCCCTGGATTGCTGTTTCTCTGGCATTCAGCTTCGGTTTTTACGGACTGGTGAAGAAGATGGCCAATCTTGATGCAATCACCGCTCTTTCGATGGAGACACTTTTCCTTACCCCGGTTGCTTTATTTTTTCTTACTTATAAAGGTTTTGCCGGAACAGGGGCTTTCGGGAATGGATTATTTTTGCGGGATATTTTTATTATAGGTTCAGGTGTGGTTTCTGCACTCCCCCTTTACTGGTTTGCTCAGGGTACAAGGGCTATCCCCCTGTCACGAGTGGGCTTTATACAGTATTTAACACCAACAATGATGCTTTTTATAGGGGTCTATATCTATGGTGAGGCTTTTACTCCTGCGCACAGGGTAAGTTTCGGTTTTATTTTTGCAGCGCTTTTTATTTATACTGTTTCATCTATAATTAAGGGGAGGAGAATTGAGGTCTAAATTGAACATACTCTGTTTCTTCCCGCTTCCTTAGCTTCATACAGGGCTGTATCGGCCCGGATCAGTCCGTCATCCATTTCCCTGTCCAGGGGGTTTGATTGAGAAGCTCCAAGGCTTATTGTGGTCTTTATCGCTTTCCCGTTTATCTCCAGCTGAAGATTTTCTACAGCATTTCTCAATCTTTCCGCTATCTGAATGGCATGCTGAATTTCAGTTTCAGGGAGAATTGCGGCGAACTCCTCCCCTCCGATGCGCCCTATTATGTCAGTGCAGCGTAAGCCTTTTGAAAGAATTTGTGAAACTTTTTCCAGTACGGTGTCCCCCCCTTTGTGGCCGAAAGAATCGTTAATTTTTTTGAAAAAATCAAGATCTATCATAATAATCGTATAGAGTGATTCATACCGTTTTACACGCTCAAATTCACTGGAGAGCCTGTCCATAAAAAATCTTCTGTTTGCCAGGCCTGTAAGTACATCAGTTGTGGCCATTAGCAGGAGCTGCTCCTTAGTCCTTTTCAGGTCAATGTGGGTTTTTGTTCTGGCAAGCATTTCCTGAGTTCTGAAGGGTTTTGTAATATAATCAACCCCGCCGCACTTAAAGCCCTTTATTATGCTCTCCTCATCATCCATTGCGCTTAGAAATATTACCGGGGTGTCTGTCATTTCAGGTATGTTCTTTATATGTTCACAGAATTCATAACCGTCTATTCCGGGCATAACAATATCAAGTAGAATAAGGTCCGGAGAGTTCTTTTCAAGATACTCAAGGGCTTCCTCACCGCAATTGCATGAATCTGTATTGTAGCCGTTTTTGTTGAGAATCTTTTTGCAGAAACCTATATTTATGGGACTGTCATCTACAATAAGTATAAGAGGCTTATTATTTTCCAAATTCACTACCTTTTAGAAAATTTATTTTTATAAAATATCCGCATTTATTAACTTTTATCAGTAATTATTCTTAAAGATATTTTTTAGTGCAATAATGATGTTTTCCATGTCCCTGCCGCCAACGTTGACATTAGATCATTTTATTGTAAATAAAAGTTAAGGAATTAACACTGAATTTTTTTTCAATGCTTATTAAAAAAAGAGTTTGAAATAATAAAATGTTTATATAGAGTATTAAAGGATTAAATCTCTCTAATTTTTAAAAGGGTTCCGGAAAAGCTTCTATTGTTTTTTCCGGACCGGAGTTAACATTTTAACTGACTATTATAAGTTACAGGTTCTCCTTTAAAATGAAAAGCAAAAAACCGGTTTTATTTATTTAAAGTTTATTAAATTTAATGCCGATATTAACCAGGGGTAGTTTATACAGGTTTATTGATGAATGAACATGAATTATTATAAATATAATAAGGATTTTCCGGTTATAATCCTGGGAAAAAGTCTTACTTCAGGGGAAGCGGAGAGTCTCAATGAATATGCTGATATTATTATACGTGAGTTTCCATCGAAAATTGCTATAAGCCTGGAAAATGTTGAGGCAATAGATTCCAGCGGTATAAGCTTCCTGGTTAAAGTATCAAAATCAACCAGAAATAAAAATATCGAACTGATTTTATACGGCATGAACGAGTCTCTCCAGAGGCTCTTCTCTGTGGGGGGGCTTGATTCCTTTTTTACAATCTGCACATCTGCTGAATTTCAGAATATTTACGGGAAATAATTTTTTTATTGCATCTATTTGCCAATATTGCCAAATAGGCAAAAAGGTTGAGGTCATGAATAAAGTAATTAATAAACAGTATGAAGTGAGAGCCAGGATTATAAAGGCTATGGGCCATCCTGCCAGGCTGTTCATCCTTGAGAAGTTAAAGGAGGGGGAGCTTTGTGTCAATGAAGTGAGGGATATGCTGGGCCTTGATGTTTCCACTGTTTCAAGGCATTTATCTGTCCTTAAAAATGAAGGCCTTGTCTATGATGAAAAACGGGGGAATTGTGTTTATTACAATCTTCTTGTGCCATGCGTACTCGATTTTATGAGCTGTGTTGAAGCTGTAATGGAGAACCGTGCAATGGAGAGGGGATCGGGCACCTGTCGGGCCTGTGCAGGTTAGGGTGATAATATGAATCACAGGAAAGTATGCAGATGCTGGTGGAGCGGCTGGTGAGATTTCGGAAAAATAATATTTTTTGATTCTGAAATTTCATAAAATAAGGAGATAAAAAAATGTTCTGGAAAAATGAATGGAAACCCCTTGCAGTAATCGGAGGTTTTTTCCTTGCCTTTTATTATATGCCTGTGGGGTCAGAGCGTTTTGACAACGCGGTTTTTGAGGCTTTATATTTAACAAAGTGGTATGCTCAGGAGCATGTTCTCCTCTGTCTTATCCCCGCTTTTTTTATTGCGGGAGCCATAGGTGTTTTTGTGCGGCAGGAGGCTGTAATGAAATATCTGGGGCCTGCGGCAAACAGGTTCCTTGCCTATGGAGTAGGGTCGGTTTCAGGTTCTGTGCTTGCTGTATGCTCATGTACAGTGCTGCCGCTCTTTTCAGGTATTTACCGCATGGGTGCGGGTCTTGGCCCTGCAATAGCATTTTTGTATTCAGGCCCTGCAATCAATGTACTGGCAATAATTTTAACTGCCCGGGTTATAGGGGTTGAGATTGGAATAGCACGTGCTGTGGGGGCCATAGTATTCAGCGTGGTTATTGGCGGGATAATGCACTTTATATTCCGGAATGAGGAGAAGGCGAAAGTCAAGGCAGCCATGTTTATGCCTGAATCTGAAACAGTATGTCCCTTATGGAAGGATATTATCTATTTCGGTTCCATGATTGCTATTCTGGTTTTTGCAAACTGGGGCGCATCATCTGATACATCCGGGTTCTGGTATAATATGTATGCCTGTAAATGGTATTTTACATCTGTATCTGCAATAATTTTTGCTGCAGTCACAGTTCTCTGGTACGGCATAACACCCTGGAAAATGGTACTGGCTGTTATACCCGCAGCTGCACTTGGTTTTATGTTCCCCCATGAGCCGGTAATAGCCTTTGCAGCTGGTACAATAGGGCTTTCTGTTATTACAAGTACACACAGCGGAGAGCCGGGTGAGTGGTTTTCCTCTACCTGGGATTTTGCAAAGCAGATTACACCTCTTCTTCTGGGCGGGGTGCTTGTTGCAGGATTTTTACTGGGCCGGCCCGGTAATGAGGGGATTATCCCCGCAGAGTGGGTTAATCAGCTTGTTGGAGGGAATTCTTTTTCAGCAAACTTTTTCGCTTCAGTTGTTGGTGCATTTATGTACTTTGCCACATTAACAGAGGTGCCTATTGTTCAGGGGCTCATTGGAAGCGGAATGGGTAAGGGGCCTGCACTGGCGCTTCTTCTTGCAGGTCCGGCTTTATCGCTCCCTAATATGATTGTTATTAACAGTTATATAGGGCCGAAGAAGACCTTTGTGTTCTGTGTACTTGTAATTGTTATGGCAACTGCAAGCGGTATGATTTTTGGAATGTTTTATTGATGACTCTTGCTGGAAAGGAATACTATTATTTATTTCCGTTTCTACACCGGAGTATTCCCCCCTGTCCCCCAAAGGGGGCACGTAAAAGGAAATACTTGAGTAAGCAGGTTAATCAATGTAGTAAACACTTTTTTATATTGTTGAGCTTGTTATAGATTTGCGGAGCAATATGTTGATTGGTAAAGAATGAAGAAAGTAGAATTATCAGAGTAATAATAGATTGACTCGTGCCCCCTTTGGGGGACAGGGGGCAAAGCGAAGAAGTGCTTCCGGAAGGGCTAAAAGCTAATAGAACAATAATTGAACAGGAGAAAATAAAATGTATAAAATCGAAATACTCGGCACTGGGTGTGCCAAATGCAACAAGCTTGAAGAGCTGTCTAAACAGGCTGCGGATGAAATGGGGATTACTTATGAAATCAGCAAGGTAAAGGAGATCAATAAGATTATGGAGTATGGTGTTATGATTACACCGGCCCTTGTTGTAAACGGTGTTGTGAAATCAGCAGGGAAATTACCATCCCTTGATGAAATCAAAAAGCTTATTGCTGATAATGCGGCTGAAAAAAATCAGGGTTGCGGCGGATGCGGATGCGGCGGCAGGTGCTGATTTGATAAGTTTTTTTTGAAACTAATCTGTAATATCCGGGTCATTAAGTTAAATGCCCGGATATAATTAAATTTAATATTTATGAGGAAATTGAATGAAAAGATTCCATAAAACCATATTACTCGCTTTAGTTGCAGTAACATTGATGATTGGAGTCCCCTATGTGAAAAGTCCAGGAACATGCGGAATTACATTACCTATAGCCTTTACCGGGGCAATCCTTGGATGCGGCGGTGAAAAGGAGCCCCTGCAGGAAGCCCCCCCTGAAGTATCTGAGGAAAAATCTGTTGATGAAGCAGATGACGCTGCGGTAAAAAAGGATGAAAATAAAAATGCTGCTATTGAGGCAACCTTTGTAGAAATAGGTGCTGAAAACTGCGTTCCATGTAAAATGATGAAACCTGTAATGGCTGAAATTGAAAAGAGATATAAAGGCCGTGTAAAGGTGGTTTTCCATGATGTATGGACCGCTGAAGGTAAACCTGTTGTTCAAAAGTATAAAATAAGGGTTATACCCACTCAGGTTTTTGAAAATAAAAACGGGAAGGAGTTTTTCCGTCATGAGGGTTTTCTCCCCTTTGATGAGGTAAAAAAGATTTTATCCAGGCAGGGGATCGATTTATGATCCTTGAGTTTTTTTCTTCACTCACTGCCATGCTTTACTCATCTCCCGGTATTGCCTTAACAGGTTCATTCCTCTGGGGTGTGGCAAGTATAGTTCTATCCCCATGTCACCTGGCAGGCATCCCCCTTATTGTGGGATTTATTGACGCACAGGGGGATATGCGCACATCAAGGGCAGCACTCATTTCGTCTTTTTTTTCAGCAGGGATACTTATTACAATCGGGCTGGTGGGGCTTGTCACAGGCCTGGCCGGCCGCATGTTAGGTGATATAGGTGTATATGGAAATGCAGCTGTTGCAGTAATTGTAATTGTTGTGGGGCTTTATCTTCTTGGTATTGTTCCGCTCCCCTTTCTTGAACGGGGGATAAACCAGCCCGGGGTGAAGAAAAAGGGGCTTATGGCAGCATTTATGCTGGGCCTTATTTTCGGCCTGGCTCTTGGGCCATGCACATTCGCATATATGGCGCCAATGCTTGGAGTAGCATTTACAGTAGCATCAACCAATTTGTCATACGCTCTTCTCCTTATTGGTGCATACGCTTTGGGCCATTGTATTATCATTGTACTGGCAGGCACATTCTCTGAAGCTGTGCAGCATACCCTTAACTGGAATGAGAATTCTAAAGGGGCTTTTTATCTTAAAAAAACCTGCGGGGTTCTGGTTGTGGCTGCAGGGGTATATATGCTGGCGGCACTGTTTTAATTATTCTTTAGTGCAATAATCCTGTTTTTAACATCTCCGCCGCCTTCGGCGGCGGAGATGTTAGAGCATTTTGTTCCGTATAAAAGTTAAGGAGTTAACATTGTTTTTATTAAGAATAAATTTGTTCTTTCCTTTTTTAGAGTGGTAGTGAAGTGTTAATCTTCAGATAATGATATATTATAAACCGTAATCATATATGGAGGATACCATGACTGAAATGATCAGCTGGAAGAAAACCGGATGTGTGCTCTGCGCGCAGAACTGCGGGCTTGAAGTGCAGGTTGAAAATAACAGGATTGTTAAGGTCCGCGGAGATAAGGAAAATCCCAGGAGTAAAGGATATGTGTGCCGTAAGGGTCTTAATATTATGCACCACCAGCATCATGAAGACAGGTTAAAATATCCTCTTAAAAGGGTTGGAGATAAATTCGAACGGATTTCATGGGACCAGGCAGCTGAAGAGATTGCTGCTAAGCTAAAAGAGATTATAGAAAAGCACGGGCCGCGCTCCTATGCATATATGGGCGGAGGGGGCCAGGGTTGTCATTTTGAGGCAGCATACGGGGTTACCCTTATGAAGGCACTGGGGTCTAAATATCATTACAATGCCCTGGCTCAGGAGCTTACAGGGCAGTTCTGGGCACATGGCAGGGCCACAGGGAGGCAGTACAAGTTTACCATTCCTGATGATCATAACTGCGATATGCTGATGGGAATCGGGTGGAACGGTATGGTGAGTCACCAGATACCAAGGGCCCCTCTTTTTTTAAAAGAATTTTCAAAAGATCCTGATAAGCTTCTTGTTATTATTGATCCGCGGAAATCTGAAACTGCTGCAATTGCGGATATTCATCTGGCAATAAAGCCGGGCACTGACGCGCTCCTGACTAAAGCGATGATTGCTATTGTTATTGATGAAGGGTGGGCTGATGAAGAGTTTATTGAAAATCATGTTTCAGGGTATGAAGAAATAAGATCCTGGTTTGAGGGATTTGACGCACAAAGCGCAGTAGAATTTTGCGACCTTGATTATGTGCAGGTGCGGGAGGTGTGCAGACAGCTTAAGATACGGAAAGCGGCATATCACCCTGACCTGGGTGTTTATATGAACAGGCACAGCACGCTCACATCCTGGCTTGAAATAGTACTTTTTACAATAACCGGTAATTTCTGTGTGCCTGGAGGGAATGTTATTCCCGGAATGCTAATGCCCATAACAGGGCACAGTGATGAGCGTGATGAAAAAACATGGCGCACAGTTGAAACAGATTTTCCTGCACTCTGCGGGCTCTTCCCTCCCAATGTAATGGCTGAGGAGATAATGAGCGACAAGCCGGAGAGGCTCTGCGCTGTTATATGCTGTCAGAGTAATCCTTTGCGGTCATTTGCTGATACAGCTGCGTATGAGGAGGCTTTTTCCAGACTGGATCTTCTTGTTGTGGGTGAAATCTCAATGACCGAAACCGCGAAATTCGCCCATTATGTTCTCCCCTCAAGAACAGGATATGAATCGTGGGATGGTACATTTTTCCCATGGACCTGGCCCGGTATATATTTCCAGATGAGAAAGCCTGTTGTTGAGCCTGAAGGTGAGCAGGTTGAACTTGGCGAGGTGCACCTGAGAATTGCTGACAAGATGGGACTGATCCCTGAAATACCTGAAGCACTTTACGCTGCTGCAAAGGAGAACAGGCTAAAATTCGGTATGGAGCTTATGAATTTCGGGAAGGAGAATCCCTCCGCCCTTAAGGTGATGCCATTTATTGTAGCAAAAACTTTGGGTAAAGAGATGGGCTCAGGCAACCTGGCAAATCTCTGGGCTATACTTATGACAGCGCCCGGGAGTTTTAAAAAGGCTGCAGTTAGAGCCGGCTTTAATAAGGGGCCTCTCCTGGGTGAGGATATCTTCAAGGCAGTGCTTGACCATCCTGAAGGTCTCTGGATCGGCGAGTTAGATGCTGAGAATAATTTCCAGGAGCTGAGCACTGATGACGGCAGAATAAATATTCATGTCCCGGAGATGAAGGACTGGCTTTTTGAAATTGAAATAGAGAAGGAGAGGGAAGCACTTGAGCATGATGCGAAATTTCCTTTTATTCTGTCATCGGGCCGCCATATACCTTTTAATGCCAATACCCTTATGCGGAATCCCGCCTGGAATGAGGGGAAGAGGCCATGTACATGTATAATGAATCCCGCAGATGCTGAAAATCTGGGTCTTAAAGACGGCGACATTGTGCGTGTGTCAACTGAAGCGGGCTCTGTTGAGATTGAACTTGAAGTGACAGAAGAAACATGCAGGCGTTATGTGATGATACCCCACGGTTTCGGCCTTGATTACAATGGAAAAACCTTTGGAGCGAACGCAAATATCCTTGCAAAGAATACCCACAGAGACAGGTTCGCAGGCACCCCTTATCACAGGTATATTCCATGCAGTGTGGAGAAGATATAAGTAGAGGATAAAAATTTTTAAAGAATCAGAAGCCCCAATTTTTCACTTATTTCATCAATAACATTCTCCGGTGCTGCTGAGATGAATTCAATATTTCTTGCCTGCCAGTCCAGGTTTTTCACCTGATCTGCCAGTACCACACCGGATACTTTTTTCGATGAAACCGGTACCTCAAAGGGGTATCCTTTGATTCTGCTGGTAATGGGGCATAATATGGCAAGTCCGGTTTTCATATTATATGACTTTGGGGATAAAACAATTGCAGGACGCTTCCCGGCCTGTTCATGACCTGACTGAGGGGTAAAATTCAGCCATACTATATCACCTCTGGAGGGTATGTAATTTTTTACCATATTTCTTTACCCGCAGGTTCGCCTGTATGAATTTCATCATGTAAATTGTTGGAATTAATTTTATCCAGCAGTTCATTGAGGCTGTTTTTGTGGGGGGTAATAATTATTCTCCCTTCCTTTTCTTCAATTTCCACAGATGATCCGTCTTTTAATGAGTACTCTGCTGTTATATATTTGGGTAATCTTATACCCAGGCTGTTGCCCCATTTTTTTATTACTGTTTTCATATTTATCCTCACTTTATTTAAATTATACTATGTATATACTTTTGTCAAGATTAAAATCAGGCAAGTTTAAAGAAATTAAACCTGCTTTCTTAACAGAAAATTTATATTTCCTGCAATATTAATCCTTGACGACTGTCGTATAAATTCATATATTCAATTATATGAATATATGAATTTATGAATTTTTTTAAAGGTGCAGGATGAAGGTAGGTGAGATAGCTGATATTTACAAAGCCCTGGGGGATGGAACCAGGCTGCGGATTTTTTCTCTTCTTCTTAACGGGGAGTTATGCGTCTGCGAACTTGAGTCCCTCCTCGAATTAAGTCAGGCCAATGCTTCGCGCCATCTTAATAGATTGAGCAGTGCGGGGATCACCTCAAAGCGTAAAAGATCCCAGTGGGTCTATTACAGTATTGATGAAAAATTTTCTGAAGCAGGGAGTGAAATAGCGGCCCATGTAAAAAAACATACCGGTAAGTCGGATGAATTGAAAAAAGATCAGGCAAGGTTCGCCAAATACAGAAAGAGCGGATTGAGCTGTGATGAATTAAAACTGCAAAAAAATAAATTATTCAAGTGATAAGGAGTCAGCCCCCTGTCTACCCCGGGAGTACTTCTTCGCTTTGCTTACTTCGACGAGCTCAGAACAAGCAGAGGGCGCCCCGGAGGGGGCAGGTAAAAGAAAATCTTAAGTTAGTAGATAAATCAGAGTATTCAAACGACTATTTATATTGTTGAACTTGTGAAACATTACAAACATGGCGAATTAAAGATGAAGATGTATTAAAAATGGGAGTAGTTATAGAAATAATAATAAATATTTAAATTATCAAATTGATAATTAATAACTCGTGCCCCCTTTGGGGGACAGGGGGCAAAGCAAAGACTTACAAAAGAATAAATTATTCAAGTGATAATTATTTAACAGGCCCGCCGCCGAAGGCGGCGGGCCTATAGATAAAAAAATTATTCGCATAACAGGAGAATAAAATGACTGAATCATTAACTAAAAAACTGTCCTTTCTTGACAGGTATCTCACACTCTGGATATTCCTCGCCATGGCTCTTGGCGTGGTAATCGGTTTTTTATTCCAGGGGCCTGTTGAAAGTTTTAATAAGGCGCTGACTGTTGGAGAGCATACCAATCTGCTTATAGCTTTCGGGCTTATACTAATGATGTATCCTCCTCTGGCAAAGGTTAAATATGAGCTCATGCCGAAGGTTTTTGCAGATACAAAAATTTTGAGCCTCTCCCTGGTTCAGAACTGGATTGCGGGCCCGATTCTTATGTTTGTACTTGCAGTGGGATTTTTCGGATTTATCGCGCCGGCACTTTTCGGACCTGATCCCAGATGGGGATACTATATGGTTGGTCTTATCCTTGTGGGTATTGCCAGATGCATCGCCATGGTTCTTGTGTGGAACCAGCTTGCAGGGGGGAGCAGCGAATACGGCGCAGGCCTTGTGGCTCTAAACAGTATATTCCAGATAGTGACATTCAGTGCATACGCATGGGTGTTTATTACTGTACTACCCGAATTTTTCGGCATTGCGGGTGTTGTTGTTGATGTGACAATGTGGGATATTTTTGTAAGTGTAATTATATATCTGGGTATACCATTTGGAGCCGGTATTTTAAGCCGTGTAATACTTGTCCCTATGAAAGGCCATGACTGGTATGATAATATTTTTATTCCGAAGATCTCCCCCATAACACTCATAGCACTTCTTTTTACAATTGTTGTAATGTTCAGCATGCAGGGTGAAAAAATTATTACCCAGCCCCTTGATGTACTATGGATAGCAATACCGCTGACAGCCTATTTTGTTATAATGTTTTTTATAAGTTTTTTTATGGCACGAAGATTCGGCGCTGATTACAGCAGAAGTGCAACCCTGGCCTTTACTGCTTCAGGGAACAACTTTGAGCTTGCAATAGCAGTGGCAATTGCAGTATTCGGCATTGCATCTCCAATAGCATTCGCTACAGTTGTGGGGCCGCTCGTTGAGGTGCCGGTGCTTATAGGGCTTGTTAATGTGTCCCTGTATTTAAAGAAAAAGTTTTTTTAGCCTCCATGTTACCGTAGGGGCAATGTCATTAAGTTAAGAGTTTTACAGTTTCGTAACTTCCTCCCAAACCCCCCGGAGGGGGGCTTAAAGGCTGAGATACTGAACTGTTAAAAGAGTTTAGTATTCCCCCTTCCGGGCGCACTCTGCTTGTATGGAGCTCGTCGAAGTAAGCAAAGCGAAGAAGTGCTCCCGGGGTATATTTATGGGGCTTAAATTGATGACATTGCCACGGAAGGGGTCGGATCAGGATGCAGAATATTTTATATAAAGGTGGAATTATGAGAATAGTAATAATAGGATCAGTGGCAGGGGGCACATCTGCTGCAGCAAAGGCGCGGAGAAACAGCGAGGAGCATGAAATTGTAATTTATGATATGGATAGGGATATTTCATATTCAGGGTGCGGTCTTCCATATTATATAGGTGAGGATTATATTTCACGGGATGATCTTACTCCAAGAAACGCGGCATGGTTTAAAAGCCGTTTTAATATAGATATTTTCACTGAGCATAAAGTGATGGAAATAGATTTTGAAAATAAAATGCTTCAGGTTGAGAATCTTGTTTCAGGTGAAACCTTTACTGATAAATATGACAGGCTTGTTCTTGCTACCGGCGCTGTGCCTTTTATACCTCCAATCCCCGGTATAAATAGTCCCAATGTTTTCCCTGTGCGCAGCGTTAGAGATGCAGATTCAATTAAGAAGTTTATAATTGATAAAAAACCGCGTAAAGCGGCGATTATCGGAGGCGGTTTTATAGGCCTGGAAATGGCGGAAAACCTTACCCTCCAGGGGATTGCCGTTTCATTGATAGAGATGGCGGAACATGTTATGCCGTCAATGGACAGGGACATGGCAGTTTATATTGAGGACCATCTTGCTGAAAAGGGGGTTGACCTTTTTACCGGGGATTCGGTAAAGGAGATTGCTGATGGCGGGAGAAGGGTTGTAACTGCCAGGGGGGATGAGTTTGTCACAGACCTGGTTATAGTTGCTGCCGGAGTTAAGCCGAATACGGGATTAGTAAAAAAGAGCGGAATGGTAACAGGTGAGCATGGTGGTATAATAGTTGATGACCGGATGGAGACCTCCATTCCGGATGTATATGCTGTGGGTGACTGCTGCGAGGTTAAGTCCACAGTTACAGGTGAATATATCTATCGTCCCCTGGGGTCAACTGCTAATAAGATGGGGCGGATTGCCGGTGATGCAATCACAGGGGGTGATCTCCGTTTCAGGGGTGTGCCGGGCACAGGGATATTTAAAGTATTTGATCTTGCTGTTGCTCAAACCGGCCTTTCAGAAAAAGAGGTTAAAGAGAAGGGGATCGATTATCTGGTGAGTCACAATATAAAGGAGAATCAGACTAAATATCTTAAAGAGAGCAGGGAACTGGTTATAAAATGTATAAGTGAAGCGGGGAGTGACAGAATACTGGGAGTACAGATTACAGGTGAGCGCGGAGTTGATAAACGGATTGATGTTTTTGTAACAGCCATGACCCTGGGTGCTAAAACAGGCGACCTCTTTCATCTTGACCTTGCTTACGCGCCGCCATTCTCGATTGCGAAAGACCCGGTTATGTATACAGGGATGATACATGAAAGTGCGGCCCACAGAGGCAGAAAGCTGATTACAGCAGTGGAGCTTAACTCAGGCAGAAGTAATTTTACAGTTGTTGATGTGAGAAGCAGTTCAGATTACAATAAAGGGAATATTGAGGGGGCTGTCAATATCCCGCTTGAGGATCTTAAAGTAAGATCAGTGGAGCTTGACAGGGATGCGCCTATTGTTGTTCACTGTAACAAGGGGACAACAGCAAATGCTGCACAGAATCTTCTTATCAATCTTGGATTTAAAGAGGTTTATAATTTATCCGGAGGCTACAGCCAGTATAAGGTTGAGGATGCCCCTGAATAATTCAGCAGCATGCGCCTTAGTGAAGAGATTCCCGCGTATGCAGGAGTCTCTTCACTAAGGAGATTGGCACAAAACTATTCCGGGTTAAGCTGTTAGTATTAAGTCATCTTTAAGCCTGAACATAGCGTTCGTGATATAAATCTACTAAAGTCAGAAATGTGATCCCTATAATCGGTCCGTAGAAAATACCGCTCATTCCGAAGAAGCTCATTCCTCCTATAATACAGAAAAGTATGAAGAGAGAATTAATTTTAATTCTCTGCCCGATAAAGCGGGGCTTGAACCAGTTTTCAACTACCAGCGAGACCACTGCAGAGTAAATGAAAAGTATAAGGCCGGCCCAGGGATGACCAGAGAGAGCAAGAAAAACTGCAGATGAAACAGTAATTGCTGTAGATTCCTATTGGAGTACAGGAAGATTATCAAGTTAATTTTCAATAAAGAATCAAAAGATATGGACAAATTCTGACTGTCAGAAAATGGCCATGTAATTTTTTTATCAGGATGAAAATCAGTTGTATTGATCTGCTACATCTTTTATAAATGAATTCAGAAGAAGATTTTTTTATGCTTATAATTTTTCTATCAAAAACAGCAATTTTAAAAAAAGTTAAGAGGATCTAATATGTTCGGATTAGTGAAAATCTACAGCTGCTCACTCAGTAACAATGAAAAGAAAGATTACATGTCTCTCTATTGCGGTACATGTAAAAGTATTGCACGGCTATACGGGCAAAGCCCCAGGCTTTATCTAAATTCAGATATTGTATTTCTTGCAGGTATAATCAAAGATACATCACCGGAAGATGGATATTGTGAATCTGCATCAGCCGGGAAATGTTTTTCTTTACCCGATCTGGATTCTATTCCGGCACATCTTAAATTTGCGGCATATGCCAATGCCATGCTTGCCTACATGACTCTTGAGGATAAAATCCTGGATGAGAAAAAGATATTAAAAAGAATACCATTTAAAATATTGAGATCAATTCAAAAGAGAAAACTCAGTCCTGTAAAAGATGATTTGCTTGAGTTCAGGGAGTTGATGCAGACCCAGTTAGCCCGGGAAAATGATAATATTCCGGTAAATCTTAAATCATTCAGCAGCCGCCTGGGATATTATTCTGAAGTAACTGAAAAGATGATTTTACTTACAATGAAGAAGTCCGGTATTCCTGGAAATGATAGTTTAAGCCTAATTTTCAGTAAATTCGGCAGATTATTATATGTTCTTGATGCGCTTGAAGATTTTGATGAGGACAAAGCCTCCGGAAATTTCAATGCTTTAAGTGCTGCATTGGATACTGATCTGCTTGAAAAAGATCAGCGTGAAATTGTTGTTAAATATCTATATAGTTTATATGATGAAATTGCAATGCAAATGGATAAAGTTATATTATCTGAGGAAAGAAAGGATTTTTATAGAGAACAGCTTTATAAAAATCTCTTAAAGAGACTCAATCCGTCAGGTGCTGGAGCCTGTAATTCAGATTGTAAAAGAGGGAAATATAGCATCAGCTGGCGGGATAAGTGGCATCAGGTTGCTTCATTTCTTGAAATCAGGTGCCAGAATATGCAGGCAAATAACAGATTTTTGATTGAGATAAGACGTGCGGTATTGTCAGTAACGCTGATGCTGCTGCCTTATCCTCTATGGGCTTCCGGCTCCGGTGATAAACCGGGTATATGTGCCCAATGTTTGAGTGCTGCCTGTTTATTTTACTGCTGCTGCAGTAAAGGGGGAAGGGAATGCCTGGGGAATTTATGCGGCGGAGCTGCTATTGCATGCTGCTGCTGCCCTAATGTATGTAATTGAAATATGTAAATAAAATAATGTTCTTTGCTCTATCTGGAGGGATGTTCAATCTGTAATCTCCCTTTGATTTATACGGATTTTTTATTACGGGCCTGCCCTGAATAATTCAGGAGAAGGCGCTTTAATTATAAGGAGAATTTTATGAAGAAAAAAGTAGTAAACATAAACTCCAAAAGGCAGCCTATTCTTGAAACTGATGAAGAGCAGAAAATTATAAAAATAACAATTCAATATAATGGTAATATTTATATAGGCAATTATTTTGGCGAGATTCATTATCAATTCTATGCTGCTAATATAAGAGATTTTCTTTTGGAAGGCGGAGAAGTTAAAGATGTGTTAAAAGATTTTGTTATTGATAATAATGCGGAAATTGAAGTCCCTTATTCTTATCGAATAGAAGGTGTTAGGGTTTATGAATATATACATGACCTTAATATTCAATATTGGGATTGCATAAATGATTATGATTATATTTAATAGATAAAGCTCTGAAAAAGAATATTCGGACGAGTTTTACAAAAAGAGTACATTCCGGGAAATCCAGGCTGATTAACCATTAAATTCTTCGTTTTTATTAAAACTTGACATTTCTTAGAAAAATATGGTAAAATAAGGCCTGCAAAAAAACGCAAGAGTATTGATTCATAAAGTACATGGTTATAAAGATAGAGAGGATAATTATGGGTTCCACCTGCGGCGGCAGTGCAGTTATTACAGGAAACAAAGAGGATCTGGACAGGTTTTGTTCAAGCCATAAGCAGTTAATTGACCTTGAAGAAGATAAATACGGGAATAGAATTTCTATTCTTTCTACCAAACTCTATGCAGGGTCGTTAAACGATGGGTATATAATATGGAAATTCTTCTCACTCAATATTGAACCTGAAGATCTTTTTAAACACCTCTCAGATATATACCCTGATTTAACTTTCCGTTATTACTGGGGAATCGACGGCCCTGATACTGAATGTGAAGGGGTAATTCATAACGGGAATAATATTGTTTATTTGCTTACTGTTTTTCCGGATGATGGAAGTGAGCCGGAGAAGATTGTTGAGGCCGGCTCTGATTATAAAACGGTTAACTGGAGTATTTATGATAATCTGGAGTATGAGGTTTTTGAAATTGAGGATTATGAAGATAGTTGATTGTCCAGGCAAAAGTCTAATTATACCTGTCTAAAAAAAAATCGATATGAATTGGGATATCCCCGCTGGGAAGTGTTGATATATATTGAGGAATTAAAGTTTTCCGGGAATTGCAGTAAAATCTACACATTAAAAAAAATGAGGTAATAATTATGATACATGAGGAGGATAGTATGAAAGAGATGAGACAGCGGCTCAATATTTCAATTAATGGTAAAAATTCATTAATAAAAGCAGATAAAGTGAAAATTGTCTTTGGTCCTCATCACTATATAAATATCACAAAGGAAGATGATGGAATCACTTTTAATATCGGGGCTACTCATCACGGTGTTACTTTTGATGCTTCAAAGGTTGATAGTGAGTTATACCGTGCAATTGAAGAATTAAGGAGATTATATCCGAATCACAAACAGGACTAGGAAAGTCATGCCGGTTATTCAGTAATTAATAATTTAATATGATTCTCCAGAATATGGAGTGAACCCCTAAAGTATGCGGATGAATCGTTAATAAGAGATAAAATAATCGCCGCTTTTGCAAAATAAACTCATATATAAAATATAATAGGAGGAGTGTATGGAGTACAAAGCAGGTGACAAAGGGCCGGCAGGCGGTATAATTTTTTATGATAAAGGCGATAATTCAGATGGATGGAGGTATCTGGAGGCTGCACCTGAAGAGACTGAGTTCGAAGATAAGCCCTGGGGTGATTATGATGGTGAATCTGTCGGTTTAACGGGAACAGAGATCGGAAGCGGAAAATCCAATACTGAAATAATTGTTTCTGCAATCGGTCAAAAAGAGCGATGGGACGACCGTGAAGATTATGCGGCGAGAGTATGTAAAACATTAAAGTATGGGGGCTACAGTGACTGGTTTCTGCCGTCAAAAGATGAATTAGAGGTTATGATTTATGTACTGGATAAATCCGGCAATATTAATACACTTGAGGGATGCTGGTCATCTTCAGAGGCGGGGCCTTTTGAAGCATGGAGAATTGTTCCTTTTACAAAAAATATTTTTACTGCGAATAAACATTTTGAAGGTTCAGTAAGAGCAGCGAGAAGGTTTTAGAACAGACTTCCTGAGAGTTATAACTCAATTTAGGATCTGGATTTATTTTGTTTCTCAATCGCATTGCTTATTATTGGTTGTTCAGTCAGGGGGAGGTTCAATACGGGGAATCCGGATTCTGCCCCTGATTTACTATCAGCTCTCTATGAGGAATCATCCCTTGAATAATTCAGCAGCAGACACTTAATTTTGTGGAGGTTTTTATGAAGAAAAAAGTAGTAAACATAAACTCCAAAAGACAACCTATTCTTGAAACCGATGAAGATAAAAGAATTATAAAAATAACAATTCAATACAATGGAAATATTTATATAAGTAATTACTTTGGGGAAATTCATTATCAAGAATATGCTGCTGATATGAGGGATCATATATCAGCAGGGAATCCTGTCAAAGACTTATTAAAGGGGTTTATGATTGATAATGATGCTGAGACTGAGATTGCTTATTCATATAAAATAGAAAATAATATAGTTTATGTATATATGCATGATGCATATCAACCTTTTTGGGATTATGTAAATCCTATCAAATCTTTTTAAAACCCTGACAAATCTTTAATCAAAGTGGAGGCTTTTCAAAAAAAATGAAAAATTATATGTTCGGGAAAAAAGAATTAAAAAAGGTTATGAATAAAATTATAAGTACACCAGCGATAAGAGAAAGATTTAATATCAGTTATTATCCGCCTGATTTAGAAAAAGGGGTTAAGGTGTCAGATCCGGAGATGACTCTTGAACGATTTGTTGAACTCTTTGTAAATAATGATGATTTATTGAAAAAAATGAATGTGGTAAAAAAGGATCGTCGTGAAAGAGGATATTTTCGCTGGAAAGTGGTGCAATATATTGAAGAGTTAAAAACCGATGTGTACACATACGATATAAATGAATATATAGATATACCTGAGGCGACGACCCCTTTATTTGTTTATGGAACATTAAAAATGGGTTTTTATAATCACAACAGGTTTGGTTTTGATCAGAAAAGCTTTTATTGGGGGGAGGCGGTCTTAAAGGGGGCGCTGATGTATGACCTTGGGAGTTATCCATGTATTGTTTTGACAGGTAAGGAAAATGACCTGGTCCATGGTGAATTGTATGAGATTTTTGACAGCAGCTGTGATAATAATATACATAATATGGAAGTTGGCGCAGGTTATAGAAAAGAGCTTGTAGATATCAATGGCATTTCAACGGCTGTTTATGTTTATAATGAAATTCATTCTGGTGCCAGGCTTATTGAAAAAGGGTTATGGGAATAATAATTTCTCGGTTGTATAAGGAATAAGCAGCCTTTGAAGCTGAAGATGCTTTACTGTGTAAAAGCCTGATTGTGCTTGACTAATTTTTGAATAGAAATATAATTTCGTACATATATAAAAAATCCTCCCATGAATAAGATGCATCAAATGGTAAAAGTATTACTGAAAAAATAATTCAGGGAAGGAATGTTGAAACCGCAGCAGAACTTCTCTCATTTAATTAATAATTAAACCATAATCGTTTATAAGGCAATTAATATGTTTCCGATACTTTTTTGTTTTTTAACTAAAATTAAGTGTATGTAGATGATGAAGTAGGCATTACACTGAAGGAAGAGGATAATTACAATGACAGATAACAGCCCGAAGACAGAAAGGATGAATATTCCAGCCAACAATAAAACTGAAAGGATGGAAGTGCCGGATACTCCTTCATCTGACTCATCCGCTTTTACCGGCTCATTAAAATCCGGTGAAGTAATTAAAGGATACGAGGTTAAAGCTCTTATTTCTGCCAGCACTGGAGAAGCTGAGATTTTTTCAGCTCAAAAAGAGAGTTTAAAAGCTATTATTAAGTATTATCATGCTAATTTTAAACCTAAAGAAGATATACTCCTCAAGTTCCATAATATTGTCCACCCGGATATTATAACTTTGTATGAGTACGGCACTCACAAGGGCAGATTCTATGAAATTATGGAGTATGCAGAGGGGGGGACGCTTGATGATAAAAATCCTGACGGTACTTTTAAGTATCTTCCCATGCCGGAATCTGATGTTAAACAGATAATAGATGAAACTATAAATGCCTTTCTTCACCTCCACAAAGAGGGGGTCATACACAGGGATATAAAACCGGGTAATCTTTTTTATAAAAATGCGGATGGAAGTGACCTTCTTCTGGGTGACTTCGGGATCTCTTCTGAGCTTGATACTGCAGGAGGGATGAGTAAAAGAATGACCTCCACGCTTGCTCTATCGGAAGGTTATGCTGCCCCTGAACTTTACGGTATAGCAAAAGATGATAATAAAGTAAAAATACTTATAGGCCCTGAAGTTGACTACTATGCCTTAGGTATAACTGTTTTTGAACTTTTAACCGGTATAAATCCTTTCGCAGGGAGAAATCCTCTTCATATTATGAGAGACACTATTGAAGGGCGTGTGGCAGATGATCTGCTTTCAAGACAAGAGGCACAGAAGATAAGCCCTCATTTTCAAAAACTAATAAGGGGCCTTCTTACAGTACGGCATGATAAAAGATGGAAGTATAGTGAGGTTTCCCGATGGCTAAAAGGAGAGGTTGTTCCGGTCTTTCAGGAAGTGCAACGGCAGAATGTTCCGGCATTGAAGTTCGGTGATAAGACCATAAGCTCAATAGATGACCTTGTTGAAGCTGTAAATGCCGACAGGGAATTGGGGAAAAAGTATCTCATGCGGGGCATGTTCGACCAGTGGGCAATGAAATTTGATGAATCCCTTGCTAATGATATTATGGATATAAAAGAAATGGACATTAGTGATGATGAAAAAACTTCTACTTTGATTTTTAAATTAAATCCTGATTTACCCTGCAGGGTTGACGAGAATGCAATTATCAGGGATGTAGCTGAATTAGTAGAATTAATTCGAGTTAAACCTCATCTGATGGGTGAAGTAATTTTTAAAAATAAATACCCGGATTTTTATATATGGCTTTCAGTTAACATGCCGGAGCTTGGGCAGCAGCTAAAAGCTGCAAAAATTGAGTATAATAGATCAGGGGATTTGTCTGAGTTTAATTTAATTAAAAATACAAATCAGATATATATTTCTCTGGCAGGAGAGATGATACGGCCATTCCCTGAGAATAATTATGAAATAACATCTTTAAGAGATATTATAGAAATACCTGAAAACTTAAAAGAAAGAGTTTTAGAGGAGCTTAGCCCTGTAGAATACAATTCAGTTAACTCCATCTTATCAAAAAACCGTAGGCTCCAATCAATATTATATCTTTGGCTTTTAAAAAACAATAGGAGTGTGGAATCTCAATTGTCTGAGATTAAAGATGGCTGGATTCAACAATATTTAAAAAGGGCCTATACAAAAATTAAAGATAATAAATTTGATGACGCTATTTCCAATCTTGAATCTGCTTTAAATCTCAATGAAAATAATCCGGATGTTTACACTTTTTGGGGCTATCTGAAAAGTAAAACCGGTTTTAACGAAGAAGCGGTAGAGTATTACACCAAATCAATAAGAATTAAAGGGACAGTTTCTTCGTACTTAGGGCGAGGTGACGCCTTCAGGAAGTTAAATAGATTAATTGATGCTTTGGCCGATTATGTACAGGCTGTGAAAATTAAGCCTGATGACACAAAGGTGCTCAAAAAGATTTCAGAAACAACAGAGGAAATTTTAAAAAATGGCAGTCTTGTTTTCGGCGAAAAGCTTATTGTGTCTACTGCTGAATTGTCAGATGCTATGTCATCAGACCGTATTATGGCTGGCAAGTATTTAGAATTTGGTTTAATCGAAAAATGGTTATCAGCCGTTGATCCCTCTTTAGAAAATTTTTTAAAAAATATTAAAAAGTCTGACTTAAGTGATGATGAATTATTAACAACAGTTATTTTCAAGCTGGATCCTTCTTCCCCCTGCAGAATAACTGAAGATATAAATCTATCAGATGTTGATGTGCTTATTAAATATTTTTCTGATAAAAGAACAGAACTTTTTCCCTGGCTTTTGATATATAATAAAGAATTAGCTGAAGAATGGTTTGAAAAAAGATTACCTTCAGAAAAAAGTAATGATTATTATAATAATTTGCCTAAATATTATACTCAAATTACAAATGAATCAAATAGCATAATTGAACCGGTTCAATACGATTTAAAGACCGAATATGTAGCAAGAATAATTCATGAATTTTATTTCAGGATAACAGGTGGTGTAATCAATTCTTTTATTGATGAGAATTATTCAATAACAGAGGTTCAGGATTTACTTCATATACCAGATGAATTAAAAAATAAATTGTTTGAGCAAATGAACGATTCAGGGTCTATTCTTGTTACATGGTTTAAGATTAAAGGGAGAGGTAAGATAATCGATGCCTGGAAGGACATGGATAAAACCTGGGAAAATTTTGAACATATACTTAGAGATGAAATCGTTTATAAAAATCACAAATGGATGTCAATTAATGAAAAGCAGAGATTAGATGATGAACAGAGGATAGAAGAAGAGCGAATTCGTGAAGAGGAAGAACAGCGGAGGATAGAAGAAGAGCGAAAACGTGAAGAGGCGGAGAAAGAGGAGCGGAGAATAAAAGAACAGCAGCGGATATATTTTGAAGATCTGAGTAGAAAAGCAAAATGGAAAAACACAATCATCTGGTTAACTTTGGGGCCGCTTTTAGTTGGTCTGATAATCCTTGTGTATGCAGTACTCTTTCAAAGAATGGAAGATTATTTCGCGTTCCCCATATTATTAGTTTCAGGTCTTTACTCTTTTCCTTTTTTAAAATTTTTATACATAAGAAATCTTCGAGAAGAGTCACTTGAATTTAATAATAAAAATCTCTTCTGGTTATTGATGACACCGATGATCATATATGCACTTGCATTACTGATGATAGGTTTGTTTAATGGAGTTTGGATCGCTGGTATAATTACATTTGTTATGAGTATGGGAATGGATAGTGAGCCCGGAAATGTATGATTGATAAAAGGTTTAGGAAACCTTAATAATTTTTAAAATCTCCCTTTTGTGTGTACCAGCTTTTATTTTTTTCCCAATTTTAAAGAGTCCTAGGAAAAATAAGGAGGTATAATTATTATGGAAAAACAGAAATATCAAGTTTATTATATTGGGCCAGAGCTCCCTGAAGTGGTTGGCTTTTCAAGTGAAGACCTTAAAAAATATAAATTGGTGGGTACTTTCAACATTATATCTGGTTTATTGAAAACCATGGTTAAGGGTGAATTTAAACCAGTTAAAGAGAGCGAGCAAATTATCAAAGATTCAATTTTAAATTATAATCAATATTTTTATATTGAAGGTTTAAAATTGTGTGAAAAATTAAATTTTAACTCAATAACCGGTGAAGCCATATTTTATTTCAATAACCCAAGAAGTATACAGTATAAATATCCCTATAAAATATTTATAGCTATGCCTTTTGACGAAAAGTATGAAGATCATTTCTCTGCTATTATAGAAGTTTGCAATGAGCTAAAAAATACATATAACTCTATAGAATATTTTAGAATGGATATGCATATTGGAGAATCTGTAGATATACCTCATGAAATTGAAAAAAATATACTGGAGTGTGGTTTATTCATTTGTGATCTTTCAGAAATTAATGCGAATGTATATTATGAGTTAGGCGTTGCTGATGCTTTGAAGAAAAAAATTATAATTATCGCTCCAAAGGGTAACAATCTCCCCTTTGATATAAGAAATAGAAAGGCAATTTTATTTAAAAATAATACAGAGCTGAAAAAGAGGCTAAGAAATGATATAAAAGCGATATTTGAAAAGTATAATGAATATCGAAGGTAAAAACATGCAGGATAAACAAACACAACAGGAACAACAGTTAGAACAACATCAACAGCAGCAGAAACAATCTGACCAGCTCAAGTGTGCTCAATGCGGATACATGAATGAACCGGAAACCCGTTTTTGCGGTGATTGCGGTTCTAATCTTGAAAATAAAACAAGAGAGTGCCCTGTTTGCGCTGAAATTATTACAGGGATTTACTGTGAATTTTGTGGTGCAAACTCTGACGGTTATACTTGTTCAAGGTGTAACATTATTCAATATACTGATTTCTGTGCAGAGTGCGGTGAACCTTTAAGTGAAACTGCCCGGAATTTCATGAGCATAGATACAGAAAAGATAGAAATACATGAGATGTCAGAAACAGACGCAGTTTTAATAATAAATGAGCTGAATGTATCACTTACCCCTGCTATGCAGAAAGAGCAGGAGAAAAAACGCCAGCGGATTATCCTTCTTCGAGAGAGAGAGTACTTTAATGAGAGGGAGAAGATAATAGAAGAGTTTTATTCATCCGGCTTAAAGAAGATAAAAACTATCGACCCTGAAGAGATGAAACAGTTAAAAAAGTCGGTTGAAAGACTTCGCGGCTATGTTAGTGCTGAAAAAGAAAGAGTAGATGAGGAGATACGGGTAAGGGAAGAGCAGGAAAGATACAATAGAAGATTTGAAGGGGTGTGGATTTCAACCTCTCAGTGGGTAGAAATAATGAAAATTACATTAAATGGGGAAGTTGTTTCCGGGAATAGCCATTGGCAGATCGCTAACAGAGAGTGTGTTTATTATCTGTCAGGCTCATGGAATTCAAGATCATTTAGCATCCAATCCACTCACATACGCCAGCTTAGAGGTAATAGCGGTCATTTTTGTTTCTGCGGTACTGTTAATGAAGCAGGCGATACAATAAATGGTTATTTTATTGATTCTAGTCAAGAAAGAACACAACAGTTTTTCATAAAACAATAACAGGGATTAATATGGATACACAAACACAGAATAAGCAGCATCAACAGCAGCAGGATAATAAGCAAAAGATTATATGCGGCAGCTGCGGCAGGCAGAACCGCTTAATTGCTAAATTCTGTAAAGAGTGCGGCAAACCTGTTCAGGCGGCCTCGGGCTCTGATTCACATTCTAACACTGAAATAAATCTTACCGGTATAGTTGGTCTTGAGCATGTTAAAAAGAATATAACCCAGATAGTAAACAGGGTTAAAATATATAATGAGCGCAAAAGTAAAGGGATGCCGGTTAATCCTCTCTATCTTCATTCCGTTTTTATGGGGCGGACAGGAACAGGCAAAACACTGGTAGCCCGTTATTTTGCCCAGGAGTTTAAAAAGATCGGCGCCCTTTCTAATGGTACACTTCTTGAAATCGATTATGAAATGATGAACCGTGAGGGGCAGAATCTGCAAGGTGCTGTGAAAAAGTGGATTGATAAAGCACGGGGCGGAATTCTGTTTTTTGATGAAATACATAAAATAACTCCGGCTATCTCAACTATAATCAGAACCCTTGCAACTGCGGGGGATGATATTATTGTTATTATGGCTGGAATAAAAGAGCCTTTAGATGAATATTTTGATAAGAACAGGGAGGAAAAACAGCGTATAGGTGTGTTTTTTGATTTTACCGATTATTCAGCTGAAGAGATATCCCAGATAACCCTGCTTAAACTTGGAGTATACAGCTATAAGGTGGATGAAGAGGCTGCGGAAAGATTAAGAGATTATGTCCGGACAGTGGTTTATTCGGGGGAAAGCGAGTTTAAAAACGGCTGGCTGGTTGAACGTAAAATAATACCTGAAATAATGAATCTTCAAAGCAACAGACTTGCTGAAGCTGGTCAGCTCTCTAATGATGACCTTGCCCTGATTATATCACCAGACATTCCGGATGAGGGAGTGAAGCGAAAAACTCCAGATGAGATTATATCTTCAATGGAAAATCTGGTTGGTCTTGATGAAGTAAAAAAAGAGATAAAAAAACTGGCTCAGGCAATCAATATTCAGCAGGAGCAGCTTAAGGCGGGTATGAAGGGTGCAAAAATAGGTGTTCATATCGTTTTTACCGGAAATCCCGGTACAGGTAAAACAACCGTGGCGCGTATTCTTGGTGAACTCTTCAGGTCAATAGGGCTTCTCCCCGGCGGTCATCTTATTGAAACTGACAGAAGCAAACTTGTGGCTCAGTACGTAGGGCAGACCGCTCCTAATGTGAATAAGTACTGTGATGACGCTATGGGCGGTGTGCTTCTTGTGGATGAGGCATATACCCTTGCCGGTGAAGATGGCGCTAAAGATACTTTCGGTCAGGAAGCAATTGAAGCCCTTATGAAGAGAATGGAGGATGACAGGGGTAAATTTGTGGTAATTGCAGCCGGTTACGAGGAGGAGATGCAGAGGTTTATCTCTGCCAACCCCGGTCTTAAAAGCAGATTTACTCATTTCTTTCATCTTGAAGATTATAAACCTGAAGAATTATACAGAATATTTATGATTATGGCTGAAGGCTCGGGCTATAATGTCTCTGAGGAAGCATCAGAGAAACTAAAAAATGTTTTAAAAGAAATTTTTGAAAAACGTGACAAACGGTTCGCCAACGGCAGAACAGTTAGAAATCTTTTTGAAGCTACTACCCAGGATCTTGCAGCACGGCTTTCTAATCTAACAGCAGAAGAAAGAGTGCCGGAAGCCCTGAATTTAATAACTCCAGACGATATCCGCTATGAACTACAAAAGACTGCTTCAATGGAAGAGATAATGGCCAGTCTTGATAAGCTTGTGGGTATGGAGAATATAAAGAAAGAGGTCCGGGATCTTATCTCCTTTGTTAATATACAGCGTAAACGTGAAGAGATTGAGGGTAAAAAAACAAGCATTGCTCCTCACATGGTATTTACCGGCAACCCCGGTACAGGAAAAACAACCGTTGCCCGCATTATTGCCGGACTTTTTAAAAGTATCGGCATCCTTCCATCAGATCATATTATTGAAGTTGATAAGGCAGGTCTGGTGGGTCAGTATGTAGGTTCAACACCTAAAAAAGTAAAGTCTGTAATCGACAGGGCTATAGGTGGTGTCCTTTTTATTGATGAAGCCTATACCCTTACTCCGGAGGGGCAGACTGACAGTTTCAGCCAGGAAGCTATAGATACACTCATGAAAAGCATGGAGGATGATAAAGGGAAATATATTGTTATGGCAGCCGGTTATCAGAAAGAGATGGAAAGATTTCTTAAATCAAATCCCGGGCTCCCCAGCAGGTTTACCAAAAAATTTCATTTTGAAGACTACAAGCCGGATGAACTGGAAAAGATATTCCATTTAACCGCCGGGGGTAAAGGTTATAAACTTTCTGATAATGCAGCTGAGTCTTTAAAACAGCACTGTAAATATATGTATGAAAACAGAGGTGAAAACTTTGGAAATGGAAGAGATATCCGTAATCTCTTTGAGCAGATATTGCAGAATCAGTCAATGAGACTGTCGCGTCTTATAGCGGAACAGACAGAAATTGATAACTCATTATATTCAATAATTGAAGCTGAAGATTTCCCTGCGCTTAAAAAAGATGAAGGTTCACTTGAAAAAGCCCTTGATCAGCTTAACAGTCTTATCGGTCTCTCAGCTGTCAAAAAAGAGGTAAGCCAGCTTATAAATTATCTTAAGGCGGAAAAGCTGAGAAACAAAGGGGAGCTTTCTGCAGCGAATATGACACTGCATTATATCTTTACCGGTAACCCCGGTACCGGTAAAACAACAGTGGGTAGAATAATATCAAACATTTTTAAAGAGATGGGTCTTCTTTCAAAGGGGCATCTCGTTGAAAAAGACCGGGGCGGACTTGTGGGGCAGTATGTAGGTGAGACTGCTCAAAAGACAACAACAGCAATAAACGAGTCAATGGGCGGTGTACTCTTTATAGACGAAGCTTACGCTCTCGTCCCTGCTCAGGGGGGGAACGATTTCGGTAAGGAAGCTGTTGATACCCTTCTTAAACGGATGGAGGATGACAGGGGGAGATTTATTGTTATAGCCGCAGGCTATATTAATGACATGAACAGATTTCTCGAAAGCAATCCCGGCCTCACTTCCCGATTCCCGAGAAAGATAGATTTTGAAGACTATAAACCTGATGAACTCTATGCAATTTTCGCGAGCATGGTTAAGTCACGGAAAATGAGTATGGCCGATAATTTTTCAGAAAAGCTTAAACAGCGCCTTAATGATATTTATAACAACCGTGATAAGAATTTCGCTAACGGCAGAACTGTGAGAAATCTCTTTGAATCAACACTGCAGCAGCAGTCCAGCAGAATAGCCGGGATTATGAACATTGAGCAGGATGATCCAGCTCTTAACACATTTGAAGCGGAGGATCTGATATGATATGCCCTGTAAAAACATGCAGGAATGAAATAGAGGATGATTCTAAATATTGCGATCAGTGTGGAACGCAAATTCTGAAATGCCCCAAATGCGGTACTCTGGGAGGGGTTAAATTTTGCCCTATAGATGGTCAGCGCATGGAGCCTGTGGGTAAAAGCAATACAGATGCACTTGATCCGCCTTCGACTGGACCTCAACAGGCACCCCCTCAGCAATCTGCGCCCTCTCAGAATAAAGACCAGAGAGCAACTACCAGGATGGACCTGAATGACTTTCAGACTACAGGCAGTCTCAGTTTAATACACTCAGGGGGTACAGTTCTTAAAATGAGCAGCGGTGATCAGCTCGGTAAAAGCGTTGGGCCTCATGCGGCTTTTTTAGAAGGGTTTAAATTTATATCCGGCAAACACGCTGTTGTAACTTTAGCTGAAGGTAAATGGCTTATTGCAGATCAGGATTCAACTAACAAAACCAGGCTTAATGGGCAGGTCATTGAGCCGCTTAAAAGCGTGCAGATTAAAAACGGGGATAAAATCATACTTGCAGATCAGGAGTTTACAGTAAATGAAAATTAAATATTCCGGTTTAACAGATAAGGGTTCGGTGAGGCAGGCTAATGAGGATTCAATCTTATTAAATGAAATTATTGTAAATTATGAAGACCATTTTGAAATGACTGAAGTTGCTGATAAAGAATTAACTGCTGAGGCAATGTGGCTGGCTGTGGCTGACGGCATGGGGGGGCATGAGGCTGGAGAGGTGGCAAGCCGCATAACCCTGGAAAAGCTGAAAGATACATTTATTGATAAAGGCAGTGAGCTTCTCAATAATGGTGACAAGCTGAAAGAAGTTATCGGGCGTATACATGCAGAGGTAAATCTCTACGGTGAATCTGCAGGAAACAAAGGTATGGGGACCACACTTGTGGGGTCAATATTTAACCTTGAAAAGTTTTTACTTTATAATGTGGGTGACTCGCGTGTTTACATTTTGAGAAACGGATATCTTCAGCAAAAAACCAGGGATCATTCTTTGAAAGAACAGGCAAATATTGAAGCGGCAAAGAATATTATAGTCAGCAGTATCGGCGGCGGAAAGGATGATATTATAATTGATATCTATGATTTAAGCGGGCAGGTAAAAGCTGGTGATCTGATGCTGATCTGCAGTGATGGATTGACTGATATAGATCTTGAGGCAAATTACGATGAATTTGAATCAATTGTTGCTGATAATGTCGATGATTTACCGGCTATGTGTAAAAAGCTTCTCTTGTATTCCCTGGATAAAGGGTCATCTGATAATATTTCGATTATTGCTGCGCTGTTTGGTGAGTGAAAATTAAAATAAGTATGTAGTATATCATTATTATTTGTTGTTGTGTAATAATCATTTTTTATTTCTTTGTAGTCTAATTTCAAGGGCACTAGTAATAACAGTTTGTGGGGGTTTTAGTATGAATCAATTTAATAAAAGATTCGCTGAGGCTGAAAAAGAAGGATATGGAGGAGTATCAGCAGGGTCTTACGCTGCTTCTGATAGTTGATAAAGTGATTATCCTCTATGGGCTTCAGGTTCCGGTGATGAACCGTGTAGGATACTTGTTTTCTGTTAATTCAGCAGCAGCCTCCTGAAGGCCCGCTGCAGTCGCAGTTCGGCTCTGTGCCTCTGATGAGTCCGTTTATAACTGCTGCTGCGCATCCCACGCCTGACTTTACATAGATTGCATCGAAATCGCAGTTCTTTGCGCATGCGCCGCACTCCATGCATCTTGCAGAATTTACAGGTACTGCTTTTCGGTTTTCCATAATGAAAACCTCATGAGGGCAGACCTCAACACACCTGCCGCAGCCTGTGCATTTCTCAGCATTAAAACTGAATGTATCTGAATCTTTAAAGTATTTCACAGGTAACCCCACTCTGAAGCTTTTGATAATATTAAAAGTATGGCTGTAATAAGTAAGCCGGCCCCGTAAAACGGAATGGAGTATTTAATCTCTTTTTGAACTCCTGAGAGGCTTGTATAGGTTGTTGCCCCTGTAAACTGAAGAGCAATATATGATGATAAAAGTATAATCAGAATTGAAGCAGCATAGGTGAAGTAGAAATTTCCCGCTTTAAATATATTGGTAAAATAATTTAAAGCAGCGATTAGCGCAGCCCCTGTAATACCCCCTTTCAGTATAAAGGAACGGAAGGGTATATAAGGTAGAAATAGCGGTGTTATTACTGCTCCTGCTAATAGAGAGCTTACCCCTGCATAGATGAGCGGTGCGCCTGTTGTTGTCAATTCTCTGAATAAAAAGCCTTCCGGGGTAAGGGATGAATATAGGAGGGAACCTGCGGCAAAATATAGGAACCCCTTCTTTGCCATATTGATTTCCATTGGGACAAGAACTCCCCTGTCTTTAAATGTGAATTTCACTCTCCTCATTTCAGGGGTTCCGCTGTAACCATTATCAATATATTCCCTGATATCATCAGCCCTGACAGGCCCGAATTTTACAGTAAAACCTGTTCTTCTTTTAACCTCACCTGAGTTGATACCCGGCGCTCCAAGCTGGGGGAGAATAATTCTTTTCTGGTCTACACATTTCTCTATATCCGATTCTTTGATTCTCTTTATAAGTTCCTCTGTGCCGAATGTCCCTTTGCCAGCAGCGCACCATACATTGATACCTGCTGTATCGAGAACCAGAATCCAGGCATCAATCCCTTTAAGGGCTTTCCGGAGATGATCAAAGCTTAGTCCGTAGTTTGCTGTTACAAATATGTCAGATGCTGAACCGGGATTCCCTGCAGCGTATAGTCCAGGTTTAACAGTAAAATGCATTCTAAAGGATGAAATTCTTGATTTAATCTGGCGCATCTTCTCTTTGAAAGTAATCTCTGTAGAAACTCCTGGTACAGGCCCAGCAGGTGTTTCTTTAACACCGGTGAACCATGAAAAGTTTTTAAACTCTTCAGATATATCTTCTGCACTCGCACCTGCAGGCGGGGGAGCAGGGCAGCAGCCTGTTGCGCTATTCAAGGCCATGGGGAGGGGGAAGCCCCGATTATTGCTCTTTACAGGTTCAAATTTCATCAGCAGCACCCTTTTGTATGATTTATAATATCGGTATTTAAATTATTGATCAGTCTTATCATCTCATTGTATTTTTCTTTATTGATGCAGTAGCAGGACCTTGGCCCGTCGATTTCACCTGCTATTAGTCCGGCATTTTTCAGTTCCTTTAAATGCTGAGATACTGTGGATTGAGCCAGAGGGAGTATATCAACTATTTCACCGCAGATGCAGGTATTCTTTTCCGCCAGGTGGCGGAGTATGGCGATTCTGGCAGGGTGTGACAGAACCCTGGCAAATTCGGCAAGAAGAACATCATCTTCAGCAAAAATATTTTTTTTATTTGTGGCCATATTTATCCTATATCGCAAATATACGATAAAAGTCAAGTGTTTTTGCTATATTATGTGGTCACCCCTCTCCCAGATATCAATACATGGATTCACATTGAAGTTCATTCATGGGAGAGGGGCCGGGGGTGAGGGCACAGTGGATCAGCCGGGAGTACTTTGTCGCTTAGCTCGGGCGCCCCTTTGGTAGACAGGGGGAAATGCAAAGAAGTACTCTCTTATCTATCTCTGAAATCCGGGATAAGCTTTTTCCATTTTTCTATTTGAAGTCAGAATGACAGGTATCAACAGTCTTTAGAAATTCAGCGGGTGTCATTATGGGGATAGTCCCTTTCGGATAATCTTTTATATTTCTGGTTACTATTATATCAATGCCTTCCTTTACTGAAGCAAAGTACTGGATGGAATCTTCAAAGTCTTTTATATTTGAATTCAAGGCAAGATCAATTATATCGCCGTCAATTGGAATTATGTTTATTATTGACCTGAAGGCTTTAATTTTTTATAAATGTTCCTCTTTGTTGCACTATTATTTTCTTGTCATAACCTTTATATGTGACTATATTGGTATATAAATATAGTCATATTGAGGCTTAAAATGAAATGGAAAATAGCAGGGGCTAAAATTAACTTTTCAAAACTTATCCGCATGTCGGAAAGTGAACCTCAGCTCATATATAACCGGGAGAGGATGGTTGCGGCAGTCGTAAGCAGCGAAGAGTATGAGGAGTACAGGCTTCTTAAAGAAGAGAAATCAAGGGAGACTCTGGGAGCAATGTTTAGTGAGTTCAGTTCAATATGTTCTGAGGAGTCTTATGTTTTCGAAACGCCCCGCAGAGAAAACCGCAGATCGGAATTTTTATGATTAAATATCCCTCTTCTTGATCCTTTTGATGATTGAATAAAAGTAACTACTCAGCTATTTATGAAACTGGTTACCTGTTAAATTATGCCACAGAGGCACAGAGACTCAGAGACTCAGAGAATGATTCTTTTTATCCCGTTTTTCAAAACCGGGACGTTAAAATTCATCAGCAATCCCAATTTTTTACCCGTTACTTTGAGATAAGTTAACATCTGAGCTTCAAAAACCGGGTCATACCTATTGACCGCTTTGATCTCGACAATGATTTCATTTTCAACAAGAATATCAAGCCGGTATTCTCCCAAACTCAATCCTTTGTATACTATTGGTATCTTTAATTGTTTCTCATATTTGACATTGATCTGGTTTAATTCAAAACATAACGCGTTTTCATATATTGATTCTAATAGTCCAGGTCCTAAATTTCTATGAACCTTAATCGCACAACCTATAATCTTTTCTGTAATTTCATTCAAACTTTCAATCAAATTACACATCAATACCGACCTGTCTTTGTGACTCTGTGGCAAAACAGCTGAGTAGTTACGAATAAAGTAATATTAAATATCAGTATAGATTAAAAGAGAAACTATTTCTTAAGACCCAGAACTCCAAGGAGTCCCCGTGTGATTTCACGTGCCACAGTTCTCCCCACCTGCCTTGCAACAGTACTCCCCAGAACTTTTTCTGCAGTGCTTTTTTCTTTCCTTGCTCTTCCTGCGGGTTTTGCAGCGCTTTTTTCAATAACAGATTCAGCAGCGGCTGCTTTACTGAGAGATTCAATCTGTCCTGTAAGGATTTCGTATGCGCTTTCCCTGTCTATCTCCCTGTTGTACTTACCTGCGATCTTTGATTTTTTTATAACAGCATTGATTTCATCATCAGAGAGTATATCCATCCTTGATGCAGGGGCGCAGAGAAGCACTGCAGCAAGGGGTGTGGGATTCCCCTTTTCATTGAGAACAGTTACTGCTGCCTCGCCGATACCCAGGGATGTGAGGAGTTCCTCTGTTTTGTAGTAATCTGACAGGGGGTAGTTCTGCGCTGTCAGTTTAATCATCTTTCTGTCAACTGCTGTAAAAGCCCTGAGTGCGTGCTGAATCTTAAGTCCCAGCTGTCCAAGCACACTTGCCGGAACATCTGAGGGGTTCTGTGTGCAGAAATATACGCCAACACCTTTTGAGCGTATAAGCTTAATAATTGTTTCTATCTGGTTAAGCAGGGCCTTTGATGACTCCTTAAAAATCAGGTGTGCCTCGTCTATTACAATAATAAGTTCAGGCTGGTCACTGTCACCCCTTTCAGGGAATGTCTGATAAATCTCTGCAAGGAGGCAGAGCATAAAAGTAGAAAAGAGCTTCGGCTTGTCCTGAATATCAGTGAGTCTAATTACAGATATAATCCCTCTCCCGTTTTCATCTATGCGGATAAGATCATTCACATCAAAGGATTCCTCACCGAAAAATCTGTCAGCACCCTGCTGTTCAAGCTCGATTATCCTTCTTAGGATTGTCCCTGTTGAGGCGGTTGAAACACGCCCGTACTCTTTCTCTATCTCTGCTTTACCTTCATTTGTTATATACTGGATTGTCTTCTTTAAATCTTTCAGGTCAAGGAGGGGGAGGCTGTTGTCATCGCAGTATTTGAATATAAGTGAAATTACCCCGGACTGGGCTTCATTGAGTTCAAGGATTTTCGAAAGGAGAACAGGGCCGAATTCCGAAGTTGTTGCCCTGAGCCTGGCCCCCTTTTCATCTGAAAGGGTAAGAAATTCAACCGGATATCCTGCCGGGTTATGGGGGATGCCGATTTTATCATGCCTCTCCTTTACTTTAGAGCCTGTTTCACCGGGTGCTGCTATTCCGCTCAGGTCACCCTTAATATCCATTAGTAAGACCGGAATACTTTTGTCAGAAAGGGATTCAGCAAAGAGCTGAACAGTCTTGGTTTTCCCTGTCCCTGTAGCCCCTGCAATAAGCCCATGCCTGTTCAGTGTTCGCAGCGGTATTTTGACATGGGTCTCCGGTAATGCTTCATTATCCAGGATTGCTGTGCCTAATATTATGGAGTCCCCTTTGAATGTGTATCCGCCTATTATATGCTCTCTGAATTTTTCTTGGTTCTCCATAATATGCCTCTCCCGGTTAAAAAAATTTAAGGCCCGACTAATGCAATGATAATCAATCTCTTGAAAATTTCAATTACTATTCAGGTTTTAAATATAACACCTGTAACTCTTTCCGGAAAGTCGGGGGAAAATTTAATCCTTTTCCCCCTGTCTGCCAGCACACTACTACCCACTTCTTAAAAGCCCCCTAAATCCCCCTATATTACGGCCAAAAGGCTTTTAATATGTTATATTACTAACAAGTACAGGGGGACTTAAAAAAGAAGTTTGGAAATATATCTTAACTTCATAAACGCTTTTATTTTAGAATTGTTTGTTATTCAACTTAAACCAAGTCCCCCTCCGGGCGGTGTACTGAGCTTGTCAATTCATCTGAATTTTCACTTAAAATTGCTGCTTTAAAACTATCTGTGTGAAGATCTATTC